>CAVSTR010000003.1:0-1278279 GCA_963730915.1 uncultured Gemmatimonadales bacterium | reverse complement strand
CCAATGGTCGTAAATCGCCGCCGCTTCGCGGTCCTGACCCAGAGCCGCCGCCAGTTCAGCCAGCGTGAATTTCTCGAAGAAGCAGTCGCTGAGCGCACACAGCGAATCCGGAAGCGCGGCGAGCATGCGCATCCCTTCGGTGGAGTCGCCTCTGGCGAGGACGAGATATGCGCGGGCCACCTCGGCCAGGTTGCCCAGGTACGCCTTTGCGACGTGGTTCGGGTACCTCCGTGCACCTCCTCCTACTTTCACCTCGAACTGCTTGAGCGCCGCGGTATCACGATCTGCATACCACCACGGTAGCGCGTAGCGGAGTCCCGAGGGTGGCCAGAGGGAGTCTCCTGCGACCAGCGCTCGAACTACGATTCTGGCCGAATCCGGCGGCACTGCGCCGAGGAGAGCAAGATCCAAGACCGGATTATTCTGGTACCCCGTGCCTTTGATCGGCGACTCCGGTAGAACAGCTCGCGCCTCCTGAAGATGACCGCGGAAGGCAAGGAAGACCGCCAAGAGTTCCTTCCGCCGCGTGTCGGTCAACCACAAGGGCGCACCGGCAAGGCTGTGGGTACCCGATGCCAAGCTGCGTGCGAGCCGGAGCACCGTCTCGCTCGAGTCCGCCCAAGCGCCCAGGTCGAACACGGCCTGGGCCAAGGAACCGGCAGCAGAAGTATCGATAAGTCTGGCTGTTTGGGTCGAAGCAGCCCGCGTGGAATCAAGCAGTAGGGCGTCCAGCCGATTCTGCTGAGAAGAAACATCGGTCGGTACGAAGTCGAGATAGGCCTCAGCATACTGCCTTGCGAGATCAATCCTCCCAAGCCTGATGGCGAAAACCACTGTGTGTTCGTACGCCGGACCGTACTCCGGATCGAGTTGGACCGCGCGCTCCAGGGCCGCAAGGATCTCCTCATCGGTGAATTCCGCAGCGGTCCCCCAGTGATGTCTGACTTCCCCGATCTCGTTCCAGACCTCGGGATCGTTGGGATTGAGCCGAGCAAGCTGATCCAGCGCGACGAAGGCGCGTCGGCGATGGGAGAAATACGCGGTGTCATCCCATCCCAGTCCGCCCCATAGCAGCGAATCCATCATGATCAGGAGGCTGTCGCGGATAGGAAGTCCTCGATTGAATGCCGCGGCACGGAAGGCATACGCCTCGGGTGACTGGAAGGAATGTGCTGTCGGTGGACTCCAAGTCAGACTGAGCCGCATCCGGCGAAACGCGAGCGCAAATGTACTGTCCAGGGTGGTCGCAGCTTCATAATGGGCCAGTGCAGAGTCCCAGGCACTCCGCCGGTAGAACTGCTCGCCGCGCAGGAACTCCTTGAGCGCCGGGAAGGAGGTCCCACCGAACGCTGCCTGTCTGATCGCGCCGATGGGGCGATGCCGTCCGAGAGCACGCAGCAGGGCCACCGCGGTCGAGTCAGCCAATCGGTCCATGTGCGCGGCGGCGTCCCGAAGATCGACCTCGGCCAGTGGTTGATTGCCTTCCACATCGAGGAGGGTTGCCGTGAGTCGCAGCGAATCAGGCCCACTTTCCACCAACTGCCCGAACACCACAAGCCCGGCGCCCGTCCGGCGGCCCAGAGTCTTCGCCTCGGCTGGCTCAGCGCGGCCGTTCCAGCGGCGGATGGCGACCCTCGGCGACACTGCGAGCAGCGTTCCCGCACCGTCGAGGTCGCGCGAGAGGATATCCACCAGCCCCTCGCGCCATAGACCGAGGTCCGGATGGAACACATCGAAGGGCGCGATCGCGATCAAATTCTCGTCGAGGGATCGACGATCAGTGTGACGGATTGCCGCGATTGCGCCAAGAACCAGAAGTCCAATGATGGCGGGAATGACCCACCGGCGCCGCGGGTTTTTAGTTAGCGGTGGTGTTCCAGTTTCGGGCAATACAGGTGCTGGTTCCGGCGGAGGAGCCGCACCGCCGGGCGGTGGTGCCCTAACTGTCGGCTCCGCCGCATTCGGTCCGACATCGCGGAGTGGGTGATCGATCGCGGAGGCCGGAGAAGGCGTCGTGGTCACCTGCCTCGTTCTCACCGCCTTGATTGTCGCCAGCGTTTCGGGGGCAGGCTCGACCTCGTATTCCACGCGTAAGCGGCGAGCAAACTCTTCGTAGGCCTGGACGGCGCCCACCCTGTCACCCAGGCGGCCCAGCAGCTCGATCAGGTTTCTGACCTCGCCCTCGTCGTCTGGAGCGAGCGCGAAGACACGCCTGGCCCAGTGGCCCGCCGCCACTGCTTCGCCGCGAGCTTCCTCGCGATGGGCGAGGGCCGCCGCCGCTCGTGCTGCCTGGCGGCGCAACCAGACTCTCTCCTCCTCCAGCCAACGCTCGAACTCCCCGCCCCCCGAGACATGAAAGCCCTCGAGCAGATCGCCTTCATATAGCCCCAGCGCGCGGACGGGGTCATCCGCCTCGATCGCCGCCTGGAACTCCACCACGTCGCAGGAGAGCGCTCGGGCGTCAATGCCGACCTCCCCATCACCCCGGCTCGGCACCGCCTCCTTACCCAGCGCTGTTCTCAGGTGACGGAGCGCCTGGTTGAGCGACCCGCGGGCGTGCGGCTCGTCCTGCTCAGGCCAGAGGAGGGCAAGAAGAGTATCGCGGCGGTGAAAGCCGCGGGGCCGCGCAATGGCGAGGTAGGCAAGGAGGGCGACGCGCTTCGGCTGCGCGAGAACCTTATGGAGGTCCTCGCCGTTGTGGTCCCGCAGGACGAGCGTTCCGAGCGCGCGGAGCTCGATCATCTGAAAAAGAGTCACCTCAGGTCGCGGTGACCGGACGGATCACTCAGGGATCAGTCCAAGATCACTGCACTCGATCAAGATAGTTCCGCAGATCTTACTCCCGCGTCCATAGCACCGCAAACCAATGGCCAGGCTAGGTGTCGGCATGCCCGTGTGCTGATGCCGATGCGGTGTCGCTCGCGGCGCTTCAGCCCTTCACCCTTCCAACCGGAGATGTTCATGCTGCCCTCATCTATGTCCCCAGTCAGACTTCTCACACTTTGCACGTTGGCTACGCTCACCTTTAGTGCCGGATGCGGCCCGGACAGCCAGAATGTGGCTGGCCCGAACGCGCAGCTCGAGCAAGAATCTGTGGGAGCGACGCAGATATCTGGGACCGGCTTTTATGCGGGACCCGGCGAATGTAATGACCCCCAGGGTGAGGGGTCCACCTATGACCTCATCATGACGGGAGAATTGGAAGGTTGTCACTACGTCTTCGTGGAGACCGGCATCTGCTCGGCGGGCGGGGCATACAGAGAGACGGGGACCGAGACCTTTGTTGGTGTGTACAACGGAACGTCTGGCACATTCAGGACGACTTATCTATTCACGGGCAGGTACACGGATTGCGCCAATCTCACTGGAGAAATCGTTGGACGCTGTCAACATCCTATAGTAGCCGGCAGTGGCGAAGGCGTTTTCGAGGGTGTCACCGGGCGATTGGACTTGAAGGACGACATCGAAAACGGAAACTTCCCCTATCGAGGTCACTTCCGGTGGGCAACCAACGACCTGCGCGCATCGAGCTCCACCGCCTTCTCAAGCGGCACTCTGGCGGTGCTGGGTAGCCTGCCTGGATGCTAGATCACGGGTCGTAAGAGGAGGCCGGACGTGCGGCGATCCACTAAACAGCAGAGTTGTGACTTCTAATCCCTAGGTCTGGGATTTCAGTCCAGTTCGCCTAAAAGGATTGTGGGAATTTCGGTATCTGAGCGAGCGGCAGGTCAACATCGCAACTGAGAGCGTCACATCGGCTAACTGATGTGACGCTTTCTCGTTTTAGGACTGCGTCGCAGGCGAAACGAGACTTAGGACGTCTTACCGTGCTCCCGCTGAACGCTCATGCTGCCGAAGCGAATGCGATACTGCGCTGGCGACAGGCCGGTGTGCCGCTTGAACAAGGTCCGGAAGAACGCCAGGTCTTCATATCCGACCTCAGCGCAGACCTTCTGGACGGAGACGCCGTTCTCCAGCTCGAGCAGCTCCCGCGCCGCTCCGATGCGCAGGGTCTGGAGGTAGTCCCCCGGCACCCTGCCCGTAGCCGCCTTGAAGCGGCGGATGAGGTTACGCGGGCTCATGCACACCGCGCGCGCGAGCTGCTCGATGGACACGGCATGGTTGAAGCGTTTCTGCAGATACGTCTCGGCCTCGTGAATCTTCGCGTCCGAATGCGGCGGCGATAGCGGCAGCACCGCATAGCCGGTCTGGGAGTGCCGCGGCATGCCGAGCAGCATCGACTTGGCACATTGAAGCGCGACCTCCCGGCCGCAGAACTTCTCCACCAGGTAGAGGCTCAGGTCGATGCAGGAGTATACGCCGCCGCTGCAGAACAGTCGGTTGTCCTCCGTGACGATCTGTTCCGGTTGCCACAGCACCTTCGGGTACTGCCGGCGGAGTGTGTCCGCGAGTGCCCAATGGGTCGTGGCCCTGCGACCGTCGAGAAGACCGCTCTCAGCGAGAAAGGCCGCGCCGGTGCACACGGCGGCGACGTAGGCGCCGCGGGCGTGCCACTCTCGGAGCCAGGGAAGCAGCATAGTGCTCCGCGCGATCTGCTCTTGCACATCCAGGCCCGACGCGGAGAGCACGATGATGTCGGTGTGCTGGATATCCTGAATAGCCAGCTCGGGCACGAGCCGGAGTCCGCAAAGGCTCCTGACTGGCCCACCATCGATGGACGCAATCCGCACACGAAACCGCGGCTGCGGCGCGTCGCCCCGGAGTGACTGCCAAAGCGCCCCGGCCGAGTGGAGTATCTCGGCCGGAGCGATGGCCTCCGATGCGTAGCCCTCCGGGATCAGGACGACGGTGACATCGAGGATTCTGCGCTGCGCCTGCGCCTGCCTGGGAGGCCTCCGGCGGCCGAGCGACCGCGCGCGGCGGGCAGGCCGTGCGCCGACATCTTTCATTCTCGATTCCCTCCTTGCACGTGGCTCGCCGTGCCGCTGGACCACGGGCCCAGCGGCACCGAGCGGTCACACGACTGCGGTCATCGGCTCGATGACGCTGCGCACTTCCGTGATCTTGCTGGCCGGGAACCCGCTGAGCTGCGCGTGCGAGCGCACCGCTGTCTCGTCATCGGCGAGGTAGATGCAGAACGTCTTGTCGTCTACCACGTACGACCGCTCCCATTGCGCCTTTCCTGCGAGCGCCGCCAGCGCCTTGTTCGACTGGGCCGCGACATCCCGGCGTTGCTCGTGGTCAAGCCCGCCGACACCCGGAATCTCGCGCTCGATGATGTACCGCCTCATGCGTGTGCCTCCGTGTTGATGTGGTTGGTGGTGACTGCGGACCTAATATTGGTCTCGCACCACGCCGGAGGTAGTTGGCATTATTGACAATGTTAGGGGGCGATCCTGCCACTGACCAGGGAGCATGCTCGCCTGTTCGGCGACTGCCTGCGGGTTTTGAGGTCAGCTTCCGAAACAGATGCGCGGTATGCCTGCAACCGTGCCGAGGAGGACGACCGCCAGACACCCCTTCTTTGCCGGGGCGTTTGACCCTGGCTGAGCCTGGCGGGTGTTGGTCCTCGTCTCAAGTCCGGCTAGAGCGTCGGAGAAATCCGCGGCAGTGGCGTACCTCTCGTCGGGATCCTTCGCGAGGGCTCGGACAATCGCGGCTTCAACGTGCTCAGCAATCTGGACCATCGGCCGGAGAGGACGGGGCGGGCCCAAGAACCGCCGCATTAACGTAGCCTGTGGGGTGGGGCCCTTAAACGGCGGCTCACCGGCCAACATCTCGTACAGTACGCAGCCGAGCGCGAAGATATCGGTGCGGCCATCGATCCCCTTGTCGGCGCTCGCCTGCTCGGGACTCATATAAGTTGGCGTGCCCACGACCATCCCGGTCGCCGTGAGCTTCTCCTGTGCTTCGCTCACCGCGCGTGCCACGCCGAAATCAGCGACTAGCACCTGGTCGCCGAAGAGCATGATGTTGTCAGGTTTGATATCGCGGTGCACCACTCCCTGCTCGTGGGCGTAGGCCAGCGCACTCGCCGCCGCGGTCGTTATCCGAAGCGCCTCCGCTGGCAAGAGTTGGTGTTCGCGCTGTAGCCGCTCGTACACGTTCTCACCTTCAACCACCGGCATCGTAAACCACAGTCGGCCACCGCCGGCTTCCGGGGTGCCCGCAGTCTCCCCCGAATCGAGAATACCGAGAATGTTCGGGTGCTGCAGGCGCGCTGCCACTCGGATTTCGCGTTTGAATCGGTCGGCACCAACGGTCAGACCAAACTCGGGGTGAAGCACCTTGATCGCGACGAGACCGTCGTTTCTGAGGTCCCGCGCAAGGTAGACGGTTGCCATGCCACCACGGCCGAGCTCGCGCTCGATCTGGTAGCGATCCGCCAAACCGCTCTGAAGCTGCTCGCGCATGTCTGCCATTGATCTCTGCAAAGAAGAAGGATTGCTCGACAACGATAGCGCCGGCTTTGAGCCGGAGATAGATCGACGGCCCACGCCTGATGCGCTCCTTTCATACGCGGAGGCCCGCTTGGGGTAAAGGTCTCGCCCGAGATCGGGAACCGAGTCAGGCTCCGGCGGTTGATATACATAGAAGTATGATGTATTGTAGTTCTAGGTACTGGCCTTCTCTCGTATGAGACAATGGACATCAACAAAGACCTGGTCGCAGCCACTGCCACTCCGTTAGTCCTCTCCATCCTGGCCGAGGGTGACTCCTACGGCTACGCAATCCTCAAGCGGGTGAGCGACCTCTCAGGCGGGGAGCTGCAATGGACCGACGGCATGCTCTATCCAGTGCTCCACCGTCTCGAGCGGCAGGGCTATCTCAAGGGAAAGTGGGGCACCTCCGAGACCGGCCGGAAGCGAAGGTACTATCACCTCACGGCACGCGGGCAGGCACAACTCGCAGAGCAGCGTCAACAGTGGCAGATGGTAGACTCGGCGCTGCGCCACATCTGGCCCGCGATATCGCTTCACGCGCGCTTAGCGCTTTCGCCACTGCCCTCCCATGGTTGAGCCTGCGAGGGAACTCGACTCGAACGATTCGCTCGAGGGACAGATCGAGCAGTGGCGAACCTATCTTCGCCGTCGGCAGGCGATCCGACCTGTAGATGTGGAGGAGCTGGAGGATCACCTGCGCGGCGAGGTCGCTGCCCTGCGCGGCGCCGGCCTGACGGAGGACGAGGCCTTCCTGGTGGCGGTCAAGCGGATGGGAGCGCTGGACGCGATCTCGAGCGAGTTCGCGCGCGAGCACTCGGAGCGGCTGTGGAAGCAGCTGGTTATGTCCTCCACCAGTGCGACCCATTCGGCTGACAAGACGCAAACCGAGACAATTGTCGTCTTCGTGCTGGCCGTTGCCGCCGGGCTGGCGATCAAGGTACCGGAGTTGTTCGGCCGGGAGTGGGGACGCCCGGGCGACGAGATGTTCTATGCGCGGAACTTCAGTTTCTTCGTCTTCCCGTTGCTGACCGGTTACTTCGTCTGGAAGCGTCGGCTGAACCAGCGCACCTGGGTGTGGCTCGCGCTGCCGTTTGCTGCCGCGCTCGTTTTCGCCAATATCTATCAGTTTCCCCCTGGCAGCGACACCGAGGCGCTCACTGCGTTGCATCTGCCGATCGCGCTGTGGTTGCCTGTGGGGATCGCCTACGCAGGGAGTCGCTGGCGGGAGACCGGCGGGCGCATGGACTTCGTCCGCTTCTCCGGGGAGCTGCTCATCTACTACGCCTTGATCGCGCTGGGTGGTGGAGTTGTCCTCGGACTCACGGCGGGGATGTTCGGGGCGATCGGGATCGATTTCGAGCCAGTATTCGAGGATTGGTTGCCATGCGCGATCCTCGGGGCGGTGATCGTTGCCTCGTGGCTAGTCGAGGCCAAGCAGAGCGTCATCGAGAATATGGCTCCCGTGTTGACGCGGATCTTCACGCCTCTTTTCGCAATGGCCCTGATCGCGTTTCTGGGAACGATGATTGGGACTGGCCGCGGGATCGACATCGAGCGTGAAGCGCTGATCGTCTTCGACCTCGTGCTGGTGCTCGTGCTGGGCCTGCTGCTCTACTCTATCTCCGCCCGCGATCCGGAGGCTCGGCCCGACGTCTTCGACCGGCTACTCGTGGTGCTCCTCGTCAGCGCGCTCGTTGCCGATGCCTTCGCCCTGGCGGCCATTGGCGCGCGCATCTCGGAATTCGGCTTCACGCCCAACCGTGTGGCCGCGCTGGGCGAGAACGTGATCCTGCTGGGGAATCTGGGTTGGTCAACCGTGCTCTACGTTCGCTTCGTGCGCGGCCGAGGTTCCTTTGCCAGTCTGGAGCGCTGGCAGACGGCCTACCTCCCGGCGTACTCCATCTGGGCCGCGATTGTCGTTGTGGGCTTCCCGCCGGTGTTTGGGTTCGACTGAGGGATCATCTGATTCTGCCGGCAAGTTGGGTTAGGTCATACAGGGCTACTGAGCGGACTTGGTGCGGTCATTCAGCGCCCCAAGAAAGGCATCAACGGCGTCTTGCCAGAGAGGGAGACTAGTGGCCACCAGGTGCCCGTTCTCGAGCGAGTGAGTTGCAACGAAGAAGTACTCTGCCTTACCACCAGCGTCAGTGTATGCGCGAAAGAACTTCCGGGTGGTCGAATCTGGATAGAACGTATCTCGAGCGGCGTACACCCAGAAACTCGGTGCGGTGGCGCTCGCTCCCGCCGCAGCCAGCCGATATTGATGCATTTTGAGCCGTGATACATTCTCTTCGACTGGCCACCTGTCACTGATCGAGATCAGCCCGCCTACGAAGCTCACTACTCCCTGGGTGAGTTCGGGATCCTCTCCCGCCATCACGAGTGCCAGGAACCCACCGCGGGAGATGCCGGAAAATAGAACCTTCGACTTGCGGGGTACCAGCTTGCCCCTGACGACTTGGCGGAGGACAGCTTTGGTATCCAGCACCGCTTCCTTCAGACCCGCCTCTACGGTCGCTCTGTTTTCCGCGAGTGTGCACTGTTTGGCGTAATAGGCGCATTCCTCTCGAGAGGTCCCGGAAGACTCACCCGCTCCACGCCGCATCGGTGCCACCACAGTGTAGCCGCGGGAAGTGAAAAATCGGATGATCGAACGTGGAAGGTCGTACACTGCCTCCTTCGGCGAGATGACCCCTCCGCCGGTGGAGCCATGGCTAAACAATACCACCTCCCGACGATCGTTCCTCAGCGGCCGGTAGATATACGAGACCAGTCGTATTTGCCCTTCATCTGCAGTTTGCCGAGTGGCCACCATCCTATCAAACGAGTAATCCACACCGTGTACGAACTCGGGGGCGGTGGTTGTCTGCCCGTATGCGGCAGAGAACCCCGTAAAAACGGCGGCCATGGTCGCTAGGAGTGCACGCGCTTTAGTCACAATGTGATTATACCCAGGTCGGCACTAACATCCCCTTCTTCATAGGGTGTGTCAGTTTCTCTTTGCAAGCCGACGGAAAGATTTTTTGGCCACTTAGAGAGTGAGAGCCCGGTGACTGAATCTTCACCCCGTTGCCCGCTGTGTGTACTCCGAATTCCGAGGCTAGATCGCCAGGTACTGCGAAGGCTCGACCGATTTCAGTGGGAGAGTCGCAGGCGGGTATTCCTATGATCAAGATCAGGTACTTGGCATGGCGGCGCATAGTGGAGCCTCTCTCCTCTAAGGGTTGCAGCCGTCGAAGTGGCCGGTCCGGCGCAATGGGAAAGGCATTCACAGGTCGCAGTGCGGCTGCCACCGCCGAGCGCTGGATCAAGTGGCGCATTTTGGGCCTCTGAGGTAACGTCAACAGCGAGCCTCTCCATCTATCAGCACGCACAAAGACGGCGAGAAGGCTCATCCGTATCCTGACCTGCCTAGACTGTTGATCGGTAACTCGGCGGCTGCGCCAGGCAGCGGAGCGTTCCCTCATGTATGCACGGCGGCGCGATGACTCCCGGATCAACGCAGTCAGTGACCGGCCTGCTGCAGGCCTGGGCATCAGGAGACCAGGCGGCACTCGATCAGCTGCTGCCGCTGGTCTATCAGGACCTTCACAGACAGGCCAGACGCTACATGCGGGCGCAGCCGGCCGGGCATACCCTGCAGACAACAGCATTGGTGCACGAGGCCTATCTCCGCCTTGTAGGCGGCTCCGAGGTAGAGTGGACGGGCCGCGCGCATTTCTTCGGGGTGGCGGCCAAGACGATGAGGTCGATTCTCGTCGATCACGCGCGTGCGCGAAACGCGGCCAAGCGTGGAGGTTCGGCTCACGCCATCACTCTGGACGAAGGGGCCGGCATTGCTGGACCAGAACCCGGTGTGGACGTGCTCGCGCTGGACGAGGCACTCGGGCGGCTGGCGGAACTGGATTCGCGGAAGAGTCAGCTGGTAGAGCTGCGCTATTTCGGCGGACTCGGCATCGACGAGGCAGCGGCCGTGCTGGACGTTTCAGCGGCAACGGTCAAGCGTGAGTGGACCACTGCGCGCGCCTGGCTCCGACGCGAGCTGAGTGTCGCCTGAGCGTGGGTGAGGGCATGAACCCGCGCGAGCCAGACGCAGCGCTCACGCCCCAACGCTGGCGCGAAGTAGAGGCCATCTTCCTGGCCACTCGGGATCGAGGGCCGAGTGAGCGGGCGAGGTTCCTCGAGCAGGCCTGTGGGGCGGATGCGGCACTCCGGTCCGAAGTCGAGTCGCTACTCGCTGCCGACCACGGAGCGACCGGCTTCCTGGAGCGGCCGGGGCCGCCTGCCCCCCTGGTGCCGACTTTCGAGACCACACTGAGGGCCGCCTTGGCCGACCGCTACGCGCTGGAGGGCGAGATCGGCCGCGGCGGAATGGCTACGGTCTACCTGGCCGAGGACGTCAGACATCACCGCCAGGTCGCCATCAAGGTCCTCCACCCGGAGCTCGGTGCCGTCCTCGGCGCCGACCGCTTCCTCCGTGAGATCGGCATCGCGGCCCGGCTCAACCACCCGCACATCCTTCCGCTTCACGATTCGGGAACGCTCGACTTCGGCCCCGGAAGGTCGGTGCTGTTCTACGCCATGCCGTATGTCGCCGGCCGATCCCTCAGGGAACGGCTCCGCGAGGAACTGCAGCTGCCGATAGATGAGGCCATCGGCATCGCCCGCCAGGTCGCCGACGCACTGGACCACGCCCACCGGCAGGGAGTCATCCATCGCGATATCAAACCCGAGAATATCCTGCTGGCCGACGGCGAAGCGGTGCTGGCGGACTTCGGCATCGCGCGCGCCCTCGACGTCGCCGGGGGTGACCGCCTGACCGAAACCGGGCTCACGATTGGAACACCGGTGTACATGAGCCCCGAGCAATCGGCTGGCGCCACGCGGCTCGATGGGCGGAGCGACATCTACGCTCTTGGTTGCGTGTTGTACGAAATGCTGGGGGGCCAGCCTCCGTTCACCGGCCCGTCCCCGCAGGCGATATTGGCGCGGCACGCCATCGATCCGGTCCCATCGCTTCGAACCCTGCGGGCGACGGTGCCCCGTGCTCTCGGGCAAGTGGTCACCCGGGCACTGGCCAAGGTGCCGGCGGACCGCTTTCCAACGGCGCGGGCCTTCTCCGATGCGCTCGCGGATGTCGCGGCTGCACCGGCGGGCTCGGTGGACGAGAGTCCGACTATAGCGGTCAAGGTGCGGCGTGCGGCGGTGCGGCGGCGGCGCTGGATGCTCGCCGGCGTTGCCGGGATGACGATAGCCGTCGCAGCTGGACTCGCCACGAGGCTCGGGCGAAAGCCGGCGCAGCTCGAGCCAGCGCGGGTGATCGTGTTCCCGTTTCAGAACCGCACCGGCAATTCGACGCTTGACGCGCTAGGCAACGTCGCCACGGACTATGTCGCCCGCGGCCTCCGGGTCACCGGTGGGGTGCGTGAGGTGGTGGATGCCCGCTCGCACGCCGAAGGGGGCAGCGTTGGGAAACTCACTCACACAGCTGCCCGTGCGCTGGCAAATGACGCGGGCTCGGGCACCCTCGTCCTCGGGGCCTACGATCGTACCACCGGCGACAGCGTGCAGTTCCAGGCCCAGGTGCTCGATACCCGAACGGGGCGGGTGCTCCGGCTCGTGGGTCCGGTGGCAGCACCGGTCGTCGCTCAGCAGGCCGCACTGGATGGATTGCGCACGCGGGTGATGGCGGCGGTCGGCTCCCTGCTCGATCTGGAATTTTCGGACGAGACCAGCCTACCCGAGACTTATGAGGCGCTGCAGGAGTTCAAGTCGGGTGGCGAGGTATTGCTCCATTGTCAGGGTGACGCTAGCTGTGAGGCGCAGGGGATCGCGCATATGCGCCGTGCGGTCGCGATCGACTCCAGCTTCACCCTGCCGCTCGCGGCACTGGCATTCAGATTCATGTGGAGCAACTGCGCGGCAGTGGACTCCATCACCGCCGAACTCCAGCCGCGTCTCGAACGACTGCCTGCGGAAGACCGAACCCAGCTCAGCATCGCAACATTTCTCTGCCGCGGTGATCTGCCAACCGCGCTCGACCGGGCCAGAGGTGGTGCCGACAACAATTCGGGCAACGAGAACATGGCGGACTGGAAGGCGATGCTACTACTCAGTTCGAATCACCCGCGCGAAGTTCTCCCCATTCTGGCGTCCCGCGATCAGAGTCGTGCACGGGAGCCGGCTCTCACTTTGCCACTGCTGCTGGGGGCGTATCATCGACTGGGCCAGTACGACAGCGCGCTCGCGCTTGTCGCCCGAATGCGACGCACCCAGGTGAACACGAACAAGGACATGCGAGCCATCTACCTGGAGGAGGAAGCACGCTCCCTCGCTGGACTTGGGCGTGTGGCAGACGTGGCGAAAGTGATGGACCTGATGGTCAGCCAGCTCGGTGACGAGCACCAGGGGTTATCCGTGGCCTACCTGTTGGAGACCGCGGGTCTGGAGCTCGCCGCGCACGGGCACCCAGCGGCGGCCCAGCAGGCGTTTGATCGCGCGATCGCCTGGCTCAGGGCACAGCCACCCGATCAGCAGGCCACGCCCCACGCGCGCCGGGCACTGGCCGGCGTGCTCAACTCCGCCGGGCGCTGGGACGAGGCGCTCGCCCTCTACCGCTCGGTCGCAGCTGCCGATTCGGTCGATTCGGGCGATTTCGACGTCTGGTTCACACTGGGCAATCTCGCGGCGCGCCGGGGCGATCGCGCCGAGGCCGAGCGGATTGAACGGCGGCTCGTGGCAGGCAGGCGCCAAAGGAGAAGGGGTGCCGAGAGCGAAGCCTGGACGCTATACGGGCGCGCACGCATTGCGGGGCTCCTGGGCGAGCGCAGTCGTGCCATTGGGCTGCTGCGGCAGGCAGCACAGAAGGGGTTTAGCGGATGGTTCATCGCCCATCGCGATCCGGATCTCGCGCCCCTGCGCGCCGATCCGGCCTTCCAGGAATGGATCCGGCCGAAAGACTGACACATATGCGACACAGCAGTATGTTTGTGTAGCTGTCCCTCCGCTGCATGACACTCCCGGTCAGTCCCGGGTCCAAGGTCCTCAAAATGGATTCTCCCTCCTCGGCGATCTCCGGTAACGAGACCGGAATCACGTCGAGCGACATTCCCCCGCGACTGTCGGCCGCACTGTTCGACCGGTACGTACTCCAGCGCGAGCTGGGTCGCGGAGGCATGGCCACGGTGTACCTGGCCCAGGACCTCCGGCACAACCGTCCAGTCGCATTGAAGGTCCTGCACCCCGAACTGGCTCAGGCGCTGGGTTCTGAGCGCTTTCTTCGGGAAATTCAGATCGCCGCCCATCTGCAGCATTCCCACATTCTGCCGCTGTTCGACTCGGGCACCGCCGAGGGGCTGCCCTACTACGCCATGCCGTACGTGGAGGGCGAGTCGCTCCGAGGCCGAATGACCCGAGAGCGGCAGCTCGGCTTGGCAGATGCCTTGCGAATTACCCGGGAGATAGCGGCGGCGCTCGGGCACGCCCACGCCCACGGTATTGTCCACCGCGACATCAAACCCGAGAACATCCTGCTCTCGCCGGAGGGTAGTGTTTTAGTGGCCGACTTCGGTATTGCCCGGGCGGCAGAGGCCGCCGGTGGCGAGAAGCTGACCGAAACGGGTTTCGCGCTCGGCACCCCGGCCTACATGAGCCCGGAGCAGGCCGCGGGCGATGGCCAGGTCGATGGGCGCAGTGACATCTATGCGGTGGGCTGTGTTCTCTACGAGATGCTGGCAGGACAACCGCCATTTACCGGCCGAACGTCCCAGGCAATCCTGGCCCGGCACGCATTGGATCCAGTGCCCAGCCTTCGCACGGTGCGCTCGACAGTACCACCCTCTGTGGAACACGCGATCATCACGGCACTGGCGAAGGTGCCCGCAGACCGGTTCGCCTCGGCGGGCGAGTTGGTTGCTGCCCTCGAGGGGGCGTCAAGTGCGGGAGCAGTTGCACCTCAGAGCACCCGCACGCGGCCGCGGCTGCTGGTGCTCGGCGCCGCGGTCATAGCAGTCCTGGCCCTGCCCATGGTATACGCGCTCCGCCGGTCTGCGAGTGCGGCTCCATCGAACCCGGAAATGGTGGCGGTCCTCCCATTTCGTACCTCGGGGGCGAGCCCGGAGCTCGCCTGGCTGCACGATGGCCTCGTGGACCTCCTTTCGGCGAAACTCGGTAGCGAAGGAGGCCTGCGCATAGCAGAACCGACGTCGGTCCTGCGCACGTGGCGTCAGCTGGCGAAATCGGCTGACTCTCCGGATGTCGGGCCCGGAATCGCGCGCGGCCTCGGTGCTGGGCGACTAATCGATGGTAGCGTGGTGGGCACACCCGAACACCTGACGATCACCGCCGCACTTCTCACTTCCAGCGGGCGGAGCACAGCGCGGGCAAGCGAGGCGGGGCCGGTGGACAGCCTTCCGGTGCTGGTCGATCGCCTCGCCGCGCGTTTGCTCACACTCCACTCGGGAGTGGATGTCTCCCGGCTCTCCACGACCACCTCATCGCTGCCGGCCATGCGAGCGTTCATCGCCGGCCGTGGGGCTTTCCGCAAGGGGAACTTCCGCGAGGCGGTGGGCCACTTCCGGGAGGCGACTGTACTCGACTCGACCTTTGCCCTGGCGGCACTGGAGCTGGTGCATGCGTCGGTGTGGGTCGGCGGCCCTTGGGGCGAGGATGGCGAGCGAGGCAAGCGACTGGCGCAGGCGGGCCGGAACCGGCTTGGTCCCGGTGACCGGGCCTTGCTCGACGCCTGGGACGTGGTGGACGTAACCGGCCCGCAATGGATTCACGGATGGCAGGTAGCCTCTGCGGCCAATCCGGATCGCGCCGAGCCCTGGTACGAGCTTGGCGACGTGTACTATCACGGCGGAAGGTCCATCGGCCTGGACAATCCCATCGAGCTGGCGGCCGAGGCGTTTCAACGGGGATGGGCGATCGATTCGGCGAATGGTGCAGATGCTTCCGCTCCCGGCGACTTGAGCATCGTCGCGGAGCCGCTAACTCATATGGTGGAGATCGCTCAGAGGAGGAGTGATACCTCCTCGGTTCGCCGGCTGGTGGGGCAGCGCCTGCGCGCAGACTCGACCAGCAGTGACGGATGGTATCTACGCTGGCATCGCGCCGTCGCGTTGGGAGATTCTGCGAGACGCGCGTTCGCCGCTGACTCGGGAAGCGTCGATCCTTCGGTCTGGGGGCGCATCAGCGCGTTCATCACTGAGACCGGGGTAGGAACCCAGGACCTGCTTCGCACGACAAGACTGGCCACCCGTTTCGAGGAGGCTGCTGAACCAGGCGCGATTTCATGGACCCGTATTCAGGCTCTGCTGAATGGCGGGCGACCGAGTGAGGCGCGACAGTCTCTCCCCGACGATTCGTTTCCAGAGCATTTAATCGACAGAATCAACTATGCACTCTACTGGGGCGGGGATAGTGCCGTGGCGGTTGGTGCTGCGCGGGGATTGAAACCGCTCGCCGCTACCGGCCTTCTCCCAGGCGAGCGGCGGTGGAACCAGGTTCAGGCCCTGTGCGCGCTTGGCGCCTGGCAGGCTGGCCATAGCGACTATCGCTCGGTTGAGACGGCGATCAAGAAGCTACGGGTGGCAGGCGACACCGCCGTGTCCACGAATGACTGGCCGCCCGCCGTTCAAACGGCGACACTCTGCGCAGCCCTGCTCGAGGCCGCTCGTGCCAGCGCGCTCCACCTGCCGGACGCTCGCACTAAACTCGCGCAAGCCGATGTGCTGGCACGGACCTATACCCGCGCGCCGGAGATGGGGGCGAACCTCGTGATCGCTCGCGCCGCCGAGGTGCAAGGTGATCTGGCACTCGCGATCCGGGCACTTCGCCGGAGCTCTCCCTGGTACCTCACGACTTTCTTGCGCGAGGAGGGGCGCCTTGCTGCGGTCACCGGCGATACGTCACGCGCGATCCAGGCATACCAGCATTACCTCGCTCTCCGGCCCGACCCCGAGCCTGACGTAAAGCCCGAAGTTCAGCGGGTGCGGGAAGACCTTGCGCATCTGATGGGAGAGCACCCACGGCCATAGCCGAGGACGGATGAGCTCTTTCACCCTCGTTGTCCGTGTGTATAGATGGGAGCTCGCTATTGACGTTCCGCTAGAGGCCAGAATGCGCCACTTAACCGACTATTCGCCATCGAGGCAACGATTCGCGGTCTTGTGTCTGGCCGTAGTGCTCTGCACCGCGGCCGAACTGACAGCCCAGGGCGCTACGGGTGCCGCAGTGCAGGGTACGGTTGCCGGGGCGAGTGGCGCACCGGTCGAGGACGCTACCGTACTTATCACCAACATCGCTACAGGCGAGCGTTGGCAGACCCTCACCCGCGCCAATGGACGCTTCTTTCTCGGACACCTCTCGATTGGCGGTCCGTACCGGTTCCAGGTGCGCGCCATTGGGTTCGCTCCCGCGGAACGCGCGGGCGTGTTCTTGTCATTGGGCCAGCGTATGAGCGCCGACTTCGGCCTTGTCCCAGCCGCGTTCCAGCTCGAGGAAGTGACCGTGCACGCCGCAATCGACCCGCGCATCAACGCCGGGCGCACCGGACCGACCCTAACCGTTCGCGAGTCTACTATCGTCCGCCTGCCGGCCGACGGCCGCGACTTCAGCAGCCTCGCGCTGCTCTCGCCCCAGGTCACCACCAGCCCCAACGGCGCACTCTCATTCGCCGGCCAACACGATCGCCTTAATAGCCTGCAAGTGGATGGCACCACCGAGAATGGACTCCGGGGCGACGGCGCCGGCGGAGTCTTCGGCATTCCTGGCACCCTGAACTCCTTCGGTCGATTCGCTCTTGTGCCTGAGGCGGTGCGAGAGCTCCAGGTCATCGTGGCACCGTTCGATGTGCGATTGGGCAACTTTGCGGGTGGTTTGGTAAACGCGGTCAGCCGCTCCGGGTCTAACCGGTGGCAAGGTTCGGTGTTCAGCTACCTCGACAGCCCCAAGCTCGCCGGGCCTAACCCCGACGGCACCACACAGGACCCGTTCAGCCGCCAGGAGTATGGCATCACGCTGGGAGGCCCGATCGTGCGCGACCGGCTGGCGTTCTTCTTGAATGCTGGTGGCCGCCGGCAAATCTTCCCCCCAACCAGGTCCGCTCCCGGCCGTGATACCACGGGGGGAGCCGATTCGGCCGACGTGGGAATCCGTTACGCGAGCGCTCTTCGCTTTCAGGATATCATGCGGAACACGTATGGCGTGGATCCGGGCACGTTCGACAACAGCCCCAGCAGTGTGCCGACCCGCACTGTATTTGCCAAGATTACGGCTCAATTGGGGGTCAACAACCGGCTCGAGATATCCCACAACTATCTCTACGAAGGTCCCCGGTTCCCGGGCGAGCGCGATTACGGCTTCCTTGGGTTTTCGACGCACGGATCATACGATCCGAGAATCGGGAATACCACTCGACTCGATTGGACCGCGGCGTTCGGTTCCCGCTGGAGCAACCAGCTTCTCCTCTCGCATCGAAAAGACCGTCATCGCTGTTACGTGATAGGCGCGTTTGCCACGGTGGAGGTGGCCGTTGATGCCGGCAGCGTTCTCGCGGGTGAGCAGCGAGGGTGCCGCCAAGACAATTTCGAGTCGATCTGGGAGCTCACGAACAACCTGGAGCTCGCTGCCGGATCACACCACCTGACGCTGGGTACCCACGAGGAGCTGGTCCACGTATACGATGGGGGAGGATATGCGAACGATCCGGGAAATTGGTACTTCCTGAGCCTCGATTCTCTGGAGCAGGCGTTGCCGCTGGTCTACGAGCGGTGGGTGCCGGGGCCGATCATTCCGACTGGAGGCCGTCCCGCCGTTAGAGTCAATCAGGTTGGCTTCTACCTGCAGGACGAGTGGATGCCGAACCCACGGCTCACGGTAACGGCTGGATTCCGCTTCGATATTCCGTTCCTGCAGACCGCACCGCCGGAGAATCCCGAGTTGCTGGAAACACTCGGGATCAGTACCGCGCGGATCCCGGACGGAAACCCCCTTTGGAGTCCCCGCCTGGGCGTCAACTACGATTTATCCGGAACTGGGACGACATACCTGAGAGGGGGGCTAGGCCTGTTCGCGGGTCGACCGGCCTATACCTGGCTCGAGAATGCTTACAGCGGTGCCGGTACCGCAATGCTCTTCTTGCAGTGCCTCGAGGGAAATGCTCCGGCCTTTAACCTCGATCCGTCCGTCAGGCCGTCCCAATGCGCCGATACCGAATTACCGTTGCAGGTCATCAGCGTCTTCGATCCGGCGTTCCGATTTCCGCAAAATCTCAAAATCTCCCTGGGTGCAGACGCGAGACTCGGCTGGGGACTGCTGGGCACCGTGGACCTGCTCTACACCCGAGGTGTAAACCAGTTCGCGGTGCGCGACCTCAACCTTTCGCCGCCGACCGGGATCTCCTCCGGAGAAGGCGGGCGTACTCTGTATGGCACGATCGATCCGGACCAGGGGTTTTCGTCGCCGAACCGGCTAAGCCCAGCATTCGAATCGGTGACGGAGATAACCAACGGCTCTGGTGACCGGGCGTACTCGCTAGCTTTTCAACTCCAGAGGCGATTCTCTGCTGGAACGGAGCTCAGCGCCGCGTACACTTATACTGATGCCAGAAATCGGACCGATTCACCGGGGAACACCGGCCGTGGGAACCTCGGCAATTCGCCGCTTGACGGTACGTGGGAAGCACCGAATCTGCGAACGGCGCTCTGGAGCCGGCCTCACAAGATTACGCTGTTTGGAACGGCCAATCTTCCTTTGAAGGTTCACCTGGGTCTTACGTACGTTGGGTTTTCTGGCGACCCGCTGACCTACATCGTCCGGGGCGATGCCAATGCTGACGGAATGGACAATATCGACAACTCCCGACACAACGACCCGGTGTACCTGCCACGAAGTGCCACCGACATCACGCTTGACGAGCCGGCGGACTACGCCAAGCTCGACCAATACATCCAAAATGAGGGGTGCCTCCAGGCTCAGCGCGGCCGCCTGGTTCAGCGCAACAGTTGCCGGAATCCATGGGTCAACCGACTGGACGCCCGACTCACCAAGGTACTACCGATCATGCGCGGCCAGTCGGTGGAGATCACCGCCGACATTTTCAATCTCCTGAACTTTCTCGATCACGACTGGGGTCAGGTACGCCATACCATGGAGGACTTTGGGGGCACCTCGAATGGAAACCGAGTAAGCCTGCTGGAATTGGTCGGATACGACGAGGCTAACAGTCGCGGGATCTATCATGTGCTCGACCCTCATCCCAATGAGCTCGAGGTGGATCCCACCCGCTGGCGGATGCAGCTCAGCGCGCGGTACATGTTCTAGGGACGTACCTTCGTCGCCCTGCCTCTGGCGCGACCGCAAACTCGCCTCCACTATCGTGCTACGTGGTCAAAGCCAGGTTGCGAGCCCCGTCGGATCCCAGGAGGTGCTATGGGTACTTCAGAGCGGCGCCGTCCGCCGGCCGATACCCAGGAGCTGGTGGCAATGTGGAGTGCAACAAAAGAGCAGCATTTTATTCACGAATTGGTGCAGCTGCTGCCTGCGTTGCTCGGCTCTGGGAAGTTGGATGGGACCCGAATCGAAGCGATCGCGCGACATCTCACTCGAGCCTTACATCTCGCGGCAAGACCCGAAGGCGGCGTCCCTGCAGCCATGGACTATCTCAGGAAGGCGGTCGGGGACGAGGCCCTGACGGACTGAGCGGACAACAACTCTTGCGGCGAGGCCCGGCCGGGGACATGGTTACCGACCCTCATGCAGACCGTCCTCCGGTGGATCTCGATCGTGGTCGGCCTCTCGATGGTCGCGGGCACGCTACTCAGCCTGAGCCGGAGCCCGCACTGGTTCGTTCGGGGCTGGGACTTCCCGAGAGTCCAGATTGTATTCCTGGCGAGCGGGGCCGGAGTTGTTTATAGCTGGTGCTGTTCAGAAGGTTCCGTGCAGGACAAGCTGTTCCTCGCCGCGGTCCTCGCCTGTGTCATCTGGCAAGTCGCCAGAATATTTCCCTACACGCCGATTGCGCCGGTACGGGTTCAGCCCAGCCGCCGAACTTCCTCCGATGAGGGCCGCCGGGTTCGTCTGCTGATCTCCAATGTTCTGATGGAGAACACTGCACACGACCGCGTGCTCCAACTCGTACGTGAAACCAATCCCGATATTCTCCTCGCGGTGGAGACGGACGATCGCTGGGTTCGAGCCCTCGAGCCGCTCAGCGCCGAATATCCGTACGCCGTTCGTCAGCCGCAGAGCAACTGGTTCGGCATGATTCTCTTCTCGCGGCTCCCGATACTTGAATCCAAGGTGGAGTTCCTGGTACAGGATGACGTACCCTCAGTGTTCGCCGTGCTCGATCTGGCGGGCGAGCGGGTCGTGCTGCGCGGGCTCCACCCGCGGCCGCCGGAGCCGCTGCGCGATCAGGACTCGACACCTCGTGACGCCGAGCTCGTGATGGTGGGGCGGTGGGTCCAGAAGCAGAAGGAAAGGCCGACGATTGTTGCAGGCGACCTCAACGATGTGGCGTGGTCGGCCACGACCCAGTTGTTCCTGAGGCTGAGCGGCCTCTTGGACCCACGCATGGGCCGTGGCTTCTACAGCAGCTACAACGCACGGAATCCACTGGTCCGCTGGCCGCTCGACCACCTGTTCCACTCGAATCATTTCCGCCTGGTCGAGCTCCGACGCTGCAAAGACATTGGATCCGACCATTTTCCCGTACTCGTCGAGCTGAGCTACGAGCCGGAAGCATCGGCGGAGCAGCCCGAGAGTCAGGCTGCTTCCGGCGACCAGGAGGAGGCCGGTGAGCGACTGAAGGCTCAGGCGGACGCGGCGGCAACCGGCGAGGACCGCCCAGGCATTTCATGACGAGGCCACGCATTGGAGCCGCATGTGTCCATGTCTATACCGCCTCCGGAGTGCTGCTCGCCTTCGCCGCCATGATTGAGATCTGTTCCTCCGCGCCAGACCCCCGCTACGTTTTCGCGGCCCTGGCTGCCGCGGTGATGGTGGACGCGACCGACGGGCCCCTCGCACGACGCGCTCAGGTCAAGCGATGGATGCCTTCGATCGACGGCCGCACCATCGACGACATCGTCGACTATCTCACCTACACGTTCGTGCCGCTGCTGCTGATGTGGCGGATGGGATGGCTACCTCAGCCCGCGGTGCTCTGGATCGCACCGGCGCTGGTGGCATCGCTGTTCGGTTTTGCCAACACGGCAGCGAAGGATGAGACCGCTGGATTCTTTCTTGGCTTTCCCTCCTACTGGAACGTGGTCGCGTTCTACGCCGGTTTCGTCTACGTCCTCTATGGCCCATGGGTGAATGCAGTTGCGCTGCTGCTGCTCGCTCTGCTGACTCTGCTGCCGGTTCGGTTTCTCTATCCCAATCTGGCGCCGAGCCCTTGGAGGGCACCCCTGATCCTGGGGGCCCTGGTGTGGCTCGGCCTGATGTTGTGGCTACTGCGGGATTATCCCACCGGGGAAGCGTGGGTGGTCTGGCTGTCGCTGCTGTACCCGGCGTTCTACTTCTGGCTCTCCTACTACCTGGTGGCTCACCCCCGCACAGCTGCACCGCGCCTCTGACTTTCCTTGCCTGACGATTCCGGTGGTATCCTTTCAGTCTATGCCTAAGCAAGGTGGCAAGACTCCAAAGCCGAAAGAGGCGCACGAGATTTTGGCTGTGGCCGGGCGCGAGATCTCGATCTCGAGCCCGGGCAAGGTGCTCTTTCCCGAGCCCGGTTACACCAAGCTGGATCTCGCCCGCTACTACATCGCGGTGGCCGAGGGAGCGCTGCGCGGAGCCGGCGGCCGTCCCAACATGCTGGTCCGCTATCCCAACGGAATAACCGAAGAGTTCTTTTACCAAAAACGGGCACCCACATCACGTCCGGAGTGGATCGAGGTGGTGTCCCTTCGCTTTCCTTCGGGCAGGAGCGCAGACGAGGTGGTACCCCGTGACGCCGCCACACTCGTCTGGCTCGCAAATCTTGCCTGTCTGGAGCTCCATCCGCATCCGGTGCGCGCCGACGATCTGGAGCATCCGGACGAGTTGCGCGTAGACCTCGATCCTGTACCTGGTGTAACCTGGGCCCAGGTGCGCGAGGTCGCGCATGTCGCACAGGCGGCGCTGGCCGACTTCGGGCTCGTCGGCTGGCCCAAGACCTCCGGCTCGCGAGGCATTCACGTCAACGTCCGCATTCATCGCCGATGGAGTTTCGACGAGGTAAGGCGGGCCGCCCTCGCCCTGGCGCGAGAGGTGGAACGCCGGGCGCCGGCGATCGCGACCAGCAAATGGTGGAAGGAGGAGCGCCACGGAGTTTTCGTGGACTACAACCAGAACGCCAAGGATCGAACCGTCGCCGCGGCCTATTCGGTTCGACCCAAACCGAATGCTACGGTTTCCGCTCCGTTGAGTTGGGATGAGGTAGACAGCTGCGAGCCGAACGACTTCACCCTGGCGACGATGCCCGCACGCTTTCGGGAGATCGGCGACCGGCACAAGGGCATCGATGAAAGCCCGGGTTCCATAGAGGCGCTGTTGGAGCTTTCAACCCGGCATGAGCGTGAGGGAATGGGCGATGCTCCCTGGCCTCCGCATTATCAGAAGCAACGGGGAGAGCCCGCCCGGGTTCAGCCATCGAAGCGCCGCACCTCGAAACACCCGCTCATCGAGATAGGAAGAGCACAGCGAAAAGAAGATGCGCTCGCCGGCCTGGAACGCTGGAAGGCGCGGCACCCTGAGGTGGTGGCTCATTTAGACCCGGCGGACGTCCTGGTCGACGCAATGCGCGGCCGCTTCACCACCTGGACTCGCATCCGGGTAAACCTGCAGCACGTTCCGCCGGACCTTCGTCCGGTTCAGGAGCCTCTCGATCCGGACGAAAAGACCTTGGCGAGTTCGTAGGACGGTGTGACCTCCAGCTGATCGTACCGGCAGTCCTTCGGAGACTTATCAGGGCGCCAGCGGAGGAAAGTCGCCGCATGGCGGAACCTGTCGCCCTGGAGGTGATCGTATTTGACCTCGCACACTCGCTCGATCCGAAGCGGCTCCCACGAGAGATCCTTCCCCGCGCTCCAGCGGCTCTGCGCTCCGGGCATTCGGTTGACCTCGCCCGCGTCCGCCTGGGCCCACTCACGCCAGGGGTGCTTATCCATGGCACTCTTCCGGAGGGGCTCCAGCTCCTCGGCCAACTCCTTCCGCTTGGCCATGGTGAAGGACGAGGTGACTCCGACATGCTGCAGGACACCGCTATCGTCGTAGAGTCCGAGGAGCAACGAGCCCACGATACCTTTTCCGGTCTTGTGCCAGCGAAACCCGGCGACAACGCAGTCGGCCGTACGCGCGTGCTTCACCTTTATCATGGCGCGCTTGCCCGGCATGTAGGGCAGCTCCAGCGGCTTCACCACCACACCGTCGAGACCCGCACCCTCGAACTGCTCCAGCCAGCGCAGCGCGGTCTTCCGGTCTCGGGTGGCGGGCGTGAGATAGACGGGGGGCTCGATTGCTGTCAGCAGCCGCTCCAGTTCTTCCCGGCGCTCCGCCTGCGTGGCTTTCATCAAATCCTTGTCGCGGGCTGCGAGCAGATCGAACGCGACAAATGAGGCCGGCGTCTCCTTAGCCAGCTTGGCCACCCGGGATGCCGCAGGGTGCAATCGAAGCTGCAGCGTATCGAAATCGAGCCCGTGGGGAGTCATGATCACGACCTCGCCATCCAGCACGCAGTTCTTCGGCAGCCTGTCTATCAAGCTGTTGTGCAGCTCCGGGAAGTAGCGGTCGAGCGGTCTCAGGTCCCGGCTCTGGATGTAGACGTCCGAAGCTCCGCGAAAGACGATGGCGCGAAAGCCGTCCCACTTTGGCTCGAACAGGAAGTCGCCGTCCCGGTGGCAAGTCATCCGCGAGCTTGGCCAGCATCGGCTCAATTGGCGGTGCGATGGGGAATTCCGGGTCCTGCTTGGTGCTCATGTGAGAGGGCCGGTTCGAGGCGATGAAGTCTGGAAATTCAGGTATCTTGAACTAGCACGCCGACTTCATTCCCTGCAACCGCCGGAAGCGCTCCGGTCTACGAGGATACCATGAGTTCACGCCTCAGCCGAGGTGGTGCAGCGGCGTTCATAGTCGTGTCCGCGCTGCTGCTTGGCCAGCAACTGCTCGGCAGTCACCCGTGCACTTCGAACGGCAACCGCATCACCATCCTGTACGACGCATTCGGCAAGCCATCCGCGATGACGCAGGACTGGGGCTACTCCGCACTGCTGGAGTATGGTGGAAAGCGCATTCTCTTCGATACCGGAAACAATCCCCGGATCTTTGCGAAGAACGTCAAAGCCGCAGGAGTCAACCTCAAGACGCTGGACGCAGTCGTTATCTCCCATCGACATCTGGATCACACCGCCGGCCTGAACCACCTGCTCGGCGTGAATCCGGATGTGAAGATCTATGCTCCCCGCGAGGCATTCGGACCATTCGGTGGCTCGATCCCGAGCAAGTTTTATCGTCGGCAAGACTCGCTGCCCCGGGAGATGCGGTACTTCGATGGGCATCCTGAGGAGGAATTCACCTCCGGCGTCCGCATGGCCTTCGGGCAAGTTCGTGACTGTGGACTCCACCATCGAGATCAGCCCGGGAGTTCACCTGATCTCCCTCATCTCGGACGTCACCGGGACCAAGGAGCTGCGCGAGCTCTCGCTGGCCATCGACACACCGCGAGGGCATGGTCGTCGTAGCCGGCTGCTCGCATCCGGGGATAGAAAAGATCGTGGCGGCGGCGGCGCAGATCGATCCGACGGGTGCACACCGTATTTGGCGGGTTTCACCTCCCGGCTGCGCCCGATGCGGACATCGCCTCGCATCGCGACCGCCCTGCACGACACATACAAGGTACGAGCGCATCGCGCCGGGCCACTGTACTGGCGAGCCGGCGTTCTACCACTTCAAGAAGATCTGGAAGGATCGCTACACGTATGCCGGGGTGGGGAGTGTTATCGACCTTCCCTAGAGACCTTGGCAGGAGCTTGATCTTCAGCCGCCGAGGAACTCGCCTACCGCTCGCAGCCTTTCGACGTGATCCCCGAGGATCTTCGCGGCGGCAATGATCGGCACCGCAATGAACGCTCCGGGAACACCCCAGAGCGTCCACCAGAACAACACGCCGACGAACACCGCCACCGGGTTCAATTTCAAACGGTTACCGTACACCACAGGGCTGACCACGTTGTTCTGCAGCGTCGTGATACCGAGGTAGGCTCCCGGCACCGCGAGCGTATGCCCGAGACCTTCGAACGTGGTGAATGCCACCAGGGTGAGCAGCCCCACCATAACAGCTCCACCCAGGTACGGTATGAATTCGAAGCCAAAAGTGAGTATCGCCCACAGGAACGGATCGGGCATGCCGAGGAGCCATAGGGCGAGCCCAACTGCGGCTGCCTGGCCCAGGTTGATGAGGGCAGTAGCCACCAAATAGCCAGAGATGACTGTCTCGGTGTCGGTCACGACCTTCGCAGCAGTTCGCTTCTCGGAAGCGGCTGGGAGGAGCTTCCTGAGCTTTTCATAGAAGAGATCGCCCGATGCCAGCAGCAGCCACATGAGGATTACCACCGTCACTACCGTAGCGAGAATCGATGTAGTGGTTCCGAGTGCCCGGGCGATCAACGTCGGAGCCTGAGGCGCGTTGGCTGGGGGCTGCTGACTTTGCTTCTGCGGGCCCTTCTCTCTCGGCTCCTGCCCGGCGTTTTGGATCTGCTCGGCAGTCCTGGTCAGCTGCTGAACCGGCTTCCGCAATCCCTCGAGCTTGGACTGCGCCGCCTTGATGCTGGCCGGTACCTTCGAGGCCCAGCTCTGGAGCGGCACCGACAGACCGAAGCCTGCCGCGGCTACCCCGACCAGGAACAAGAGGACGACGACAGTTGCTCCCACTGTCGTCGGGATGCGGTGCTGCTCCAGCCAGCGGACCACCGGGCGGAACAGGGCGCTCAGAAGAAGCGCGACAGCAATCGGAACGAAGAACTCCCGCCCGAAGTAGAGGAGGAAAATCACCGCTACCGTTGCGGTGATGACTCGCGCCGATGGCCATGGTGTGTCAGCTGGATCCATCTCAGGATCTACTGGCATCACCACCCGATCCCATAATCTTCGCCGTGGTTGCTGGATGCGCCCCACATCGTCCCATGCAGCCGATCGAACAGGATCGCGTTGATCGGTCCAGACGTCCTTTCCTCGAACTCGAGTGTGTAACCCATTCCCTGGAGGGACGTGCGCACGCTATCCGGTGTTGACGATGCCAACAGCAGGTGTCCCGGCCGCGATTCGTGGGCGCCGAACGACGATCGCATCTGGTAGCTGTTGATGTTGGGCGCCTCCGCCGCCTGCTGAGGCGTCATTCCGAATTCGACGATGTTGAGGAAGAATTGCAGGAGGTTCTGGTCCTGTGAGTCGCCGCCCTGTACCGCGAATGAGAGGAACGGCAGCCCATCCTTTAACGCCAGTGTGGGTGTGAGCGTCACCCGGGGATACTTCCCCGGGGCTATCACGTTGAAAGGGCCATCCTCGGGGCGGGTGACGAAGCTCTGTGCCCGCTGGCTCAGTCCCACGCCGGTGCGCCCTCCAATCACGGCCGGAACCCAGCCTCCACTGGGTGTGATAGACACCACCCAGCCCTTCTCATCAGCCGCCTCGATGGACGTTGTACCGGCATAGAACCCGGCCTTGAAGGCAGAATCCACCAGCGAAGAACGCTGTTGAGGTGCGGGACGATCCTGGCCGCCGCTCTTTTCGAGTGTGTCTGGTGCCGCGACCACAGTCCACCGCGCCAGCAGCTCTCCAAATGGATTGCGCCCCTGCTGGTATGGATATGGGTCGCCCGGTTTGATAGTGGAGTCGTTTCGAGTCCAATCGATGCCGGCAAACCTCGTCTTCGCGTACTCCTTCGACAGCAATCCTGCGACGGGCTCGGCGGGAGGGGTGTACGGATCGCCGTAATAGAAGTCTCGATCGGCGTAGGCGAGGTTCATCGCCTGATAGAGCGCATGGATATAGCGCGGAGTGTTGTAGCCCATCGCCTTCAGATCGGCTTGCTCCAGAATGTTCAGGGCCTGGAGCATGACGGGTCCCTGCTGCCAGATGGGAAGCTTGTAAACCGTGATCCCCTTGTACGTGGTACTCAGCGGCTCCTCCACCCGGACTTTCCAGTTGGCCAGATCCTGGAGCGTGATCAAGCCGCCCTCTTCCTGCACTCCGCGCACCAGCTCGCGCGCGATGTCACCCTTATAGAAGCGGTCGTAGGCCGCGTAGATCGCCGCCTTACGGCTTCTCCCGGACTTCAGGGCGCGACGCTCGGCCTCCACCAGATTGCGCAAAGTCGCGGCGAGATCGCGCTGCACGAAGATCTCGCCCGCGCGCGGCGCCTCCCTCTCCTCTCCTGCATGGGGCAGAAATACGGCTCGCGAATACTTCCACTGCTTGATCTGATCTTTCTCGGACTCGATATAGTTGGCGGTCTGCGCCTCGATCGGGTAGCCATCCGCCATCTGAATTGCCGGCGCGAGCACCTCTGCCAGCGACAGCGTGCCATACTCCGCCAGCATGGTGAGCAGCCCACCCGGGGTGCCGGGAGTTACCGCGGCGAGTGGTCCGTATTCGGGCGGATAGTGATGCCCTCGAGACCGATAGAAATCGGAGGTGGCACCCGACGGAGCCACCCCAAGGGCATTGATGCCGAGGACTTTCTTGAGCTTCGGGTGATAGATCAGCGCCTGGGTCTCTCCGCCCCATGAGAGTACATCCCACATCGTGGTGGTCGCCCCCAGCATCGCACACGCTGCATCGACCGCATTGCCTCCGCGGAAAAACATCATCGCGCCGGCGGTGGCTGCGAGTGGCTTGCCCGTGACCGCCATCCAATGGCGTCCGTGCAGTGCAGGCTTCTGGGTGCGCTGCGCGGTGAGCG
Organism: uncultured Gemmatimonadales bacterium; assembly: GCA_963730915.1. Classification (GTDB taxonomy): domain Bacteria; phylum Gemmatimonadota; class Gemmatimonadetes; order Gemmatimonadales; family GWC2-71-9; genus CAVVWJ01. The sequence continues at coordinate 1,249,932 of CAVSTR010000003.1, read as the reverse complement.
GCGTGAACCCGAAGTACACTCCGAGGAGAGCGATAGCTGACAGCAGACGTGCAAGCCTCATGTTCCAGCCTCGTGATAGAAATCCTGAAGTGGCTGCTCTAGATGGCTGTCGCCTTCATGCAGCGTTGAAGCACCCTGTCCGCCCCGATTCTTCCTGCATAGGCCGCAAACTCATCAGTGGGTCCGCCCCACCGAAGCTCGTCCACGTCATCGAAGAGCTGCGCATCGGACCGAAGCGTCGCCAGGATCTTGAAGAGAAGTGCGAGATCGCGATTCTCGCCCAATACCGTGGCCGGGAAATTCTTCGATCATCCCATATCGATTGAGCAGCCGGGCTGCACCTGTCGCGCCGATTCCCGGAATGCCGGGGTAGCCATCCGCAGCATCGCCGACTAATGCGAGCAGGTCGGGAATGAGTCTCGGCTCTACCCCGTATTTTTCCTTCACTGCCTCAGCATTCCTGATTTTCTGCCCCCGCCGGACCACCTGCACCACTCTATCTCCCTGGACGCATTGCGCCAGATCCTTATCGGGGGTCCAGATGCACACCTTTTCGACTTCCGGATCCTCCGATGCGATCCGAGCCGCGGACGCGAGGGCATCGTCGGCTTCCAGTTCGATCATGGGCCACACGGGAACACCCATGGCGAGTAGCGCTTCTTCCAGTGGATGAAACTGGGCCACCAGCGCCCGCTCGATACCCTGGCCCGTCTTGTAGCCGGGCCACAGATCGTTCCGGAACGACTCGATGACGTGATCAGTCGCCACGCCCACGTGGGTGGCTCCGGTCTCGAGCAGCTCCAGGACCGTGTTCAGCACACCGATGACCGCACCGAACGGTGGATCGGAGCCCTTGGTGAAGCGACGGAGGCCATAGAAATGCCGGAAGAGCTCGTAGGTTCCGTCCACGAGATGGATCAGCACCTCTTCAGGCCGCCTCGCGAAAGTTCCGGAAGGTGATGGAGTACCTCAGCGTGTCCACCTCGGGAATGCTGTGTTCCCATTCGGTGCGTGCTGGTCCACTCAGCAGGTAGGCAGACCGGGGTTCGGCGGTGAGAGATACCCGCTCCCAGCCCGTTCCGGCCTTTCTCCTGAGACGAAAGCGGCATGCGGACAGCAGCGAGAGGCCGATAACCTCGCCGAACACCGCCTTGTCACGGTGCCAGCCGATCCCCGCGCCGGCATCGTATTCCGTCACCAGGACTTGTTGAAGCCGTTCGGCTGCCATGCCCGCGAAGTCCGCGGCAGTCTTCCGCAGGGCGAGCAGAAACGGCGGAATATCATCGGCCTGCCGAAGCGATCGGAGATTGAAGTCGTACTGCCACCCATAGGATACCACCCGCCGCTTCCCGACGTAGCCCTGGAACTGGAACTCTCGGAATGGAAGCTCCTTGACCCGTCCGAGGAGCTCGATCTCCTGTGCCTGCGTGAGGATGTCAGGCTCATATCTGAAGCCTTCCGGGAACGCAGGGGCTGCGGATCCCCGGAAGAGCTTGAGCTGTTTTCCCGTCATGACCTGCGGCCTTGTGTCTAGCGTTTGCCCGCTCATAATTGCCCTTCTGAGCGGAACCCGAACCTGAAGGCTAACACCGTCGGTGGGAATGTTTTGCTGAAGTTGTCGATTCCGTGAGCCCCCGTTCGACGTCTAAATGAGGACAGAAGCAATGGCGCTAGCTACGAGGCCAGGCCCAATAGCCATCAACCGGAGACGAACATGCGATTCATGGTGATCGTGAAAGCCAACAAGGAAACCGAAGCGGGAGTTCTTCCCACTCGCGAGGAGCTGGCCGAGATGGGCAAGTTCAATGAGGAGCTGGCGAAAGCAGGCGTGATGCTGGCTGGAGAGGGGCTACACCCGAGCTCGAAAGGTGCCCGCGTCCGATTTGACGGCAACAAGAAAACCGTCACCGATGGACCCTTCGCCGAAACCAAGGAGCTCATCGCTGGATTCTGGCTGTGGCAGGTGAGATCCCGGGAAGAGGCAATCGAGTGGCTCAAGCGGGCGCCATTCCGGGAGGGAGAGCTGGAGCTCCGGCAGGTGTTCGAAGCGGAGGATTTCGGCGAGGAGTTTACGCCCGAGCTCCGGGAGCAGGAGAAGCGAGTCCGGGAGCAGACGGCGGCCCGGAGGTAGTGCTGACTGAACAAGGGAGACGGGCTTGATCTATCTCTGGGCGCTCGGGTCCGCGGTGCTTTACGGCGCCGCGGACTTCACCGGTGGTATCGCGACACGCCGTGCCAGCACCATCCCCATCGTCTTTCTTTCGCAGCTCAGCGGCCTGGTGTCGCTCTTGCTGCTGCTGCCGTTGCTGGAGGCCGCAACACCGACCCGATTGGACATGGTGTGGGGAGCCGTGGCCGGACTTACCGGCGGCATTGGTGTCGCCCTGCTGTACCGCGCGCTTGCCATCGGCACCATGGCGATCATTGCTCCAACAACAGCCGTCTGTGCCGTCACGATCCCCGTGGTGGTCTCGGTAGCTCTGGGTGAACGGCCGGCCGCGCTTGCCGTGATCGGGATCGTTCTCGGCGTTGTCTCCATCGTGCTCGTCAGCAAACAGACGACTCCTGTGGACGGCGCGAGTGCCGGCTACTCGAAGGGAGTCGGCACGGCGCTCGCCTCGGGCGTCGCGATCGGATTCTTCTTCCTGGCGCTGGCTCAGACGCGGACCGACGCGGGAATGTGGCCGCTGGTTGCCTCTCGTTCGCTTTCGGTTCTGCTCTTTGGTGGAGTTGCAATCGCGGGCCGAAGCGCTCTGCGAATGCCGGCTCCGGTGCTCGGTCTTGCCGTCCTGTGTGGCTTTATCGACATGCTGGCAAATGCGTTGTATCTGTTGGCGGCCCGAGTTGGGCCGCTCAGCATCGTGGTGACGCTCTCGTCATTGTACCCTGCCAGCACTGTCCTGCTCGCTCGCATGGTGCTCGGTGAGCGGCTCAACTTGTGGCAGGTCTCCGGTGTGGGCTGCGCGCTGGCGGCGGTCGTGTTGATTGTCAGCGGGAGCGCATAGCTAGGAGCTAGGAGCAAGGGAGCTGGGGGCTGGGAGCTGGGGGTCAGGATCTAGGAGCTCGGAGCTGGAAGCCATTATTCTCAAGGCTTGTGATAAGCTCCCGGCTCCCGGCTCCCGGCTCCCAGCTCTCATGACCACCACCGATATCGATCGTACAATCGACGCGGTCTGGCGGATCGAGTCTGCCCGGCTCATTGCCGGACTTACCCGGATCGTGCGAGATGTGGGATTGGCCGAGGACCTGGCGCAGGATGCCCTGGTTGCAGCGCTCGAGCGCTGGCCGGTCATCGGTATTCCCGAGAAGCCTGGCGCCTGGCTCATGGCGACGGCGAAGCACCGGGCCATCGACGCCTTGCGCCGTGACAAGATGCTCGACCGAAAGCATGTCGAGGTGGTCCACGATCTCGAGGCGCTGCAGGAGAAGGTGCCTGACCTCGATGCAGCCATCGACGATCCGGTAGGCGACGATCTCCTGCGCCTCGTGTTCATCTCCTGCCATCCCGTGCTCTCCCGCGAAGCCCGCGTCGCGCTCACCCTGAGACTTCTCGGCGGGCTGACAACAGACGAGATCGCCCGCGCCTTCCTCGTGCCTGAGGCCACGGTGGCCCAGCGTATCGTCCGGGCCAAGCGCACCCTCGCCGATGCAGGTGTCCAGTTCGAGGTGCCCCGCGGAGAGGAGCTCGAAGCCCGCCTGTCGTCGGTGCTCGAGGTTCTCTACCTGATCTTCAATGAAGGCTATGCCGCCACAGCCGGCGACGACTGGGTTCGGCCGGCACTCTGTGAAGATGCGCTTCGGATGGGACGGATCGTCGCCGAGCTGGTTCCATCGGAGCCTGAGGTCCACGGACTCGTGGCACTCATGGAGATCCAGGCCTCGCGTCTGCGCGCGCGCGTCGGGTCCTCGGGAGAGCCGATCCTGTTGCTGGAGCAGGACCGCGGCCGTTGGGATCAACTTCTGATTCGTCGTGGACTGGCGGCTTTGGCACGGGCGGAATCGCTGAGCAGCTCCCACGGCACCTATACACTGCAGGCCTCGATCGCGGCGTGTCACGCACGAGCACGAGCGGCAGAGGAGACCGACTGGATTCGAATAGCTGAGCTGTATCGCGAGCTCGCGCGCCTGGCGCCTTCGCCCATTGTAGAGCTGAACCGTGCGGTCGCGGTCGGCATGGCGTTTGGCCCTGAAGCCGGTCTGGAACTTGTGGACGCGCTCGTCTCCGAGCCATCGCTCAAGAGCTACCATCTGCTCCCGAGCGTCCGAGCGGACCTGCTGAAGAAGATGGGGAGAGTAGATGAGGCTCGGGCGGAGTTCGAGCGGGCGGCCTCACTCACGCGGAATGAGCGAGAGCGTGAGCTGCTGCTGGCTCGAGCAACGGATCCGGCTCATGACTGAGCGCTCATGGCCCAAAGGGTCGCTGCGGCTATTCCACACCACAGAAGCGGCACCGGGAGAAGTCCCCACCTGAGCCGGCTGTCCGTCAGGAGCAACAGACCGACCGTAGCGACCACGGTAGGGTCGGGAGCGATGCCGAATATCTCCGCCTGTTGCCATGGCCGTCCCAAGATCGGAGCAAGTGCCGGATAGAGTACAAGACCCAGGATGAGCAGGGCTGCTCCCCCTCTGACCCTCGGGCCGGTGCCGACTGCAAAGCTCATTTTCCTGCTGATCACACCCCACCATACCAGCAGCAGCGCTTCCAGCACGAAGAGCGGCACCACGTATGCTATCGCCCAGTTGATGGTAGCGTACCGCCGCAAGAGGAACGCCCATGCCACCCACATCCAGAGAACCGCAAGGATGCCGGCAACGATTCGCGCCCGGGCCGGCGATGGTTTTCGCAGCGCCCCGAGGATCCAGAGACCGAGTGCCATCGTCAGCAGCTGGGCGGGCCAGACTGCCTCGTTGTGGCGTTCGATCATTCGGTAGTAGGTGCGTGGGGAAAAAAGCAGGAAGTCAGAGAGCGTGTAGCTGAGCCAGTCCTGCATCAGAGCGCTTCTACGTACGAAGCCATGCGACGTCGCATGGCCTCATCCGGAAGCCGGCCGGTTGCGGCGGCCATGTTCTCCTTTACATGGGGAATTTGACTCGTCGCAGGGATGGCACAGGTGATCGCGGGATGGGACACGATGAACTTGAGAATGAACTGAGCCCATGTCCCGGCGCCGATCTCGCCGGTCCAGGAAGGCAGCCGCTCCTTTTCGAGTGAGCGTATGAGCGCTCCTTCCCGAAACGGACGATTGGCGATGACGGCTATACCACGGTCGCGTGCCAGGGGCAGAATTCGGGACTCCACCTCGCGATCGAGGATGTTGTACGTGATCTGCACGAAGTCGATAGGCATGGTGGTCATGATCCGCTCTATCTCGTCATGTCGCCGCCCTTCCGAGGTTGTGATCCCCACGTACCGCACACGGCCGGCTCTCTTCATAGTGAGGAGCATCGGCAGATGATCTTCCCATGCCAGAAGATTATGGACTTGCAACAGGTCGAATGATCTGATTCTCCAGTGCTTCCGCGAGTCTTCGACTTGCTCGGGCCCTCCCGAGGCGGATGAAGTCCACACCTTGTCTGCCGAAAACAAGCGTGCCGGGCCGGGGAGTCGGCTGAGTCCGTATCCGATCACGGCTTGAGAGGAGCCGTACATCGGTGACGAGTCGATCAGCCTGCCACCGGCGTCGAAGAAGGCTTTCATGACGCCGGCGCATTCCTCGCGCAGCTCGGGGTCATCACCCACGTTGAAGGTGATCCAGGTGCCGAGGCCTACCACAGGGATGGGCTCTCCCGTCGAGGGGATAGCCTTGGTGATGGTCTGGTCCTGGGGCCAACCCGAGTAGGGCTTGAGTATCGTTGCTGCAGCCGCCGCACCTAGTGTGGCAACTGCTTGCCTGCGGGTAAGACCGGTGTACTGCCTCATGTTATGCTCTACGGGTTTTGCGGTAGTAGGTTTTGCAGAGACGATGTAACAATCCCGGAGTTACATCGTAGGTCGTCTTGACGAAGCGCATGTCAGATATACATACCATCCGGGTTGATATGCCATCGGCACCATGGGAGTCACATCAGGAGGTCCCCGTGTTAGGCAAAAACGATGCGATCGCGACGTGTGCAGTACGAGACATCGAAAAAGCGAAGAAGTTCTACGAGGGCAAGCTCGGACTCACGCCGCAGCCGACTCGAAGAAGAGGGCGTGCTGTCATACCAGAGTGGGAAATCGAGCCTGCTAGTCTACCAGTCGCAATATGCCGGCACCAATAAGGCCACCGCCGCCACCTGGGCAGTCGACGATCTCGAAGCGATGGTGCAGACGCTCAAGTCGAAGGGAATACGCTTCGAGCACTATGACCTGCCTGGCACCACCCGCAACGGCGACATCCACGGCAGTGGCAGGACCAAGGCAGCCTGGTTCAAGGACCCGGACGGGAACATTCTCGCCCTGGTCAGTGGGTGACCTACGATCGATCGCTGGTCGAAGGGCCGCTCCGTGCCGCGGTCTGGAAAATCGCCTGGCCCACGATGGTTACCAACATCATCGGTGGGCTTCAAGGCATCGTGGATCATGTGCTGGTGGGCCATTTGGTCGGATTCACGGGCAATGCAGCGATCGGGGTAAGCTGGCAGATCATCATAGTGGTCATCATCTTCGTCTCCTCCTTATTCACCGGGATGAGTGTTCTGGTCGCGCGGTTTGCCGGCGCCGGAGAAGAGCACAAGGTGAATCGGGTCGTCTACCAGGCTTTTCTCACCACCATTGTCATTTCTCTCGGCATCATGGCTCCGGTGGGCTACTTCCTGTCACCCTGGCTGCTGGACCTGGTGAATGCGGCGCCGGCGGTGAAGGCGGAAGCTCTGCCGTTCATGCGCATCATGTTCATGTTCAGCAGCGGCATGCTCCTGTTCTACATGCTGAGTGGAGCACTCCGCTCCGCCGGTGATGCGCGCACGCCGATGATTCTCGGCGTGGCCCTGACGGTGCTGAATCTCGTACTGAACCTGATTCTCATTCCTGGCCTGGGACCGATCCCGCGTTTCGGCACCGCGGGGTCTGCCATGGGCACGGTGCTGGCCTCAGGAATTCTGGGCGGGTACTCGGTTTGGAAGCTCTGGACGGGAGGGTGGGTCGTGTCGTTCCCACGCCACCAGGGTTTCGCGGTGGATTGGCGGGTCGTAAGATCGCTATTTCGATTCGGTCTTCCTGCCGGAATCCAAGGCATAGCGATGAACATCGGCGGTGTTTTCATGCTGGCGTTCATTGGCTCGCTGGCACAGAGCGCAGCCGCGCAGGCCGCCTTCGCCGTTTCCTACACCCAGCTGTTCTCGCTGGTGACCTGGACCGCTATTGGTCTTATGGGAGCCGCAGCGGCCGTTGCGGGTCAGAATCTGGGAGCGGGCCGGCCCGACCGAGCCGAGCAGGTGGTGCACATCGCCGCGGCCTATGCGCTGGGTGGAGCCGCATTCATCGGCATCTTATTCGCGTTCTTTCCCCGGCAACTGCTGGCCATCTTCGGCATGAACGAGCCCGCGGTTGTCGACATCGGCACACAGCTGCTTCGGGTCCTGAGTATCTCCGGCCTTCTAGTCGCGGTTGCGCTGACCTACACCGGTGGACTCCAGGGAACTGGAGACACCAAGGGACCGCTGTACATCTCCATCGCCTCACAGGTCGTGGTACCGCTCGGAATCTGTTTTGTAATTCAACAGACTCGGCACCCTCGATCCACTCGACATCTGGCTCGCCATTCTCGCGGGTCACGCCACCCGGTGCATGCTGAGCGTAATCCGTTTCAGGCAGGGAAAGTGGCGCGGGATTGCGGTGGACCTGGACGATCCTCTCCGCTCCACACCTGGCGTGAGGTCAGTATCATGACAGCGTCCGTCGCGGCACGCTGATAAGCCTGAAGTTGGCCCGACGGAGGACGTAGACGCCTGGCTCAGGCGTGATCCGCGACCGTGGTAACGCCAGCCTCCCGGGCACAGTGCGCGCAGCAGAAAAACGTCCCCTCTGCCTCCATGCCGTGTCCTAAAATCTTGCATCCGCAGTGGTCACAGACGGGCGCCAGTTTGTGAGCCGCGCACTCGAAGCTGTCGAACGTATGAGTCTGTCCCGCGGCGATTACCTGAAATGAGAGGTAGTAATCGTTGCCGCATACTTCACATCGAGCCATTGTAAACCTCCCTGTTTGAAAGGCTTGAGTTTACTCCCCGCAGTATCCTCAGTTTTCCCGAAGGGCACTGTGAGAACGATCACCGGCAAACATGGCCCAGCCTATGCATAAGACCTGACTCCTCGCTGGAGGGTGGTGGCTGTTGTGCTTGTTGTCACATCCCCTCTGACGCTCACATAGCTATGCTCGGTTCGACCCATACTGTCCACGGGCACACGGCGACCGTGCAAGCAAGCATACCAAGGAGAGTGGAATGTCGATGCGAAGCCTGATGGCAAGCGCCGCTGGTGGGATGGTCCTGGCACTCGGTGCCAGCCTCAATCCTTTACAGGCGCAGGGTTCCCAAACCGAGCAGCAGTTCGTCAGCCAGGTGACTGCCGAGAACCTCATGGAGGTTCGCCTGGCCCAAGCTGCGCAGCAGCGGGCGACGAACCCCTCGGTCAAGCAGTTCGCTCAACGCATGATCATCGATCACACCTCGATGCAGAAGCAGTGGATAGCCGCCGCCAAGAAGAATGGGCTCGATCCTAAGGCGGAAATGACGGCTCGTCATCAGCAGCAGGCCGAACAGTTGACGTCTGCGCGTGGTGTGGAGTTCGACCGAGCCTACATGAACCTGATGGTGCAAAATCATCAGGAGAACGTGAGCACCTTCCAGACCCAGCGGAATGCCGCTCATCCTGCGGACATCCGGCAGCTCATCGACGCCGCGTTGCCGACCCTGCAGGAGCACCTGACTAGTGCGCAGCAGATCAGCACCCAGGTAGGTGGCGTTGCCACCAACACCGGTGGCCAGCCCCCGGTTCAGCCGGGCCAGACTCCGACGACACCCCCGGTGGGACAGACGCCCACGCCGACGCCGGGTCAGACTCCGCCAGTTCAGCCGGCACAGGCACAGAATGTCCGAGCAGACAGCCTCTTCATCGGCGAGGTCAACACCTCGAATGACGTCGAGCTGCGGCTGGCTCGTCTGGCCCAGAGCAGGGGTTCGGCCGATGCCGTGAAGCGGTTCGCCCAGAAGATGGTGACCGACCACAACTGGATGCAGAAGGAATGGGCGACTGTCACCGCTCAGAGCGGGGCCAGGATCAGCGCGACTCCCAACCCGCAGACGCAGGGGCAGATCAGCCGTCTCGAACGTCTGTCGGGAAGCGACTTCGATTGGGCCTACATGGCCACGATGGTGGCGAACCACCGTGAGGCCGTCAACCATTTTCAGACCGCACGCCAAACGGCACGATCTTCGGAGGTGCGGCAACTGGTGGCGCGCAGCCTGCCGTATCTTCAGGAGCATCTGACCGTAGCCCAGCAGGTGTCCAGCCAAGTTGGCAGCGACACTGCGATCGCAACGATCGGCGGTGACACCGATAGCGGTGACACCGATCGTCGGAGAACCGCCAACATCAACAAGGATCGGAAATACCTCGTCAACGTAGACAACCATCACAACATGGAGATAAGACTCGGTCAAATGGCAGAGGAGCGAGGGCGCGACGAAGCCGTCAAGGAGTTTGGCCGCCGGATGGCGCGGGATCACACCGAGCTTCGAAAGCAATGGCTGACGATGATCTCGAATAGCGGCATGCAGTTCAAATCAGGGATGGGCCCGAAACACCGCGAGAAGCTCGACTACCTGAAGCAGTTCTCCGGGCGAGAGTTCGACCGGGAGTACATGACCCTGATGACGAAGCACCATCGCGGGTACGTGTCCTACTTCAGCAAGGAAGGACGCGCGGCTAACTACGCTGGAGTGCGGCGGGCCGTGAATCGCGCCATCCCCATGCTGCAGCAGCACTTCCAGTTGGCTAAGAGGATCGGCGGGCGGGTTGGCGCCGACACCATAACGGTCAAGGTGGGACCGCTTTCGATCGAACGCTAAGGTCGCACCATCAAAATAAGGGGGTGCCCGTACGGGCACCCTTTTTTCTAGGCACACTCAAGGATGCACGCGAACCACGCCGGCGACTCGGGTTCGCCCGGCGAGATCCTTCACCACGAGACGCAGCTCTCCGGGCTCCTCGGGAGTGAGCTCGAAATCGTATGTTTCGCCGACGCCGATGATCTGTCGCGCCGGGCGCACCATAGCCTGAGGGGGCGGCAGATCTGCCCCGTCCTTGGCGACGGCCCGCCAGGTGACTGGCACCGTATCCCTGAGAATAGAGAATCGCAGTGGCAGCGAGGCCGCGATGTGAATCAGCCGGATGCGATGGAGCCGTTTGGCCTGCATCTCGATCACTGGGGAACGCGAGCCATTGAGGGTCACTCGCGCCCGGCTGGCTCCCCTGGTGGGTCCTGCTTGACTCAAAATCCAGGCTCGATCGGTCTCGGGCTCATAGCGCTTGCCCGGCTCCAGTACGATGATCGGCCCGTACATGCCGGAGCCCAGCTGGCGTTCTTCATCGAAGTGTGAATGGTAGATAAAGGTGCCTGCTCGAGGAGGGGTAAAGCGGACGGCGAAAGAATCGCCGGCGTTTACGTGTGGCGCGGTTTTCCGTTGATCGCCGCTCCAGCCTGACACGCCGTCGAAATAGCTGTCCAGCTCGATGCCGTGCCAGTGGATGGAGGTGGGGTCCCGGAGATTGTTGACCACTGTTATCTGGACCGGCTCGCCCCGTGTCAGCACGATCGGCGGCCCCGGGATCTCGATTGAATCGGGCCGAGGTGCGGCGCCATTCTGGAGCACGAAGCCCATGCCTGGCGCTCCCCAGTAACGCTCGGTGGAGCTCTGCACCAGCAGACGAAGCTTTCGGCGCGGCCCGATTTCCGCTTTCGGTGCGGCGCTCTTCGCGCCCGGCAGCACGCGCCATCCTATCACCAGGCCTGCCATGGCCTCCATGGTATGGTTGTGCTTCCCTCCCATGGCCACGTGGTGGGCTCGCAGATCGGGCGACATGTGCGCGGCCATATGGCAGTGCATGAGCCAGTTGCCGGGCCGCTCCGGCACCCACGACACCGACATCGTTTGCCCCTGAAGCATCAGCTCTGTCACCGCGAGCCGCTTCCCGGCATCGTCGTAACTCGTGTCGCGGGCGATGTCGCCCCGTCCGTTTACGGTGAAGTAGAAACCATGCAGATGGATGGGATGGGTGCGGTCGGAAGTATTGATCCAACGCATGCGAACCGTGTCGCCGGCTGTCACCGTCGAAATCTGTGAGTGCGGCCACGACCGGCCGTTGATCACCGCTGAGAGAGTACGCCGGTCCGCCGGCACCGCGCCGGAATCATCCTCGATTCCGATCATGTACACGTGGTCTCGCGGAATATCTCCCGCAGGGTCGACGATGAGCGCACCCATCAGCTGCGATTCGGCGCCGAACCGATCCTGGATCCTCGCGACGCCCCTGGTAGTTCCCCAGTAGAAATAGGTGCCGGGTGAGGTGACCCGAAACCGCACAGTCTCCGTCCCGCCGGCTGGAACTACGAGCACTCTTGGCGAGCCGGGGCGATCGTAGAGACCATGAACCGCGATGGGCTTACCGACAATCCTGTTTGCGACAGTGACCCTGATCTCGGTCCCGGTCGGAACCCGGAGCATCGGCCCGGGCGTGGAGAGACCACGCCCATTTTCGCCGAAGGCATAGACCTGGTGGCCGGGGCCGTCCTTCTCCTCCGGATACCAGACACCTGGAGCAGCGGTCAGATTGACGGTGAGAAGGCCACCCTCGAGCCGACCCGCGGCCGCCCTGTTGTCGTTCGACTTGATCTCCTGGAGTCCGGATGTGGAGACCACGCCCAGACAGGCGATGCTCAAGACGCGATGTAGCATTGAATCTCCGGGGGGAGCCGACCCACCAAGATGCTTCGTAAACCCGAGTTGTCGAGACCTTTTGCCTGATTCGATAGCAAGAATCTTAGTGCGGCTTCCGGATCCAACCCTTACACTTATGCTCGTGAGGCGCAGATTCAGTCAGAGCAGAGGAGGAACCGATGAGGTTGTCAACCAAGAACTTGGAGCAGGCCGCCGCCACCCAGCGCGATCCTCGTTGGGCTTCGGTTCTGGCCCGGTCGGCCGCAGCCGACGGCTCCTTCTTCTATTCTGTGAGGACCACCGGAGTCTACTGCCGGCCCTCCTGCGCCGCTCGCGTGGCTCGACCCGAGAACGTGCGATTCCACGGGACTCGCGAGGACGCGGAGCAGGCTGGATTCCGTCCCTGCCGGCGGTGCAAACCGGATCAGCCGTCTTTGACCGAGCAGCACGCTGCTATGGTCACCGACGCCTGCCGGCTGATCGAAATATCAGAGGGAATCCCCTCTCTGGAGAAGCTCGCGACCCACGCTGGAATGAGCGTGTTCCACTTCCACCGGATCTTCAAGGCCACCATGGGGCTGACGCCAAGAGAATATGCGACCGCCCGGAGAGGAGAGCGCATGCGAGGTGAGCTGACCCGCGGCCGGACAGTAACTGCCGCGATCTATGAATCCGGCTACAGCTCGAACGCCCAGTTCTACGGGGAGTCTCGTCAGGTACTCGGCATGACCCCGACGATCTATCGGACGGGCGGAGCCAACGCGGACATCCATTTTGCGGTGGGAGAATGCTCGCTCGGATCGATTCTCGTGGCTCAGAGCGAGATCGGTGTGTGCGCCATTCTGCTGGGAGACGATCCTCAAATCCTGGTGCGCGACCTCCAGGATCGGTTTCCCAAGGCCACGCTGATTGGAGGTGACGCCGATTTCGAGCAGATGGTCTCTCGAGTAGTGGGGTTCATCGAGGCGCCGGGGCTGGGCCTGGATCTTCCGCTCGATGTGAGAGGAACGGCGTTCCAGCAGCGTGTATGGCAGGCGCTCCAGGAAATTCCGCCGGGATCCACCGCGAGCTATACTGAGATAGCCGCTCGCATCGGTGCGCCGAAATCCGTAAGAGCCGTGGCCCAGGCGTGCGCCGCCAATCCGTTGGCAGTCGCGATCCCGTGTCACCGGGTGGTGCGCAATGATGGGGGACTCTCCGGCTACCGTTGGGGAATCGAGCGCAAACGCGCACTCCAAGAGCGCGAGGCACGGGGCTGAGGAGAAACAAACGATGCTTCGTCAACGGCATTTAGGCTCGCAAGGGCTGAAGGTCTCCGCCCTGGGCCTGGGCTGCATGGGAATGAGCCAGTCGTACGGGGTGCCGGACGACGTCGAGTCGGTTGCCACCATTCACCGGGCTTTGGAGCTCGGGTGCACCTTCTTCGATACGGCTGAAGCGTACGGGCCGTACACCAACGAAGAGCTGCTCGGGCGAGCCCTGAAGGGTCGTCGCAGCGAAGCCATCATTGCCACCAAGTTCGGGTTCCGTCTCGAGGGGAACAAACTGACCGGCGTAAACAGCCGGCCCCAGCACATCAAGGAAGTCGCTGAAGCGTCACTTCAAAGGTTGGGCACCGACCATATCGACCTGTTCTACCAGCATCGCGTTGACCCTTCGGTTCCCATCGAGGACGTCATTGGTGCGATGGCGGATCTCGTCGGGGCAGGGAAGGTCCGCTTTCTCGGATTATCCGAGGCTGGAGAGCAGACGATTCGCCGTGCCCACACGGTCCACCCCATTTCCGCGCTCCAGAGCGAGTACTCGCTTTGGGAGCGAAATCTCGAGGCTGACATTATTCCCGTCCTCCGGGAACTCGGCATCGGGCTGGTGGCATTCAGTCCGCTCGGCCGCGGGTTTCTCACCGGGACGGCCAAGCGTGCCGAGGAATATCCCGAGGGCGATTACCGGCGGGGGGACCCGCGGTTCCAGGGTGAGAACTTCGATGCGAATGTGCAGGCGGCTTCGGTGGTCCGTGAGATCGCCGAGTCCAGGGGCGCCACGCCCGCGCAGGTGGCCCTCGCTTGGCTGCTGGCTCAGGGTCCCGACATCGTTCCAATACCGGGGACCAAGCGCCGGCGATACCTGGAAGAGAACGTGGCATCCGCCGACCTGGTCCTGAGCTCGGCTGAGCTGCAACGTCTCGGCCAGGCCTTACCGCCGGAGATGGTGGCTGGCCCCCGCTACGATGAGCGTATGATGGCCTTCATCGACCGGTAGAGCCCGCCTGCCGTTATGTCCCTCCGACTCTCTGTTCGCTCGTCACAGTACGCCCGTTCAACTCTCCGAGATCTCCCGCGACTAAATTAAGCCAAGCGCTTTCAGTCCTCCGGGAGCATCTCATGGCCAGCGACGCAGACATTGCCTTTCCCCAACTCAGCGACAAGGACCTCGCAGCACTGACCGCCCGCGGCAAGATCCGGGACGTCCATGCAGGAGAGGTCCTGTGGGAGGAAGGCGATCGCAATCGCTTCTTTTATGCGGTGTTGGAAGGCGCAATTGAGATCATCGGCCATCAGAGGGGTGTGGCGCAGAGAGTCGTCATCCACCACCCCGGGCAGTTTACCGGTGACATCGATGTTTTGAGCGGCCGTACCGTTCTAGTGACCGGTCGGGTGATCGAAGACGGACGGGTCGTGGAGCTGGGCACCGAGGATGTGCGCCGGACGGTGGCCGAACTGCCGGAACTTGGTAAGATCATCCTCAAAGCCTTTCTTATGCGGCGGCAACTACTCATCGGTGAGGGGTTCGAAGGAGTGAGAATCATCGGCTCCAGATTCTCACCCGACGCGCACCGGCTCCGAGACTTCGCCGCCCGCAACGCGGTACCGGTAAACTGGATCGATCTGGACACCGACCAGGAAGCCGAAGGCTTGCTCCGTCAGTTCGATATCCCTGCCTCCGCGACGCCCATCGTGCTCGGCAGCAACGGTGAGTGGGCCAGTAATCCCTCCAATGCGGAGTTCGCCCGGTGCATGGGTCTGGAGGCCCCACTCGACGCCAATCACGTCTACGATCTCGTCATCGTGGGAGCGGGACCGGCGGGCCTGGCTGCGTCGGTCTATGCGGCTTCGGAGGGGCTCGACGTGCTCACGACCGATTCTCTGGCTGCAGGTGGACAGGCGGGGACCAGCGCACTGATCGAGAACTATCTCGGCTTCCCGACCGGAATCTCCGGTGCCGAGCTGACCCGAAACGCGATGATCCAGGCGCAGCGCTTTGGCGCCCGGGTGTCGGTGCAGTCGCCCGTGCGCTCACTCGGCATCAACGGGGGTGATCGGATCGTCACGCTGCAGGACGGCACTCGGCTTCACAGCCGCTGCGTGCTGGTCGCAAGCGGCGTAGAGTACCGGAAGCTCGACGTTGCTCGGTTCGAGGACTTCGAAGGCGCCGGCATCTACTACGCCGCCACCAAGATGGAAGCAGACCTCTGCCAGGGTGAGGAAGTCGTCGTGGTAGGGGCCGGCAACTCGGCGGGACAGGCGATCGTGTACTTGTCGGATTTCGCCAAGCGAGTTCATGTGGTGTGCCGGTCCGAGCTGGAGCGGAACATGTCGCGGTATCTGGTGGACCGCGTCATCGGCCTTCCAAATGTTACGATCCATCGGCCGGCGACGGTCACCAGGCTCGACGGAGACGGACACCTCGAGGGCGTTGAGATACAATGCGCTGACGGAAAATCGGCAGAGATCGATACCAGCGCGCTGTTCCTTTTCATCGGCGCGGATCCAAATACCAGCTGGCTGGATGGATGTGTTGAGCTTGACCGCAAAGGATTCGTGCTGACGGGAACCGCGCTGCCCCCGGCGACCGCCGAAAATGACCAATGGCGTGCCGCGGGCAGACGTCCGTTCCTGCTGGAAACAAGCCTGCCTGCGGTGTTCGCTGCGGGCGATGTGCGCAGCGGATCGGCAAAGCGAGTGGCGTCAGCCGTAGGTGAGGGCGCGATGGCGGTGAGCTTCGTGCATGCCCACATTGCGCGGCCGGTGTAGCCTTACGCCTCTCCCATCACCAGGCCCTCGATCGTATGCCCCTGCACGATCGGTTCCAGCTCCTCCACCACTCGACAGGTCAGGTGCCGGCGGACCTCATCGGGCAAGGATTCGTAGTACTCCCGGGTGAACTGAAGGTCGTGCCGGTCCGCGTTCCGGGCTGTCGGTGCGTCGACGCCGAGTACCAGGGCCGGACGTGACTTGTTGGAGTGGTTCGGAGTGCCGCGGTGGATAGTCAGCGCGGAGCGCGCCGAGATGTCTCCCATCTTGGGCATCTTGAGCTGCGCGCGCGCCGCGTAGCGCGGGTAGAATGACTTGGGCGGGAACATCCCGTGCTCGAAGTTCTCAGGAAAGTCCCACTGCGTTCCGGGTGCGATCTCGAACGGTCCCATGTCTTGTGTGACATCCACTGTTGTCAGGTTGAACGCCAGCGAGTCGATGTGCCGGCCCGTCAGCGTCTCCTCCGGAGAGGGGAAGTCCCGGTGCCAGGGCTGGTACACTGCGCCCGGCTGCGGCACATCGAAGCCGATCTCCACGACCTTGTAGTCGGGTCCGAGGACGGCCTCGCAGACGCCCGTGACCCACGGATGCGTAATGAGATCGAGGAAGCCACGAATCCCCTCCGGGTGGATCTCGACGTAGTACCGCTTGGGTCCGCGTCCAACCGCCCCACCCGGTCGCTTCAAAGCGTCCTGGAACAGTATCTCAATATCTTCACCCAGTTCCCGCACCCAGTCGCGATCGAATGCGCCCCTCGTGCCGATGATCCCATCGCCATAGAGTCCGCCCATGACGGCTGCGATGTCGAGCTGGGCAGGTGCCGCGATTGTGCCGGAGGTCATGAATGTCTCCTGATTCTGATGCCAGGCGAACCCCACGACACGCGAGGGGCGTCGTGATTCGC
Source organism: uncultured Gemmatimonadales bacterium (assembly GCA_963730915.1). GTDB lineage: Bacteria > Gemmatimonadota > Gemmatimonadetes > Gemmatimonadales > GWC2-71-9 > CAVVWJ01. Next base: position 1,233,081 of record CAVSTR010000003.1, on the reverse strand, counting down.
TGCAGTCCTAGTTGGGTTGGGGGAGGGTGCTTCTTATGGTAAAAGAGCGTCCACAGGATCGGTAGTGCGACAGAGATTTTCGTGTGGAAATGTTTGAAATGTTTATCGTTGGGGATAAGAAAATTGCCTCTTGCGCGTCTCTGAGTCGCCCCATATACTGTCGTCGCCAAGTTGAGAATTGATCGTTTTCTGCTTGGATGACGAGACCAATCGCGTGTTTCGTCCACGTCGCAATAGCGCCGCGACGTGCCGCGCAGGAGGCTGATCCGCGATTCAGCCGACCGGCAGCGCTCGAACTGGTGAACCAGAAGGTCGCAAGCCATCTGGGAATGGAAGCAGGAGCTCCAAAGGTCAAATCGCAGACGCTCAGTCAGCGAACGCCTACGGAAGAAGAACGGAGAAGCAAATTCTCCGCCTCCAGCTAGCCAGAACGCGAAGCGGCCCGCATTCCCTTCACGGGGAGTACGGGCCGTCTTCTTTTTAGTGCTGGACCTTCGTCACCGGTCAACAACGAGCCCTGCCGAACGACCCGAACTCCTCGATCGAACGCGAGCCGTTTTCTCTGTGCGGCATGCGGGTGTCATACCCTGCGTTTTCTTACAGAGTTGGAGGCGCCAGGTTTCCGCACGCGACGGTAACGGCGTTGTTCGCTGCTGAGGCGCGAACGATGACGAAGTAGTTCCCCGTGGTTGGCGTGTCGATCGGCACCGACGCGGACGACGTAGCATGGCCATCCTTGCCGACTTTAGCGACTTGATAGGACTCAGCGTCTCCAAACACACCCTGATCGGACCCGCACTGGCCGCGGTGCAGCTGCCACGGGTGAAGGCCACCGGGGGTGGCGTTCGCCAAGTTGAGCACAACACTGGTGTTCCCGGTCTTGGTGCCCGGCGCCATCGTGGCGGAGCCGTTCATCTGAACCGCGCCTGCGAGGTCAGCAGGCGTTGCCAGGTTGGCGTGCCAGCGGGAGTTCAGATTTTCGTCCTTCGTGGTCACCTGGACCGCCGAATTATTACGAAACGGATTACATGACATCACCGCAACAGCGGAGACGGCGAGCAAGAGCAGGCGTTGTGTGTGCATGGAACCCCTCCGTGGGGCGGTGCTGCGAGGAACCTGGCCCTTCCTTCCCAGCACGCCGGAGCAGCCATGCCTATTGACCAAGTGGTAAATAGAGAGTACTCTGTATTGACCGCAAGGTCAATAGACCGGAAGGAACGCATATGCCAGGGCAGAAAGCAAACGAGGCCACTCGGCGGGCTCAGATCCTAAAGGCGGCCTACGAAGTGGCGTTGCGGCGGGGGGTCGATGGACTCACGCTGCGTGCAGTCGCCGGAAAGGCGCGCCTTAGCCATGGGCTGGTCCTCTTCCATTTCAAGCGAAAAGAACAGCTGGGTCTGGCGCTGCTCGACCGGGTACTGGAGATGACGGTCTACCTGAGAGTTCCCGACCACATCAACGCCATTCCCAACCCCAGAGAGCGCCTCCTCGCGCTGTTTGCGTATGAGATCCAGCGGCTGGTTGAGGAGCCTCGCCGGTTCCGACTGCTGTTGGAATACTGGGCCCGCGGTGCGCACAACGCTGTCATCCGGGCAAAAATCAGCTCCGGATTGAACGACTATCGTGAGGCTTTCCGCGCCATGGCGCAGCAGGCGCTTCCTGCGGAGGCGACACGCTACGGCACTCCCGGCAGCACCGCCGCTGCGTCGCTCAGCCTGATCATAGGGTATGCTGTTCAGGCAATCGTGGACCCAGAGCACTGCGACGTGGAGGAATATCTCGCCGTCGTACGCGGAATATTCGGCCGACTGCCAGCCGCGGCATGATTCACGTCTGTGGATCTGAGGTCCACCGAGCTCAAACTGCAATCTGAGAGGCTTGCATGGCCGATAGCGAAAGTGCAGACCAGGCAGAGCGGGGTCGCGAGTCTGCCGAAAAGCGGCGAGATCTGGCCGAGCTCTATCGCCGCAAGGCTGAAGAAGGACGCGGGATTGGAGAAACTCTTCGCGGACGAGGAGAAGACATTCGGGTGGACGTAGAGGAGGATCGCTCCGCTGCGGAGCGCATTCGGGGCGCCCAGGAAGGGGGGCGAGAAATCGCGGAGCAAGCGAGAGATCTCTCCGAGGAGCTCCGCGGCGCGGCGGAGGATGCCCGAACGGCGGCTGCGGATGCTCGGACCTCGCTTGCAGAGCTAAAAGACCTGCTTCAACGGCAGCGATTGATGATCGACCGCCAGGAGGCGGCGTTAGCGTCAATGGAGAAAAAAATCAGCAGTATCCGTTCCTAGCTTCACGAACCTGCGATTCACTCAAATCGGGCGAGCAACGAGGATCCCGGTGGAGCGCCGGATTGCCGCCACGTACTCCGGCAGTGTCGCGCGGGTGATCTCCACCACTCCACCGGACAGTGGGGCATGCAGCACGCGGAGAGCCGCGTCCTTACCTCGATACGCGAACGCTGTGTGCGTGACGTCGAGCCCTGAGATCCTGGTCGCGAATCCCAGTACGTCACCGGTCTCTATGTTCGCCAGAACACGGGGGATCCGTTCGAGTGCTACGACGTGGCGCGGAGACAGGCTGAGTCGGCGTTCGATCTCTTCGATGTCTTCGAACACGGCCTCGTTCGACAGGGCGGGGTACTCCTCCTTGTGCTCCGTCATGAATCGGAGCGGTCGTTTGTCCTTCGTGCCGCCGAGCTGGTGGCCGAGGTCGTTCACCAGCCCTCGCTTCTCGCCATCGGTGATCCACTCGCTGAAATAATGCAGCCGCGAGGCGTAACCCGTGCGCTTCCCGCCTCGGTAGCGCATTCGCTCGATCTCTTGCCCAAAACCCTTCCACGTGGGTGCCTCCTTCCCTCGGGCGAGGCGAGCAACGGCCAGACAGGACTCGACGAGGGTCACACAGTCGAAGTGCGCGAGGGAAATGGTGAGTGGCTCCTGCAGCGGGCTGCCGCCGTTCCTGAGATATTCCTCCAGCGTAGATGGGACATACGGCGTACCGGCTGCCATTTCCCCGACCCGAACGGCCATCCGTCCTAGGGGTGCACCATCCTTGGAAAGGCCCTCGGCCCGAAGTGCCTCGACCCAGCGCGTGAGGCGCTCCAGGCCCGGATCGACTCGCTTGCATGCGATCAGTTTGGCTGGCAGCATGAGAGCGGCGGCGCCAACGGCGGCGGTGCGGAGGAGCTCCCGGCGGGAAAGGTGCGGGTCCTGTAGGCATCATGGGTGAAAAATGAGCGGTGAAAAGTGAAAAGTGAACAGTGAAGGGATGAAGTGAACAACTCCGATTCACTCTTCACTCTTTACCCCCTTTACCCTTACGCTTCTTCATCACCACCTCTGGAGTCCCCGTGCTTCGACGGCGTCTGCCGCTGATCGTCTTTCTTCTCGTCTTCACAGCGCTCTTCTTCGTGCCGGCCCTGATCCGTGTCCTGGTCGACTGGTGGTGGTTCCAGGAGATCGGCTACGGGATCGTCTTCACCCGCGAGCTGATTACCCGGGGGCTGCTGTTCCTCGTCGCCGGAGGCGTCACCTTCGCAGTTTTGTATCTCAACCTGCGTGGGGCACAGCGCGGGCTGGTGCCGGATCCCGTTGTGTTCCGGATCGGGCAGTCGGCGCCGAGCGTGGACCTGACCCGCACCCTGCGCCGGCTGACGCTGCCTGTCTCACTTGCAGTGGCAATGCTCGCGGGCCTGGCCGCGACCCCCGCGTGGGATCTCGTTCTCCGAACTTTTTACCGCACGCCGTTTGGAATCAACGATCCGATCTTTTCCCGAGACATCGGCTTCTACGTCTTCAGCCCTGCCGGCACTCTCGGCCGCACTCGGCTTTCTATCGACTCTCCTCATGCTCTCACTGCTGATGGTGCTGCCGCTCTACTGGCTGCGAGGGGACATCGTGCTCAGCGTGGGAGCCCCCGTTCGTGTTGCTCACGGCGGACCCGTTCGTTCCGGGGTTCGCCGGCCAGGCGGCCTCCGCATCGAACCATCGGCCGCGATGCATCTGGCGTCGCTCCTCGCGGGAATCTTCCTGCTCACGGCGCTGAGACTCTGGCTGGTGGACATTCCGAACCTCCTCTTCTCCACTACCGGGCCGCTGGTGGGCGCGAGTTATACCGACCTGCACGCCAGTTTACCTGGTCTTCGAATCTCCGCGATCGCAGCGCTTATCGCTGCGGTTGCGGTGATCGTTGGAGGAGTTCGCCGACAGCTATTCCGCTATGGTCTTCTCGCGATTGCGGGGTACATGGCAGTGGCGGTGCTGGCTCGCGGGCTCTATCCGACGATTATGCAGAAGTTCATCGTCGCGCCCACCGAGCTCACCCGTGAGACGCCGTATCTTCGGTATCACATCGCTGCCACGCGCCAGGCGTGGGGACTCGACAGCGTCGAGATCCGTGAGCTCTCGGCTGAACCAACGCTCACGCTGGCCGACATCCGGGCCAATGCGCCAACCATCGAGAACATACGTCTATGGGATCGTGAGCCACTGCTCCAGACGTTCGGGGCAATCCAGGAGATTCGGACCTACTACGACTTCGTCTCGGTCGATGATGACCGCTATCACATCGACGGCAAGTACCGGCAGGTGTTGCTCTCCCAGCGTGAGCTGAACGCCGCATCGCTCCCCACACGAACGTTCATCAACGAGCACCTCACGTTTACCCACGGCATGGGTGTGACGCTTGGCCCGGTCAACCAGGTGACGCCCGAGGGCCTCCCGGTCCTGTTCATCAAGGACCTGCCGCCGGTGTCCACGGTCTCGCTCAAGCTGACCCGACCGCAGATCTACTACGGCGAGCTTACCGATCCCTATGTCTTCGTCGGCACTCGGCAGCGGGAGTTCGATCATCCGTCAGGTGAGGCCAACGTTTATACCGCGTATCAGGGTACTGGCGGAGTTCCGGTGGGTAATGTGCTCCGCCGGGGCGTGCTGGCAGCTCACTTCGGCTCGTCCAAGATCCTATTCTCGGGTGACATCACCAACGATACCCGGGTGCTCTACAACCGGACCATCGTGGACCGCGCGAGAAAGGCCCTGCCGTTTCTTCTCTTCGATCGCGATCCGTACATGGTCATCGCGGAGGATGGGACGCTCAAGTGGATCCTCGACGCCTACACCGCCGCGACCCGTTATCCCTACGCCCAGGGCCTGCGCGACGGCACCAACTACCTGCGCAACAGCGTCAAGCTGGTGATCGATGCGTATCACGGCAGCCTGACTGCATACGTGAGTGCTCCCGGCGACCCGCTGATTCGAACCTGGTCTCGCATCTTTCCGGGCATCTTCGTTCCGATGGACAGCATGCCAGCCGACCTGCGAGCGCACATCAGGTATCCGGACGACATCTACCGGATCCAGACGAATCTCTACACCACCTATCACATGGACGTGGTGGAAGATTTCTACCACCGCGAGGATCAGTGGCAGATACCGACCGTCGCCAAGAACGAGGAGTCGGTTGCCTTCATGCGGCACATCATCATGCGGCTGCCGGAGGAGAAGAACGCCGAGTTCATCTACATGGTGCCGTTCACGCCTCGGGGGAAGGACAACCTGGCCGCGTGGATGGTCGCCCGGAACGATGGCGATGTGTACGGAAAGCTTCGCGTCTACCGTCTCAGCCGGCAGAGCCTGGTGTTCGGACCTCGGCAGATCGAGAACCGGATCAACCAGAACACCGAGATTGCCCGCCAGGTGTCGCTCTGGGATCAGCGCGGGTCGCAGGTAATCCGGGGCGACCTGCTGGTAATCCCAATCGAGGAGTCCGTACTGTACGTGCAGCCGCTGTATCTGAGGGCCGAGGGAGGAAGGATCCCTGAGCTCAAACGTGTGGTTGTCGCATACCAGAACCGCGTGGTGATGCGCGAGACGCTCGAAGAAGGTTTGGCCGAGCTGTTCGGCGGAACCGCGGGGCCGAAGCCCCAGCCGACGACCGCTGTCGCCGCCGCGGCGTTGGGCGGCGGAGATGACGAGACTCGCGCGATCATTGAGGAAGCGCGTCGGCGCTACCAGGCAGCGTTGCAAGCTCAGCGGGAGATCGACTGGGCTCGGTACGGAGAGGAGATGCGGCGGCTGGGGGAGGCGCTCGAGCGGCTGGGCGGTGGAGACGACGCTCCATGACGGGTCTGCAAACCACACGCGCCAGGACCAGCTGGGGTAAGGTTGGTCCCGATCCACTTGACCAGCTGGTCCACCTCTCCCACCTCATGGGCCAGGACCCACGGCTGGTCCAGCCCGGCGGCGGCAACACATCCACCAAAGACGGTGACACGCTGCTGGTAAAGGGCAGCGGCACCGATCTCCGCACCATTACCCGAGACGGCTTCACTCGTCTTTCTCTCTCCCGGCTGGCGGGGCTTCGCGATGCGGAGGCGATGAGTGACGCCGAGATGATGCGGTTCATGGCCGGCTGCATGATGGCCGAGGGTCCTGCGCCGAGCGTAGAGACGCCGCTGCATTCATTGCTGCCGCACCGGGTCATTGCCCACACGCACGATGTTGCCACGATGAGTCTCACCAATGTCCGCGACGCTGAGGCAAAGCGGCTGGTGGGCGAGCTGTTCGCGGGACGGATCGTGTACGTGCCCTACGTGCGTCCGGGATTTCCGCTGGCACGGGCGGTGGGCGGATCGTCGGAGGGTCGGAGGGGCGGAGGGGCGGAGAGATACCGCCTGATGCGATCGGGATGACGCTGGCGCACCACGGCCTGGTCGTCTGGGCAGACGACGCGCAGGAGTGTTACGCGAGGCTTCTCGATGTCACAGGCCGTATTGACGAGTACTTGAATAGCAAGCGAAAAGAGCGTGGCGGTGTCCGTCCCTCCACCCCTCCGGCTCTCCGCCCCTCCGTCTCTCCGCTCGCCGAGCTTGTGCTCCCAGTCATCCGGGGTGCGCTTGGTAAGCCCGATCGCGTGATCCTCCACTTCGACGATGGCGAGGACGTGCGTTCCGCGCTCAACCGTGAGCGGATGCCGGACCTGGTTCGCCGTGGGATGGCGACTCCGGAGCATCTGCTCCGAGCGGGTCGTCTCCCGCTTTGGCTCGACCTCGATGCCGACGCACCCGCCGATGCGATCGTCGAAAGCGTGCGAGGGCAGCTCAAGGCGGCGCGTGCTGAGTACGAGGAGTATCACGGGAGGAACGCCACTGTCGGCGAGCGCCCGCTCGATGACTGGGCCAAGGTGGTGCTCGCGCCGGGACTCGGGGTGGTCACGGCTTTTTCCGACAAGCGCAACGCGGTGACCGCGAATCTCTGCTATCGCGCCACGCTGGAAGCGATCACCAACGCGGAGGCGGTAGACCGCTTCGAGTTCATTCCCGAGCGCGACGTGTACGAGTTCGAGCGCTGGCCCCTGGAGCGCCGAAAGATCGAGGAGCAGGTCGCGAAGGAGAAGGCGACCAAGCTGCTTCCGCGGCACGTCGCCGTGATCATCGGCGGGGGTAGCGGGATCGGCGCGGCGGCCGCTCGGCGCTTCGCGGAGGAAGGCGCTCACGTGGTGGTGGCCGATCTCGATGGCTCGCTGTCCGAAAGCGTCGCGAAGGAAGTTGCGACCCAGTTTCCCGGCCGGGCGGTGGCCGCCGTTGCCGATGTCCGAAGCGACGCGAGCCTCGATGAGCTGTTCCGGCTGGCTGTGCTCGAGTTCGGCGGGCTCGACTGTCTGTTCTACACCGCCGGTCTCCCGCCCCGCTTCGCCTCGATCACCGAGATCACGCGCGAAGACCTCCAGCGCCAGCTCGAGGTCCACTACCTCGGCGCCGTTGCGGCCATCGGACGGGCGGCGGCGATCATGCAGCGGCAGGGTCTGGGCGGATCGATCGTCGCGTCGGTGTCCAAGGCAGCGCTGGTGCCCGGACGAGATGCAGTGGCATACGGCGGCAGCAAGGCCGCGTTACTCCAGGCGCTCCGGGTGGCGGCAGTCGAGCTCGGCAGCGACGGGATTCGGGTGAACGCCATCAACGCGGATCAGATCGAGACGCCGCTCTTCCTTCAGTTCGTCCGGGAGCGTGCCGCGAGCCGCGGTGTGACGATGGAGGAACAGCTCGCCGTCTATCGAAGCCGCAACCTGATGGGTGCCACCCTGATTCCGCCGGAGGCCGTCGCCGACATGGCCGTGCTTCTTGCGAGCGACCGCTTCCGGTACACGACCGGAGACATTCTCACGGTTGACGGTGGGTTACCCGAGGCGTTCCCGAGATAGTTCCAGCCCGCCTTGTTCATGGCACATCTCTCCCGGCTCGGAAAAATCCGCGAGTTGCCGGATCTCCAGCTCGCCCCGATACGATGGACCGAGCACGTCGACATGGGCCTGCACGAACCGCTTGCCCTCTTCGATCGCCGCCTCCTTCGACGGCAGGCTCAGGATCGCATATCCGCCAATCAGCTCCTTCGCCTCGCTGAAGGGGCCGTCTGTGAAGGTGACCTTCCCGTTGGACGCACTGACCTTGCCGCCCATTGCGCTTGGCATGAGCCCCCCGGTCTCCAGCAGCTCGCCCCCGACCCGGGGCAACTCAGCGGCCAGCTTGTCGATAGCGGCACGCAGTTCAGGAGGGGGTGGTCCGAAGGTCCTCTCGTCGCCTTTCACCAGCATCATGAACCGCATAGTCTCGTCTCCTCGATGAAGGTTGGCCGTGCTCTACCTATGCGTCGAACCAGACCCGTGAAATCGACACGCTATCTTTCTCCCGATGACCGTTCACCGCTGGAACCTTCGCCTTGGAGCCGATTTCGGGCACGCCGACGTCACCGGCGAGCTGGTGAAGGTGGTCGAGAGGTCGGGTGTGCGGAATGGGGTGCTCACGGTGCAGATGCTTGGCTCGACGGGTGCCATCACCACCATCGAGTACGAGTCAGGAGCGTTGAGTGACCTGCGGGACGCATTGGAGAAGCTAGCACCCGCGGATGGCGACTACGAACACAACGCCCGCTGGGGTGATGGAAACGGGTTCTCCCACGTCCGCTCGGCGCTGCTCAAGACCAGCCTGTCGATACCGGTCGTGGATGGGGACGCTGGTGCTGGGGACATGGCAGCAGGTCGTCGCAATCAACCTCGATAGTCGTGAGCGCATGCGCGAACTCGTCGCGGTACTGATCGGCGAATGACCGACTCTTCCGCCGTAGTGCTGCTCATCGGTGCCGGCCTCATCGGCCTGGTCCTCATACCTCTGGGCCTTCCCGGACTCTGGGTCATTCTCCTCGGGATCGTCGGCTACGGCTGGCTTACCGACTTCCAGACCCTCAGCGCCACCTTTCTCATCGTCATCATCGGCCTGGCCATTCTGGGTGAAGTCTTCGAGGCCTGGATTGGCTTCCGCTACGCCCAGAAGTACGGTGGATCGAAGCGGGCAGGGTGGGGGGCATTGGTGGGTGGACTGGTGGGGGCGGTCATGGGTGTGCCGGTGCCGATCATCGGTTCAGTCATCGGAGGGTTCATCGGCGCGTTTGTCGGAGCGGCGCTGTTCGAGTACACAGCGGCTCGTCGGACGCATGGCGCCGTGAGAGCAGGATGGGGTGCCGTATTGGGCCGCGCGGCCGCGGCGGCGTTCAAGACGGCTGTGGGACTCGTGATGGTGGTGGGAGCACTATTTGTGGCTCTTCGAGGCTAACTGCGCCCCCGCGAAACTCGAAGTCCGCATCCAGAAGCGGACGATCGGTCACCTTCGCTCGGGCGCTCTCGCCTGAGCCAATCAGCAACCAGCCTGGAAAGTCGCCCGGCACTGGTCCACCGTCTCACTGGGAGTGTGGGGTAATGGTCGGCTGCGACGAGCTTTAGTCTCGCTTCGCGTCCTGGATTCGCTATGTCCACGTGAGCCTCCGATCGGACCAATCACTCGGTCCAGACAATAACATGGGTGTCTGGAGGAATCAGCGTTGTGCCGGGGGTCACGCGGGACCGCAGTAGGTTGTCCTCCTGCTTCGGCTCCTTTGCTGGGCTCAGGACGGCACCACCTGCGGCTGCGCTCCTGTCGCTCGTTGAACCACGACCTCGTGCCTCTTTCCGTCATCAACCAGGTGGATGGCTCCATCGGGTGACAGCCTTCCGTCAACCGTCACGCCAGCTGGACCGTCCTGCCGCACGACAATTGCATACGCGCTTTTGCCATGCCGGTACTCGATGCTGTACGCGGACCATGAGGCCGGCGCTCTCGGCGTGATGTAGAGCGTGTCGCCGCGCTTCTCGAGGCCGAGAATTCCTTCCAGCCCGACGCGATACATCCAGCTCGCCGAGCCAGTATACCAGGTCCAGCCGCCCCGCCCCATTTGGCCCTTTGCGGTGTACACGTCGGCCGCCACGACGTAAGGCTCGACTTTGTACGCGGCGACCTCCTCCGGCGTCCGCGTGTGGGTGAGCGGGTTGATCATCTGGTACAATTCGAAGGCTCGGTCATGTTTGCCGCTCAGAGCTGTGGCCCACACGGCCCATAGCGCCGCGTGGGTATACTGTGCCCCGTTCTCTCGTACGCCTGGCAAATACCCCTTGATGTACCCCGGATCTTTATCCGTTTTATCGAACGGTGGCGTGAGCAGCTTCAACAGCCGGGCGTCATTGTCGACCAAGTGCTTTTCCATCGACTCCATGGCCAATGTCCTTCTCTTCCGCTTCCGCTGCCCCGCTGCCCCGGTGTTCCGCTGCCCACCTGCGATCACGCTCCAGCTCTGCGCGATCGAGTCTATGCGGCATTCCTGGCTCTCCTTCGAGCCGAGCGGTGTGCCGTCGTCGAAGTAGGCCCGGCGATACCACTCGCCATCCCATCCGTGCTCCTCAACCGCTCGCGCATACTCGTCGGCGTTCAGCCGGAACGCTGCGGCTACAGCAGTGTCGCCACGGACTTCCACGTGAGACGCGAATGACCGCAGCGTGGTGATGAGGAACCACGCCAACCACACGCTCTCGCCCTTACCCTCGACCCCCACCCGGCTCATGCCATCGTTCCAGTCTCCTATGCCGATCAGCGGCAAGCCGTGCTGGCCGGCAGTGCAGGCCCGCCTGAGGGCCCGCAAGCAATGCTCGTACACGCTGCCGTGTTCGTCGGTGACCTGGGGCAGGTCATAGATCTCGTGCTCGTCAGGTGACAGGGGGCGCATCGTCAGAAACGGCACATACTCGTCCAGCACGGAGTGGTCGCCGGTCGTAACCACGTAGTGGTCCACCACGTACGGCAGCCAGGCGAGATCGTCCGAGAATCGGGTGCGCACACCACGTCCGCTCTGCGGGTGCCACCAGTGCTGGACGTCTCCCTCGAGAAACTGGCGCGCCGCGGCTCGAAGAATGTGCTCGCGCGCGAGCGCCGGCTCGGCATACACGAATGCCATCACGTCTTGAAGCTGGTCGCGGAAACCGTACGCCCCGCTGCTTTGATACAGCGCTGATCGGGCCCACATGCGGCAGGCGAGCGCCTGATAGAGCGTCCACCGGTTGATCATCGCGTCGAAGGTAGGCTCCGGGGTCTGCACCGTTATGATCGAGAGCCGTTGGTTCCACCGCTCCAAATTTGTGTCGATGGCGGTTCTAGCGGCCTTGGGGTCGCGGTAGTTCGATACCCGTTGCCGAGCCTCTAGCTCGCTCCCGGCTGCACCAAGGAGAGCCGAGATCTGCCGGGTCTCGCCGGCGGCCAGGTCCAGCACACACTGAAGTGCCGCACAGGGGTCCATGCCCACGCCGCTTATGCTGCTGAGGGCGCCGCCGGTGGCGAGTGCGGCTGGTGAATCGGCGCCGCCGTTCCGCCCGAGGAAATCGCGGCGGCTCGCGGTGAAGGCCGTGACTGGCTCACTGATCGCGTGGAAGGCGATGCAGCCGGCGAACTGCGGGTCGAAGGAGTTCGTGGCGAAGATCGTCTCATGCTCACGATCGAACCCGGTACGGACCTGGTGCTGGGTGTGCTCACGCAGCACGCCCAGCGCCCACTCCACATAGGTCGTGACGGTGAGCCGCCGAGGCTGGTCACTGCGGTTCGTCACCTCGAGCAGCGCCAGCTTGATTGGCGCATCTTCGGCCATGCCTAGCGTCAGTCTGGTGCGTATACCGCCGTGTTCCTGAGAGAAGGTGGACAACCCGGCTCCATGCCGGATGGTGAACGGAGCGTCCTCGCGGACCGGTCCCGGTGTGGCGCTCCACAGTTCACCGGTTTCCTCGTCCCTGAGGTAAATCACCTCCGTCACAGGGTCGCTTGCGGGATCGTTGTGCCAGGGTGTAAGCCGGAAGAAGTAGCTATTCTCTGCCCAGGTGAACCCTCCGCCGCGCTCGGTGACGACGAACCCGCCGTGCCGGTTGGCGATCACGTTGGACCAGGGGGCCGGCGGAACGATGTCGCCAATGACCTGGATCTCGTAGTCGCCATTCGGCATGAGACCTCCGAAGCCGTTATCCAGGGCAACTATCGGGTGCGGCGCGCTCGGTGTGGTGCGGGAAACCCGAAGCCCGGCCGCCGTGGTAAGCGGAGACAGGATTGAGGGCATGCTGGCGCTGATTCGCTGAACGGCCCGCGCCACTCGGGAGTCGCTCCGCGCGGGTGCGCGGGGAGTAAACGCTTCCTCGAGGTCGTCGGTTGGAAGCTCGTCGGGCAGCGCGTTCGCCAGAATCTTCCCGAGTGCGCGTCCATCGCAGGGGATGTGTACTCGCGCCGTCGCACGCAGCATGAGCAGATCTTCCGGCCTGAGCTGGTCCTTCCTGCGCACGAACACTCCGCCGGGCTTGTCGATGGCTGTCGTGTCGGCGATAGCGTAGACGGCTGCTGTTATTCGATCTGCCAGATCCTGGAAGTACGTGGAGGGATGCGCGTTCAGGATGACCACGTCCACCATCATTCCGCGACGCCGCCAGTAGCGCTGAGCCGTCAGCAACTGCCGCAACGTTGGCAGCCCGTCAGGCGATTCGATCGTGGCCAGGAGGATGGGCCAGTCTCCCGAGAGGCCGTTAGCCCAAAGCAGCGGCTGGGAACCCCGGTTGCGCCGCAGTTCTGACTGGGGTGGCCGAAGCGCCTGGCTTCCATAGAGGAGAAAACCGGCCAGCTCCTGATACACTGCGGCATCTCCGGGTGTGAGCTGAAACTCGCGCAGCTCGACCTGACTGGAGGTCCAGGCCAGATCGAGTGCCCGCTGCGCTGAATGAGGATCGCGATACCGGTCGGCCAGATCGAAGGCGCGATCCCGGCTGGTTGCAACGAGCGTGGTAAAGGCGACGGAGGCTGACTGTCCCCGCTCGAGCCGCACCCGCGTTCGCAGGGCGAAGATCGGATCGAGCACGGCACCAGTGCTGCCGGAGAGGGGCCCATCGTTCAGCAGAGCTATCGGGTCCCGAGTGGTGCGGCCCCGACCAAGAAAACGGGCTCGGTCGGTCTCGCACGTGACCGGACCTGCCTGATGGCTGCCGCCGTCGGTCACGTGAACCAGCCAGAGCGGTTTCTCCTTCGACGAGCGGGGGCGCCGTGTCGCGGTGATCGCGCTGGCCCACTCATGCCACTCGGTCTCGACGAAGAGATTGCCGAATGCCGGATGGGCGCGATCCGCCTCCGGGGCCGACAGCACGATCTCGCCGTAACTGGTGAGCTCGATCTCCCGGACCTCATCCGAGTTGTTGGTGACCGTCACCCGGCGCACCTCGGCCGAGTCCTCGGGCACCACAGCTATCTCGGTACGGGTCTCGATGTCGCCGTCGGCGCGGTGGAAGGTGACCTGATCCGTGGCGAGGAAGGCGTTGTACCAGTCGGCCGGAGCGCACACCGGCTGGTGCGCTGCGGACCAGACGCTGCCACTCGACACGTCCTTCACGTAGCAAAACTGCCCGGTATGATCGCGGGTGCCGTCCGAGTGCCACCGCGTTACCGCAAGCCCTTCGTAACGGCTGTACCCTGCGCCGCAATGGCTGACCATGATGGTGTACGGCAGATGCCCCAGCAGAGCGACGTGGGGTGCCGGTGTGTCGGTGATGTCCACATGTCGCACCGCTGGACGCTCGGTTTCCGCCTCGGGCATGGCCCCGTCGAGTTGGGCGCCCTGAGGCTTCTGTGGAACCAGACGTCTCGGAATTCGCTCATGCAGGAGCAACTCGGCGGAGCGTACCAGCGGGTCCGTGTGAAAGCGGCGCTGCCATACCTGCGAGGTGAGCGCGTTGGTGAGTGCCACCATTCCCATTCCGAGGTGGTGGGCCATGTACGCGCCGACCACATGCGGATCTCCCTCGGCGTCCGGCCGGGTGTAGTCGATGGCGTCGCGGAAACCGTACCTGCCGAGCGCGTCTCTCGTCTCGAGCACTCGCAGGTTCTGGAGGGCACGTTCCGGATCTATCATCGCGGCGAGCACGGAGGCATAAGGGGCCACCACCAGCTCACGGCCCAGCCCGCGTTTCAGCGCGAGGTCCGGAACACCGAACGGGCGATACTGGTAGGTCTGATGCCGGTCTCGCACGTTGTACGCGCTCTCGCTGACACCCCAGGGAACGTCTCGTTCCTTGCCGTAAGCGATCTGCCGCGCGAGCGCGCCCTCGTATGTCTGACTCAGAACGGTGAATGGATAGGAGCGCATCACGAGCAGCGGCATCAGATATTCGAACATGCTGCCGCTCCACGACACCAACGCCGGCTTTCCGACCGCGTAGGTGAGCGTCCTGCCCAACCGGAACCAGTGGTCCACCGGCACGTCGTTCTTGGCGACCGCGACGAAGCTCGCCAATCGCGCTTCGGAGGCGAGCAGATCGTAGTAGGAGCCGTCCAGCGAGTGGGTGCTGCCCTGAAAACCGATGGCAAACAATTTCCGTTCCGCGTCGAACAGGAAGCGGAAATCCATTTCCATGGCATAGTCGTAGGCTCGGTCGGCGATCACCTGCAACCGCTGGATCAGCTGCGCGGCTGCAGGCGAGGCAGTGGCCAACTGCCGGAGAGATGCATACGCCGAGTCACCGTGGGGCGGCCTGGCCGGCGAAGGTTCCGGCTTCGCCATGACTTCGTGATGACTCTCGGAATAAGCAGCGATCAGCCGGAGACTCCAGGTGATCCACTCGATGGCCGCCTCGGTGCGGTCGACGACGCCCGAAGTGTGCTTTTCCATGACAAGCCGGGCTCCAACCAATGCAGCTTCGGCTTGTTTGAGGGGCTCCGCCACTCGGGAGAGACTCATGGGTGACGCGGCTTCGCGCTGAGATTTCGCCAGCACGATCCGCGCAGCCCTCAGATACTCGGCCGCTGGGTGGCCGGGTACATGGATCTCCACCCGCCCTTGTGCCAGCGAAACTGCGGCGTCGAGTGCGCGCCAGACGCGACCGTCGAAAACCGGCTCGTCGACGAGCGAGAGACACGCCTGCCGAAGCGCGATCAGATGGCCGGCCAGGTTGCCGCTGTCCACGGTGGAGACGTAGGCCGGCTCCAGTACCGTGAGGTTTTCGAGCTCGTACCAGTTGTAGAAGTGACCGTTGAAGCGGCGCATGCGCTCCAAAGACCGAAACGCGAGCTCGGTGCGGCGGATCATCTCCTCGATGGTGATGAAGCCGAGATCCCAGGCGCTCACGGTCGTGAGAAGCTGCAGTCCGATGTTGGTAGGCGACGTGCGCATCGCAACGACCGGCTCTGGATTCTCCTGGAAGTTGTCGGGCGCGAGCCATTTCGTCTGCTCGTTCACGAACCGGTCGAAGAAACGCCAATGCAGCAAAGCGTACCGGAGCGCCTGGCGGCGGCTCTCACCCGGCAAGCGGTGCTCGCGGCGGACGGCCGGCTTGCCGAGTGCATGTGCGATCGACGGAGAGATCATCCAGATCAGGATCAGCGGGAGCACCGCGACGGCAAACTGCCACTGATGTCCTGCCGCTTCCGCGTCCCACTGTGTGCGCCAAATGACTGCTGCGAGGAGCGCGACGGCGATCACGACCACGGGCCACATGTTGCGCCACGCGATCCGGGATGAGCCGGACATACCGCGCTCCGTATGGGAGGCGGTCTGCCACTCGAGCAGATGGCGCCGGGACACCAGCATGCGCCAGAGTGTGCGGACGATCGCGTCAGCCGAGACCCACGCCTGGTGGGGCAAAAAGATCACCGTGAGAGCGATCTGCTGAACGCTGGTGATCGCGTCCCGTCCGACGGCGGCGTAGTAGGCGCGCCAGGATTTATCGAGTGGCGGTCGTATCACTGCCAGGAGCATCGATACGATCCACGGCGCCGCGATGGCGCCAAGTCCCAGTAAGGTCCATCGGATCGGCGAGCCGGGCAGCAGCAGCCAGCCGACTACCAGGAATGCCAGTTGCGCCAGCTCGACGGTGCTGCGCCGCAGGTTGTCGATGATCTTCCAGCGCGACAGCAGCGACAGGCGGTTGCGCGTGGATCCCTCCGGTCCAGGCACCGACGGCCGTAGCCAGGGCAGCAGCTGCCAGTCGCCCCGGATCCAGCGGTGCTTGCGCCGGGTATAGGTCAGGTAGCGCGTCGGGTAGTCGTCGTAGACGATGATGTCGGTAGCGAGCCCGGCGCGGGCGTAGCTCCCCTCTATCAAATCGTGCGAGAGGAGCGAGTTCTCGGGGAAACGTCCGTGCGTTGCGCGCTCGAACGCTTCGACGTCGTATACGCCTTTTCCGGTGAAGCTCCCCTCGCCGTAGAGGTCCTGGTACACGTCGGAGACCGCGGTGGTGTAGGGATCTACGCCGGGATGCCCCGATTGGATCGAGGCGAACACCGATCGGTTCGCGCTCGGTAGCGACACGCCTACCCGGGGCTGGAGGATCCCATAGCCCTGGGTTACGCGTCCCAACCCCTCATCGTAGACAGCGCGATTGAGCGGGTGCGCCAGAGCGCCGACCAGAAGCGGGGCCGCATCGGGTGGGAGCACCGTGTCGGAGTCGAGCGTGATCACGTAGCGCACCTGCTTGATCGGCCCAAGGTCTCCCACGATGACCGAGAACGCGCCGCTGTCCTGACCAAGGACGAGTCGGTTGAACTCGGCGAGCTTGCCGCGCTTCCGCTCCCATCCCATCCAGACACCCTCGTGTGGATTCCAGCGTCTGGGGCGGTGGAACAGATAGAAGGCGTCCTCGCGCCCTGATGCATAACGCGAGTTGAGCGCTTTCACGCCTTCTACCGCTGCGTCGACGATCGCATCGTCGCCGTCGCGTGTCTCGGTCGGTGAGTCGGTGAAGTCGCTCAAGACCGCGAAGTGCAGGTGCGCCTCGCGGTTGGCCAGGAACTGGACTTCCAGATTCTCCAGCGCTTCGACAACGGAATCGACACTGGGGAACAGCGTGGGGATCACGACCGCCGTGCGGTACTCCGGTGGAACGCCGTGCTCGTGCAGGTCCAGTTTGGGCAGGGTGCGAGGCGGCATGAAGGCGGTGACCAGCTGGTTCACCACGTTCACGGCAATGTCGGCGGCTGGGAGCAGTCCAAGCAGAATCACCGCACCCCACACCGGACGGGCTTCGGCACCACCGAGCAGCAGCACCGCGGCGATCGCGACGAGGGTGGTGATCAGCACACCACCGACGAACACGACGTTCGGGTGTCGCCGTATCCAGCGGTATATCGATTCGCCAACGTACGGCCGATACCCAGTGGCGGCCTCCAGCTGGGCCAGTCCGTCGCCAACCAGGTAGTAGCCTACGTGAGAGATGGATTCCGTCGCTGCGGCATTCACGGCTCGCGCGAGTTCAATCGCACGCTGAGCGACCGACTCCTCGGTCCTTCGAGTGCGACGCGCGATCCGCTCCACCACGTGGCGGTATTCGTCGCGGGTCGCGAACGTCATCTGGGCATAGAAGCCGGACGGATCGCCCCGCAGCACCGCTTCGATCCGGCTCTGGTCCTCCACGAATGAGCGCCACTCCATCTGCGCGATGGCGCGGAGGCTGGTGATGCTGTTGGCCATCACCACCTGGGTCAGTGCCAGGCGCTGAGTGGAGCGTGCCGTGGCCTCTTCCGCGCTCAGCGCCTCATCGGCGATCCACTGCTCCAGCCGGACAACGGCCGGCAGGGCGCCCCCCTCGATTCGCAGCTGCTGCAGGAAGCGGGAGATGAACGTCGGTGTGAGTGCCGGCGGGTTCGAGGCAAAGCGGTCCAGCTCGACGTCGAGCGCTCCGTCGCCGGCAATGGCTGCTTCCGCAATGCGGATGGCCGCCTGGTCGGCCGTGGCCAGCTCGTCGAGACGTGCTACGGTACGCAACGCCATGCGTCGTACGTTCTCGATCAGCCCCAGCCGGAGCATCGCCGGTATAGCCCACAACTCGCCGACCGTCAGCGTCGAGACCTGCTGAAACGCCCGCACGAAGTTGCTGACGTTGTGGATGTCGACCCGGCCCTCGCTGTGGCCGATCAGCGTGATGGCCAGCTCGTACACTCGGGGGTAACCGGCCAGGGGGCCGGCGGCCAACTCGGGCAGCTCACGGTAGTACCCGCCGGGCAGGCTCTCGCGAACCTCTCCGATGTGCTCCTGCACCACGTGGTAGTTGTCGAGGAGCCACTCGCCGGCCGGACCTACATCGGGTACCCCGTCGCGATCGGCGTCCGTGTCGCCCACCTCGGTGAGCCGGCGATGGGCGTCTTCCAGGATGCGGCGGGTATCGTTGAGGCGAGCCAGGAGAGGAGTACGGCGTCCCTTTCTCCGTATCCCCAGGCGCTGGCCGGCCGCCACCTCTTGAGCCCGCTCGGCCAGGTGCTCGGCGCCAAGCAGCTCGCCGCGAATGGGCCCGGCGAGGCGATCCTCGCGGGCGTCCGTACGGACGAAGGGCATAACGAAGGCGAATGAGCGGCGGAGCTTCGGGGGCTTTACCGGAGAGATAGTCAGGACCTCGGAGGAGACACGGTTTCAGTGGTGCGGGCGGAAACCCGACTCATAAACCGGGATAGAGGGCAGTATAAGCGAAATGTCGTCCTGAGCGACACCCTCTCACCTCTCACCTAATGTCCAATTCTTCCCGGAATCCGCGCTCACCACACGCAGTACCCCGTTCGGTTTCAGCGCGGGTGTCCGGACCACGAACGACACGTGACCGTCCCGGCGAACCTCGATCTGCTCGAACTGGGGCTGGCGGTCGCCCAAGAAATCGTAGTTCCTGCAGTCCGCCGTTCCGGCCGGGGCACACCACTCCGGCTTCTCCACCGGATCGATCATCTCCGCCGGCAACCGGCTCGGATACCAGCTTTGGAAATGTCCGCAGGCGTCGAAGCTCACCTGGAAGCCGTTGCCGGTCCATACCAGTGTTTTCTCATCGATTACCAGGTACGAGTCACGCACCAGCGGAACCAACTCCGCCGCGCTCTTCGAGCCGATCGCGCCGCCATTCCCCGTCGTCACCCAGCCCGAGTCCTGAGTCTTCTGCGCCGGTGACCAGGCGGTGGCGGGTGACCCGCACTGGACCCGGTAGACCTCGCCGACGTAGTGGAGGGGCAGATTCTCGTAGTACCGCGTCAGCTTCAGCTTGAACTGAGGGCCGTCGTAGAACACGGCTTCGTCCAGCTTGCGGGTCCCACCGCCGCAGGATGTGACGAGAGCCAGGAGGAGCGTGAGATGGCGTGGGCTCATGCCTCAAACTATCGGGAGCGGAGCCAGGAGCCAGGAGCTAGGAGCTGGGAGCTGGGAGTCATTAGCTTAGCTCATCGCTACTTGTCATCCTGAGCGCAGCGAAGGATCTCTTCGTTCATGACCGACACATCCATCAACCGGGACTTCCGGGAGGGCCTGGCGCGGGCTTTCGGCGGCGCGATCTTCTTCTCGCTTCCGCTCCTCATGACCATGGAAATGTGGCAACTCGGCTTCACCATGGATCGCCTGCCACTCGCCCTCTTCATCGTGCTCCTGATGCCGGTTCTGTTCGGGCTCGAGTACTACACCGGCTTCAAGGATACGACCACCGCACTCGATGAAGCAGCGGATGCCGCGGTTGCGTATGGGGTGGGGATCCTCGCATCGGTGATCGTGCTTGCGATATTCAACCTGATCAGCCTGAACGAGCCGCTCTCGTCCATTGTCGGCAAGGTGGCGCTGCAGACGTTGCCGGCGAGCTTCGGGGCGATGCTCTCAGGCTCGCAGTTCGGCGCCCAGGGAACCGCCGAACGCCAGCACAAGCGAGACGTGGGCTTCGGCGGCATCCTCTTTCTCATGGCGGTCGGTGCCTTGTTTCTCGCCTTCAACGTAGCGCCCACCGAGGAAATGTTTCTGATCGCTGCGCGAATGACCAACTGGCATGGCATCGCGCTGTGATCGCGTCACTTCTGGTCATGCACGGGTTCGTCTATGCCGCGAGCTTTCGCGGTGCACCGCGTGCTGTCGAAGGCACTTCTCGTACGTCTCTCTTCTTCCGCTACACAGTTCCGGGGTACGCCATTGCGCTGGTGGTGAGCGTCTATGTGCTGTGGACCTTCGGGCGATACGAAGATCACAGCGCGACGACGATGCTCATGCAGGCCGTGGTGCTCGGCTTCCCGGCCAGCATCGGTGCGGCCGCCGCGCGCCTGGTGGTGTAGCCCATGACACCCAAGGCCCAGCAACGGGCTCCGATCAAGAGCGCACCCACAACATCGGTGTCGGAATGGATCGTGGCGATCTCGAGCGCGGCACTGGTGCTCGCCCTGCTTGGATACCTGATCTATGACGGTACCCGGTCGCCCAGGACGCCACCGGATCTCACCATCGAGGTAGACTCGATTCAGAGGGCGGGGCCGGGTTACCTGGTGCTGTTCCGGGCCCGGAATGGCGGCCGCACCACTGCTGCGGAGGTGGTAGTAGAGGGAGAGCTGGAAACGAGCTCCGGAAAGGTGGAGAGATCAGAGACCACGATCGACTACGTGCCGGCGAGAGGGGAGCAGCGCGGAGGACTCTACTTCGGGCAGGAACCTCAGCGCTCGCGCCTTCGGCTCAGGGCACACGGATATCGGGATCCGTGATAGGGACAAAGGTGTCATCCTTCTGCTTACTCCGTGCGATAACGCCGCTGATCTGCTTCGCCCTCTGTGGGTCGAGATCCTCTCTCAGCGCACAGGCACCGGCTCGAATAGACACTGGGGTTGCCGTGCCGATGCGCGATGGTGTGGTGCTCCGCGCTGATGTGCACCGGCCGCGGCACGGGCAACGATTTCCAACCTTGGTATACCGCACTCCTTACGGCCGGACCGAAACCCCCACTGACCCGATCGTTCTCTCAGCGGTTCGGCGTGGTTACGCTGTCGTGCTCCAGGACGTCCGTGGCCGCTACGGATCGGGGGGCGTCTTCGAGCCGTATCAGCAGGAGGGTCGCGACGGCTACGACACGATCGAATGGGCCGCCCGGCAGCAATGGTCGAACGGCGCCGTAGGCACCTTCGGACTCTCGTATCCGGGGGCAGTGCAGTGGCTCGCCGCGGTCGAGCGCCCGCCGTCCCTCCGGGCGATGGTGCCTGCGATGACGTTCTCCAGG
Organism: uncultured Gemmatimonadales bacterium; assembly: GCA_963730915.1. Lineage (GTDB taxonomy): Bacteria > Gemmatimonadota > Gemmatimonadetes > Gemmatimonadales > GWC2-71-9 > CAVVWJ01. Next base: position 1,211,722 of record CAVSTR010000003.1, on the reverse strand, counting down.
CCGGAGAGCTTCTGGTACTCAGGCGGCGTGTGGGACGGATCCTGGCTCGACTGGACCTGGCTCAACATCGCGCCCGATCTGCGCCGCCGCCTTGGAGCGCCGGGTCCGAAGACGGACGAGGAAGTCGCGAGGAGCTGGGATCAGGATCGGGGCGCGGCACGTCGTCACCGGCCATCGCTGGATCTGCCGGACTTCAAGACTGTCGCGCCCTGGTATTACGAATGGATGCGGCATCCGCCCGGTGACAGGTACTGGAGCTTTGCGAAACTGCCCGGACGCTATGATCGAGTGGACGCCGCGGTGCTCAACCTCTCCGGGTGGTTCGACGAGGCCTACGGGCCCGTCGGCGCGGTCGAGAACTATCAGGGCGCGGGTGACGCGCTCGTGCTCGGCCCCTGGACCCACGGCGGCGTGCAGCGCAGCAAGGCAGGGGATCGCGACTTCGGCCCGACAGCCGCTGTCGATTACGACGGGTTGGTTCTCGACTGGATGGATCGCCACCTGAAAGGGGTGGATTCGGTCCAGACGGGAGCGCCGGTCCGGGTATTCGTGATGGGATTGAACCAGTGGCGCGAGGCGGATCGGTGGCCGTTTCCGGGAACGCGTGCGGATACGTTTGATCTGGCGGCGCAGCGGGGCAGGGGGGCGGCGGGGCAGTTGATTCATAGCTCGAAAAAGGCCGATGGGGCAGAAACCACCATCAGATCGGATCCAGCCAATCCAGTCACCGATCCGTTCGAGGGCCGGTTCGGCGCGCATGACTATCGCGCGGTCACCGCGGGACCGGGCGTCGCGGTGTTCGAGACCGCACCGTTCTCCGAGCCTGTCGAAATCATCGGGCGGGTAGTGATCGAGCTGGGAGTAAGCGCCTCGGTGCCGGACTTCGATCTGTGGGTGCAGCTCTATGACGTGGCGCCGGACGGCACCGCGTGGAACCTCTCCACGCCAGGCACTGCTCTTCAGCGGGCGAGTTATCGGGACGGCGGGCCGGAGCGAAAGCTGGTGCGGGCAGGGGAAACGGTGCGGCTTCGAATGGACCGGATGATCACGGCGAACCGGTTCCTTGCCGGCCATCGGCTGAGGCTGGTCGTTACACCGCAGTTCTATCCGCTGTTTTCCGTGAACCCGCAGACTGGTGTGCAGGAGTTCGAGAGCGACAGCGTGCGGTCGGGGGAGATCCGGATCCGCTCGGGGTCGCGGATAGTGCTACCCATAGTTCCGGCTGGCCAGTGAGGTCGCCACCTCGCGTCATTCCGGCGTAGCGAGGAATCGTGCGGGCGAACGTCGACATGAAGATCTCGAACAGCCGTCTCATGAAGAGATTCCTCGCTGCGCTCGGAACGACCCGTGGGGGTTAGAACTCGAACCCCACTCCCACATTCACATGCAGCGCCGACTCGGTCTCGACCGGCGCCGCATACCGGGTTCGAATCTCGCGCGCCTCCAGCCCTATCACTGCCGGAGCATGACGCAGGATCAGATGTCCCCCAAATGCCATGTTCCGAAGACGGGAGGCAGCGACAAGGTGGTCATCATCGGGATCGTCGATCCCGCCACCGGCTCCGAGCTCAACGCTCCCGGCTCGATAGTTCAGCTGCACCCACCCACCCTTCACCTCCACCGGCACTCCGTTCCGCACCATGTTCTGTCCGATTCCGCCGCCGCCCAGTCCTGCAAGCGCCTGCCCGATGAAGCCCTCGCCCCGAAGCTCGAATCCTCCCGCGAGCGGCGTCCACACGCTCACGGCGAGTGCCTTCGAAACGATGCGACCCCCGGTGCTGTCCTGCAGCCACCCGTAGTGGCCCCCCACGCTGATCTCTCCTTCATTCTCGCCGGCACCCCAACGTCCGCGGAGTCTCCCCTGTAGAAATGGTCGCCCGGAGCGCTCCGCTGCATCTGGTTGAGTGAAGAACGTGGTCTGCGCCTCGCTCGACGTGGGCGCCAGGGCCGCAACCTCGGCGCCGAGCCTGATGCCGCCCGACGTGAGATCGGCGCTCACGCGCACCTGAGGGATCCAGAGCCAGAGGTTACCGGCTCCAGCGAACAACGGGAATCCGATGCTGGCGATGGACGACGGGTTTACCTCCGCGATCGGAGGAGCCTCCTGACCGACCAGCAACGAGAACCTTGACCAGGTCAGCTCGGCGAACGCCTTTCGAATACGGAGCAGGGGAAACGTGCGCCCGCCGGTCGACGGCTGCTGTCCGCCGAAGAAGTCCACGTCCAGCTCGCCGGTCAGCTGTCCCCCGGCGAATTCCGGCGCGAGCGCCGTGACCGTCACCCGTGACTGCCGTACGGTCGCGCTCGATGCCGTGCGCGAGGGCTCGCCTGCGGGCAGCACGAACTGCGGCACATCGCTGTTGTTGACGTCGTCACTGGTGTGAAAGGCGTTCATCAGGATCAGCCCGTGAACGCTCGCATCAATTCCGCTCTGCTGAGCAGCAACAGCACTCGTTCCCAACACTGTGGCCATCAGGAACGCGAGGATCCGCCCCGCCCCACGCGGCCAGCGGCCCCGGACCGGGCCCCTCCGGCTTCGAGTGTCAAACTTCCCCCAACCGCCGCCCCTTACACTCAGCCTCCGGACCTCAGCCCGGCTCCGCTCGCCGCTCGCTTCGAGGGTGCGCTGGGTTGGGGGGATTAGGCTGTCCCGCGTTGACGCGTTCTGAGGCGGACGGTAGCGTTCCGGCATGCCAGTCAAAATACTTCGCGCCGCAGCTCTCTGCCTGATGTTGCTGCGGGTGCCCGGAGGCGCATCCCAACATCGTCCTCACTCCCGACTCCTGACTCTCGACTCTCTGCCGGCAACTCTCACCGGCCACCTCACTCTGCTCGAGAAAGGCGACAAGCAGGCGGAAGACGTGGGTCAGGCCGTGATCTGGCTCGCGACAAAGACACGCGCTGCGGCGGCTGCCCCAGTACGCGCTGAGATCAACACCGCGGACAAGGAGTTCTCTCCGCATGTGCTGGTCCTGCCGGTCGGATCCACCGTCACCTTTCCCAATCACGACCCGTTCAACCACAATGTCTTCTCCCTCTCGGAGGAGAACCCGTTCGACCTCGGCCTCTACGGCCGGGGCGAGACCAAGGCGGTCAAGTTCAGCCGGGCGGGGATCGTGAGAATTTTCTGCAACGTGCATCCTCAGATGAGCGCGCTCGTCGTGGTGCGCGACAATCCTTATTACAGCCAGCCGTCGAGCGATGGGTCCTTCACCATCGAAGCGGTACCTGCGGGCCGGTACATGCTGCATGCCTGGCACGAGCGCGCACCGGAAATAAGCCGAGATTTGATGGTGCCTGTTCAGGCCGGCGACGGGCTCGATCTTCAGCTCGATGCGCGCGGGTACAAGTTCAAGCCTCACCTCAACAAGTTCGGCCGCCCTTATCCGCAGCAGGGGCGGCGGTATTGATGTGAGACTCCCTCTCGGCACCAAGATCTTCCTGGGTACCTCCCTCGTGGTGACGCTGGTGCTGGGCGCGGCGCTGCTGGTGACCAAGCGCCAGGCCGACCGGGCAGCCGACGCGGCATCGCTCCAGGCGGTACAGGCAACACAGGCGGCGATTCGCGATGCGCTCGAAGGTCGGAGTCAGACTCTCATCCAGCTCACGGCCGCGCTGGTTCAGGTGCCGGTCTACGTCTCGCGCATCGGTGAATCGGTACGGACCGGTGAGCGCGCGGACCTGTTGGATCAGGCCGACGAGCTGCGGGAGCAGATCGGCGCGGAATGGGTCTTGATCACCGATCCCACCGGCGCCCTGAGGGCCTGGACTTCACAGCGTGACCTCTTCGATCAGGACTTCTCTCACGGAGCCCTGATCGGACGAGCACTCGAGGGTCGGACCACCTCGGGGGTCTGGATCGAGCCGAGTGCGACAGGCGATGAGCTGTACCAGGCGGTGGCGATGCCGGTCGCAAGTCCGGCCAGCGCAACGACGCTGGCCGTGGTGTCCGCGGCGCTCAAGATCGACACTGCGTTCGTGAGCCGGCTTCGCCGGCACACCAATTCCGAGATTGTCTTCTTTTCAATCGATACGATGGGTGTCCCACAGCTCGCCGTATCCACTCTGCCGGGTCGGGACGTCGCGACGGCGGTACGCAGCATGTCGACCGAGGGTGCCGACTCTGGGTCACCATCGCGCATTCGCCTCACGCTCGGGGGAGTGGCGTACGAGGGTACCGCCGGCTCGCTGAGAACGGCGGACAGTCTCACAATCGGCGGCTACCTGGGACTTCACTCCCGCGACGCCGATCTCGCCGCCTATCAACAGCTCAGCCGCACTATTCGCTCGGTGTTCTTCGTGGGACTGCTGCTGGCACTTGGTTTTGCTATTCTGGCGGCGCGGCAGATTGTACGGCCGGTCAAGCGGCTGGTCGAAGCGACGCGAAAGGTGAGCGAGGGCCAGTACACCGGCCTGATCGATGTGGGAACGCGCGACGAGATCGGTGACCTGGCCCATGCGTTCGGCACCATGGTGGAGGAGCTGCGCGAGAAGGATCGCCTGGTGCAGTACCTCCGGACCGGACACGGCACCGTCGTCTCGGCCGATGGAAAGGCTCGTGATGTTCAGGGTCTCCTCGCAACCGGCCGCGTATTCGCCGGCCGCTACGAAATCCAGGAGGAGCTCGGTGCCGGCGGGATGGGAGTGGTCTATCGCGCGTTCGATCGAGAGCTGGGCGAGACTGTGGCGCTCAAGGCGATCCGGCCCGACGTGCGGGACCTGGATCCCACGCTCATCGAGCGGTTCAAGCAAGAGCTGCGTCTGGCACGGCGGATCACCCATCGGAACGTGGTGCGCACGTTCGATCTCGGCGAGGTGGATCGGGTCTATTACATCACGATGGAGTACGTGAGGGGGACCACCGTCGCATCGCTGATCGAGGAGGCCGGACGGCTCGCGGTGCCGGCCGCGCTCACCATCGGCAAGCAGGTGTGCCGAGCGCTTGAGGTGGCGCACGAGGCCGGAATCGTGCATCGCGACATCAAGCCGCAAAACCTGCTGGTGGACGCAACCGGCTTTCTCAAGGTGACCGACTTCGGCATTGCACGGCTGGCTGGGCCGCAGACCGATGGAAAGGCGCTGACGGTGGAGGGTGCCGTCCTGGGAACGCCGCAATACATGGCGCCGGAGCAACTACTAGGCGAGCCGGTGGATGGCCGAGCGGACATCTATGCGACCGGCACGGTGCTGTTCGAGTGTGTGACCGGTCGGCGGCCGTACGAGGCGAATACTCCTGTGGCGCTGCTCGGGTACTACGTTCGAGAGGAACCGGCACCGGATCCGGCTTCGCTGAATCCCGAGGTCCCCGCTGCGTTTGCCAAGGCGATCCTGCGTTCGTTGGAGCGGAAGCCCGCGGATCGCTGGTCATCGGCTACGGAGTTCCTACGTGCCCTGGAGGAGGTGTCTACGTAGCGTTTCTTATCAGAATGATGTGCGTTCAGCCCTCCTTCAGGAGCGCCCGTCCCACGATAAGCGTGATGTTGTCGGTCCCTCCACCGGCAAGGGCGTCTTCCAGCAGATCCTCGCAGGTCTGCCGGGCAGAGGTCATGGAGCGGAGCCGGTCGCGAATCTGTTCATCCGAGACGTGTTTGGTGAGTCCGTCACTGCAGAGCAGCAGCACGTTTCCCCAATTCATGTCCAAGCGGGTCACGGCCGGTGCGGTCTGGCGCCCACCGAGCGAGCTCGAGAGTGTGTTCGCGAGTTTCCCGTCCATCGCTTCGGCGGAGACCGTCACACCCATGTCGATCAGCTCCTGCGCCATCGTCTGGTCGCGGGACATCTGCGTCAGCTCTCCGTCCCGCAGCAGATAACAGCGGCTGTCGCCCACCTGGAGCAGGTAGGCGCGGGGCCAAACGCCGAGGTAGAGCGTGAGCGTGGTCGCCATGCCGCGGTAGTCCGGGTCCTCCTGGCCTCGCTGCACCAGCTCGGCGTGGCACTGGATTGCCCCCTCCTTCAGTGCCACTGTCAGTGTCTGGTCGTCGGATGCTCGGGCCGTGTAGTAGGAGCGCATGCTGTTGGCCACGTACTGGGTCACCGCGGCCAGCGCCATCTGGCTCGCTTCGGCGCCCTTGGTCCCGCCGCCCACTCCATCCGCCACCATCGCCAGAAACGCCAGACGCTCGGGCTCGGCCAGCAGCTGCTCCGTGTGTGGCAGGCTGGTCTGGTGCACCACCACCTGCTTCTTGAGCGCGCAGATGAGGAAGTGATCCTGGTTGTCGCCACGGACTTTCCCCGGGTGAGTGAGTCCGTGAATATCGATTTCGTCGTCGCGCGGCTTGCGGTCGGGTATGGCGGGCGCTGCGGTGGTCTCGACGGGCATCAATGCCTCCGTGCTTTCAGGGCAATCCCAATCTGCCGAGGCGGCAGAGTATGCGCCATGCGCCATGCGCCCGCGGTTGTGATTCTCAGCCCGTTCATCGGTCACGACACTACGGGTTTCTCGTTACACTCGGGACGACAAACTACCGCCGTACCGCCTCTTCATACGCTCCCCGCACTGCGGGTCCCACGAAGAACTGCCGCCACAGAAACTCCATCCACTTCCCATTGCCGGTGACGGGCCTTCGAACGTCGTCCAGCGTCACCTTCTTCAGCACGGCTCCCAGCGAGTCCTCTTGAGCCGCGGCTGCGGAGACCTCGCGACTGATCCGGTCCAGCCAGTCTCGGACCGAGCTGACGTACTGAAGGTCGCGCATCACGGGCCCGTGCCCGGGAACGATGATCTGCGGCTTCAGCGCGAGCAATGAGTCGAGGACTTGGACCCACGATGCGGGATGGGAGTTGAACGCAAACGGGATCGGTGCCACCACCAGGTCGCCGGTGGCGACAATTCCGCGGCCGGGCAGGTGAACGATCAGATCTCCCCTCGTATTGCCGAGGCCGAACCAGAGGAGCTCGATCCGGTCGGTTCCCTGGCCCAGCGTCAGGCGGCGGCTCACGGTGTCGGTTGCCGGGACGGAGCGAAAGGCACGAGCCTCCGACACGTACTGGCGGACGATGCGGATGGCACTCTCGACGGCTTCGCGCTCCATCGGCGTGGCCTTGGTGCTGTCGATCCCGAGGTTCATGGCGAGGAGTCGCTCGAACCGGTCCGCGGCCGGCGGCGCGCCCTCGAGCTGGTTCTTCCGGTTGGTGACGCCGAGCGTCGCCAGATCGGCTGTGGTGTTCCTCTGCATCACGAACCGAGCCCCCGGAAAGCTGTCCTGATAAACCTGATTGCCGGCGACGTGATCGTCGTGCCAGTGGGTGTTGATGACATATCCCACCGGCTTGTTTGTGAGCCTCCGAATGGCGGCCAGGGTCTCACGCGTCGCCGCCCGGGTGAACTGGGCATCGACCACGACAACGTCGGTGTCACGAACGATGATGAGCGAGTTGGAGTTGACGGCGAGGCTCAGCGGATCCTTTCGGATGGCCGCGAATACTGAAGAGTCGAGCTGGACTATCTCGAGGTTCGGAGATTCTTCGTCTGTGGGCCTGGCCTGGGGGCCTCGGCACCCGAGGGCCATCAGGAGAGAAGCGGCGGTGACAGCGGTGTTTCGGAGAGTGTATGTCATCCCGAACGCAGTGAGGGAGCCAAAAGTCCTCTGCACGTCAGACGTTGGCCTCCTGGATTGGTTTCGGTTCCCTCGCTACGCTCGGGACGACATAGAGTGCTACGCCCTACTCCACAATCACTCGCGCCGTCATGAACGGGTGTGGCTCGCAGTGATAGGGATACTCTCCCACCGCATCGAATGTCTGAGTGAATGCGTCACCGGTCGAGAGCAGTGGCGATGCCCACTGCCCGGCGTCGGCGGTGCTGGAATGGGCGTCGGGATCACAGTTGACCCAGGTGACCCGGTCGCCGGCCCGAATCCGCAGCTCCGCAGGCGCGAAAGTGAATGCCCGCACGATGACCAGGGTCGAGCCGGGGACGCCCTCTCCCACTGGTAAGCTGCACACGCCTTCGACCGGACCGGTGGCGTCCCGCTCCGAGAAGCATGCTATCACAATGACGGATAGCGCACAGCCTATAGCCAACAGCCAATAGCGAGGAGCCAATAGCCTGTTTGCCATCAACGCACCACGATGACGCCCCGCATGAACGGATGGGGCGTGCAGCGGTAGGGGAAGGTTCCGGCCCGCGAGAAGGTCAGGCTCCGGCGCTCTCCGGGATCGATGTTGCCGGAATCGAATGAGCGGTCATCAGCGGTCACGGTATGGGTCACCTGGCCGCGGTTGGTCCACGTGATAGTCGTTCCTGCAGCGATCTCCAGCCGCGCGGGTCGGAACGCGAAGTCCTCTATGGACGCGTTCACGGTGTCTCGTCCCGCCGCCAAGGCCGCCGTGTCCGGGGGCGTCTCCGCGCGAGGCGCGGCCGCCTCACGATCGCCACTTCCGAAGTAGCGGCTGAGCGTCACTGGAATGGTGAACTCGAAGCCGTAGCGGGTCTCGCTCGTGCCGCGAGATGAGCTCTGAAGCGTGGCGTTATTGACGTTGGTGGCGTGCAGCGAAATCGTGTGCGGCGTGCGCGGAATCGCCAGGTTCAGCCCGACCGCCCAGGCGACTCTCTCCCCGAGGCTGCGCTCGGTCAGCGTGCCCACATCCGCGGAGACGCCGATGTGGCGGGTCAGGCCGAGCACGACGCCGGAGGCGAGCGCGACATCGGCTCCGCCGGCGGGCCCCGGGTCAGCCAGAACCCGGAGCGCCGCCAGTACTCGCACCCGCCCCTGTCGTCGCGCCACCGCTATTTCACCATCCAGTCCCTCGGCCGCCAGGTTGTACCCCACCTGCGCGGAAGCGTCCACCGGGGAGCCGAGTCCCTGCTGCAGCGGCGCAATCCGTCCGAACAGCTCCCACTCGTTAGGATAGCGCGGAGAGATCTCGGAGTTGGTGGCGTAGTGCACGCCGAGCAGTGTCCTAGCCGGCAGCCCCGCGGCGAGCAGAAAGGTGGGTGTGCTGGTGACCTTCCGCTCGGGTGCAGAGCTGATCGAGAAGCGGTGCAGGAAATTGAAGTGGAGCACGCCGGAACCGCCCACCCAGCCACCGGCGAGATTCGGCGTCCGCTGGAGGACTGTCTGGGCGCTGACAGGAGTGCCGATGAGGCACACGAGGGCACAGGCTACGCGGAGACCGGGCATCAGGTGTAGATAGCTGAGTCTGGTGAAGCTTTCTTGAATTTCCAGAGTCGGCTTGGAGGGCTCTAGCACTCGCGCGTCATCCTGAGCGTAGCGAGGGATCGGCCCGGATAACGTCGGCACCAGATCTCGAACTGCCGTCTCATGGAGCGATCCCTTGCGCTGCTCGGGATGACGCGCGCGTGCTGTTCCCCCTTACCGCTAACGCTTGTCCTAGTCCCGCTCACGTTTGTTAGGCCGACCTCACCACGCGCCGGTACTTGAATGGCGACAGGCCCGTGTGACGGCGGAACAGGTTCGAGAAGTGGCTCTGGTCGGAGAACCCGGCTTCGAGTGCGATTTCCGCCAGGGGTCGCTCCGTCTGCGCCAATTGATGGGCGGCCCGTTCGATCCGAAGACTCCGGACGTACTCTCCCACCGTGCAGCCGAATGCCCGCCGGAACGCGCGCGCGAGGGTGACCGGGTGGACGCCGACCGACTCGGCCAATCCGCTCAGGCTGGGCCGGGCACCGAGTCCGACGTGGATCTGTTCGCGCGCGTCGTCCAGCCATCGAGGCCGCCGGCCAGAGCTGCCGTTCTGGTCCCGCAACCGGGAAGCGGCAGCAACCAGTTCGAGCAGGAGGCCTTCGATGGCCAGCGGAGCCGCGGGGTCCATCTCCCGCATCTCGTCATACACTCGCCACGCGATGCCCGACAGAAGCCCGTTGTTGAACGACATTCGCTCGTCCAGCACCCCGGAGTAGGGCCGCAGCTTATCGAGCTGTGAGTTGTCGGGCTCGATCAGAAGCCCGCGCACGTCGCCCCGGCTGAAACGGTTCCAGTGGCGCTCGCCCGCGGGAGTGATTTTCATCATCGAGCTGCTGCAGGCGATCGACCCTCCGCGCCACATCTCGGTGAAGCCACCCCTGAGCACGAAGCAGATGGTCGGCGTCTCGTGGTGATGCCACGGGAGCTCCGAGCCTTCGTGATGGACTCCCTCCGTCACCGTGAAGCCGCCGGCCGTGACGCGTCGCACCGGCCTAGCCACCAGCACCGCCTTCGTCCTATGTCCCATCATGCCTCCGGGAGGCTCGCTCGCTGTTGCATACAGTGACGTCCGCCTCCGGCCGGTGCGCACACCACCCGGGCACTACACCGCTCCAAACCGGCTACCCCGCTGCAAGACCGGGGAATGCCCGAGTGCTAGCGTCGGAATTCCACAAGGAGAGCCCATGAGCGACTTTCGCCTTTCCTGGATCGCACTTGCGCTGCTGCCGCTCCTCGCGGCCTGCGGCGATGATGAAACCTCCGGCCCGGCCACCAGCTTCTCGGCGACCCTCACCGGCGCCGAAGAGGTTCCCGCGGTGCCAACCGAAGCTACCGGGAACGCCACGCTGGATGTCAGCGGCAGCGCGATCACTTACACCGTCAACGTCACCGGCCTCGCCAACCCCGTGGTCTCACACATTCACATCGCACCGGTGGGTGTGAACGGTCCCGTGCGTCTGAACCTGTGTGGCACGCCCGACACCCAGCCTTGCGCGACAACGGGAAATGGCGTGCTCGTCACCGGAACGAATGGTGCCACAGTCGGCGATCCCGCGATCACCTTTGACGAGCTCGTCGAGGCAATGCGGACCGGCAATGCCTATGTCAACGTGCACACGAACGACGGGGTCGGTCAACCCAATACCGGACCCGGAGACATGCAGAGCGGCGAGATCCGGGGCCAGATAGTTGCGGACTAGACGCCAGACGCCAGACGCTAGACGCTAGACGTCAATGGAGGTTTGCTGATGATGATGAGAATGCTTGTGTTCGGCAGTGTCGCGATCGCGCTGCTGGGATGCGGTTCGGACAGTCCGACCGGCACGGACAATCCTGCGGATGACAATACGGTCCTGGTGAGGAACAACCAGTTCAGTCCCACTCCGCTCACCGTGGCCGTGAACGAGACGGTCACCTTCCAGTGGAACTCGGCAGGTACTGTTCACAACGTCACATTCGATGATGGCCCGTTTTCGCCGGATCAGGGTGCGGGTTCGTTTCCTCGAACCTTCGCCGCCGCCGGGACTTTTCCATACCGGTGCACCATACACTTCGCCGAGGGAATGACCGGAGTGGTAAACGTGACCGCTGCGACAGGTGGCACCGGCGGAGCTGGTGGTGCAGGTGGTGGTGGGGAGGGAGGTGGCGGGGGCGGTGGTTATCCGTAGCTCATTGCCATCCTGAGCCCTTCGCCTCGCTCAGGGTAAACTCCGCGAAGGAGCCGTAGAGTCGTTACCGGCCGGCGCCTAGCTGCCAGATCTCTATCCGACCGTTCGCGAGCAGAGGGACTCCGATGCGACGCCGCCGGGGATCGTAGCCGATATCCGCCGGGGAAGGCACGCCTCGAATCACCGGCACCAGTCGTCCATCGCGCACCGCATTGACGGTCGAGTCATTCCAGGCGGATACCAGCACGGTTCCGTCGGGCGTGACCTCTATTCCATCGTAGCGTCCCGGTCCGGTCGCACCCAGGCGCAGCCGCTTCACTCCGGGCGACCACTCCTGCAGCGCGCTATCGCCCACGATCGGCGCGAGGAGAAATCGCCGCCCTCGTGCATCGTAGGTGATGCCGTTCGGCTGGCCCAGTGCCGGACTCTCCAGCGCGATCGATGCCTTCCGATCCTGGATCCGGAAGATCCGGTCGGGCCCGGGGTGCTGGCGCTGTCCCGCCGAGTCGAACCGTACGCCGCTGTCGGTGAGATAGAGCGAACCGTCGGGACCAACCGTGATGTCGTTCAGGAAGAGCGCTCCCAGCGGCGCCAGATCTATCGTTGCGATCGGGGCCCCGCTCCGGCGGTGGAATCCTCGCACGGCATCCAGATCCGTCATCCAGAGCGTGTCGCCCGCGATGACCATCCCCTTGGGTCCATGCAGGGTGACGCTCTTCTCCCCGCCGGCGATGAAGCGGAGGTTCTCCAGCTTGCCGTCGCCGCTGACTCGACTGATGAAGCCGTTATTGTCGTGTTCGGCGCCGCCGTTGACGTTGCTCACGAACCAGACGTCCTGGTCGGGGTCGTAGCGCATCGACTCTGGTCGGAGAAAACCATCCAGCGCCAGGATGCGCTTCGCGTCCTCATGCGGCGTGGTCCTGCCCGTATTCTTGTTGCTACCCGAGGTGGCGCACGCGAAGGTGAGGATCAGCGCACCGGCGACTGTGAGATGTTGATACATCAGCCGTGTCCCTCATGGCCGGGGAATAACCCGTTGATTTCCGCAAACGTGGCCCCGGTCCCGAGGCGGGTAAAGGTGCCCTTGCTCACAATCTCTTTTGCTGCGTTGAGGAAGCCGGTCCACGCGGTGAGAGCGAGAGCGCCACCCACGCTAATCCGCCGCACCCCCAGCTCGGCCAGTTGCGACACCGTCGTGAAGTCACTTCCCACCAGTACGTTGACGGGCTTGGGAGCGACGGCCCTCACCACCGCGGAAATTTCTTCACGGGTGCGGATGCCGGGTGCGTAAAGGCAGTCGGCACCCGCCTCGGCGTACGCCGTAAGCCGGCGGATCGTCTCCGCTATATCGGGCCTGCCCACGATGAATCCTTCTGACCGGCCGGTGAGGAGAACGCCGGTGTCGCCGATCGCCCGCCGTGCTGCACGGATCCGCTCGACCGAGAGCTCGAAATCGAAAAGCGGGTGCGCGGAATCGCCGGTCGAGTCTTCGATCGAGAGTCCGGCGATGCCGGTTCTCGTCGCGGCGGACACGTTGGAGGCGACACCTTCGGGCTCGACGGCGAATCCACCTTCGAAGTCGGCGTTCACCGGCACGTCCACGCCTGTCGCGATGCTCCGCAGGTGGGCCAACGCCTCATCGAGCGAGACCCCGTTGTCGCGCCGGCCGAGCGACCAGGCGAATCCCGAGCTGGTGGTGGCGAGGGCGGGGAAGCCGAGTCGCGCGAGCGTCCGCGCGCTACCGAGGTCCCAGGGATTGGGGATCACGAAGCAGCCGGACGCATGGAGCTCGCGGAAGATGCTGGCGGGGTGGGCGACCGGGATCATACAGCCAAGTATACAGTTGACAATTCTTTACTGCCCCTACCGCCCTACCGCCCTACCGCCTTACCGCCTTGAACGTCTGTCCCCCGACCACGTACGTGAATCCGTCGACCTTTCCCGTGCTATCCCGGGTAAAGCTCACGTCGGCCCAGAAGTTCCGGTCCAGAAACCGCCCCGGAGCCACAGGGTAAATCGTATTCCGCGCCCCGTTGTTCCAGACAGCCTCCAACTGGTTCCCGCGGTCGCTCAGCTCGAGGGTGGCATTGGGGACGAAGTACTCCTGCGGCATCTGATACTGTCCCGCCAGCTCGGCCAGCGATCCCCTTTTCACAGCGATCGGCAGCAACGCGGGCGGCGTTGGAGCCGGACCGAACACGGCGGCGTGGAGGCCGGCAAGAAAGACCGAATCCTGTCCCACCGGAGAGTAGCTATTGGTCAGCACGATCACCGTAGTGCCGTCGTCCAGGTACCGCTGGACACTGGCGTTGTAGCCCGGACTTCGGCCGGAGCCGCGCATCAGTTTTCGGCCGAATCGCTCACCGCGTGCCCAGCCATATGCAAACCCCTCCGCGGGCGCGAGGATCTTGGCCAACGATGCCGGCTGCAGCAGCTTCCCGCCGTACAGCGCTTCGACGAAGCGGTCCAGGTCCAGGGCGGTGGTCACCAGCGAGCCGCTTCCCTTTCGGCTGGACCAGTCGATATAGCGGGGAAGCCCGACGTCGCGTATTCCGGCCGGCTCGACGCCGGTGGCGCGGTTGGGGATCAGCCGACTCATGTCGGTCCCGTCGACGGTAGAGCGGAGGCCGAGGGGGTTCCAAATGTTCTGCCGCAAAAACGCCTCGTAGCCCTGTCCCGACACCTTCTCGATGATGAGCGTCAGCAGATTGTAGTTCGAGTTGCTGTAGCGGGACTGCGACCCCGGCTCGAACTCCAGCGGGAGGTCCTTGAACAGTGCGACGAGCTCGTCGGTGGTGTGCGGCAGACGCTCCTCTCGGGCCCAGTCCGGTCCGCTTCCGAGGTTGGGAATCCCGGCGGTGTGCTCGATGAGGTGCTTGATCCGGATCCGTTCGCCATTGGGATAACCGGGCAGATGGCGAGAGACCGAATCGTCGAGGCTCAGCTTTCCCCGCTCCTCGAGAAGCAGGATGGCGGCCGCGGTGAATGCCTTGGTCACCGAGGCTATGTGGAACCGGGTCCAGGGCGAGTTGACCACACCCAGCTCGTAGTTTGCCCTGCCGTACCCTTTGTTCAGCTGTATCCGTCCCGCTCGGCGCACCAGGATCACGCCAGTGAAGTTGTTGCTGGCGATATACGGCCGCACGAATCGCTCGATGCGTTGTTCGAGCGACTTAGGGGTAGGGTCCTGGGCTTTGACTGGTGCTTGTAGTGGGGTAAGGGAGAGTGCGAGCAGGAAAGCAGAATGGATCATGACCGCTCCGGGTTTGCAGTTCTCCCTTGGACGGGCCCCCCTATAGAATGGTTCAACTCAAAAGGCTGTCATCCTGAGCGCAGCGAAGGATCGCTTAATGAGACGTCTATAAGGAGATCTGCTTATGGACGACGTCTCTTCGGACGATCCTTCGCTACGCTCAGGATGACAGACCTTTAGCGTCGCGCCTTCCCGCCTTCCCGCCTACCGCAGCCTCTCCAGGATGGGGAATCCGACGCCGAACGTCATCCGCAGTGGCGACGAGGTTCCGCCGTCCTGCTCGCCGAAACGTACCCTCAGAAGCGGCTGCTGCACTTTGACGGTGAAGCTCACCAGTTGGCCCACCTGGTAACGCACCGCAGTGCCCAGGAACGGCGCTCAGGGTCGAGGTCTCGAACAAGATCCATATATGACGGCGTCCCGCCGAAGACCATGCCGACGCCGGTGTGCATTCCCAGGAGAGCGGCCGACCCGGTGGGCGGAGCCAGTATCGCGCCGCGGCCGACCCGCGAGCGCATGCGAGCCCGGACGCTGAACTCGACCCGCTCGCCGGCACCATGCAGCGACGCGGAGCCGGGCTGTAAGTGACTGTGTTGGTGATGTCGAAGCGGTCGGTGAAGCGGAGCGTCATCCGGGCACCCAACCGGAAGCCGATCTTCTGGCTGACGCGGAGGGTTCCCTCGCCTTGAGGGAGAATTTTGTGGGAATCGAGATGTTGGCGATGGGGCGGATCGTGACGGTTTGGGCCTGGAGGGGGGCAGCGGCGAGGGCGATCGCGGTCGCCGCGGCTCGGAGGAGCAGGCCTCGAGCTCTCGTCTGAAGTGCAGCCCCCCGAATGGCCATCCTGCCTCCGCCCGGCTCAATAATGGTGACAGCCATCATTCCGCCCCCTGCGACAGACAGTATGGCCCCTCGGTGACCATCCGGGCGTGGGCGCGGGTCACCAATGCGGGGGCCATCCGTCGCTTGTGATCCAGGACGCGGAATAATCGGCGTTGTGGGCCAGTGTTACAGGCACTTGACCGCTACTTGACTCTCCGGCGGTAACCTGGCCGAACATCGGAGGCATAGATGCGTAAACTGAGTCTGGTTTTTTCCTTTCTGATTGCGGCATTGCTGGCGACACTGGCATTCAATTCCGTGTCCGCCCGGATGAGTGAGCGCCGGACCATGGTGCAGGAGTCCTGGCTGGACTCGTCCGAGCCGATGGCTTACCAGAGCTACGGCGGGGCGGTAGGGCGGTAGGGAATACCGCCGTACCGCCCTACCGCCTGACCGCCTTACCTTTCTTATCATGAAACGACGTACCATCCTCACCGCCGCCGGGGCCCTGCTCGGTCTCCTCCTCGTACTCCTGCTCGTCCTGCCGATGGTGTTCAAGGACCAGATCGCCGAGCGGGTCAAGGTCGCCGTGAACCAGAACGTCAAGGCCCAGGTGGATTGGCGTGACGTCGGCGTCAGCTTCTTTCGGCAGTTTCCCAATCTGACCCTGACCCTGGACGACCTCACCGCCGTCGGCCTGGACCGCTTCAAGGGTGATACGCTGGCGGCGGTGAAGCACCTCGGTATCTCGGTGAGTCTGCCGAGCGTGCTCGCGAATGCCTTGGGTGGGAGCGGGCCGATCGTGGTGCGGGGGATCGAGCTGGATCAGCCGAGGCTGTCGCTGATCGCGCTGGAGGATGGAACGGCGAATTGGGATATCACGAAAGACAGTCGCGGGACCCCAGACGCCAGTAAGCCGATGGATGTGAGTCTCCGGCGCTTCGAGATCAAGGATGCGAACGTCGCTTTCGACAACCGCCAGGCCAAGCTCAAGGCGACGCTCAGCGGCTACGACCAGACTCTCAGCGGCGACTTCAGCCAAGCCCAAGTAGACGTGCAGACTCGGCTCAACGCCGATACCGCGAGCGTGACCTTCGGCGGCATTCCCTATCTCAACCGGGTGAAGCTCGGCCTCACCGCCGATGCCCGGGCCGACCTCACCAAGAAGACCTACGTCCTCGACTATACCGAGCTCAGCCTCAACGACCTCAAGCTCCGCGTAGCGGGATCGATCCGTTCCGTCGGCGAGCTGCTCGGGCTGGATCTGGCATTCCGGGCGCCGAGCACCGATTTCCGGAGCATCCTCTCGCTGGTGCCGGCGGTGTACGCCCGTGATTTCGATAAGGTGAAGACGTCGGGCAACTTTTCGATGAACGCCCGGGTCAAGGGCGAGTACGGCGACAGCGCCTTCCCGGCGTTCACGTTGAACGCCAAGGTGAACGACGCCGCGTTCCAGTATCCCGATCTCCCGCTCCCGGCCCGTTCGATCTTCCTCGATCTGGCGCTGACCAATCCGGGCGGAAGCGCCGACAGCACCGTGGTCAATCTCAACCGGTTTCATCTTCGGATTGGCCGCAATCCGGTCGAAGCAGCGCTGGTGATGAGAACGCCGGTCTCGGATCCCGACGTGGATCTCACGGTCAAGGGCAGGCTGGATCTGGCCGACGTCCGCCGCACCGTCAAGTTCCAGAACATCGACCAGCTCACCGGCACCGTCGTGGCAGATGCAGCGGTCAAGACGCGGATGTCGGACGTCGACAAGAAGCGCTACGACCGGGTCGCCGCCAGTGGCACAGTCGATGTTGCCGACCTCACCCTCAAGGGCAAGACGCTGCC
Organism: uncultured Gemmatimonadales bacterium; assembly: GCA_963730915.1. Classification (GTDB taxonomy): domain Bacteria; phylum Gemmatimonadota; class Gemmatimonadetes; order Gemmatimonadales; family GWC2-71-9; genus CAVVWJ01. Next base: position 1,194,497 of record CAVSTR010000003.1, on the reverse strand, counting down.
CCTGCCACTGGCGATCCAGCAGGCGTCGCTCCGGCTTGAGACCCGAACGCGCGGAGCTCACGTCGTTCACCGGCACGGTCGGCAGCAGCGATCTTCAGGCATCGGGCTCGATCGACAACCTGATCTCCTACATGTTCCGCGACGACACGCTCAGCGGCACGGCGACGGTGAAGAGCAACCACTTCGATCTCGACGAGTGGCGCTCGGGCGAGGGCGAGCTGGAGATCATCCCGGTTCCGGCCAACATCGACTTCGCCCTGAACGCGACGGTGAACGAGCTGACCTACGACAAGCTCAAGATGGCGAACGCGCGTGGCAGGGTTCGGATCAAGAACCAGCGAGCCACCCTCGAAGACTTCCGCATGAACACGCTCGGTGGGCAGCTGGCGGTGAGCGGCTTCTACGAGACGGTAAACGTGGCGAAGCCGACATTCGATGTGGGCCTCAAGATGATCAAGGTGAACATCCCGTCCGCGTTCGAGGCGTTCACCACGGTGCAGATGCTGGCTCCGGTCGCCAAGTATGCGACCGGGCAGGTCACCACCGACGTCAACCTGAACGGCGCCCTGGGCAAGGACATGATGCCATTGTTCAATGCGCTCAGCGGCAAGGGCACCCTCCAGACTTCGAACGTCGCGCTGCAGAACTTCCCCGCGATGGAAAAGATCGTGGACGTCACCAAGCTCGGGATCCTGGAGAATCCGACCATGCAGGCGATCAAGACGGCGTTCCAGATCAAGGACGGCCGCCTGGTGCTGCAGCCGTTCAATGTGAAGATCGGTGGGATGACCATGAATGTCGCCGGCTCGAACGGGATCGATCAGTCACTCGAATACACCTTGAAGCTGCAGGTTCCCAAGTCACTGCTCGGTGGTGGGGCGAACCAGGCGATCGCCAGTCTGGCGTCGAAGACCGGCGTGGATCTCAGCTCCGCATCGCTGATCCCGCTGGGAATTCAGCTCGGCGGCAAGGTGACCGATCCGATAGTTAAGGCGGACGTGGGAAGTCTCACGACGTCAGTCGCTCAGGGTGCGCAGGAGGCAGTCAAGAAAACGGTCGAGCAAAAGGTCGATACTGTCGCCATGCGAGTGGTGCGGGAGGCTGAGCGGCAGGCCGCAGCCATCAGAACGGAGGCCGAGTCGCTGGCGGCGAAGATCAAGCTCGCGGGGAACCAGCAGGCTGACGCGCTGACGGAGAAGGCCGGGTCCGATCCTCTGGCCGCAGCCGGCGCCAAGCTCGCCGCCGACCAGTTGCGGCAGGAGTCGGATCAGAAGGCAGAGCGGATTGTCAGTGAGGCGAGCAAGAGAGCTGATAGTCTGATTGCCCAGGCTCGACGAGGTGTGACCAAGTAGAAATGTCATTCTGAGCGCAGGGATCCTTCGCTTCGCTCAGGATGACAAACGACCGCCCTACCGCCTTCCGCTCACCTCCGTCATCCAGATGTCGCTCTGCGGGTCACCCAATGTGAAGTAGAATCGATTGCCATTCAGCTTGAGCCAGGCTCGATTCACCCCGCTGGACTGTTTGTCGAACGACACCACGAGAGTACTCGCTCCGCCATTCACGGGGACGCGCCAGATGCCGGCCTTTTGATTCTCGAAATTTGGCGTCACATAGTACACGAAGCGGCCGTCGGGTGAAAACGTGGCAGTGTAGCCTGGCGCGGCGGAGGGAGCCTGGGGCGGTACCACTATTGTCGGAGCACCGCCGCCAACAGGCACCACCGCCAATGCCTGGCGGCCTTCACTCGCTGTCATCCGGGTCACCACCCGCCGGCCGTCAGGGGACCAGACCCCGAGCTGGCCACCCTTCAGCAAGGTTCGGGGAGAGCTCCAGTGGCCGAGGCTGTCACGTGAGACGATGTCGGTCTCTTCGGTGGGAGACAAGGCGTTCTTGATGAAGGTGAGCGAACGCCCGTCGGGTGACCAGTTACCGGCCCGCGAGTGGCTCCTGCCGACTGTCACCTGGACTGGGGTGCCGCCCTCGACCGGCATGACAAAGATCTGGCGGACCCCGCTCCGGAAGCTGTGATAGACGATTTCCCGTCCGTCGGGGGAAAAGGCCGGGGCGAGCGATGGCTCGTCACCGCTGGTGAGCTGCTCCACGTCGCCTCCGGCAAGCGGCATGCGATAAAGCTGCTGCGTTCCGCCCCCTCGATCGGAGTCGAACACCAGCCAACGTCCGTCCGCGGAGACGTCGAACCCCTCGATCTCCTGGCTTCCAGTCGTTACGGGCTGCGCCAGGCTCACGCTGGCGGTGCCGCGCGGAATCGGCAGAGTCCACACGTTGGTCGTTCGGGCGAACGACGCGTATACCATCCGGTGCCCGTCCGCCGACGCGCTCACCGTCGCTGCGTTGAGGCCGGTGCTGAGGCGTAGGGGTTCGTGCGCCGGACCCCCGGACCGGGTGAGCGTCACTTGATAGATGTCCCGGCCACCGTCCCGGTTGGACACGTACAGCAGCGACACGGGCTGGGAAATCCAGGTCGGGCTGGTGTTGTGGAACTCCTCGTCGGTCACTCTCCTCGGCGCGCCGCCGTCGGCCGGTATCACCCACACGCTGCTGCTGGCGATATTCCCGAACTCCTCGTTGCGAACGAATTGGCGGTTTCCCGAGACGCAGGCGATCCAGCGTGCGTCGGCCGACCAGGTGCAGGAGTGCGCCTCCGGCAACCGCGCGAGGCCGCGACTCGTCCCGCCATCGATCGCTCGGACCAGAACCGAGTCACCCGAGGCATAGACGATCGATCGCCCATCCGGCGACCAACCGCCATCCACCCAACCATCCGCCGGCATAGAGACGAGTACCCGAGACGCTCCGCCGAGCGCCGGCATCATCTCGAGTCCGCGCCCCGAGCTGAAGAGGAGCCGCTCCCCATCGGGAGACCACCGCGGCATCCGGGCAAAGCCACGGTGCTCGGAAGTGATCGCGACCGGACTTCCTCCCTCTACCTGCCGCACGTAGAGCCGGGCGGCGGACAGCGGTCCCGCCACGTACGCCACCAGCTTCCCGTCGGGCGATAGCGCAGGGTCCAGCTCCAGCCCCGGCAACAGCGTCAGCTGCAGCCGCCGCCCCAGCCGGACCTCCGCCGGTCTTCGGGTCAGGGCGAGCACCGCTCCCGCGACAATCGCACCGGCCAGGAGGGCTGCCGCGAGCCAGCGCACCCAGCTTGCACGACTCGCCTCCGGCGTGACCGTCTTCATCGGACGCGTCGTGGTCGGGGTCATCCCGCCGCTCGGCGTGGCCAGCGGCTCGAGCTGGGCCAGCAGCTCGTCCGCGCTCTGCCACCGGTCGGCCGGGCGCTTCGCCAGGCACTTCATGATTACGGCCTCGAGGCCCGGTGGGCAGGCGGGCCGGCGAATGCACAATGGCTCGGGTTGCTGGGTGACGTGCGCGGCGAGTACCTCCTGCGAGGTGCGGCCGGTGAATGGAGTGCGGCCGGAGACCAGCTCGTATCCCAGCACCCCAAGGGCGTAGATATCCACCCGCTGGTCGATGTTGGATTCGCCGACCGCCTGTTCCGGCGCCATGTAGGCGGGAGTGCCGAGCGCGATGCCGGCGCTGGTGAGCTGGTGGCGGCCGGTCGCCTCGCTCAGCGCCTTGGCCACGCCGAAGTCGGTCACCAGGGCGTGCCGCCCCGAGAGCAGCACGTTGTCGGGCTTGATGTCCCGGTGCACGACGCCTCGGGAGTGGGCGTAGGACAAGGCGTCGCACACCTCGATCATGATCTTCACGGCTTCGTGAACCGGCAGCTCCCCCTGACGCGTCAGTCGGTGCCGCAGATTGTGCCCCTCGACAAAGGGCATCACGTAGTAGAGAAAGCCGTTGGCCTCGCCCGAGTCGAGCAGCGGCAGGATGTGGGGATGCTGGAAGCGTGCTGCGGTGGTGATCTCCTGGAGGAACCGCTCGGCCCCGACCGATGCCGCCAGCTCGGGTCGCAGGACTTTGACGGCCACCTGGCGGCGGTGCTTCACGTCTTCAGCGAGGTAGACAGTGGCCATGCCACCGCTTCCGAGCTCGCGCTCGAGGCGGTAGCGGTCAAGTAACGCGTGGGCCAGCGAGGTTGGAACAGCGGTCACGGCGTGTAACATGTCACGCCCGAAGGATTATCGGGAGCGGCCGGGGTCGATGTTTCCCGTCGGCGGCTTTAATTTCGAGCCATCACCCACATGAGTAAACCCTGAGCGATATCCGCAACTCATTGCAACAGGCTCTGGGCGACGCGTTCCGGCTTGAGCGCGAACTCCGGGGCGGCATGTCGCGCGTGTTCATCGCCCGGGAGAAGGCGCTCGGCCGGACCGTGGTGCTCAAGGTCTTGCCGCCCGAGCTCGCAGCCAGTATCAGCGCCGACCGGTTCCGCCTCGAGATTCAGGTCGCCGCCAATCTCCAGCATCCGCACATTGTTCCGTTGCTGAGCGCCGGTCAGGCGGGTCAGTTCCTCTACTACACCATGCCGTACATCGAGGGCGAGTCGCTCCGCGAGCGGCTGACCAGCAAGGGCGAGCTACCGATTCCGGTGGCGGTCCGAATCCTGGGAGAAGTCGCCCGCGCGTTGGCCCACGCGCACCGGCACGGCGTCATCCATCGCGACATCAAGCCGGACAACATCCTGCTGACCGGCGATGATGCGCAGGTAGCCGACTTCGGCATTGCCAAGGCAATCGCCGCTTCGTCGGAATACGCTGGCCTCACCTCGATAGGCCTCGCACTCGGCACCCCTCTGTATATGGCTCCGGAGCAGGCCGCTGCCGATCCCTCCACCGATGCTCGGGCCGATCTCTACGCACTGGGCGTGGTCGCCTACGAGATGCTCGCGGGCCAGCCGCCATTCCAGGGGCGGAGCGCGGCCCAACTCCTCGCCGCCCATGCGATCGAGCGTCCCGTACCGCTACGCGAACGGCGTCCGGCGGTACCGGTTGCCCTGGGAGACCTGATCATGCGGCTCCTGGAGAAGCGGCCGGCCGACCGACCTCAGAGCGTAGACGAGCTGCTTCTCGTGCTGGAGGTAAGCCACTCAGCCTCAGAGACGGTGGCGACGCGGCGAGTAGCTCAGACGACGTGGGAGAAGCCGAGCCGCCGGCGTGGGCGTTGGCTCGTGGGCGCCGTGGCGGCGGCGGTGGTCCTTGTCCTGGTGCTCGCCGCGCTGATGAATCGCAATCAACCCGTCAAGATCGATCGTTCGGTTGTCGCCGTTGCCCCGTTTCGGGTAAGTGGTGCCGACTCATCGCTCGGATATCTGCGCGAGGGGATGGTGGACCTGCTTGCCGCCAAGCTCGGCGGCACGGAGGGGATCAGAGCGGCAAATCCACGCGGGCTGCTCGCAGTATGGCGCAAAGCAGCCGACGGCGAGCCTTCGGAAGCAGACGCGATCGAGTTGGCCGAACAGGTTGGCGCCGGCCGACTGATTCAGGGTGATGTGGTCGGAACTCGGCAGCATATCACGATCAACGCGGCAGTCCTTCAGCGGGGGAGCAGGAATGTCGCCCGTGCGAGTGTCGAGGGTTCACCCGACAGCCTTCCCCGACTGGTAGACCGGCTGGCAGGTCAGCTCCTTGCGCTCGAGGCGGGAGAGGGAGAGCAGCGCCTCGCCAATCTCACCGGTACCTCACTTCCCGCACTGCGCGCGTATCTGGAAGGGCAGGCGCTGATCCGCCGGGGCCAGTTCAAGAAAGCCACGGAACGGTTCGAGGCCGCGCTCCTGCTGGATTCGACCTTTGCCCTCGCCGGCTTGGGAGTCAGTCGTGCGGGCGGCTGGCTTGGGCAGCCCGCGGATGGACCCGGGAGCGTGCTGGCCTGGAGGCATCGCGACAAGCTGCCGCCGGTCGATCGTGCGTTGTTGGATGTGTATCTGGGTGGACGGTGGCCGGCTCCTCCTCTGGCTGGTGACATGGTCACTCTCGCCGAGCGATTCGTCCAGGTAGCGCCTGATAACCCGGAGGCATGGTATGAGCTGGGGGACGGGCTGTATCACTATGGGCCCTTGATCGGAATCGCCGATGCGCACCAGCGCGCATCGCAGGCATTCCTCCGGGCTCTTGCGCTCGACTCCACTTTTGCCCCCGCCCTGGAGCACGGAAGCTCGGTAGCGCTCTCGCTGGGCGACACCGTCGGTGCCCGGACGGCGCTGGATCGTATGCTCCGAATCGACTCGACCTCGGGACGGGTCGCATCGGCACAGTGGCAGTTGGCGATGGCGGTGGGCGATACTGCCCTGCGGGCGAGGGCGCTGGGAAATGAGAAACTGGTAGCTCCCATCGTGCTCTCCATGGGACTGTCAGCGGGGTTGCCGCTACATGACCTCGACCTCGTGCTTCGGAGAAGTCGGGCGAAGGCGGCCACGGCGCGGGAACAAGGCTTGGCTCAGCTGGTCTCGCACCTCAACTCGATCATCACTGGCCGGCCCAGCGGCGCCATGCCCCTGCCGGATTTCGAGTCGCAGGAGGAGCGGCTGTCTGACCTGTACTTCGAGTGGCGCTTCGCCGGCGGGGACTCGGCGATCGGGGCCTCGGCAGGTGCCACGCTCGAATCCGCAATTGGAACCCCGGTGTCATCGGTACCCGGCGCCTCGGCCGGCCGCTATGCCGGCGGGCTACATGCCCTGGAGCGGGGGCGGGTGGACTTGGCCGAGCGGGCGCTCGCTGACTTGAGGAATCCACGCGTGGCGTCCGATAGCGCCTGGTTGCGCGAGGTTCCCGCGGCGTATGCGCTCTTGCTCCAGGCCGGGCTCGCCCGGAAGCGGCATTCACCCGAACTGCCGAAGCTGTTGCGTCGGCTCGACTCGGCGCTCGTCAACCCCAGCTTCTTTCCCTTTGCGATCACCGGGAACCTGATTGTCAGCCGGCTCTACGAGGAAGAAGGCGATCTGCCCCGCGCACTGGCCGCCATCCGGCGGCGCACTTTCGATCTGGCCTTGCGGCCGGAGTATGTGACCTATCACCGCGAAGAGGGCCGGCTGGCAGCGATGAATGGTGACCGCCAGGGAGCCGCGATCGCCTACCGTCGCTACCTCGCACTGCGCTCAGGAGCTGAGCCGAGGCTGCAACCCCAGGTGGTGCAGGTTAAAGGTGAGCTGGTCGCGCTGGAACGAGAGAGTACGGACAGGTAGGAGAGGCGCTGGATGAACCAGAACCGGCGATGATTCTGAACCTTTATCGTCGTGTAAGTCCCGGTCTAGCTGTTGTCGTTGCGATTGGGGCGTGTACCGGCAAACCGGCCGTCCCGCTCGCAGCTCCGGTGACCGGCTGTGAGGTCGGCGATTCGGCAATGGTACGGGATGTTGTGTACTTCGGACGCAATCGGCCGACCGGTGGCGTTGTCAGCGATACCCAGTGGCAGGAATTTCTCGACGGGGTGGTGACACCGCGTTTCCCTGCGGGTCTCACGGTGGTGAGTGCCACCGGTCAGTGGCGCGGGGAGAACGGATCCCTGGAGCACGAGCAGGCGGAAATTCTCACCTTGTTTCACGCCGGTGATGAGCGCGCGCGAAAGGCGGTGACGGATCTGATTGCCGAGTACAAGCGCCGCTTCCAGCAGGAAGCCGTGCTGCGGGACAGAACGCGCACGTGCGCCCGCTTTGGCTAGAACACCCTGTGGACCGGTTCAGCTCTCTTTCGGCAGCGCTCGAGCGACAATCATGGTGATGTTGTCGGTACCACCCCCCTCGAGTGCCTCCTCCAACAAATCCTCGCACACCTGCTTCGCCGAGGTCATCGAGGTGAGCCGCTCGCGGATGCGCTCGTCGGAGACGTGATTGGTGAGCCCATCGCTGCAGAGGAGGGCGACGGTTCCCCAGGTCACGGAGTGCCGGGTGACAGCTGGCGCCGTCTGCCGTCCGCCGATCGAGCTCGACAGCGTGTGTGCGAGCCGGCCCTGCGAGGCACCGGCCGGCATCTCGACGCCCATATCCATCAGCTCCTGCGCCATCGTCTGATCGCGAGTGACCTGCCTCAGCTTCCCCTCGTGGAGCAGGTAGCAGCGGCTGTCTCCTACCTGTAGCATGTAGGCGCGGGGCCACAGCCCGAAGTACAGCGTGAGGGTGGTGGCCATGCCGCGGTAATCCGGATCGTCCTCGCCTCGGCGCACGAGTTCGTCATGGCACCGGAGTGCAGCCTGCTGGAGTGCCTCGAAGAACTCTCGGTCGTCGGACGCGCCGGCGGCATAGTAGCAGCGCGTTCCGTGATTGACGTACTGGGCCACGGCCTCCAGTGCCAATCGGCTCGCTTCCTCGCCCTTGGCCCCGCCACCGACTCCGTCAGCGACCATCATGAAGAAAGCGAGTCGTTCCGATTCGCCTGTGATGCTGTTGAGGTCAGGCAGACTCGTCTGGCGGACCGCCATTTGCTTCTTCAGCGCGCAGATGAGAAAGTGGTCCTGATTTTCCTTGCGGACCTTGCCGGAGTGGGTGATACCGTAGACATCGATCTCATCGTCGCGTGGCTTGCGGTTGGGCCCCACAACGGTTGCGGCGGTCTCCGGGGCAGTCATGCGGTCCTCCAGTTCCTATGGCGAAAGCGTTTCCTATAGTATGACCCGGGATCGGCTCCGGCTAGAGTGATGTCGGGGTTGACAGTCGGGCCACCGATCTTATCATGGGTAATCCTCAGATGCCATGAAGCGGTACGCAGTATGGTGGTCGCCCACGCGTACCGTGGAGCCAATCGCGAAACCGGCTGAGCGTTGCCCTGCTCCGTCGGTTTTCTGCTTTTCCACACCTCGCAGAGGAGGAAGCTATGTACGCGACAATCCGGCGTTACTCTACCAAGACAACGACAAACAGAGAGACACTCGACCAGTTCAAGCGCCGTATCGAGGAGAAGTTCGTTCCCGTTCTCCAGGAGATCCGGGGCTTTCATAGCTATGGGGTGTTGAGCAGCGGCGAGAAGGAGCTCGTCTCTCTTACCATCTTCGAGGATCGACAGGGGGCGACCGAGGGCACCCGCAAGGCGGCGGAGTTTGTGGCGAAAGATCCGCTCAAGGACCAGATGAGTAAGCCCGAGGTGATCGAGGGTGACCTGCTGCTACTGAAGGAGAGCACAGTCGGCGTTCGTTAGCACAACCCGAAGCGGACTGTCGGAGCCGGACCTACTTCGTCCGGCTCCATGGTCCTCGCCCCTCCTCACGTCGGCAACCAACAATTTCCAGGAGACCAGGATGGCAACCCAATCGACCCTGATCCCGCAGCAGCAGCTCATCGATGCCGCCAAGGCTCCCCTGCTTGCCTTCAACGAGAAGAACTGGGACGGGGTGAGAACCAGCATGGGCGGGGACTTCGTCTACGACGAGATCGCCACGGGCCGCAAAGTGCAGGGAGCCGAGCAGGCAATTTCTATCTGGAAGGGCTGGGCTGCCGCGTTTCCCGACGCCCAAGCCACAATCAATCGGGAGTTGCCCAGCGGCAACACCGTGGTATTCGAGGTCAGCTGGCGGGGCACCCACAAGGGACCGCTGCTGACACCCGAAGGAGCGATCGCACCCACGGGCAAGCGCATAGACGTGCGCGCCTGCATGGTCGTCGAGGTTGCGGAAGACAAGGCGAGGGTGCAGTGTCATTACTTCGACATGGGAACTCTACTGCAACAGATCGGGGACACAGCCTGAGCTTCGGCCGACGCCCGTCGCGCCTGCGCTTCGCCGCGACTGCAGCATGCTGCGGGTTGACGGTGTTGCTGACCTCAGGCGAATCCGCGCTGGCCCAGGACTCACCCGGCTACCGGACGAGGATTCCTCCCGGTGGCTCGCCGGGTGTACGCGCCGCTTCCTCGGTGCGTCCGCCTCGACTCACCGGCACTCGCCCGGAGGCCCGAAATCCCGCCGGCTTCCGCCGGCAGTTCTTCTCTCCTTTTCAGTACCTTGGCGCGTACCCCATCGGATCGTATGAGTCTGCCTACCTGGACGATTCGACCGGCGGCTACTCTGCGGACAGCGCGCGGGTGCGCGAGGTGGATCCGGCGAGTTACGCGACGGAGGTCAAGCCGGCGCGCAACGCCCAGACGCTCGACGATTCGGCGGCAGTGGGAAAGCTGCAGGTGACCGAGGAGATCAACGGTTCCAACAAGGCTATGCGGCTCACCTGGCGCGACAACGGCGTCGGTGCGACGCAAGTCGCATTCTTCCTGGCCGACTCGGGCCGGTCCGTGCTGGCAGCGGAGACGGTTCGGTCCGCGCCGTTCACCTGGCGTTTCAAGGCCGAGCCGCGGACGAAGTTTGTTGGAATGACCGTCGTGTTACGAGGCGGGAGTCTCGTGACGCAGTATGTGGCGGTAGGGCGGTAAGGCGGTAACAATCTTGTCATCCTGAGCGCAGCGAAGGAGCCGAAAAGTCGTAACCGCTCAGAAGTTCGCGGCGTCGAACGGCTCTGGCTCCTTCGCTGCACTCAGGATGACACCGTTTCGCTGAGCGTCAGTCGGCATAACCATCTGGACATAAACGGGGCTATCGATGAAGCGCGTTCATCTGCTCGATCTTCTGATTCTGACTGGCTGTCTGGCAGCACCATTACCCGAGCTGCTCGCCCAGTCCTCGGACGCGCCCATCGCTTCGGCCTCTGACCGGGTAGCACCGAGGATGATCGAGTACCGTCACACCATTCACCGGAACCCCGAGCTGGGGAACCACGAGGTCAAAACCGCGGAGCTGGTCGCCCGCCACCTGCGAGAGCTGGGCCTGGAGGTTCAGACCGGCATCGCGCATACCGGTGTCGTCGGCCTGCTGCGCGGCAAGCTTCCTGGCCCCGTCGTAGCGGTGCGAGCGGACATGGACGCGCTGCCTGTGACTGAGGCGACCAACTTTCCATTCCGCTCCACCGAGAAGGCTGTCTATCTCGGTCGCGAGGTCGGCGTGGCGCACGCCTGTGGACACGATCTGCACGTCGCCATTCAGCTGGGCGTGGCCTCGACCCTGAGCGGCATGCGCGACAGTCTGCGCGGCACCGTCATGTTCATCTTTCAGCCGGCCGAGGAGGGAGTGCCCCCAGGCGAACGCGGTGGAGCAAAAATGATGGTTGAGGAGGGAGTCTTCTCCAATCCCAAGCCGGCCGCGGTGCTCGGCCTTCACATCGACGGCGATCCACCGGACGCTGAAGGCGACAACGAACGGCTCGGCCGGGTATCGTACACGCCGGGGCCGGCCTTGGCCGCATCTACGAGTTGGAAGGCGGTCATCAAGGGACGTCAGGCGCACGGCTCGACTCCGCACCTGTCGGTAGATCCGGTCGTGATCGCGTCCGAGGTCGTACTGGCGCTGCAGGCCATCCGTTCCCGGCACCTCGATCCTCGCACTCCGAGCGTGCTCACAGTGGCCACGATTCACGGTGGGGCACGGCACAATATCATCCCGGCGGAGGTCGAGCTCGGGGGCACCATCCGGACCTTCGAGCGGTCGGTGCAGGACACGGTGGAGACGCGGATGAGGGAGATCTTCGCTGGAATCACCAAGGCATCTCGAGCAGAGTTCACGCTCGAGTTCGACCGCTCTCACCCGGTGACAGTCAACGACACTCTGCTGACGGCGCGGCTGGCTCCTACCCTCGAGCGGCTGCTCGGTCCACGGAATGTACGTCAACGCCCGGCCATCACCGGGGCCGAGGATTTCTCCTACTTCGCCAACCAGGTGCCGGGATTTTTCTTCTTTCTCGGCGCGGTGCCGCCGGGGCGCAAGTCCGGCGGGCACCACACGCCCACCTTCTACGCCGATGACGGGGCAATACCCATCGGAATCCGGACAATGAGCGGACTCATCCTCGACTTCCTCGCGGCATCGAGTGGAAACTGAGCCTGCCCCCTACCATCCTGATAATCCGCTAACCCGACGCTACTCCGGAGCTTCTCGCATTTACCCACATCGGGGCGTGATCTCGCTCACACCCCGTGTCTTCCAGGCGAGTATCGTCGTGCAGGAATTACACAGGCAAACCTGTTTACTGGAGGCAGCGATGAGGTCCAAAGAGGACGTCTCTACGCTTTCTGAGCCGATTCTGCAGAACACCCTTCAAAATCAACGTCAGCCTCAGGCTCGCATGCGCTACGAGCCCATCACGGTCTACTACCTGGCCGAGCAGGCCAAAGCGGGCGGTGTAGACCTGGAGCAGGCCGAGGGGCCCTGGCGGCCTGCGGTGCGACCGCTCAGCCGGCCGGGACGCAACAGTCTCCATAACATTCCACTCGTCACCAACGAGCAAACCGAAGTCATGGTGGATACGTTGGAGCATGCCTCCGACGTCGCCGGACTGCTCAACTGGTGTGGGCTGCGCGAGCTGGAGCCGGTGCCCGACCTGACGCCGTCTGTGCCCGAAGTTTCGCACGCCTGACGATCGACGGGCGGGAAGGCGGACGCCAGAGGGCAAGCGTGAAAAGCACACCTCATCCCGAGCGCAGCGAGGGATCTACCACGCAAGCATCTGAGGCCTGTGGAATAGGTCCTTCGGTCCCCTCGCGTCGCTCGGGGTTCCTCAGGATGAGGAGTGCTTTAACCCGCCACTACCGAATCTCCCGCCTTACCCCGGATCTCATTAGCACCTACTTTCCTCCCTTGCCGAGTGCCCGCCTTGGGGCGGACCGGACTCCGGGCGGCTAGCAGGGCGCCCGAGTTCGACGCATCTTGAAGTCTCATCCCACAAAAAGAAACCTTAATGCCCGAGATCCTCGGCCGCCTGCAAGGGGCCCTGACGGACCGCTACCGGATCGAACGCGAGATCGGGGCCGGCGGGATGGCGACCGTGTACCTGGCACAAGACCTCCGGCACGACCGGCGGGTTGCGCTCAAGCTGCTGCGCCCGGAGCTCTCCGCCGTCATCGGCGCCGAGCGCTTCCTGGCTGAGATCAAGCTCACCGCCAATCTCCAGCACCCGCACATCCTCCCCCTCTTCGACTCGGGGGCGGCAGACGGCTTCCTGTACTACGTCATGCCCTTCGTTGAAGGTGAATCACTCCGCAATCGCCTCACGCGAGAGAAGCAGCTCCCGGTTCCCGACGCGGTCCGCATCGCCACCGAAGTCGCCTCGGCGCTCGACTATGCCCACCGCCATGGCGTGGTCCACCGCGACATCAAGCCCGAGAACATTCTGCTGCACGATGGCCGCGCATTGGTCGCCGACTTCGGCATCGCTCTCGCAGCGAGCAAGGCGGGCGGCAACCGGATGACAGAAACCGGCATGTCACTCGGCACGCCGCACTACATGAGTCCCGAGCAGGCGATGGGCGAGCGCGAGATCACCGCCCGCTCTGATGTCTACGCCCTCGGCGTCATGCTCTACGAGATGCTCACCGGGGACCCGCCGTTCACCGGCTCCACCGCGCAAGCAATCGTGGCCCGGGTGCTCACCGAGACTCCCCGTCCCATCCTGCCGCAGCGGCACACCATTCCCGCCGCCGTCGAGGCGGCGGTGCTCACCGCGCTGGAGAAGCTCCCAGCCGACCGGTTCGGGTCGGCGGCGGAGTTCGCGGAGGCGCTATCGGGCCGCGGTTCGATGCCGACGACTCGCACCACGGTGATGCCGGCCCAATTTGCCACTGCGCCGACCGTGAACAGGCGGGTCCAGCTCGGTCTGCTCGCAGCCGCCATGGTCGCGACAGCAGTCGCGGCCTGGGGGTGGTTGCGCCCGGGTGATGCGCCGCAGGTGAACCGCTTCAGCCTCTATCTGCCGGCGGAGCAGGCGCTGGCCCCGGTGAACAACTCCGGCAACCGGATCGCAATCTCGCCCGACGGCAAGCGGATGGTCTACTCCGGTCCCGCGCAGCGGGGCACCCAGCTCTGGGTGCGAGAGCACGACCAGCTCACCTCCACACCCATACCAGGGACAGAGAACGCAGGCACTCCGTTCTTCTCCCCGGACGGCCGCCGGATCGGGTTCGTGGTCAATGGTTCGAAGCTCCGGACAGTGTCGCTCGACGGCGGCCCGACCCAGTCGCTCACCGACAGCGCCAACACGACCGGCGGCGATTGGGGACGCGACGGCTACGTGTACTTCGAGGTGGACTCGGGGGTCGCGCGCATCCGCGCCTCAGGCGGGACGATCGAGCCGCTTTACAATATTTACCAGCACAAAGAGTCGGGCGCGGAATGGCCGGTGCTGCTGCCCGGCGGCAAGGGGCTCCTCTTCCGAACCCGCCGCCCCAACCAGCCGGTCGCCGACTTCCAGATCGTGGCCATGCCGCTGCCGAAGGGCGAGCCGCACCCGCTCATGCGGGGCGTCTACGCGCGCTACTCGCCGACCGGGCATCTGCTGGTTGTCACCGCCGACGGCAAGCTGGTAGCGGCCCCCTTCGATCTCAAGAAGCTCGCGCTCACTGGGCCGCCGATGGGCTTGCTCGAAGGAATCGGAGTCGAGGTCGGCGGGTTCTCCACCAATGTCGCTCTCTCGGATAACGGTACGCTGGTCTACACCACCGGCAGTGCCGTGCGGAGCCGGCAGCCCATTTGGGTGACCCGCCAGGGCGTGGCGACTCCGGTTGACTCCACCTGGGAGCCGCAGGGCAGCATCGCCGCGATCTCGCTCGCGCCCGACGGCCGCTCCCTCGCCGTGGATGTGATCCAGAACGGCGTCAATGTGATCTGGATCAAGCGGATCCCGACCGGACCCTACTCGAGGCTCACCTTCGGCGACACCGCCAACCTCCGCCCCTCGTGGTCATCTGACGGACGCTCCCTGGTCTACGTCGGCAATGCGAGCACCAACGGCGGGTCGGTGATGGTGCGGCGGGCCGACGGCACCGGTGCCGCGCAGACGCTGGTGCGCTCCCCTTTCCTCTTCGCCCAGGCGTTCGAGACTCACGACGGCAAGTGGATCCTGGCGCGCCGCTCGTTCTTCGAGGAGGGGTCGGGTGACATCTACGGCATCAGGAAGGGCGACTCGACGCTGGTGCCGCTGGTGACCGGCCCGGCGACCGAGGCAGAGCCCGCGGTGTCGCCGGACGGTCGCTGGCTGGCGTACACCTCGCTCGAGTCGGGGGTGCCGGAGGTCTACGTGCGGCCCTTTCCCGATGCCGCGTCCGCGCGGTGGCAGGTGTCCACTGCCGGTGGCGGGGATCCGGTCTGGTCGCACAGTGGCCGGGAGCTGTTCTATCGCAGCGCGAACGAGCAGCTCATGTCGGTGGCGGTTCACCCTGGCCCCACCTTCTCGTTCGAGCAGCCGAAGCCCCTCTTCTCCACCGCTAACTACGTCAACATCAATCCAGTGCCCTCGTTCGACGTGAGCCCCGATGACAAGCGATTCCTCTTCCTTCGAGAAACGGCGCCGGACGAGCGGAACGAGGTGATCGTGGTGCAGAACTGGACCGAGGAGATGAAGGCGCGGGCGCGGAGGTGAAGAGGGGCAGTCTCCAGCGAGTACTCGGCGTCTCGTTCGGCATCGCGGTACTCATCGGCAACACCATCCTGATTGGCATCCTCCGAACCCCGGGCGACGTGGCGGCGCAGCTGCCCAATACGGCGCTCTTCATCGGGGTCTGGATCGTCGGCGGGCTCTACGCGCTGCTCGGAGCCATCTCTCTGGCCGAACCCGGTGCGATGCTGGCCCGCTCGGGTGGCCAGTACGTCATCGTACGACGGGGACTCGGCGAGTACCCGGCATTCGTGGTGGGCTGGAGCGACTGGATCTCGACCTGCGGTCCGGTGGCACTCGGCGGAATGGTCTTCATGGAGTACCTCGCGCCTTTGGTTCCCGCCCTCGCGGGGCGCCAGGTGCCGGCTGGGGTCGCCCTCGTGTTCCTCTTCGGCCTGCTGCTCTGGCGCGGCATTCGCATCGGCGACCTCTCACAGCAGATCTTGAGCGCGGCGAAGGCGTTGGCGTTCGGGACCCTGATCGCCGTCTGCCTGCTGGTTCCGGTGCCCGAGACCGCCGCCTCAGCCGGCGTTGCGGCCGGAACGACTGCCTCGGGGATCGCGCTGTTCACCGCCGTGGTGCTCGCGTTGCAAGCCGTGATCTACACGTACGACGGATGGACCGGCCCGATCTACTTCGGCGAGGAAACGCGGAACCCCGGCCGAGGAATTCCGCGGTCGATGGTGATGGGCGTGCTGCTCGTCATCCTCATCTATGTGCTGGTCAACGTCGCCTTCGTCCGCGTGCTTGGAATTGGCCGGATGGCGGGTGACCCCTTCGCGGCCGCAAGCGCGGGCAAGGCGCTGTTCGGCGAGCGGGGCGACCTGGTGATCCGGCTGCTGGTGCTGGTTTCCATTCTGAGCGGCATGAACGCCTGCGCGCTCATGGCATCGCGGGTCCTCCACGCCATGAGCCTCGATCGGCTGCTCCCCGGCGTGCTGTCGACGGTGAACGCGGGCGGCACGCCGAGCGTGGCGCATTGGACCAGCATTGCAGTCGCGGCGGGTTTGATCATCACCGGAACGGTCAATTCGGTGCTCGCCCTCTGCGCCTTCTTCTTCGTCGCGAACTACACCCTGTCGTTCGTCAGCGTGTTCGCGCTGCGGCGGAAGGAGCCGGACACGCCGAGGCCGTGGCGGGTGCCGGGGTTTCCATTCACGACCGGATTGGCGTTGCTGGGCTCTTTGGCGTTTCTGGCAGGTTCGGTGGTGAGCGATTGGGATAACAGTTGGAAGTCACTTCTGTTGCTTGCGCTGAGTTATCCGGTGTACAGGGTAGTCATAGGTCGTCGGTTGCCAGACGGCGGACGTTAGTCATTGCGAGGACGCGCAGCGCGCGTGGCAATCCCGCAGCGTCCGCGCGGAACCCACTGGATTGCTTCGTTCGCTTCGCTCCCTCGCAATGACTCCGTTTAGTCAATAGACAATAGCCATGCACTTCACCCACGCCATCGTCCGTCCTCCTGCCGCCACCTTCGCCGACGGCATCACCTCGTCCGGACTCGGACCACCCGACCTCGCGCTCGCGCTGGAGCAGCACGAAGCCTACTGCAGCACACTGGGCGATCTGGGCCTCTCGCTTCATAGTCTCCCTCCTGATCCCACATTCCCGGATTCCACCTTCGTCGAGGACGCCGCCATCGTCACGAGTCAGGGCGCGATTCTCACCCGTCCGGGTGCGCCGAGCCGAGCTGGAGAGGTGACGGCAATGGGCGCGGCGCTCGGGCCCTGGTTTCAACTGATGGATCAGATCAGCCCGCCTGGAACCGTGGATGGCGGAGACGTGTGCGACGCGGGCGAGCACTTCTTCATCGGCCTCTCGCATCGCACCAATGAGGAGGGAGCCGCTCAGCTGTCGGCATGGCTCGAGCGGCGCGGCTTGGGCTCGAGCGTTATCGATATTCGCGGCCTGCCGGCTCTGCTGCACCTCAAGACCGGGCTCTCATGGCTGGGCGGACGGCGGCTGATCGCCTGGCGGCAGATCGCTGCACACGAGGCCTTCCGTGGCTGGGAGGTACTCGAGGTGCCGGAGGAGGAGGAGTACGCGGCCAACTGCATCCTCGTCAACGGCCGGGTGCTGATGCCCGCAGGGTTTCCCAGGACGGTGTCGCTGCTGCGGGGCTTCGGCCACGCGGTCGCAGAGCTGGAGATGTCGGAGTACCAGAAGATGGATGGGGGGCTGAGCTGTTTGTCGGTGAGGTGGTGAGGAGCTGGTCCTTGTCCCGCTCACGCTCTTACACCCCGACCTACCGCCCTGTCGGGATCCAATCGAAGACCATCATCAATCGCCCCCCCGAGAGCGGCTCGATGAAGACGAAACGGCCATCGGGTGTCACGTCCCAGTTCGCATGATTGCCGACGGGGTCATAATGGAGCGGGTCGATGACTATCTCCCGCGAAGCCACACGCGGTGGTGCGCCTGGCGTAGTCGGCTCGATGCGCGCGGCGAGGAGCCGGGATGTGCTTCCCTGATGCTCGACATAGTAGAGCCGCCGGCCATCGCGGCTCCACACCGGCTCCTCTCCGGGCCCCTCGGAGATCAGGGTACGGCCTCCTTGGCGGCTGAGCCCACGCACGTACACCTGCCTGAGACCGGTCTCGTCACTCATGTACGCCAGCCGGCTGCCATCCGGAGAGAGGGCCGGCGAGTGCTCCTCGTAAGGTGATGTGACCACGGGCTCGGGCTGGCTCCCATCGGCATTCAGGATGACAATGTCGCTCGGCCCATTCTCGATTTCCCCATAGCCTACCACGTAGCGTCGCCCATTGGGGAGCCACACGCCCGGGTGGACCAGGCCGGCTATAGTGATGTGACGCTCGCCGGCATCCCCATCCGCCGACGCGGTGAACACCGGCCCCTCTGACGTGCCGAGCGAGATGTAAGTGACGTGATGTCCATCCGGCGTCCAGACTGGGTCATGGGCGTCGCCCTTGGACGTGATGCGGCTCAACCCGCGGGTGTTGCGGTCAAGGACCCATATGTCCCGTCCTTGCCGACCGCCCAGGTTCCGATCGAGCACGATGCGTCGGCCGTCGGGAGAGACCCGCGGGTTGTGAAAGGTCCCTACTTCCGTAGTCAGCACCTCGCGCCGGCCGTCGGACGACAGAATCACGACCCGGTTGTCCGGCCGCTGGGCGGTTACTAGCAGCCCCGCACCCGCGGCGAATGCCACGCGGCCGGTGCGGGCGATGAGTGTCACGTCGCCGGTCGGCACGGCCGTGCCGCGGGTGCGCGCCTTGCCCGGATCGAAATCGATCGCGTGAAGGGTTCCGTCCGGGCGGGCGAAATAGAGCCGACCATCGGCGAACTGCGGTCGCAGGGCGCTCTCCTCCAGCAGCGTATCCACCTGACGGGACCGCAGGTCCAGGGCGAGGATCCGTGCTCGTGTGGGCGATCCCCGCATCAAGCTGAACAGGACGTGGCGCCCATCAGGCAGCATTTGAGGCTGCAGGAAATCCACCCCGGGCGGCGCTGGGACGAGGAGCTCGCGCCGCGATGATTGTGGCTGCAGGAGCACGAGCCCGGCGCTGTCTACCGCCACTACGCCGGCGCCACCTCCATCTGCCGGGAAGCGACCGCTGACGAACGACATCGTCACGGCGTCACCGCCATCGAGCCGCTGCATCACCAGCTCTCCCCGCCGATGAAATCCGATGCGGGTGCCGTCCGGGGACAGAAAGGGTTCGATCGCTCCGGCGCTGCCAGGGACCGTGATGAGCTCCAGCCGGTCGACTCGGCGGACCACGAGCTGTCCCCCGTCAGTGGTGACGATGGTACGTCCATCGGCCGAGACGGCCACTTGGGCGCCACCTACCTCGAACTGGCCGGCCATGGTGAACTCGGCGCGTCGGATGACCGGGACCCCAGCGCGAGAGTTGGTCTTCCAGGTCCACAGAGCGATTCCTGTCGCTGCAACTGCCACGGCAGTCGCGACGATCGCCGCGGCTCGCCAGGCGACAGGGGAAGGACCGGAGGTCCTGACTCCAGGCCTGCTGAGCGGACGGTCCGCGTGGGTGTTGAGCGCGGTTGCGAAATCGCCGGCGCTGGCAAACCGGTCCGCTGGCAACTTCTCCAGTGCCGTGAGCACCGCGGCCTCCACCCCGTCGGGAATGCTCCGCCGATGTGTGGTGAGGCGGGGCGGATCCTCGGTGAGCATTCTGGCGATGACGGCTTGGGCGCTGGGGCCGGTAAAAGGCGGCTCGCCGGCCAGCATCTCGTAGGTCACCACGCCCAGCGCGTAGATGTCGGCCCGGTGGTCGACAGTTCGCTCACCGGTGGCCTGCTCCGGCGCCATGTAGTGCGGGGTGCCCAGCGAAAGCCCTGTCTGCGTCATCCGGTTACCGCCGGCCTGCTGCACGGCCAGGGCGATCCCGAAATCGGCGACCAGCGGGCGGCCGTCGTGAAGCAGGATGTTCTCCGGCTTGATGTCGCGATGGACCACACCATGCTTGTGGGCGTACTGCAAGGCATCGGCGACATCGCAGGTGATGCGCACCGCTTCCGCCACCGGTAGCTGCCGCTCTCGCTCGAGCCGCCGCCGGAGCGTCTCGCCATCCACGAAGGGCATGACATAGTAGAGGAGGCCTTCGACTTCACCGGAATCGAAGAGCGGAAGCACGTGCGGATGCTGCAGGTTCGCGGTGAGCTCGATTTCCTTCAGGAAGCGCTCGGAGCCGAGCACTGCGGAGAGCTCGGGGTGGAGCATTTTGAGGGCGACATGACGGCGGTGCCGAAGGTCGCGGGCGAGATAGACCGTGGCCATCCCGCCCCGGCCGAGCTCGCGCTCGATGCTGTAGCGGCCACTCAAAGCGGCGCCCAACCGGTCAGCGGCGCTGGTCACGTCTTCTCAGCGAGAGTTGAGTGGACTTTAGTCACAAAATTGGCGGGTAGGGGCGCGCTTCAATGTGTCTCGAACGGGTAAGGAACGCCAGCCGGAGGAAGCCTGCAGCGCAACGCGAACGCCATCCTGCGAATCTGACCTTGACCGGCGCGAAGGCTAGAAATGCCCTTGGCAGCAGCCTAGGTTCGGAAAACGCGCCGCGCACGAACTTCTGACTGGATCCGCATGAGATACGAGCCCCAGCCCTCCGTAATTCCCCAGCGCACTTCGCAGGCGGTGTGGTCACTGCCGCTCGCAACCCGCATCCCTCCGCTGGTCCTGGCCGCACTCTCCCTAGCTATCCTTGCCCTCGATTTTCTGACCGGTCCCCATATTCACATCGCGATCCTGTTCGTTTTTCCAGTCGCCCTCGCCACCTGGAGCCACGGACGTCGTTGGGGCACAGCGATCGCCCTGGTGCTGCCTCTGGTCCGGCTGCCGTTCCTCTACCTCGTCTGGAAGGTCCCGACCTCCTGGCCGCTCGAGGCCGCCGATACCGCGATCGACCTCGTAGTCCTGCTGGTGCTGGTGCAGCTGATCGGCTACGTCGCCCGGCAACGGCAGGAGATCCAGGTGCTGCAGGGGATGCTCCCGATCTGCGGCTTCTGCAAGCGGATCCGGGACGAAAGCGGCGGGTGGCTCCAGCTCGAGCATTACATCGGCGAGCGATCAGAGGCGAGCTTTAGCCACACGTTCTGCCCCGAGTGCGGCCGGACTCACTACGGCGAGTATGTGGATTGATTCAGGAGAACCGCGGGTCTTATCTCCGGCCGCGGCCGGGGAATGATCAGTGAACCTGGCCTTTCAGCACCTCCACCACCTGTTGGATGAGCTGATCCGCCGTGAACGGCTTGATGAGCAGTGGTACCCGTACTCCCATCGAATCCCACTTTGGAAACTGCCGGTCGTAACCGGACATCAACACCACCCGGCACCCCGGCTCCCCTGCCAGGATCTTCTCCGTCAGCTCGACCCCGTTCATCCCGCCGGGCATGACGATATCTGCCAGCACGAGCTGGATTTCTCCCTCGGACAGACGTTCCAACGCCTGTTCGCCCGATTTCGCCTCGATCACCTGGTACCCCTCGTCCCGCAGCATGCGGGCGGCGATCCGGCGGACCCGATCATCGTCGTCGACCACCATGATTTTGGCCGTCGAACGCACCGGGCTGGTTCGGTCATCGGCGGGTGCAAGCCAGGGCGGGGACGGGAACTGCCCGCGGCCGGTAAGAATCATGTCACTGGCAGCCAACATCTGCGGCACTCCAGGTTCGAGGATACAACGTCGCCGAAGCGCCGGTGGGTTCAGGACAGGGAGACTTCGAGCGGCGCAGCCAACGATAGCACGGCCTGGGAACCGACCGCCACTCCCGAGGCAATTTGACCATGGCGGTCCACCAGAACGGCGGATGGAGTACCGCTCGCCCCGAACTTCGAGGCCGTCGCGAACCCCGAATCGATCAGCACTGGCGAGGAGAACCCCTCCGCCATGTTGCTCTCTACGGTTCCGGTAGACACGACCAGGAGATTCGGCTTGCCGGGTGCCTCGCTCGCTTCCCACTGCTTGAGATCGTCTCGCATTCGCTGACAGAACCCGCAGCCCGGATTCCAGAAGAGCACCACTGTCTCCTTTCCGTCGGGCTTGAGCTCCTGCATCCGGCCCTCGAGGTCAGGGAGTCGGATCTCGGGCGCGCGCCCTCCAATCCCCAGTGCGCGTTGGGCCCCGTTCCCGCCGGCGCCGTTCCCGGCCAGGCTTTCGCCGGGAAGATGCTTGAGCAGGCCCTTGATCATCTCGGTGCCCTGCTGCACGTAGGTTCCCACCCGGCCATCCGGTCGGACCAGCACCGCGCTCGGAGTCGCCCGTGCCGAGTACCGCTCTGCCACTTCGTCCCTCTGCTGCAGGAAGACGTGCGGCAGGCCGGCGCCGCCATACTTCACCCGATTTCTCCTTCGGTTTCCCCCGGCTCACCACTGCGAGCGTGAGGCGCCCCGCGTGTTCCCGGCTCCAGCGTGCCAGATCGGGCACCAGTGATGTGCATGGTCCGCAATGCGGATCCACGAACGTGAGAACGAGCGGTAATCCAGGAGCGAGCAGCTCGGCCAAGCCAATCTCCTGGCCGGTAAGATCGGAGAGGCGGAACGCCGGAGCCGGTGCGCCGATCGGAAGCCCAACCGGGCGTGGAGGAGCGGGCGCCGCCGCGCCGCCGCCCTGACTTGGCACCGGGAGTTGAGTGAGACGTGCCTCCAGCGCGTCGAGCCGGCCCAGGATGCGGCCTTGCTGCGTCAGCAAGCTGCCGAGGAACCACACCAATCCGGAAGCAGCGAGAGCGACCGCCAGGACAGCAGCGAGGATGGCCACTTGTCCGGCGGTCAGATCTCCCAGTCGCCCGAGAAGACCCGGCTCAGTGACATCGGGGCCGGCCCACAGCACGGCGCCGGCGAGTGCCGCGAGCGCGGCATTGCGGATCAGGGTGGAGGCGCCGACCGGCTTCGACTGCAGCTGGCCGAAGCAACGGCAGTCCGGGGTGACGGCCGCGCGCCAGATTGTAGCCGATGCCGGCGATGAAGATGAGCAGCAGCGCCAGGGCGCCCGCCGCCCCGTACCACGTCCAGCCGGCGGATACTAGAGCAGCCGCGACGGCCAGCTCAGCCAGCGGCAGCAGAACCGCCGCGAGCGGTGCGATTGAGTGGGGGACACCGAAATCCGTCATCGCGGTCCGGGAGCCGGCCGGGTTGGCCAGCTTGCTGATGCCGGCGACGGCGAATACCAGTGCCAGAAGCACTTGGGCCACAAGAATCAGATCGTGCACACGTACCTTGTGATGCTAAGGGAAAGAATGGGGCCGGAGTTTCCTCCGGCCACATCCCGTCGTCGACTCAAAACACTAGCCCGGAAAGCAGCCCCCATCTACGACACAGTGCGTACCCGGCGGGCAGCAAAAGTCAAACTGGCCCGTGATAGTGCACGCCTGAGATCCGGTAGGACAGCCGCACGTCCCGTTGGTACAAATCTCATTGAACTCTGGGGAAAGGAATGTCGTGCAAGCGGTTGTGCAACTGCCGCAGTGATTAACGTCGGTCGAGAAATCTACACAACTCCCACCACAACAAGACAGACCAGGTGCACAGCAGCCAGTTCCGCACTGTTGCGACGCAGGACCGCACTCGCAGCGGCAGGTGTCCGGGTTCAACACCTCCAATGCGCCGCATACCGGGACGCACGAGCCCGACGCCGGAGGTGAGTCCCAGCAGAGCAGGCACAGTATCCCGTCAGCGGACGCATACATCGCTACCTGACTATTGACGGGAGTGGGAAGAAGCCCATCGTGGAGCTACCGCGAGCCACCCGATGACGAGATGCCGCCGTTCCCGGCGTTCATTCCTCGCGGCCCAGTCCTTCCCCCACACTAAAACCAGCACACCTCCTAAGCCAGGCATTTCCAGCTCGAAGCCGTTCGGTCGCGGCCACGCGGCCGATCTCCCCAGGCTTCCTTCCTGCCAACACTTCATGCGAGCGGCAGGGGGTCCTTATGTCGCGACTTCTCGTTCCCGTGTTCCTTCTCGGCATCTTCGCCTGTACCGATCGGACCGAGCCTCCGGCTGCGGTCAACGAATCCACCGACATAACCCTCGAAGACGGCGCCTCCGACGTGGAGCTGGAGCTCAATGTGGGCGGCATCGACCGGGAGGCCCGCACCGCGCTCTCCGGCGGGGCCACCACGGTCTTCGATGAATCCGAGACCGCCTTCGAGACCGCGGCGCCCAATCTCTCCGGCGAGCACCTCGAGCAGCACGAGGAGGGAGACGAAGGCTTCGAGCTGGCCCATGTCCGCGGCAGCGGCGTGAACGGCGGCCTCGGCCCGGTCTTCGACAACACCTCGTGCGAGGCCTGCCATCTGGGCGACGGGCGCGGCCGCCCACCGGAGATCGAAGGCGGGCAGTTCACGTCTATGCTGTTCCGGTCCAGCATCGCCGGCGAGGACGGGAACGGGGGGCCGATGGGGATACCCACCGGGTTCGGGGGCCAGCTTCAGATGCAGGCGCTCAGCCCGGCGCTGCCCGACATGAGAGCCCTGATCCACTACGTGGACAGCCGGGGGGTCTTCGCCGACGGCACCCCGTTCACGCTGCACGTGCCCCAGTACACCATCACCGGTATCTACCCCGGTCTCCCCACGGGCATCCTCTTCTCCCCCCGGGTCGCGCCGCCGGTCTTCGGGCTGGGCCTCCTGGAAGCGGTTCCGGAGCACGTGCTCCTGGGGCAGAGCGATCCCCACGACTCCGATCGCGACGGGATCTCCGGCCGGGTCAACCTGGTGTACGACGCGGTGCGCGGGCAGCGGGTGGTGGGCCGATTCGGCTGGAAGGCCAACACCCCCAACCTGCTGCAACAGAGCGCCGGGGCCTACAACGGCGACATGGGCGTGACGTCGGATCTCTTTCCCACGGAATCGTGCGCCGGGCGCAGCAAGGACCCGGCCTGCAACAACGTCCACGGCGCCGAAGTAGACGCCGAGACCGTGGCGAATGTGGCCTTCTACACTCAGACGCTGGCCGTTCCGGCGCGACGCGGGCTGAACGATCCAACCGCACTGCGGGGCGAAACCGTCTTCTACGCCGCCGGCTGCAACGGCTGCCACACACCGACCCTGCGAACCGGTGAGCTGCCGGGACTTCCCGAGGTGTCGAACCAGGTGATCCATCCCTACACGGATCTGCTGGTGCACGACATGGGTCCCGGCCTCGCCGACGGCCGGCCCGACTTCCAGGCCTCGGGCAGCGAGTGGCGCACTCCGCCGCTCTGGGGCATAGGACTGGTGGAGACAGTCAACGGCCACACCCGCTTCCTCCACGACGGACGGGCTCGTTCGTTGATGGAGGCCGTGCTTTGGCATGACGGCGAAGCCTCGGCGGCCAAGGAAAGAGTGAAGCGGTTACCCCAGCGCGACCGCGACGCGTTAGTCGCGTTCTTGCAGTCTCTCTGAGTGTTGAGGTTTCGTCTTGACATCCGCCGCGAAGAAGGGATAGATGGAAGGGATCGGCAGGTCATCAACCCTGGAGGGCCTCATGCCACTCATACGCGCGTCGCTGGTCGAGAACGCCATCACCCCGGAGCAGAAGCTGGAGCTCATCGCCCGCATCACCGATGCGGTCACCTCCGTCTACGGCGAAACCATGCGCCCGTACACCTGGGTGCTGATCGATGAGATCAAGAGCGGCCAGTTCGGCGCCGGTGGCCATGGCTTCACCACCGAGGAGATCCGGGCACTGATGGCCGGGGAGCCGGCACTACAGACCGGATAAGGGACGTGCGGCCGCTTTGAGCCAGCCGCGTCCCGTGATCAGGGCACGACCATGACGTGTTTGGTGACCGTGGCGCGTACTCGCTCTCCGTTTGCCTGGTACGTCATCCCCTCGGCCACGATCGCTGCCGTTCCGAGTTGGGTGAAGTGAAGCTCGATCGGATGTGGGCGCGGACTGATTTCCAGCGTACACACAACGTCATCGTCGGACGGGACCCGGTCGAAGGGAACGACTCTCGCCTCAGCCGGCTCCAGGGTCAGCTTCACTCCATCGGGTGTGGTGCAGCTGGAGCTGCCGACGCTGTAGACGACCGCACCGAAGGCGGCGCCAAGCTGCACCGTGTCCGGAGCCTCGATCGTAGGCACATCGTCATCGGTGCTGATTATGCCGACGACGCGGCCGGTCTCCGAGTCAGTGGAGAGGAAGCAACTCGTCGCGACAGAGACAACTCCGATGAAGGCCGTCAGATGCATCACTGTTTCCTCCTCACTGCTCCGTTCCCTAAGGTTGGCTTCTGAATAGCGGACACGCCAGTCGAGGCCTCCGTTCACGCTGAATTCACGGTCTGGACAAATTTTGAGATCTCTGATCGGCTGACCAGCCTGAAACCGACGCAAATCACGAGGGTATTATGGACAGCTCCAAGGGCATGATCCGCATCGATTTGACTCCTGAGCAGAAGGCCGAGATCCGCCGCGCCACGGGGAAGGATGCCGAGACGATCGAGCTTTCGGTGGAAGACCTGGAGGAGAGGATCGCCCCCGCCAAGAGGGGGTTCATCGGCGGCGCTCCCATGTTCTGATTGATCATTGGTGTCTGTGAGTCCCGGCTCCCGAAGAAAATTAGGAGCCGGGAAGTGCACACACCTGCCGCTCGTTCAGGTGGTAGGAACGCCAGAGGACGTTCTACTGGCTGGGGGCCTGAACCTCGAGAAGTCGCTCGACTTGCGCTATGAGAGCAGCCGGGGAAAACGGCTTCTCCAACAGGGTCGCAGGAAGCTCGGTGTACTCCTCACCAAACGCGGAGACAAAGAGCAGTCGGGTGCGTGCGGAGGAGGCCAAATGCTGGGCTAGCTCGACGCCGTTCATGCGTGGCATGACGATGTCTGTGACGACCAATTCAATGTCGGGATCTGCCGCTAGTCGTTCAAGCGCTTCGATGCCGTCGCTCGCCTCCAATGCCCGGTATCCCTTGTCCGAGAGAGTACGCACCATCAGAGCGCGTAGGGAAGGATCGTCTTCGACGACAAGCACAGTGTGCATGATAGGCAACCAACAGAGAGGAAGTATTACGTTACGGCCCATCCAGCCTTCTGGCTAGGGGAATGGCGGCACCACTAGGCCAACCACGATCAGAGCCAGAAGCACCCGCGAAGATCACAGCTGGTTTATCCTCGGTTCCAGATACTCTATTGCCACGGAGTCTGAGTAAGTGAAGTCACCGCCGGCTTCCTGCCGGCTGAGGTAGGCGTAGCCCGGCCGTCTCTCACGTAGCCGGTTCAGCCAGGCACGACTGCGGATCCTTAGCACGATTCGGCAATCGAGCAGCTTGGCATCACCCTTCAGCCTCGGCCCGCACACCAGGATCCAGCTGTGCAGATCGCAGCTCTGGAGCTGCCCTGCGCGCAGCACTTCGTCGAGCGACCTGTATGAGGGCAATATGAGGCCCGTGTCAGGATAAACCTTGTGAACTGCGGCCAGGTGGGTGGTGTCCAGACGGATGATCATCCGCCGTTCCGGGCCGGAATACCTGTCACTCAACCGTACGCTGGGCCGGCGCGCGTCGGCCGCGCAATCCCTGGGAAACATCACGGTCACTTCCTTGCTCGAGACTCGCACGGAGGCCTGCGCCGGTTCTGGTGCCGAGGGTGGACGGCTGAGCTGCCCCAGGCGCGCGGTAGTGAGCAGGAGACCAATGAAGGCCTTCCCGGTTCCGCTCACCGGCTAGTCGATCCCCAGACCTCGATCCCACTCGGCGTCCGGGCGGACAGACATGCCACCGTTCCTCCTTCTGCCAGGATTTCAAGGTTGGCGCCGGTACGGCGCTGGTGCGTGAGGTCGGCTGCATCTCGACGAAATCAGCTTCTCGTTGCCGAGACATGACGGGTAGGTATCGCCGCGGACTTCCTCAACCTCCAGACGTGATCAGCAGGCATTGCTCGACTAGCACGTTGTAGATCCCCACCGCGGACGGAGCTGCACTTGTCTTGACGGTTGGCCCAGGCGCTCCATATGGTTGGTGACAGCCTTTCTCCGGGCGATCGAGATGCATTGGACCCTCCTACTCCTGTTCACTTTCGCGCTTACTGTCGCCGCGTGCTCCCGCCGTCCTCCCGGGTACGGTCAGCCAGAGCCGGATACAATACTTTCCCCATCTCCAGATGGTGGTTCACCCCCCGACGAGCCCCCGCTGTAAGTGATCAACCCGGCAGTGTCGTGACCGCAATCGACTCCCAGCTCACCGATTCCCTGCGTGACCGATATGCCCTTGAGAAGGAACTTGGGCGAGGCGGGATGGCAACGGTCTACCTCGCACACGACCTGCGGCACAAACGGCGCGTCGCTCTCAAGGTGCTCCACCCCGACCTGTCGTATTCTCTGGGTGCCGACCGTTTCCTCCGTGAGATCGAGACCGTCGCCAGCCTGACGCATCCTCATATCCTGCCGCTTCACGACTCGGGTGAGGCCGCGGGCCTTCTCTACTATGTCATGCCCTATGTTGAAGGCGAGAGCCTGCGGGACCGGCTCGCGCGTGAGACACAGCTGCCCACCGAAGAGGCGCTCAGGATCGCACGAGAGGTGGCCGATGGTCTCCACTATGCTCACGGGCACGGCGTGATTCATCGCGATATCAAGCCCGAGAACATTCTCCTGAGCGGCGGGCACGCCCTGGTGGCGGACTTCGGTATTGCCCGGGCGCTGGGCGAGGCTGGTGGGGAGCGGCTCACCGAGCCCGGACTGGCGGTCGGCACGGTCGCCTACATGGCGCCCGAGCAGGCGAGTGGGGGCGAAGTGGACGGACGCACAGACGTCTACGCGCTCGGCTGCGTGGTGTACGAGATGTTGGCCGGGGAGCCGCCGTTCACCGGACCTTCGCCGCAGGCGGTCGTCGCCAAGCGATTCGTTGGGCCGGTGCCCTCGGTGCGCACAACTCGGCCCGATGTCCCTCTGAAGTTGGACGAGGTTCTACAGAAAGCCCTCGCGCTGGTTCCCGCGGCGCGCTTCGCTAGTGCGGCAGCCTTCGGGCAAGCGCTCAACCATCCTCGCTCGAGCCCTGACACCATTCCCATCCCGCACGCCCAGGCTGCCTGGACCAGCCGGCCTGGTTGGCGCTCTCGTCGTGTCGTAATTGCAGGAGTCGCTGCCCTCGCTCTGATTGGCATCGCTCTGTCGGCGCTGCTCTGGCGCTCGCGGGCGGCTCCTCGCACCCTCGATCCGGACCTGCTCGCCGTCGCGCCTTTCGACGTGCTCGACCCAAACCTTCAGCTCTGGCGTGAGGGCCTGGTCGACCTGCTGGCACGCAACCTCGACGGGGCAGGCCCGCTCCGCACGGTACCTCCCACCGCCGTCGTCCGGCGCTGGCAGGGGCACGCCGACCCGCTCGCCGCCGCCGAACTTGGCCACCGCACCGGCGCGGGCCTCTCGCTCTTCGGGAGCCTGGTGCCCTCCGGCGGAGACTCGGCTCTCCTACGGGCCACCCTGTTCGATGTGGAAGCGAACCGCCCGCTCGCCGAGCTCGAGTTGCACGATGCAGCGGGTCGGATCGACCGGTTGGGTGACTCCCTGGCGGTGCGAGTGCTCGGTGAGCTGGGCCGGCACCGGCGCCTCGAGCTCACCCGAATCGCTTCGCTGGGCTCTACCTCCCCGCCGGCGCTCAAGGCGTTTCTCCGGGGCGAGCAGTGGTTCCGCCGGGCTGCCTGGGACTCTGCGACGGCATCCTACGAGCGGGCGGTCGCGCTCGATAGCAACTTCGCCCTGGCACTCTGGCGGCTCGGACGCGTGATGGGGTGGCAGCGCGTCGGTGGGGAATCGCTGTCTGTCGCCCTGGCCGTGCGCGCGGGCGCCTTGAACCATGGCCTCGCTCCTCGCGATAGCCTGCTGGTGGCGGTCGACTCGGTGTTCCAGGGTGACCTCCCGGCGAGCTGGGCGTGGTACCGGCGTTTGCGTGCGACCGCCCTCGAGGCGGTGCGGCGCTACCCGGATGACGCCGATGCCTGGCACACGTTGGGCGAGGTGTACTTGCACGCGGGGACGAGCCGGGGTGTGGGGCCGGGCGAGGTTCTCGCGACATTCGAGCGAGCCATCGCTCTCGATTCGGCGTATGCGCCGGCCTACATACACGCCATCGAGCAGGCCTCCCGCGTCCACGGGATGGAAGCGGCCCAGCGTTACGCGGCGGCCTATCTCGAGCGAGCGCCCGATGATGTAACCGCGCAGGGTATTCGTCTCGCGCTCGACCTCTCCTATTCCCGGCGTGCGAGGTCGCCCGAGGTGCAGGGGGCACTGCGGCGGGCATCCGCCAACGTGCTCTTCAAGGCCTGGCTCCCATTCTTCGGCGCCACCGATTCGACCGAGGTGGCCGTTCAGCTCGGCCGGGCGCTGTTCGCCAGCCACGACACCTCGTCCGGGTGGCTGACGGACCCGTTCCGACGGGCCTTCATGATCACCACGCTCACCTATCGGGGCCACCTGCGCGAGGCGGCGCGCGCCTGGAGCCCCGAGCTTCCGCTTCCTTGGGAGTGGCTCGGCGAGATCGGCCTATTCAACCCGGAGCTCCCCAAGGGAGGAGCAGGGCTCCTCGCCGACTCGCTGCGCGCGGGTTCACTGGCCGTGGCGCATGGCGGGCTCCTCCTGTGGAACGCTCACGGGGACACCGCCGCGCTCACCCGCGTCGCAAGACTGGCGGATTCGGCTGCCCGCTCTGGCGCCGACTCGCTCATCCGGGAGCGGAGCGTGTACATTGCCGCCGCCGCGAGAGCGTACCTCGCACTGGCACGCCGCGATACCGCCGAGGCGCTCCGTCGATTTGAAGGTTTGCCGGACTCTCTGTGTGGAAGCTGCTACCTGGATGCGTTGACCCGACTCCTGCTCCTTGCCGCGCGCAAGGAGGATCGGAAGGTGCTGAACGCGTCGGGGTGGGAATGGGGCTGGCCAGTGGGTGGCGAGGTGATAGGGCGGCTCGAACAGGCCCGCGCGGCGGAGCGGCTGGGCGAGCGCAGGCGAGCCATCGAGTACTACCAGTTCGTGGCCGAGGCGTGGCGGAATGCTGACCCGGAACTCCAGCCGTATGTGTCGGAGGCACGAGAGGCGCTTCAGCGTCTGACCGGGGAGCCGAGACCCTGAACCCATCGGTCGGCCTCAACCTATGCCGCTGAAGTACAGATTTCCGCTGGCGCCTGCTGGAAAGTTGTTGTACTGTAACTTCTTCAGCTCCAACCTGCCTACCCGCTCGTACCGGTGAGCCGGCACTCCATGCGTGAGTCCGCTACACCCCAAAAATCCCTGCGCATCGTCGTCACGGATGATGACCCGCGGCTCCTGGTTGCCATCGTCCAGATGCTCGTGAACGCGGGTCACGCAGTATTCGCTGCGTACGATGGTCAGAGTGCCTGCGAGCTGGCCCAGTATATCCCTGACCTCGATCTGATCATCTCAAATACACGCATGTGCAACGTTGCCGCCCCCGAGCTCATCCTTCGGGTCCGTGCGGCGAAGCCGTGGCTGGCCATCCTGCACATCGGAGACCCTCTGCCGGCGGAGGGTCCGCTCCACGACGTCCCCACACTCTCGGAGCCCTTCACCGCAGCCGAGCTGACGTTGGCGATTACCACGGTACTGGCTGCGCGCGCTCAGGGACAGCGGTAGATCGAGTCATCCGACTCAGTGAGTTTGAAAGCCCACCGGTCTCACCGCTATACCCCACACTGCTGTACCGTGAGAGTCGGCAGTTCCGGCACTCCGGTGGTCTGGTTCACGTCCTCTAGCTCCTGGGTCCCATCGACGATGATGCCGGTTCCTGCCGCGTGAATCTTGTAGTCCTTTGCACTCTCCAACGGATTGAACTCTCGCAGGCGGATGGTCTCCTCGAATCGCCCGAACGGCACCTCGATGGGACCGATCCCCACGATCTTCCCTTCGTCTTCCGCGACTCCGGGCGCGACCTCGATCTGGAACCTCATCCCCGGCTTCGGATCGGCCGGCATGAAGATCCCGGGCGCGCTGCCGGGAGTGGCGGCACACCAGGCTCCCTCATGAGAGATGCCGCCCTCCTCGTAGACATCGACATCTTCCCCGAAGTAGCAAATAGTCCCGTCAGAGGCCTGAGCGAAGTAGTTCCAGGTGACCTCCGCCAGATCGTCGCCAACAAACTCGCGTTCCTCGATCACTCGGGTCGTGACCCCCGCAATCACTACGGTGACGTTGAGAGATGTGACCTGGTTGATAAGGGTTTCCCCATCCTCCTCGGTGGTCAGAACCAGCTGATAGCCAACACCCATGGGCCAGTATGGATTGGTGGATACCGTGGTAAAGCCGCCCCGGCTGGGCGCGCACAGATCCAGAGAGAGTTTCTTGGAGCTCTTCCCCTGCTTGGCCGCGAGCGCCTCGGCTCCGGCCCCCGGGCCGGTTGGCTCCGGCCGATCACACCCCGCCAGCAACGCCAGCGCAAGCGTCGCCGCGATGCCTGCCATTGCCCTGTTCGTTTCCATAGTCGACCTCCTGGGGTACGGTCTTCACTGGTAAGCACTCACTCGGGCGGCAGGGTCGCCCCCGGGAGGTGCTCAGACCATAGTAGCAACCCGCCGCTCGCCACCGACCCGCCAACAGAAAGGCGACACCAACAACACGATCGGGAGCATGGCGAAACACAGCACGACCAACACGACCGGCCCCATCACCTTGCCCCACCGGCTCCGTGTCCCGGCTTCCTAGCGCATGCGCCTCTAGACGACGAATGTCACGAGTGACCGCTGACCGTAAAACCGATTACCCATACACAGAGCAGAGAACCGATTTCTTTCCAGTGGCCCTCCATGCTGGGATGTGGCTCATCGCGGGCCATGACTTGAACCTGGTTCAGGGTGCACGTAATGGTGAGCCCGGCGGGAAAGTGCCGCACCGGAGCGCCGAGTGCCTTGGCGGCAGCTTCCTTCAGTCCCCAACCCAGCCCGCCGCGAATGGCGACCGGAACCGGCAGCGCTTCCCACTCGTGTTGCTCGAGAATCGCGCGAGCGTGCCGCTGGGTGACGCGGGAAGTCGAGACGAGGTCCACCCCGAGCACCGTTCCTCCTGGTCCGACCAGGGCCGCGCCCGCGCCCTCGGTGTGTGCGCGACTGCCGCCTGCGTTGTCAGGACTGAGACCGGTGGCTTGCAGCGCCAGCCTCCACGCCCTGTCAGCGGCGGCACGGTCAGCCGCCCGCGAGCCCCGGCCGCGGAGGCGGACTCCCGAGGTAGGGCAACAGACCGTAAGCGAGATGGCGTGGCCAACCGGCAAGGTGATGTTCACTCACCCTCGGTCACGTGCAAGGCGAAGTCCCGGACCACGGAGGTCGTGACTGTCTGTGACAGGTCGCCTGTGCCGAAGCGCTCTTCCAGATACCGCTGCCAGCGGGTAAAAGGAATTCTCCTCTCGAGCGCCTCCTCCAGGTGAAAGACGAGGTCGAGGAAGTCGATGGATTCCGCGCCGAGATCCGCGACCAGCGCACTGTCGGGGGTCACCTGCTCCAGCGGAACGACCAGCACGTCCGCCACGATGCGTCGAACCAGCGGGTCGAGGCTCCCTCCGCCTACCAGCGTCGGATCAGCAGACACGCGTTCTGGCCTCCGAATCCGAAAGAATTGGACAAAGCGGCATCGACTCGCGCCGAGCGAGCCGAGACTGGTACGTAATCCAGGTCGCACTCGGGATCGGGAGTGTCCAGGTTGATCGTCGGCGGAAGGAAGCCGCCACACAGCGCGGCCACGACTGCGGCCACTTCCACCGCTCCGGCCGCAGCCAGAAGATGACCCGTCATGGATTTCGTGGAGCTGACCGCGGTCTCCCGCGCCTTCGGCCCCAGCGCTTCCTTGATGGCCCGGGTCTCGGTCAGATCGTTCATTCGGGTACCGGTGCCGTGCGCGTTGACGTAGTCCAGGTCGCCAGGCTCGGCATCCGCGTCGCGCAGACAGAGTCGGATGGCACGCGCTGCTCCGGCGGCGTCGGGTCGCTCGTCGGTGATTCGGTAGGCGTCGCATGTCACTCCATAGCCGGCGAGCTCGGCGAGTACGGGCGCGCCGCGCGATCGCGCGAATGACTCGCGTTCCAGCACCACGACGCCAGCTCCCTCGCCGATGACGAATCCATCGCGCTCGAGGTCGAAGGGCCGGCTGGCGGCTGCCGGCTGATCATTGCGGCGGGACAAGGTGCCGAGCAGGCTGAAGCCGAGTACCGTCACCGGGTTGATGGTCGCATCGGCGCCGCCGGCAAACACCACATCGGCGTCACCATGCTGAATCAGGCGTAGCCCTTCTCCGATGGCCTGGGTGCCGGCGGTACACGCCGTCGTGATCGTGCTGTTGGGGCCGCGGGCGTCCTGTTGGATCGCAACGTGCGCCGCGGCCAGGTTGGGCAGTCCGCGCAGCGTAGCGAGAGGGTTGGTTCGCCGGCAGAACACGCGGGCAAAGGCGGGCACGTTCCAATCGGCGTTCGTCGGCCCGGCCGACTCGAGCATGGCCCGCGCCTGAGTCGCGAGGAGATCGTTGTCGGTGGGACCCATGCCGGCGGCACCCAGAACCACCCCGGTGCGCTCGGGATCGGCGTCCTCTGCGCCGAGAGCTGCTGCCTGTCGAGCCATGGCCGCTGCGGCCACCGCAAAGAGTGCCGACCGGCTCATCAGCTTGGCCATCTTGGGTGGCTCGACCCAGCAGGTGCCATCGAAGTCGTCCGCCACACCGGCCGCGATCTGAGTATCGAAGTCGGTGCAGTCGAAGTTGGCGATGCGCCGGACACCCGACGTCCCCGCGCGGAGCGACCGGCTGAAGGCGTCCAGGCCAATTCCGATGGGCGTGACGACTCCGATTCCGGTGATGGCGACCCGCTCAGACATTACCCGGCTCCAGGTAACGGCCCAACCACGTATTCACGGCCTGTTGCCACAGGAGGCGGAATTCGGCCGGCACGACGGTGGCCGGATCCACCAGCCTGAACGTCAGTCGAGCGGAGGCGATCGGCCGGTCTCCGACCGCTGCGGCGCCGCGCACCCGGGCCAGCTCGTCGTCCAACGTTTCTATCTCGACCGTGAGATCGACTCGATCACCGGGCCTGGCGAAGGACACAAAGCGAGCTCGCTCGACCGACACCATCAGGGCGAGCCGCTTTCCACCCGTCGTCTCTGCCAGGAGAACGCCCGCCGTCTGCGCCAGGCCCTCGAGTAGATAGATGCCAGGCAGCACCGGGTTGCCGGGGAAATGAACATCGAACTCGTCCTCGGCCAGGGCGACGCACTTTACCCCCACTGCACGCACACCTTTTTCCAGCTCCAGGATTCGGTCCAGCCAGTAGTGGCGCACTACTTGTTCGCCAACTGCCACTGACTGAACTGCTCGGCTGCGAACTGCGCCGCCGCTCCCGGCACGAAGCTGAGGCGGTTCAACGTCGCCGTGTCGGGTGCCCCCCCGATCGGAAGATGCAGGCGATAGTAGCCCTGAGTGTGCAGCAGCACGGTTCGCTCCAGGCCCTGGCGCGCTGCCGGTGCGTTGAACGTCAGATGCCCGTGATCGCCGGTATACGGCATCGCGTAATAGCGATCGTCGCTGGCACTGAGGGACGAGAGCATGTCGCCCCAGCGAACATCCCGGGCGGCCACCGGCCGGAGCGTATCCACGGCGGCGGGCCGGGTGTCTCCGTAGTCCAGGGCAAAGGAGTTGAGCGCCCAGAACCCGCGCGGCGGACGAATACGAAGCCGGACCGAGTCGCCCTGTACCCTGCTCAAGTCGAGCGGGATCAGCCGATCCTCGGCGATGAATGGCCCGCCACCCGGCAACACGGCCCGGGTCTGCCAGCCGTCGGGCTCCTGCACCTCGATTCGCAGGTGATACAGCTCTTCACGAAGGTCCCATGCCAGCAGCGAGTCGCGCGAGTGCGATCCTCCGTCGACCCGTGCGTACCAGGCGCCTACCTCTCGCCCGCGGAGCTGGAGCATGGCCCGGATCATGTGCGAGCCCCAGATCCCGGTGGCCACGTTCGTGATCAGTCGCGCACTCTTCATCTCCCGCGGCTTCGGGAAGGTGAGCACTATCTCGTCGCGCATGCCGCCATCGGAGTCGGCCACCGCGACCGACTCCCAGATCGTCCGGTCAGTTCGCTCGAGCCACGGCCGTAGATCGTGGCCCCGCTGATCCACTGCGCTCGCAAGAGGTATCGCCTGGCCGACGACGTGCAGCCCACCGGTCAAATCAGGCAGCACGCGCGCGCCCGGCGCATGGTCGACCACCCAGAGCTCCATCATGTTCGTCATCTGGGTCTCATTCACCTCATTCGTGATCAGGAGCTTGTAGCGGCCGCCTTGAGGTCGCAGGTTCTCCAGCCGCGCGTAGTCGCTCCGCTCCAGCCCCCGAGAAATCGCGCCCCCGTATGGCTCGGCGTCGAACACGTACCGGTTCCCATCCCAGGAGTAAACGAAGGGACACGACTCCTTGGTGGCGGCCGCGATCGCCGCGGTGATCAGGAGGGCGCCTCCGAATACTCCGACTACGGCCAGGGCGGTCTTGCCTGCGTCCGTTTTGCGCACCCACAGGCGCTGCACCTGATCCATCGGGAGACGCACCGGCTCGCCGTTCTGCGTGGCGAACACCGTGTCCCCTCGCACGTACCCTCCGAGCTTATCGAAGCTGAGATCCCTTCCGTCCGTCGTGGTGGCTCCGATGACTCTCTCGCCGACGTTTCGTACCTCGGACGGATTGATCCACCGCTGCTCTCGCTCCCGGGTCACCCAAACCTTGTCGACACTGTCGATTGGAAGGGCAACCGCTTCACCACCCACCTGTCCGTAGACGCTGTCTCGTCCCAGCGTACCCGCGCCATCGAAGCGCACCCGCTTGCCGCCAATTCGCGTGACACCCGCAACCGGCTCTGTGCCACCTGGCTCTACACCTGACGGTTCTACTTTCGCGGTCTTGTGGCAGCTGGTGACCTGGGGCAGGTAAGCGAGGAGGAGCAGCAGCGAAATCAGACGTCTGGGCGAGCCTGACATGCGGATTTCCTCCACGCAAATGGAAGCAGGTTGCCAGATTAGCGGGGGGATGCGCTGTCTAGGTTACAGCGGTCACTCTGACTGTCAAGTAAGTGGATGACGAGCATTAGAAGGGTGCCTTCAAGGTCTGGTGCACGGGATGGCACCATGGCAACCTGGCTCTCAGCTAAGTGTCGTATCTATTTGGTGCACCATGTGGTAGGTTGAGGAGGCCCCCCAAGTAGCTTTCCTGCCAGAGCCGGTACGAACTTCGCCGGACCTAAGGCTTCACATGATGACCGAGCGCCCTGTCCCCTCCAGCGAGGGGCGTCGCATCGTCATTTGTGACTACAACGCCTTACTGCTGTCTGTCACCGGGCTGTTACGTATGAGCGGCTACGCCGTCTTTCAGGCCCACGATGGCTGGGCTGCTCAGGAGCTGTGCATCCTCCTGCCTGATATCGAGCTGCTGGTGCTGAACACGTACGGCACGGGGATCGATGTCGCCGAGCTGTGCCGAAATGTCCGTGGCAGCAAGCGGGGCCTCCCGATCCTGCATATAGGCTCCAGCGTACCGGACGGGCTACCTCCCGATGTGCCGACCCTCTGCGAGAACTTCACCGCCGATGGTCTGTTGATGACGGTGGGAGCACTGATACAGCCAGGGTTGATGAGGGTTGGCGCCGCGTCGCTGCAGGCCGAGCAGGCACCACCCAGTTACCCCAATGGCCGGCGGCGTGAAGATTCCGGATCGCGGCCGGCAGCTCCGGGACCAGCGGTCATCCCGCGGCCTGTCCCCATTATCTGGGACTAGACTTACCGTGTCCTCGTGCTCTACTCGGCGTCCTGTTCCAGCACCACTCCTTCCGCCCTCGCCTGAGAGCGCAGTAGCTCGATTTCATCTCCGATGCGGGCGAATGCCTCTGCGATAAGCTCGGATTGCTGCCGCAGCACCTCGCGCTGCCTCAGCAGATTCGCGAGTCTTTGAGCCAGTTCCAAGCCATCCTCCTTGCCTGCCAAGCTTTGCCTCCTTGGTTGCCTTGGGCTCTCCGATTTGATTCGGATCTGCACCGTGGTGATCAGCCATCCTGCAGGTTTGGCTCGTCGCACGAGTAGACTGCGAAGACGCGAAACGGCCCTGGCTCCGAGTTATCGAACGCCCCGTCTTCCAGGAGCGTGCTGGCGCTCTCGAAAGATGGCAGCAGGGAATGCTCATTCACGTCGATCGATTCAGCAAGGTTGTTGCAGGAAAGCGGCGAGCACTCGGGAGCCGTCTGTGCCTCGAAGCTCACCACGTCGAAACCCAGCAGCTGCTTCCGTGCCGGAACCTCCACCTTCGTGGTGAAGGCCCGATCCGGCTCGAAGGGTCGCCATGCCCGGCGCTCCTCATCGAACTGCAGCTCGTACACCCCGTAGAAGAACAGCCGATGAGCGGACAGATCGATGGACTCGGCACTCGCGATCTCTCGTATGGCCGCGGGTGAGTCGAAGAACCAGTATCCGTTGTGTTTCCAATGGCTGATGTAGTCGCAGAAGGCCTCGGAGATGCAGTAGCTGACTGAGCAGATGTCCACCACACCGGGCGCTTTGATCCAGTCCGGGCGGGATGAGATCCTCTTGGCCATGTATCCCGCATCGATCATCGATCGGCCTCATGCCCCGTGAACTCAAGTTCCAGTGTCACCGGCCGAGACTTGCCACCGTACACGAAAGAGCAATGTCTTTGCGATATCGCGTCACGGAAGGCCGCCGAGGATGACTGTACGAGAAGCCCGACTCAGACCCGAATATACAGGCGAGTACCCCGGGATTACTCCGGACGTGTGGATGAGTGCGAAAGAGCTCGCGAAGAACCTCGTGGACCGCGTTCACACCCGCCGCAAGCAAGGTCTCTACACCCGCACCTTCGATCCTACCCACTTCGAGTTCCGCGGCGGTGACGACGTGTCCCGCATCGGGCGCCATCGCTCCCGAAGCACCGACCCTCTGCCGGTAGCCCCGCCCGGCTGTACCGAAGAGGACCCAGCGGGTGCCCGCGATGTCGGCTAGCTGCGCCGAGGGCCGGCCGTTTCCATCATGCCAGGCCAGCCAGCAGGGTTGCGAGGATTAGAGTTCGAACGTCACGATGCGAGATTAGATACCGAAAGCATTATCGAGGCCTGCCGCGCGCCAGCCGCTGCCGTACTGCACGGTAAACAACATACTGCCCTGCTGTCCGGATCCCTTGGCATAACAGACGTGCTCGATTCGCGAACGCAGTCGTGTGATCCCGCGGCCGCCGACACTCTCACACCCGAGTGGTGTCCACTTCTTCATCTCCTGGAGCAACCCGCCAATCAGCACGCGTCTGGGCTGGGGAAAAGTGGCCCTGAGCTCGGGGGTCACCAGTGCGGAGTCGCTACCGGATGCGATGGCGCGCAGCAGCTTCTCCACCGATACCGGTGGAGTCGGACCCTTCAGTCCACCGGGGAGGTGATGCGGCGGAATCAGCGCCGGCTCGACCAGTCCCGCGATGCCCATGGCGAAGCCTTCCGAGTTGGCCTGGCCCAGGTTTAGTAACACGATCACGGTGAGGTCGAAATCGGGATAGCGCTGAAACGTGGCATGGAACCCACGCCAGGCGCCGCTATGTCCGAGGCGACGGTAGCCGCGCTGCTCGAAGAGATTCCAGCCGAGACCATAGGGATACGTGCCGCCGGTGTTGAGCCGGACCGGCGTCCAGATCGTTTCGAGGGCGGCACGGTTGAGCACTTTGTAGTGATTGAGGCCAACTGCAAACCGTGCGAGATCACGCACGGTGAAGCTGAGGCAGCAGTCCGCCGTGGCATTAATGGAAGGTGAGGTCCAATCGGCGTTCTTGAGGGTGTCGTTGACCAGGTAGTATCCGGCGGCCCGGTTCGGCACGACGTCAATATCCGAGTTCACCCGTGCCGTCCTCATGCCGAGCGGGCCGAAGATCTGGTCGCGCACGAAGTCGCCCCAGAACACCCCGGTGACACGGTGAATGATGACACCGAGCAGGAGGTAGCCGGTGCTGCTGTAGCTCTCGAGCTCTCCCGGCTTGAACTCCAGGGGTTGAGCGGCGGACCGCACCATCTCTCTCTCGGTATAATCGCGGCGCCAGTCGAGCGCGGTGTCCTGGGGAATGCCTGACGTGTGAGTAAGGAGATGGCGGACCGTCACGCCCGACCACACCGTCTGCCCTTCGGGCAGGTAACGGCTGATCGGATCATCCAGCTTAAGGCGTCCCTGCTGGGACAGAAGCACGATGGCCGCGGCCGTGAACGGCTTGCTCAGCGATCCGACGCCGTACACGGTGCTGTCGGTCGCGGGAACGCCGTGCTCTACGTTGGCCAGGCCGTACCCGCGCGCCAGGAGGACGCTGTCGCCCCGCAGCACGGCGACGGACACGCCGGGAATTTTTTGGCGCGCCACCTCGGCTTTGACGAATCGATCGATCGTGTCTGCGGGAGCAAGCGTCTGTGCGGCTGCAGTGACGCCGAAGACCGTTGTCAGCAGCGAGCTGGCCAGGATAGTCGACAGGACGGCCACAATGCGTCCGAGCTACGGCATCACGACGAGGGTCTTCGTCACGGTGCCTCGGCCCAGTCCGCCGGCCGGCAGCGCGACAACTCCCTGCACCACGATCATGGCGGCTCCGGGCACCGCGAACTGCAGCTCCACCGGACGCGGTATCGGACTGATGTCGGCTGTACACGCGACGTCGCCGCCGTTCGGCACCCGGTCATAGGGGACGACGCGCGCTTCCGCTGGGCCCAGGGTGAGCCTCACTCCGTCGGGAGTGGTACAACTGGAGCTGCCGAAAGTGTTCACGGTGGCGTCGAATGCGACGCCGAGCAGTGCCGTGTCGGGAGCGTCGATTGCGGAAAGGGGAAGACCAGGGTCAATCAGGCCAACCACCCGGCGCGAGTCCGGCTCGAAAAGGCCACAGCCAGCGCTGGCCAGAACGGTGATGACGACTCCGCGGTGTCGCATTGCCCCTCCTGAGTTCGGGTCCCCGACCTTCGCTCTCTGAAAGGAGACGCGCCAATTTTGCGTCCAGCCACCGAGGGCAGGGAACCGTTGTTCTCCCTTGTCGGCCCGGGTTATGCTCCCAGGGTACATCGAAGAGACAGTCCGGGCCAGGCGGCACCCTGCATGGCTGCGACGGCATATATGAGAGGGACAAGGAAGATGAACAGAGCCCGGCTCGGGTTGACGCTGGCAGCACTTGTAACCACAGCAACAGTTTACGGCTGTGGCGACGGTCTCCTCAACGGAGTCGGTCCCGCCGACGAGCTCACCGTGGACGTGGGTGAGACCCTGCGCGACGAGGTCGAAGCCGCCCTCAGCTCCCTCACCCTCGGCAGCTCCCTGGACCCCATCGGCACCACCCAGGCACCCCCGGAGGCGGCCTCTGTGGTGGCCGCACCCTGTGTCAGTCCGTCATCCGCGGCGGACAGCGACGGCGACGGCGTGCCCGACGACGCCACCTTTCTATTCACCGCGCCGCCCTGCCGGTTTACCGGCTGGCGTGGTGGCACTCTCGACATCGTGGGCTCGCTTCGAATCCAGGATCCAAGCTCGACCAGCGCCGGCTTCGGCTACGAGGCCACCCTGACCGGGCTCCGCACCCGGTTCACCAGCGCCGACACCAAGGTGATCTACGATGTCACCCGGAATGGCACCCGGACATTGAGTGGCTCCGTGAACGGTCTCCTGCTCACGTCCGACATTCAGGTAATCCGCACCTTCGCGGGCCATCCCGATGCCGCGATCGACAAGCAGTGGAGCCTCAACTTCACTCCAGCCACACCGCTTCAGATCAATGCGCCGCTGCCGAGCGGCTCGCTGGATATCGCGGGCACCATGGACTGGACCCGCGGCACCGAGCACTTCGTCCTGACCGTCACCACACCCACACCGCTCCAGTACGACGCCGGCTGCACCGATACCGTGCAGCGGATCCGCGCCGGCGACATGCAGGCGTCGGGCACCTTTGGCGACATGGAGGGACTGGTGCGGGTCACCTGGCACGCCTGCGGCAGCGAGCCGGAATTCAGGTTCGAGAGCACCGAGTAGCAGGCTGTCAAGCCCTCTTACGCCGGCGGAGGCCCGGCCCTACCTTCTTTGTACCGGCCAAACATTCCGTTCGTCGCTTCAATCTCGGAGAACCGGTCCCTGACCAGCCCAGCCCAGCAGCCCACTCCAACGACCGTACTGGTGGTCGAGGATGAGGCTTCCGTGCGCCAGCTCTGCGCCCGAATCCTGGAGGAGGAGGGCTACCGGGTGCTCACCGCCGGCGATGGCCTGGAGGCGCTCGCCATGGTGGAAGCGGCCGGGCCGGACATCCACCTGGTCATCTCGGATCTCAGGATGCCCCGGCTGGATGGGTTCCAGCTGGCTGCCCACCTGGCCCAGCGGCACACCGCACTACCTCTGATCTTCATTTCAGGGTACAGTGTCGACCGGCCTACCGACCGCCCCGTCATTCCCAAGCCGTTCCATCCCGCCGAGCTGGTCGCAGCGGTCGAGCGCATGCTTCAGACCGGCCCCAGAGCCGTAGCTCACTAGTCCAGGCTCAAATCAACCGACGAAATAGTTAGAGGAATTGCACCAATCCGCCGCCGGCTTCGCGCCGTACAGATGATGGATGACCAACGGCGGGGCCGTCCCGGCCACTCCTCCTCGGACCAGTCACCGGTGTCTGTAGACTGCGATCGCGCCCTCCTCCGCCGCATGGCCGCCGGGGACGAGACGGCGCTGGGCGCACTCTACGACCTCTGGTCCGCGCGGGTGCACACGCTGGCCTTCTGGATCCTGAAGGACGCTGACGACGCAGAGGATGTGGTCGAGGAGACGTTCTGGCAGATATGGCGTACGGCAGACCGGTACCAGGGTGGGCGGTCGGCCGGCTCGACCTGGATCATGATGATCGCCCGGAGCCGCGCACTCGACCGGCTTCGGGCCCGAAAGCGGAGGGCCGACTGGACCGCGGCGCCGGCGACGGTGAGCGCGTTGCAGGACCACACCGGTAACGTGCCGCCTGAACAACCCGGCACCAGGCTGGAAAGCGAGGATCAGCAGGCGCAGCTCGTGTCCGCGCTCGCGGCGCTTCCGGCCGAGCAGCGTTCGGCCGTGGAGATGGCCTATTTCGAGGGACTGTCCCACGGGGAGATTGCCGAGCGCACCGCTCAGCCACTCGGCACCGTGAAGACCCGGATCCGCCTTGCGATGCAGAAGCTGCGGCAGGGACTCGACTCGTTACGGGAGAGGGAGACATGAGCTCTGTGCCCGGACATGCGGAGATCGAGGAGAAGCTGCCCGCCGCGGCGCTGGCGATCCTCGACTCGGCGGAGATGGAAGAGGTGCGAGCCCACGTCAGGGAATGCGCCGAGTGCGCCACGTTGCTGGAGGAATACCGCGCCGCGGCGACGAACATCGCACTGCAGCTCCCCCAAGCCCATATGCGCGCGGATCGAAGTGATGCGCTTCGCGCTCGGCTCGTGGCCCGCGCCCGCGCGAAACCCCGGAATACCCGAAAGGCGTCTTCTATGATTTACCAATGGAGTGGGTGGATGGTGGCCGCAGGCCTGGCCGGCATTCTTCTGGTCCACCATTCGGTGCACCGCCCTCTCGACTACGGCTGGCTCGTGGCCGCATTCCTCGGCATGGTCCTGCTCGCGGTGGGCATTTACGCCTGGGTGCAGCGGAACCGTGTGATTGAGTTCGAGCGCGAGAGTGGTGAGGGTAAGCGGGTAAGCGGGTAAGCAACTCCTCGTCGCCACCCATCTCCTCATCCTGAGCAACGCGAAGGATCTACTCTTCGGAAACGGAACTGTAGATCCCTCGTTGCACTCGGGATGAGGAGCTCTCTGCTTCAGCGACTCCGCGACCCCGCGACCCGCGACCCCGCGACCCCGCGACCCCGCGGCCCCGCTGCCCCGCCTACCTCACGCCACGATGAACAACCCTGCAATTGCGTTGACCTGATCCAGCGTCAGCGGCTCGTCGAACGCTTCAGCCGCAGCAGCGCTACTGGCCGTGCCGTTGGCTGCCTCTTCACCCGCATACACCGGTCCGAGAGCCGACACGTCGGTCTGATTTCCGGTGATCCAACCCTTCTGACCACGCAGACGCCGCACCATGGAAGCATGCCGAGCTTCCACAGAATGG
Source organism: uncultured Gemmatimonadales bacterium (assembly GCA_963730915.1). Lineage (GTDB taxonomy): Bacteria > Gemmatimonadota > Gemmatimonadetes > Gemmatimonadales > GWC2-71-9 > CAVVWJ01. Next base: position 1,150,616 of record CAVSTR010000003.1, on the reverse strand, counting down.
ATTCGAAGCGCGGTAGTCAGGATGGTGTTGTCGGCCATCAGCGCCGGTGCCTGACCCTTGTACGCCCGAACGCCGGTATCCTCGAATCCCTGGGACAGCGCCTGAAACGTGGGATAGTCATTGAACGGGTCGAACGTGCCCACGGCGGTAAAGTCGAACGTGGGTTTCGCCACCGCACTGGCCCCGAGCACGCTCTGGAGCAGGGCGACGTGAGCGGTCTCGTGTTTGGCGATCTGCTGGAAGATCGACAGGTCAGCGGCGGGGATGAGTCCGCTGGTCGCCAGCCCGGTTTGGTAGAACTCGTTCTCGAGGTACTCCAGCGTCAACGCGAAGTTGAGCACGTCGACGATCGCCTGCGGCAAGCCGCCCTGGGCAAAGGCCCGCTTGGCCATGAGGCCGAAGGCAACCGGCATCGACGCCATCGCCACAGCGCCCGCCATCTTCGCCGTACGCGACACGGCGGCTCTGCGTGATTGGACCTCCGACATAAGCTCGGGATCGAGGCTTTCGAAAATCGTGGTGTCTTTCATCAATGGATTCCTTTAGCTGGTCGGCAGGCCGGAGGCGTTGATCGTGGTCACGACGTAGGTGTCAGCCGCTGCCAGCACGGCCGACGGTGCACGCTCGGGTATTTCGAGCCCGGTGGTGGGATCTACCGTGTCGTCACCCGCGAACGATCCCACCCCGCTGGAGCTCGGAACCAGCAGGTCCCGGATGGCGGCGGCATGGCGAGCTTCCACCGACACGATCTTGCCTGCGACCAGCAGGTTGGCGGCATCGGTCAGCAGTTGACCGGCGCCATTGTACGCCGACACGCCGAGGTCTTCGAAGGTCTTGGCGGCGCCGAGCACGCTGGCGCGGTCGGTGAAGTTGATGCTGGTGAAGTCCACCTGAAGGTCGGCGATGGCCGAAGTACCCAGCGCGGCCTTGAGGAAGTCGCGGTGGATCACTTCATGATTTCTGATGTCCGTGAGAATCGTCTGCTCATCGGCCGTGGCGCCGGCGTAGAAGCTCGCGACCACTTGGGTGTAGAATGCCGCCTCGAGCTGCTCCAAGGCATAGGCGTAGTTGAGGACGCCAGTGTCGCCGGCGCCGAGGTTCACGTCGGTCGTGTCCGGCCCGGGCCCGACTCCAGTGTCGTCGTCGTCGCTGCATCCCAGCGCCACCACGGCCAGGGTGATTCCCGACCATTGCAGGAATGTCCTGCGGCCGGCGGTGCGGGCCAAGCCATCGAGAAAATTCAGCTCTCTCTCGCCATCCGGTAATTTCTGAGGCATCGCTACTCCTTGCTCCGTTGTGAGTGAAAGCCCTTCTTCAGCCCTGCCGCCGCCTGCTGCTGTGCCGCCTTGGCATCGTCCAGCACGGCGCCCATCCCGAAGAACTCGTGCGCCGAGCCCTCGTAGTTCTTGTAGTCCACCTCGGCACCGGCACGCCGCAGCGCATCGGCCAACGCCTTGCCTTCGGAGCGAAGCGGATCGATTTCGGCCGTGATCACCGTGGCCGCCGGAAGTCGCTTCAGGTCGGCGTGCACCAGGTCTATCAGCGGATTCTCTCCATCCTCCGGTGTGCGGAGATACTGCTTGAAGAACCACTGCATCATCGGCTTGTCGAGCGGCTTGGCGGTAGCATTCTCCCGGTACGACGGCGTGTTCGTGTCGAAGCCGGCGATGGGATACACCAGCACCTGATACGCCGGCAGCCCGGCGCCGCTGTCGCGCGCCATCATGGAGACCGCCGCGGCCAGATTGCCGCCCGCGCTCTCGCCTGCCACCGCAACCTTCGACGAATCACCTTTGAGCGATGTCGCATTGGCGAGGACCCAGCGGTACGCCGCGAACGCATCTTCGTGGGCCGCGGGGAACTTGTGCTCCGGCGCCTGCCGGTAGTGCGACGAGACCACGACCGCGTTGGCGAGATTGCTGAGCGCCCGGGGTGATGCATCGTAGGTGTTCAGATCGGCGATGACCCAGCCTCCGCCGTGGTAGTAGACCACGACCGGAAAGGGTCCCTGGCCGGCGGGCGTGTAAATCCGGATGGGAATGCTCCCACCGGGGCCCTTGATCGTGCGATTGACGACGCTTCCCACCGCTTCGGGGCTGGTGCTCTTGCCCTGCTTCTTCAGCAACGCCTTCACCGCGTCGGCCGGGGTCGGCTGCTTCCTGGCCTCGGGAGCGGAAAGTTGGGGAATTGGCTTTGGATTGAGGGTTGCGAGCTGGGTGAGCACCGCCTGCATCTCTGGATCGGGTGGTGCCGGCATGCTGGCCGACACGGCGGTGGAGTCCATTGGTGCGGCCGCACGAGCCTCGATCGTCTCGCGGCCTCCGGAAGCGCATGCCGCTGCCCCCGCCACAAGGAGCAATCCAATGCCACTGTTGATGTATTTCGGAAAAACCATGAGATCTCCATGACTTCTTGGAATGATTGATTGCGAGCTACCACGAGGGGATGAGCCTGCGGGGGAGTGCGCCAGATTCGGTAGTAGTACGAACCGAACCCGTGTTTGGATCTGCGGAGTACTTATTGAATGGAAATCCAGCACGCGGTGAGCGGCGTATCATTCTGACGGTGTCACACCTCACCCCCCCTCGGAGCGCATCGCATGACCCAGGTCCTGGCCCTCGAACCTTCGCCTATGCTGATCGATGTGGAAGGCAGCTTCCTTCCCGTGGCTCAGATGCGGCAGGTCAGCAGAGTCATAGAATTCAAAGGTGCGTCCATCATAGGCGAAGCGGAGCTGGGTCCGCACCACTGGGTGTGGGCCCAGCATTTTCCGGAAGACCCGATCTTCCCCGGCTCCCTCATCATCGAGGCGGCGGGTCAGCTCGTTGCGCTATGGGCCTGGGGGAACGGGGCGCGCGGTCGTCCGCGCATGATCCGAGCCGGTGCCGAGTTCAAGAGCCCGGTCAGCTGCTCGACCCGCAAGCTGGTCCTGAAGGGAGAGGTGCGGCGCAAGCGGCACCTGTACTTCGGGACGGTGGAGATTTGGGCCGGTGACACCCAGGTGGCTGGCGTCGAGGCTGTATTGGCAGTGTTGGACCCGCTGTAGTCCCGCCTGCTGCTCGTTGCTATGCGGCGTCCCGAACGCGGATCGGCAATGTGATCATGGTCTTGCCACCAGGCCGCGACTTTTACCACTGAGCCGGCCGTCGGCTACCGGTTGCGTGATAGTTGAAGGATCAATTCATGCTGTTGTCAGTCTTTGGCTCGAGATGCATGGGGACGAAGGTCCAATGTCGCCCGGACGCAAGCCACCAATGCATCCGGGGTGAAGGGCTTCTCGAGCAGGGGATAAGCCGGACCCAAAGAGTGCAGCTCTGGCAGTGCCTCCCGCGGTTGCCCCGAAACAAAGATGAACGGAAGAAACGGACTGATGGTGGACGCGCGTTTCGCCAGCTCCACACCACTCATCCCCGGCATGGCCAGGTCTGTGACGACCAGATCGATGTCCTCGGCCCCACCCTCGAGAATCTCCAGGGCTTGTGATGCAGAAGATGCCTCTACCAGGCGATACCCCTTCTCCTGCAGCCCGCGGGCGAGCACCTCGCGCACGCCACCCTCGTCATCTACCAGCAGAATCGTTTCGTTCCCGCCTTCGGGGCTTCGCGCCGACCTGGCAGCGGAGTCGGTGGCAGGCTCCACCACCGGCAACGCGATGATGAAAGTGGTGCCCCGTCCTGCCTCACTCGTTAGCCACATCTCGCCATTGCTCTGCTCGATGATCCCTTCTACCACCGATAAGCCGAGGCCGGTCCCTTGCCCCACCGGCTTGGTAGTGAAGAAGGGTTCGAAAACCCGGTTCGCGATCGAGGAGTCGATACCGGTTCCCGTGTCCGACACGGATAGAATGGCCGCTTCATCAGAGTTCCACGCACGCCCGAAGCGGCCACCAGGGGGAACCTCGTCAGCGCGGTCTGTACGAATGGTCACACGACCGCCTTCAGGCATCGCATCGCGGGCATTCATGACCAGGTTGAGAAGAACCTGAACCAGCTGCGTGCGGTCGCCGCGCACCCACTTGGGGGCCGCATCCAGATGCATGACCAGTCTGTTTTCGGGGCCAAGCAGGCGCTGCAATAGTGGGAGGGATTCACGGATCAGTTCGTCCAGATTGAGCGACACCGTATTGAGCGTTTGTCGCCGGCTCAGGGCCAACAGCTGCCGGGTGAGCTGTGCAACGCGCTCGGCCCCGAGCTTCACCTGCTGAAGATCCCTTCGCTGAGCCGCGGTGATGTTCTCGGCACTCATGAGAAATTGGGCAAAGCCGAGCACGACGGTCATCTGGTTGTTGGTTTCGTGCGCCACTCCGCCCGCGAGGGTGCCGATCGATTCCATGCGCTGTGCGCGCTCCAGCTGCTCGCGCGCTTGGCGAAGATCCGTCATATCTACGTACGCACCTATTGCTCCCCGCACGCGTCCAGTCTCGTCGAAGAGCGGCGTGGCGCTACCATAGACATGTCTGACCGAGTCGTCCTGGAATTGGACCTCCAGCTCCTCACCCGAGATGTGAGTGCCGGTGGCGGCGGCCCGCTGGATCGGAAGCTCGGACAGCTGCAACTCCCGACCGCTCTGGAATATTCGGAAGTGCGAGCCATCAGCGTCGCCCGCGGTCCTCGAGAGGTGGGTGCCCTCCGGCAGGCGAAGCAGCTCGTGCGCTGCTCGATTGCCCGTTACGGTCCGGCACTCGGCGTCGTGTGCAATCATCACAGCCGCCGGAACGGCGTGCATCACGGCCTGCAGCTCCTCCGCACGGGATCGCGCCTGCGCCTCACTCTGACGCACTGCACGGTCGGCCTGCCGCAGCCGCAGGAACGCTCGTACCGTCGCCACCAGGACCCCGGGGTCAACCGGATGGGTCAGGTATCCATCAGCTCCCGCCTCGAGGCCGTACGCGATGTCGCTGGTCCCGGTGTAGGTAGCCGAGATGTGCAGGACCGGGATCGGACGCAGCTCTGGATTCGCCTTGATGCGCCTGCAGACCTCGTAGCCGTCCATCTCGGGCATGTGAATATCGAGGACGACGAGATCCAGCTCGTCGTTGACCCGGGCGAGTCCGGCTTTCCCGTCCGCGGCTTCCTGAACCTCGAAGCCCTCCTTGCGGAGTATCCTCGCAATGGTATACCGGTTCGCCTCGGTGTCATCGACCACCAGGATCTTGCCGGTGAAGATCGACTCACTCATCGTGCGCTCCTGCAGATAACAGCGGCGTCCGGTCTGCCACATCCTGACGATCCGGCGCTCGGCGTTCGACGTATTTGCGGGGAATAACTGCGGTGAAGGTCGAGCCCTGGCCCAGGTGGCTCTCGACCGACAGCTCACCACCAAGAAACGCGGCCAGTTTGCGAGAGAGCGGGAGACCCAGGCCGGTTCCCGGTGCTCGACGCTGCAGCGGATTCTCTATCTGCGTGAATTCCTGGAAGATCCGTTCCCGGTCTTCGTACGCGATACCGACGCCGGTATCGGTGACAGCGAAGGCAATCAGATCAGGGTCGCGCAGCTCGGCCGACACTCTCACTTCACCCCGGTCGGTAAACTTGAGAGCGTTGGAGATAAGGTTCCGGAGTATCTGGCCCAGCTTGCCTTCATCGGTCTCGAGTGGGGGGAGGCCCGATACATCATCGATCACCAGCGCTACGGCGTCGGAGGTGACCAGCGGCCGGAACATGCCGCGAAGCGCGGCAAAGAGATCGCTGGCGGAGAAGACGGCAACACGAGCCACGGTCTTTCCCGCTTCCATCTTGGCCAGCTCGAGCAGGTCGTTGACGAGCTCCGTCACAGTCGTTGCAGAGTCTCGGATCATCCTGACCTGGTGTTCCTGCTCGGGGGTCAGCGGGCCGTCCAAACGGTCAAGGAGGAGACGGCTCACATTGAGAATCGCATTGAGTGGGGTCCTGACCTCGTGACTGATATCCGACAGAACCCGCGATTTAAGGTCGGCCGCCCGGCCGAGATCCTGGGCCCGCTCGTCCAGTTCCATGTACAGGGCCACGACGCCGCGGTTCGTCTCTTCCAGCTCTTGATTCAGTCGCTCGATCTCCAGCTGCCGCTGGCGAACCTCACCGAGAGTGCGCAGCAGCTCCCGGTTCTGCTCCCGGATATCGTGGGTCAGGTTCAGCCCACGCATGCCATCGAGCTGAGAATCGATTTGAGCCAGGTGAGCGGGAGTAGCCCGGCGCAGAAGCCGTTTTCCCAAAATTACAGTGGTGCCCTCGGCGGGGGATGACGAAATCTCGAAGTGGTCGGTGAGCCGTCGTGCGCCCACGATCCCGAGTCCGGTGCCCGTCTGCGACTGAAAGCTCCCGTCAAGGACCGCGTCCAGATCGCGGACCCCGGGCCCGTGGTCCCGTACCCTCACCAGGACCATGTTGGGCGTGCTCGCCTCGTCCAACAGGAATTCGACGGTGCCGGTCCCGGCATACTCGAAGGCGTTTCTGGCCACCTCCGATACGGCCGTTGCCAACCGGCTTTGGTCGTGGCCGTCCAGTCCCAGGAGTTCGGCCACTTCGCGGGTCCGGCGCCGGGCCAGGACCACGTCCTGCTCCGATCGAATCTCCACGGCGGCAAGACAGCGGTAATCGACTGCGGCGGCGCTCATCTACGATGTTTCATTCGAGTCTGCCTCTCTCACCGCGGCGATCGTGACGTCATCACGTCCCCGGGTAAAGTCGCGGTAGAGCAGCCCCGCTATCACCGCAGGCCCCCTGCTGCTCAGCCCGGGATAGCGGTCCAGCCGCCACTGGGTATGCAGTCCATCCGAATGCATGATGACCAGAGCACCCGGTGGCCACGCATAGGTGAACTCCTGAATTTTTCTCACCTCGTGTCCGAGCGTGCCGTTGTGTGACACCATGCTTCTGGTTTCATCTCCAGTCACAACGGCACCGGCGATGTTCCCCACTCCGGCATAGCGGATCTCACGCTTGCCCGGGTCCAGCGCGGCCACCGCCACAGCTGCACCCCGCGTGCTTCGGAGTGCGAGGTGTATCTCGCCAATCAGATCGGCCGGGGGCAGGGACAACCGGGTGTGGAAGGTGGTGATCGCCTGCCTCGAAGCCTTGGCGGCGTCTGGACCATGGCCGAGGCCGTCGGCGACGATGAGGACGTGCCGGTCACCGCTGCGTCCGATGGCCCACGCATCGCCGCACTCGGTCTCGCCTGATCGCGGCAAACACACCGCTCCATTGTCGAGCCGGCTGCGCGAGTCCGTCGTCGTCGCTGCGGCGCGCGCGCACACCTGGACCAGCAGCACCGTCCCGGTACCTGCCGCCGAATAAATGTCGAATTTGTTGGAAAGCCGCTTGACGGCACCAAGACCGCTCCCGGATGTTCCTGCGGTGGAGTAGCCGTCTCGTAGGGCCCTGTCTATATCGGCGATACCCGGACCGCGGTCGGCAATGATGGCCTCGATGCCCGGGGTGGAGCCATGAAAGGCCCGGAGCACGATCTCGCCGCCGCCACCGTGCAGGACGGCATTGTTGGCGGCTTCGGTGAGGACGAGGGCCACCCGCCCCTGGTCCTGCTCGTCGAAGCCCAGACGGCCCGCCATGCTGGTGACCAGGCGTCGAACCTCACCTACCTTGGAGCCATGATCCAGCGTGAGCAATACTGATTCTGCCGCGAGCGAGCTTACTTCCATCGAGCTATCATGACGCGCGTACCCGCGCCGGGAGAGGAATCGATCGTAAAGTCGTTGACCAGGCGCCGGGCTCCGCCGAGGCCCAGTCCCAGCCCGCCGCCGCTGGTATAGCCATCCTTCAGTGCCAATTGAATGTCAGGTATGCCCGGACCCTGGTCTTCGAATGTCAGGCGCACGCCTCGCCGGATGCCGTTTTCCACCAGCTCCAGCCGTACCGACCCGCCCCCGCCATAGTCGATCGTATTACGAGCCAGCTCGCTGGCGGCTGTCACCAGCTTCGTCTGATCGACCAGGCTGAATCCCACTCGCTCCGAGAGGGCGCGAGTCGCCTGCCGAACCGACACCACGTCAGCGGAGCTCTGGATACGGAGGGTCTCATGCGACTCCGCTGGCATCGCCTTCCCCGGGGCCGTCCAGCGAGGTCCGCAGTAGCGCCATGCCACGCTCCACGTTGAGGGCGGTTCGCACACCAGGTAGCGATAAACCCAGCTCCACCAGCGTGATCGCCACGGCCGGCTGCATGCCGACAACGACGGTCACGGCGTCGAGCACCCTCGCCATGGCGGCGATGTTGGCAAACATGCGCCCGATGAACGAATCGACGACTTCGAGGGAGGAGATGTCGATCAGAACGCCGCGCGCGCTGGTCGCGGAGATCCGGGCTGTGAGATCTTCCTGGAGCGCCAGGGCAAGCCGGTCGTGCATGTCCACCTGGATCGTCACCAGGAGGCAACTTCCCATCTTCAGTATCGGAATTCGTTCCACGCGGAACGCCTACGCCCGGGGCCGTAATGCCGTCAAGGTCAGCCCGCGCCGCTGCAGAGCCACGGCAAAGGCATCGGCCAGGCTAGCCTTGGTCACTACATCGCCCAAATCCACGCCCAAGTGAACGATGGTTTGCGCGATCTGGGGACGGATTCCGCTGATGATGCAATCCGCGCCCATCAATCTGGCGGCGGTGACCGTCTTTATGAGGTGTTGCGCAACCAGAGTATCGACTGTTGGGACTCCGGTGATATCGATGATCGCGACTTCGGCGCCAGTTTCTACGATCCGCTGGAGCAGCGACTCCATGACAATCTGGGTTCGCGCACTGTCCAGCGTGCCGATCATCGGCAGCGCCAGGACTCCTTCCCACAGCTTCACCACTGGGGTGGATAGCTCCAGCATCTCCTCCTGCTGGCGGGAAATGATCTCCTCACGCGAGTGGATGAATGCGTCGGCGGTCTGCAGCCCCAGCTCGTCCAATAGCGCCGTGATGGTCCAGGTCTCCTCTCTCAAAGCTGCGGAATCGCTCTGGAGTTCCCGTACCAAAACTGAAAAGAGAGGCCGTTTCAGGGAGAAGACGAAGTTCGCGGTTTGCTTCGGAGTGAATCCCTGACGGGCGCGCGTTTGAGACAGCCTGGTTAGTGATTGCAGGACCTCCTGCCAGGCGGGTCCACGGATGTTGCTGAGATCACCTTCCTGAGTGGCTCGCCGGAGCAGGCCGAGGAATTCACGCGATTGCTCTCGCAGCTCGTTCTCGGACACGCGACCCTGCTGCGTCGCGAGTGCCTGGGTCTGGTCCCGCACCCACTCGCGAAGAAGCTCCTCCTCATGTTCCTGAAGCAGGGCAGGAACCCTACTGCCGATATGTGAACTCACTCGACTGCCTCACTGTTCGTGATATTGTAGAGCTGGAGGGACAACTCAGAACGAGGGTACCTGGGAAGATCCAGCAGCCGACCTCAACGCTACGTCACGGTGTCGGGGTTGTCCAGCGGAAGGGCCGGCGGCGCACCTGTGCCCGAATCGCTTCTGTTCGGCGGCGGGTCTCGCAGAGCCGCTCGATGGTCTGATGTATTTCTGCGACTGCGGTTTTTGCCTCTGCCACGCTGTCTTTACAGCTTTCACACAAGTGGAGTGCGGCTTCGACTGGCGTCATGTTCTCCGCACTCCCCTCTTGGCCCCGGCAACTCTTACGACAGTAGGCTATCACGTCTGGGCCCAGACGTGATGCCCATCACACACGCTCTCCGTGCCTCTTCCCCTAGAGCGAGAACTAGATATTGTCAGGGTAGTAGATACACGCAGGACCAACATTTCCCCGGAGTAGCTCCCATGACTTTCATCGCTACCAGGGCCCGGCGCCTGCCGCTCGCGGCGGCCGTCCTGCTGCTCGCCGGCTGCGCCGGCGTCACCCCCATCGGCGAGCTGCTCGACAACTCCTCCCGCTACGATGGCAAGACCGTTCGGGTCAAAGGCGAAGTCAGAGAAGGCGCCGGCGGGCTCGGCATCGGCGCCTACCAGCTCCGGGACAAGACCGGCACCATCACCGTCGTGAGCGACCGCGGCAGCGCCCCGCGGAAAGGGTCCGAGATTGCGGTGAAGGGACGGTTCGAGTCGCTCTTCTCCCTGGGCCGGACCGGCGTTGCCGTGATCCGTGAGGAAAGCCGCGACGCGAAGTGAGTCCGACTCCTCGGACGCCCTGCCTGACACCACACAGATCGGAATAGATGACGGATGAAACACCGGGTTCGAACCGCAAGGTCCCCTCGAAAATAGATGCCGCGATAGTAGCCTGGATGAAGCATCACGGTTGGACCGTAGCGAAGGCACGCTGGGAGACGGAGGCTGAGGGCGGATTTCATGTCTGGCAGGAAACGGGCAAGTCTCCCGGGACCTCACACGCGCTTTGGATCTCCGAGTCCATGGTCCGCCGCTTCAGCGCGGACGAGCTGATCGGGGTGCTGGACAGTCTGGAGATGGATCAGGAGCTACGCATCAGTACCCGAATGCGCATCGAGGAGCGTGGCAGCGAATACCGCATCTCGGTAGTGTCGCGGCGCTCGGGGGAGTGGAAGCAGGAGCAGTAGCATCACACGATTTTGCGCAACCTGAACGGAGGCCTCTGCCTGTCTGAGCCCGGTTCCGCAGCGCCCACTCCAGACCAGATCGCGCTGACCGCGGGGCGTCTCGCCGCGATCGTCGAGTCGTCGGACGAGGCCATGGTCAGCAAGATGCTGGATGGCACCATCCTGAGTTGGAACGCGGCCGCCGAGCGGATCTTCGGGTACTCCGCGGAAGAGATGGTGGGCTCCTCCATCTTCACCGTGATCCCGCCCGACCTGCACGACGAAGAGCGCAGGATCCTCGCCCAGGTCGCCCGCGGCCAACACGTGGCCCATACCCAGACGATGCGCCGCCGCAAGGACGGCGCCCTCATCCCTATCGAGCTCAGCATCTCGCCGGTGCGCAACGCCCGGGGCGAGATCGTGGGCGCTTCCTCGATCAAGCGTGACATCAGCGAGCGGAGGCTGGGACATGAGACCGCTGCCCTTCTCGCCGCCATCGTGGAATCGTCCGAGGATGCCATCATCAGCAAAACCCTCGACGGGAAGATCCTGACCTGGAATGTTGGAGCGGAGCGGATGTATGGCTACTCGGCGGAGGAGATCGTCGGCCGTTCGATCTACGCGCTGGTGCCGCAGCGGCTGCAGGAGGACGAGCAGCGGATTCTGGCGCAGGTCGCCCGGGGCGAGCCGGTCCACCACTACGAGACGGTGCGGTGCAGGAAGGACGGCAAGGAAATCGACATCTCTCTGGCGCTCTCTCCTCTGAGGGATGCCTCCGGCGTGATCACCGCCGCCTCCTCGATTCAGCGCGACATCACCGACCGCAAGCGAGTGGAGGAGACGCTCCGGCAGGCCGCCAAGATGGAGGCGATCGGGGTGCTAGCCGGCGGACTGGCACACGACTTCAACAACCAGCTCTATGCAGTGAGCGGCTTCGCCCACTTCATCGCCCGCGACCCGGGCCTGAGTCCCGCTGCCCGCCAGGACTTGCTAGAGCTGCAGAAGGTGGCCGACCGGATGGCGAGCCTTACCCGCCAGCTGCTCGCCTTCGCACGGCAGCAGGTCCTCGCGCCCGAGACGCTGGACCTGAACGCGGCGGTGGAGGATACACTGCCGATGCTGCAGCGGCTCATCGGCAGCAACATGAAGATTCAGCTGGACCTCGCGCCGGGCCCCAAGTGGGTGCGGGTGGACCGCGCCCAGCTGGTGCAGGTTCTGCTCAACCTGATAATCAACGCACGTGATGCCATGCCCATGGGTGGCAGAATCGTGGTCCGCACCGAGACGCTGGAGGTGAGTCCCGGTACCGTGCTCGACCGTCTCGGGATGCCGGTGGAGGCCGGCGCGTACGCATCGCTGTCCGTGGCCGATACCGGCAAGGGAATTTCCCCCGAGCACATGCCGCACATCTTCGAGCCCTTCTACACCACCAAGGAAGTTGGCGTCGGCACCGGACTCGGGCTGGCGACAGTCGAAGGCGTCGTGGCGCAGAGTGGTGGCCGCATCCAGGTCGAGAGCGAAGTGAACCGGGGCACCACCATCAGGGTGCTGGTTCCGCTCACCGCCGAGCCGGTGGTGCAGCCCCGCTCGGGCGCCGGCCGGAGGGCCAACGCCCGCTCACTCGGCCGCATCCTCGTGGTCGAGGATGAGGATGCCGTGCGTACCATCGTGATGCGGACTCTGCAGACCGAGGGCTACGAGGTGCTGGGCGCGCGGGAGGGACGTGAGGCGCTGCGGGAGCTGGAGGAGGTCGGCGGTGCCGTGAATCTGGTGATCACGGACATCGTCATGCCCGGCATGGGCGGGCGCCAGCTGGCTGCAGAGCTGAGCCGCAAGTACCGGCGGATTCCCATTATCTGGATGAGCGGCCACGCCCGGGAGTCCGAGCAGAACCGGGGAGAGCTCTCCCGGAGCGAGCCCTTTCTGCAGAAGCCGGTCACCGCCGACATGCTGCTGGAGACCGTGGCCGAAGTCATCGACAAGAACACCACGGTCGGATCCTAGCGCCGGCAGGGTTTGCAACGCGCTGCCTTGCTACGTTCGCCACGTCGTTGAACTGCGCCTGGTACTCCGGTCTGTTCCAGATATCCGCTTCATAACGCCACAGGACCACCGCGCAGGCATACCGCTCGCTCACGAACGTCCGGCCCCATTCACGAACAGCCGCGTATACCTACTCCTCCTCCGGCCGTCCGAACATCAGCTGAATGAACGCGCGATCCTCGGCGGGCGCGATCACGTGGACGTGATCTCCGGGGTGCAGCTCGGTGCCAGGCTTCGGCGGCACCAGCATCGAGCCGCGGATGATCAGCGCCACCGCCGCGCCGTCGGGGAGCGGCAGCTCGTCCACCGGCACACCGACCACGGCGACAGCCGGGTCTATATAGAAGGACATCAACTCGCCCTGCAGGGGCTGCCGGCTCTCGATCGCGAGCACGGCCTGCGGGGCCGGCGGCTCCTTGCTCTGCAGTCCGAGCCGCTGGGTCAGCCAGGCGACGCTGCCGCCTTGCACCAGTGCGCTCACCACCACGATGAAGAACACCAGGTCGAACAGTCGCGCGGCACCGGGTAGGCCGGCCAGCACCGGGAATGTCGCCAGCACGATCGGCACCGCGCCCCGGAGCCCCACCCATCCTATATAGAGCACCTCGCGCGCCGGATACCGGTAGGGCAGCAGGCAGAGCCAGACCACCAGCGGCCGCACCAGGAACCCGAGCAGCACCGCGATGGCCAGACCCACCGGCGCCACATCCAGCAAACGGGAAGGAAACACCAGCAAGCCCAGGATCAGGAACATTCCTACCTGGCTCAGCCATGCGAGCGCATCGTGCACCCGCAGGAGGCCGGTCTTGTAGGGCAGGGGTCCGTTGCCGAGCAGGAGTCCGGCGAGATAGATCGCGAGGAAGCCGCTGCCGTGCGTCAACGTGGCGAGCCCGAATGCGACCAGTCCCAGGGCCAGTGTCATGACCGGGTAGAGCCCGCCGGTCGAGAGTTGGAGCCTGGAGAGCACATAGCGGCCGCCGTATCCCATGCCGGCGCCCACCAGCGCACCCACGATGAGCTGCACCACGACCTCCAGCGGGATCCGCCAGGCGACGGTGGCACCCGGCGTTAGCAGATTCTGCGTCAGCACGGTGGTGAGGATGACTGCCACGGGGTCGTTGATGCCGGATTCCACTTCCAGCGTGACACCCACCCGCCGCTTGAGTTGAAGTCCGCTGCCCCGGAGTACGGCGAAGACTGCGGCTGCGTCGGTGGACGACACCACGGCACCGAGCAGCAGCGCCTCGGGCCAGCCGAGTCCGAGGAAGTGCGCGCCGGCTGCGACCAGGCCGGCGGTACCGGCGACACCGATCGTCGCCAGCACGCCCGCGGGTCCCGCAGCCCGCCGGACCGCACCTAGCGGGGTGTTGAGCCCGCCGTCGAAGAGGATCAGCGCGAGTGCGAGCGTGCCGAGCCGGAAGGCAAACTGGTAATCGTCGAACTCGATGCCGCCGATGCCCTCCGAGCCCGCCAGCATGCCGACGCCGAGAAACAGCAGAGCGATCGGGACGCCGAAGCGCTGCGACGCGCGGCTGAACAGCACGCTGATCGCGAGCAGCAGGCCGCAGGTGAGGAGGAGGAGCGCAGTGGATTGCGGCTCTTCGATTGGCATGCGCGAGGTTACTGGGTTGAGCGCAGACGCCAGACGCCAGACGCCAGACGCTGGTTGCGCGGTGTGTCATTGCGAGGGCGAAGCCCGAAGCAATCCCGCGGATCGCCACGCGGGCTGCGCCCGCTCGCCATGACTGTTGGTTGAAAAGCTGGCGTCTGTCGTCTAGCGTCTACTACCTTGCCTCCATGTTCACCGAAAGTCTGGTCCACGGCCTCGCGCTGATCGGCATCGTCATCATGCTGGCCTCGCTCCTCTCCGGTGTCATCGATCGGAGCGGGTTGCCGCAGGTGGCGATCTTCCTCATCCTCGGCGTGCTGGTCGGCCCCACGGGTCTCGGTCTCGTCAACCTGAGGCTCGACTCTCCGCCGCTTCAGGTCATCGCGACGCTGGCGCTGGTGCTGGTGCTGTTCAGCGACGCGATCGCCGCAGATATGGGCGACGTGAAGCGGCACCGCGGCATTGCCGCGCTGGTGCTCGGGCCGGGCACGCTGATACCGGCGGCCATCATCGGCGTGGCCGGGTACCTCCTGCTGGGGCTCGCTCCGTTGGAAGTCGGCCATCATCGGTGCGGCGCTCGCGTCCACCGATCCGGTGCTGCTCCGGAATCTGCTCCGCCGGCCCAGTCTTCCGACCACCGCGCGGATGGCGCTGCGGCTGGAGAGCGGCATGAACGACGTGGTGCTGCTGCCGATCGTGGTGCTGGCGACTCTGCTGGTACAGTCGGGCGGTAGCCCGGACAGCATGGAGTTCGCCCGGCACGCGATCGGCCTTTTTCTGCTGGGTCCGATGCTGGGCGCGTTCGTCGGCTTCACGGCGATCACCGTGCTGGAGCAGGTCCGCGCCCGGACCGGCGTGCGCCGCGACTATGAGTCGCTCTACGCGCTGGGAGTGGCGTTCACTGCATTCGCCGCCGCTGAAGCGGTGGGGGGAAGTGGATTCCTGGCGGCCTTCGCGGCGGGGCTGATGGTGGCGGCTCTCGACGTGGAGCTGTGCGACTGCTTTCTCGACTACGGCCAGGCCACGGCCGAGATGTTTCTGCTTTTCACCTTCGTCGCGTTCGGCGCATGGCTCATCTGGACCGGGCTGGAGGTGATCAGCCCTCCGGCACTGGTGTTCGCGTTCATCGCCCTGGCCGCGCGGACGGCGGTGTTGCTGCCGGTGCTTGCGCGGAGCGGGCTGGCCGCGCGTGACCGCCGCCTGATCGCCTGGTTCGGTCCCCGCGGCCTCAGCTCATTGCTGCTGGTCCTGCTCCCGGTCTTCGCCGAGATGCCGGGCAGCGTGCACCTCTTTCAGATCACGTCGCTCGTGGTGCTGCTGTCTGTGCTGCTGCACGGTGCGGCGATCGCGCTCTTCCTTCGGAAGGATGTGGGTCCCGAAGCCCGGCTGGAGACCGACGCGGTCCGGCCCGCCAAGGCTGCACCGGCACATGAGGCGGCCACGGTGCCGGAGCGGATCACGATCGCGGAGATGCGGCGGCTTCAGGCCTCGGGCGAACCGGTCACGGTTGCAGACGTACGGACCGATCGGGCTTGGAACCCCGATCCGGTGAAGGCACAGGGTGCGATTCGACTTCCACCGGACGATGCCGTCCGCCGTGCCCGCCAGCTCGGTCTCGACCATCACGGGACGGTGGTGCTCTACTGTGCTTGAAAGGATGAAGCCACAAGCGCCCGGGTGGCGCGAGAGCTCAGGACGGCAGGCTGGCCCAGCGCGCGTGCGCTGGTCGGCGGGTGGGACGCGTGGAAGAATGAGGGATTGCCGGTGGAGGCGAAGGGGAGCTAGGAGCTGGGAGCTGGGAGCTAGGACCTGGGAGCTAGGAGCTAGAAGGCGTGCCGGCGTCCTATTGCCGAACTCCACGTTCCCAGCTCCCCTGTCCCATCTCCCAGCTCCTAGCTCTTAGCTCCTAGCTCTCACCGCAGACGCGAAGCTCTAGAGCATCTTGCTGATCCCCTGAGCAGTGGCATCCATCGTCATCCAGATGTCCTCAGTGA
Organism: uncultured Gemmatimonadales bacterium; assembly: GCA_963730915.1. Lineage (GTDB taxonomy): Bacteria > Gemmatimonadota > Gemmatimonadetes > Gemmatimonadales > GWC2-71-9 > CAVVWJ01. The sequence continues at coordinate 1,134,503 of CAVSTR010000003.1, read as the reverse complement.
CGTATCCCAAGTCACGGGAAAGAAGCAGCTGGGACTCCACTTCGCGCACGGAGCCGCGTGCGATCCGGAGGAAATAGGTCAGTTCCCGGTCATGATGTCGCCACAACCCTCGGCGATGTTCGATACGACCGACACCGCTGCGCGCCTCATCTGAGCAGCGAGCCCGTAGCGCTCCGACACTGGGAACGAGTTTGTGCATCGATGAACCTCTAGTGCGAAGTTGTGCGCCCTTTGCCAAACGGAAAGCCGCCTGAAGTTTCCCATTGCCGACGATGACATCGGTTCCAATGCAGGATGTCATCCGTCTTCTGCGGAATGGTCCCTGATCGTCCCAGCTCCTAGCTCCCAGCTCCCAGCTGCAACTCTTGGCATAGCCGTTGCCTCAACACCCCTCCGAAACCCGGCCGGCACGCTCGCGGCGCCGGCAATCCTGTGAATCTAAGGTTCTTCCCCCTAAGTACTTACCGGCCGTAACGCGGCACTGGTTCCGCCAGGCGGCTCAGGAGACGGAGGCTCGACCGATGCGCGTCCTGCAATGCACGAAGCGTTCTGTGACCCTGCTGGCGGCGGCGTGCGTCGCCCTCAATGCCTGCAGCGATTCAGGCCCCGAGACACCATTCAACCCTACTGGTACTACTGAGGACGTGGGGACGGTACACGATGCCTTCTCCTCTGACGCGTTTGCCAGTTTCTCCGCCTTCAGCGTCTACTTCGACGCCGCGCTCGGCACCGCACCGCTGGTCTCGGGATCGACGGGCGCGTTCAACTTCCGCCGGACGACCGATGCCGGAGGGGTCCGTGCGGCCGCGGCGCGGAACGCCCGCCGAGTTGCTTCGCTCATGCAGGGCCGGATCCACGGCAGCTTCAGCGCCTCGAGTGCCGCCATTCCTGCGGAAGTAGCGGGCAAGACGTTCGAGTACAACGGCACCGAATACATCGCCACCGATCGCACCGGCGCCCCGTCGAACGGCGTCCGCTTCATCATCTATGCGGTGAACCCGATAACACTCCAGCCCTCGCTTCCGTTGAGTGAAGTCGGGTACGTCCAAGTCACTGATCTGAGCGGCACCAGCACGCAGGCGGCCCGCGTCGTGGTGGTCTCGGATGCTATTACGTACCTGGACTACACCGTGACCGCGAGCGAAACCGTTGCGGGCGGGCGGATCACCGTGGCCGGCTATGTGACCGACGGACAGCACCGGGCGAACGTGAATCTGCGCGCCACGGTCACCCAGACTGCAGGACTGTCGCTGCTGTACAGCATCGACGTGCCTCAGCGGGATGTGTCCATCGATCTGACGATGACCACGAGCGGGCTCGATCCGGAGACGGCCACGGTCGGCATCAATCTGGGTATGAGCGGGCCTCACGGCACCGTGTCGATGAGCGGCCAGTTCACCGCCGACGGCGGGACGATCACCGCGCGGGTCAACGGCGATGTGTTCGCACAGGTGACGTCCAGCGGCGCCGGAGAACCGGTCATCACCGGTGCCGATGGACAGCCGCTCTCGGCGGAAGAAGAGACAGCGTTTCAGAACATCTTCGCGCTGACGGGCGACGCATTCATCACCTTCGATGTGATGCTCCTCCCGATAGGTTTCGTGCTGGCACCGACTGCCTGACGCGGGCAGTATCAAAAGAAAAGGCCCGGCCGAGTGGCCGGGTCTTTTTGTTTGCCCAGCACTTTGTAGTTAGCCTGCCAGCCACGTCTTTCCGGCCACCAGCTCTCGTACCAGATCCTCGCTTGTTCGGTCGGCGGCTTCGGCGGCAAAGTTGGTCACCAGCCGGTGACGCAGCACCGCGGGGGCAACCGCGCGCACGTCATCCAGGTCCGCCATGGGCCGTCCGGCGATGGCGGCGCGCGCCTTGGCTCCGAGCACCAGGTACTGCGAGGCGCGCGGACCGGCACCCCACTCGACGAACTCCTTCACCACACTCGGCGCTTCACTGTCGCCCGGACGAGTCATCCGGGCCAGAGTGACGGCGGCCCGGATGAGTCCCCGCGATACCGGTATTCTGCGTACGAGAGACTGCATCGCCAGGACCGACTCGGCATCCAGCACCGGCTGCAGCGCCGTGCGGGTGCTGCCGGTCGTCTGCTCGACGATTGCCTCTTCCTCGGCGCGGCTGGGATAGCTCACCCTGAGCTCCAGCATGAACCGGTCGAGCTGCGCCTCGGGCAGGGGATAGGTGCCTTCCTGCTCGATGGGATTCTGGGTGGCCAGGACGAAGAACGGATCGGGCAGGTGGTAGGTGGTGCCGCCCGCGGTCACCTGATGCTCCTGCATCGCCTGAAGCAGCGCGGCCTGCGTCTTCGGCGGAGTGCGGTTGATCTCGTCCGCCAGCACCATGTTGGCGAAGATCGGCCCCTTCACGAACCGGAAAGCCCGGCGGCCGGTGGTGAGGTCCTCCTCGATGATGTCGGTGCCGGTGATGTCGCTCGGCATCAGGTCGGGCGTGAACTGGACCCGGTTGAACGTCAGGTTCAGCGCCTCCGCGACCGTCTGCACCATCAGCGTCTTGGCCAGGCCCGGCACACCGATCAGCAAGGCATGCCCGCCTGCGAGCACCGCCGTGAGAATCCCGTCGACCGTTTCTTCCTGGCCCACGATGCGGTGCGCGACCTGGGTGCGGAGCCGGCCCACGGCGCCGACCAGGCGCTGCAGCTGTTGGACGTCGTCGTGGGGCGGGGCCTGGGTTGCTGTCATGAGGTCTCGTGAAGTCTGGTGCTGAGATTTACCCGCGCTCGAACTGGTAAGCTAGCACCCCAGTAGTCATTACGAGGGGCAGCGCCCCGGAGCAATCCTCTGGCGTTCCCGCTAGGAACCCAAGGGATCGCCACCTGGGCCTCAGGGAGGCTCGCGATGACTACAACTTTCCTTGCGAAATATTTCACAAGCGGATAGGTTCTCGCCCTGGAAGGGGGCTCCATGCGGTATGCCGGACTCGGTGTCCAGATGGCGGCGAGCCTGCTCTTGTTCGTCTGGATCGGACAGTGGGCCGATCGCCAGCTTGGCACCGGCGGTCTCCTCACGGTGGTGGCGGCGTTCCTCGGTTTCGGTGGCACGATGTGGTGGCTCATCCGGTCACTCCGCTCGAAGGACGACGGGCAGCAGTGAGTCCCGGTGCATGGTACCTCGGTGGGCTCGGTCTGACCGTGGCAATCGGTGCGGTAGTCCTTTCGATAGCACCACCGGGGATCTGGAACGAGCTCATAGGCGGCATGGCCGTTGGATTTCTGGTGCAGGCGCCGCTGGGCTGGTGGCACGTACGAACGCTCGGCACCGGAAGATTCCAGTTGGTGTGGGGAGCGGGCATGCTCATCCGCCTTCTCTCGGTCGGTGTGACGGCACTGATTCTGGTTCCGGTGTTCCGCTGGCAGCTCGCGCCCGCGCTGGCCGGCTTGCTCGGGAGCATCGCGATCCTGCTCTTCGTCGAGGTGTTGGCCGTGATGCGGAAAAGCTCGGGGATCAACGCATGATGATTGGTACGGTTCGCTCGACAGTTGTAGGCCTTGCAGCTGCAGCGAGTCTCGTGCTGGCCGGGCCCGTTCATGCGCAGCAACACGAGCCGCAGCATGAGACGACGACCGAGACCGCCAAGGATATGGTAGCGCCGTCGAGCCAGCACGAGGCCAGCGGCAATCAGATCGATATCGCCCACCACATCGGCAACTCGCACCAGATCGAAACGCCTTTCGGCATCATCCATCTGCCCGACAACTGGAAGATTCCGCTTGGAACCAACAGCCTGGGGCAGGCCCGCTATCTCGATATTTCCCCTACGAAGCACCTCGTGTTCCTGCTGCTGTCCGCAGTGCTCGTGGCGCTGGTAATGATCACGAGTGCCCGCTCGGTCGCCCGTGCGCAGGCCGGCCGCCGGCCCCCTCGTGGATTCGCCGGGGCGATGGAGGCCATGGTGCTCTGGGTCCGGCAGGAAGTCGTGCTGCCCAACGTGGGTCACCACGGCGAGGGATTCGCGCCCTACCTGCTCACGGTCTTCTTCTTCGTCCTCGCGATGAACCTGCTGGGATTGTTGCCCTGGGGCGCCACGGCAACCAGCAACATCTCCGTGACGGCCGCGCTCGCGATCATGGCATTCATCGTCATCGAGATCACCGGCATGCGGACGCTCGGCTTCCGCGGCTATATGAAGACGATCTTCTATCTTCCGCCGGGTCTTCCGGGCGGTCCCGGTGGAGCGTTGCTCAAGGTGCTGCTGCTGGTGGTGATGACGCCCATCGAGCTGATTGGTAAGTTGGCCAAACCGTTCGCGCTGGCGGTCCGCCTCTTCGCCAACATGACCTCGGGTCACGTGCTGGTGCTGGCGCTGCTCGGCCTCACGTTCCTGTTCCAGAGCTACTTCGTGGGTGTGGGTGCGTCGCTGCTGGCCACGGGCGTGATGGTACTGGAGGTGTTCGTTGCCTTCCTGCAGGCGTTCGTGTTCACGCTGCTGACGGCAGTGTTCATCGGGCTGATGCGGGCAGAACACTAGCGGGGCAGCGGGGCAGGAAGAAGCAGTTGCAGACAGGTGAGGGAAAGCGTGGAGAGTGGAGCCGATTGGGATGGACGTGGGCAGTTGCTGCCCCGCTGCCCCGCTGCCCCGCCCTCGAACCAGACGGCGAGCGTTCGCGCCGCGTTGAAGACGTAATCCGTCGAATGACGGACGAAGCCCGCTGTCTCTCTATTTGGAGACGTTGGCGGGTCACCAGGGCAGGGACCGTTTCGGGAGATGCGGTTCCAGCATGGCGAGCGCACCCAACATCCCGTCTCCCGCTTTCGTTACGGAGTCTGACATGCTGTTCATGCTCGCACTGCTTCAGGAAGCTGCCAACGCGTCGGCCGCGACCGGCCGGGGCCTCGGTCTCATCGGCGCCGGTCTGGCGGCTGGTCTGGCCGTGCTCGGCGCCGGCGTCGGTATCGGCCGGATCGGTGGCTCGGCGACCGAAGGTATCGCCCGCCAGCCGGACGCGACCGCACGAATTCAGACGGCCATGATCATTGCGGCCGCGCTGATCGAAGGCGTCGCGCTGTTCGTCGCTGTTATCGGGTTCCTGATTCAGTCGAAGATTACGTTTTAACTGGAGCTGGGAGCTGGGAGTCGGGAGCCTCTAGCTCCTAGCTCCTTGCTCCCGGCTCTCTGGAGATCCGCATGATGCTGATCGCCCTCACCACCCTCCAGGAACACGCCGCGCCCGGCCCGCTGACGGTCGAGTGGGGGCTGATGTTCTGGACCATCGTGGTCTTCCTGCTGCTGCTGGCGGTCCTCTGGCGCTACGCGTACCCGGCGCTTCTCGGTGCGGTCGAGGCGCGCGAGCGGGCCCTGCAGGAGCAACTCGACGAGGCCGAGCGCAATCGGGCGGAGTCGGCGGCGCTGCTGGCGGAGCACAAGAAGCTGCTGGCCGAGGCCAGGACCCAGGCGCACGGATTGCTCGTCGAGGCTCGGACCAGTGCGGAGAAGGAGCGCGCGCTGGCAACGGAGAAGACCATGCAGGAACAGCAGGAGCTCCTGGAGCGGGCCCGGCGCGAAATCGGAAGCGAGCGAGACCGTGCCGTCGCCGAGCTGCGGGGCGAGGCGGTCGAGCTGTCGCTGGCGGCGGCATCCAAGTTGATCGGCGAGCGACTCGATTCCGCCACCGACCGGAAGCTGGTTCAGGAGTACCTGGCGGGCCTGGGCATTCGGTGAGCAACGAAACGGTCGCCCGCAATTACGCGGAGGTCCTGTTCGATATCGCCGGCCGGAGTGGCCAGCCCGAGCGCTATGCCGATTTGATCGATGCGGTGGCTGCAGCGGTGGACACGATCCCGCGCGTCCAGGCGGTGCTCATGTCTCCCCGTATTCCGAAGAGTGAGAAGGCGAGATTCCTCGGGGCTGCCCTCAAGGACACTCCCCGCGACTTCGTGCTCTGGCTCCAGGCCCTGGTGAAGCGTGGGCGACAGGGGATCCTGCGTGAGGTGGCGTCGGAGTATCTGGCCCTCGTGGACGAGAAGATGAACCGGGTCCGCGCCTCGGTGACGCTGGCCCGGCAGCCCGACGAGAAGCTGCGGCGGACCATCGAGGAGAACCTTGGTCATCAGCTGAACAAGCAGGTGATCGCGACGTATCTGGTGGAACCCGACATCCTCGGCGGTACGATCATCAGGGTAGGGGATCGGGTGCTCGACGGATCGGTTCGCAGGCGGATGACGAAGCTGCGGCGCCAACTGCTGAAGTAGCGCTCACGATGGACGACGACACGAGGCCACCCGATGGGTGGCCTCTTTGTTGATGGGCGGGCTCAGTCCAAGGTGTTCATCAGATCATACTCGATGCCATGGATCTCCAGCAGCGACAGGTACTCGCCGGCATACGCTCGCTCACGATGGTGCTGTTCCTGGTTACGGATGTAGTCACGGAGTGCGGAGTCATCCGGTCCGCTCACAGTGAATGCCCCATAGCCGTGCTGCCACTTGAAGTCGCGCCGGTGCGGAAAGCTCCCGTGAATCCATCGCGCCGTATTGGACTTGATGCCCGCCACAAGGTCTGCGATGGTGATGGTGGCCGGCACCTCCACGTAGAGGTGTACATGGTCCCGCACGCCGCCGGCACAGAGCAGCCGGCCGGCCTTCCGGGTGACAATGGTTTCGATGCACGCGAACAGACGTGAGCGCCACTCGGGGTCGAGCCAGGGCCGACGATTCTTCGTGGCCCAGACGAGATGAATTCGCAGCGAGAGGTGGGTGTTGGACATGGGAGGCACACGCGGAAAGGGAACGCAAGATCCTGTCAGCCAGAGTAGTCAATCGCCATTCTTCCTACGCATCCAGCACGCGCACGCTGGTGCCAAATTCTTCGGCCGCACCTATGTTTCCGCCCGTCAGACTCCCGCGTCCGCAACTCGAGCCCCAGAGCCACTCGTGATCGGCATCGCCCTCCTGCTTCTCCAACAGCCGGCCTCGGCGTCACAATCGCACTGGCAACAGGAGGTCGCGTATGAGATTACGGCGCGGCTGGACGAGCCCAGCGGGGTGCTGAGCGGCACCCAGCGAATCGAGTATCACAATCGATCGCCGGATACGCTCACTACCTTTTCGCTGCATCTGTTTCTCAACGCCTTTCGTCCCGGATCCCGCTGGGCCGACGCCGATTCTGCGGAGGGCCGCCGGCGCTTCAATGACCTGCGCGATCCCGATTACGCATTCAACCACGTATCCAACGTAAAAATCATGGGGACACCGGTTCAGCCGGTGTATCCCTTCGCACCCGACAGCACGGTGGTGCGGTTGACGCTGCCTCGAGCGCTCCCGCCCGGGGACTCGGTCGCACTGGAAATGAATTGGGATGCGCGGCCCTCCACCACGCCACGTCGCCAAGGACGCCAGGGGCGGCGGTTCGACTTTGCCCAGTGGTATCCAAAGGTTGTGGTGTACGACCGCTACGGGTGGCAGGAGCGGCCGCTCTATCCGGCCGGTGAGTTCTATGGCGAGTTCGGATCGTTCGTCGTGGATCTCGACGTTCCCGAGGATCAGGTGGTCGGTGCCACCGGCGTTCCGGTGTGCGGCGATCCAGGCTGGGAGCGGGCGAACCGGGGACCCCGAGTGATCGACTACCAGCGCGATTATTACGGCAACAGTACGCCATCCGGAAGCGCGTGCGATGGCGCGGACTCCGGCCGAAAGAAAATCCGCTGGTACGCCGAGGACGTTCATCACTTCGCTTTCTCGCTGAATCCGGACTACCGCTACGAGGGTGGACGTTACGAGGATGTGGCGGTGCACGTGCTGTATCAGCCGGGGGATGAGGGCACCTGGGGCAGCGGGGCTGCGGTCCAGCGCACGCTCACCGCCCTGGCCTGGCTGGACAAGCTCTTCGGTAAGTTCGCCTGGCCCCAACTCACGAACGTGCATCGGATCGAGGGTGGAGGCACCGAGTTTCCCATGATGGTCATGAACGGCTCGGCCGATCAGGGGTTGATCGTCCACGAGGCCGGGCACAATTACACCATGGGTATCCTGGCCAACAACGAGTGGCGGGAAGGCTGGCTCGACGAAGGCTTCACCAGCTTTCAGACGACCTGGTTCTGGGAGGAGCTGGGGAGAGAAGGGGGCTACCAGCAGAACGAGGCGGCGATGCTCGATCTCGACATCGACGGATATTCCGAGCCTGCGAGCCTGGTGAGCGAAGCCTACCGCGACTTCGTCTCGTACAATATCTCCATCTACAGCCGGGGCGAGCTGTTTTTTCAGCAGCTTCGCTATGTGGTCGGCACTGCGACAATGCATGCCATCCTTCGCACCTTCTACGAACGCTGGAAGCTCAAACACGTCGACGAGAGTGCTTTCCGCGCGGTGGCCGAGGAGGTGTCGAAGCGCGATCTGTCCATGCTCTTTGCCCAGGGGCTGCACACGACCGAGCTTTACGACTATGCCGTAGGAAAGGTGAAGACGAAGAGGACGGGGGAAAGCACTTGGCTGACCCGCGTCGAAGTGCTGCGCAAGGCCGAAGGACGCATTCCCGTACAAGTCGGAGTCGTCGCCGAGGAGGATACCGCCGTCGTGCGAGCGGGAGGCCTGGCCGAGCGAGAGTGGGTCGAGATCGTGACTACAAGCAAGCCGAGGAAGGTGGTGCTCGATCCGCGGGTGCGAACCCACGACTGGAACATGCTCAATAATCGAAAGCGGCTCGGTGGGTTCAATCCGAAGTCGCTGTTCCCGCCTCCCGAGACGGACTTCTACTTCCATCCGTATTTCTCGACCCGTTCCCGCCGCGATCGCCTGACCGTGGGTCTTCAACCAACCGTCTGGTACAACGACGCCGGTGGAGTCACCCTCGGGTTGCGGAGCCGGGACGACTATCTCGGCCGCTTCGAGCAGAACCAGGCGCTCGTGACCGCGAGTACCGGCTGGGGTGTCGACAACGACGTCAAGAAGGTGGATGTCTTTCTGCGGGCCCGAAATCCGGTTGCGCTGCGGGCGGCGAACCTGTCCCAGACGTTCGATGCATTCAGGATCGAGGGACGATACGGAGCACGCGCTACCCTCGACTGGAGCCGGCGCCGCAATCTCACGTCAGGACCGGTCTATCGCAGCGGTATAAGTCTTACCTGGGTCGGCATCGACGATACGCGCTATCTGGATCCCGGCCTGTATGACGACGTGGGTACGGTCGAGGTCGAGACGTTCGGCGGCGTGAGCACCCAAACCGGCAAGTGGGAGCTGGCGGTTCAGAGCTCAATGGGCGGCGGATTGATCTACAACCGTGACGGACTGGCCGCGAGTGGTCGGCCCGACCTGAACCCCTTCTACTTTCGCGCGACCGTCGGAGGTGTGGCGCGGCGAGCTTTGGGCGGAACGCGAACTCTCGCCGCCCGTCTCTTCGGAGGCTATTCGCGTGGAAAAGAAGAAACGGCGAAGCAGCGGCAGATCTATCTGCAGGGCTCCGACCCTTTCGAACAGCTCTACAATCCCTTTCTGCGATCGCGGGGAGCGCTCCTCGCCGGCGAAGATTTCCATTATCACTCGCCGGGAGGTGCGGGGGTCCGCGGGATGGATCGGCGCGCGTCGACCGGGGCCGTTGTGGCCCTCAACCTGGAGCTGGATCAGACGCTGGTTGCCCGGCCCAATGCTCGTCTGTTCAACCGAATCGGAGTGGCGGCCTTCGGCGACCTGGCTCACGCTTTCGACGGCACTGGCGGGACGTTCCCCAGCGGGTTCCTTGGCGATGCGGGCTTGGGACTCCGGGCCGATCACCGCATCGGGGACACCCAGTTCACCACCCGGTTCGAGGTACCCCTGTATGCCAGCCGGCCCGAGCTGTCGGTGCGCCGGACCGGCAGAGATGTTGATTTCCGCTGGATCTTCAGCTTCGAGCCTGCGTTCTGAACCAAGGCGGACCGGCAAGATTTTCGGGCCCGGCGGTGCTTTTGCGACAACGCTTCAGGTTAGCGCCGTCGCGCCCAGACTTGGGGCTGGCGGATCTGCGACAAACACCTGATCGGGGACATGAAACGCGATCAAAACGGGAAGGATTGACAGGGGAGCTGGTCGGCGACAATATAGGGGGTGCGGGTATACGATCCCGCGGTAGTTCCTAGGCACGATCACCCCCCGGAGGCATCTTGATGCGTAGATCCCGTTTAGGGGCGGCCCTCGCCGCTCTTGCCCTGGCTGCATGCGTTGATTCTCAAGCGCCCGACAATTCGACGACCAATAGCTCCAGCCCAGACGGGCTACCCACCGTGGGAACCATGCAAACTGTCAAGGGCACGGCTGCCACGGCGGATGGCTTCAACATCACGTTGCGGTTCACCAACGGCGCAACCAACGCGCAGAAGGACTTCTTCGAAATTGCCGCCGCCCGCTGGCAGGGCATCATCACGGGTGACGTGCCCGACACGGAGGGAGCAATCGGAGCGCGGAGCTGCGGGAACGGTTTCCCCACACCCTCCTTCACCGGCGGGATCGATGACGTCCTGATCGACGTCGTCCTCGTGCCGATCGATGGGCCTGGCGCGGTCCTCGGTGCTGCCGGCCCCTGTCTGGTGCGGAAGGACGATGCTCTGACCCAGTACGGCATCATGCTGTTCGACACCGCCGACCTCGATTTCATGGCCGGTCAGGGGATCTTCGACGAAGTCGTGGTGCACGAGATGGGACACGTTCTCGGCATCGGGACGCTATGGAACTTCCGGCGCTCTCTGTTGACCGCGTCACTCACTGATCCACGGTTCGTGGGCCTCGCCGGCATCGCGGGATACCGGGTCGTCGGCGGGACCAGCAGTGCCATCCCGGTCGAAGAAGGTGGTGGTCCGGGCACGGCACGTGGCCACTGGGACGAGGAGAGCTTCGACACCGAGCTGATGACAGGATTCATCGGGAGAAGGGCTCCGCTTAGCGTCATGACCATCGGGTCGATGGCGGACCTGGGGTATGTGGTGAACAATGCCGCCGCCGACGATTACAGGATCCGGGGCCAGGAGCGAGATGAGGAAGCAGCGGCCGCAGGAGAGCAGCTCGTCAACCTCGCGGCCGGTATGAAGCTGGTGAAGCCGCTCGGCGTCGTGGAGTAAGCTGAGCGTCGTACCGCCGCTTCGCTCAGAGGCGGTTCGGTCAAAAGCGTAGAGGGCCACCCACACGGGTGGCCCTTTTTTGGATAGATCATTCATTGCGCATGTGGCCTTGAGCGGCCTCGTACCTGCTTACCCGCTTACCTGCTTACCCGCTTACCTACCATATTTCACACACTCATGCTGATGCCTTCCGATTCGTCGCGTCGCGGTCTCTTACGATCGGCAGTTGGCGATTGGCTCGAGCGTCTCGTCACGCACACAGAGAGCCGGGTCATCGCCCGGCGGTACTTCCGTCCTCCCGGTGCGATGTTGGAGATCGGATTTCTGGCGGCATGCACCCGATGCGGCGCCTGCATCGATGCCTGTCCCGAGCACGCAATCCTCAAGGTTCCTGGTGACGGCGGGCTGGCTGCGGGCACGCCGTATCTCGAACCTGGCGTGACTCCCTGTATCGCCTGTGCCACCATGCCATGCGCAGCCGCCTGCCCAAGCTCGGCACTGAGCACCCCGGAGCTGGGCTGGTCCGGCTACCGGCTCGGTGACCTGGAGCTCCGGCCGGAACACTGCCTCACCTTTCGTGGGAGCTCCTGCCGCATCTGCGTGGATGCCTGCCCCATGGGAGAGGCCGCGCTGACGCTCGATAATGCGGGGCATCCGGTGCTCCGGCGCGAGGGATGTGTCGGCTGCGGTGTGTGCGTTCAGGTCTGCCCCACGGCCCCATCGTCATTCGAGCTCACCTGCGTGGAGCACTGAGTGCCCGACGTCCCATATCGGGTCGACAAACCGTGGGGCTATGAGCTGGTGTGGGCTCGGACCTCGCGATACGTCGGCAAGATCCTCCACGTGAAGGCCGGGCACATCCTCAGTCTTCAGTATCACAATCTGAAGGACGAGACGATGCACGTGCTCACGGGGGAGCTCATCCTGCGCACTCAGCCGGGCGAGACACTCGTGGCGCGGCCTTTCAAGGCAGGCGAGACCGTGCACATTCCACCAAAGCTCATCCACCAGATCGAGGCGGTGGTGGATAGCGACGTCCTCGAGGCCTCGACGCCCGAGCTGGACGACCTCGTGCGCCTCCAGGACCGCTACGGAAGAGGCTGACATGCAAGTGATTATCCCCCTGGCCGGCAAAGGCACCCGCCTTCGTCCTCATACCCATCTCACGCCGAAGCCGCTGCTCAAGGTGGCGGGGCGGCCGGTGATGGACTGGGTCATGGATCGGCTCAAGGGGCTGGACGTGACCGAGCTGATCTTCATCACCGGGCACTTGAAGGATCAGGTCGAGGCGTTTGCCCGGGCGCGCTACAAGATCCCGTCACGCTTCATCGAGCAGAAGGTGCAGGACGGAACCGCCGGCGCGATAAATCTGGCGCGACCGCATGTTAAGGGTCCGGTGCTGATCATCTTCGTGGATACTGTATTCGAGGCCGATCTCACGCTCATCAACCGCACCGATGCCGATGGGATCATCTGGGCCAAGGAAGTGGAGGACTATCAGCGGTTCGGCGTGGTCGTCACCGATGCTCAGGGATACATGACGCGCATCGTCGAGAAGCCGTCCACCCCGATCTCGAAGCTGGCAAACATCGGTCTCTACTACATTCGGTCGGTGGACAGCCTCTGGCAGGGCATCGATCACGTGTTGGCGAATCCCGCGAACAAGGGCGAGTGGTACCTCACCGACGCATTTCAGTGGATGATCGAGCACGGCAAGCGCATTCTCACCGCCGAAGTCGGCGGCTGGTATGACTGCGGCAAGCTGGACACCTTGCTCGAGACCAATGAGATCCTGTTGAGGAAGGGCGCTGCCCGGCGAGTGAATTTTCCCGGTGTCACCATCCACGACCCGGTCTACATCGAAGACGGCGTCACCGTTGAACGAAGTGAGATCGGGCCAAACGTCTCACTAGAAAAAGGCACGCGGGTGACCGGAAGCACGCTGCGGCACACGATCGTGGGCCAGGAGGCCAGGCTCACCAATGTGAAACTCGAGGGCTCGATGTTGGGGAACCGCGTCGTCGTCGAGGGAATCCGAGGCAGCACGTCACTGGGCGATGATTCCGAGTTGAGCGCCATGCCGGCTACGGAGCGGTCGTCCTGAGCGACACGGAGCGGAGGCGAGTGCAGCGGAGGAGCCCGGCCGAGTGACGGCGGTAGACGATCTCTGCCGCTCATATCTGGATCTGAAGTACCACTTCGATCCGGCCTCGGCGAGCGCCGCCGGGTTGATCGCTCAGGATGCGAGAATCGGCAGCTTCGATATCGAGAGCATTCGCACCCATGTGGCGGCGCTCCGCTCGCTGACCGGCGCGGTCGAGGAGCTGGATCCGGCCGAGCTGCAGGAGGAGATCGACCGGACGGCTCTACTGGGCGAGATGCGCACCACGATATTCCGGCTGGAGCACGAGCGGCCTCATATCCGAAACCCGGGATTCTGGCTGTCCCATCTGCTGCAGGGCCTGTATACGCTGCTGTCTCGCCACGAGCCCGATTTCCCGAATCGTGTGCCGGCCGTGCTCGCGAGACTCGAAGCTGCTCCCGCCTTTCTCGACCGGGCGCGTGAGACGATTGATGCTCCGGCCCCCGTATTCGTGGACACCACTCTGAGCATGCTGGGTGGCGGCGGGCAGCTGATAACGGAAATCGTCGCGGCGTTCGCGACTGCCGCACCGGTGGCAGCCGATCCGCTCAAACAGGCGGGACAATCGGCGCTTCAGGCCCTGGTCACATTCGGCACCGCGCTTCGGCGCGATATCGAGCCGAGTCAGGACCCGCAGTCGTTCGCAATCGGAGAAGACCAGTTCGCCCGCCGGCTCCAGCACGAGCACGCTCTCATGTCTGGCGGCCCGGAGCTGTGGCGTTACGGCATGCGGCTGCAGGAGGAGGTCACCGCGGAGATTGTCGCACTTGCCGCACGGCTCGACCAGCGACCCTGGCGCGAGGTAGTCGACGGGCTTCGCAACGATGCGCCTCCGGCGGATCAACTGCTGACTTCGTACCGGCAGGAGATCGATCGCGCCACCAATTTCGTGCTCGAGTACGACCTCGTAACCATGCCGGATGCTCCGCTCGATGTGGTTCCGACGCCGGCCTTTCTCGCCGGCCTGGTGCCGTTTGCCGCATACGAGCCTCCGCCTATCTATTTGAAGGACCGCACGGGCCGCTTTTACGTGACTGCTCCCGACCCCTCACTGCCGCCGGAGATCTTCGCCCAGCAGCGGCGGGGCCACTGCCGCTATGGGATCCCCGCGATGGTCACCCATGAGGCGTACCCTGGGCATCATCTGCACCTCGTGAGCATGCAGGGACTCCCGTCGGAGGTACGGCGTCACATCTGGAGCCCGGTGATGGTCGAAGGATGGGCGCTCTACTGCGAGCAGCTCATGGACGAGAAGGAATACTACGCCGGTGATCAGGCCCGGCTGTTTCAGCTGGTAAACCTGCTCTGGCGTGCGGTGCGCATCGTTCTCGATGTGGGTCTTCATACCCGCGGCATGACGCCCGCAGAGGCGGTCGAGTATATGGTTGAGCATCTTCCCATCGAGCGCGCCAGTGCGGAAGCCGAGGTGCGCCGCTACTGCGCGTGGCCGACCTACCAGCTGTGTTATGCTGTCGGACGGCGCGAGCTGCTGCGGCTCAGAGACGCGTACATCGAACGGGAGGGTTCAGCCTACCGGGCTCGGCGCTTTCACGACGAGCTGATGAGCTACGGCGGATTACCAGTGAGCATGGCGAGCTGGGGCATGGGGCTAGCCGGGTGAACGGCCGGAACCTGAGAGGACCGACCGCATGAAGATCACGGTACTGACCTATCTCGACAGCGAAGATGAGAACTCGAAAGACTACGAGCAGGTCGTGCCCCAGGTGGCTCGGACCCTCCGAAGCCTGGGACACCGGGTATCCATCCTCGGTGTGCACGGCGATGTAAAGCGTCTCATCGCGGGATTGTCACGCCGCAGACCCGATCTGGTGTTCAACCTGATGGAGATGTTTGGACAGAACGTCTTCGGAGACATCCCGGTTACCGGTCTCCTGGATCTGCTGGGCGTCAAGTACACCGGCAGCGGGCCGGGCGAGCTCTACCTGAGTCAGGACAAGGGTCTCACCAAGAAGTTGCTCGCCTTCGACGGCATCCTGTATCCGAGGTTCGCCGTATTCTCCAAGCAGCAGGCGTTCGAAACCGGCGGCAACCTGCGGATGCCGCTCTTCGTGAAGCCACTCCGCTCCGATTCTTCACTCGGCATCGGCGGTAAATCGCTGGTGCACGACGCGGTAGCGCTGATGGAGCGGGTCACCGCCATCCGGAAAGAGCTGAACGACTCTGCTCTGGCGGAGGAGTATATCGAAGGTCGCGAGTTCTATGTCGGCGTGCTGGGCAACGGCCAGCCCAGGGCCCTGCCTCCGGTGGAAGTCGACTTCACCGGCTTTCCCGAGGGCGTTCCGAAGGTGCTGGACAGCAAGGCGAAGTGGGATGAAGGCAGTAAGGAGTTCAAGGGCACCAAGTCGGTGATGGCCAATCTACCGGACGAGCTTCGGGCCCGGCTCCAGAAGGTCGCTGTGGACGCGTATCGCGCGCTCAGGGTCCGCGATTATGGCAGAGTGGATCTCCGGCTGACCGATACCGGCGACATCTATGTGCTGGAAGTGAACGCGAGCTGCTACCTCGAGAAATCGAGCGAGTTCGCCATGTCGGCCGCCGCAGCGGGGATGGACTACCCCCGCCTGATCGAAAAAATCGTGAATCTCACGCTCGAGCGCTACGGTAAATAACTGCCCCGTTGCACGTGGTTCATTGCCAGGCCGGTTACCAGGGTGGTAAGCGCAATGATGGCGGAGTCCTCCCTCGGCGCGGGATAGCCCTGCTCGAGCCGGGTCGCTCGCTCGGCCAGATACCGAAGCAAGACCCGGGTGCGTTCGGGAAAGTGGCCGGTCCAACGGAACACGTTCGCCATCATCTCCGGCTCGAGTCGCCGGATGAGATCCGCCGCCGGTTTGAGCGTCGTGACCGGCGCGGGCCCGTCGGTTCCGGTGAGATCGTCGAAGATGGCGCGTAGTGCGCCATCCAGTCCGGGTGGCAGATCGCCGCCGCCAGCAGGGTCCCGGCCGTAATACTGATCCAGCGAGTATTCGATCTCCCCGACATCCTCGTCCAGGTCGGTGCTGGTTACCTCCGGATCCCGGTGCCGAAGCGCGGCCATGGTCCGGTTCACGTAAGCGAGCTTGGCCGCGGCCACCGGCCAGGCACCATACTCCGTCCGCCAATCCATTCCCGGCGTCATCCAGACCGCGAACGTCTCCGCCCAGTCCTCATCCGGGTGCTTCTGCGCGTACCAGCCCGGGAGATGACGAACGTACCGGCGGCTGAACGGCTCCGGACTGTACTCCTCGGAATACGGCTGGGTTATGGACCCGAAGTGTTTTACCCACTCCTCGTCGTCGTACAGGCGGTAGGCATAGTTGACGACGTGTCCCATCTCATGCCGCAGATAGCGCAGTATGTCGGCCCGGTTGAAGCCCTCGATGTGGCCGACCTTCTCCGCATGCAGTGCCGTGAGGTCGGGCCGAGCCAGGTAGAAGGGGATGGCGATGGCGATCGTCTCGAAGGGGACCCCCCACTCAGTCGAGAGGTACCAGCGTGGCCGAACGCGAGTGATTCCGGCCTTCCGAAGCTCTTCCTCGAACTCGGCCAGAATCGGCTCCAGGCGGGTGCCCTCGATGGTGAGCCCCAGATCCCTGATCGGGGTAGACCACAGATTCGACTCCTGGAACCACCTGGACTCGGCATGCATGGGGCAGAAAATATACATGACCAGGCGGCTTACATTCCCGCATGACCGCGCGTGCGTTATTCATCGTGAACCCCCACTCCCGCCGAGGGAAGGAGCACTCGCAGGAGGTGCGGGGGCGGCTCGCGGGACTCGGTCTGGAGCTGGTCGCTGAGGATGGCGGGGCGGACCAGGACTCGGCGGAGCTGATCCGGCGGCACCGGGGGGAGATCGACCGGGTCGTAGTAGCGGGCGGCGACGGCACCTTGAACGCGGTTGTACAGGGACTGGTGCCGGCCGGTCTGCCGCTCGCGGTCATTCCGCTCGGCACAGCCAACAATCTGGCCCGGACGCTGGAAATTCCCCTGACGATTCCCGAGGCCTGCGAGGTGGCGGTGCGGGGTCCACGTCGCCGGATCGACCTGGGGCGCGTGAACGACAGGTACTTCTTTACCACCGCCAGCATAGGGCTCAGCGTGCAGATCACCGAGGAGCTCACCGGCAAAACCAAACAACGCTGGGGACCACTGGCATACGGGGTCGCTGCGGTACGGGCCCTTACCCGGACCCGTGCCTTCCACGCCGACATCTCGTGGCCGGGAGGAAGCCGGCACAGCCGCACGGTACAGATCGTGGTCGGGAACGGCCGGTACTACGGCAGCACGCTTCCTGTCGCGGCCGATGCGAAAATCGACGATGCTCGTCTCGATCTGTACTCGCTCGAGGTGCGCCATTGGCTCGAGATATTGGCCTTGGCGCCGTCGCTCAAGCGCGGGAGGCATGGCAGCAAGGACTCGGTTGAGGCGCTCCGATCCACCGAATTCGAGATCACTACCGTGGTGCCCCGGGAGATCAATGTGGATGGTGAGATCTGGGGGAATACTCCGGCTCGCTTCCGAGTATGTGCCGGTGCGCTGGAGGTGTTTGCTCCTGCCGCGAGCACCCCATGACCTTGCGCGGGGACAGGGCACCCGGGGCAGTGCCTCCTACAGTCAAAGGGCTGTCGGTCGTCTCGCTGTTCAATGATGTCGCCAGTGAAATGGTGTATCCGCTTCTGCCCGCGTTTATCACCCGAACGCTGGGCGGCGGCCCCCTGGCGCTCGGCATCCTGGACGGAGCTGCTGAGCTGACGGCTTCGCTGGTGAAGTGGGTCAGCGGCCGGCTGGCGGACCGGCCGGGATGGCAGAAACCGCTCATACTCTGGGGGTACGCACTCGCAGTTCTGGTGCGGCCCCTGATTTCCGGTGCCACTTCGGCGCTTCAGGTCGTGGGACTGCGGGTTGTGGACCGTATCGGCAAAGGTGTTCGAACCCCTCCCCGTGATGCGATGATCGCAGAAATCACCGCTCCCGCGGCCCGGGGCCGAGCCTTCGGCTTCCATCGGGCCGCCGACCACTTCGGTGCCGTCCTGGGATCGGTCGCCGCATGGTGGCTGCTGAGCCGGGGCACTGATGTGCGCAGCGTGATCGGCTGGAGCGTGGTGCCAGGGGTGATTGCGTTCGTGGTGTTGGCCGTGGTGTTGAGGGGAGTCGCCAGTCGGAGCCTCAGACGCCAGACGCCAGCCACGCCAGACGACTCCCAGTCGAGACCCCATCGCGACTGCAGCTGACTCCGGCGTCTGGCGTCCGGCGTCCGCTTCTGGCCTCCCGGTTCTCGCTCTCACCGCGCTGACATTCTTTCGTCTGCCCGAAGCTCTGCTGATTCTGCGGCTGCAGGACCGGGGCGTGGCCGTGGCCGCGATACCCGTTGGTGTGGGGTGGGCTCCACGTGGTTCGGAGCCTGAGCTCATATCCGGGCGGCTGGCTCTCCGATCATCTCGGACCACGCCGAGTGGTAGCGGCGGGCGGTGTGTTGTTCGCTGTGGTCGCGCTGGCTTTTCGGAACTCCCGTCAGGCCGGTCCACGCCGTCCTGCTCTTCCTGGTGTTTGGCCTTGTAGCAGGATTGACCGAGTCCGGGGAGCGAGCGGTCGTTGCGCGGCTGGCGACGGCGACGAGTCGGCCGAGCGTTTGGATCGTATCACGCAGTCGTGGGCGCCGCCGCGTTGCCGGCCGGTGTGATTTTCGGTGCGCTGTATCAATCGGGGGGTGCCCGGACCGCTCTCTGGGGCTCGGCAGCCGGAATGGGACTTGCCGTTGCTGCATGGCTCACGATTTCTCCACCCGACGAGGGCCGATAGCTCGATGAAAACCACTGTTGCCGCTGCGCTGGTAGTGCTGCTGTCCATCCCCGGGGTCACGGGTGCCCAGGTCCAGGTACGGGTTGGAGTGCCCGGACGCGCCACCTACTCCGAGCTGCATGAGGGGCTGCGCAACGGAACGCCTGCGGCCGATTCGGTGAAAACCATCCTTCGCGCCAAAGCTCCAGGGCCGCTGTGGCGTCAGCTGGGGCGAACCATCGATGGGCAGGGAGACTGGAATGCAGCGCTGCTGTCACTCACCAGGTTGGCGGAGCTGAGGAGCGCCGCGTACGCCGACAGCGCCGCGCGAATGCTGCGCTTGCTCGAGAGCGGGGAAGGGATGCCGTTTCCCAGCGATCCGGGGCTCAAGCCTGAGGATCTGGAGCCGTCTCTTCAGGCCATCGTACTCGAGCGCCGGCGCGGGGTGGAGGGCGATGCAACGGTTCTGGCGGATATTCTCAGCCGAATTCCGAGCCGCAAATACAATCATGGCGATGCCTGGGTACTCGGCCGCCTGGGGGCGGGGGCGCTCGACTCGATAGTGTCCCGGTTTCGCTCCGCCGATACCGAGGAGTTCAGAGTCCGCTACCTGACTCTTCTCTCCTACTTCACCGATCCGAAAATCATTCCGCTACTGGCGCGGGTGTATGTCGTGCCGGACAGCTTCGGGATACCGAAGCGCTATGCGATCCGCGCATCAGACGGGCTCCTCTGGGTCGGAACCAGAGGAGCCATGATGGCACTCCTGGAGGCAAGATCACGGGCGCGAGCACAAAAAACGTATGCCGATTCTACTCTGGCGAGAGGCGGCTACGACTTCCTTGCGAATGACAGCTCGAGCGTCATATCCCGGACCGGCAAATGGCTGTCAGCGTGGATCGCCGAGCTCCCGCCGCACTGATCGACTACCTGTCTTGCAGGCCGCGGAGAGCAGGGTTTCCACCACCGTCATCAGGCGGCGACAGCAGATCGCAAGTCACGTCGAACCGGACCTCGACCGTGTCACTCGGTGTCACGGTTGTGGTTTGCGGGTTGGCTTCTGCGGGCAGGGTACAATTCTCGGCTATCCCGCTGAGCGTGACGGTGTAGTCACCCGGTTCCAGGGCGGGAACGAACACCGTCTCCTGGTGACCAATCGGCTGGCCCTGGCTGCTGTTGACCGACCATAGATAGCCGTCCGGGTCGAAGTCGATCCCCTCCGTGTTCGTCACGATTTCGATCGTTCCGTCGGTGGGCACCGACGTCTGATCGTCACCACAGGATATCGCGCCCGCAACGCTGCCGATCAGAAGAAGTCTCAGAACAACATGTCCATGGTTCGCCAGATGGTCCTTCATGTTTTCTCGCTTTCGCAACAGCGGCTTGGAGTGACAGGGTTGCCGGCTGAATGTCCGGCGGCGGCCGGCAGGTGTCAATGTGAATCGTTCTCGCGTGGAATAGAGACGTTCGCGTAACAGGTCGGCAACACAGGCAGCGGGGAGCGGGTCAGCGGGTCAGCAGCAGCGCGTCGAGCCGTCGCCGTATTTCGAGCGCACGTACTCGGCATAATACTCCCGCTGGCTCGGAATGACCCTTTCGGGATGACATCGACGCAGATGCTCCACGTAGGCGCGGTAGTCGGGCATTCCGGAAATCGCACGAACAAACGAGGCGAGCCGTTCGAGCACCGCCCCGCGGCCCCGCTGCCCCGCTGCCCCCCTACCCAGCATAGGCGGTCTCGACGAAAGGTGTCTCCTTTGCCTGCGCGGGCTTTCGTCGCGTCAGGATGAGCACCCACTCCCGGGCGGAGGAGAGCACCACCAGGACTGTGATCACCATGAAGAGGATCGTCACGACGGCATCCAGTCGGTCGTTGAAGATCAGTCGGGTGCCGATCGCGTCGGGTACAGCTCCGCTGGCGAGCTGATCCACAACCGATGCCGCGTGTGCCAGAAAACCCAGACGCGGATCGTCGGCGAAAACCTTTTGCCAGCCGGCCGTGAGCGTTGCTGCCAGGAGCCACGTGAGCGGGAGCAGGGTCACCCAGGCAAAGCGGGCCTTCCCGCTCTTGATGATCAAAGTGGTGCCGACGCAGAGGGCGACTGCAGCCAGGAGCTGGTTGCTGATGCCGAACAGCGGCCACAGAGAGTTGATACCACCCAGTGGATCCAGGACGCCTTGCACCAGGAAGTAGCCCCAACCTGCGACCACCAGCGCGGAGGCGAGCACGGTACTGGGATACCAGGAGGTCCGGCCGAGTGGACGCCAGACCTGGCCGGCAAGCTCCTGGAGCATGAAGCGGCCGACCCGAGTTCCGGTATCGACGGTGGTGAGAATGAACAGCGCCTCGAACATGATGGCGAAGTGGTACCACAGCGCCATAAGACCTTGCCCGAATGCGCTGCTGAAGATGTGCGCCATACCGACGGCCAACGACGGTGCTCCTCCGGTGCGGCCGAGGAGACTCTTCTCCCCCACGGACGCAGCGAGGGCATCTATCTGCCCGGGCGTCACTGTGAAGCCCCAGCCGCGAATCACCTCTGCCGCTGATTGGACGTTCCCCCCCAGGGTGGTCAGGGGAGCGTTGATTGCGAAGTAGATACCGGGGTCGAGTAGCGCGGCAGCGCAGAGCGCCATTACGGCAACGAACGACTCCATCAGCATTCCGCCGTACCCTATCAAGCGGGAATCGCTCTCTTTCATCAGCATCTTCGGGGTGGTTCCCGATGCGACCAGCGCGTGAAAGCCGCTGATAGCTCCGCAGGCGATGGTGATGAACGCGAATGGGAACAGCTTGCCCGCGAAGACCGGCCCGGTCCCATCGATGAAGCCGGTGACCGCGGGAAGCTTCAGCGGCGGCAGCACCAGGAGGATGCCGAGCGCCAGGAGGAGAATGGTGCCGATCTTCATGAAGGTGGACAGGTAGTCTCTCGGGCAGAGCAGCATCCAGACCGGCAACACGCTGGCGAGAAAACCGTAGGCGATCATTCCGTAGGCGATCGTCAGACCTGAGTACGTGAAGTACGGGGCTATGGCCGGCGACTCGGCCACATATCGTCCGCCGACCAGGGCCATGAGCAGCAGCACCACGCCGAACGCGGAGGCCTCCAGCGTTCGACCCGGACGCCACGCCTTCATCCAGAAGCCCATCAGCACTGCGATTGGAATGGTGCACAGGATGGTAAACACGCCCCAAGGACTGTCTTTCAAGGCGTTCACCACCACCAGCGCGAGCACGGCCAGCAGGATGACCATGATGGCGAGGACGGCTACCATGGCGAGCAGGCCAGTGACTGCGCCGGTCTCCTCCTTGGCCATCTGCCCCAGGGATTTCCCGTCGCGACGCATCGATCCGAACAGAATGATGAAGTCCTGCACCGCTCCGCCCAGGACCACGCCGAACACCAGCCAGATCGTTCCGGGCAGGTAACCAAACTGGGCGGCCAGGACAGGCCCCACGAGAGGGCCGGCTCCAGCGATGGCGGCGAAGTGGTGCCCGAACAGCACCCAGCGCGATGTGGGGACAAAATCCCGGCCGTTCGCCAGACGTTCGGCGGGCGTGGCGCGCCGGTCGTTGAGGCCCAGCACCCGGACTGCCAGAAATCGGCTGTAGAATCGGTAGGCGAGGAGGTAGGTCCCGACGGCGGCCAAGACGACCCAGGCGGCATTGATGGTCTCGCCTCGGTGGAGGGCGAGCACTGCCCACGCCGCCGCCCCAATGACGGCGACCAGCAGCCATCCCAGTCGTTTCATGAGCATGGATAACCTATAACTATCCTTGCTCTCGCCCGAAATGCCTCGTAGCTTCGGACTCCATGCCCTTGCCATCCTTCGGCTTCGGCCATCGGCCCTCCTGGGAACATGAGGCGCCGGAGGCGAGCGGGACCGCCCTCGAAGACCCCCGCCCGCAACCCATCGGCAAAGGCTGGCGTGGCAAGGTGGTGATCGTGACCGGCGGGGCCACCGGACTCGGGCGACACATCGCCCTGGAGTTCGGCCGGCTCGGCTGTCACGTGGCATTCTGCTTCGTGAACCTGCCCGGCCGGGACGTTACGGAGCAAGCGCTACTCACTGAAACCACCCTCAGCGCCATGGGCGTGGAGGTCTACGCCCGCCGGTGTGACGTGCGCGATCGAGATGCGGTCGAGCAGTTCGTCGCCGAGGCGAAGCAGAAGCTGGGCGGGGTTCATTTCCTCATCAACAATGCGGGCATCGCCAACGATGGCGCCCTATGGCGGCTATCCGCCGCGGCGTGGTCCGAGGTCCTGGAAACAAACGTGACCGGCGCCTTCAACTGTATCCGGGCAGTGGCGCCGATCTTCCGGGGCCAGCACTACGGAAAGATCGTCAGCGTCAGCGCGCACCAGGCCGAGCGCCCGGGTTTCGGGGTGGCGAACTATGCGGCGAGCAAGGCGGCGCTACTCGGGCTGACACGGGCTGCTGCGGTGGAGCTGGGCCCGGCCAACGTCAATGTGAACGCGGTGGCGCCCGGATTCATCCGAACCGAACGGATGGGCATGTTGCCATCCGAGGTGATCGAGCGAGCCCAGAAGAGCTCGGTCCTCGGTCGCGTAGCCGAGCCTGACGACGTTGCCCACGTCATCTCGTTTCTCTGTTCCGATTCGGCGCGACACATCACCGGCCAGACCATCGTGGTGGATGGAGGGCTTTCCCTAGAGTGAAGCGTGAACCGAAAAAAGAGTCTAACGTGAACCGTAAAAAGTGAAACAGTCAGTGAACGAGAAGGTCCCGTTCACTGTTCACTGTTCACGTTTATTGTTTACTCTTCTTCCATGCAATCACCCACAATTCGGTTCCACCTGATGCGGCTGGCGCTGCTCCTGGCGCTGGCGGTTCCGGCGTGCGGCGGTAGCCGCCGAGAACCTGCCGCTGCCGCGACGGCGGTCGATCCACCGACCGCCATTCTGCCGACGTCGCACCTCACCGGGCAGACCGTCGCGATTCTTCCGATGACGCTCGTCGTCGCCGATCCCTCACTCCAGGGCGATTCGGCATACGCCTCCTACCGCGAGCGACGAGTCGCCCTCGAGCAGGTTGACTCGCTCATCAGCGAAGGCCTGGCGAACCGAGCGCCCGAAGTGACCTGGGTTCCCCCCCGCGAGCTCCGCAAGATGGCACGGCGTTCAGCGGGCTATCTCGCGGATCCCGATCAGATGGGCCAGGCGGTGCTCCGGGGGCCCAAGGTCGATGTCGTTCCAGATCCACTTCGCTCTTCGTTGCGGAGCCTGATGGCGGTGGCTGGGGGCCGCATCGCGCTGGTACCGGCATCGCTCGGCTTCGGCCCCGAGACCGAGGGGAGGATCCGCGCCGACTTAACGCTGGTGCTGGCCGACGCCCGCAGCGGCAAGGTGATGTGGCGCTCCGTGGCGCTCGGCCGCGGCAAGACTCCCAATGAGGCAGTGAACGCCGCAATTGCCGCCGTGCTCCCCGTCAGCGGCGGCCAATGACCTACGACGTCACGTTGATTCCGGGAGATGGCATCGGTCCCGAAATCACGGCTGAGACAGTCAAGGTTCTGGAAGCCACCGGTCTTCGCTTCAATTGGGACGAGGAGCTCGCCGGTATGGCGGCCGTCGATGCGACAGGTACGCCGCTGCCCGACGCGACGGTCGAGAGTATCCGGAAGAATTCGCTCGCTCTCAAGGGGCCGCTCACCACGCCGGTGGGTACCGGCTTCCGCTCTGTGAACGTGGGTCTCAGGAAAGAGTTCGAGCTGTACGCCAACGTGCGTCCGGCGCGCACCATAATCCCCGGTGGCCGCTTCGAGAACGTGGACATCGTGCTGGTCCGGGAGAATCTGGAGGGCCTGTACATCGGGGTCGAGCATTTCGTCGCCATAGGAGATGATCCCCGTGCCGTAGGGGAGTCCCTCGCGATTGTTACCCGCACCGGCTGCGAACGAATCGTTCGCTACGCCTTCGAGTACGCACTCAAGCATGGCCGCCACAAAGTCACCATCGTACACAAGGCCAACATCCTCAAGATGGTGAGCGGACTGTTCCTCGAAGTGGGCCGTGCCGTGGCTCAGGAGTATGCTGGAAGAGTCGAATCGAACGACATGATCGTGGACAACACCGCCATGCAGCTGGTGCTCCGGCCGGAGCAGTTCGACGTGATGGTCACCACCAACATGTTCGGTGACATCCTGAGTGATGAAGTCTCGGGGCTGGTGGGCGGGTTAGGCCTGGCACCCGGGGCCAATATCGGAACCAAGGCGGCGATATTCGAGGCGGTGCACGGGAGCGCCCCCGACATAGCGGGAAAGGGAGTCGCCAACCCATCGGCCCAGATGCTTGCTGCCGCGATGATGCTGGACCACATCGGGGAGCTGGACCGGGCCCAGCGAATCCGCGAGGCGATTTCGTTGACGATCGTTCGGGACCACATCCGCACCCGTGACCTCGGCGGCACCGCCACTACCTCGGAATTCGGCAATGCTGTCGCCCAGCGGGCTGCCTGAGGTTCCCTGCGCCAAGTGTGGCCGCCGTCTGTCCGGTCTGCCCTGGGGTGAGCTGTGCCCAGCCTGCCGTGCAGAGCGGGAGACGCGTGCAAGTCGTCTGGGGCACCGCATCTCCATCGCGGCAACCGTGCTGATGGCTTTGTACGTTGCCCTCCGAGTTCCAGCCGACCCGACTGCCCGGATGTACGCGGCTATCGCGGCGCTGGCCACCTACATCATCGTTCGTCGAATCGTCACCCGAGTGGCGATGGAGTATCTGAAATGACGGCAACAGAAGCGGGGCAGCGGGGCAGCGGGGCCGCAGTGAGCGGGGCAGCGAGACAGCGGGGCAGAAGAAGCTCGCGCAAGTGGTTCCTGGGTGCTATAACGGGGCTTGTTGCTGTCACTGCCCCGCTGCCCATCCGCCCCGCTGCCCATGCGCAGACCTCCCTCACCATCTACAACGACGGCCGGGTGCTGATGCGGCGAACCCTTTCGGTAGGCGTTCCGCGGGGGTCTTCGGTGCAGCGCTTGACGCTGGGCGCGCTGGATCCGGCGACAGTGTTTTCGCTCGATTCGACAGTCACGCTGATGGGCGTCCGCTATGATGGGGCCGTTGATGAGGGCAGCGCGTTGAGGCGCTCGGTCGGAAAGCGTCTCGTCTTCCGTTTGCCTCCCGGTCCGGCGGGCGCCGTCGATACTGTCAGCGCCCTGGTCCTGGGTGTCGATCCGCTCAGGCTGCAGCTACCCGATGGCCGCATCAGCTTCACCCAACCGGGGATCCCACTATATCCGCCTGACGTCGTCGTGGCGGAGCCCACCGCGAATCTCTCAGTCCGAAGCTCGCAGGGACTGGACAAGCTCCGGCTGGGCTACTTCACGGCTGGGGCTTCCTGGCAGGCGAGCTATCAGGTGGTGGTGGGCCGAGCCGACGCGCGGGTCACCGGCATGGCCGTCCTCACATCCCAGTCGCTCCGGGCCGAGGACGCGGAGATTCACCTCCTGGCGGGTGAGGTGGGGCAGGCGCAGCAGAAGAGGCCACCGCAGCCTTTGATGCGTGAGATGAGGATGGAGGCGGCGCAAGCTGCCGTCGCCGATCAGTTCGCGGGCGAGCAGCGGGTTGGCGAATTCCACCTGTACAGTCTGGGTGGCCGGACCACACTGCTGCCGGGCCTGACCACGTCGGTCGCCCTGTTTCAGCCGGCCCAAGTCAAGTACGAGAGGAACTACATCGTCCACGGAGATGTGCCGTACTGGGGCTTCCTTCCGCAGCAGGGAGAAGAGACCCAGCCACCAGTTGAGGTGGAGTACACGCTCACGCGACCGAGAAAGACCGACTTCGGTGACCGGCCGCTGCCGGGCGGAATTGCACGGCTGTACCAGCCGGATAGCGCCGGGGGGCTCCAGCTGGTGGGAGAGGCCTCGGTCGACCACACACCCGCGGGCAACGACGTCAAGCTGAACGCCGGTACTGCCTTCGACATCACGGCCAAGCGAGTGCAAACGAGCTACGTCACTCGACGCGACAGTACCAGAACCCGCGGTGTGCACACGGTTGCGACCGCCGACTACAAGGTCACACTCAAGAATGCGACCGACAGCGCTGTTACGGTGCTGGTGCAGGAGGAGCGCGCCGGCGAGTGGAGCGTGGTTTCCAGTTCGGTTCCGGCGGAAAAGGTCTCATCCACGATCTCGCGGTTTCGGGTGCGAGTCCCGGCCGGTGGTGAAAGCACGCTGACATACCGGATCCGAGTGATCTGGTGACGAACTCTGACATCACGATCGTCCACCTCTCCGACCTTCACTTTGGAGGATATGCGGACCTCAAACAGATCGAGGCGCTCGACAACTTTCTCCCTACCCTGAAGCCGTCCGCTGTCGTGGTCTCGGGTGATCTCACTCAGCGGGCCCGACACGGTGAGTTTCAGGCGGCGCACCTGTTCGTCAAGCGGGTGCGCCTGACTTCGCCTCCGATCGTGGTGCCGGGCAACCACGATATCGAGTGGTGGAAAAGCCCGCTCGGGCTCTTCGGTGAAAAGCGCAAGTACGCCAAGTACAACCTGTATTTCGATCATCTCCGCCCCGTGCTGGAAATTCCCGGCGCCGTCATCGCTGGGGCGTTGAGCAGCTACGGCATTGCGTTCGGGTCTCTGACGTGGAGGCTCCGAGACCTGGCCGTGAAGGGCCATATTCCGCGCTCGGAGACCGACCGGGTTCAGAAAATTTTCGAGGCGACGGCACCGGGAACCGCTCGCGTCCTCACTTTCCATCACAACGTGCTGGCGGGGGGTCTGTCGCGCCGCATGGGGCTGGCGCGCTGGCGCTCTGTCCACAAGCGACTCCTGGCCACCGGCGCCGACGTGATTCTGTGTGGCCACGATCATCAGGAAGGCGCCGGCCAGATCCAGGGCGCACTGGCGGTCAGCACGTCAGGCACACACAGCCTCCGGGTGCGTGGCGGACGTCCGTCGGTGTTCAACCTGGTGAGGATCGATGCCCAGGCTGTTCACATCCAGCACTTCCGCTGGGACTCGGCCAATCGGCACTTCCTGCCTTCGAACACGTACTCGTTTGCCCGGCAAGGGGTGCCGAAGGTGGCGGTGTCGATCGCAGGTGGAGATCAGGGTCTGTGACGGCAGCGGGGCAGCGGGACAGCGGGGCAGATCCGGTTCTTCAGAGTCGCCTGCTTCTGCTGGGGTTGCGAGAGGGTACGAGCGTGGTCTGCCATAACAACAGAACCGTGATGTTGAGCTTTACTCGCAGCGGCATCCTGCGGCTCCATCAGGGGTACACAGCGGCTCCCGACCGGGTGCTTCGCGCTATACTCAGATTTTTGAATCCTCGCGTCCCCCGAGTACTCAGGCGAGCCGCCGAGCGGGAGTTCCTGGCGTTTCCGGTAGAGGAACATGCCCCGGCCCGTCTTCGTCCCTGCTCACGAGAGCGGCCCCGACCCGGAGACGTGCTGCTGCTGCACCGGCTGGTCACCCTTCATCATCAGCTGAATGCGGAGCATTTCGGTGCAGCGCTGGGCGAAATTCCAATCCGGCTGTCGAGCCGCATGCGCACGCGGCTCGGTGAGCTGGCGGTGGAGATCCGCTCCGGCAAACCGCTGGAGATCACGATCAGTCGGCGGCACCTGGCCCGACACCCGTGGCCCGAGATCGAGCACACGATGCTGCACGAGATGGTGCATCAGTGGCAGGCGGAAAGCGGGCTGCGAATCGATCATGGCAGAACTTTCCGTGCGAAGGCAAGGGAGGTAGGTGTGATACCGGCTGCGAAAAGGGCGCTGAGCGGGCATGCAGGCAAGCGGTTAACCTGGGCCGATCTGTGTACTGGCTCCTGAGCCGCGCGGAGGCGGTCGGAGGCTCGGAGTTATATTTCACCCGCTGACGTTCAGACCTTAAATAGAGGCACCTGATGGCAACCGGGATCGCTGTTTCTCAGTTCACTGGCGTCGACTTCCTCAATCTCGACTCGCTCCTGACGGAGGACGAACGCGCGGTGCGCGATACCGTCCGAACCTGGGTGGACGAGAATCTCATTCCCGTCATCGGGCAGGCCTACATAGAAGGGAAGTTTCCCAAGCAGCTGATTCCGGGCATGGCCGAGCTGGGTCTCTTCGGGGCCAATCTGCCCGAGGAGTACGGATGTGCGGGTCTCAACAACGTGGCCTACGGCCTCATCATGCAGGAGCTGGAACGGGGCGACAGCGGAATTCGTTCCTTCGCGTCGGTTCAGGGTGCGCTGGTGATGTATCCGATCTATGCCTTCGGCTCCGATGATCAGAAGAAGAAATGGCTGCCGCTGCTCGCATCGGGTCAGGAGATCGGCTGCTTCGGTCTGACCGAGCCGGATTACGGATCCAACCCCGGCGGCATGATCACCACCGCCCGCGAGACGAAGGACGGATGGGTTCTCAACGGTACGAAGATGTGGATCACCAACGGGTCTCAGGCCACCGTCTCGATCATCTGGGCCAAGACCGGTGAGGTGAAGGATCCCAAATCGATCCGTGGCTTCATCGTGCCGACCGACACCAAGGGCTACGCGGCAAAGGACCAGAAAGGCAAGCTGTCGCTTCGAGCCTCGGACACGAGTGAGATTCACCTGCAGGACGTCCACCTTCCGAAAGACGCAATTCTCCCCAAGTCGGCTGGCCTCAAGAGCCCGCTGATGTGCCTGACGCAGGCGCGCTACGGAATTGCCTGGGGAGCGATAGGCGCCGCCATGGCGTGTTACGACGAGGCGCTGCGTTACGCGGGGAACCGCGTCATGTTCGACAAGCCCATTGCCGCCACCCAGATCCAGCAGGTTCGGCTCACGGACATGCTCACCGAGATCACCAAGGCGCAGTTCATGACCCTCCAGCTCGGGCGGCTGAAGGACTCTGGGACGTTTACGCCGGACCAGGTCTCCCTCTGCAAGCGCAACAACGTGAACATTGCGTGCGACATCGCCCGGGAAGCACGCCGGCTGCTCGGCGCCAATGGGATTCTCGCCGAGTACCACTCCATGCGGCACATGGCCAATCTCGAATCGGTGTACACCTATGAGGGAACCCACGACATGCATTCGCTCATCGTGGGTCAAGCCATCACCGGCCTCAGCGCCTACACGTGATATTCGTCACCGCCATTCCCGCCTGAGAGAGGCACCCTGAAGGTGGTACCTCAACGGGGGCGACATGATGGCGGATCGTGTGACGGTGTTCTGGCAGGGCAAGGAATACGACGCGGTGCGAAGCGGTGCTGGCGACGGGCAACCCGCCACAAGCTGGCAGGTGCTTCGTGATGGATCGCCGGTCACCAGCTTTGCCGCCAACCCTGGCGAGGGCGCCTCGGCAGTCAAGGAGAAAATCATCGGCTGGCTCGAGGGCAATGAGGCCCGGCCGGTTGCGGATGTGGGGCGCCAATAGAACTCTAAATATCGAAACGTTGCAGCT
Source organism: uncultured Gemmatimonadales bacterium (assembly GCA_963730915.1). Classification (GTDB taxonomy): domain Bacteria; phylum Gemmatimonadota; class Gemmatimonadetes; order Gemmatimonadales; family GWC2-71-9; genus CAVVWJ01. The sequence goes on along the minus strand of CAVSTR010000003.1, from coordinate 1,104,127 downwards.
GTTTCTACCTCGCCGGGCCGCTCGCCGTATCAAGGCACGATGGCCCGGCGCCGTCAGGTCTCCTACCATTTCAACACCCGGAACCAGTTCGAACGTGTCATTCTGCCGTTTCATCCAGTGGCGTCTGCTTCGCGCGGAGGCTTGATGGTCAGAGGCGCTCTGCGTGCGGGATTAGCGGGGGTGACGCTGTGCACGGTGCCGCTCGCGGCCCAGCAAGTTGATTCCACTTCCCGTGATACCACCCGAGTCACCACGCTCGAGACCATCGAGGTAACCAGCTCGATCGCACCGACGGCTGGGCCCAGCATTGGCTCGGGGATTCCTGCACGGATCTCCACGGTCACCGGAGAGGCCATCGACGCCTGGGAGCCGAGGCTCCTGGCCGACGCCCTCGCCGCGCAGGCGGGCATCTCTCTGTACGATGATCTCGGAAGCCCGTTCAAGTCCAACCTCAGCAGTCGCGGGTTCAGTGCGGGACCGGTGGTCGGATTACCTCCCGGAATCTCCGTCTTCCTGGATGGAGTGCGCCAGAATGAGCCGGATGCGGCGGAAGTGAACTTCGATTTGCTTCCCATGGAGCATGTGCAGCGAGTTGAGCTGCTCAGCGGGTCAGGATCTCTACTGGGTCCGAACTCACTCGGTGGTGCAGTGAACCTCATTACCCGGCGAGGCAGCGGGCCACTCGACGCCGAAGTCGAGGCATCTGGGGGCTCGTTTGGCTCCTACTCCGCAGAGGCCTCCGTCGGCGGTGTGACTCGTGGCCGGTGGGACTACTACGTGGCCGGTGGCTACGAGAACGAGGATGGGTGGCGTGAGGCGACGGGCGCCGAGAACCTGAATGCCTTTTTCAATGTCGGGCGCCGCGGGCCGGTTCGGGGCATAAGCTTTCAGGCATTCGGCGCGGAGTCGCGCGCGGAGACTGCCGGGTCTCTGCCCGAAAGCATCTTCCAGACGACTCCACGCGCCAACTTCACGGTGGGTGACTTCGAAGATCTCAATCAGCTTCAGGCATCGGTCTCCGGCTACGCTCCGCTGGGAAACAGCCGCGCGACATTCACGACCTACGTCCGCCGCAGTCGAGCCGAGCGCTTCAACGTCAACCAGGCGCCGGACAACAATGTCAGGTCCTTTACCGCCAACCGAACCTTGGGGGGCAACATCGACTGGCGGTGGACCACGCCCCGGCCGAACGGCAGTTTCTCTCTGCGACTGGGGGCGGACGCGGCGTCAAACCGGGTGCACATCCAGCTGATCGAGGAAAACCCGGTGGATCCCGGTGACGCCACGCTGAATACCGACGTCCGAAGTCCCAGCTACGATGTGGCAGGCTACGCACTCGCCGATCTGCGAATAGACGAGGTCACCTTCTCGGGTGGGTTCCGCTACGACTACATCCACATCCCGTTTCAGGATGTGCTCGATCCAACCGCCGACACTACCAACAGCTTCAGCCGCTTGAGTCCTCGGGGAGGCGTAAGCCTCGATCTGGGCCAGGGTGCCTCGCTCTATGGGTCGGTCGGCCAAAGCTTTCGCGCTCCAGCCGTGCTCGAGCTGGCGTGTGCTGACGAGACAGCGGCCTGTCCGCTGCCATTTGCCTTGGGAGACGATCCCCCGCTGGATCCCGTCGTGGCAACGACGTTCGAAGTCGGCGGGCAGGTCGTGCGCGGACCCGCGATCATCAATGCGTCGCTCTACCGGACCAACGTTCGCGACGACATCTCCTTCATCCAGTCCGAAGCTGCTGTGTTCGAGGGCTACTTCGACAATATTGGGACCACGCGGCGAGAAGGAGTGGAGCTAGGCCTCCAGGTTATCCCCGATGAACAGCTGTCGCTCTACGCGAATTACGCCTACACTCGTGCGACATTCCGAACCGCGGCTGAAATCTTCAGCATCAGAGCCGACGACGCCTTCGTAGGTGTCCCGCTCTCGGGCGAGAACAACGTCCAGCCGGGAGACCAGCTTCCCCTGGTACCCGACCATCAGATAAAACTCGGCGGCCTCCTATCGTTGCCGATCGGTCTCCGTTTCGGCGCCGACGTGCGATATGCCGGCGAACAATGGCTGCGTGGTGACGAGGCCAACGAAACGTCTCGCTTGGGGGAGTACATCGCCGCGAACCTTCGAGCCGGATTCAGCCGCGCGAACTGGGAATTGTCCGCCGTGGTGACCAATGCCTTCAACAGTCAGTCGGCAATATTCGGAACCTTCAACGAGAACCGGCAGACCGGTGCGCTCGAACGGTTCCTCACTCCCATGAATGCCAGATCGTTCAAGCTGGTGATTCGCCGGTCTTTCGGAGGCTGACCATCTGACATCTGCTTGACGCCGTCACGAGCGGACGATAGCCTAGTGCCATCCTACCTCCAGGACCGGCGTGATGTACCTGCACGTGTCCACCGTATTGATCCTCAGCAGCTTACTCTTGCCCAGCAGCAGTTCGGCCCAGTGGGGCCGCCACTTCACGATAGCTGCCGGCCCGGCCGTCGGTATCACATTCTTCTCGGTGCCGGTGGCGCCGTCCGGTGGGGCACTCGTCGAATCCTGCTCGAAGTGCGCGTGTATGGCGGTACGGCTATCTACCTGCCCATCACGCTCGGTCTCACCTTCTAACCTCGTGACCGCAGTCACAGAGCCATGAACCATGCGCCGCCATCCTGTGGAGGCCTGAACACATCCTAGAACCGTGGTGGAGGCAATATGCAGGGTACAGCCGTAGCAGTCCCCGTTCGCGATGCAGGAGATGCCTTCAGGGCATCGCTCGCCGGCGCACTCAATACGTTTTTATCCGCGATCCCGCGCATCCTCGGGTTCGCAGTCGTTCTTATCGTCGGCTGGATTATTTCCTCCCTGTTCGCACGAGGAGTACAGGCACTGCTGCACGCCGTGAAATTCAACGACCTGGCCCGACGATCCGGTTTCGCGGATTTCGTGCAGAAGATGGGTGTGAGAGATGACTCCTCCGGCGTGATCGCGAACATCGTCAAGTGGTTTGTTCGTCTCATCACGCTGGTTGTGGCATTCGACACGCTGGGTCTCCCTGCGGTTTCGAACGTGCTTCAGCAATTGCTGCTCTGGCTCCCCAACCTCGTGGTGGCCCTGGTAGTGCTCGTCATCGGCGGCTTGGCGGCAAACGCTCTCTCTCAGTTGGTACGCGGCACGACCGCACAGGCGGGCTTCAGCAATCCAGACATGCTGGCAACGGTCACCAAGGTTGCTGTCTGGGGTTTCGCCATCGTTGTGGCAGTGAATCAGCTGGGGATCGCGACGACTCTCATCAACACGCTCCTCATCGGGATCGTGGGGGCCTTCAGTATCGCCTTCGGTTTGGCCTTTGGACTTGGGGGCCGCGATCGCGCGGCGCAGATGCTCGAAACTATGGGCCGTAACGCTCAACAGGCCGCACCGAAGCTTCAGCGGGCTGCAGAGGTGGCGAGCAGAACGGCCCAGAACAGCGGAACGGGGATGTCGGCGTCTCCGTTGAATAGCTCCTGGATCGAGCGCTCCGCCCGCGACCGGCGGCGGGTCGACCGCCCAGGAATGCCCGATCGCAGAAAGTCGAACGGATCAGAGGCGTAGTCCGGTGTTGCGCAGCCAACAGGCCACCTCTCGGGGTGGCCTCGTTGCGTTCCGGTCTTTCAGTGGGCTAGCTTTGCCGCGGCCGATGTAGGGTTCCAGAACCGGGAGTCATTGTGAAAGTTGCTGTGTGTATCAAGCGAGTTCCAGACATGGAGATGCGCTTCTCGCTAGCGGCGGACAAGAAGTCGCTCGATCCGGCGGGGCTCAAGTATGAGATGGGGGACTTCGACGGCTATGCGCTCGAGGTGGGTCTCCAGCTGGTCGAGAAGCACGGGGGCGAAGTTGTGGTCATTACGGTGGGGCCGGACGGTTCCCAGGAGACGCTACGGAAAGGTCTGGCGATGGGTGCGGCTCGTGGGGTCCAGCTGAAGGCCGAACAAGTGCCGTTCGATGGATTCTCCATTGCGGGTGCACTGGCAGCTGAGCTGACTGATGGCGGGTACGATCTGATTCTCTTCGGTCGGGTCGCCACGGATACCGGAAATGGCACGGTCGGTCCTATGACAGCCGAGCTGCTCGATCTTCCCTGCATCACCTCCATTTCGCAGCTGGAGATTGCCGATGGACGCGGCACCGCCCGGCGCGAGCTGGAGGGCAGCGCGGAGACGATGCAGTTCACCTTGCCCGCGGTGCTCACCATCGATGAGGGAATAGCCCGGCCTCGACTTGCATCGCTCAAGGGGATCATGGCCGCCAAGAAGAAGCCGCTCGAGGTCAAGCCGGCACAGCTCCGTGAAGCCCGTCTCGTGGTGGAGTCAATGGCTCTTCCGCCGGACCGTCCTCCAGGCCGCATTGTGGGCGAAGGAGCCGACGCGGTGCCCGAGCTGCTGCGGGCGCTCCAAATGGAAGCGAAGGTGTTGTAGTGCCCTCGATACTCGCTGTGGCCGAGAGCCGTAATGGTGAGCTTCGCAAAGTCGCATTCGAGACCGTCACTGCGGCTCGCCAGGCTGCGGATGCAATGGGCGGCGCCGAGGTGCACGCTTTGCTTTTTGGCGCGCCCGGGATCAGCTCGCGAGCGGAAGCACTAGGAAAGTATGGGGCCGATCTCGTGACTGTCGTCGAGCACCCAGGTCTTGCGCGCTACAACCCCGAGGTATTTGCCGCCAACGTAGCCGGGCAGCTCGAGTCCGGCAGCTATCGTGCGGCCTTCTTTTCGGCGTCAGCAGAGGGCAGAGATCTGGCACCCCGCGTGGCTGCTAAACTCAAGGTCAGCCTGGCCTCCGATGTGACCGAGCTTCGAGTTTCAGGGTGAGAGTGTCATCGTTCGTCATCCAGCGTATACGGGAAAAGTCATCGTCACACTCCGCCTGACAGGCACTCCAGCTTTAGTCTCGCTCCGGCCCGGAGCCATCACTCCCGTGGAACAGCCGCGAAGCGCCCGGGTGGAGACCGCTGCCGCCGCGATCGATCCGGCCTCGGCGCGAGTCACGGTCACGGAGGTTACCGCGACCGGTTCTGCCAAGCTCGACTTGGGCGAAGCCACGATCGTGGTGAGTGGCGGGCGCGGCCTGCGCTCGGCGGAAAACTTCAAGCTGGTGGAGGATCTCGCAGAAGCCATTGGCAACGCTGCGGTAGGAGCCACTCGCGCCGTCACCGATGATGGATGGCGTCCGGCAACCGATCAGATCGGACAAACCGGTCGTCTCGTCAGTCCGGATCTCTATATCGCGATCGGGATATCCGGTGCGGTGCAACACCTGGCCGGAATGCGTACTGCCAAGACCATCGTGGCAATTAACAAGGACAAGGATGCGCCGATCTTCAAGATCGCAGACTATGGCATCGTCGGTGATCTCTTCGAGATAGTTCCGCGGCTGACCGAGGAGATCCGAAAGGTCCGGGAGCGCTAACGCAGCTCGCGTACCATCGCCTGAATTCGGCTGATCCCCTCGATGACCGCCGGCTCTTCGGGACCAAACGAGAAGCGCACGTACTGTCGGAACCGTGAGGGTCGCCCACTCCGGCGCTTGCCTGGATTCACATCGAAGAACTCACCCGGCACGCAGATGACCTGCCGCTGAAGTGCGGCCCTGAAGAACGCCATTCCCTCGTTGAGGGGAGCTGGGAGCCCTGACACGTCGCCCCAGCAGTAGAAGGTTCCCTCCGGCTCCACGTCGAAGCGAACACCCGCCTCCCGCAATCCGTCCGTCAACAACTCGCGTTTTCGCAGGAACGCGGCGCGGATGGCAGCCGTCTCCTCCCGCACTCGATCGGCTGCGAGCAGCGGGATGGCGGATCGCTGAAGTGGCTTGCTGCCGCCACCATCCAGGAAGGAGCCGCTGCTCGAGACTGCCTCGATGACCTGCTGCGGGGCCACGATCCAGGAGCACCGCCACCCCGGATAGCGCCAGTTCTTCGTCAACCCATCGAAGAGAACAACCGGGTCGCTGTCTACATCGTGAACATATCGTGCAGCCGAGACGAGCCCGGTGTCAGAACCCCTCCACACATAGTGCGAGTAGAACTCGTCGATCATCAGCGAGCATCCCAGCTCCCGCGCGACACCCACCCAGCTCTCCAGCTCTTCCCCCTGAATAACCTTTCCGGTCGGGTTGCATGGGTTGGAAAGCAGCAGCGCGGAAAGTCCCCGTCCGGTGATCTCCCTTCGGAGCTGATCTACCCCGAAACGATAGCCCGTAGATCCTTCGAGAAGGATTGGGATAGACGTGAAGAGCTTGAAGATGTCCAGCAGCTCTTCGTATGCCGTGTAATCGGGCAGGAAATGGCCGAGATTGATCTCTCCGAGGGCAGCCACAGCCCGAGTCAGCGAGCTGCGACCGCCGGCACAAATGCAGACGTTACGCTCCGTGTATTGGGAGGGCTGGCCACGACGATACAGCTCGTTGTAGAGCTCGGCGACCGCCCGGCGAAGCTCCCAGAGACCAGGAACTGGTGCGTAGTCCTGATCGGCAGGTCCGATCTGTATTTCCTGCACCCGCGGCGGTGATCCGGGGAGCGGACCGGTTTCGGGCTGCCCTTGTCCGAGATTACACCAGTCGGGGTGACCGTAGCGATAGCCGTTGCGTCCTGCTTCCGCCATAACGAAAATCACGCCCGTGAACGGGACGGGACGAAAGCCAGGAATGGTCACAGGATCACCTGTCGGGGCACGCGTCGCATATAGCTCTTGTAGCCCGGGAATCGTTCCACCAGCCAGTTCTCCTCAGCGGAGGCTTTCGCCTGGAAGTACTTCAATGCTACGAAGCCGAATATCAGGGCAAGAGTCCAGTTGCTCCACGCAAGGGTATAGCCCGCCAGCGTCAGTACGAGCCCGGCATAGATCGGATGTCGTACGTGGCTATAGGCGCCGCTGGTGACGAGCTCCGCCTTAGCAAGTGGCTCGGTACCCGGCGTCAGGTTTCGGCCTAATGATCGAATCCCCCAGGCGAATACAAGTAGACCGAACAGCAGCAAGCCGATGCCAAGTCCGCGAATCCACCCGGGATCCAATCGATTCAGCATGAAGTCCGCGTTCCCCAGGTTGACGTGTCGAGGCAGAAGCGGAGCCCAGAATCCAATCACGAGGAACAAAGCGATCTGTCCCCACACCCACGGGTCCCGCGCTGCCTTGGCTAGGTCCATGGGTCTAATCTATGTTCCACCCGTCTTCCGACCCCCAGGAGCTGTCGTTGCCCACCATCCTGCCAGTCCGCCACCAGCCCTCGCTGCCACTCGAGAAGTTGATCCTGCCCGAGCCTCCCGGAGCCGAGGCCGTGGAGATGGATGTACTGATCGTGGGCGCAGGTCCCGCCGGGCTCTCGTGCGCTATCGAGCTGGCCCGGTTGGGGCAACGGGGGAGAGCGAGCGGGTCCAATACCGATGAGCTCAACATCGCAGTTTTGGACAAGGCCGAGTCGCTGGGTGAGCACAATTTGTCCGGTGCGGTCGTGAACCCGCGCGCGTTCCGAGAGCTGTTTCCGGATCTCGCTGTCGGCGACCTTCCATTCCGCCAGCCGGTAGGTGCGGAGGCGGTGTATCTGTTGACCGGCCGCAGGGCACAGCGTATCCCGACTCCGCCCACAATGCACAATCGGGATTACTACACCGCATCGATCTGTGAGATCGTCCGGTGGCTGGGTGAGCGGGCCGAGGGCCTTGGTATCAATCTGTTTACCGGATTTCCGGTCGACGCACTTCTCGTGGAAGGCAGCGCCGTACGAGGTGTGCGCACCACGCCATCGGGGTTGAATCGAGACGGGCAACCAGGAGGAGAGTACGCTGCTCCAACCGATCTGACCGGCAAAGTTACGGTGATTGCGGAAGGAACTCGCGGGCTTCTGACTCAGGCATACCGTCAATGGCAGAAGATCGGTGCAGCCAACCCGCAGCTCTATGCCCTGGGCGTCAAGGAAGTATGGCGGACCAGGCGACCTCTGGACCGGGTGATTCATACCCTTGGATGGCCGCTGCCGTCGGACGCCTTCGGCGGCAGCTTCATGTATCCCCTGGGTCCGGAACAGATCGCCCTCGGCCTCGTGGTCGGCCTCGACTATCACGACGCCACGCTCGATGTGCATCAGCTGCTGCAGGAGATGAAGCTGCATCCGCTCTTTCGTGGGTTCTTGGAAGGCGGAGAGCTGCTGGAATGGGGCGCCAAGACGATCCCTGAGGGTGGCTTCTATTCGCTACCCGAGCGTCGTTATGGCGACGGCGCACTGATCATCGGGGATGCCGCCGGCTTTGTGGACGTGCCCTCGCTCAAGGGTATCCACTACGCCATGCAGTCAGGCATCTATGCTGCGCGCGCCATCTTCGCGGCATTGGAGACAGGCTCGGCTTCGGGCTCGGCCCTGGCGGCTTACGACCGCAGCGTGAACGAGAGTTACATTGCCGCCGATCTGTTTCGGACGCGTAACATGCGGTTGGCGTTTAAGAACGGGTTCTTCGCTGGTGGCGCCATGGCCGGGGTAATGACACTGACCGGAGGACGATTCCCCGGTGGCATGATCCACATGGAGGAGGACGCCTCCACACCCCGCAACGTATCCACCGCCCGCCCCTTTACACCGGACAACGTGCTGACTTTTGGCAAGCTGGACGCCGTCTTCAAGTCCGGAAATGCGACGAGAGATACGATCCCATCGCACCTGATCGTGGGCGACGACATCAGTCCGGAACTGGCTGACTTTTATACTCACGTTTGTCCCGCAGGGGTGTACGAACAGGTAGACGGCAGACTGAGAGTCAATGCTCCGAACTGCGTCGACTGCAAAGCGACCGATGTGCTCGGACCTCGTTGGACCCCTCGCGAAGGAGGCAGCGGACCCAAATATCGGCTCATGTGACAACCTGCAGCTGTGCTCATGCATTCAGTTGCAGGCAGACAAGCTGACCATCTGCACCAGATCCCCGCTCGTTCGTTTTCCGTGTCGAAAGCGCTGCACTAGATCTTGACGGCGTCGCGTTTCTAGCGACTTGTGAGAATCAGCCCAGCTTCCGACAATAGTCTATGCTTGCTGCTCACCACCTGGCGTAGCAGGAGGCACCTATGCGTCGAGCTTTACACATGCCCGTTCTGGTACTCGGACTGAGTATCGGCGCGATACCGGCCGGTGCGCAGACGAACGCGGCATGGCAGGCTACGCCGGCATCGGTGCTGAAGAGCACACTGCGCAACGTGGTGGCGGCACAGGACAGCTATAAGGCGAAGTACGGCAAGTACGCCGGCTCGTTAGAGCTGCTGCGAGTAAATGGCGGCTCCGATGTAAGGATTCAGATCCAGGCTGCTACCGAGAGCGGTTGGCGTGCGAAGGCAACTCACCGCACCCGTCCGGGCCGGAGCTGTGTGGTATTCGTGGGCAAGTTGCGCGCGGGGGAGGCTCCCAGAACCGACGGCGACGGCGAGATGGCTGGAGAGGAGAGAGTACCGCTCTGTGACCGGATGGAGTAAGCCAGGATCGGTGCCCGGATTGAAGCCGGACCCCAAGATCATCCTTCGCCCCCATGGCCTCATCAGCCATGCCTGGCGGTGGGGAGCCGGCGTCATCTCGGCCGGTGCGGGACTGGTCTCGATTCTTTCGTACACGCACTCGATGAAGGCGAAGTTCGATCCGGATTCGGTCTCGGTTGGCGGCACGGCCGCGGTGCGCTGGGTCGGAGTCACTCCAGCTGTGGACACCGCCACCGCGGTGGGTGACACGATTAACCTGGCGGTAACGGCAACCGACCCACACGGAAATGCGCTAGTGGGTGTGCCGACGGTGTGGGGGACGACGGACTCGATCGTGGCGTCCGTAGACAGCGCGGGAACCGTGGTAGCACGGAGCGCTGGAACCGCGACGATCACGGTGACGGTTGGAACCAAGGTCGCAAAGTCGCAGCTCCTGGTGCGGCAGCGGCCGGCAGAAGTGAGGATTGTGGGCGACTCGGTGCTCCGGGTGCCTGAGGGTGAGCGAGCCCTGGCGGTGGCATTTGTCGCCGACGCTCGCCGCCAGCGAATCCTCGGACTCAGGGCAAAATGGAGGTCGGCGGATCCGGCGGTTGCGACCGTTGATTCGACCGGCAGTGTGACCGGGACGGCAGTCGGTCACACGGTCTTCATCGCCGCGTATGACGACATGGTCGCCCAGCTCCCGGTGGACGTGTATCCGGTGCCGGCCTCACTGACCCTTCTGGGCGGTGACGGCCAGCGGGCTCCGGCGGGACGCCGGGTGCCGAATCCGATCGCGGTGCAGGTGGTCTCGCGAAGCGGTCGGCCGATCGAGGGAGTGCCAGTGCGGTTCGTGCTCGATGAAGTAGCGGGCATAGCCGATCCGCAGACCGGGGCGTCAGATGCGCAGGGCATTGTCCGCGCTAACTGGACGCTGGGCGGAGTTCCGGGCCGGCATTCGCTGACCGTCTCGGCCGACGGGATAGCGAACCACACGATCGTGACGGCAGAAGCCGAACCGGTCGGTGCCAATACCCGCCTGGCACAAGTGACTGCGACGCTCGAAGGGCCGGTGGGTGGCTCGCTCGCCGAGCCGGCGGTGGTTCGGGTCACCGATTCGAGTGGTGTTGCGCTGGCCGACGTGCCACTGTCGTGGTCGGCCGAAGACGGGGGAACCATCGTGGCAATCGAGTCTCGCACCGATTCTCTGGGCGAGGCACGTGCCCGCTGGACCCTGGGGCCGAAGTCGGGTACTCAGCGCGCGTATGTACAGGTGGGAAGTCCGCGGGCGGTGCCACGATTTGTGGTGACGGCCTCAGCGCTGGCCGGACGGGCTGCCACCGTGGTGGCAGTCGGCGCCGGCAAACGAGAGGGGTCGGTCAGCAAGGTTCTGAAGCCGCTGGTCGAGCTGCAGGTCCTCGACCGAGCAAAGAACCCGGTGCCTGGGGTTTCGGTGACGCTCCTGCCGATTCATGGCAGTGTCGACGACAGCGTCCCTGCGACCGACTCGACTGGACGGGTACTCGTGTCGTGGACGCTCGGCCGTAGTGCCGGGCTGCACCGGATGACCGCGCGGGTAGAGGGCGCAGACAGGCCCGTGGAGATCACGGCTCGAGCTCGGCCCGCGGCACCAGCGAACCTCGCGTTCGTGGAACCGAAGCCGGGAACCGCCAATCGGGCGGTGCAGTCGCTGGATGCCGATTTGACCGACGCGTATGGCAATCCCGTGGCGGACCAGCCGGTGGTGTTCAGCACCAAGTTCGGCAATGTGAGTCCGGCGCGAGTGATGACAGATGCGCGGGGACGAGCCCACACACGCTGGACGCCGGGCTCGAAGGTCGGCGAACGAACGTTGCTCGCTGCCGTGAAAGGAACTGAAGCACGCGCCACTTTCGTACTGAAAGCACCTGAGCCGGCAGTGCCGGCCAAGAAGCCAGTACCGGCCCAAAAGAGCGCGCCGGCGAAGAAGCAGGTGATCAAGAAAGCAGCACGGTAAGAAGGACCACCACCAGGTTTGTACAGGGCCAGGGTATAGAACGCTCAACAAGTTTGTACGGGTCCACGGAGTTCGAATCAGTTCACGCTAACGAGAGGGCATTTAACCGTAGTCCCACCTTCGCGGTATGGAGGAAAATTATGACCGGCCCACGTTCCACCACTGTGCAACCGCACCGTACTCGGGCTCGGCCCCTCCTGCCGTTCCTAGCAGCCATCATGCTGACATTGCTGGCGTGCTCTGAGCAGCCGGCCATTACCGAGTCATCAAACGAGAGTGTAGCGCCTGCCCGGCGGCTCCATCCATACCGGATGGCCAATGCCCGGTCTTCGAACACGGCCTCCACTCGTTTCTATAGGTCGAGTGCCCTGGTGAGCCTGGGTACCGCCACCAGCAGCGGCGGTCGGGTGCTGCTCCTGGCGGATGAGGATGGAGCTTCGACGACGGCGCTGGCCAATAGCATCGCCGAAGCCGGTTACCTGGTAACGATGCGCCCGGCGCCGGAGTACACCTGGGATGGTACCAATCCGTCCCCGGAGGGATATGACGTGATCATCCACCTGAACGGCAACACGTTCGGGGATAACCAGACCCTCTCTGCGGGTGCGCAGTCCACGCTGGTCGATTTCGTGCGCGCCGGCGGTGCCTATGTTGGAGCACAGTGGAACAGCTATGAAGCGACCACTACTCAGGGCGACATGCCGGATCTCGTTCTGGCTGGGTTCCCGGGCACTCCGGAGGAGAACTGCGCCAGCTGTATGATCACGTACTCAGTCATGCCGGGCCAGGAGGCGCATCCGCTCGTCGCGGGGCTGCCGTCTGAGTTTACTTTCGAGTCCGACGGCCACCTCGGTGGTCCGCAGGTTGAATTTGAATCTGAGCCTTCGACCGTGGTCATGCAGCTGCCCAGTGGAACGCCGGGCGTGCTGGTCCGTAACCTGGGTGAAGGCAGGGTCGTGAACTTCAGCTTTGCGCCGAACTACAGCTTGGCGGGCGACGGGCACACGCTGCAGGACGGAAACGTCCGGCAGCTCTATGTGAACGCCGTACGCTGGACGCTGGATGGATCCACGCCTGCGCCTTCCAAGTCCCCGGCCACTATTTCGCTGGGCTACCCCGTCACGACCTACGACGGGACGGTGAAGGCGGTCTCGGTAACTACCAGCCCGGTTGGCTTGTCTGGGGTCATCGTGACGTACAGCCAGAACGGTGTTGCAGTAGAAGCGCCGACGAACGCGGGTGTCTATGATGTCGTAGCTACCATGGACAACGCGGATTACGAGGCGCCCCAGGCGAATGGTACGCTGACGATTCTGCCGGCTGAGCCAGTCATTCAGTGGGTGCCATCCACTGTGACGCAGGGCATGCCGCTGAGCTCTGCTCAGCTGAATGCGGTGGCTCGGGACTTGAGTGGCAGCACCATGGCGGGCGAGTTCTTCTATCTGCCGATCGAGGGAACCGTTCTGCCGTTGGGGGCCCAGCCTGTGTCGGTAGAATTTCAGCCGATCAACAGGAACTACAAAACCGTCATTGCCACGGTGACGATCACCGTGGTTCCGCCCACGGGTCATCTCAAGTTCCACGGCTTCTTCAAGCCGTTGCACAACATGCCGCTGCTGAACGCCGTGGCCGCGGGTAGAGCCGTGCCCGTGAGGTTCTCGGTTGAAGGTGCGCTGGACTCCCGGGTTCTCAAGGAGGGGTCGCCGACGTCGGTGGCGATCGGATGTCCGGCGGCAGCCTCGAAGAACGTGGGTGAGACGACGGACGAGGTGAGCAGCCAGCTGCTTACCAGGGGCACGAGCTATACGTACGTCTGGAAGACGAGCCCGTCGTGGGCCGGCAAGTGCAGGAAGCTGATCGTGACCCTGGTGGATGGTAGCCAGCACTCGGCGATCTTCCGCTTTGGCAAGGAGCAGAAGCCGAAGGTGGAGAAGCCGGTGGAGAAGCAGAAAAACAAGCCGTCGAGAGGCGAGAAGTAATTTAGAGATCAAGCCGAACAGCAGAGCACGAATATAGGGAGCGGAGTCAGGGTAGCCGAGGGCGGCCCTGGCTCCGTTCACTTTTTCAGCCTTCGCCCAGCACTTTGATGATGACTCTCTTTCGTCTTTGCCCGTCCCATTCCCCATAAAATACCCGTTGCCAGGGACCCAGATCGAGCTTGGCCGCTGTAATGGGGACGATCACCTCGTGTCCTATTGTGAGGCTTCGGAGGTGCGCGGCCGCGTTGTCCTCACCGGTCTCGTTGTGCTGGTAGCGTCCCGGCTCCCATGGGGCGATGGTCTCTTCCAGCCACTTGAGGATGTCGTGCCAAAGGCCTGACTCGTGATCGTTGACGAATACCGAGGCGCTGATGTGCATGGCCGAAACCAGTACGAAGCCTTCCTTCACGCGACTGGCGCGCACCTGCTCGGAGACCTGCTCGGTAATATCGATGATCTCCTGTCGGCGCTTGGTCTCGAACCAGAGGTAGTGGGTGTGGGCAGGCATTCCTGAAGCGTAACTGTAAACAGGGAACAGTGAATGGGTCGTTTCAGATTCATCGTCCACGCTTCTCTATCGAAGAAGCTCTTCCAGCCTTACCGATGTTTCAGTTTTCTCATCCCGATACTTCACGATTACCGGAGCATAGAGGCTGATTCCAGCGGTCCTTCCCGCGCCGGATTTGACCGGCCGTGTGCCAGGCACCACCACGGCTCCGGGTGGGATCTCGAGCGGCCGGTCTCCATTCCGACGATAGATCCGATCCCGTACCAGATCAAAGACCGCAGTTCCACCTGAGAGCAGGGTTCCGGGGGCCAGCACGGCTCGCTCCCGCACGATCGTTCCCTCGTAAACCCCACAGTTTCCACCAACGAGCACCTCGTCCTCGATGATGACGGGAAGCGCGCCGGCAGGCTCCAGGACGCCCCCAATTTGAGCCGCAGCCGAGAGATGCACCCGCCGGCCGATCTGGGCACAGGAGCCCACCAGCGCGTGAGAATCGACCATCGTACCGTCCCCCACGTACGCCCCCACATTGATGTACATCGGAGGCATGCAAACAACTGCACTCCCAATGAAGCAGCCGTCCCGGATCGCCGATCCCCCGGGTACGATGCGGATCCCGTCATCCGGGCCGAGGGCGCGCAAGGGAAAGGTGTCCTTGTCGTAAAACGTGAAAGGCGCTGAGTCGGTCCGCACGATTTTACCAAGCCGGAAGCCGAGAAGTATTCCGCGCTTTACCCAGGCATTCGCCTGCCAGCCGCCATCTGATCTTTTCTCGGCAGCGCGCACCGTACCCGCGTTGAGCGCTGCCATGAGTCGCTTGAATACCTGGAGCGCTTCTCCCTGATCGCCTGGCGACACAGCACCATCGTAGCGCTCGATTGCCCTCCTGAGCTCTGGATCAGACATCCGAAACTCCCGCGGCTCTCAGCGCAACGCGGAGGGCCGCGCGAGTGGTGTCGCTCACCGGAAGGAGAGGCAGGCGCAGTACATCGTGAATTCGACCCATGAGGTGCAACGCGGCCTTGGCGGGGGCAGGGTTCGTCTCGAGGAAGTTGGCGTCCATCAGAGGCATCAATCGGTAATGCCAGCTCCGGGCTTTCTCCAGGTCGCCCGAGAGCAGCAGATGTACGAGCGCCGTCATCGCAGCCGGGACCTGATTCGACACTACGGATATGAGGCCGTCTCCTCCCGCGCCGATAATCGGCATGGTCATCCAGTCGTCGCCCGAAAGTACCGCGAAGCTATCTGGTCGCTGACGCAGGATGTCCATCGCCTGCTTGAGGTCACCGCTGGCCTCCTTGATACCCATCACATTCGGGTGTGCGGCGAGCCGGAGCGACGTGGTGGGATGGAGATTGACCGCCGTTCGCCCTGGGACATTGTACAGGCATACCGGGCGGGAACTGGCATCCGCCACCGCCATGAAGTGCCGGTACAAGCCATCCTGGGATGGCTTGTTGTAATAGGGAGTCGCACTAAGGATGTAATCGATGCCTATGCGGCACATTCGCTTGGTTTCTTGGATAGCGTAGGCGGTGTCGTTGCTGGTGGCGGCGGCCATGACCGGCACTCGGCCGGCCGCTACTTCGGTCACGGCTGCTACAACCCGCTCCCGCTCTGAGACATCGAGGGTCTGGGCTTCGCCGGTGGACCCGCATACAACGAGAAAATCGATACCCTCGGCTACCTGCCAATCCACCAGTGCTCGAAGTGCGGGTAGATCCACAGCACCGTCAGTTGTGAATGGAGTTACCAGTGCGGTGCCGCATCCCTGAAACCGTGTCATGCCGCCGGTCCAAAGAGGATGTCCTCGAAGGTGAATACGCCGGTCTTCCCGGGGAGCCACTTCGCGGCCATCAAGGCTCCTGCCGCGAAGGACGCGCGGTCTCTCGCGATGTGGCTCAGGAGAATGGTCTCGTAGGGCCCATCGTAACGGAGAGTGTGGGTGCCGGGAATGGTGCCTTGGCGAACAGAGCTGATCGGGAACGAGCGCTCAGGATCGGATGCCGCGAGCCGGCGTTGTAGCACCAGGGCCGTGCCGGATGGAGCATCGCGTTTGCTCGAATGGTGCTCCTCGGTGATCGAGCCGGTAAGCTCGGGCTGACGCTTCAACAGCCGGGCGAGCTCGCTGGCGGCCCGGAGAAACAAGTGCACCCCCACCGAAAAGTTTGCCGAGTGCAGCAGGGCGCCTCCGTGTGCGTGGGTGCAGGCCGTGATCCGGGACAATGCATCGTACCAGCCGGTGGTGCCGGTCACCGTGGGAATGCCCAGCTCCAGCAGCTTCTCGAGATTGTCTACGGCGGCATCCGGACGGGTGAATTCCAGGGCGACATCACTTCCCGACACCCGAGCCGCTGTCAGAGCTCGACCACCGGCATTCTCGGCTGAGGTTATCACCGTGTGTACCGTGTGTCCGTGATCCACCGCCAGAGCCGCGAGCGCCTTTCCCATCCGACCATTTCCCACGATAGCGATGCGCATCAGCAGGAGCCAAAGAATTCCTGGTGCAGCCGCCGCACCACGTCGGGCCCATCTTCCTCACGTACGACAAACGTCATGTTGATGGCTGATGCGCCTTGGGAGATGACTTCGACGTTTGCCGGCCACACTGCATTGAATACCCGGCCGGCCAGGCCCGGCGTGTGCTTCAGGCCGATGCCGACGATCGCCACGATGGCACGACCCTCCTCGACCCAGACCTCTCCGAGCTGACCCAGATCCTTCATGATCGGGCCGAGCCGTCCCCGGTCCTCGATGGTGAGGGAGATGCTCACTTCACCGCTGGCGAGTACATCCACCACGGTCTCGTGCCGTTCGAAGACCTCGAAGAGTGCCCGCAGGAACCCATAGGTGCCGAGCATACGTGGTGCGCGGATATTGACGACGGTGATTCCCTGCTTCCATGAGATGGATCGAATGGGCGAGTCGCCCATCCGGTCCAGCTGTGGCTGGGGACCGATCGTGGTTCCCTGCAGCTCCGGTTGCCGCGAGTTCAGGATCACGATCGGTATGCCTGCACGCACCAGAGGAAGCGCCGTGGCCGGATGAAGAATTCTCGCCCCGAACGTCGCCAGCTCGGCTGCTTCGTCATAGCTCGCAGCAGCGAGGGTTCGCGCGGAGGGAACGATGCGCGGGTCCGCAGTCATCAAGCCGTTCACATCGGTCCAGATCTCGACACGTTGGGCACCGAGTGCCGCACCCAACAGCGCCGCAGTGAAGTCCGAGCCGCCTCGTCCGAGCGTGGTGGGCACACCCGTCGCAGTGGCTCCGATGAAGCCCTGAGTCACCGGTACTCTGCCGGCGTCTGCGAGAGGCTTGAGCTGGTCACGTGCCCTTTTGTTCAATACCTGTGTGTACGGTGTGGCTCGACCGAATCGGCCGTCGGTCACCATGATCGGTCGGATATCGACCCACGTAGTGTCGAGCCCTGCGTGAGTCATAGCGGCTGCCACCAGCCTCGAGCTCCAGACCTCGCCCCGCGCGGCGACGTTATCGATCTCTGCGGGGGAAAGCTTGCGATACCGGGCCCCGCTGACTTCCCGCCGCAGCTGCTCTACGTCGTCTCTGATGCTCTCGAGAGCAGAGGCGCATCCGGAGAGTGTCTGTCCCACTCGCTCGTGCCGCTGTAGCAGTGCCTCGACCGAACGCTCGATGGCGGGTCCGTCTCCCGCGCCACACTGGTGTGCCACCTCGAGCAGCTCGTCGGTGATCCCAGCCAGCGCCGACACCACGACCACGGGCTGTTCGTGGATCCGGAAGCGGACGATCTCGATCAGGCGGCGAATGGCATCGGCATCCTCCACCGATGTGCCGCCGAACTTCGCGACGATCATGCTTCCGACCCGGGGCGGGCTTCTCGAATGACACGACCTTCTGCCACGAGCAACTCAGCAATCTGAACAGCCTGCCCCGCGGCCCCGCGGATGGTGTTGTGGCCCAGCACGACCATCCGTATGTCCAGGAGCGGGCAGGCTCGCACCCGTCCCACTGTGACAGCCATCCCATGACCCCGGTCCAGGTCGAGACGAGGCTGCGGCCGATCCGGGCGATCGTCGACTTCGATCGGAGGTGCCGGGGACGATGGAAGGTCTGCCACGCAGGGCGGCGCGCGGAAGCGACGCAGGGCTCCTACTGCCTCTTCGGGCGAGACCCGTCTTGTAAACCCCACAGATACCGTCATCATGTGCCCATCCACGACCGGAACCCGGTTGGTGTGTGCACTCACGGCAAACTCCGCGGGCTGCACCAGTCCGTCTGAGAGCGTACCCAGCACTTTCCGGCTTTCCCGCTCGATCTTTTCCTCCTCGCCTCCGATATGCGGTACGACGTTGCCGAGAATGTCCAAGGCCGCGACCCCGGGGTACCCGGCTCCCGAGACCGCCTGCATCGTGGATACGAAGAGTCGCTCAACGCCGAATGCGCGGTGCAGCGGAAGGAGTGCCAGTGCCAACGCCGCCGTAGAGCAGTTGGGATTGGCGAGAATTGCGCCGTTCCAGCCACGCTCCTCGCGCTGGCGATCGATGAGCGACAGATGATCGGCGTTCGCTTCGGGGATCATCAGAGGAACATCCGGCTCCATGCGATGGGTCCGGGTGTTCGTTACGACGTAGGCGCCCGCCTTTGCGAACTCCTGCTCGATCGGGCCGGCCACTTCTGCGTCCAGGGCAGAGAAGACAATGCGTGCGGGCAGTGGTGATACGCATTCACGCACCACCATGTCGCCCACGCGCGCCGGCAGCGGGATTGGCTCGCGCCACCGTGCCGCCTCAGCGTACCGGCGCCCCGCGCTGGACGCGGAGGCTGCGACTGTGGTGATCTCGAACCAGGGGTGGTCTGCCAGGAGCCGAACAAACTTCTGTCCTACCGTGCCGGTGGCACCGAGAATGGCGACCGGGATCTTGTCGCTCATGAGGCGTCCCGGCGTAGGAGGTCACCCGCGAGCTTTACGTACAGCTCTACCCCGTGAAGCAGGTCGGCTTTCCTGATGTGTTCCTGGCCCGTGTGCGCTACGCGGATGGTCCCTGGTCCCAGCTGGTAGCGCTCGCCCCACGGCGCCAGAAACGGCAGATCACTCGCATAGCTTACTACGGTTGTTTCCCAGCCTGGCGGTGCGGACCCGCCCTTGTAGTAAGGCAGCTCGACCCTGAACTCGGTCGTGACTCCGGGCGCCGTGACATCGCGGATCAGCTGCTTGAGTGGTTCCGTTGGTTCCACCGTGCGGATCAGCAACTGAGCAGATGCGGCCGGTGGGATGACATTGGGGGCCACGCCTCCGTTGATCAGACCGAGGTTGAGGGTGGATTGACCGAGCACGGGATCGCTCGGGAGAGGGAGGTGGCGGATCCTCTCGATGGTGTCGAGCAGTGCTGCGATCGCGCTAACGCCCTCATCCGGATACGCAGAGTGCGCCGCACGTCCGGTTGCCTCGAGGTCCACCCGCAGCGAGCCCTTCTGGCCGATCGAGAGGCGGTTCTCTGTGGGTTCGCCGTTGATGAGGAAACGGCCGCGTGGCCCCAGGTCTGCGGCGGCTCGAGCCCCATCCGAGCCATTCTCTTCACCGACGACGAACAGCAGACCGATTCTCCGCTCACCCTGGGCGGCAAGCCGCTCTGCCGCGGCCACCATCGCGGCCGCCAGACCTTTGGCATCGCAGGTGCCCCGCCCATGGATGATCTCGTCGTCCTCTCGAAGCGCGACGTGTGGCGGAACGGTGTCGAGATGGGTGGAGAAGACGAGTGCAGGAGTCTCTCGATAGGCATACAGGTTGTCGCGACCGGGTGACACGGACTGCCGCATCACCCGGTAGCCGGCCTTCCTCAACGCGGCATCCAGGAAGTCGGTCGCGGGCGCTTCCGACCCGGTAGGGGTCTCGAGCGCAACGAGCGCGCGGGTCAGCTCCAGTACGTCCATGAACGAGACGCCCCGCCAGCGGTATCCGCGGCGGGGCTCCTGGTCAGAGTGAAACTGTCTGCTGCGTTATGCCGACCCGGGCCCGCCGCGATTATTCCGCGTCCCGCACTTCGGCATCTCTGCCTGGTACGGAAGAGCGGTCGAGGTGGTTACAGCGGTGTATATATGCATCGCTCGGATCGGGGTTGTGGGCCGGTGTAAGCTAGGAAGTGGCTCCATGCCGGGCAAGAGGTGGTGCCGTCATGATCCGTGCACCTTCCCGCTCATTCACGGTAGGTTAACGCCTGTCTCGTACTCTTGTATCCGTTGCTGGCGCGATCATCGCCCAGCCGGAACGCAGGAGGCAAAGATGCGTCACCCATTTTCCCGGACATTGTTCGCCTGGTCAGTACTGTTGGTCTTGACAGGGGCCTGCACCGATGAGTCCCTGGGACCCGCCACCTCGGGCGTTGGATCAATGACAGTCGTTCCCAGCACCGCTACCATTGGCCCGGGGCAGGCTGTACAGCTCACGGCTCGACTGGTGGACGAGTTCGGGGATCCACTCAAGGTCAGGGTGTCATGGTCCAGCAGCAATCCGTCCGTGGCGACCGTATCAGTGAGTGGGACGGTCCTGGGTCGAGGAGAAGGGCGTGCAGCTATTATTGCCAGCGCCGGTGGCCGTGCTCAGAGTTCAGCGGTGCACGTGATCTCCGAGGAATCGGGTGGTAAGCCTCGGCCACAGCTCTGATCAGGCAGGTGCTCACGATGAATGGGGGGGGCGCGGGGTTGCCGTCAGCACTGCCTGACGGGCAACTCTCTGCCCTTCAGCCACATCAACCAGCAAGAGCAACGCCCCGCCCAAAGCAAAGAAGCCGATGACGGACAGGATCGCGTTCCGGCTCGAGCCGGTCACGGCGATAGTACCCGCGAAGATCAGCGGTCCGAAGATCCCGGCGAACTTCTCGAAAACGCTGAAAAACCCAAAGAATTCCCCCGACTTATGCGGTGGTATCATGCTGGCGAACAGGGAGCGGCTCAGTGCCTGGGTGCCGCCCTGCACGACGCCGACAAGACCGGCCAGCACGAAGAAGTGGGTGGCGTTGGTCATGAAGTAGCCGAGGATGCTGATCGCTGTATACGCGAGCAATCCAAGGAAGATCGCTCGTTTGGCTCCGATGCGAGCGGCAAGAGCGCCAAAGAGGAAAGAACAGGGAATACCAACAAACTGAACCAGCAGGATGGCCGCTATCAGGGCGCTCTGACCGATTCCTATCTCGGTCCCGTACGCAGTGGCCATCTTGATGATCGTCTGAATCCCATCGTTATAAATGAGGAAGGCCAGCAGCATCAGGAAAGCCTGCCGATAGCCGCGGAGCTCGGCAAAGGTCTTCATCAGCCGTAGAAACGCTACCCGTACTACCCCGCCGGTGGAAAACTCGTCTTGCTCGAGCCGGGCCGCCGGCTCGGGAACTCGGCGGAAGAGTGGGATCGAGAAGAGCAGCCACCATGCAGCAACGGACAGGAAGGCGAGCCGCACCGGTAAGGTCCCGAGCGATGCGGAGATGTCCGGTCCCGAGGGCAGTCCGAACCAGGCAGGCTTTTGAATCCAGGCCAGGTTGAAGGCCAGCAGCAGTCCTCCACCGATGTATCCCAACGCATATCCAGCGGTCGAAACCTGGTCTAACTCGCGGGGCGTCGCGATGTGTGGCAGCAGTGCCTCGTAGAAGACGAAGCTGCCGGCCGCTCCGATCAGTGACAGGGTAAAGAGAATGGAGGCAAGATCGAGATCTCCGCGCTCGATCAGAAACATCCCTGCAACCGCCGCCGCTCCCAGGATCATGAACGCCGCGAGCAAACGTTTTTTTAGACCACCCGAGTCAGAAAGCGCCCCCAGGACCGGGGAGAGCAGGGCCGTGACGACCAGCGCGATGGTATTAACGGCTGCCAGTCGCTGGGTGGCAGAGCTGGGCGCCACATCCGCGCCCGCGACTCTGACGAAATAGATGGGAAACACTGCAACCATGATCGTGGTCTGAACCGCGGACGCTGCCCAATCGTACATGGCCCAGGCGCGAAGCTCCGGCCGCCCCAGGCCGACTCGGGACCAGATCGAGGATGGTGGCATGCGACAAGCTTAGCCAACCTTTCTGAGGTTCGCTGGGTCCAACACTCCTATGAAAACAATCTCTCATGTGGCGCTCGTCGCCTTCGCGATCGTATTCTGCCCCGCTCCTGCGACTCCGCAGTCGGCTAGGCCAAACGCACCCCTGGACAGCGCCGACGTCGCTTCGTGGCGGGAAGATCTTCAGTTCATGGCGCGGGAAATGGAGCAGCGGCACCGAAACCTCTATCACACCGTCTCCCGGGCCAGCTTCGACAGTGCGGTCACGGCGCTGCACCGCCGTATTCCTGCCCTGGCGCGCCACGAGATCATCGTTGAGCTCGCCCGGATCGCGGCCCTGGTTCAGGACGGCCATACCAATGTTGCCCCCACCAGAGATCCGCAGATTGGGTTCACGAGGTTGCCGGTCAAGCTCCACTTCTTCAAGGATGGCTTGTTCGTTCGCGCGGCTCACCGGAGCCATGCGAAGCTTGCCGGCTCCAGGGTCGTTCGCATCGGCAGCGTGACCCCGGCTCAGGCCTATGCGAGGGTCAGAGAGTTGGTGGGACGGGACAACGAGATGGATGCCAGGTTCTTTGCTCCATTTCTGCTTACCATGCCCGAGATCCTGCACGCGTTACAGATCACGAAGAGCCCGGATGAAGCCACCTTCGTCGTCCAGAGGGGGAACAAACGACAGACTGTAACTCTGCAGCCTCTCGGACCAGCGTCCATGATGCCTCCAGACACCGATGTCAGCTGGTGGCCGGACAGCGCCTGGACCGATATGCGCGCCGCGGGTACGGTTCCACCCTTGTGGCTCAGAGAGGACCCCCATACCAAGTACTGGCTCGAGTACCTGCCGGCGGATCGGCTGGTCTACGCCCAGTACAACCAGGTCGCGAACGGAGAGGACGAAAGTATCGGGCAGTTCGCAGACCGGCTCCGTGCCTTGGTCGAGTCGGCTCCAAACACGCGTCTGTTGCTGGATCTGCGTCTCAACCGTGGGGGGAACGGCTCTCTAAACCGGCCGCTGCTTCTCAGCCTGATCAAGTCGAAGAATCTGGAGGGTCCTGGCAAGCTCTTTGTCGTCATCGGCCGCAGCACATTTTCCGCAGCCCAGTTCCTGGTCAATGACCTCGAGCAGTATACCGATGCCGTGTTCGTGGGCGAGCCGTCAGGAGGGAAGGCGAACTCCTATGGAGACTCGCGAAAGATCATCCTGCCTAACAGCAAGATTACCGTTAGAGTGTCGACTCTGTGGTGGCAGGAGGATCCACGTGATATCCGCCAGTGGAAGGGTCCCGATGTGGCTGCCGACCTCAGTTCCGGGGACTATGCCAGAAACCTGGATCCGGCGTTAGAGGCGGTCCGTGCTTACCGGGCGGAACCTGCGGTTGTAGAGCGGATGCAGGCGGCGTTGAAGCACGGGACTGTAGGAGACGCATTGCGCCGCTACCGTCAGTACAAGGCCGACCCGCGGCATGCATACGTGGAGACCGAAGAGCAACTCAACAGCCTGGGTTACACGCTCCTCGAAAGTGACCGGGCGCAGGACGCACTTGCGATCTTCCGATTGAACGCAGCCGAACATCCGCGGTCGGCGAACGTATACGATTCGCTTGGCGATGCATATATGAAGCTCGGCCGCAATGCCGAAGCTATCCGTTACTATCGCAAGTCTCTGGAGCTCGATCCGTCAAACGCAAACGCCAGAAATACGCTCCAAGAACTGGGGCAGTGAGCGTCAAGCGGGAAGATGGCTGTCTCGGGAAGTTCGCCAGACGGAAAGGCCCACAGCGGCTGCCAGAGTGAGAATGATGACGGCAAGTGAGACGGTGGTGGGCACATGCACCCAGCCGCTCAAGGTCATCTTCAGTCCGACAAAGACCAGAATGAAGGCCACGCCCGGCTTCAGATAAACGAACTTGTCCAGCATGCCTGCCAGAAGGAAAAACATGGCACGCAGGCCGAGGATCGCGAAGATGTTCGAGCTGTATACCAGAAAGGGATCGCGGGTGATGGCAAAGATGGCGGGGATGCTATCAATCGCGAAAACCAGATCAGACCATTCGACCACCAGAACGACGAGCAGCAGCGGAGTCGCCAGCAGCCGGCCATCCGCGGTGCGGACGAAGAATCTGGTGCCGTGATAGGCCTTATCTATGGGCAGTAGCCGCCGCGCCAGCCGCACGACCGGATTCCGCTCGAGGTTCATCATCTCTTCGTCTTTATGGGCGAACATTCTGAAGCCGGTGTAGACCAGAATGGCCCCGAAGACGTAGACGATCCAGGTGAACTGCTGCAGCAGGAGAGCGCCGAGCGCGATCATGATCAGCCTCATCACGATCGCGCCGAATATTCCCCACTTCAGAACCTTGGGCTGAGCTTCTGCCTTGACCCCGAAGTATGAAAAGATCAGCAGGAAAACAAACAGATTGTCGACGCTGAGCGACAGCTCGATCAGATAGCCGGTGTAGTACTCCAGGGCCGGCTGGGGGCCTTCCCGCCATAGCACGAAGAGGCCGAACAGAATAGCGATCGTAACGAGCCCGCCGCTCCAGCTGAGGGCCTCCTTGAAGCTGAGGACGTGGGAGCGGCGGTTGAGCACGCCGAGATCGAGCGCCAACAGGGCCACCACGAGACCGGTGAACCCCAGCCATACGGCCGGCTCGTGGTGACCCATCTACCGGCCCACGGCCATTGCCTCGAGCCGAGCCACGCGTTCCGCCGTCGGCGGGTGGGTGCTGAAGAGCTTTCTGATCCCGCCGTTGTACGCTGCCAGAGGATTGACCTGCGCCAACGGAGCGGCCGCCGGCGCGACGTGCATCGGAATCTGGTGGGCCATATTGTCGAGCCGCACCAGGGCATGTGCCAGAGGCGTCGGCCGGCCGAGGATCAGGGCTCCAACCCGGTCGGCCTCGAATTCACGCTGGCGCGACACCGCGAACTGCATCAGCATTGCCCCGATGGGTGCCAGCAGGATCAGCGCTAACTGTGCGAAGGGATTGCCACCGCCTTCGTCGTCGTGTCCTCCACCGAACATGAGCAGGTAGGGAAGGTTGCTGAGGGCTCCGGCAATTCCGGCTGCGACCGTGGTGATGAGCATGTCCCGGTTCTTGATATGGGCCAGCTCGTGCGCGATGACTCCCTCGAGCTCCGATTGAGGCATGTACTTGAGAATTCCGGTGGTCACCGCCACGACCGCGTGCTCTGGATTGCGGCCAGTGGCGAACGCGTTGGGCTGCTCGTGCGGCGCTACCGCGACGGTGGGCATTGGCAGACCGGCCTTCTGGCGGAGCCGGTCCACCATGCTGTAGAGCTCGGGCGCTTCCTGCGCGGTGACCACCTGGGCCCCGTACATCCTCAAGACCATGCGGTCGGAGAAGAAGTACATGACGAAGTTGAAAAGGCTGCCCAGTACCAGGGCGACCAGCAGGCCGCTCGAGCCGCCGATCAGCTGCCCCGCCAGCAGAAAGAGGCCGAACAGTCCGGCGAGAAGTACAAACGTTTTGACGTTGTTCATGATTCACTCACCTTGGGGGCCAAATAAAAGAGCGAGACCCCGTCCGCTCCGCTTTCGCGTGGACGAAGGTCTCGCTCTAAGACGCAGAACCGACACCCTCAGCCGGTTGCTGCCGCCTTCCAAATGGACCGTGCCCGCCCTTGGCGAACAGTCTTGACGATCCATCCGTCCGCCCTGCCGGCGGATAAGCTACTCCCCTTCTACAGCGTCAAATCTAAGCAATGCAGCAGGATGGAGTCAACTTGGGAAGCTGCTCTCCTTTAGAATCCCGGCTCCTTCTGATATACGGGATCGTTCAGGATCAGAGCCGGTACCTTGGCACCGACCGCAGTCTCGTGCTGCCCCTCCCGAATCACCAGCAACGCGTTCGCGCGGACCATCGACGTCAAGATTCCCGAGCCCTGTGGACCGGTCAAACGGGCCTCCGGCTGTTCCACCCCTGCGGTCACAATACCTCGCAAGAAATGTTGGAGTTTTGGCTTCAGGCTGATCGGTTCGGCCATGCGGACATCGGTGCTGCGGCGGAACGGAAGCCAGTGGCCCATCAGCTTCCTGATCGCCGGCCGTACGAACAGCTCGTATGTCACCATAGTGCTGACCGGATTGCCGGGCAGGCCAATCCACGGAACCTCAGCCAGCAGACCAAATCCGACAGGCGCGCCGGGACGCATTCTGAGCTTCCAGAAGCGCTGAGTCGCGCCCAGCTCCTTCAGCACGGAGCGGACGTAATCGTGCTCCCCTACGCTGATGCCGGCGGTGGTGACCAACAGGTCGCAGTCCATTGCCCGGCTCAGATGCTCGCGCAGACTCTCAGGCGTATCCGCGGCAATGCCCAGGTTCACTGGCTCTCCACCGGTCTCGCGAACCAGCGCAACTAGGGTGTGGGTATTGCTGCTGCCGATTTTTCGACCGCTGAGAATTTCCTCAGGCTGGTCCACATCGACGATCTCATCTCCGCTGCCCAGGATGGCGATGCGAGGTCTTCGATACACGAGCGGGTGGGCTACTGCGAGGGAGGCGAGGACACCGAGGTGGGCAGGCCTGAGCTCAGTACCTTCGGTAAGTACCGTGACTCCCTTCCGAATGTCTTCGCCAGCCAGGCGCAGGTTCACTCCAACGTCACGATCCTTCAGGATGGTGACGATCTCCGACCCTTCATCGGTGTCTTCCTGGCGGATGACGCTGTCGGCACCATCGGGCAGGGGTGCCCCGGTAAAGATGCGGGCGCATTCGCCCTTGCCGATGGTGCGGGCAGGGAATCGGCCTGCCGGCAGGTTCTCGACCACCCTGAGTCGGACCGGAGCAGCCTCGGTTGCTCCACGCACATCCGCCGCACGGGCGGCGTACCCATCCATCGCCGAGTTGGTCCATGCGGGGATGTCCAGTGGGCTCGCGACGTCCTCGGCGAGCACACTCCCAAGCGCATCGTCGAGCGGTATGCGCAGAGCAGGCTGGCGCCGTACGTCGAGCAGGATTTTACGGGCGGCCTCGGCAGCGGCCATGGGACCGGTCACGGCTGGAGGATCCGCGATTGTTCCCATGCGAGGTTGGCGAGGAGCTGAAGCCAGAAGGTGTCGTTGAAGCGAAGCACGGGGCAGTCCGCCTTCAGGTCCGGATCGTCGGTCACGATGGCGACCCACTCACCCGCGTTGGGTTGGGTCGGGTCGTACAGCGGCCGATCGCCGGCGACCTGGCGGAATACTTCGATCTTCGGCAGTGGTGCCGCCTTGAAGCCCTCTGTGACCACGATATCGGCGTCCTGCATGTATTTCTGCGCCAGGCCAATGGGATCGTAGTCATCCCGGCTTCGCTCGAACAGCACACGCAGTTCGGGAGAAGAGATCAGCGTTCGCTCGGCGCGGCCTTCGTTGAAGTGGCGCCAGGTATCGGTGCCATGCTGGTCGACCGCGGCAGGATGGTGGCCATGCTTGATCGTCATGACCCGGTGCCCACGCCGTGCCAGCTCACTGATCAAGGCCACTGCGAGCGTAGTTTTCCCCGCGTTCTTCCGACCGATTACCGAGATGATGCGTGTTGACGCCACAGCTGGTCGGCCTTTGCGAGATCGTCGGCGGTGTTGACGTTGAAAAAGACGAGCTCGGGGTCGGCCAGAGCCCGTACCTCTGCGAGAGGGAGGATACCGACCCGAATGCGGTCGTGGAAGCCGATGGCTCGCAGTTCGCCCGAGCTAAGGCTGGCAGCAATCGCGTCCCGACACGCTGGACCGTACGCGGCACACAGGGGTTCCACCCCTCGACGTCCACCGCTCTCCGGCAGCACTGCGTCGTGCTTCTCCAGCCCAGCGGCCAGCGACCGGATCAAAGATTCGGAGACGAACGGCATGTCCCAGGCGACGCACACCACGGGAGCAGGCGCCTCGACTACCGCCGTATATATCCCGCCCAGAGAGCCGAGACCAGGCCGGGTATCGGCGACAGTTCGCAGATCGGGCCTCCAGGTTTTCGCGTCAGGAGCGTTGGCCACCAGCAGTGGCGGCTCACCCAGTGCTGCCGTCATTGCTTCTACCAGCCGGTCGAGAATGCGCTGGTCACCCACCAGCTCGAGGCCCTTGGGCTTGCCGCCGAAGCGGCTGGCCTCGCCTCCCGCGAGAATGGCTCCCCGCACGCTGCCCTGCATCAATATCGCCGCCCTCTTCTACGCTCCAGGACGATGTCGAAGCCAATGCTCATGCTGAAAAGATGCTTGAATGCGCGCTTGTGCGGTGGAACAAATCCGGCAACAGGAATGCTGCCGGTCACCCTCTGGATGCCGACCATGTTGTCACGGATTTCCCATCGCAGCAGTGAGCCCTTGGACAAGGCGGCGGTCACACCGAGGCCAAGTGCCAGCGAAGGATCCAGCCTCGAGTTCCTGTCATCCGAGTACACTACGACGGTACCGATATCGGTCGCGGTGGGAAACTCGCCTGACGTTCGAAGGGCGCTCTGATTGCTGAGCGTAAACCCTACGTTCGCTCGAGCATAGGGTGAGAACGGTTTCCGGCTATTGAACCGAAGCACCGGTCCCACGGAGAGCGTCACGGCGCTCGCCGGCTTTTCCCGGCCCTGAAGGGACCGGCACACCGCGGCAATGTCTGCCCGAGCCGGACGAGAACACCTGCCTGCAGTTGTCCTCGAGACCGAGGCCGATAAGAAAGCCTTCCACGGCAAAGCCGAGATTCTGATTGGGGAAATAGGTGCCCCCGAAACCGACGACGAGGTTGGAGCGGATGCGCCGGGTCAGAGCAAACGTGTCAGTTGGCGTGATGAACTGTACTGGCTGGGCGCCCACCGACCACAGGTCGCTACCGGTGGCCACTCCGAGAGATACTCCGAGGAGGAGCCGGGCCTCATCACCAGTTGCTTGAGCACTGGCCAGGGAAGGGCAGATGCCTGTGCCGAGGAGGCCCGCACAGAGGAGCCTTCGTATGCGCATCAGTCCCCCAGAAATTGATGGTCTACGGCAAGGCACCGGTCCATGACGACTTCGATGCCGGCTGCCTCCAGACTCCGTGCTACTCCGGCGTGGCGAACGCCGACCTGCATCCAGACGAGAACGGGTTTGACCTCGAGCATGGCATCGAGAAGGGCGGGCACGTGCTCTGAGCGGCGGAAAATATTCACGATATCGATGGGTCCCGTGGTTGCGGCGGAGCGCAGGTCGGGGTGAACCGGCTCGCCCAGGGTAATGCCCCCCACCGGATGAACGGGGATAATGGTATACCCTGCCTGCTGAAGGTAGGCTGCCACTCCATGGCTAGGCCGCTCGGGTTTCCGGCTCAAGCCAACAACAGCTATACGGCGGGCGCTGCGAAGAATCTCCGAGAGCCGTGACCGGTCAGGCGGCACTCGGCCCCACCGCGCCATGATGTTGCGGATGCCCGCTCACGGCCCTGCCGATGAGAATCATTCCGCTGCGCCGTGCGATCTCGACGGCCAGTGTGGAGGGAACCGACGGCGTCGCGACATACGCCAGTCCTGCTCGTGCTGCCTTGAACGCCAGCTCTGCCGAAATCCGTCCTGTTACCAGTAGTCCCAGGCCTTCTACCGGCCGCCCAGCCAGGAGCGCGGCGCCGAGAACCTTATCCACCGCGTTGTGCCTGCCGATATCCTCCGCGTGTGCGATCAGAGGTGACGGTGCTCGACGATCGACCAGGGCTGCGGCGTGGATCCCGCCGGTATCCTTGTAGCGTTCGCCGCGGGCAAAAAGCGCCTTGAAGAAGCCGCGCAGCTCATCGAGCTCCGGCGGAGTCCCTCTCATGGGCTGCGGCATCCACCGTGGCCGGATCTGCGAGAAAGGTGGAGACGGCGCCACAGCCAGATGCCAACACAGGCTTCCTGCCCTCTGCTCTCACTGCGTCCACTCGTTCCTGTGGTACCTCTGCCCAGAAGCCCAGATCCGTAGCGCAGGGACGCAGGTGGACCTGGTCCAGACGGTCGATGTAGCCCTCACCATGCAGCCAGCCAATGGCAAGCTCCTCCAGGAGGTCGGGCGTGCACATCCACGTCACCGCCGGCCGCCCGTTCACCTCCAGCCACACCGGGACTTCTTCGACGACAGCGTCCTCGGACATCCGCCCGCCACGCTTCGAGGGCTGCACCCGATCAGTCGGCTTCGGTACAGTCGCCATACAGGGTAGGATCCTCCATGATGCGGACGCGCTCCAGGACGAGGTCGGGGGGTAGACGCGGGGCGATCCGACGAAAAACGTAGGCCGCGATGGCTTCACAGGTGGGCAATGTCTTTCCGTACGCGAATGCCGGGACGTCGAGGTTGAAGTGCTTTCCGGCAAACGGATTCAGGACTTCATCCTGAAGGATATGGTCCAGCAGCGCCAAATCGATGATCATGCCGGTTTCGTCCAGCCGCCCCTGTACGGTAACCGCGCATCGATAATCGTGGCCATGCCCTGGCGCATCTGACACAGAGCCGAACACTTCGCGATTTCGCGCGTCACTCCATTCGGGGCGGTACAGTCGATGTAACGCGTGGAATTCTACCGTACGCGTGAGGGACACCATGTCAAGGCGAAAAGGCGAAGCCGACCCCGATCTGCAGCCACGGGCTGGCCGTCCATTCAGAAAGGTTATCTCCCGGGATTACTGCGTTCGGGTTCTCCGGCGTTCCCGGCTCTTCGACCGGCTCGGCCTGAAATGTGGTGGGATAGTTCAGCTTCCAAAAGACGGCTTTCGCTTCGGCCCGGACGTGCACCCGATCGCTCAGAAAAAACCGGGTTCCAATACTCGGAGCGAGATAGAATTTGCGGCCGAAGTCGAATCGGCTTGTGTCCGCCGGAGTGTCGCCGGCCAACGCGACGCCTACCCCCGCAGCAAGGAACGGAGCCAGCCGGTTCCAGCTTTTCCCGCCAGTGACATTGAGCTGGAAACCGATGTCGGCAAGCGTCAGCGACTGCTTGACCGGGCCGCTCTGCCGATTGGCGAGTACAACGAACGGGTCGACGATGAAGCGATCGACGCTGCCGTGCACGATACCGAGGCCGATTTGCACGGTACTTCCGGTGCGGATATCGTAGCGGCCGCCGTACATCGCGCCCTTGTGGGGGCCAATCTTGAAGTCACCGCCGCTACCACCGAAGTACCCGCCCATGGCTGTGACCGTATGGCCTTTCCGGATATCGCGGAACGGTGAATCTCCCGGTGGGTGACCTACCTGCGCAGCAATCGGCTGCACCGCAAGAAGAGAGGCTACCGCTACGAGCAGGGCGAGTTGTCCCATAGATTTCGGCTGGACTCCTCCCATCAATCGCACTCCCGCAGGTCAATGCCCGTCATCGCCGCCGGCCGATCGATCCCCAACAGTCCAAGGACCGTCGGTGCCACGTCCCGCAGTGCACCGCCTGGACGGAGCGAGGACGCATTGGACCTGACCGCCACCAGAGGCACCGGGTTCATCGTGTGCGCCGTGTGCACTCCACCAGTAATTGGATCGATCATCATCTCACAGTTGCCATGGTCCGCGGTGATGAGGACGCTGGATCCTACTTTCTCCGCACTTCTCAGCACACGTCCGAGACACTGATCCACCGTTTCCACCGCTTGAATGACGGCCGGCAGTACACCCGTGTGGCCGACCATGTCGGCATTGGCATAGTTGCAGAGCATGAAATCGTGGGTGCGTGCCTCGATTGCTCCGCACAAGGCGTCGGTCACCCCCGCGGCACTCATCTCGGGTGCAAGGTCGTAGGTAGGGACCCTCTGAGATGCGATGAGGCAGCGCTCCTCGCCTGGATACGGCGGTTCGTATCCCCCATTGAAGAAGTAGGTGACGTGAGGGTACTTCTCGGTCTCCGCCGTACGAAACTGGGTTCGTCCATGGTCGGCGAGAACTTCGGCGAGGATTCGTGCCAGGCTGAAGGGCGGGAACGCCTGTGGGATGGCAAACGTCTGATCGTACTGGGTCATGGTCACGCACGCTACCTGCGGGCGATCCTTCACATCGAACCCTTCGAATCCAGGTACGGTAAGGGCCGCCACGATCTGGCGCATGCGGTCGCTGCGGTAGTTGAAAAAGAAGACACCGTCGCCGTCACGCATCGTGCCGACCGGCACGCCGTTTCGTACATGCACCAGGGGATGGATGAATTCGTCGGTCTCCCCTCGCTGGTATGCGGCCTGGACGGCAAGCACCGGATGTTCCACCGGATTACCCTGTCCGTGCACCATGGCTTCGTAGGCCAGTCTGGTGCGCTCCCAGCGGCGGTCCCGATCCATTCCATAGTACCGGCCGGTGAGGGTGGCGATATCCACCCTGGTTCCGGCGAGTCGCCGCATGTCGATGAGCAGCGTACGCACCACCTCGGCACCCAGTGTTGGGGCTGAGTCGCGGCCATCGAGGAAACCGTGTATGGCGATGGATTGGACCTTATGACGGACTCCCAGTTCGACGCAGGCCAGCAGGTGGCGGTCCAACGCGTGGACGCCACCCGGCCCCAGGAGACCCACAAGATGGAGGGTCCCCCCGGTCTGTCTCAAACCGGTGCAGAGCCGCACCAGCGGCTCGATCTCGTAGAAGCTTCCGTTCTGAATACTTTGGGATATTCGGACCAGGTCCTGGGGCACCACCCGACCCGCTCCGAGGTTCAGGTGCCCCACCTCGCTGTTCCCCATCTGGCCCTCGGGAAGCCCTACGGCCAGGCCGCTGGCTTCCAGCAGGGTTCGAGGATACGATCTCCAGAGCCGCTGCCAGGTTGGGGTGGATGCCAGCTCGATCGCATTGCCTTCACGCTCCTCCCGATAGCCCCAGCCGTCCAGGACCACGAGCACCACCGGCGGGGCGGTTCCGTTTGACATGGGTCTCCGCGTGTTCTACAATGCGCCACTGTGATTTACGCGCCGCAATCTAGTCCACGCCCGGGTTGGCTACCAGCCTGCGTAGTGGGGGCGTTTCTTACGTTTGCACCCCTCGTCCAAGCGCAGCAGGTCTCCGAAATTTCAGTGGCAACCCGGCTCCGCAAAGAGCCCCAAGGGATCCCTCTGGTATCCTTGCCGGCTGGTACTCCGGTGGAGCCGAGGCGCACCCGTGGGGAATGGCGCGAGGTGGTCATCGAAGGCTGGATTTTCACCCGATCAACCCGCCCCACTACCCGCGAGGGGTTCGACCTCGTGGTCACGCCTGCTGGCGGCGAAAACATTCGCGAGTCACCCAATGGCGGAATTCTGGCTCGGGTCAGAACCGGCACGCTGTTGAAGAAGGAGGGAATTCGAGGGACCTGGACCAGGGTGAGCCGAGCCGGCTGGGTGCCCCGGGAAACGGTACGTGGGGTTGCCGAGGAACCTCCTGCGACCATCGCAGAGCGGATCCCAGCCGATTCAGCACCTCCTCCAATGGACGAACCGGTCGAGTCCGGAGCCCTGCCGGTTCAAGGCACAGCGTCAGTGGCCCTCGATGAAGTCGCGGCCGATTCAGGGCCGGTCCGCATATCCCGTGAAACCGGCATCTTTGCCGCACCTCAGGGTGGGCCGTATGGCATTCTTCAGCCTGGCGCCCCTACCCGTGTGCTTCGGCGCTCGGGTGACTGGACTCGAGTTCAGTTAGAAGGGTGGGTTCGGGACGCCGATCTTGGTGGCGGCGCGGGAACATCGCTCGGGAGCGTGACAGCGGCGGAGGTTCGGGCCGACCCCGCCCGTTATGTCGGGCACCCGGTGGATTGGCGGCTCGAGCTCATTGCGGTTCAGACGGCCGATGAGTTGCGCACGGAGATCCCGAAGGGCCAGCTTTATCTCCTTACCCGGGGACCCCTCCCGGAGCCCGGATTCGTATACGTGATGGTGACTCCAGCCCAGGCGGCGGAGTTTCGGGGCCTACAGGCACTGCAGGAGCTGAACTTGAGGGTAATCATCAAGGCTCCGCGGACACGATTCCTTTCCACCCCCGTAGTAGAGCTCGTGTCTCGTCTTTCGGAGTAGTACCTACACTAACCTCGCCGGCCATCATGAATGACCTCCTCAAACAACGGATCATCCGGCTTCTGGATGCCGCGAGCGACGAGCGCGGCTACCAGATTCTCGATTTCGTCGAATTTCTCGACAGCAAGTACGCTGAACGCTCCCAGCCCGACGGGATCCTGTCGAAGATCACCGCGACCGTCGAGAACACGATGCGGGCCGGCAAATTGCCGATCCAGGCGATCACGGGCACCATGGGATTGATGGACAGCGCAGCGAAGGTCATGAAGGGCCTGGCCGCCGCCGGTCAGGCGGTGGTTGAAGAGGCGGTGAAGGCTGTGGAGGAACGTCCCCCGGAGCATAGCGAGCAGAAGCCCCGCAACCTTTCGCCCTGAACAACTGGCGGCGGAAAGAAAGCAGCCATGGCATCACTGACGCAGGCGGAGCCGGCCACCTCGCCGCCCTCAGAGTTCATCCGCGGCATCGGCCCTCTGGCCGCTATCAGTCTTGTCGTTGGATCGATGATCGGGTCCGGGATTTTCATCGTGTCGGCCGACATCGGGCGGCAGGTGTCGGACTGGGGCCCGGGCGCACTGCTGCTGGTGTGGCTGATCACCGGCGCGATGACGGTCACAGGAGCGTTGGCGTACTCCGAGCTGGCCGCGATGATGCCCAAGGCCGGCGGGCAGTATGTCTTCCTGCGTGAAGGCCTCTCACCTGCTGCCGGATTTCTGTACGGCTGGACGCTTTTTACCGTCATTCAGACCGGGACCATCGCCGCCGTCGCGGTCGCCTTTGCCCGGTTTCTTGGCGTTCTCGTTCCCAGCATTACGCCGGATATCTTTCTTCCCCTTGGAAGCTTGTCACTTCCGGGGGCAGCAGATCCGATCCAGCTAGGCCTCTCTCCTCAGCGCGTGGTTGCGGTTCTTATGATCGCGGCGCTGACGGCCATCAACATCCTGGGCGTTCGACTGGGGGCGGCGATTCAGACGGCATTCAGCGTCGCCAAGATCGGAGCGCTGGCGGTGCTGGTGTTGCTGGGGCTCACCCTCTTCCGGCGCCCCGATGTCGCGGCAGTCAACTTCTCGAATTTCTGGGGAACAGGAGACTGGAGTCTGGCCGTGTTGCCGGTGATCGGGGCAGCGATGGTGGGGTCACTCTTCTCCAGCGATGCCTGGAACAACGTGACCTTCGCAGCTGCAGAGGTCAGAAATCCAACGCGTAACCTTCCCCGCGCACTTGCAATCGGTACCGGGCTGGTCAGCGCGTTGTACATCCTGGCTAACGTGGCCTATCTCAACATTCTGCCGTTTTACGGAGACCCGAACGGGACGGATGTTCTGGCGCGTGGACTTCAGTACGCGGCCCAGGACCGCGTGGGTACCGCTGCTATCGAAGTTGCGCTCGGCAGCGGTGCGGCGGCCATCATGGCTGTGGCGATTCTGCTTTCGACGTTCGGCTGCAATAACGGGCTCATCCTGGCGGGACCCCGGGTCTACTATGCCATGGCGCGTGACAACCTCTTCTTCGAGCGTGCCGGCACCCTGCACCCCACCTACCGAACTCCTGTCTTTGGGCTAGTGGCGCAGGCGCTCTGGACCATGATCCTGTGTCTGAGCGGGACCTACAGCGAGCTGCTGAACTACGTGGTGTTTGCCGCGCTGATCTTTTACCTGCTCACGACCGTCTCTCTGTTCCGTTTGCGCCGGCTTCGGCCCGATTTACCACGACCGGTTCGGGCCTTCGGGTACCCGGTGCTTCCGGCACTCTACATCGTGGCGATCGCCTTTCTGCTGGTAGTCCTGCTGGCAGACCCGCAGCAGCGCAAGTTCTCCGCACTCGGGCTGCTCATCGTTGCGCTGGGGATTCCGGTTTATGCGGTGTGGCGCCGCCGCAGGTAGTCCATCAGAGCCCGGAACCTGCTTCGAAGCGCCGCATTCTTACTTCGACATCCCCACAACTCACACGGGGATCTGAGATCAAACTCACAGGAATAGCCTCATATGTCTGATGCCGGCCGCACGCTAGACGACCATCGACCCCCAAAGAGTCTCACCGGAGTCCCCGGCTTGGACAGTGTAATGGCCGGCGGATACCCGTCGGATCGGCTGTTCCTTGTGGAGGGGAACCCTGGCACCGGGAAGACAACATTGGCGCTTCAGTTCCTGATGGAAGGCGCTCGCGCCGGTGAGCGTGGTTTATACGTGACTCTCTCGGAAACCGCCGACGAGCTGACAGCAGTCGCCGAGTCTCATGGCTGGAAGCTCGACGGTATCGAAGTATTCGAGCTGATGCCCGATGAAGAAGCGCTCCGGCCGGATGCCCAGTACACCGTGTTTCATCCGTCGGAAGTCGAGCTGACAAGCACCACCCAGGCAATCTTCGAAATGGTCGAGAGGGTCAAACCGGTGCGGGTGGTCTTCGACTCGTTGTCTGAGCTGCGGCTTCTCGCGCGGGATTCACTGCGGTACCGCCGTCAGATCCTTGGCTTCAAGCACTTCTTTACCCATCATCAGGCAACCGTGCTCTTGCTCGACGATCTCACCGGGGAAGACTCGGATCTGCAGCTTCGGAGCCTGGCTCACGGCGTCCTCCTGCTGGAACAGGTGGCGCTGGATTACGGTGCGGAACGGCGCAAGCTCCGGGTAGTGAAGATGCGCGGCGTCAGTTACCGGGGCGGGTATCATGATTATGTGATTCGAACCGGTGGGATCCAGGTATTTCCGCGGCTGATCGCGGCCGAGCACCACACGGCATTCGAGCGTGGCGCGGTACTCAGCGGAGTTCCCGAAGTGGACACCCTGCTGGGTGGGGGCCTGAATCGTGGGACCAGCTCCCTGATCATGGGGCCGGCCGGCGCGGGCAAGACCGTGCTGGCTACACAGTATGCGTGCGCGGCTGCAGAACGCGGAGATCACGTCGCCTTCTTTCTGTTTGACGAGCGGCTTGGCACATTCATCGATCGCTCCGCACGCCTCGGTATGAAGGTGGGGGAGCACGTGGAGCAAGGACGGATGCTGATCCGGCAGATTGATCCGGCAGAGGTCTCTCCCGGCGAGTTTGCCCACCTGGTCGTGGCTGCGACCAAGCAGCAAGGCACCCAGTTCGTAGTCATAGACAGTCTCAACGGGTACATCACGGCAATGCCCGACGAGCGGTTGCTCGATATCCGGCTGCACGAGCTCATGAGCTACCTGGCGCAGCGGGGGGTTACCACCCTGCTTACACTGGCGCAGCACGGGGTGTTCTCGTCGGTAAGCGGGAGCCAGGCAGAGGTGAGTTATCTGGCTGATAGCCTCCTCATGCTTCGTTTCTTCGAAGCCCAGGGCGAGGTCCGGAAGGCCATCTCGGTTCTGAAAAAGCGTAGCGGTGGACACGAGCTGACCATTCGTGAATTTCAGATCACGGATCACGGTGTGAGGGTTGGAAGTCCCCTGCGCGAGTTCCAGGGCGTGCTTACCGGCGTGCCGGAGTTTATCGGTGAACGGCCGCCGCTGATGCCAGCAAAGGGATCCCGAGCCGGTGGATCCTAAACCAGAGGCGGCGAAGTCTAGTGACCGCGTTCTCGTGGTGGCTCCCACTGGGCGCGACGCAGAGCTCCTCGCCACCATCTTGTCACAGAACGGGTTCGACGCTGAGCGTCTGCCCCGATATGGTAGCCCTGGCTGCCTCGTTGCAGGCTGGTGGTGCAGTTGCCGTTCTGGCCGAAGAAGCGCTCGGCGGTCACGCTTCCGAACAGCTGGACGCCACGCTGGCCGCACAACCTTCCTGGTCGGATCTTCCGATCATCGTCCTTCTTGGCAGCGGTGCCACACTGGCTTCCAGCCGCGCCCTGCTTTCCCACTTTGCCAGGCACGGGAACGTCACCCTTCTGGAGCGGCCGGTACGCACCATAGCTCTGGTCAGCACGGTGCAGGCCGCTCTCCGGGCACGCCACCGCCAATACGAAGTTCGCGATCATCTCAGCGAGCGCGCCACCGCTCAAGCTGCACTCGAGCGAAGCGAAGCGCGGTACCGCTCGCTCACACTGGCGTCGGCGTCCATTGTCTGGCTGGCTGATGCTGACGGAAACTTCCTCCAGGAGGGCTCCTCGTGGGCGGAGTACACCGGCCAGAGCACCGCGGCAGCCGCGGGTGGCGGTTGGGTCAGCGCCATCCATCCTCATGACCGGGAGAGCGTCACTGCGATCTGGCGCCGAGCCATCGAGAGGAAGGAAGCCTATTACTCCGAGTACCGGCTCTTGCGATCCGACGGTCAATATCGGCGCGTCGTATCGAGAGGCGTTCCCGTGCTCGACTCCGACGGCACACCCATCGAGTGGGTCGGCGCCTGTATCGATGTGGAAGACGACCGCAGAGCCGCCGATCACCTCCGCCAGACGCAGAGGATTGAAGCGGTCGGCAATCTGGCTGGTGGTCTGGCGCATGAGGTCAACAACATGATGACGGCAGTCATCGGCTTTGGTGGGTTCGTGTTGAAGGGACTTCCAGAGGAACATCCTCATCGCTCGGACGTCTCCGAGATGGTGAAAGCGGCAACGCGCGCTGCGGGGATCACTCGACAGCTCCTGGCGTTCACGAGGCAGCAGGTACTTCAACCCTCGGTGCTGGATCTCAACAGCGTGATCACGGAACTGACCCGGATGCTGAGTGGGTTTCTCGGGGCGGACATCGAGCTGAATGTGCAACTGGATCCGCAGGTAGGACGGGTGCGCGCCGATCGAGGTCAGCTGGAACAGGTCATCGTGAACCTCGCATTGAACGCCCGTTACGCGATGAGGACGGGCGGACGGCTGACTCTCGGAACCACCCGGATGATGCTCGATGATGGCTACGCCCGGCGGCACCCAGGGATAAACATCGAGCCCGGACCATATGCGGCGCTGAGTGTCACCGACACAGGTCCTGGCATGGATGCGGCAACGCGAGCTCGGGCGTTCGAGCCCTTCTTCACCACGAAGCCTGTCGGCGAGGGAACCGGTTTAGGGCTCTCCACTGCCTACGGCATCATCAAACAATCCGGTGGGTACATATGGCTGTATAGCGAGCAGGGACAGGGAACCGCGGTGAAGGTTTACCTGCC
This sequence comes from uncultured Gemmatimonadales bacterium, assembly GCA_963730915.1. Taxonomy (GTDB): domain Bacteria; phylum Gemmatimonadota; class Gemmatimonadetes; order Gemmatimonadales; family GWC2-71-9; genus CAVVWJ01. Next base: position 1,065,190 of record CAVSTR010000003.1, on the reverse strand, counting down.
TCAGGTGCTGGACCCGATTACCCGCCCCTCGCGACCGCTTACTGTGCCACGAGGTGAGGGCGAAACTCTGCTGGTCGTGGAAGACGAGGAGGCTGTCCGCACTTTGGCACGGCGAACTCTGGAAGACGCCGGCTATCGCGTGCTGGTAGCCGCGAATGGAAGATCGGCGCTGGAGCTTCTGACCGGCTCGGACGTAGACCTGGTCTTATGCGATGTCATCTTGCCCGAGATGAGCGGCCACGAGCTTGGCCGCCGGATCGCCTCCATTCGCCCTGAGCTGCCGATACTCTACATGTCGGGCTATCCGGGTCTCGAGGTGGTCGAGCGGGGGCTGATCGCGCAGGACGCGCCATTCATCGAAAAGCCGTTCACTGCCGCCGGGCTGGCCAGCTCGGTTCGTGGGCTCCTGAATCAGGATGCCCGCGTTCAATCTTCCGAAGGCGCCTGCGCGGCCCTAAGCTCTCCGCTTGATTTCACCGCAAGCGGCCACTACTGTTGGAGATGGATCGATCAGACTTTGGCCCACCGACCGTCCGTTCAGGGCGCCGGTGGGCCATCGTGCGTAAAGACGGTCGTTCATGAGCGTGATACGACCCAAGTTGGGCCTCACCTTCGATGACGTGCTCCTCGTGCCCCGGCACTCCGCCATCCATCCGCGCGAGGTTTCCACCGCCACCCGCTTCACCCGCACGATCTCCCTCAACATCCCCTTGATCTCCGCCGCCATGGACACGGTGACTGAAGCCGACATGGCCATCGCCATGGCTCGCGCGGGGGGAATCGGAGTGCTGCACAAGAACATGACCGTCGAGCGGCAGTCTGCGGAGGTGGACCGTGTCAAGCGAAGTGAGAGTGGGATGATCATGAATCCGATCACCCTGGGCCCTGACCGGCCACTCCGTGAGGCCTACGCCCTGATGCGGCGGTTCAAGATTTCGGGCGTCCCAATCGTCGACGGACAGGGCCGGCTGGTGGGGATCATTACCAATCGGGACCTGCAGTTCGAGCGGAATCTGGACCAGCCGATTCGCGAAGCGATGACGAAGGAGAAGCTGATCACCGCTCCCGTGGGCACGGGTCTCGATGAAGCAGAGCGCATTCTCGCCCGGCATCGTATTGAAAAGCTGCCGGTGGTGGACGCCCAGGGCGTTCTCAAGGGACTGATCACGGTGAAGGACATCTTCAAGCGGCGCGAGCACCCGCTGGCGAACAAGGATCAGCATGGGCGCCTTCGAGTCGCAGCTGCCGTTGGAGGTGGTGCCGACGCGGTGGCGCGTGCCAAGAGCCTGGTCTCTGCCGGGGTGGATGTGATCGTAGTCGACTCGGCCCATGGCCACAGTGAGGGCGTGCTGGCCACGGTGGATCAACTGCGGGAGTCGTATCCCGACGTTCAGCTGGTCGCCGGAAACGTCGCCACCGAGGCGGGTGCCCGCGAGCTGGTGAAGCGCGGGGCCGACGCGATCAAAGTCGGCATCGGCCCGGGCAGTATCTGCACCACACGTGTGGTGACCGGTGTGGGCGTGCCTCAGGTGACCGCGATCCTGGACTCGCTCCGAGGAGCAGATGACGTCCCGATCATCGCGGATGGCGGCATCAAGTACTCTGGTGATGTGGTCAAGGCTCTGGCATCCGGCGCTTCGTCAGTCATGATGGGTTCGATGCTGGCGGGCACGGAGGAGAGTCCCGGAGAATCAGTGCTCGCCGAGGGGCGCCGCTTCAAGATGATCCGCGGCATGGGAAGCCTGTCGGCAATGCAGGACGGCTCCGCCGACCGCTACTTCCAGGAAGGCGAGATGGCCGCCTCGAAGATGGTGCCTGAGGGTATCGAGGGTCGCGTACCTTATAAGGGTCCGGTATCGGATGTTCTGTATCAGATGGTTGGTGGGCTCCGCAGCGGGATGGGATACTGCGGCGTGGGCACCATTCCGCAGCTGCAGTGCGACGTCGAAATGATCCAGATCACCACGGCTGGCCTGCGGGAATCCCACCCGCACGACGTGACGATCACACGAGAAGCTCCAAACTACAGCGCCTGACAATCGAACATTCGCCGTACTCTGCTCGACGCATATCACCTGAGGTGACCGCCGTATGAGTCTATGGGCCACCAAGTCGGTTACAGCGCTGCGCGCCGAGGCCGAGGCGACCGGTGAGCGCTCGCTGAACCGTGCTCTCGGAGCGATGAATCTCACCATGCTCGGCATCGGAGCCATCATCGGTGCCGGCATCTTCGTACTGACCGGCCTGGCGGCCGCGCTCCACGCCGGTCCCGGCGTGATGTTGTCGTTCATCGTCGCGGCAATTGCATGTGGTCTGGCCGGCCTCTGCTATGCCGAGATGGCCAGCACCGTGCCGGTTGCGGGGAGCGCATATACCTACTCCTATGCCACGATGGGTGAATTCGTCGCCTGGATCATCGGGTGGGATCTGGTTCTCGAGTACGCGATGGGTGCCGCCACGGTGGGTGTGGGCTGGTCCGGCTATCTCGTCAGCTTGCTCGACTACTTCGGGCTTCACCTTCCTGCGGTGGTCACCTCGGCGCCCCTGCGGTGGTGCAGCCAGAGCGATGTCACCAACGCGGTGGCTACCTGCGTTGAGCCAGGGTGGAACCGAACCGGGTCCCTGTTCAACCTTCCGGCCGCGTTCATCGTTCTCGTTGCCACCTGGATTCTGGTGGTGGGAATCAAGGAATCGGCCAAGGTCAACAACCTGATTGTCATCCTCAAGATGGCCGTCGTCCTGCTCTTCATTCTTTTCGGATTTCAGTACGTCAATCCCGAGAACTGGAAGCCGTTCATTCCACCGAATACCGGAAGCTTCGGCGAATTCGGTTGGAGCGGCGTCTTTCGAGGCGCCGGCCTGATCTTCTTTGCCTATATCGGGTTCGACGCTGTGAGCACGGCGGCCCAGGAAGCGAAGAATCCGCAGCGGGACATGCCGATCGGCATCCTGGGCTCGCTCGGCATCTGCACCCTTCTGTATGTCCTCGTTTCACTCACGCTCACCGGGCTGGTGCACTACACAGAGCTGAATGTGGCGCACCCCGTTGCCTACGCGGTGGAGCACATCAGTGGCCTCTCCTGGCTCCGTCCGTTGATTACACTCGGCGCGGTGCTGGGGCTGGGATCGGTGGTCCTGGTGATGCTTCTGGGCCAGTCACGGGTGTTCTATTCCATGTCGCGTGATGGCCTGATCGGGCCCTGGGCGGGAAAGGTTCACCCTCGGTACCGTACGCCATACCTCTCCACCATCTATGTCGGACTCATCGTTGCCGTCATCAGCGCAACATTCCCGATTCAGATACTGGGAGAGCTGGTCAACATCGGAACGCTGCTCGCATTCGTCCTGGTGTGCCTTGGCGTCTGGATCCTGCGACGCACGCGCCCGGACCTGGACCGACCTTTCCGCACACCGCTGGTGCCGTTAGTCCCGATCCTCGGGGTCCTGGCCTGTTTCGGCCTCATGGCTACGCTGCCGGGTGACACCTGGCTGCGTCTCTTTGTCTGGCTCCTGATCGGATTTGTGATCTACTTCGCGTATGGCCGCAAACACAGTCACCTGCAGCGGGAGCGCGCAGAGGCGGCGTCCAGTCGGCGCGTCTGACCTCGAGGCGTTCAACCACGACCCCGTACCGGCGAGGGCCTGATGGATCTGTTCCGTCGTAAGAGCGTCACCGCACTTCAAGCCGAGGCCGCGGGCGACCACAGCCTCAAACGCGCCCTTGGCCCGGTGAATCTCACCGCCCTTGGTATCGGTGCCATCATCGGCACCGGCATCTTCGTCTTGACTGGAACGGTGGCGGCCCAGAACGCCGGCCCGGCGGTAATCCTGTCGTTCGTCTTCGCCGGCATCGCGTCGGTTTTCGCGGCCCTCTGCTACAGTGAGTTTGCGTCGCTCGTGCCGATGGCGGGCAGTGCCTATACCTACGGGTACGCCACCCTGGGCGAGTTCATCGCCTGGATCATTGGTTGGGATCTGGTGCTCGAGTACGCTCTCAGTGCCACCACGGTAGCGATCGGGTGGTCAGGATACGTCGTATCGTTCCTGGCAGACCTGGGCATCCACGTGCCGGCGCAGTTTCAGGCGGCACGAGGTACGGTCGTCACCATGGCCGACGGAAGCACCGTGACGGCACTGTTCAACATTCCGGCCGTCCTCATCATCGCCATCGTGACAACGCTGCTGGTCGTGGGGATCAAGGAATCCGCTTCAGTCAACAACGTCATTGTCGTCATCAAGCTGATTGTCGTGGTGCTGTTCATCGCGCTGGCCGCGCAGCACGTTGATCCCGATAATTGGAAGCCGTTCATCCCCGCGAATACGGGCAGCCGCGAGCACTTCGGCTTCAGCGGCGTTGTGGCGGGAGCGGCGATAGTATTTTTCGCGTATATCGGATTCGACGCTGTCAGCACCGCCGCCCAGGAAGCGAAGAACCCGCAGCGCGACATGCCGATCGGGATTCTCGGCTCGCTGGTCATCTGCACCGTGCTCTATGTGATCGTGGCGGCGGTTGCCACGGGCGTGCTGAACTACACCCAGCTGGATGTTCCCGATCCGATCGCGAAAGTGGCCGACCACGCGGGGCTCGGTGTCTTTGCCAGTCTCATCAAGATGGGCGCGATTGCGGGCCTGACCTCGGTCATCCTGGTCCAGCTGCTGGGACAATCCCGGGTGTTCTACAGCATGTCCCGTGACGGTCTCCTGCCTCCCTTCGTCCAGAAAATCCACCCTCGCTTCCGCACACCTTATATCACGTCTATCGTCACGGGCCTCGCCGTCGCGATCCCGGCGGCGATACTGCCGGTGCGGGACGCGGCGAAGCTGGTGTCCATCGGCACACTGCTGGCATTTGTCATCGTGTGCATCGGGGTGCTGGTGCTGAGAGTTCGGGAGCCCAACCTGCATCGGCCCTTCAAGACCCCGTTTGTCTGGTTCGTGGCACCTGCCGGGGCACTCTCCGCCGCCTACCTCATGTTTTATCTGGACGCCCAGACGTGGCTGCGGCTCCTGGTGTGGCTGCTGATCGGCTTTGCGATCTATTTCTTCTACAGCCGCCAGCATTCGAAGCTGGCGCAGCCCGGGGGGAGATAAGGAATTCTCGCTACAGGGGGCAGACCGGTTAGTATTTGGAAATGCCGCCTGATCTGCCTCCGGAGAAAGCCACCCGTGCTCGTGAGCTTGCCGCTGCCCTGAAGCCGGGGCAGCGAGTCTGCATTACCACCCATGTGAACCCTGACGGAGACGGGCTCGGCAGTGAGGTCGGGCTGGTCCACCTGCTCCGGGCCCAGGGGTTCAACGCGATAGTCACGAACCCCAGTCCTACCCCACCTCGTTTCAGTTTCCTGTTCGACGACTTGCCGGGCGTAGACCGGTCCTCCGAGGCGGTGAAGGAGCTGCGCCGGGCAGACCTGATCATCGTGCTCGATATTTCCGATCTTACCCGGCTCGGCATGCTGATCGAGACCGTTCGAGACCGGGGCGTGCCTGTTGCCTGTATCGATCACCACGTGAGTGTCGGTGTGCTACCGGCCGGGCCCCGCTACGTCGATCCCGACGCCGCGGCCACTGGCGAGCTCGTCTTCGAGGTGGCGCAGGCGAACGGTTGGCCGATGACTCAGGCGGCTGCCCGAGGTCTCTATGTGGCGATTCTGACTGACACGGGTGGTTTCCGCTTCAGTAACACTCGCCCCCGCACCTTGCGGGTAGCAGCCGACTTACTGGAGACCGGGGTGGACCCGGAGAGCATTTACCTCGAAGTCTACGCCAAGGCTCCCGAGGGGCGGCCCCGGCTTTTTGCGGAGGCGCTACAGACGCTCGTGGTAGAGCCCGAATACGGTCTTGCCTGGGTCACCGTGCCTCCCGGCGCAATCGAGCGCCTGGGTGTTTCATCTGACGATCTGGATGGCGTGGTCGAGTTCCCGCGGTCTATCGAGGGTATCAGGATGGCATTGTTGTTCCGGGAGATCGCGCAGGGTCGGGTCAAGGTGTCGCTGCGGTCGGTCGGGGATGTGGACGTAGCAGCTTTCGCCAAGGCTTACGGCGGAGGCGGGCACACCAAGGCGGCAGGGCTCTCGCTTACAGGGTCTCTGGCCGAGGTGCAGAGCATCGTCCTCCGGGCCGCCCGGGAGTACCTGGGGACGAATGGAGCTAGGACCTAGGAGCTAGGAGCTCGGAGCCTCAGCGCGCCCCACCTCTCAGTTGTGAGCTCCCAGCTTCAAGCTCCCATTATATTCCGAATGGGACTGTAGGAATTCTTCAGCTGCGCGGACATGGACACCATCGATCGCATTGAAAAAACGCTTGACACGCTACGGCCTTACATCGCATCGCACCGCGGCAATGTCGAAGTGGTTGATTTTGATGAAGGTGACGGGACCCTCTTGCTTCGGCTGGGCGGGACCTGCCACGGGTGCGCGGCATCATCCATTACGCTCAAGCAGGGTATCGAGACCCGACTCCGTGAGATGGTGCCTGAAGTGAAGCACGTCGAGGCAGTCTAAGTCTTGGAATCTCTCGAAGCACGTGTAACCGCTGCCCTCGCCGGCATCCAGAATCCCCGGCTTGAAAACGATCTTCTCTCCGCCGGAATGATCAGGAACCTGAGCGTCACCGAAGACGGTAAGGTGACCTTTACCTTCCTGCTCGCCCCGGAAGACCCAGCCACGCTGGTTCGCTCTGCCCGGGCCGCGGTGGCGGCAGTGGAGGGTATTCGGCGGGAAGACATCAAGATCAACGTCACCAATCCGGCCGGACCTGCTCGAACGACACATGGTCCGCCCTCCGGAGGCTCTGCGGCACCACCAACGCCTCCTGCGCACCAGCCCATCGATCAACCGAACCTCGGAAAAATCCTGGCGATTTCCTCCGGCAAAGGCGGGGTGGGGAAATCCACGGTAGCGGCGAATCTGGCTGTGGCATTCGCACAGTCAGGTTTGCGGGTCGGCGTCATGGATGCGGATGTATACGGCCCGAACATTCCCCGGATGTTCGGAGTCAACGAGCGACCGGCCGTGATAGGGGGGAAGATCCAGCCCCTGGAGGCGTACGGCGTCAAGCTCATGTCCCTGGGTCTTCTCATAGAACGCGATGCCCCGGCGATATGGCGGGGACCGATCATCATGAAGATCATGAACCAGTTTCTGCGTGACGTAGACTGGGGAGAGCTCGACTATTTCATCGTCGATCTACCGCCTGGAACGGGAGATGCTCAGCTATCGCTGGTGCAGGGAACCCATGTTTCCGGAGCCGTCATCGTGACCACTCCTCAGGAAGTTGCCGTGGGGGATGCACTGAGGGGCGCCAAGATGTTCGAGAGAGTCGGGGTTCCGGTTCTTGGCGTGGTGGAGAACATGAGCGGGTTTACTGATCCGGAGACCGGGCGGCGCTTCGACTTCTTCTCATCTGGTGGCGGGCAGCGGTTGGCCGACGAGATCAGCGCTCCTCTGCTGGGCGCGGTGCCGCTCCAGCCGCAACTTGCCGAGCTGGCCGACGCCGGTGAGCCCATCCTGGTTGCACAGCCCGACAGTCCCGCCGCGAGAAGCCTCCGGGATATTGCAAAGCTGCTTCAGCAAAAGACTGCTGTTAAGAGTGCCCGACTGCCGATTCTCCGCGGCTGACACTTGGGCCCCCTGCCCATCATCACGCTGCTTACGGATTTCGGAACTACAGACCACTATGTAGCAGAGATCAAGGGTGTACTGCTCACCCGAGCACCGGGAGTGACCCTGGTGGACATCACCCACGGCGTCAGCCCCGGAGATGTGCGGTCTGGAGCATACATCCTGGGTCGCACCTGGCACCGCTTCCCGCCCAACACGATCCACATGACTGTCATCGACCCTGGCGTCGGTACTGACCGGGCCGCCCTGGCACTGTCGGCGGGCGGTCACTGCTTTGTCGGTCCGGACAACGGCGTTTTCACGCCGGTTCTTCGGGACATCCCCGTGGAGGCCGTGCTGCTGCCGACACCGGCCACTGCCTCACCCACGTTTCACGGCCGTGACCTCTTTGCTCCCGCTGCAGCCGCATTGGCGTGCGGAATGCCGCTGCAGACATTGGGGAAGCCATTCACGGGAATGCCGGAACGACTCGCCTACACGATACCTCACCACGAAGGAAAGACGGTGATTGGAGAGATCGTCTACATCGACAGGTTCGGGACACTGATCACCAATCTCACGTCTGAGCTGGTGCCGGCGTATGCCAGCCTCGAAGTCGAGGACTTGGATATCGGGCCGCTTCGCCGAACCTTTGGCGATGTGGGGACAGGTGGTTTGCTGGCGTATGTCGGCTCTGCCGGGGCTATCGAGATCGCGGTGCGGAATGGATCGGCGGCCCGCCGCCTGGGAGTAGGCGTCGGAGGGAGTGTTCGAGCCCGCCTCGGCTAGACGCTCGTCAGGTGATCGCGGTGGACGTCGGCTGCCGCTTCGAACGGTTTCGGAATCGTTCTCCCAATTGCCTCGCGAATCTCCACAGCTTACGGATCAACAAGACGGCGAGGACGAGCAGCACCAGAACGATGCCGGCGGTGAGGAGCGGGTACTCCGCTGCCATCCACACCAGGAACACGACCAGCCCATCCTCGAACAGACTGAGCGCCCAGTTGCTGACTGGTTCCGGGCTGGTGTTTGCCGCGGCGCGGGTGGTGGCCTTGGCTCCGTGTGAGGTGAGCGCGACGCTTCCGGCCAGCAGGGCAGCTCCGAGCTTCCATTCCTCGGGCACGTTGCCGAAAGCACTGTAAGAAAGGACCGCGGCTGCCGGCGGCCGGATGAAGGTATGAACCGCGTCCCAGGCGCTGTCTACGTAGGGAATCTTGTCGGCTATGAACTCGATCACGAACAGGGTGCCGGCCAGGCCGAGCACGATGGGATGGGCCAGCACCTGCAGTGTGTCAGGCAAGTGCACCAGGCCGAGCCGCTGCATGATCCCGGCGGCGGCCACTGTGGCGTAGACGTTGAGACCCGAGGCAAACGAGGTCCCGAGAGCGAATCCCAGAGTTTCGAGCGGAGACATGTCTCAATGTAAAGCGTGAGCGGGAAAAGCAAAAAGCGTAACCGGTGAGCGGGGTCATTCGTTAGCTGCTTCTGTCATACCTCCCGCTTGCTGCTCACGCTTTTGCTGTTCCCGCTCACGCCTGTGTTAATCCGCCCACTCGACGTCTATCCCGCCCATCGCGGTCGTCAGCTCGATATCCAGCTTTCGATCCATCTTGTCATAATTGGGCGAGACAAAGGCGCCCGCCTCGCGAACGAGACCTGCCGCCTCGAAGCTGGAGAGGAACTTGTCCATGGTAATTCGGACGCCAGTGGCGCGGGGCAATCGAAGGGTGATGCCACCAACCGTCATCTTCACTTCAGCGTGTGTATTGGAGCTGGCCGCTCCCGAAAAGTCGAGGAGAACCTTTCCGACCCCTCCTTCAAACACGATCTCCGCACAGCGGCTGTTTCCCAGGCCGATCAGGGAAACCTCGGCGGCACCCGCGCTGAAGGTCGCATTGCGGCACCGCATGGTATTCGGACGTGAGAAGCGTACAGTGGCCTGGCTTGCCCCGGTCTGCACAGCCAGCTCCGACAGACGCAGACCGCCGAGCTCGAGGTCTGCGTCAACCGCACCAAGACTCACATCGAGGTCGAGCTCGACCCGAGGTGAGAGAGAAACCAGGGCCGCCTGCCGCAGCTGGTTCCGCGAGACCACCCGTACGCCGCCCTCACCTCGAGCTTTGAGTCCCAGCTTGACGGTCCCACCCTGAGAATCGAAGTCGCTGACAGGAAGAAACCGGTCTTCGTCGTAGGAGAGGCTCATACGGTACAAATCGCGTGGTTCACCCGGCTGGAGCCTGAGATTACCGGAACCGTATTCCAGGCGCGCGTTCAGACGGGTTTCTCCATGCAGCTGACGAAAGGTGCTGAATGGGCGCATGGTCTGCGCTTCTGCCGCACCAACTACAGTCGAGAATAGAAGCAGCAACAGCGCCTGGCTTTGCACTCCGGTCACAGTCCTCGGGACGGGGTTCGAGTACCAGGTCGACGGCCAGCGGGAACTCCAAACTGCGGAGTGGCCCAGAGGTATTCGTCTGTCATGGCCTCGGGTGGGAACAGGCGGCCGGAGAAATTTTCCTTGATTCCTGCGCGGCTCAGCAGCGCCGCCCCGAAGCCGGCTGTTCCAAGAAGCCAGCTCACGAAGAACGCTGCTCCCCACATGATGCTGCCGGCCACCGGCACCCATCCAAACAAGGCCCAGGCAGTCCAGAGGCTGGCGATGGCCAGCAATCCGATCAATAGGTAGCGGTAGCTGTTGGGGGATCGAACGATCACGCCCAGTGCCATCCGCCGACGCGTGTAGGTCTCCCCCAGCGCGTGTGCCACGGCCAAGTACCCACCCACGACCCCGACCACAACGAGCATGGCGAACACGGCGACGGCAAAGGGGAGCAAGAGTATTCCGGCTACACTCAGGATCAGTCCGACCACCAGCATCCCGAACGTGGGAAGAAGGAGGATTTGTCCCAGCAAGCCGGTCACGAAGCTGCGCCCGAAGGAGTGGGACACTGTGTCGGACACGATCTCCAGATTCTGCCGGCCGAAAATGACAACACCGAACCCGAGCACCATCAATGTCAGGAACACACCGACCACCCCAGCGATCCTGTAGAAAACACTCTCAACCGGACTGAGCGCCGCGGCTTGGGCGGAGGCGACGCCAGAAGCGGGCGATAGCGACTCCAGGCTTCTGACTTCGCCGCCGATTTCACCCCCCAGGTCGCGAACCCTTCCGTCCAGAGTGAGGATGTCTCCTGCAACCACGCTGCCCGGATGGAGCAGAACGTCCCCGCGAAGCGTCACCAGATTACCGCGCAGCCTGCCATACACATCGGTATTGCCGTCGATCACGAGCAGGTGGCCGTTCAGACTCTCCTCTGACCCGATGCTGTAATTTCCCCGCCGCGCCGTTCCACCTGGAATGGTCAGCCGGGGTTCTGCCTTGCCTGCAAGCGCTGCCCGGAGACGCTCTTCTACACTGGTAGGTTGGCTGAGATTGCTGAGGTCGACGGTAGCCCCGCCCTGTGCGATGGGTTGGGGCGCTTGGCCCCTGCCGCCGCTGGTACCCTGGAGGCCGACCCGGGTGGACACATCGGTGACCAATCCCCACAGGTCGTCCAGCAGCTCTGACGTCCGGCTCGGGTCAAAACTCCGGGGCAGGTCCGCAAGCAGCGGCCGGGTTATGCATACGGCCAGGAGGAAGCTTCCTGCCAGAAGGCGGCTAAATACCCACATGGGCCACCTGCTGGGTCGGTAGAGCCAGGAGACGGCGCAAGGCCAGAACACCGATCAGGTACACGGTCGTCGCCAGTGCTGAGCCGACCGCCAGACGCACCGGGCTTTCGATGAGAGATCTGAGGCCGCTATACCAGGGCTGCTCGATCAGATTGGATGCCACCCCCCGCAGGCTGAGCCAGGCCACCTGGCCACCGGCCGTCAGGAGCCAGTTGCCAATTGAGGTAATGGTTTCCTGATTGGCGAGACTCCATGCGATGCTCCCCCCCATTGAACCAAGGATGAGGACGATCAGACTTGCAGCGATTGCCACTGATCTCCGGGTTGCGAAGAGGCGGCGTCGTGTTGCCTGGAGAGAACGGATGGAGAAGGGATCTGGAACCGACACCGACGCCATAACACGATCGGCAAAACCCGCGGCCGGACTCATGAGGGAGAGCGTTCCGATTTGATCCACGATCTCGCGCTCGATGCGGACCCGGTCGAGGCAGGTCTGGCACCCGTCCAGATGCTGCTGCCACTCTCGAGCGAGGTTTCCGGAGAGCCAGGAGTCGATCTCGTCCGGCGACAGGTGGGTTCCCGGCGATCGGGTCATAAGTGGACCCCTCTACGTTCAGGGTTAAATGAAGGTTTCATTCTTTGAGGTGCGCGAGCGCTTCTCGCAGCTCGTTGCGAGCGCGATGGATATAGGTCTTTACCGTACCGAGCGGGAGATCGAGAATCTCGGCAATCTCCTCGTAGGGACGCCCCTCGACGTGCCGCAACAGAATGCAGGAGCGGTATTCGGGCCGGAGGGCCCCGATGGCTGCTTCGATGGCGCCGCCCAGCTCCTTGGCTTCGACGGTATCGAGGGGGGATTCCTGACGCGCCCCGATCTGCAGCGCCGTTGCCTGCATGGCCTCAGGGGTTTCTGCGTGGGGTGAGCCGTCCAGCGACAGCGTATCCAGCTCTCTCCGCCGAAGATGATCGATGGCCGCGTTGTTCCCGATCTTGAAGATCCAGGAGGAGAACTTGAACTCAGGACGGTAGGAATCGATGGCGTTCAATGCCTTGACGAACGTCTCCTGCGCCAAGTCCTCTGCGAGCTCCCGGTCCCGCACCATGCGGAACAGGAGGGCAAAGAGCGGACGCTCGTAGCGGCGGATCAATTCACGGTACGCGGCCTCCTGCCCGGAGCGAGCCAGCAGGACCACGTCCTGATCCGTCAAGGTGGCCCACTCGGGACGTCCGCTAGACACGGAGCCTTCTGCTTGCCAAGGGCGTTCCCGGGAGACTACATTCAGCGCCTATGTTAGCCTCGGATCGTCAGTTACCCGTTTCAGGCGGTCCGGAAAAGCGGGCTTATGTCCGCAGCGTCTTCAGTGCAATCGCTCCTACCTACGACCGCCTCAACCGCATCATCAGCTTCCGGTTCGATCAGGGCTGGAGGCGGAGCGCCGTCGCGCAGCTGGGATGGGAACGTGCACCCCGAGGAATCTACCTCGACCTCTGCGCCGGAACCCTGGACCTGGCTGCCACGCTGGGCCGCTCGTCCGGCTTTTACGGGAGGATTGTCGGTGCCGACTTTGCCCGCCCAATGCTGGAGCAGGGTCGTCACAAGTCAGATCGGATCGACCCCATAACCGCTGACGCACTCGAGCTGCCGTTTGCCAGCCAAGCTTTCGACGGCGCAATGATAGGGTGGGGTGTTCGCAACCTGGTAGATCTGGACAGCGGCCTAGCTGAGGCCGCCCGCGTGCTGAAGCCAGGAGCAAGACTTGTGATCCTCGAGATGGCCGTCCCGGTACAACCTGTGCTGCGCGCGGGATTTCAGTTGTACTTCCGGCACATCATGCCATGGATCGGCCGCCTGATCTCCAAACATACGACCGCATATAGCTGGCTACCAGAGTCCGCGCGCGTGTTTCCACCTCCGGTGGAGCTCGCCAGGCGGATGCAGACTCAGGGCTTTCGCCAGGTCAGCTACGAGCTGTTCATGGGCGGAGTCTGTGCCATGCACGTGGGGACCAAACGTGAAGAGTGAAAAGTGAAGAGTGAATATCGTTACACGTGAACTCGGACCCTGCGCTGCGCCTTCGGTTCCTTTTCACTTTTTCCTTTTGACTTTTCACGCTTTTCTAATATGGCTCTGAACAACCTGCGGGACTTCATCAAGGCCATCGAAGGGATCGGGGAGCTGGCCCGGATCTCTCATCCGGTGCGGGCTCGGCTGGAGATAGCCGAGATTGCGGACCGGGTCATGAAAAGCGCTGGTGGAGGCCCGGCCCTGCTGTTCGACCATGTCCTTCTCGAGAACGGCCAACGAAGTACCCAGCCAGTGGCCATCAACCTCTTCGGCTCGATGCGCCGCATGTGCCTGGCGCTCGGCACCGAAAAGCTCGACGATATCGGTGGCCGGATTTCAGACATGGTGAATCTGAAAGTGCCCGAAGGGCTGCTGGGGAAGCTCGCCATGTTGCCGCGGCTGGCAGAGATCGGGAAGTTCCCACCCCGCGTCAAAGGCGGGCGTCCGCCATGTCAGGAAGTGGTGCAACGGGACGACGCCGTGGACCTCGATGCGATTCCGTTCCTCACGACCTGGCCGGAGGACGGGGGCCGGTACATCACGCTGCCGATGGTGATCACCACGGATCCAAGCCGAGGCATTCGGAACGTCGGCATGTACCGAGTGCAGGTACTTGGACGGAACACCCTGGCCATGCACTGGCAGCGGCATAAGGTTGCCGCGGGACACTGGCGCGAGATGGCTGCGCGAGGAGAGCGGATGCCTGTGGTCATCGCGCTCGGTGGCGATCCAGCGAGCATCTACTCAGGATCGGCGCCGCTTCCGCCTACGATCGATGAATTCCTCTTTGCCGGGTTCCTCAGGCGGCAGCCGGTCGAGCTGGCGAAGGCTGTGACGTGCGCGCTGGACGTGCCGGCCGAAGCAGAGATGGTGATTGAAGGCTACATCGATCCGGCCGAGGAGCTGGTGCTGGAAGGCCCCTTCGGTGATCACACCGGCTTCTACTCGCTGGCGGATTACTATCCCAAGGTGCACGTCACAGCCGTCACCTCGCGACGTGATCCGATCTATCCGGCGACCCTGGTTGGCCGCCCGCCAATGGAGGACTTCTACCTCGGTCACGCCACCGAGCGGATCTTTCTGCCGCTGCTGAAGCTCACGATCCCCGAGATCGTGGACTACCACATGCCGGCCCCCGGGATTTTTCACAACCTCGTGTTCGTGTCTATCGACAAACAGTATCCGGGGCAGGCGTACAAGGTCATGAACGCCCTCTGGGGCCAGGGTCTCATGTCTCTGGCGAAGGTGCTCGTAGTGCTAGATAAGGAAGTCAACGTTCAGGATCCCGACGAGGCCTGGTGGGTGGCTCTCAACAATATCGACCCTGAACGTGACGTACGCTTCACCATGGGCCCGATCGACGTGCTGGACCATTCCAGCCGTGCGTTCACCTACGGCAGCAAGATGGGAATTGATGCTACCAGGAAGTGGAAGGAGGAAGGATTCGAGCGCGAGTGGCCCAGGCTGATTACGATGGATCCGGAGACGCAAAGGCGGGTGGATGAGATGTGGGGTAGTCTCGGAATTCGCCTCGATGGTCAAGGGTCAAGGGTCAAGGGTCGAGGCTGACCGTGATCCGACAACCCTTAGACCCTAGACCCTCGACCCTAAACCGCGAAGCCCAGACTTTCGCCGGCGAATCCCTTCTCGTCCGCTACGTCAACTTCGTCAAGCTGCCTCACACCCTGTTCGCCTTGCCGTTCGCGTTGCTGGGCGTGCTGGCGGCATCCCGCATCGAAGCAGTCACACTACGAGACGTGCTCCTCGTAGTTCTCGCATTCTCCGCCGCACGATGGACCGCCATGGGCTTTAATCGGATTGCCGACCGGGAGTTCGATGCCCGTAACCCGAGAACCAGGAATCGGGAGCTGCCCCGTGGGCGTCTTTCCTTGAGGCAGGCGTGGATTTCCGTCGTGGTCGCGGGCATCGTCTTCATCATGGCAGCGGGATCGCTCAATCAACTGTGTCTCCTGCTGAGCCCTCTTGCGCTTGCCTGGATCATGCTCTACAGCCTCTCCAAGCGGTTTACCTGGTGGCCCCACCTCTGGCTCGGAGTGAGTCTGGCCATTGCTCCTGTGGGCGGCTATCTCGCGATCACGGGTCGCTGGAGCGAGCCGGCCTGGATGTTGGTGGCGATCACTGCAGGCGTCGCAACCTGGGTTGCCGGCTTCGACATCTTCTACGCGCTTCCCGATACTGTATTCGATCGGTCCGAAGGGCTGCGAAGCGCCGCGGTGCGCCTGGGGGAGTCACGCGCAATCCTGTTGGCCAAGATGCTCCACGGACTGACCATCCCAGCTCTCGGCGCGTTCGGATACGCCGCTGGTTTCGGACCGTGGTATTACGTGGGTTTACTGGTCGCTGCGGGGATTCTGGTCTACGAGCACCAGCTGGTTCGCCCCGGCGATCTGTCCCGGCTCAACGCCGCTTTCTTCACGATGAATGGAATCATGTCGGTGGTGGTCTTTGGATTTGCGTTGCTGGACCGGGTAGTTGGATGACTGAATTGCCGCTGGGGCGATCGAGCTCTCTCCCGGTTGTGCTCGCCATCACAGGTGCCTCCGGTGCCCCGTACGCCGTTCGCCTGCTCGAGGTCATGGCTGCGCACCGCATTCCCGTCTGGCTCATCCCCAGTGAATATGGCATGCGGTTGCTCCGTGAGGAGTCCAACATCAAGTCGCTCGAAGGTCTGAAGGAGGCCACGGGTGGGGATTGGTCCACGGTCGAAGTTTTCGCCGATGACGACCGCGGGGCCAAACCGGCATCGGGCTCTCAGCGCACCGCTGGGATGGTTGTATGCCCTTGCTCCATGGCCACCGTGGCGGCCATTGCGGTGGGCGCCAGCCGGTCTCTCGTCGAGCGTGCGGCGGACGTCACCTTGAAAGAGCGGCGCAGGCTGATTGTCGTACCGAGGGAGACACCACTCTCGATGATCCACCTTCGAAATTTGACGACGGTTGCGGAAGCCGGGGCCGTCGTGCTCCCTGCGGCACCTGGATTCTATCATCGGCCCACAAAGGTCAGTGAGTTGGTAGACTTCGTGGTTCAGCGGATCCTGGATCAGCTGGGCCTTGAAATAGAGATAGCCCGACGATGGGGAGGAGACCGGAAGTGATGGATGTCCGACATAACCTTCGGCGCCTCGGAATGGGCGCCGTTCTTACTCTCGCCGGCAGTGGTTGGCTGGGATGCGGAAGTGACAGCAGCGATGTGACGGAGCCACCATCCGAGCCACCGGTGGATGAAGGCATCACGCCGACGGCAGGGTGCGTCGATGGAACTCTGGAGCATGGTGCGCTGTATCAAATCTGCTTTCCGAACAGCTGGAACGGTGACTTGGTGCTCTATGCGCACGGGCACGTTCCGGCGGACCGGCCGTTGGCGCTGCCGAACGATCAGGTCGGCGGCCAGACTATTGGCGGTACCGTCAACAACCTTGGCTATGCCTACGGCACCACCAGCTACCGGCGTAATGGCCTGCTGGGGCCCGAGGGTGTAGAGGACCTGGTAGAGCTCGAGGCCACGGTTCGCAGATTGTATCGGCCGGATCCCGGCCGGACGGTGCTGGTGGGACTTTCCGAGGGTGGGATGGTGGTCGGCCTGGCCGCGGAAAAACATGGCAATGTATTTGACGGAGCGCTCTCCGCCTGCGGGCCCGTCGGAAGCCTCCAGGAGCAGCTCGACTACTTCGTCGATTTCCGTGTGGTCTTCGACTACCTCTTTCCTGGGGTTATTCCCGGCACGGCCATCGCAATCCCTCAGGAAGTCGTAGAGCGCTGGGACCAGATCTATGCGCCGGCAGTGGTGCTGGCTCTGGTATCCAATCCAGGCGCGGCTCGCGAGCTGATTCGGATCACCGGAGCACCGGTCGAGCGCGATGATATCGCAGCGATAGCAGTCACCGCTGTGGGCATCCTGCGGTATAACGTGGTCGGCACCGCCGACGCGCAGCAGCGTCTGGGTGGTCAGCCGTTCGACAACACGCAGCGGGTGTATACCGGGTCCGCTGACGATGCCGCGCTCAATGCCGGGGTTGCCCGCTTCACAGCGGATGCGGCTGCGCTGGCGGCCGTGGGCGAGTTCGAGACCGCCGGTAACCTTCAGGTTCCGGTCGTCACTCTGCACACCACCGGCGACCCGATTGTGCCCTACGAGCAACAAGCACTCTACGCCGCGAAGGTCGGTGCCACCGGATCCGGCAGTCGGCTTACCCAGTTCGGGGTAGATCGGTACGGACACTGCAGCTTCGAAGCCGCCGAAGTACTGAGCGCATTCTCCGATCTCATTGGCAGAGTGGCGCAACCACTCACGCTTCGTCAGTAGCCGATCGGAATGCGCCTCGGTGTCATCTCCGACACGCACGGTCTCCTGAGACCAGAGGTCTTCGATGCATTCGAAGGCGTAGATCATATCCTGCATGCCGGCGATGTTGGCAACGCAGGCATTATCAGTGACCTCGAGGCCCTTGCTCCAGTGACGGCAGTGTACGGCAACACCGATGGCGCGGAGCTGCGACGAATGCTGCCCCACGTTGCAATGTTGGAGCTGGACGGCTTCGACATCGTGATTACCCACGGAGACCAGCTAGGCAGTCCCACGCCCGAGGCTCTGCATACGGAATTTCCCGAGTCCCAGATCATCGTGTACGGACACACCCATAGACCGCTGCTCACAATCGTCGATGTCGTCGTCACCGTCATGAACCCGGGCGGTGCCGGCGCGCGCCGGTTCCAGCTGCCCCCGTCGGTGGGTATTCTCGAGCTGGAAGCGGGCATTCCACCGAGGGGCCGCATCCTTCCGTTGCTCGATTTCGACGTCGAGTAGTCGCCAGTGCTCGGAGTTCTGCTGGCCCTGCAAGTGTCGGCCGATACGCTGCGGATCGCCCGCATATCAGTTCCTCCATCTTCAACTCAGATACCGGACAGCCTCGTCTATGGCCCCCCTCAGGTCCGCCTGCGCACGGCTCAGGGCAGCAGCCTGATCTGGTTCCTGCAGTCGGCCGACACCTTCTTCATTGCGGCAGATATACCCGATTCAACCGAGTATTGGGGCGACACCTTCGCGCTCAGCATCGACCTCAACGGCGACGGCGGGGACGCTCCGGGCCACGATGATTTTCATTGGGAGTTCAGCCGCGTACTGGATAGCAGCGTCGTGTTCAGGGGGCGGAACGGACGGTGGGAGCCGCCCAAGGGAGATCCGGATTGGCGGTTGGAGCGTGACAGGTCGGGCGGGGGCTGGGAAGTGAGTAGCCGTGCCTCTCCGAGAGGATGGAGCGTCCTTTTGCGATTCGATCCGGTCTGGCTTGCGGGCTCGGAGGGGCGCTTACCGCGTCTTGCCGTGAGAATTTACGACAACGATCCTCATGGCTGGTTTGCCTGGCCGCGGGCCCAGGGCACTCCGCAGGCGGCATCCGTGGAGCGCATACCCGATCTCTGGGCCGCAGTCCGCTCTCACTGAACACCACGGTTCGACTAAGAAATTGGTCGAAGGTATCGGGCGCTCCAGCGCGCCAGTGCAGCGCCCACAATCCCTCCGGCTGCGCCGGCTGCCAAGTCGTACCAGTCGCCATCCCGATAAGGAACGAGCAACTGCAGTCCTTCGATGACGGCAGCGAATACAATAGAAACGATGAGCGTCTGTACGACCCGGGAGCTCCTCGCGAGATGGAAGAGGACTGCGAAGCCGAGGAAGATGCCGAAATGGATGACCTTGTCGATATGCTGCGTCGGTTCCAACGGACCGCCGGTGACGGGCAGCAGAAATAACACCAGCATGATCACCACATAGCCGAGCAAGGCTCGGTTGAGCCATGCAGACTCCGATGGTGCCGAGCTCACAAGCCGGATTCCACTACATCCACTGCTCGTACGGCGTGGTCCGTCGCAGTGCCTCCGGATGGGCGCGAAACCACGACATCATCAACAACACTTCGTCTATCGACTCCAACGGCAACGGGGCTCCTGATTGTCGGTCCCCGCTCATCTCCTGAGCCATCACGCCGCGAAAGGCTTCGTGTTCTATGGGGGTGGCAGGGTAGGGATACGAGGCACGGACAACCCCCCGCTTCACGATGTACACGCGGTCATCGCCGAAGTCCCCCACGTCCCGGTACACGAACGTAAGCAGGTCGATGGCCGAGCGGGCCCGGCTGGTGGCTGCCAGCAGCCATTCGAGCTGCTCAAACTTCGATCGCCATCGTGCCGCAAGCTCGAACTCCGCGTTGCCGGCCGCGGACTGCATCGCTGCGATTACCTGATCGATTGGCTTGAGCGTTCGTCCCTCCAGGAACGCTATCGCGGTGTCGACTCTGCGGCGGTACTCCCACTCCGAGACGAAGCCGGCACAGGGTCCGGTGCAAAAGCCGAACTGATGTCGCATGCAGCCGGCCTGGCGTGGCTCGGCGAATAAGTCACCTTGCCCGGCGAATACCACCGGCATCGAAGGCTGACAGTCCCGCAACCCCAGCAGATCGTTGAGTGTGCGCACCGCCTCGGCCGTTCGAGACATGGAAGGAAACGGGCCATAGCAACACACGTCGTCGCGCGCGACGGTACCCCCGCTGTATACCCGGGGAGCGGGGCCACCTGCCACTTTGATGAGTACCGAGCGTCGAGTCCGGTTGCCCTTGTGGTTGAAGTGCGGGCGGCACTTCCGGATCTGCCTCAACTCCCCGAGGTAGGCAGCGAACTCACTGGGTACATAGTCCCAGCTGGATTTCGCTGGCGGCATACAGAATTCTGGCCGCCTTGTCGTCGGGGTAGCTGGCGCGGAAGTACGAAAGAAGGCGGGTGCGTAGACGTTTCGCCTTTCCCACGTACAACACTCGCCCGGTGGCATCGAACATCTGATAGACCGCCGGCCGATTTTCGGCGAGGGCCCGCACGCGTCGTCGCAGCTGGTCCAGATCGGTGGACGGAAGCGGAACCATCCGCTGGGCCCGGGCTCGGGTCATCGCTGACACCGGTGGCAGAAGACGGTGGTGCGGCCGTCGATGGTGTGCGTTCCTGCGAGCCGCGTTCCGCAGACCCGGCATGGCTCTCCCTCACGGCCATATACCTGCAGCTCGAGCTGGAAGTTGCCTGCTTCACCAGTGCCGGTCCGGTAATCCCGGAATGTCGTACCATTCGATTCGATCGCCGCCGCCAGGATCCGTCGAATTTCTGCGTGAAGCTTGACGTGATCGTCGGGAGTGAGCAGGCGAGCCGGCTTCGAGGGATCGATCCCCGCTGCGAACAGGGCTTCGTTCGCGTAGATGTTGCCGACACCCGCGAGGTGCCGCTGATCCATGATCACCTTCTTGATCGCCTGCCGACTTCCGCGAAGCGCCTGACCGAATTGCAGCGCGGTGAAGTTCGGATCGAGAGGCTCGGGTCCGATGGATGCGTCGTATGCCGCCCACTGTTTGTCATTCAACAGGAGCAGAGTTCCGAGCCGCCGCACGTCCCGATACACCAGCTCCTGCCCTCTGCTGAGCTCCGCCCGCAACACGGCGTATTTCGCCTCCTGGGGTTCGAGTGCACGCTGTACCATCAGGGACCCGGTCATGCCCGGCTGAACCACGAGGCGCCCGCTATCCAATTCGAGCACGGCGTGTTTGGCGCGGCGGGTGACGCTACGGATTCTGGCTCCCTTGAGCCGGCGTACCAGGCTCCGGCGGGTAACTCCGCGAAGCACGTCGTCATGGCTCAGGGTGACCTTCCCGATCCGGCGGCCAACGAGGGAAGGGCGAATATCGCGTACTATGGTTTCCACTTCGGGAAGCTCAGGCATCAGCGGCCGTCACGGCGTGACGGTAATCGTTCCTCTCATCGTAGGATGGATGCTGCAGTGGTAGGTGTATGTCCCCGGCGTCGCAAAGGTATGCTCGAAGCTGCGTCCGGGGGTGAGGTTGCCGGAAAGAAAAGACAGGTCGTCGGCATTAACCGTGTGAATCGTACCGCTCGCGCCGCCGTACTGACCACCCGCCGCCGCCCGGTCGTCGTTATACCAGTTCACCGACCCGTTGACCGGCACCGTTTGCGGGTTTGGTGAAAAGGCTTCAGTGCCCTTCGTCTCGGCCCGGGAGACGATGCTGACACTGTGCTCCGGACGGCTACCAGGCTGGTTTATATCATCGCCGGCGCCGCAGGCGGAAACAACCGCGACAGAAACCGCGCCGAAAAAATATACGAGTCGAGGCATGGAATCTCCTGGGGGAGGACGATCTACAGGGTCGCGGCGCTTCGCTCGTGAAGGCGCAATGCTTCCCGCCAGCCAATGTCACGCCGGAACGTCTTGCCCTCGAACTGCACCGCTTCGGCCGCATGGCGGCTGAGGCGCTGCGCTTCCTCGAAGGTCGAGGCCATCCCGGTGGCGGTCAATACACGCCCGCCGGCGACGCGCAAAACTCCGTCGCTTCCACCGGCGGTGCCCGCATGAAAGATGGCCACGCCTGATGGTTGCTGCCCCGGAAGCGTGATGGCTGCGCCTTTTTCAGGCGCGTCCGGGTATCCCCGCGCAGCGAGCACGGTGGTGACCGCTGCCCCCCCGGACACGGACAATCGCGGGGGAGCCCTCCCCTCGGCCACGCTCAAGAGCGCGTCAGTCAGTCCACTGTCGACCAGGGGTAACACTGCCTGGGCCTCCGGGTCGCCGAGCCGACAGTTGAACTCGACCACAGAAGGCGCTCCGCTGCGATCGATCATCAAACCGGCGTAGAGAACGCCGGTGAACGGCGTCTTCTGGCGCTGCATCTGTTCCAGCGTGGGCTCGAGCACCTCGCGCTTTACCCGCTCCAGCAGATCGGGCGTCGCAAGAGCAACCGGGCTGTAGGCACCCATTCCACCGGTGTTAGGGCCCCTGTCTCCTTCGAGTAATCGCTTGTGGTCTTGCGCCACCGGCAGGAGCTCGATGTCGTGTCCGTTGGTCAAGGCCAGCACCGATATTTCTTCGCCCTCCAGAAACGCCTCGATTACAACAGTGCGGCCGGCGGAACCGAACTCACCGGATTCGAGCATCGCCCGAACGGCACTCCGAGCCTCTCCCCGGCTGGAGCAGACCACCGCGCCCTTTCCGCCCGCCAATCCCGATGCCTTGACCACCAGTGGCTCAGGGTGCCGATTCACGCAGGCGAGGGCTGCGTTCAGGTCGGTAAACGTGTGACTGACGGCGGTCGGAACCCCTGCTGCGGCCATGACATCTTTGGCGAACGCCTTCGATGCTTCCAGCTGGGCGGCCGCAGCGCTGGGCCCAAACACGAGCCGTCCCTCCGCGCGGAGACGATCCGCCAATCCCTGTGCAAGGGGTGCTTCGGGTCCAATGATGGTGAGGTGGATACCGTGCATGTCGGCTGCGTCAGCGAGCCGATCGAGATCATCCACTGCAATGGAAAGATTCTGGGCGAGCTGCTCCGTCCCCGGATTTCCTGGGGCGCAGTAGATCTGAGCATCTGCATTCTCGCGGCGGAGCGACCAGCAGAGGGCATGCTCCCGGCCTCCGCCTCCCACGACCAGCAGTCTCACGGGTTCTGCGCGTTCTTGAAAGCTTCGCGCGCGGAGGCCGCCGCGCGTCGCGCCACATCGGCTATGTGTGTCGCGAGCTCGCGTGCCTCCCCGGCGTAGTACGACCCCGCCTCCGCAAGGTCGTCTTTGACCGGCCGCTCCTTGGTCTCGGGTCCACGCCGCGTGTACTCCCCTCGAAGAATCCGGTCGTATTCTCCGGTGGCGACCCACTTCTGCAGTTCGGCAGCGCGTACCGTGTGCATCGGATGAGTGAGAGCTAAGGTGCTCAGCAGCTTGTAGACTACATCGAGACCTTCGGAGCTGTTGGCGTATTCGTGGGCCTGGCGCATGAACGCTTCGACGTCCAGCTGCCCTTCGAATGCAGGGCCTCGTCCACCTCCAGCCATCTTCATATCCAGCCGCTGAGCCACCACAATATCCTGACCTCCGAGCAGGCCGGCGCGGTCTGCCGAGAGTTCCGATTTTCTGGACCACTCCAGGAAGGCCAGGCGGATAGGAAGCACCGCGAGCCCTGCCAGGGCAGGAAGGGCGCCGAGACTCATCATTGCCAGGATCGCCGCAATCGTGTGGTAGAGACCGTGACCGCTGATCACATGGCCGAGTTCGTGGGCCAGAAGTACACGAAGCTCGTCGTCGTCGAGAAGCTCGATCGCTGCTGAATGCACGACGATGAACGGTGAGTCGATACCGTACGCCCCCGCATTGAAGAAGGGTGTCTGCGATACGTACAGCTCGGGCACCACCGGCCAATCGAACGTGGTGGCGACTTCCGCATGCATGGTAAAAAGCCGGGGGAACTGTGTGGCTCCAGCCCGGACGGCATTGCCCTGAAAGAGGAGGCGGATACCGCGTTCGCCGCCCAGGAGTGACAGTACTCTGCGGATGACGTCGTCCACGCCAGGAACCGCTCGCAAAGTCTGTAAAGCCGCCCGGTCTGCAGCGTGCTCCCAGCTGACGGCGGAGATCTGAGGGAAAGCTCGACGGGGCCGCGCCGCCGGTAGGGTTGTGCTCATTGCAGACTCGGAAGTTGGAGGTGTCGAACCGTACGGCCCAGTCTAGAGCTGGTTTCAGAATGAGACGACAAGGCTCTCACTTCCCGCTCTCCAGCAGTGCGCGATCCAGGTCCCCGATCAGGTCGTCGGTGTCTTCGATTCCACAACTCAGACGAATGAGGCTGTCGGTCAATCCCATAGCCTTCCGCAGCGCGGGTGGAACCGAGGCATGAGTCATCGACGCCGGATGGCCGATCAGACTTTCGACTCCGCCGAGTG
This sequence comes from uncultured Gemmatimonadales bacterium, assembly GCA_963730915.1. GTDB lineage: Bacteria > Gemmatimonadota > Gemmatimonadetes > Gemmatimonadales > GWC2-71-9 > CAVVWJ01. The sequence continues at coordinate 1,041,078 of CAVSTR010000003.1, read as the reverse complement.
ACTCAGCCAGGGCGAAAATCCGGGTCTTTTCCACGAATCGTCGGGCCCGCTCGGGATCGCCCAGGTCCAGGGAAATCATCCCCCCGAAGCCGGCCATTTGGCGGCAGGCGAGGTCATGCTGAGGATGAGAGGGCAAGCCCGGATAATAGAGCTTGGTCACCGTGCGCTGATGGCTGAGCCACTCGGCCACACGGCGTCCATTCAGATCATGCTGCCGCATCCTGAGCGGAAGTGTTTTGATCCCCCTGAGTGCCAACCAGCAGTCCATCGGACCCGGCACGGCGCCGGCAGCGTTCTGAATGAACCCCAGACGTTCGGCCAGGTCATCTCGCTCGGTGATCAGCAGGCCTCCCACCATGTCACTGTGGCCGTTCAGGTACTTGGTGGTGGAGTGGAGCACGATGTCGGCACCATGCTCGAGTGGCCTCTGGAAGTATGGTGTGGCGAAGGTGTTGTCGACCACGTACAGATATCCGTGTGCCTGGGCCAGGTCTCCTACTCCCGCCAGATCCGTCAGGTTCATCATCGGATTGGTCGGCGTCTCACAGTAGATCATGCGGGTGGCGGGAGTGATTGCGCGCTCGATGTTCCCCACCTCCCTCATGTCCACGAAAGTGGCCTGAACCCCAAAGTTGCTGTAGATCCGCTCCATCAAGCGGTGGCTGCCGCCGTAGACGTTTTCACCGCAGACTATGTGATCCCCGGACTTGAGAAGCTTCAGCACGGCATCCAAGGCAGCGAGGCCGGAGCCGAAGGCAAAGCCGTGGGTCGCACCCTCGAGGCTCGCCACATTGCGCTCCAGAGCTTCGCGAGTCGGGTTCTGGGTACGAGCATACTCGTAGCCGCGGTGCTTGCCCAAACCCTGCTGCACGTAAGTCGACGTCTGGTAGATTGGCGTCATGACCGCGCCGGCCAGCGGCTCGACGATCTGACCCGCATGCACTGAGCGGGTGGCAAAACCGTTATCCCGGTCATTCGGAAGGATTCGCGTCATTCTTCAATCTGCGGCGAGAGGATGGAAGAAGCGTAACATGGGCGGTTGGGTGTTGCCATCAGCATGAGCTACCAAGCTCCTGGCTCCTGACTCCTAGCTCCTAGCTCCTAGCTCACTATAGTTTTTCGCATCGTGACTTTCGGCTCCTCGAACGGCGTGCCAGCGCGCTGCCTGATCGTTGATGATGATGCGCAGGTGCGCCACGTCCTGACGCGCGTCATCCAGACGCACGGACTGACCTCAGTGGAGGCACCTTCCGGAGAAGAAGCCCTGGCCGTCCTGGCCCGCGACGGCGAGATACCGATCTGCATCTCGGATATCTATATGCCCGGCATGGACGGGGTGACCTTTCTCCGCGAGGCACTCCAACTGTTTCCGGACATGGCCATCATCATGCTTACCGGAGTGGCAGAGGTGAGCACTGCCGTCGAGTGTCTGAAGCTGGGGGCCCTGGACTACATCTCGAAGCCGGTCATGATCGAAGAGGTCCGGGCCCGCCTGGACAAAGCGCTCGAGAAACGTCACCTGATCCTGCAGAATCGATTCTATCAGCAGAACCTGGAAACGCGGGTCCGAGACCTGGACCGTACCAACAAGATGTCGGTGATCAATGGGGTGCAGATGCTGGTCCACGCTCTGGAAGCAAAGGATGCTTACACCAGCGGGCATTCCAGCCGGGTAAGCCGATACGCGGTGAAATCCGCGGTGCTGCTGGGGTTCACCGGCGACGCGCTGGAGCACGTTCGCCTCGGCGGCGAGCTCCACGACATCGGGAAAATTGGAACTCGCGAGGACATACTGAATAAACCTGGGCCCCTCACCCCTGAGGAGTTCAACCACATCAAGGAGCATGCGCCTCTCGGCGAGAAGATCCTGGCCCCGTTCCTCGGAGGGTCCCCGATCGTTCTGCGTATCGTGCGCTCGCACCACGAACGCCTGGACGGCAGCGGCTTCCCCGATGCCCTCCGGGGTGACGCAATTCCGCTGGAAGCTCGCATCGTGGCTGTGGCAGACGCATTCGATGCTATGACCACGAATCGTGCGTACCGGCATCCCCGTACACCCCAAGAAGCCATTCAGGAGCTGCGTCGCTGCTCCGGTGTTCAGTTCGACGATACCGTCATTGACGCCTTCGTTCAGGCGTACGATCCCGGCTCTACAACTTCTATCGTAGCCTGATTTCCGAAGCCGGTGCCTGATGTCTGACACCCTGATGATCAGCGTCTCCGGCATCCGTGGCCACGTGGGGACCGACCTCACGCCCGAAATCGTGGCACGGTACGCCGCGGCCCTCGGTGCCTGGGCCCGGCGGGACGCCACCTCCTCCGGCCGTCCAGCGGTGGTCCTCGGCCGCGACGCCCGAACCAGCGGCCCCATGTTCGCGCGGGCCGCCACCGCAGGACTGATGTCGGTAGGGGTCGATGTCATCGACCTCGATATCGTGCCGACCCCCACGGTTCAGTTGGCTGTAGAACACCACCACGCAGGCGCTGGTCTGATCCTGACCGCGAGCCACAATCCCATCGAGTGGAACGCCATCAAGTTCGTTGGGCCGGACGGAATTTTTCTCGATGCCGAGGCGGGGGCAGTCGTGCGCGAGCTGGCGGATCGGGGCCCCGCGCGGGCCAATTGGGCGGAGATCGGGCAGGTCAAGCAGGATGGAAATGCCATCGGTCGACATCTGGATGCCATTCTAGCACTCCCGATGATCGATGTACCCGCTATCCGCAAACGAAATTTCAAGGTGGCTCTGGACTGTGTGCGTGGAGCCGGGGCTACTGCCATGCTTCCGCTGCTGCAGCGGCTGAATTGTGAGGTTCACGGCATCAATCTGGAAACGGACGGGATGTTTCCACGGCCTCCCGAGCCGGTTCCGGAGAACCTGGGCGAGCTCGGCCGGCTGGTCAAAGAGTCCGGGGCCGTGGTCGGGTTGGCGATCGATCCGGACGTCGACCGGCTGGCCCTGGTAGATGAAACTGGCCACCCGATCGGTGAGGACTACACCCTGGCCTTTGCGGTGGCGGCTGTGTTGGACGGGCACCGCAACGAAGGCACACCTCCGACGGTCGTGGTCAATCTGTCGACCAGCCTGGTGGTAGAGGACGCTGCCAGATCCCGGGGAGCGAGGTTCGTCCGGGCCCCGGTGGGAGAAGCCAACGTGGCTCGTGCCATACGGGATGAGCGGGCGCTGATCGGGGGAGAGGGGAATGGAGGAGTGATGCTGCCCGCGCTTCACATCGGAAGGGACGCACCTCTAGGGGTGGCCTTGATCTTGCATCTCCTTGCAGCTACTGGGGTAACACTCTCTCGATTGGTGTCGGCAGCTCCCCGGTATACAATCGTAAAAGCCAAGGGACCCCGGGGACCCGAGTTGAGACCGCTGTACGACAGGTTGCGGCATCATTTCCCGGACGCAATCGTGGATGAGCGTGATGGTCTCAGGCTTTCGTGGCGCGACCGCTGGCTGCACGTCAGGCCTTCCGGAACCGAGCCGATTGTACGATTGATCGCTGAAGCACCCACCGCGGCCGACGCCGAGGCACTGGTATCGACGGGCCGAGAACACTTGTACTGAGGTACGGCGATGTGCGGCATCGTAGGCTATATCGGACCCCGTCAGGCTGCGGGGCTGTTGATTGAGGGACTTCGTCGACTGGAGTATCGTGGGTACGACTCCGCCGGCATCGCAGTGGTCAACGGCCGTGGACTGAAGATCATGAAGGCTGCCGGCAAGCTGTCGGTGCTCGAGAACGAGCTCAAGGAGAAGATGCCGCGGGGTACCATCGGCATCGGCCACACCCGCTGGGCAACGCACGGTGCGCCCACCACTACCAACGCCCATCCGCACACCGATCAGTCCGGCCGCATCGCCGTCATCCATAACGGCATCATCGAGAACTCCGGAGTGCTGCGGAAGGCTCTCGAACAGCGCGGCCACACCTTCAAGTCCGAGACCGACACCGAAGTTCTCGCGCATTTGGTAGGCGAGCTGTACCAGGGCAACCTGGAAGAGGCGGTCGCTACCGCGCTGCGCGATGTGGACGGCGCCTACGGACTGGTCTTCATCTCGTCCGACGAGCCGGGCGTGCTGGTGGCGGCCCGCAAGGGCTCGCCGCTGCTGGTTGGAGTGGGCGAGAACGAGTGGTTCATCGCCTCGGACGCTTCGCCACTGCTCCAGTACACCCGGTCGGTCGTATACCTGGATGATGGCGAGATGGCTGTGCTCACCCGTGAAGGCTACCGGGTACGAAACCTGGTGACGGCACGTATCAGCAAGGAAGTGAACCAGATCGATTGGGATCTGGCTCAGGTCGAGCGGGGCGGGTATTCGCACTTCATGCTCAAAGAAATATGTGAGCAGCCGGAGAGTCTGAAAAACACCCTGCGCGGCCACCTTCTGGAGGAAGAGGGAACCGCACGGGTATCCGGCTTGAACCTCACCGACGACGAGCTCAAGCGGATTGAACGCGTCATCATCACCGCGTGTGGCACGTCGTGGCACTCAGGAATTATCGGCGAGTACATGCTGGAGGAGATGGCGCGGCTACCGGTCGAAGTCGAATACGCCTCGGAATTCCGCTACCGGAATCCAGTAGTCGATCCGCATACGCTCGTGATCGGGATCTCCCAATCCGGAGAAACCGCCGATACTCTGGCTGCGATCCGTGAAGCGAAGCGCCGGGGAGCCAGAACCATCGGCCTCGTCAACGTCGTCGGCTCGACGATTGCCCGCGAAGTGGACGGCGGCATCTACCTGCACGCCGGCCCCGAAGTTGGGGTCGCGAGCACGAAGGCCTTCACGAGCCAGGTGGCCGCGCTGGCTCTGATCTCACTGCGCATCGCGAGGCTCAGGAACCTGAGCATTCTCCAGGGCCGCCAGTTCATCAGCGCGCTGCAGCAGCTGCCGGATCAGGTTGGGCAGATCCTCAAGCGGTCCGAGGAGATCGAGGAGCTGGCCAGCCGGTTCCTGCGCACCACCCGCAACGCCCTGTATTTGGGCCGGGGAGTGAACTTCCCGGTAGCGCTCGAAGGTGCGCTCAAGCTCAAGGAGATTTCGTACATCCACGCCGAGGGCTACCCCGCCGCGGAGATGAAGCATGGGCCGATTGCGCTGATCGATGAGAACATGCCCGTCGTCTTCATTGCCCCGCGCGATGCGGTACACTCGAAGATCGTGTCGAATATCGAAGAGGTGAAAGCTCGGGGAGGCAAGGTGATTGCCCTGATCAATCAGGGAGATACGGAAATCGAGCGGTTGGCCGATGCTACGTTCACGATTCCCGAAACACTCGACCTGCTCACGCCGATCCTTACGAGCATCCCATTACAGCTGCTTTCCTACTATGTCGCGGTGAGTCGCGGGTGCAATGTCGACCAGCCGCGGAACCTGGCCAAGTCGGTGACGGTGGAGTAGCCGGCGACTTGATAACGCCGCCACATCCCATCGATCTTGGCTACCACCTCAGAGCCCCGTCGCAGTTAGCACGGGGCTCTGTCGTTCAGGGAAGCTCCGCCGTGGCGCCGATCTCCCTCCCGATCACCCGCCAGCCTTCAGTACCGGCGGCTGCCATAAAGCGCTCCAGCGGCTCATCCACGGGCTCGCGGCTGAGGCGGAAGGTGGAGTGGTGGACCGGAAGCACGTATTCAGCACCCAGTGCCTTGAACATCGTCCAGGCCTGCTCGGGCGAGGCATGGTTGGCTATCCACGGGTCGTACGCGCCGATCGGCAGGATGGCCAGATCAATCGGTGCGCGTACCCCGAGCGGCGTCAGAGCATTGGTGTAGGCAGTGTCACCTGCAAACAGCACGGTCCGGCTGCCCTTCTGTAGGAGGTAGCCGCCGTACCCTCGATGTTGATCGGTGATCATGCGGGCGCCCCAGTGCCGCACCGGTGCCGATTCTACTCGAACGCCGGCAACATCGGAGTGCTCACCCCAGCTCAGCTCGTGCACCTGCCGGAACCGGCGCACCAAGTCTCCGTTGCCGGTCTGCACCACGACGGGAGTGCTTGCCGGAATCTTGCTGAGGGTGCCCAGGTCAGTGTGATCCATGTGGGCGTGGGATAGCAGAACGAGGTCGAGCCCGGGCAGCTCGCGGGGACGCAGCGCCGGCTGCACGAGGCGCCGGGGTCCTACCTTCGCGAAGCCCCGGCCAATGCCTATGCGAGGCTCCAGGGCCGGGTCTGTCAGCAGCACAGTGCCCTCGATGTTCAGCAGCACGCTTGCGTGCCCCAGCCAGGACACTGTCAGACGTTCATCGGACCAATCCTCCGGATTGGGGCGATGCGGAGCGGGCTCGATGTCCGGTGCCGGATCCGAGCGACGCTGTTGCAGACTTCGGCGTACGTACGACCGGGCAAAACGTAGGTGGTTCTCGAACGGCAACGATGGCATTACTGTCTCTCTCTTGAGGATCGTGCCGCGCTGTTCCGGGCGCAGCGGCTCACATAATAAAGATAAGCCCCTCATGCGAGTCGTTTTGCAGCGGGTGTCACGCTCGTCAGTCACGATCAAAGGGCGCGTGGCTGGTGCAATTGGGCGAGGCTTCTGCCTGCTGGTCGGGTTTACTCACCGAGATACCCTGGCGCAGGTGGAGTGGATGGCCGAGAAGGTCGCCGGACTTCGCCTCTTCAGCGATGCGGACGGGAAAATGAATCTCGGGCTGGAAGAGACCGGCGGAGCAGTGCTGGTGGTCTCGCAGTTCACCCTCTATGGCGATGCTGCAAAAGGCCGCCGTCCATCGTTCATCGACGCGGCGCGACCGGAGCACGCCATCCCTCTTTACGAGAGCTTTCTGGATGCTTTGCGGAAGCGCGGACTGGAGGTGGCGTCGGGAGAGTTCGGCGCCGATATGCAGGTCGAGATTCACAATGATGGGCCAGTGACGCTGATCCTGGATCGCGATCGATGACCGCTCTGACCGTTACCCTGGCATCGTCCTCGCCCCGACGGCGCCAGCTGCTGGAGATGCTGGGGATACCGCTTCGAGTGATCCCGTCGAACATCCCGGAGGTCCGCCGGGATCTCGAGACGCCAATGGACTACGTCGAACGGCTCGCGCGCGAGAAAGCGTTGAGCGTGCAGGGCGAGCTCGTGCTCGGTGCGGACACCACGGTCGTGGTGCGAGATACCGTGCTGGAGAAGCCCGCTGATCACGCCGAAGCGCTGGAGATGCTGCAGCGGCTCCAGGGTCGGACCCACCAGGTCGTGACTTCGGTGGCGCTGGTCGCGAAGGAAATCGTGCACCAGGCGACCGACGTCACCAACGTCACGTTTCGGCGGCTGGACGATGCCTTCCTCGAGGCGTACGTGGCCACCGGTGAGCCGATGGACAAAGCCGGGGCATACGGCATCCAGGGTTATGGCGCGGCGCTGGTGGAGCGGATCGATGGAGATTTTTTCAGTGTGATGGGACTGCCGCTCCGGCTGGTCCTCAATCTGCTGCGCGAGGCTGGTGTGGAGTACCGCTTCGGGCGCTAGCCTTCTTCCCGTCCTTCTGTCCACTGACCCCCTTCACCCGGTAGACCTGCACCGAGCGGGTGCGCCCCCGAAGCGCCATTTCGGGTAAATACTCGTAGTCGGCATACTCTTTCACCACCTGGCACAGAGCCTCGCTGACGAGGATCTCACCCGGACCTGCTTCGGAGCACAAGCGGTTCGCGACATTGACGGCGTCGCCAATCACCGTGTACTCCAGCCGCCGATGACTCCCGATGTTTCCCGCAAACACCTCGCCGTAGTTGATGCCGATGCCTACCCCGATCTCGGGGCGGCCGGCGCTGACCCATCGTTCGTTCAGTCGGCGAATGGCGTCCTGCATTGCCAGGGCTGCCTTCAATGCACGATCGGGGTCGCCGGGCTGTGCAATGGGGGCGCCCCACAGTGCCATCACGGAATCACCCACAAACTTGTCGAGGGTGCCGCCGTGCTCGAAGATGATCTCCACCATTTCGCTGAAGTACTCGGTCAGCAGCTGCGCGATGGCATCGGGCCGCATCGACTCGGCCATCGAGGTAAAGCCGCGTATGTCGCTGAAGAGAACAGTGATGGGGCGGCGGTCGCCGCCCAGCGGCACCACCGTGTCCTGCTGCGCGATCTCGGCCGCGATGTTGGGAGCGAAATAGCGTTCGAAGTTGGACCGCACCATTGCCTCGCGCTTGACCTGTTCGGCGTACGAGCTGTTGCGAATCCCGATCGCCACCAGGCCGCTGAACGCCACCAGGAACTGGAGATCCTCGTCGCTGAACGAGTTTGTCGCCGTCACACTGTCCACGTAGAGGAGGCCCAGTATCCGGTCGCCGGCGGCCATCAGCGGTGAGCACATGGCGCTGCGCACGCTTTGCATGACGATCGACTGTCCCTTGAAGCGGCTATCGGCGGCGGTATTGTCGGAGACAACGGCGACCCGCTCCTGCACCACCTTCTCAGCGATCGACCGCGGAACCTGCTGCGCCTGGGTGTCGCCCAGCCGGCTTCTGGACATGGAGGGAACCAGCTCGCCGGTGGTTTCGTTGCGCAGCACGATGGTGACGCGATCGACATTCATGACCTCGAACATCATGTCGACGACGTTTCGCAGGAGTTTGTCGAGGTCGAACTCGGCGGAGAGTTTCTGCGCGATGTCCAGCAGCAGCGAGAGCTTCTTGGCCTGGCGCTCCTCGGCCGTGGCCGCGGCGACACGGAGCTGGCCGAAGCCGGATGGCTGGTCACGACTGGTGATGCCGGGAGGCCCGCCACCGCTCACCATGAGCTGCCGAACGATGGTGTCCCCGGGCACCGGGTGGGCGGGCAGCGGCAAAGCGGCGCCCAGACGCTCGCCGCTTACTTTCTGGTCTTTGAGCTGAAACAGAACCTTGCCGAAGGTGATCGAGTCGTTGGGGTTGAGCCGGCCGGCACTGACACGAGTGCCGTTGATGCAGGTTCCGTTGGAGCTGCCCAGGTCTTTGACCCGGACCCCGTCGGTTCCGACCGTCAGCTCCGCGTGGCGGCGCGAGATCGTCGGGTCGTAGATCGCGATGTCGCTGCTGACACCGCGTCCGACCACGAGACTTCGGCCGACTGGAAGCTCATAGGTTTGGTCGCCAGATAAGCTGACGAGACGGTAGGGCATGGGAGAAAGATGAGGGGCAGCGGGGCAGCGGGGCAGGGGGGCAGTGTGCTGCCGCGCAGGGTCCCTGACTAGGCTGGAGAAGAGGAGTCGGCCCGCCCCGCAGCCCCGCTGCCCCGCCGCGCAGCCAGCGCCAGCGCCAGCAGCACCGCCCGGGCCTTTGCTTCGGTCTCCTGCCACTCCGCCTCCGGGTCTGAGTCGGCCACGATACCCGCGCCAGCCTGAACCCAGGCACGGCCACCCTTCATGACGCAGGTACGGATCGCAATGGCGGTGTCGAGGGTGCGGCCGCCCCAGCCTACGTACCCTACCGCGCCTGCGTAGGGTCCGCGTCGGACCGGCTCCAGCTCGTCGATGATCTCCATGGCCCGCACCTTTGGCGCGCCCGAGACCGTGCCGGCGGGAAAGCACGCGGCCAGGGCTGCGATCGCGTCCAACTCAGGACGTAGCTGGCCGCGCACTTCACTTACGAGGTGCATGACGTGAGAATAGCGCTCCACGGTCATGAACGTGGTCAGTCTCACGGACCCGTACTCCGCTACCCGGCCGACGTCGTTCCGGCCGAGGTCGACCAGCATGAGATGCTCGGCACGTTCTTTCGGGTCGGCGGCGAGTTCTTGTGCCATCGCGACGTCGTGCTCTGCAGTTACACCACGCGGTCGGGTTCCGGCGATCGGCCGCAGGGTGACCTCCGAATCCTCGACTCGTACCAGGATCTCCGGCGAGCTGCCGATGATGTGCATGTCATCGCAGTGCAGGTAGTACAAATACGGAGCCGGGTTCAAAGCCCGGAGATACCGATAGGTGAGAAATGGATCGGGGGCTGGAAGGTCGAGTCGGCGGGAAAGCACCGTCTGAAAAGTATCGCCGGCAGCGATGTACTCCTTGATGCGACGCACGTCGTCCTGAAAGCGCATATCCTTGTACGGACCGGACGCGGCAGGCACCGCCGGCAGCGGCTCGATCTCGAGGGGCATACTGGTGGTAGGTGTCGCCAAGCGTCCGAGCCAGCAGTCGATCCTGGCCTCGGCGTGCTCGTAGTGACGGAGCAGCTCCGGGGTGCTCGCGCCGGCGGGGATCTCGACCGTGGCAATGACTGTCGCACGATTGAAGAGGTTGTCCAGCACCAGCAACGTATCGGTCACCATCAGCAACGCATCAGGTAGCTCCCGATCGTCCGGGGGCGCGTCTGGTAAACTTTCCAGGGTACGTACGATGTCATACCCGAGGTATCCCACGGCCCCACCTGTGAACCGTGGCAGGCCGGGAACTTCGACCGGCGGATGTTGCCGCATGGTGCGGCCCAGATGTTCCAGCGGAGCGACGTCGGTCTCGGCGATGGTCCAACCGGTGTGGCTGGTCCACCGTGAACATTCCCGGCCTCGGTAGCGATAGACCTCGCGAGGGTCGGTAGCCATGAAGGTGTAGCGGGCCCACCTCTCGCCGCCTTCGAGCGACTCGAGCAAAAACCCGTAGGAACCCTGGTGCAGTTTTGCGAAGGCTGTGACCGGCGTGTCTCCGTCCAGCACCACCTGTCGCGTGACCGGAACCATGCCGCCTCGGGCTGCCCGCCCGGCGAAGGTTTCGAAACTCGAAGTCACTGGGGTGCGGCTACCACGTAGCTGCCGGAGATGGGAAGTGCGGCCTGAAGGTTGTCGGGTGCGGGCCGACTGGTCGGGAGCAGCGAGACCTGGCCGTCACCGAGCAACTGACCAACGGCAAGGGCCCGCTCGAATGCCACATCACTGCCGTATACCTGCCGCGCGCGCGCCGGTGCGGAGAAGTACCGACCGTATACGAATGTGATGGCGGCCTGTCCAGCACGGAACGGCACGCTGGTGGTGAGATCCAGCCCATAGGTGCCCGGCCGCGGTCGAACGTTGACCTGTACCGACTGCCCGCTGTCTCCGAAAGCAGCAGCCTCGAAGTTCAATCGTGCGAAGACGATGCTCTCGCCGGCATGATACAGCACCACCACTCTCGGGGTTCCGCTGATGATGGTCAAAGACGTGTCGCTTGGAGGCGGCCCGCCAGTCTCCAGCTGAAATAGCCTGGCCATCGGCAGCGTGCGCGGGGCCGTGGCTGCAGGCTGCACCTCGGTTGCTGGTACCGGCCTCCGCCCGCCGCACGCCCACACCCCTGCTATCGCGAGAATCACTCGCCAGGTTGCCGCTCGGCGCGGGTGCCGGGATATTGCCGGATCCAGCCGGGAGGTCAGACGTGACAGAAGAGATGGCATGCCAGAAAGTAAGAGGGTAGTGATGAGAAGGCACTCAAGGTAAGAGGTGATCCGGTGAGAGGTGGTCGGGTGAGAGGAGAAAAGGGAAGAGGGAGAGCGAGATCTGGTCGCAGGATTTCGATTGCCCGGCCAGCCTTTGTCCTGTCCTTCCTGTCACTGCTTACCTCTCATTTCTCACCTCTTGCGGCCCAGACCTGGAACTCACCTCAGGCACTGGGTCTGGTCCGTCGAGCAATCGATCGGAGATTGGCCTTTCAGGCCGACTCCGCGTTGAAGACCTACAGTGCCAAAGCCCACGGCTTCGTGTTCTTCCTGGCTCAGGTTGGCGAGGGATTGGCGGACCCGCCTCGCCTGGTCAAGGCGGATGAGCTCGACGTCGAGGTGTATTGGAAGGCACCGGGCCGGAGTAAACAGGTGATCCTCGGGTGGCGCGACGGCACCTTCCTTCCGACGGATATCAACTACCATCGCGATCACCTGGGAATCGTCACCAACAATTTCGGGAATCTCATCCGGATTGGCGAAGGGGACGAAGTTCGCGATGCGATTCATCCACTCTCACCTGACGGCCTCGACTCATACGACTTTGCACTCGCCGACTCGCTGGCGATCACCACTGCTGCCGGGGAAGTGACAGTCTATCAGGTGCAGGTGCGGCCACGCACGTACCGCCGACCGCTCGTCGTCGGCAATCTGTACATCGATGTGGGGACCGCCGAGCTGGTCCGGTTCAGATTCAGCTTCACCCCAGCCGCCTATCTGGATCGTCAGCTGGAGGACATCAGTGTGGTCCTCGAGAGCGCTCTATTCGAGAACCGTTACTGGTTGCCGCGTCGCCAGGAGGTGGAGATCAGGCGCCGGGTTACCTGGCTCGACTTTCCGGCTCGGGGGATCATCCGGGGACGTTGGGAGATCAGCGACTACGATCTCAATCCGCAGATACCGGAAGCCGTGTTCTATGGAACCGAAATCGGCGGTCTGATCCGTCCCCGGAGGTCGGATTCCTCGTGGGCTCAGCCTCTGGCAGAAGCGATCGCCGACGTGGCTCAACCCGTGAATCGCCAGGATATGGAGGCGCTTCGAGCCGAGCTGGACCGCCTCGCCGGCTCACGTGCACTGGGAGGTCTACCCTCACAGCGCCTTGCCGCGGGATCGCTCAGCGACGTGGTACGCGTCAACCGGATCCAGGGTCTGACGCTGGGATTCGGTGCTACTCTCGGCGTCCCAGGCACTCGGCTGCAACTGCGCCCCTCCATCGGCTACGGAACGGCCGACGAGCGTCTCACCGGGTCGGTCAAGGCGAGCTGGAGCACGGGGCCAAACCGGCTGACGCTCGGCGCCTCGCGCCGCATCACGGATATCAGTGATCTGCAGGTCATCGCACCGGTCCTCAATTCGATCCTGTCGCAGGAAGCCGGGAAGGATTACGGCGATTACGTCCTGTTGCACACCGTCGAGGCCGGTGTACATCGGAGGCTCGGGGCGCGGACTGAGATGGGGCTCGACCTTGCCGTCGAGCAGAGCCGGTCGGTGACCACATCCGCCAAACCCGCTTCCGGAACGTACCGGGAGAACCCGGCACTCGGCTCGGGTAGTCACAGGATCGCTCGCTTGTCCCTGGAACGCTCGAGCGGCGGTTTCGCATTGGATACGGATTTACAGGGCCGCCTTTCGGTCGAGGCTGCAGCGGGCGATGGCGAGTATGTCCGTGGAACTGCCAGTGCCCGCCTGCTCGCCAAGACTGGAAACACGAGCGAGCTGCTGGCGAGAGTGTACCTGGGAGCCGGCAGCGTCGGTCTTCCGCCGTATCGGAGCTTCGTGATGGGTGGCCGCGGCACACTGCCGGGGGAGCCCTTCCGGAAGTACGGAGGTCGTCATGTGGCTTTGGGCCATCTGGAATGGCGGTTCGATGTTCCAGCACCGGCAATCCCGCTCGGCTCGTTCGCCTCGACCGGCCGGCGCGTGACCATCGCACCCTTTGTGGCGGCCGGCTATGCGGGAGACGCGCTGCCGGATCTGCCCTGGACCTCATCGGCAGGCATCCGACCCGTGGTGGGGCTCGCTGTCGAGCTCTTCATGCGTCTGCTTCGCGTGGAAGGCGGTGTCGGCATCCGGGACGGCGGTTTTGGGATCACGGTGGACGTGAATCGGGACTGGTGGCGCTTGCTGTAGTCTTCGTATCTTTCCGTCGGCCCGCCGGGTCTCCCTTTGCCAACTACTGCCAGAGCTGTCATGCAGTTCACTGATGAATGGCTAGTCCCATCAATTGAGACCCTTTTGTCTGCTTCTGCCGTTCAGGATTTGCGGCAGGAAGCCGGGCCCGACGTGTCTCTCTGGGAGACGCTGGTCCAGCGCAAGCAGGCAAGCGATCAAGACATCCTCGGCGCCATCGCCAGCCGGTTTCGGTTTCCGGTAGCTGATCTCAGCAAGACCGACGTCAAGCTGATCTCCGCCGTGCCCGAGCAGCTGGCACGGCGGTTCAACGTCGTCCCCGTGCGGCAAACCGACTCCTACCTCGAAGTCGCCACCGCCAATCCATTCGACATCGACGCCGAGAAGATGCTGGCTTTTGCCACCGGCCGAGAGGTGCGAATGCTCCTGGGATCTCCCTCCAGGATCCGGGAGAAGCTGGACGAGCTGTATCGGGAGACTGATACGGTCGTGTCGCGCCTCCTCGAAGGCATCGGCGGAGACTTCGAGGTCGAGCAGATCAAGGAGGAAGAGGACAGCGTCGCCAGCGCGGAGCAGGCGAGTCAGCGGCCGATTCTCAAGCTGGTCGACATGATGATCGCCGACGGCGTCACCAACCGCGCGAGCGACATCCACGTGGAGCCGATCGAAGGCGGGGTGGTTGTTCGCTACCGCATCGACGGTGTTCTGCGCCAGGCCATGAAGATTCCCCGGACCGCCGGGATTCCGCTCGTGTCCCGGGTCAAGATCATGTCCGGGCTGGATATCGCCGACCGACTCAGGCCCCAGGACGGGCGGGCGCGCGTGTCCATCAACGGCGAAGCCATAGACCTGCGTGTCTCCACCCTTCCCGCATCCCTGGGCGAGAAGGTGGTCATCCGAATCCTCAATCAGAAGGCCACGTCCCTCAGCTTGGATTCACTGGGCATGGCCGAGGACGAGCGAACAGCTATCCGTGCGCTGCTGAGGAATAAGGAGGGGATCATTCTGGTCACCGGACCCACTGGATCCGGAAAGACAACGACTCTGTACTCGGCGCTGCGGGTGGTACAGGGCGAGGGCGTGAACATCGTCACGGTCGAGGATCCGGTCGAATACCGTCTCGGGGCCAACATCGTGCAGGTGCAGGTGAACGAGAAGGCGGGCCTCACCTTTGCCTCGGCGCTCCGGTCGATTCTCCGGCAGGACCCGGACGTGGTGCTCGTGGGCGAGATCCGTGACAAGGAGACAGCCCAGATCGCGCTCCAGGCCTCGCTTACCGGCCACCTCGTGCTCTCGACGCTGCACACGAACGATGCCCCAAATGCGGTGACCCGTCTGGTGGACATCGGGATGGAGGCATACAAGATCGCTCCGGCGCTCCGCGGCGTTGTCGCCCAGCGCCTTATGCGGCGCCTTTGTCTCAGCTGCCGGGTGCCGATGACTGACGACATCAGCGAGCGGCTCAAGCGCTTCATTCCGGCAGGTGCGGCGCTCTTCAGCGCTGTGGGCTGTAATGAGTGTTCCATGACGGGCTACCGGGGACGCTTCAGTATCGTCGAAGTTCTGACCATGAATCCCGAGCTCGAGCGGCGGATCAGCGAGGGGGCCGCGGCTGAAAAGATCGCCGAAGCCGCTCGCGCAGGAGGTATGCGTTCTCTCTTCGGGAGCGGTCTTCGCCACGTACTTGCGGGTGAGTCTACCATCGAGGAGCTGCTGCGTGTCACCGAGCCGCCCCATGAGGACATCCAGAAAGCCGCCGAGCCGTCCCCCCGCAAACGCACGCCTGGTGGCCGAGTCTCCCCACCCGAGGCAACCCGGTTGGAAACCGCTGGGGCCCCTGTGCCTTTCGATCTGGCCATGGACCTCCTCGATGAACCGGCACAGATCGATGCCGTTGCAGGGCAGGGCAAGGGACAGGGCGCCTGTGTACTTCTGGTGGAGGATGAGGAGCAGCTCCGCCGCGTGATGAAAGACTTGCTGCAGCGGGAAGGTTATACCGTTGCCGAAGCGCGCGATGGAATTCAGGCCCTGGACGAAGTAGATCGTCATGCACCTGATGTCATCATCCTGGATCTAAATCTTCCTGGCCTCGACGGCTACGGAGTGCTGGCGCAGCTTCGGTCCCGCCCTGCCACGAAGGAAATACCGGTGATGGTGCTCACCGCCAAGGGCGATGAGGACAATGAGGTTCGCGTGTTCGAGCTCGGCGCCGACGATTTCGTCACGAAACCTTTTCGTGCGCGCTCACTCACTGCGCGGCTCGAGGCGGTCCTCGGCCGCCATCGCACTTGACCGGACCGAAAACTCCTCCGACTGTCTTCCCACCGCACACCACACTCGAAGGAGTCTCCCGGCCCGCGGTAGCGCCTTCGCACGCCGCTGAAGGACTGGCGTTCATCAAGCCATCCGTCCGCCAGCAGGCCGGGTATGAACTGGCCGCCCCGGCGGCGCGCCGGAAGCTCAATCAGAACGAATCGCCCTTCGACTTCCCGCAGGAGCTGAAGCAGCAGCTAGCCGAGACGATCATCAGGCAGCCGTGGCAGCGCTACCCGGAGTTCTCTCCGATTGCGCTGCGCGCCGATTTGGCGAGCTACTATGGGTGGATAGCCGAAGGCATTCTGGCGGGGAATGGTTCGAACGAGCTGATCCAGGCTACGCTCTCGGTAACTCTCGGCGCCGGGGAGGTCCTGGTAGCGCCCTCCCCCACGTTCTCACTCTATCGCCTGGTGACCAGCGTCAATGCCGGCCGGTATGTAGCTGTTCCGCTCGACGACAATTTCGCGTTTGACGTAGACCGCCTGATTGACACCGCGCGCCGTGAGCGCGCCCGTGTCATCGTGCTGAACTCACCCAATAATCCCACGGGCTCGGCTCTGCCTGAGGGTGCAGTGGAACGGATCCTGGGTGAGACCGAGGCCTTTGTGGTATGCGACGAGGCGTACCAGGATTTCGGGGGGCCGACGGCGCTACCGCTCCTGCGGCAGACCTCGCGTCTGGTCGTCCTTCGCACGTTTTCAAAAGCGTTCGGTCTCGCCGGCCTGCGGTTCGGCGTCGCCCTCGCACACCCGGCGGTGGCGGAGGAGATCGCCAAGGGCAAGCTTCCATATAACGTGAACACCGTGACGCTCGCGGCCGCCACCATCGCTCTCCATCACGCGCCGATGTTGGCGACACGCACCCGTCAGGTCGTCGAGACCCGCAACCGCTTCATGGCCGCGCTCGGCGGGGTGCCGGGACTGACAGTGTACCCCTCGGCCGCGAACTTCGTTCTGTTCCGATGCCGGAGTATGCCCGCGTCGGAGCTCTTTCGTCGCCTTCTCAGCGACTACGGAATCCTGGTGCGCGATCTCTCCTCGTCGGCGGAGCTGGCCGACTGTCTCAGGGTGTCCATCGGAACCGACGAGGATATGGACTCCGTCCTCGCTGCCATGCAGGAGATTCTGTGCCACGAATAGGCGAGATCACGCGAACCACCAAGGAGACTGATCTTCACGTGCGCGTCGATCTGGATGGCCGGGGAGAGAGTCGGGTGAAGACGGGCATCGGGTTCTTCGACCACATGCTCGAGGCGTTCGCTCGTCACTCTCTGATCGACCTATCGGTGGAGGCTCGCGGAGATCTGCATGTGGACGGGCATCACACCGTGGAGGATACCGGTATCGTCCTGGGCCAGGCGCTGGAGAAGGCACTGGGCAACCGTGCCGGCATCAGGCGCTATGCCGACTCTATGGTCCCGCTGGATGAGGCACTGGTGCGCTGCGTAGTGGACGTGTCGGGCCGTCCCTATCTCTCTTATCATATCGAGATACCCAAGTGGCAGATGCTGGGTGATTACGATGTGTTTCTGACACCAGAGTTCTTTCGCGCGCTCGTCCTGAATAGCGGTCTCACGGTTCACCTCGATCTGATCCGTGGAGAAAATCCGCACCACATCGTGGAGGCGGCGTTCAAGGCGTTTGCTCGAGCCTTCGACACCGCCACCGCTGTGGATCCTCGCGTCACGGGAGTTCCATCCACCAAGGGCTCTCTATGATCGCCGTGGTGGACTATGGAGTGAACAACCTGGCGAGCGTGGTGCGCGCGCTCAAGGCGGGTGGACATGCAGGGTGTCTCACGGGCGACCCCGAGCAGGTGCGGAAAGCCGACCGCGTTCTCGTCCCCGGAGTCGGCAACTTCGGACAGGGCTCGCGCACGCTGGCCTCCACCGGACTGGCCGAGGCGGTGCGTGAAGTTGCGAAAACGGGACATCCCGTGATGGGGATCTGCCTCGGTCTGCAGCTCTTCTTCGAGGAGAGTGAGGAGGCTCCGGGGTCGCGCGGTTTGGGGCTCCTGCCGGGGCGGGTCCGCCGGTTCGCCAACGGCCTCCCTGTGCCGCACGTCGGGTGGGCGCGGGTGGATCTCACGAAGCACGGGCTATCCCACACGATGCTGAGCGGGCTCTTCGACCAAGCACCCCAGTTCTTCTACCACGTTCACAGCTACTATCCCGCGGACCTCCCCGAAGACGCCGTGCTGGGTACGGGCGAGTACGGGGGAGAGTTCCCCACGTTGGTTGGACGAGACAGCGTCATCGGAGCCCAGTTCCACCCTGAAAAGTCTCAACAGTCGGGTATTCAGCTGCTTTCCGCCTTCGCCGAGTGGCGGCCGTGACTTCAATCCGTGTATCTCTCGTGGACGTATACGTCATGCGTCATACCGGTGCGCTCCTGGAATGCCTGGTATTACGCCGCTCGGCTGGTGGCCGTTGTCCAGGCTCCTGGGAAACGGTGCACGGGCATATAGAACCGGGTGAAAGACCTGCAGAGGCGGCAACCAGGGAGCTGGTGGAAGAGACCGGTCTGGTGCCTGAGCGACTCTATAACCTGAGCCGGGTCGAGTCATTCTATCAGCACCGGATCGATGAGGTCGCACTGGTACCCGTCTTCGTCGCCATTGTCGCCGAAGGCAACGAAGTACGCTTGGGTTCTGAGCACGACCGGTTCGAGTGGTTGGACGCTGCCCAGGCCGAGGGGCGATTCGCATGGCCCAGAGAGCGGCGCGCGCTTGCCGATATCGTCGCCCTGCTGGCATCGGGCGATGCTGGCGCGATCGACGACGTGCTTCGGGTATGCTAGCCAGGCGTATCATCCCCTGCCTGGATGTTGCCGGCGGGCGGGTGGTCAAAGGGGTTCACTTCGAGTCGCTTCGTGATGCCGGCGACCCGGTCGAGCAGGCAAGGCGCTATGACACCGATGGAGCCGACGAGCTGATTTTCCTGGACATATCCGCCAGTCCTGCAGCCCGTCAAACCACGTTGGAGATGGTCAGCAGGGTCGCCGAAGCGATTTTCATTCCGTTCACGGTTGGCGGTGGTATTCGGTCGGTGGCAGATGCCGGCGCGGCGCTGCGGTCCGGCGCCGACAAAATCACGGTCAATACCGCCGCGGTGCGAGACCCGAGCCTGGTGTCCCGGCTGGCCGAAAGCTTCGGGAGCCAGTGTGTTGTGGCTGCAGTGGACGTCAAGCGATCGAACGGCAAGCTCAGTGTGGTGATCAACGGCGGGCGCGAAGGCACCGAGCTGGAAGCCATCGAGTGGTGCGCACGGCTGGAAGCGCTCGGAGCTGGAGAGATTCTGTTGACCTCGATGGACAAGGATGGGACGGGCCAAGGGTACGATCTTCCGTTGATCGAGGCCGCATCGCGCACGGTCGGCATACCGGTGATCGCTTCCGGGGGAGCAGGAAGTCTGCCGCACCTGGCCGAAGCGCTCGAGGCCGGGGCTCACGGTGTTCTGGCTGCCACCATTTTCCATTACCAGGAATCCTCACTGCCTCGCGCTCGAGCGTACCTTCGGGAGCGGGGTTATCCGGTTCGTCCATGATGCTCGAGCTCCTGCCGCTGGTTCTGGCCCTGTCCCCGCCGATACCGATCCACGCCCCTTGCATTCGCCCGTCGCGCGCCGGCACGCAGGTGCAGGGCGAGGTCAGGGTTTGCCCGGGCCGCTATCGCATCTCCGACACCGCCGAGCGTGGTGTCATCATCGCGGCCGCGTCAGGAACCCGAATCGACCTGACCGGGGTGGTACTGGAGAGTGGAGACTCGGTCCCCAGCCGATTCGTCGGCGTCGGCATCGGCAGCAGTGGAGTCGATGCGGTCACCATCATGGGCGGCACCGTGAGAGGGTATCGCTACGGCATCAGGATCGATGGTGGCAAGAACCATCGGGTAGCCAGCATCGAGCTGTCCGGTAGCCGGCGGCTGGAGGTGCGCTCGACACCAGCTCGGCC
Source organism: uncultured Gemmatimonadales bacterium (assembly GCA_963730915.1). Classification (GTDB taxonomy): domain Bacteria; phylum Gemmatimonadota; class Gemmatimonadetes; order Gemmatimonadales; family GWC2-71-9; genus CAVVWJ01. The sequence goes on along the minus strand of CAVSTR010000003.1, from coordinate 1,021,301 downwards.
GGACTCGGCGGATCGCCTAGAGATCCTGCGCCGGGACGTCTTCGAGTCGTATGGGGGAGGCGTGCTGTTTCTCCGCACCGTGGGCGCGAGCATCACGGGCATCACCGCTCGCGGCTCCCAGAACGGCATCGGTCTCATCGAAGCGCGGAACAGCTATGTGGCAGACAATAACGTAGGCGGGAATAGCGGTTGGGGCATTCACCTGTGGCGGTCCACCGGCAACATCATCGCGCGCAACCGGGCCGACCACACCCGCCGGTGTGAATCCCAGGTGCCGGCCAGCGATTGCGGAGCAGCAGCCATTCTGCTCCGGGATGCCAGCGATTCCAATACCATCGTCGACAACGATCTGACTACGTCCAGCTTCGGTTTTCGGCTGGCCGGCGCCCGGCCCCAGCTCCGGCAGTCGATCGGCAATCTGGTGCACCGCAACGACGCCTCGTGGGCTCTGGGCACGGCCTTCACGGCAGCGTACGGCTGGAGCAACACCTTTCTGGAAAACCGGGCGGACAGCGCCGGGATCGGTTTCCGGCTGGACCACTCCGGCGGCAGCACCCTTCGCGGCAATACCGTGATCGGCTCTCGCACGGCCGCAATCGTGAGCGACCATGGTAGCGACAATGCTATCCTCGCGAATGTTCTCATCGGTGGCTCGGTCGGGATACGCATCGACGCGCCGGAAGAAACGGGTGATCCCAGCCGGAGGTATCGGATCGACGACAATGTGCTCGCGCGTTTGGACCAGGGGATCGTGTTGAAGGAAACCACCCGCGCTCAGCTGAGGGGGAACCTGTTCGACGGTGTGGGCGATGGTTTGGTGCTGGACGGGGTCGGCCACGCCTCCGAAGTCACCGGGAACATCTTTCTTCGCGCGTCGCGATGGTTCATCGAGGCCCCTGACTTGGCTGCGGGTGGGAATTACTGGGCTACCGCGGACGCCTCCAGTGCCACGGCCAAGGTAAAAGGGCGGATCAGTATCATGCCGTGGAAGCCGGCCACAGCGGCAGGCTACTGAAGAATATCGTTGGCTACGGTTCTCAGATCGCGCAGGTTGAACGGCTTTCTGACTCTGTGAATCGGCTGTTGGGCCAGCGGTGCGGGCAGATCCTCCTCACCTGAGCAGGCAACCACGAGCCGGTCAGAGAAGCCGGGGCAGGCGTCCAGCAAAGCCCCAGCAAAGAGCTGAGCAGGGCCCGCCGGCAGCCGGGCATCTGTGATGATCAAGTCGAAGTCAATCTCTCGCGCCAACTTCAATCCCTGCTCCGCCGAGCGCACCGCCTCGACGGTATGGCCATCGGGTGCAAACAAAGCGCTCAGGAGCCGATGCACCGAGGGATCCTCATCCACCACCAGGATGCGGCGCTGCTTACGACCGTTGTGCGTGGGACCCTGTGGCGAATCTGCCGCAGGGGCCTCGGAGTCGAATAACGGCAGCGTCACCTTGAACTCCGCACCCCCCTCCGGACGCGCTTCGTACTCCAGCACCCCGCCGTGAGCCTTAACCAGCCCGTAACTCAGGGAGAGCCCCAACCCGGTACCCTCGCCGGGTCCTTTGGTTGTGAAGAAGGGAGTGAAGAGGTATGGAACGAGGTGCGGCGGTACTCCCGGGCCGGTGTCACGAACACAGAGCACCGCCTCTCCGTTGGACCGGTTGGTCGACAGTGTAATGCATCGTGGCTTTCCCGGCTCTAGTCCGCTCACCGCTTGAACTGCATTGGTCACAAGATTCAGCAGTACCTGTTGAAGCTCGTAGCGGTCCCCCAGGACAACCGTGGGTTCCGGGCTCAGATCTGACTCCAGGTCGATGCCGTGAAGTTGAAGCTCGTACATGATCAACAAGGAGGTGCGAACCACGACGTCGTGCAGATCTACGGCCGTCTTTTCAGGGACGCCCTTTCGTGCGAACGTCAACAGGTTTCGAACGATTCGACCGGCTCGTTCCGCCTGATCGTAGATCACGCGCAGGTGTTCACGTGGCAAGTCGAGATGAGGCGGCCGCTCGAGCAGCAGCTCTGCCAGCCCGGCGATCGACGTGAGGGGATTGTTCAGCTCGTGAGCCACGCCGGACACGAGCTGTCCGATCGAAGCCATCTTGTCGTTCTGAATGATCTGCGCCTCGAGTGCACGCTGCTCGGTGACGTCCTCGATGAGTATGACTACGGTGCCGCGCTCTGCTTCGGCAAGCGGTGCTGCCGTCAGACGTAGTACCTTCTGGCTGCTGTCGGGCCGAACCACGAGCGGAGGCGTGCGCTCGCCGCGATAGGCAGCGCCTATCAGGCCCGCCACGGCGTCCGAAGCGCCGGCAATCGTTTCCGTGAAATTGCGGCCTACCAACTCCGCTGCGGGTAGCTCGGCGATGGCGGCAAGCGCCTGATTGGCCCGCAGGACGTTTCCTGCCGGTCCTACCACGGCAATTCCTTCGGTTAGCGCGTTGAACGCTGTTTCCCACTCGGCCTCGCTGCGACGCACCATCTCGTACAGCCGGCTGTTGGTCATGACCACGGACGCGTTCGTTGCAACGGTTGAGAACAGCCAGAGGTCCTCGGCACTCAAGGGACCGCCCTGGCGATCTGCCACGGCGAGTGCGCCTATGGTGGTGCCCGGAGCACGAAGCGGAGCCACTGCCGCGGTGCGTACCATCATTCCGGCGAAGAGTCGCACGGCTGGCGTGTCGGCATCCTGGGCCACCTCGATACGATCCCGGGCTATGGCGACTCGTACCAGGCTCTCGTCGGCGTCGTTGACCTCGCCAAGCAGCGGCTCGAGAGTGCCGGTGGCAGCTACGACCCTGAGCTGTTCCCCCTCAGCCAGCACGACGATAGCGCCGTCCGCCTGAAGGAAGCGGGCGGCGTACTTGGCGACCTGATCGGCAATCCGGTCCAGCTGGATCGATTGCGACAGGACATAACTGAGCTCCTGCAGCGAGAACAGCTCGCTGATGCGGCGGTCTACCTGAGCGGCCAACTGATCGGCTCTTGCCTGCGCTTCGCGGGCCCGAGCTCGGGCTCTCACCGCCGCGATCCAGAATGTTCCGATGGCGGTGGCAATACTGAGGGCGGCGATCCACCAGATCCGGTCCTCGGTCCAGCCCGCCACGATGCCGAGCAGTGCGGCGGCGGCGGCGTGGAGTCCCAGCTCCCAGCCAGGCTGCCGTATGGCAAGCAGTAAGACGAGCGCGCCTGCTGCGGTGAGCAGTAGCGCCGGAAGCAACGGTGGGCTGCTGAGTACAGCTGCTGCCAGTACGCAGGCCAGGAGGCCGGCGGCGGCCACCGCCGCCATGGAGGCTGGCAGGCGAACTGACCGGCGCGCCAGGTTCAGGGCTCCCGGTCTCGACGCCCCACCCGCTCACTCACATAGGCCTCTGGCGGTGCGTTGGGTTTTACCCGGATAGACTTGGCAGGGATTCCTACGTTGACGTGATATGGGCGTACGTCTTTGGTGGCGACAGCGTTCGCGCCCACCATGCCGTTTTTTCCCACCTGCACGCCTGCGAGCACGGTTGCGTGATAGGTAATCCGGACGTCGTCCTCCAAAACGGTCCGCGCATTCGTCACGTCTTTTTGATCGACGATGCTGTGGGTGTGGCTGTAGATGTTCGCATAGTCGGAGATGCTCACGCGATCGCCCAGGACAATGCCGCCCCGGTCATCGAGCAGCACGTTGCGATGGACCACGACGTCATCGCCCACCTCGAGATTGTACCCGTAGGAAAACTCCACGAACTGGAACGCTTTGAAGTTCTTGCCCACTCTGCCGAAGATGTGTGACGCCAGGATCCGACGGAACCGGACGCCAAGGTGCACGTTCTGCCCGCCCAGCGGTGATCGGTCGAAGCTGTACCACAACCAGAGCAGCGGCTTCACCCGGGCGAAGCGGGCATGATCCACGTCGGCGTAGTACTCCGGCTCCAGCGAAATGTTCCAGGGGTCCAGCGAGAGAAGGCTGATCTTGCTGGCGTCCGGTGTCCGGGGGTCCTGGAGCAGTTCATCGTAGTCGGTCACCCCGGGGTAATAGATCTGGAACAGCAGGTCGCGGGTGATCCGGTTCCAGTCGGCTCCGGACGCCGCCAGCTCGCCTTCCAAGTCGGCAAGCCAGCCGTCATAAAACTGCTCAGCAGCCTTGGGAAGCCGAACCGTGCGGAGGGGCAAAAGGGCCATGGGAGACTCGTTTGGCGCCGGTGAGGCGTGAGGGAAGGGCGGCCGTCCAATGATGCCACCCGCGACAGTAGACACCAGTGATGGGAATAGAGTTGAAGAACTCCTCCTAGGGCAAGGGAAGGCCCGCCCAGCTAGGTAGCCGCTGGACGGGCCAGGAAGAGCTTCGAGCGTCAGAAACCAGTGACGACCGACGCCCGGACCGACCGCGGCGAGCCGGGTGTGATGTTGTTGTTGCTGTGGGCAGTGGTAAAGTACTTGCGATCGAACAGATTCTCGACATTTACCTGAAGCCGCAGATAGCGGCTGATCCCATAGTATACCGCCGCGTCAAACCGGGTGAAGCTCGGCAGGGTCACGCTGTCGTCGATGGAGGCGTACACGTCGTCCTGATGAATCACGCCTAGGCCCACCCCCAGTGACGGAAGCGGCTGGTATCGGTTCCAGAGCGAGACCGTATTCCGTGGGACGAGCGGAACCTTGGCTCCGGGTGCCGCCGCCGCTGTCAGGCTCGTGATGGTAGCGTCCTGATTGGCGTAACCGCCCATGATCTGCCATTCCGGAGTGATGGCACCGGTAACACTGAGCTCGAACCCCTTGGTGCGCTGGCTGCCGGTCTGAAGTGTCCTGGTGGGATCGCTCGGGTCGGGCGCCGTGGTGTTGGTTCGGTCCAGGCGGTAGGCGGCTGCAGCAACCGACACGCGGTTGAGGATGTCCCATTTGACGCCGAGCTCATAGTTCGTGAACTTCTCGGGCTCGAGTGTTTCGGTCGTCACGGTGAGCGAAGAGAACTGATCGCCGGAGCTGGGCAAAGCCGACACACTGTAACTGGAGTACAGAGTGACTGTCTCAGCCGGCTTGTACAGCAGCGCGGCTCGGGGCGAGATCAGGTCGTCCTTTCGGGTGAGCGCTTCACCGGTCCGAAGATTGTAGAAATCCACGTCAAAGCGTTCATAACGGGCACCAACGATCGCCTGCCAGTGACTGGAAAGGACGATCTGACTTTGTCCATAGAGCGAGACGGACGTGGCACTGGAGTGGTTATCCGCGTCGGTTGCGCTCTGGCGGAAAGAGACCGGAACGGCAACGGTCGGCTGCGACACTGGAGCGGTGATGCTGGTGGCTGTGTCGTTGAAGTAGCCGGTAGTACGGAAGTTGTCCGTGATCTGGCGGCCTACCGCAACCCCGCCGAGGAGGGTCTGACTGATGGGGCCGGTCACCAGGCGGTAACTGATCTCGGTCTCGTTGAGCAGGTTCCGCCGCTCGGTCGCGTTGTTGTATGCCGAGATACTCACCTCGTTCCCTGCCTCGCTTACCGCCCCGGGAAACACATTCTGGTACTTCTTGTCATAGTCGGCGAACATGCTCCGGTTGCGAACCGTGACCTGGCCGCCTGTGGTGTGCTCGATGCTGGCGGTGCCCATGTGCACCAGCGCATCGGCATAACTCAGCGAGGGATCGCCAAAAAACGTCCGTGGGGTCGCAACCGATAGAGGTGCGCCGGCAAAAGATGGAATCCCCCGGTCGGCAGTTCTGTAGTCCTTGAAGTGCTCGTAACTTGCAAGCTACGCGAGTTCGGGGCGTGACCTGAATCGTGGCCGTCGGATTGATTCCATAGCGCTCGACATTGACGTCGTTTCGATAGAGATCGGAGTTCTCGTACACAGTATTGAGCCGGAGCGCGATGTTATCAGACACCCCTTGCCCCACATCCAGGGCCGCTCGCTTGTTGCCGTAGGATCCCCCCTGCAGCGATAGCTCGCGCGTCGACGTCCAGTCGGCGGTTTTCGTCACCCGGTTGAGCACGCCGCCCCCGACTCCTCGACCAAAAATCAGCGCGTTGGCTCCCTTCAGTGCCTCGACCCGCTCTACGTTGTAGAGATCCCGGAAATACTGCACATCGTCTCGCATTCCGTTGACGAAGAAGCCGGCGGTGGTGTTGTTGCCACGGATGGTCGGCTGATCGCGATTGCCTTCTCCCTGGCCCATGGTGATCCCGGGGGTATACCGGGTTACGTCCGCCATGCTCTGCATCCGCTGATCGGCGATCACGTTCTTCGTTATGACGGTAACGGCCTGGGGAACGTCACGGAGAGGGGTCTCTGTCTTGGTGGCCGTCGTAGTCTGATGCGTGAGGTAGCTTGACCCGGCCGCTCCGGTCACTTCGATGGTCGGAAGGGACATCGGTACTGTGTCCCGGGGCGTCGAGTTCGGTGGGTCGCCCTGGGCGAGCGCTATGGAGGGCAGCCCGGCCAGGACCAGGAGGGGGGCGATTCGCCTAAGCAAAGTGGGTCCTCGATGAGAATGTTTCTCAAGTAGTTTTTTTACAGGCGCGATCATCGTACAACGGAAAGGGGACTTGGTCAATAGGATTTGCCGCCAGGGACCTTGGGAGGTGCTGAAACGCTCAGATGGAGGGGTGCTGCAGGTCCTTACCGGGTTGTGTCTCTGGGTTGCTGCCGGGCTCGGGCCGAAACCCGGGCGCGCTCGCGGTCGATCAGCGACTGCTTGGTCTGCCAATCGTCTGAGATCAGCGCCCCGTAGGACAGAGTGAAGGAATCGTCGACCGGGAGATCCTCTTCAAAGAGATAGATCGCGCTTGCCTGTTCCCGCTGGTCGAGCTGGTGAGAGGTGAATCGGGGGTTGATGGGGATAATGCCCAGGGGCTGCAGTGCGCGGTTGCGAAGCCTGATGGTGAGCGTCTGCGGGTCGAAGCGGGTGTCGGCACGCAGCCCGAAAAAACTCACCAGTGCCAGCCCTGGCTCGGCCACGCCGGCTCTCGAGGCAACGGAATCGATGGAGCGCCGACGGGTTTCCACCAGCGACCTCAGCGATTGGAAGGCGTCGTTGGCAAGCAAACGGGTCACCTTCGCATCCAACGGGATGAAGCGGATCTCCACGTCGTCATTCCGGACTCGGAGAGCCAGGTCATCCTGATTCAGCGTTCCGTAGCTGACCGTCGTCACCGGCAGCGGTGCCTCGGACTGCGCCGCCGCTCCCTCTGTCAGGCCCAAGACGATGGACAGGACTGCCAAGGGATGTAGTCTCACACGTTCTCCCGTGCCGCCGCGGCAACGATGCTGGTGGCGAGCTCCGCAATCCCGATCTTGGAATGGCTGCTCGTGATCTCTACCTGATCCTGCTGCAAGCCGAGTGCCTCCGAGAGCTCACGTACCCGGATCGGAAGAGCTGAGCGGGTAAGCTTGTCTGCCTTGGTCAGCACCGCCAGCACGGGGCGGCCACTGTCGGCCAGAAGCTTCTGCATATCCAGGTCGTCGTCCGACGGCTGGTGTCTGATGTCGAGCAGCCACACGACGCCAGCCAGGGACGAGCGGGTGCGCAGATAGTCGTTGACCAACTTGCGATAGCCCGCGCGTGCACCCTTGCCCGCCCTGGCGAACCCGTAACCCGGCAGATCGACCAGGTACAATCCCGGGAGCCGGTAGAAGTTGAGCAGGGTAGTCTTGCCCGGCGAGCCGCTGACCCGGGCAAGACCCGGCCGTCCGACCAACACGTTCAACAGGCTGGACTTTCCGACGTTCGACCGGCCGATGAAAGCTATCTCGGGAAGCTCAGGTTGCATGCTCACCTGCGGATCCGGGAATGAGCCGACGAACTGAATCGGCTGGATGTGCAAGGGATTGGACGGGTCGGGACCAGGACGCGACAAAGGCGCACTTAGTGCGCCTTTAGGTTCTCCGGTTCCGGCCTTCCCCCCATCCGCCCGTTCGCTTCGCCTCACGCCTCCCGCTTGGTCCGTGCCCGCTCCGTCACGATAAGGGGAGACGTCCCTTCGCTGATCGCCTCCTTCGTTATCACGATCTCGCGAACGTCCTCACGATTGGGCAGGTCGAACATAATATCGGTCATCATGGTCTCGAGGATCGCGCGAAGTCCGCGTGCGCCGGTACCCCGCTTGAGGGCCCGCTGGGCTACCGCCCTCAGTGACTCCGGATCAAAGGTCAGCCCCACATCTTCCAGCTCGAACAGCTTCTTGTACTGCTTTGTAAGGGCATTCTTCGGCTCGACCAGGATCCTGACCAGAGCCTCCTCGTCGAGTGCCTCCAGTGAGACGACCACTGGAAGGCGGCCCACCAGCTCCGGGATCAGGCCGAAACGCAGCAGGTCATCGGGTTCCACATCGGCGTATGGGTTCCCCACGGTGAGCTGCGGATTCGCCTTGCGCTCGCTGGTGCTGAAGCCAATCTGCTGTCTGCCGGTGCGCGCTTCGATGATCTTCTCCAATCCGTCGAAGGCTCCGCCGCAGATGAACAGGATGTCCTTGGTGTTGATCTGGATGTATTCCTGCTGCGGATGCTTGCGCCCGCCCTGGGGTGGAACCGAGGCGATGGTTCCCTCCAGGATCTTGAGGAGCGCCTGTTGCACGCCTTCGCCCGACACGTCGCGTGTGATGCTGGGGTTCTCTGATTTCCGCGCGATCTTGTCGATCTCGTCGATGTACACGATTCCGCGCTCGCACTCGGCGACGTTGAACTCGCCGGCCTGCAGCAGGCGAACCAGGATGTTCTCGACATCTTCGCCGACGTATCCGGCCTCGGTCAGCGTGGTGGCATCGGCAATGGTGAACGGAACGTCGAGAATGCGGGCGAGTGTCTGGGCTAGCAGGGTCTTGCCGACTCCGGTGGGGCCTAGCAGCAGGATGTTCGATTTGTCGAGCTCGACGTCACCTTCCCGGCCGCTGGAGGCATTGATCCGCTTGTAATGGTTGTAGACGGCGACCGCCAGGGTCCGCTTGGCTCGCTCCTGCCCGATGACATACTGGTCCAGCACATCCTTGATCTCGGAAGGTGTCGGAACCTGGGTAATGCTGTCAGCAACCTCTCGCTCTTCATCCTCCGCCAGAATCTCATTGCAAAGAGTGATGCACTCATTGCAGATGTACACTGACGGACCGGAAATGAATTTCCGGACGGAATCCTTTGATTTTCCGCAGAAGGAGCAGCGGAGGTGCTTGTCGTTGGACATGGAGCCGAGTCGTGATGAGGTAGAAGGGTGCCGGTAAAGTGCTCCCGGTCACCCGGAGCGTCAAGTCTCCTTGCCGTTCTTCCCGTCCGAGTGTGGAACGAGGTCCTTACGTGGCGTAAAGACACTGTCGATAATGCCGTATGACTTGGCTTCCTCGGCGCTCATGAAGCGGTCGCGGTCCATGTCGCGCTCGATCGTCTCAATCGGCTGGCCGGTATGCAGAGCGTACAGCGAGTTCATCTTGGATCGAAGATAGAGGATCTCCCGGGCCTGGATCTCGATGTCCGCGGCGGTACCCTGGGCGCCGCCGGAAGGCTGATGGATCATGATCCTCGAATGGGGCAGGGCGCTGCGCTTGCCCTTGGCGCCCGCGGCCAGAAGGAACGATCCCATCGACGCCGCCATGCCCATGCAGATCGTGTTCACTGGCGCCCGAAGGTGCTGCATCGTGTCGTAGATGGCCATCCCGGCCGACACGACGCCGCCGGGAGAGTTCAAGTAGAGATAAATGTCTTTGTCGGGATTATCGGCTTCGAGGAACAGCAGCTGGGCAATGATGATGTTGGAGACATCGTCGTTGATCGGCGCGCCGAGAAACACGATGCGGTCCATCAAGAGCCGTGAAAAGATGTCGTAGGTGCGCTCACCTCGACTGGAACGCTCGATGATGTACGGCGGATATAGTGTAGCCATGATCAAGACTTGACCTCTTCAACGGTGGACTGCCTGAGGAGAAAGTCAAACGCCTTTTCCTCGGTAATGGCGCGCTCGAGCTCGGTCAATCTCTTGGACTTCTCGAGTGAGGCATAAATCTCGCCGGCGGGCACGCCGCGGGCGCCGGCCATGGTGTTGATTCTTTCGTCGAGATCGGCTTCGGTCGCTCGCAGCCCGTGAGCGTCAACCAGGGCATCCAGGGCAAGGTCCCGCTTGACCTGTTCTTCGGCGATCTGATGGAACTGCTGCTCGAACGCCGGCAGCTGCTCCTCCGGAACCTTGTACATATCGGCGTAGCCGTGCATGAGCCGATGCACCAGCGACTCCGGTGCCTGGATGTTGTTGGCTTCAACGACCTGGGCGATCAGGCTCCGGCGGACTTCGGCATCGGCCTCGCGTGCAGCCTCCCTCTCGAGGTCCAGCCGAACGGCGGCGCGAAGCGCCTCCAGGCTCTCGAAATCCCCGACCTCCCGGGCCAGCGCGTCATCGAGTGGCGGCAACTCCTGCCGTTTCACTTCATGCAGCGTGATCCTCAGGTGCCTAGTCTGCCCCCGGCGGGTCTCATCAGGATGGTCCTCGGGGAAGCGCACCTCGGCATCTTTGGTCTCGCCGGGAAGCAGCGACATGATCTGCTCCTCCAGCTCGGGTATCGTCTGGTTCTCGCCGAGCACGAGGTTGTGCGGCTGGGCGGGGCTTGCGGTTCCGTTCTCGATCGTGGCGACTTCCACGCGAACCATCTGTCCCGGCGAAGGCTTGACGCCCTCCACCGGAATCCAGGCAGCCTTCTGTTCCTGAATGCGTGCGAGCTGCTCGTCAACCGCGCTATCCAGCACGGCAGTTTCGCGGCGCTCGATGCGAAAACCGCCCACTCGATCCAGTTTCAGCTCAGGACGGACTTCGACATGAAGCTCAAACTCTATGGGGCTGCCTTCCTCGAACTTGAGGTTCCGAATGGCAGGATCCGTGATCGGCTTCAGCGACTCATTGGTCTTGGCGGTTTCCCAGCTCTCCCGAATGACTTCCTCGAGTACCGTCTGTCTGATCGCGTCGCCAAACCGCTTCCGCACCACCGTGTCAGGAGCCTTGCCGGGGCGAAATCCGGGAAGACGTGCCCGCTGCGCATAGTACTTCAGAGCCCGGGCCTCGGCCTCGCGCACTCGGTCAACCGGCACGGTCACTCGCAGTGATTTTGAGGCGGAGTCCTCAGCGGTTTTTTCGACTGTGATCTGGGTCATCGTGGGACGGAATCTACCCTGACGTTATCCCCAGGGTCAATTTTGCTCCGCTACGGTTTAAACCTGCGCCGTTGCAGAGCGCGCCGATTGGCGCAAGATTCTGCGCACACGTCTGCAATTCTCTCGTCCGCCAGGTGTCGAGATCATGCCAACCGTTCTTCTGGTTGACGATGAAAGCGCCGTCCGCCGTGCCCTGCGCAAGATTCTGGAGCATGGCGGCCTCAATGTGCGCGAAGCCGGATCCGGCCGGGATGCTCTCGATGCGATCGCCACCGATGGAGACATAGGAGCGGTCGTCAGTGACTTCCTGATGCCGGAGATCAATGGACTCGACTTCTATGATGCGCTGGTGTCGGTCGCACCGCATCTCAAGAGCAGAGTGGTATTTCTGACGGGCGCGGCACGCGATCCCAGGGTTCACGATCCGCTGGAGCAGCGGGGCGTACCGCTGATCAGCAAACTGGAGGATCTGCAGATCGTGGTGGATGCGGTGAAGCTCGCCCTGCTGAGAAAGTAGGGTGGGCCACGGAGAGTTCGCCCTCGCGCGCCTTGCCCGCGCGCGTTATGATGTGTCGATTCCGCTCCTACATGTCGAGTCACCCACATAGAATGGCCATGGCACCGCGCATCCTGGTGGTTGATGACGAACCGATGGTCCGTGCCCTCATAGCCCGGGTGCTGAGCGATGCCGGGTACGAGGTTGTGGCGGTAGCGAATGGCCAAGCGGCCCTGGATGCCGCCCGCGGGGCTGAAGTGGCGTTCGATCTCGTGGTGACGAACAACTACATGCCCGGTCTGAATGGCGCAGAGCTGATCGCGCGGGTACGCGAGGATTTTCCCTCTCTCCCCATCCTTCATATCGACGATATCTCCCGCAAGCCCCTGGACGAGGGGCTGCCGGACGATGTCCCCACCGTTTACAAGCCGTTCAGCGTCGCCACGCTCCGCGAGGCGGTTCAACGTCTGCTCAGCGGGTGAGTCGGACTGCAGCCAAGCTCGGGCTCATCGGCTTGCCCCTTCCCCTGAAGGAACTTGCCGCGACCCGCTGGGATGTGATCGTCGTCGGTGCGGGGCACAATGGGCTCGCCTGCGCAACCTACCTGGCGCGGGCCGGCCGCCGAGTGCTGGTGCTGGAGCGGCGGGACCGGGTCGGTGGGGCCTGCACCCTGGAGGAGCCCTGGCCCGGCTACCGTGTGTCTCCCTGCGCCTACGTCTGTGGTCTCCTGCATCCCCTCATCATTCAGGAGCTGGACCTGGTGCGTCGCGGCCTGGACTGGCATGCCGCGGATCCCGGCTTGTTCGTGCCCTTCGAGGACGGCAGCAGCGTGCAGCTATGGGGCGACGACGATCAAGCGGAGGAAGAGATCAACCGGTTCGCCCCGAAGGATCTTTCCGGCTGGCGAGCCATGAGCGCACTCAAGAAACGGGTTCGTGATGCTCTCCGGCCCGCAGGCAGCGGCGACACATGGATCGGCAGGGCGCCCTCAAGAGAGCAGATCGAGGAGCGGCTGGGAGGAGACGACGATGCAATCGGACTGCTGTTTGAATGGTCCATGACGGAATTCCTCGAGCGATACCTCGAGGACGAACGGCTGCAGCAGGCCCTCTTAGGCCAGGGGGTGATCGGCACCCGTGCAACTCCCAGTGACCCAGGCACTGCCTCGATCCACTTCCATCATGCGTCCGGCCGAATGGGTGGGATCCCCGGGATGTGGGGCTATGTCACCGGCGGCATGGGCTTGGTCTCGTTCATCATGTGCGACGTGGCGCAGGACGCGGGTGTTGTGGTTGCTGCCGGCTGCCCGGTGCACCGGATCATTGCTGGGGAGGGCGTGGTGCTGGATAGCGGAGAGCGCCTCAACGCTCCAGTGGTTGTCTCGAATGCCGACCCGCGGGTCACGCTGCGGCTGCTGGGCCAAGACGCCGACCCCGGTTGGCGAGCGCAGGTGGAAGGCGTCCCGATCACCGGTTGTACCGTCAAGATCACGGTGGCACTCGAGGAGCTGCCGAACTTTACTGCTCGTCCGGGCACGATGGAGCCGCATCATCTTGGCCAGGTGAACACACCGCTGTCCAAAGCCGGGTGGCAGAAGCAGCACCAGACTGCCTTGGCTGGTGAGCTGCCGGAGCGGCTCTGGACCGAGCTCTACTTCCAGAGCTCCCATGATCCCAGCGTGGCGCCGCCCGGGCGACACACCATGAGCGTCTTCGCGCAGCCGGTGCCCTACGCCTTTGCCCGAGGAGATTGGGATAGCCGCAGGGACGAGGTGGCGCGAGTTGCCCTGAGCTCGATCGGACGGTTTGCCGGCAACATTCCGCAGGCGGTGCTCCAGATGGAGGTTATGGGCCCGCCGGATATCGAGCGGAGAACGGGGCTGACCGGAGGGCACATCTTTCAAGGCGAGTGCCTGCCCGACTACATGTGGGACAAGCGGCTTACGCCACGAACTCCGATGGAAGGCGTCTATCTGTGTGGGGCGGGGACGTTTCCAGGCGGCAGCGTCATCGGCATCAACGGCCGGAACGCGGCTATGGAGATCTTGAGTAAAGAAGACTGAACTGTCCAGGGCGGTGACCATCACTGGACCCCGGATCTCCTCGTCCTCCCCAATATCGCCTGATTCCGCAGGCGGCCCCCCACCGCTCGTTTTTCCACAGGAACTTCTTCCCAGGTAACCTAACGGGCACGTCTATTGTCTTGTTTTCTTTCACCGCTTCCTTGCGAAGCCGCACTTCACCTGCATTGCGATCAGGTTTCTGCGCCAGGTGGCCGGTGGAGCGAAATCTCGACAATGGAGGGAACTTCTTTGCTGCATCTACTTAGACGTCAGTTCAGTGCGAACGGCGGGAGTTGAACCCGCACCCCTTGCGGGACAGGATCCTAAGTCCTGCGCGTCTGCCAGTTTCGCCACGTTCGCGTGAATCAAATATAACCGTTGGCTCTTCGTCGACGGATGCATGCTGCGAATAGTCGGTAAAGTGGTTATTCGGTGAGACTCGTCACTTCTTCGGAGTGTTCGAGCGAATACGTTCTCTGTTCGCGTCTCGCCCAACGAGGCACAATCATCGAACCTCGATCTGCATAATCCCTCAGCAACTGACCGCGAGAGCAAACCGCAGCATCGCAGATCCCAAGGAGCTTCTCATGAGCATACGAAACAACCCTGACTCAACTACTCAGCGTGGCACTGTTGTGGGCTTGTTCAAGAACCAGGTCGACGCCGAGCGGGCCATCGACCGGCTCAAGCAGGCCGGATTCAACGAAAGTCAGATCGGCGTGGCTATGCGCGATCGCAGCCAACAGCAGGAGCTAATCGAGGGAACCGGCACCCAGGCGGCCGAGGGAGCAGCGACAGGCGCCATCAGCGGCGGCGTCTTGGGCGGTGTCATCGGCCTTCTCGCGGGGGTTGGCGCATTGGCGATCCCGGGGATCGGCCCGATCATCGCCGGCGGCGCGCTCGCCTCGACTCTGGCAGGCGCAGGTATCGGAGCGGCGGCCGGCGGATTGCTCGGAGCCCTCATGGGCATGGGAATCCCTGAGGAAGACGCGCGTCACTTCGATGAAGGCTTCCGGGCCGGCGGGATTTTGGTCACCGTGAACGCGGGGGGTCGTGAAGAAGAAGCGCGGGAATGCCTGCACGAAGCCGGCGCCGACCTGGGATCCCTCGGTCGTGGAATCAGGAGCGACACGACGGGCACGAGGGCGACGTCGTCCGACCGTACTACCAGCGACTCGCCGAGTATGGAGCTCCGGGAAGAGGAGCTTCGGGTCGAGAAGGAGCGGGTCCAGGCAGGTGAAGTTCGTCTTCGGAAGGAAGTAATCACCGAGGAGCGGACTGTCGACGTTCCTGTGACCAGGGAAGAGGTTGTGATCGAGCGCCGGCCGGCTGCGAGCGGCAGGGAAGCCGACGGGACGATCGATGAGGGGGAAGAGATCCGCATCCCGCTCATGGAGGAGGAAGTCCGGGTCGAGAAGACGCCGGTGGTGCGGGAAGAGGTGAGCTTGAAGAAGAAGCAGGTCCAGGACACCGAGCGGGTATCCGAGACGCTCCGGAGAGAAGAGGCCAGGATCGATCAAACGGGAGACGCGAACGTTCGCACCTCGAGCGGCAGTTCAGAGGCCTGGCGGGGCAACGAGCGCCGCTATCGGCATGATGCGGGCTACAACGGTCCCGAGCGCCGCTTGGCTCGAGCCTAGAGTCGCACCGTGATGGGGGCGGCCTCCGGATCCATAGGTCCGGGGGCCGTCTCTTTTTTGCTCGTTCATGAGGAGCGCGACCGGGTCGGTGCCCGGAGCATCACTCTGTTGTGCCCCCATCGGAACAGCCGTACCTTACGGCCAATCGCTCAGGATGAATGCTCGTGCCTTCCAGCCGGCCCTCTACGTCGCGATCGACACGGTCCCCCCGCGAGATTCTGCTTCCCTACGGCATCGCGCTACTGACGGTTGCCGCGGCGATTCTCCTCATGCAAGGCTTGGCGATGGTCCTGCGCTGGGATACTCGCCCGGCGCTTCTGGTGGCTGTCGCCGTGAGCGCTCTGTACGGAGGGTTGGGACCCGGTCTGCTGGCCGCTGGGCTCGGAGGTATGTTCGCGGGTGAGCCAGGCATTGTACTCGGAGGCATTGCGCTCACCCTTGTGTGCCGGGCGTTTCGCCGGCCCGCTGCAGACGCTCGGTTGGTGGCGCCCCTCACGCAGAATTCATCCCCCCCGATGCCTCTCACTCCGCCCGACGGTATCCGTGGCGGCTCGATCGCCTTTTCACCGGAGACGACGCGTACGCCGCCTCCGTTCATCGAAGTGACCACCGAAGCCACCTGGCGCTTCCATCACGAGCAGCCGCTCGATATTACGCTGCCCGAGGACGAGCAGGTCGAACACTTGTACCTCTACTCTGCTCTGGCAGAGTGTAACGATGCCTTTGCCAGGATGTATGGGTTCCGAACCGCTTCTGACGTGATCGGCACGCGGCTCGTGGTATTCTGTCCTCCTGCAAATCCGGAGAACGTGGCGTATCTCCGGTCCTTCATCCGGAGCGGCTACCGGCTGGAGGATGCCGAGTCACAAGAGATCGACCGCTATGGCAACACGAAGTACTTCGTGAATAACCTGGTGGGAATCTTCGAGCGGGGTGAGCTGGTAGGGGCCTGGGGGACGCAGCGCGATGTCACTGACGAGAGGCGTGCAACACAGGCTCAGGAATATCGCTCCCGGATCCATTCCGCGAAAAGCTGATCGCAGTAACGGTTGTTGCTCGAATTTCTGGTTTTCACCCTTCTTCCATCCGGCATCACCGCGAAGGCGCAGAATTGGGCCACCGTCGGCTTGCGATTGGGCCCGGTGCACTCCGGTACGGCGATGAGGTTCACGTGGATCCACACCGAATCGGCCGGATGGTTCTGCTGCCACTCGGCGCATCGGCCATTGACGTCCGGGTCCACCTGTAAGCCGCTGGGCTGGATGACTATTTGGCTGGCGATGTAGCCTCCGGTGCCACTGGCACTCGCCAAGGGCCGGACGTACTGCCACGGTGTGCAGACCTCCTCGAGAGGCTCCTCTAACGAATGGTGCGCAGCCACGCAGGACAAACCTTCGACCGTCTCACCAGGTTTGGGTGCCGGAATGTAGGCCGTGTCGGCCAGCTCGGAGCCGGCCTGGACCGACTTGATGATCTCAGTGGAATTCTGAACCACTCGCACCCGGATCGAATCAGGTGTCCCTTGCGGCTCAGAGATGGTGAGGTCCCACAAGATCTCAATCTGCAGTGAGTCGCCTACTTGCCCGATCGCTGACCTCACATCGGTGGTTTGCGAGAGCTGGGGCAGCGGCAGCGCGGCGGGCCGGTCCGTGAGATAGCCAACGAACATCAAACCGGCGACCCCCACCGACAGAATGATGTATCTCACAAGGTTTCGAAGGTTTGGCGGGCGAGGGGTCTCTGGCTGCGGCGATCTCCGGCGACGGCGTACGGTCCCTACAACTACCTCTGGGTTCACTGCAGTACCTCAGGGCCCTGCTCGAACACGATGTCCACCGGGATGCCGCGTGAGCCCAGACGGGTCAGATCCTGTTGCAGCAGGGGAGGGATTTTCCCCCGTTCCGCCATGAATCGGCCGACGCCTGCATAATCGCCATCACCCTGAAAGCGGAGGATTTGCCCAGCGAGGGCATCCACGGCCGCCCGCATCTTCGGAAAGTCCACCCGATACCGGCCGGTTGCCGAGTCGCGGGCGAAGGCGCCGTGTTCCTGAAAGAACGAGAACTGTGCGGCGTTGGCTCGGCCGTGCGCACTCGAGGCGCCGAACCGGATCGAGCGAATGATCCCCGCCAGGAACGTCACATAATTGTCGTCCAGATTCGTATCCTTGAGCTCGCCCCGCTGGTGCAGCTTGGT
The DNA here is from genome assembly GCA_963730915.1 of uncultured Gemmatimonadales bacterium. Classification (GTDB taxonomy): domain Bacteria; phylum Gemmatimonadota; class Gemmatimonadetes; order Gemmatimonadales; family GWC2-71-9; genus CAVVWJ01. Next base: position 1,003,818 of record CAVSTR010000003.1, on the reverse strand, counting down.
GATCATATAGAGGCCCAGAATATCGGCCTTACCTTCCTCCAGGGCTCCAGCCTGTTCCTTGAGCGCCTCCCGAACCGTGCCCTTTCCGGAGACCAGATTCTTGATGCCGAGTCCGTGGGCCACCTCGTGAAACATGATGTTGGAGAAGAACGCATCGAAGTTGATGTGCTGCTTCTGATCGTCGGTTATCAGCTCAGTCGCGATCGGCACCAGGATCTTCTCGAACTTCGCTCGCATCGCGTTCTTCAGCTGTAGCCTGCGAGTTCCCTTTCGAAGCTGCACTTCCTCATCGTTGGGCAGGTTGATGGCGATGGTCTTCGAGCCGGCGTTCGCATCACCGGCGTAGTAGACGGCATCGTAGGCGTTGAGGTCGGAATCGCTGCCGGGTTTCTCTCGCTTGTAGGCTGCTGGAACCGGCAGCTCCCGCTGCAAGCTGGGGAGCATGGCGGCGTACCTGGCCAGCCTTCCACTCCATTCCTTGTCCTTGATCAGCACGAAGGCTTCGTGCGCGGCCTTGGTGCCGAAGAGCTGATCCTCATAGGTCTCGATGGGACCTATCACAAGATCGATCCTGTTGTCTTTCATGTCGAGCCAGGCCAGGTCACTCCGCTGATACTCGTCCGTCTCCAGTGCCCGGGCTCGAAGCTCCAGATAGCGACGGAGTCCAGGGTCCTCCGCCAGCGCGGCTGCCTCACGGACTTTGGCGACAGCGGGAGTCAGGTACCGGGCGAACGCCTGATGGTAAGGAACGGCGGTCAGCCCGGCGGCGGAATCCCGCTGCACGAGGGTGTACTGGCTTCGAAGTGCCTTCCCCTTCGTGCCGGACCTGGAGGCGGCAGACTCGAGCTCTTCTTTGCTCAGCCCTGGAGGATAGAACCCGGCGCCTTTCGGCTTGGGGCCGACACCTTCGACAAATGGCGCATTGTCGTCGAGTCGGTCCCAGGGTCCATAATTGATCTCGGCATAACGGCGCAGGTTCGCGTCCCCCAGCGATTGAAGCAGCGAGTCCCGATTGCCGTAGGCCTCGCGCCAGTAAATGGAGTCCATCCAACGGGCGGCATCGATGAGGAGAGGGATCATCCGCCGCTCATTCTCGGTGAGCCCCCGGAGGTCAGACGTCAGCCGGACGGTGGTGTACTGAGCGAGCTTGCGTTGGATGTCGGAGTGTGGAGTCACCGCTTCGGAGGCACCTGCTTTTGAAGGCTCACCTTGGCATGCGGTCAGCGCGAGAGTGAGAGTGACGCTCGCCAAACCCGCGATCCAGTTCGTCATTGATGCTTCGACCCCTCGTAGCTGAAATCTGTCTGGCAATGTGGATGCTGACCCGCTGACCCGTTACCGTCCTTCCAGCTCCCGCTCACCAGGCACATGCCGCTCGGCTCGGCCCGCACCAGGGTGCGATTTCGCTTCATGATAGCGTTCGCCCTTGAGCCGGATGAAGGTGACGAACTGCTTGTACTCCTCTTCCGAGAGCGCGTCAGCGATCGCGGGTACAAGGCCTTTCACCAGGGTGATCCGCTCCTCGAGCTGAAGCGTGTTGGCCTGATCCACCAGGGCGCGGATTGCCGGATGGTTCATCCAGTCGGTTTCTTCGCTCGTCGTCATCTGCTGGACTCCAGGTGCAGGTGGACAAAGGTCAACGGCTGGCTGTCGCGGCCGTGGCGGCGCGCTCGAGCGCGTAATCCAGGTCGGAGTAGAGATGCCCAGTGTCGCGCCAGACGCCGACTGCACCGGCTGCCAACAGGGTCTCTGCACCGGTGCCACCCGATTCGACGCCGAGAAATACGACGCCGGCGGCCTGGCAGGCTTGCGCGTCATAGATCGTATCGCCCACCATGGCACACTCCGCGGGAGCCAGCTGAAGTTTGTCGCACGCAGCGATCACGAGATCGGGCGCCGGTTTGCTGGACTCGGCCTCGTCGTTCGTGACCAGATAATCCGCCAGGTGTGTGAGATCGATTCCGGCGCTGTCTGATGTGGCCTGAAGGTGCTTCTCGTCGCTGGAGGTGGCTAGAGCTGTGCGGATCTTCCGCTGGCTTAAGTTCTTCATGAGATCGAGCCCGCAAGGAAAAACGGGAAACCGCTGTTCCTGTGCCAGCTTCAGGAACTCTTCCTTCTGCGCCTTCCGGAGAGCCTTTCCATGCCGCTGCTCGGCCTCATCACCCAGAATGGCGGGGACGAGAAGGTCGCCGCCCTTGCCTATTTCGACCTCGATCCGGTCCACGGGCACATCATAGCCCAGGCTCTTGAAGGCTCGGCGCCAGGCTTCCACGTGGGTTGGGTTCGTGTCGACCAGCGTGCCATCGATGTCAAAGATGATTCCGTGTACTGGCATTGTCTAAGGTAGTCTAGGATGCAAAGGGCGGGAAAGACGGGACAAGTATGGTAGGGTAGGAGGGAAGGAGAAAGGCGGGGAGGGCAACGTCCTTCCCTCGTTCCCGCCTTCCCTCAGTCGTTCACTCACCCAGACGAATGCGATCTATCCGGCGGGTCTGTGTGCGGGGGTTGTAGATCCCAAGAGAGACGATGCTGCCTGCCTTCTCCGCTTTCAATGCGTTCCGAAGCTCCGCCTCGGTCCGCACCGGCTTGCCCTCGACTGACAGAATGATGTCCGGCCCATTGCGCTGGGGATCATCGATGAGTGTTTCCCAGGCCGGACCGCCGGGAGTGACGTCGGTGACGACCAGCCCACGCATTCCCTGGGGCAGCTGGAGCTGCTGTGCGACGCTGGGCGTGACGGGCTCCACGCTGATCCCCAGACGGTTCATCGCGGTACCGCCAGCGGCGCCGCTCTTGCCGGATTCCTCATCGTCGGCGCTAGCGATTTGGGACTGGTCGTTCAGAGCCTGGAGCTTGACGTCGAAGGTCTTCCGAACTCCACCCTTTCGGGCGACTTCGACCTTCACCACGTCTCCCGGCTTACGGAAGCCGATCACTTGCTGGAGCTGGCCCACGCGCTCGACGGGCTTGCTGTCCACTGAGACGATCACGTCCCCCGGGACGATACCGGCGGCTTTGGCCGGTGAATCCTCGTTTGGAATGTCCTTGACCACCACCCCGCGGATCTCGGGCAACCCGACGTACTCGGCATCCGTGAGCGTGACGTTGTCAATCGAGACGCCCAGTGCCGCCCGGTGTACCGACCCGGTCTCGACCAGCTGATTCATGACGGTACGAGCGAGATTGATTGGTATGGCAAAACCATAGCCCGAGTAGAAGCCGGTCTCACTCGCAATGGCCGAGTTGATTCCGATCACCTCGCCACGAACGCTCACAAGCGGACCACCCGAATTGCCGGGATTGATGGCGGCGTCGGTCTGGATGAAGTCCTGAATACTGCCCTGACCGCGACCAGGCAGGCCGTTCAATGCCCGGCCCTTGGCGCTCACAATACCAGAGGTCACGGTGAACGTCAGGCCCTCGCCCAGCGGGTTGCCGATGGCGAGTACCCACTCCCCAACCCTGGCATCCTCGCTGTTCCCCAATGCAACCGGAGGCAATCCCTTGGCGTCGATTTTGAGCACGGCGACGTCGGTGTTGGGATCGGTCCCGATCACCTTGGCCTTGAACTCCCGCCGATCGAGCAGCCGGACCGTCACCTGCTCGGCGCCTTCCACTACGTGATTGTTGGTCAGGATATAGCCGTCCGACGAAACCACGAACCCTGAGCCGCTGCCCTGCTCGATCTCCTCACGGTCCCGCTGCTTGAACTGGGGGAAGAAGCGCTCCATACCAGGGGGCACTCGCCGGCCGGCGGCCGTTTCCGTTCGCTGGGAGCGGATGTAAACCACGCTCGGTTTCACATGCTCGGACACAGCGGCGAACGCCTCACTCAGCTCCTGGAGCGGTAGCGCTGCGGGAATGGAGGGGGCCGGAACCTTGGCTATGGCAGAGGTCTGCCTGCCCTGCTCCTGAGCTGCACCCCGGCTCGGGAGCTCCAAAAGGCCGGCAAAGAGGAGCCCAAGCGCGAACGCCAAGGCCACCAACCCTCCGAACTTGAGCCAGTTAAGCGATCGTGAAGACATCGAGCGGTCCTTCGGAAAGCGTGGGGATCAGTACTGCACCCGTTCAATTTAACAGTACCGCTAAGGCCTAGGGTGAGTTTCGACACTTTGGCGTTATTGCCTGAGCTAATCCCTTCGACGTTGCTCGTCTCAGGGTGGCGGGCGGGTACCCGCCCGCCAGTTTCGGCACATCAGTCGCAAAAAAGCAGAATAGGGGCCGGAATGAACTCCGGCCCCCTTCTTAGCTGGGTTGAGCCCCTTCGGGCCTACTGCCCTCAGGGTAACCGGCTCTACCCGCCGGTTACTTCTTTTCGTCTACGATTTCGTAGTCGGCGTCCACGACATCGTCCTGGGGAGCGGCTTCACTCTGCGGCTCCTGGCTGCCCCCCTCCGCGGGGCCGCCGCCCGCGCCCTGTCCAGCCCCGGCCGCCTGGTACAACGCTGCTCCGGCAGCGGAGTAGGCGGCGTTGAGCTCGTCCAGGGTTCTGCGAATCTCGGCCGATTCCCCGGTTCGGAGCGCCTGCCTGCCGCTCTCGAGGGCCGTTTCCAGCCGCGACTTGGCATCTGCCGGCAGCCGGTCCGACCATTCCTTGCTGTCCTTCTCGACCCGGTAAACCAGGCTGTCGAGCTGATTGCGAGCCTCGATCTCCTCGCGCCGAGCCTTGTCGTCCTGAGCGTGCTGCTCAGCCGCTTTGACCATCCGATCTACCTCGGAGTCGCTCAAGCCGCTGGACGCTTCGATACGGATCTTCTGCTCCTTACCCGTTGTCTTGTCACGCGCAGTCACGTGGAGAATGCCGTTAGCGTCGATATCGAACCCAACCTCGACCTGCGGCGTCCCACGAGGCGCGGGTGGAATCCCGGTGAGCTGGAACTTGCCGATGGTCCGATTGTCCTGGGCCATCTGCCGCTCACCCTGGAGCACATGGATCTCTACAGTGGTCTGGTTATCCTCGGCCGTGGAGAAAGTCTCCGACTTCTTGGTCGGGATGGTCGTGTTCCGCGGGATGAGCACGGTCGTAACACCACCCAGCGTCTCGATCCCGAGGGACAGGGGGTTCACGTCGAGCAGCAACACGTCCTTCACCTCGCCGCCCAGCACGCCACCCTGAATGGCCGCTCCGATGGCCACCACCTCATCCGGATTGACTGACTTGTTGGGCTCTTTTCCGAAGAAGTCCTTCACGATCTGCTGAATCTTCGGAATACGGGTAGAGCCCCCAACCAGGATTACTTCGTCGATCTGCTTGGGATCCAGCCCCGCGTCCTTCAACGCCTGCTGCATCGGTGGGATGGTACGCTTGATCAGGTCGTCCACCAGCTGTTCGAACTTGGCGCGGGTCAACGACAGATTGAGGTGCTTGGGCCCCGACTGGTCGGCCGTGATGAACGGCAGATTGATGTCCGTCTGAGTAGTGCTGGACAGCTCCATCTTGGCCTTCTCGGCGGCTTCCTTCAGGCGCTGAATCGCCATCGGATCCTTGGAGAGATCAATGCCCTGGTCGCGCTTGAACTCGGCGACGAGCCAGTCGATCAGCCTCTGGTCGAAGTCGTCACCCCCCAGGTGGGTGTCTCCGTTGGTGCTCTTGACCTCGAACACGCCCTCGGCCAACTCCAGAACCGAGATGTCGTAGGTGCCGCCACCCAGGTCGAATACCGCCACTTTCTCTTCCTTCTTCTTGTCCAAACCATATGCCAGGGCGGCCGCAGTGGGCTCGTTGATGATCCGCTGCACATCCAAGCCGGCAATGCGACCCGCATCCTTGGTTGCCTGACGCTGGGCATCATTGAAGTAGGCGGGAACGGTGATGACGGCCTTGTCCACGGTGTGGCCCAGGTAGTCTTCTGCCGTCTGCTTCATTTTCTGAAGGATCATGGCCGAGATCTCAGGTGGCGTATAGCGCTTGCCCTGAATCTCTACGACGGCCATACCATTCTGCCCGTCCGCGACCTTATACGGAACCTTCTTGATCTCGTCCGTCACCTCGTTCAGGCGTCGCCCCATGAAGCGCTTGATCGAGAATATGGTCTGCTGTGGATTGGTGACCGCCTGGCGCTTGGCCACCTGGCCCACCAACCGCTCCCCGTCCTTCGTAAAAGCAACGACCGATGGGGTGGTACGACCACCTTCGGCGTTGGGGATAACGACCGGGTCCCCACCCTCCATCACTGCCACGACCGAGTTGGTCGTGCCGAGATCGATTCCGATAATTTTAGAAGCCATGTGGACTCCATAATGGGATGCTGCCATGGCGGCTTTCAGTCAAAGCCGTACCTGTCGGCTTAGGTGCTGAGCAAGCGGCATACCGTTTCAAGCTGCCGTTTTGGCTGACTCTGGGGCTCAAGACAAGGGTTGTGGCACCTCGTGACATGAATCACGACGCGTTCTGCTGCTATTGCCTATGGTATTGGCGTAGGCGAGCCGATCGAGTTCAGCCGTTACTGTGATACCGTGGGCCCATCCCAACGTGAGGAGGTAGCCATGCTGTGGACGATCTTCGTGATACTCCTGGTGCTTTGGCTGCTGGGTGTAGTCACGTCGTACAGCCTTGGCGGGTTCATCCATGTGCTGCTCGTGATTGCCGTGATCCTGGCTGTGATGCAGCTGATCCAAGGCAGACGGGCTCTCTAGCAGGGTTTCGAACCCAGCTCAACCGCACGCCTAAGTAGGGGGCTTCCCTGGCTGGAGCCGGTGGAGCCCCTGTTCTATTCGACAGTAGAGGTATTCGATGGCCCCCGCCCGGACTCAATCCAGAAAACAGCCAGAGAAAAGAAGGATCCGGTACGGGGTCGTAGGGTTGGGCCACATCGCCCAGGTGGCGGTCCTTCCGGCATTCAGTCATGCCGAAAACTCCGAGCTCACCGCCCTCGTTTCAGATGATCCCGAGAAGCTCGAAAGGCTGGGTCGCCGGTACAAGGTGAAGCAGCGGTATTCCTACGATCAGTTCGACGAGTGTCTGGGGAGCGGCGTCGTGGATGCGGTTTACATCGCTCTGCCGAACCACCTCCATCGCGAGTATACGGAGAGGGCCGCACGGGCCGGAGTCCACGTTCTGTGCGAGAAGCCCATGGCAGTCACCGAAGAGGACTGTCTCGCCATGATCCGCGCCGCTGAGGAGAATGGGGTGAAGCTGATGGTGGCCTACCGGCTCCACTTCGAGGAGGCAAACCTCAAGGCTATCGAGCTGGTGCAGGGAGGCCGGCTGGGAGAGCCGCGCCTCTTTGATTCCGTCTTTACCATGCAGGTGAAGCCAGGCGACATCCGTCTCAACCCGAGGGAGCTCGGCGGCGGGCCACTCTACGACATCGGCGTCTACTGCATCAACGCCGTGCGAAACTTGTATGGCGCGGAGCCGATGGAGGTCGTGGCCTTCAGCGCCAACAATGGCGATCCCCGGTTTCAGCAGTGTGAGGAGACCACGTCCGCAATTCTCCGGTTTCCGGGTCGCGAACGGCTGGCCAGCTTCACCTGCAGCTTCAACGGGGCCGATGTCTCCACCTTCCGCGTTGTCGGCACGGAGGGCGAGCTGGTCATGGATCCTGCCTATGAGTACGCGGGCGAGCTGAAGCAGCGTGTAACCGTCAACGGCCGCACCCGCCAGCGTTCATTTCCCAAGCGCGATCAGTTCGCCCCCGAGCTGATCAGCTTCTCCGAGTGCATCCTAACCGGTGCCGGTCCTGAACCCTCTGGCTGGGAGGGGCTGGCAGATGTCCGAGTTATTCGAGCGCTGTATCGGTCGGCTGAGACCGGCCAGCCGGTTGCACTCGAGCCTTTCAGCCGGGAGGATCGTCCATCGCTTCAACAGGAGATTCGCCGGCCACCTGTGAACAAGCCTGATCTGGTGAATACAGAATCTCCCACCGAGTAAGCCGGTCAGGCTCTCCGTTATATTGAGCCATGTTCCCCTATCGGGACGACAATCCCACTCTGGCGTCACCTGTCGCCACGTTTCTCCTCATCGGAGCAAACCTGGCGATGTGGATTTTCATTCAGGGAATGGGCGCCGAGCCGAGTCTGTCACGATCGGTGTGCGAGCTGGGGTTGATCCCGGGCGAGTTTCTCGGGCTTGTGCCTCAGGGCGCCACCGTGCCGATGGGGCCCCGGACCGCATGTGTCCTGGGCGACGAACACACCTGGTTTACCCCCCTTACTTCGATGTTCCTGCACGGCGGGTGGTTCCACCTGATCGGTAACATGTGGTTCCTCTGGGTCTTCGGTAACAATGTCGAAGACTCGATGGGCCACTTCCGTTACCTCACCTTCTACGTCCTGTGCGGGCTGGCTGCGGCCGCCGCACAGACATTCATGAACCCGTCCAGCGCGATACCAATGGTCGGGGCGTCGGGCGCCATCAGCGGCGTCATGGGGGCGTACATCGTGCTCTATCCCAAGGTGCGGGTGCACATGCTCGTGATCCTGGGCATTTTTATTACCCGCATCGTGGTACCGGCCTATCTGATGCTCGGCTACTGGTTCCTGCTGCAGATCGTGGGTGGTGGTCTCGCGAGCTCGTCCGAGGGCGGGGTGGCGTTCTGGGCCCATGCCGGCGGTTTTATTGCAGGCGCACTGTTGATCCAGCTGTTCAAGGATCGGGAGCTGGTGGCGAAGCACCGCGCCATGGCCCGGACGACGAATACGCTGGGGTATCAGGAGCGGTAGCCGACCCTTCTTCCTTCCCGTATGTTCCGATCTATGTCGGATCCCCAGCCCCGCTCAGTAACTCCTTCACCTGCCGGCCCTCTGGACCTTCCGGTCGCACCGCGCAACCGCGGAATGCCGTTGGAGCTGGATTGGATCAGCCAGGTTCGCGTTAACCGAAGTGCGGTCGAGCGGCGGGCTGCCACGCTACGCACCAGGAGAACGGTCAAGAAAGAGTGGCAGGCCGCGTGGCTGCTCCGCGGCATCACTCTCATGGACCTGACGTCGCTCTCGGGAGACGATACGCCAGGGCGAGTGCGCCGCCTCTGCGCCAAGGCGCGCCGCCCGATCAGGGCAGATCTTCTGACTGAGATGGGTGCCGGGCAGCTCCCCATCAGGGTGGCGGCGGTCTGTGTCTATCACAGCTTTGTCGCCACAGCACTGGATGCACTGCAGGGCTCCGGTATCCCAGTGGCAGCGGTATCGACCGGATTTCCCGCCGGTCTCTCACCATTCGAGCAGCGCATCGCCGAGATCCGTGCGTCGGTGAAAGCCGGCGCCGAGGAGATCGACGTGGTGATCACCCGGAGCCATGTGCTCACCGAGAACTGGCCGGTCTTGTACGACGAGGTCCGAGCAATGCGCGACGCCTGCGGCGACGCACACATCAAAACGATCCTCGCCACCGGGGAGCTGGGCACCCTCCGCAACGTTGCCCGGGCCGCTCTGGTATGCATGATGGCAGGTGCGGACTTCGTGAAGACATCCACCGGAAAGGAGAGCGTCAACGCGACCCTGCCGGTTGGACTGGTGATGGCACGCGTCATCCGGGAATACCGCGAGCGCACTGGACAGCTCATCGGGCTCAAGGCAGCCGGCGGGATCCGCAGCGCCAGGGAGGCGCTCGACTGGCTGACCCTGCTCAAGGACGAGCTGGGCGATGTCTGGCTGCGACCTCACCTGTTCCGCTTCGGGGCCAGTGCGCTGCTGACCGACATCGAGCGCCAGCTCGAGCATTTCGTCACGGGCCGGTACTCAGCCGCTCACCGGCACCCGACCGCGTGATCTCAGCGGCCGGTTTTCCGAGCAACCCTGCTGTCATCCTGAGCGTAGCGAAGGATCTCTCCGCATATTTGAGGGATCCTTCGCTGCGCTCAGGATGACGATCTCTATGGCCTCGATACCCGAGATTTTCCACTCGATGTCCTATGGCCCCGCTCCGGAAGCGGCCGGCCGAGCCAACGATTGGCTGGAGAAACATGGCCGCCGCTTTGGACTGTTCATCGATGGGCAATGGACGACCGGTAAGGGTGAGACATTCGAGACCCTGAACCCCGCCACAGCCAAGCCTCTGGCGCGCCTGGCGCAGGCTACGGACGCTGAGGTGGATCAGGCTGTGCGCGCCGCCCGACGTGCCGGCCAGGAGTGGTGGGCGCTGGGAGGTCACGGCCGAGCCAGGTATCTGTATGCCGTCGCGCGTGAAATTCAGAAACACAGCCGGCTCTTTGCGGTGCTGGAATCACTCGACAACGGCAAGCCGATCCGGGAGTCGCGCGACATCGACGTGCCATTGGTGGCTCGGCATTTCTACCATCATGCGGGGTGGGCTCAGCTCATGGAGCAGGAGCTGCCCCAGCGTGTCCCGGTGGGAGTCATAGCACAGATCATCCCCTGGAATTTCCCGCTGCTGATGCTCGCCTGGAAAATCGCGCCCGCGCTTGCGATGGGAAACACCGTCGTACTCAAGCCGGCAGAGTTCACCTCGCTGACGGCACTGCTGTTCGCGGAGCTCTGTCAGGAAGTGGGGCTTCCCCCGGGAGTGGTCAACATCATCACCGGCGACGGGCGGGTGGGCTCAGCGATGGTGGATCACCCGGACGTGAACAAGATTGCGTTCACCGGTTCTACCGAAGTCGGACGGATCATACGCTCGGCCACGGCTGGGAGCGGAAAGAAGCTGTCGCTCGAGCTGGGAGGAAAATCTCCCTTTATCGTCTTTTCGGACGCCGACCTCGACAGTGTGGTCGAAGGGGTGGTGGATGCCATCTGGTTCAATCAGGGGCAGGTGTGCTGCGCCGGCTCTCGTATTCTGGTCCAGGAAGGTGTCGCCGAGCAATTGGTCACGAAGTTGAAGCAGCGCATGGAGACGCTGCGAATCGGCGATCCGCTCGACAAGGCGGTAGACATGGGCGCCATCATCGCTCCGGTGCAGCTGGAGAAGATCCAGGAGCTGGTGCGACGAGGTGAGGATGAAGGAGCCACACTGTGGCAGCCCTCATGGAGCTGCCCGCGCGATGGCTGGTTCTTTCCGCCGACGCTCTTCACCGAGGTGTCCCCCGCCGCAACCATAGCTCAGGTGGAGATCTTCGGCCCGGTGGTTGTGCTTATGACATTCCGAACACCGGCCGAGTCGGTCGAGCTGGCGAACAACAGCCGCTATGGTCTGGCCGCAAGTGTCTGGACCGAGAGCATCAACCTGGCCCTCGATATCGCACCCCAGCTCAAGGCCGGAACCGTATGGGTGAACTGCACGAACGTGTTCGATGCCGCGAGCGGGTTCGGGGGATATCGCGAGAGCGGCTTCGGACGCGAAGGCGGGCGCGAGGGTCTGAGGGAATATGTTAAATGGGCGGGGCAGCGTGGCAGCGGGGCAGGCGGTAAGGAAGCGGGTCATGGCAAGCGCGCAAGACCAAGTGGATCCCAAGTACGAAAAGCGGCTGCTACCACCCGCGAGCTGCCCCGCGGCCCCTCTGCCCCCCTGCCCCCCATCAACCGAACCGCCAAGCTCTACATCGGCGGGAAGCAGGTCCGGCCGGATTCCGGCTACAGCCTCCCGGTACTGAATCGATCGGGCCAACAGATCGGTGAAGTGGGGCAGGGAAACCGGAAGGACATTCGCAATGCAGTGGAGGCAGCGCACAAGGCGGCCGGATGGTCCCGAGCCACAGCTCACAATCGGGCGCAGGTCCTGTATTACATCGCGGAGAACCTGGCGGCTCGCTCGGAGGAGCTCACCCAGCGGCTCGCTCTGACCGGCAGCGAGCAAGGATCCGCCGCGCGTGAGGTCGATCTCACGATCGAGCGGTTATACACCTGGGCCGGATGGGCCGACAAGTACGACGGGAGAGTTCACCACACGCCGTACCGGAACGTCACCCTGGCCATGCCCGAGCCGATCGGAGTTCTAGGTGTAGTCTGCCCCGACGCCTGGCCACTGCTGGGGTTCGTGTCCAGCGTCTTCCCAGCGGTGGCCATGGGGAATACCGTCGTTGCCGTTCCGTCCAGCACCGCTCCCCTTGCGGCCATCGACCTCTACCAGATCTTCGACACCTCGGATGTGCCGGGCGGGGTGGTCAATATCGTGACCGGGTCGAGTGACGAACTGGCAGCCGTGCTGGCCGCGCACGATGACGTCGATGGAATGTGGTATTTCGGCAGCGCGAAGGTCTCGGCTGAGGTGGAGCGACTGTCGACCGGCAACATGAAGCGGACCTGGGTGGATCTGGGGAAGGCGCGAGACTGGAGCGACGCTCAGCAGGGGTCAGGAGAAGAGTTCCTGGAGCAGGCCACGCAGGTCAAGAACATCTGGATTCCCTATGGTGAATAACTGCAGTCATCGCGAGCGGCCGTCGGCCGCGTGGCGATCCGGTTGCGTTCGTGGGGGGATTGCTTCGGGCTAGGCGCCCTCGCAATGACTAGTCCATTCCGAGCATCTCGAGCAGCAAGCCGTCTCGCACTCCAAATCCGCTCACCGTAACCCTGCTGGCCCGTACCACCCTGAGCAGCTCCGCCGCGACTGCCAGCCCCGCCACGATGATATCGGCCCGTTCGGGTCGCAATCCCGGCACTTCCCGCCGTTCTTCGAGCGACATGCCCCCCAGGGTTTCCAGCAGCTGCCGTACTTCGCCCCGGTCGATCGTGCTGCCGTGTATCCCATCCCGCTTCTCGCCGCGACGTGCGAGAGTCATGCTGGCTAGCGTAGCGAAGGTGCCCCCCGATCCAATGACTCTCACGTCGCCCGCGGGGTCACGGAGATCGGCGGCAGCGAGAGTCTGGTGAATGTGTTGCTGGAGCTTTTCCGGGGAGAGACGCAGCTCTGTCAGCCGGACCGCTCCAAGTGGAAGCGACATCGTCGTGCGGACTGCACCGGCAGCGGCGCCGATCAGCTCGAGACTTCCTCCACCGATATCGGCCACGAGCATGCGGCCTTCACGTCCGAACCGGTAGGCTGCTGAACGGTAGGAGAGAGCTGCTTCTGCTTCGGGGGAGATGACGCGGAGCGGGATGCCGAGCTCCCGAACGCGCTCGGCGAAGTCTCCGCCGTTGGCGGCCTCGCGCACCGCGGCCGTTGCCACCGCAGCGATCCTGTGCGCGTTCAGCCGCCGGCAAATATCCCGCATGCGAGTCAGCGTTTGAAGCGCCCGCTGCATGGCATCATCCTGCAGGCGCCCGCTCCGGCCGAGCCCTGCTCCCAGCCTGGGCTGGTCCTCAGCGTCCTCGATAATCGTGAGACCGTGGCGGGGATCGGGCTCGGCAACCGTCAGGAGGATGGTGTTCGAGCCGACATCGATGGCGGCGAGACGACCGCCCGGGTCGCTCACTTTATGCTGGAGACCGTGCTGGTTCGGGCTTCTTCTCCCCTGTCCTCGGAGTGGTGCTTGATCGATCGTCCTTCTACCAGGAAAACCACGTCCTCACCGATGTTGGTGGCGAGATCCGCCACCCGCTCCAGGTTTCGGCTCACCAGGAATAACTCCATGCCGGAGCCGATGGTGTGAGGGTCTTCCATCATATGTGTCAGCAGAATCCGGAATACCGACCGGTGTAACGCGTCCACCTTGTCGTCTCTCTTGCACACCTCGCGTCCCGCCTGCGCGTCACCCCGGATGAACGCCTCCAGGGCGTCGGACAGCATCTCCCGCGCAAGTCTCGCCATGTCCACGATCTCGGGCTCGGGGGCGATCGGCCGAGCCTGATTCAACCGCTCCGCTGACTGGGCGATGTTGACGGCGTGGTCGCCTACGCGTTCCAGGTCGTTGGCGATCTTGAGCGCGGAGGTCAGCATGCGGAGATCGCGGGCCATCGGCTGCTGCAGGGCGAGCAGGTTGATGCTCTGTTCCTCGATCTCCACCTCCATCGCGTCGATCACCCGGTCGCCGGCGATTACCCGCTGCGCTTTCTCGCTGTCGCGCTCGAGCAGCGCTTCCACGGCCAGGCTCAGCGCCGCCTCAGCCTCTCCGGACATGGTCAGCAGCCGGACCTTCACATGGCTCAGCTCGTCGTGAAAATGCCGGTGAACATCGACACTCATCCGAATCTCCCAGTGATGTACGCTTCGGTCCGCTCGTGCTGAGGCTTGGTGAACAAACGGTCGGTTTCGTCGAACTCGATCAGCTCTCCCCGGTCGAAGAATCCGGTGTAGTCCGATACCCGTGCGGCCTGCTGCATGTTGTGGGTCACGATCACGATCGTATAGTGCTGTTTGAGATCGAAGATCAGCTCCTCGACTTTCTGCGTCGCGATCGGGTCGAGTGCCGAGCAGGGCTCGTCCATGAGCAGCAGCTCCGGCTGGTTGCCTAGTGCGCGCGCGATGCACAGCCGCTGCTGTTGTCCGCCCGAGAGCCCGGTACCGGGTTCTTCGAGCCGGTCCTTGACCTCGTCCCACAAGGCCGCCTGTCGGAGGCATCGTTCGACCAGATCCGGCAGATCCCGCTGGGTGACCAGCGCATTCAGGGCAGGGCCATACGCAACGTTGTCGAAAACGGATTTCGGGAATGGGTTGGGGCGCTGGAACACCATGCCCACCCGCTGCCGCAGCGCAACCAGGTCGGTACCGCGATTGTAGACCGAAGTTCCCTCCACCAGGATCTCACCGTCGGTTCGAATCCCAGGAATCAGATCGTTCAGGCGGTTGATCGATCGGAGGAACGTGGACTTGCCGCATCCGGATGGCCCGATGATCGCGGTCACCGCCCGCCGCTCGATGCCGAACGTGAGATCCCTCAGCGCCTGGCGGGCGCCGTAGAAGAAGTTGAATTGCCGCACATCCACTGCCGGGCTGCCCCGTGAGCCGAGCGGGGCGACCGGCTGGCGGGGGGCCAACGTCACCTTCGGAGCGGTTGTGAACTGTCTCTGGACCATGGTGGTGCTCACCCGAACCTCCCGGTGATGTACGCCTCGGTCTGCTCGTTTCTGGGAGCGGTGAAGATTTGCCGGGTTCGGCCGGTCTCCACCATGGTACCGAGGTAGAAGAACGTCGTGGTGTCGGATACGCGCGCCGCCTGCTGCATGTTGTGGGTGACAGTCACGATGGTGAAATGGCGCTTGAGATCGAAGAGCAGCTCCTCGATGCGTTGCGTGCCCTGGGGATCGAGGGAGGCGGTCGGCTCGTCCAGGAGAATAACATCTGGCGACGGTGCGATGGTCCGTGCGATGCAAAGTCGCTGCTGTTGGCCGCCGGAGAGCGCCATGGCGCTCGCGCTCAGCCGATCCTTCACCTCGTCCCACAAGGCAGCCTGGCGAAGGGAGCGTTCGACCACGCTGTCGAGCTCATGCTTCGGCAGCCGGCGGTTGACCCGCAAACCAGACGCCACGTTGTCGTAAATCGACATGGTGGGGAACGGGGTCGGTCTCTGAAAAACCATTCCCACCCGCCGCCGCAGTTGCATGGCATTGATCCGCGGACCGTAGATATCCTCGCCATCGAGCAGCACCCGTCCCGTGATCCAGCCGTTCTCGGAGAGCTCGTGCATCCGATTCAGAGTACGGAGAAAGGTAGACTTTCCGCACCCGGACGGTCCGATGAGGGCGTGCACCTGATGGGGCGCAAAACCGAGCGAGACGCCTTTCACCGCCGTGAACTTGCCGTACATGGCGGTCAGCTTGTCGGTAGCCAACTTCGCCGGCGAGGTCGATGGAGTCGCCGTTCTTGCCGGTGCGCGGGTGCTTTCTTTCACCTTGCCTACCGCGGCTTCGGTTGCCTGGCCCACAGCGGGTCCGTTCGTCTCACTCAGGACATGCTCAGCCATTCAGGGTAAACCTCCGTCGGACGGCCAGGCGTGCTCCGAGGCTCAACAGGAACACCAATGTGATGAGCACCAGCGCGGCTGCCCAGGCATACTGGTGCCATTCCTCGTATGGGCCGGTGGCGTAGGTGAACACGGTCAGCGGCAGTGCGGCCATGGGCTGATCGATATCGAAGCTCAGGTACTGACTGCCGAGTGCGGTGAACAGGAGCGGCGCAGTTTCTCCCGCAATACGGGCCACGGCGAGGAGGCCCCCGGTCATGATGCCCGGGAGTGTGGCGCGAACGACGACCGAAAGGCTGGTGCGCCAGCGGGGATAACCCAGGGCGAGGGCCGCTTCACGCAGCGAGTTCGGCACCAGCTTGATCATCTCTTCGGTGGTGCGCTGCACCATCGGAATCATCAGCAGCGCGAGCGCCACGCTTCCCGCCAGCGCGGAGAAGTGCTTCTGCTGGGCCACGATCCAGGCCCACGCAAAGACGCCGACGACGATCGATGGGGTCCCGTTCATCACGTCCGCGACGAAGCGCGTCAGCCACGTCAGGCGGCTGTGCGGATACTCCGCGCAGTAGATACCCGCGCCGATTCCGACCGGCATGCCTATCAGGCTCGCCATGCCGACGATCAGCAGCGTGCCGACCAGCGCATGAGCCACACCGCCACCGGTTTCGCCCGCGGGTGCCGGCATCTTGGTGAAGAAATCCGGCGACAGACTCCCGGCGCCTTTGAGAACCAGGTTGATCAGGATGAGGAACAACGGCAACAGGGCAACCACGACGGCCCCGATCATCAGCCCGACCATCAGATTGCTGAAGACCCGCCGCAGCACTCGGCGGTTCATAGGGCGCTGCTGCCGGCGCCGGAGCCCCGGGCCACCCGCCAGATGAGGAGCCGGGCGCCTGCATTCACGATGACGGTGACGAGGAACAGCAGGAAGGCGACGTAGGCCAGAGCGGAAAGGTGAAGGTTGCCCACCGCCTCGGAGAACTCGTTCGCGATCGCCGCGGCCATGGTATAGCCCGGGGCGAACAGCGATGCCGCTATCTCGTGCCGGTTTCCGATGAGCATCGTGACGGCCATCGTTTCGCCCAGGGCGCGGCCCAGGCCCAGGATGATTGCCCCGACGATGCCGGACCTGGCGTACGGCAGGACCGCGGTGGTCACCGCTTCCCAGCGCGTGGCGCCAAGCGCCAGCGCCGCTTCCCGCTGGGTGTTCGGCACCGCCAGCAGCACTTCGCGTCCCACCGACATGATGTACGGCATCACCATGATCGCCAGGATGATCCCCGCGGCCAGCATCGAGGGTCCGTAGATCGGACCCTGGAACAGCGGCATGAATCCGAGCCAGTCTCTCAGGAACGGAAACACGGTGGTGCGAAGCAGCGGGATCAAGACAAAGATCCCCCACAGTCCGTACACCACGCTGGGTATGGCCGCCAGGAGACCGATGAGAAACGCCACCGGTTGCCGCACCGATTTGGGCGCGAACTCGGTGAGGTAGATGGCGACCCCGAGCGACAGCGGAACCGCAATGAGCAGCGCCAGCATCGATGAGGCAAGAGTCCCGAAGATCAGCGGCAGCGCCCCGAACTCTTCCGCGACCGGGTCCCACGTACTCGAGGTAACGAATCCGACGCCGTAGCGTTCGATGGCGAGAGCGGCGCCAGACCACAGCTCATAGACCAGAAACGCGAGCAGGACCGGCACAGCGACGGCCGCAACCGTCAGCACGCCCCTGAAAATGAGATCGCCGTAATCCGCTCGCTCCAGTGAGACGGCGGCGACGGGGCGCGGCTGCTCGGCTTCTGTGGATGCGGTCATTGCAGGATCTTACCGGTGCCATTCCCGCGAATCGTCACGGCTTTGTAACGGACATGTCACGGTGAGCCATTGATCCTGTGCCGCACCAGCTCGATGACAGGTACCGGAAGGGGAGCGTAGTGGAGATCCGCGGCCATGCGCTGCGCCGGAGGCTCCAACATCCACCCCACGAACCCCCGGATGGTGCGAGCCCGAACAGTATCTGAATCTTCTCTTCGAATCAGAAGCCACGTAAAGGATGATATCGGATACGAGTCGGTACCCGGAGCGTTCGTGATGCTCACCCGAAAGTCGGTCTCGGGTGGCAGCTTGGCGCCAGCGCCAGCGGCCGCGACGCTCGTGAGCGTCGGTGACACCTGGGCACCGGCCGAGTTCCGGATCTTCGCCGAAGGCAGCTTGTTGGAGATGGCGTAGATGAGCTCCACATACCCGATGGTGCCGGGCGATTGCTTGACCTGCTGTGTGACACCCTCGTTGCCTTTCCCACCCAGCCCGATCGGCCAGTTCACCGCGGTGCCTATGCCGACCTGCCCTTTCCATTCCGGCGACACCTTCGAGAGAAAGTCGGTGAAGATGAACGTGGTTCCCGATCCATCCGACCGGTGGACCACCACGATGTCGTCCGGGGGCAAGGTGACACCCGGATTGAGGGCGGCGATCCTGCGATCGTTCCATCGGTTGATCCGGCCGAGGAAGATGTCGCCCAGCGTCTTGCCGTCGAAGGCGAGCTCCGCGCCGCTGACCGACGGGAGATTGTAGGTCACGCTGACCGCGCCGAGGGCGGTCGGTACATGCACCACGTTTCCTTTCACGCCCGCGATCTGCTCGTCGGTCATGGGACCATCGGTGGCGCCGAAATCGATCGTCCCCTCGACGAACTGGCGTATGCCGCCGCCGGAGCCGATCGATTGGTAGTTGATTCGGACGCCCGCCTCTTTCGCGTAAACATCGAACCATTTGGTGTAGAGTGGGGCCGGGAAGGTTGCGCCGGCTCCGGTCAGGGCCGTCCCTCCACTTTGTCTGCCACCGGCTGAGGCTTGCCCGTCGCCGGAGCGTTGCTCTCCGCCACATCCGATGATGAACGAGACCAGGACGGCGAAATGCGCGGTGCGCTTCAGCATGCTCCCTCCGAGTGGCGGCAGACTACCAAGGTGTTGTCCGGAGAACCCATGTGCAAATGGCCGGGGCCTCTCGGCTCCGGCCATTACGTGGAGATCGATCTACCGCGCCGCGATTGCTCTCCCACCGGCCTTGAGGGTCGGCAGACGAGCCTCGATCAGCGTGACGACTGGAGCCGGCAGCGGCGCGTAGTGGAGCTCGGCCGCCATCTTCTGGGCTTCCGGTGTGATCATCCAGGTCAAGAAGTCTTTGATGAGCTTAGCCTTCTCGGCGTCTTTGTTGTCCTTCTTCACCAGCAGCCAGGTGAACGATGCGATGGGGTACGCATCAGCGCCCGGAGCGTTGGTGATGGACACCCGGAAATCGGTCTCCTTCGGCAGCTTTATTCCCGCCGCCGCAGCAGTAACCGACTCGAGAGACGGGGTGCTGAAATTGCCGGATGCGTTCTTGACCTGCGCATACGGCAGCTTGTTCGATAAAGCATAGATCAGCTCGACGTACCCGAGGGCGCCCTCGACCTGTTTCACCTGCTGGGTGACACCCTCGTTGCCCTTGCCTCCCAGGCCCACCGGCCAGTTTACGGATGTCGCATACCCGACCTTGTCCTTCCATTCGCGGGAGAACTTGTTCAGGTAGTCGGTAAATACATACGTGGTGCCGGAGCCATCGGAGCGGTGAACCACGATCAGGTCGATATCCGGCAGCTTCACTCCCGGATTGAGTGCGGCGATCTTCGCGTCATTCCACTTGTTCACGCGCCCCATGAAGATGTCGACGAGCAGATTACCGTCGAACTTGAGCTTGGTATCTCCCAGTGAAGGGAGGTTGTAGGTCACGACCACCGCGCCCAGCACCGTGGGAATGTGCAGCACGTTGGCGTTCACCGCCTGGATCTGGGACTCGTTCATCGGACCGTCGGTGGCCCCGAAGTCAACCGTGCCTTCGGTGAACTGGCGGATACCACCGCCCGAACCGATGGACTGGTAGTTGATCTGGATGCCGGTCTTCTTGCTATAGGCATCGAACCACTTGGTATAGATCGGATTGGGAAATGTCGCGCCGGCACCGGTGAGGCTCTGCGCCGCAACGGGAGTCGCAAAAGCCAGAGCGCCCAGCACTAAGTATCGTTGGATCATCATCACGTATCTCCTCAGGTGTCATCCTGAGCAGAGCGAAGGATCTCTCCGGAAGCAAAGGGATCCTTCGCTGCGTTCAGGATGACAGGCGTGTTTAGAAGTTCACGGTCAGCGCGCTGCGAACGCCGCTGATGCTTGGAAGCACATCTCCCTGGAAGCTCTGCCGCTCGTACGCCACCCGGATCTGTGCCCGGCTCGACATGTACAACCCCAACACGCCGGTGATCGTGGTGACACGATCGTCCTCCAGGTCGGTGTTCGGGTCTGCCAGGTCGACGCGGAAGGCGGGCTCCACCGCGTAGAGCCACGAGGTCGGGCTCTTCATCCGTATGTTGTACGCGGCGACGCCTTGAATGCCCTGCATCCTGAACTTCGCGGCGGAGGCATCGTTCCCGTTCAGGTATTCGCCCAGCACGAAGAGCCCTTCGTCACCGGGCTTGCCCCACTGAGCATCGATGTCGAAGGCGTAGTTCGTGAAGCTGGAGTCGGGTGCGCCGGCTACCGTCACGATGCCATCGTGCGCGAACCAGGACCCGCCGATCTCGAGCTTCGGCGTCAAGCCGATGGAACCTCTGGCTCCGAAGCTCTTCTTGCCGTTCACGTCGTTGAGACTCTCGCCCTGGCCATTGTAGGCGCCGACCTTGAGCGACAGGAGCCGGGTGTCGTCGAGCTTGTGCTCCAGCCGCACGCTGGCGCCGACATCATGGGACAGAAAGCCCGCGCCGCCGAAAAGATCGTTCGAGGCCCGGGCGACCAGCCCCTGTCCGGCGCCGCGCTCGATCGAGGGCAGATTGTTCGATGACGTCAGCTCGTAGCGGCTGAACGGTCGCTTCTCCTGTCCCGCACGGAGGTACAGGGCGCTCTTGCTCGCCTCGGGGCTGAAACGGACGTCGATGTACGCGTCGCGCAGCCGGAGTCCGCTCCGGCCAGTGGTGCGGCAGGTGAGGACAGGGGTGCCGCCGCCGGCACCAACCGGGGTGGACGTGCAGGTGGTGGCGACCGAGCTGAGGTTCCGTCCGCCTTCAAAGGAGGGCTGGATGTAGACGCTCACGTTCTCCGAGATCTGGCCCCTGGCCTCGATCCGGGCGCGCCGGGTGAAGACGTTGCTCTGAGGCCCGACGGCCGCGGCGAAGTCCTCATTGGAGAAGTAGTAGAACTGCTCCTGGAGCCGGCCGGTCAGCTTGACGTTCGGGTACGTCGTCTGCGCGGCGGCTGCGGTCGCCCCGAGAATGAGTGCGACTCCTGCTGCGGTCGAGGTCCTTCGTACCTGCCGGGTCATAGTTCCCTTTGGGTTGTGTGGTCGCCGTGAAACCGGAACTCGGGTGGTAAGAAGCTGGAATGCCGTCACGAGTCGTCGCAGTTTTCGTAACGAACAGGTAAATACCGCGACGCCGCGAGTACTTGAAGGAGGGAAGAACCGTATGGCTTATGGGGAAGTTGACACAGAAAACTCGCGGGACCTGACGCCGGGAAGGAGGTCTAGTTCTCGGATAGTTCTTTCCACGCCTTTCGGAGCAGCTTTCGTGTGTTCTTGTAATGCAGACGGTTGAGCGCCTCGTCTAACCCGCACCAGGTCCTTTGCCGGCCAGCCTCGGGCGGCCCATCCTCGCCGATGAACTGGACCAGAAAATATTCTACCCGGGCGGTGGCGCCGAGGAAGCCATACTCCACCACGCCGGCTGGACCGATCAATTCTCCCGAGACGCCGGCCTCTTCCCTGGTCTCCCGCAAGGCAGCAGCCTCAGACGTCTCGCCCTTTTCGATGTGACCCTTGGGGAAGATCCAGTTCTCCGGGTTGCGCTTCGCGGTGACGAGAAGGACCAGCGGTTCCTTCCCGTCGAGGCGTACGACGATGGCACCGCTCTGCGTGATGATGGGCATCGAGGAGCGCGGTCGCTAACGGCTGGATGGCGACTGCGGATCGCTCCTAGGCTTCCCGTTCGGAATGACCGTCCTGCCGGCCTGCTCCCACTCCCACGGCTTCGCCCATCCGCTCGGTCACTTTCCGTCCCAGCTTGCTGGCCACCTTCACCGCGGCGCCGCTCACAGCCGCGGCCGCTACCGTCTCGAGCCCCTGCTTCACTCCCACCTTGCCGCGCTTGACCAGCATCTTCCTGACCGGCTTGGCGCCCGCCACTTTGCGCGCCCGGCGGCGAGCTTCACCCGCCTTGTAATCGGGGTGCATGGTGAGCAGCTGGGCCACCGCTGTGGAGATGAGACGCTTGTACCGCTTCTTGGAGACACCTTGCTTCACGGCCTGGAGACCGGCCACGAGCGTTCCCATCCCGACCTGCGCGAGTTGATCCTTGACCTTCGCCATCTGGTGTACCTCCTCTGGGCTAGGAGCTGAGCTGAGCTAGGAGCTAGGGACTGTTGGCTGTCGGGCACAGCCGGTTCATGAGTGGTGACCGTCACCCCGTCTCGGTCGCCGGTCGCCGGTCCATTTACGAGCTCACTTCCCAGCTCGCCGGCGCGGGTGAGAATCCGGAAACCCAACTCACCGCCCCACACCTCCTGGAATCGCTGGAACGCCGCGGTGGCTCCCTCCTCCGACTGGCGCGCAAGCGTGATCAAACCGGGATCCACGCCGGTGCGGTCGTCGGCCGAGAGAGTGGAACGGAGCGATGTGATGTAGGCAAGCAGGACGTGCAGATCGTGATGTTCGCCCAGCAGGTCCTGCGCCTGCTTGAATCGCCGGACGAGAGCTCGCGCTCGCCGATTGTGCCGGGCGATGGGTTCGATCAGGTAACGCAGCCGCTTGAGGGCGATGCGGGTGGCGTGCACCTGCTCGATGTCAGCGGCGTTCCGGATCCGCGCGAGCTCCTCCTGCACTCGGGCTACCTGAAGCCGGATCAATCCACCGGTTGCCTCGCCGAAGGTCGGCGAGTTGTGAGTCCGGCCGTTGGTAAGCTCGATGCGGAGGGTGCCGAGCGCCTTACGGAATTTCTCACATATAGCTGCAAAGCGACTCGTCGCATCGGCCAGGTCCCTGGCGTACGCCTGCTCCTTCCGCTCTTGCAGTCTTCCCAGCAGCCAGTAGTACCCCGGTCCTTCGTCAGGGGCCAGAAGGGCGCCACGCTGTCGCAACCAACCAAGCTGGACCTCGGTGTCGCGCCCGGCGTTGGTCGCCCGTGCCAGCCGGCGAATCTGGCGCCGCATCTTGCCCCTAACGCTGTCCTCCAGCGGCTCGCGATATGCACTCAAGGCGCTGCGAAACCGCCGAAGCCCCACTCTGAAGTCGTGAAGCGCCTCGGTATTCTCACTGTTGCCCAGGCGGTGCTCCGCGAGAGCAATCGCGTCGAGATAGCTCAGCGCCAGTATGCGGGAGGATTCGCGAGACGATCGAGCCAGCAAGTCGGCAGGGAGTCGTGCGGGCATGGCCCTACTCTGCGAGCCGTCGCAGCTCGCGGTCGGTCAAGAGCCACTGCAGGATCCCACTACCGGCTCTGGACGGATCTTCCATCTCCACCAGACAGGCACCGCCCTTCTTCAGCTCGATGAAGGAGGCGCTCTTCCCGCTGAGCAGATACCCAACCAACAGGCCCAGGTGCGGCTCGTGACCGACCAGTCCCAGGGACTCTTTTCTACGTTGCCCGTGAAGCCACGGCGCCAGGTCTTTCGGGTCGTGCTCGGAGGTCAACGCCTCCACCTCGGTGACTTCGCACCCGTACTCTGTGCCCACGAGCCGCGCGGTCTCGGCGGCCCGGAGCCAGGGGCTCGTTCCGAGCAGGTCGATCTCGGGTACCAACTGGCGCAGGCCGGCGGCCGCCTTTCTCACTTCCTTTTTCCCCTTCGGCGTCAGCGGCCGGAGCCGGTCATCCCGCCCCTCAGCCTCCCACTCCTCGGGATTCCCGGCGGGACCGTGCCGGATGATCAGGAGCTTCACGCGGGCTCAGGCCGTTTGCGCGGGCGGGGCGAACGGACCCGGGGTGGAGTGGACCGCTGATTGGCCTCGTCGCCATTGGTGGTGACCTCGTCTGGCGGCGGGGCGCCTCCAATCCCGAAGATCGGCACGAAGCGAAACGCGGAATCCGCCGCCACCCGCGCCGACTCGCGCGCTTGCACCTGGAAAATGCTCTGGGATCGAATTGCGTCCTCGCCAGCGGCGGGTACCCGGCGGACGTAGGTACCGTCCGACTGGAGCCGGCGAGCCTTGACGTTGTCCTGCAGAATTACTGGAAGTAGCTCCTGAAGAAGACGAGCCTTGAGCCCGGGATCCTCGACCGGGAACATCAGCTCGATGCGGCGGAAGAAATTGCGCGGCATCCAGTCGGCGCTGCCCAGGAATACTTCGGGATCGCCGGCGTTCTCGAAGTAGAAGATCCGGCTGTGCTCCAGGAACCTGTCCACGATGCTGATCACCCGGATGTTCTCGGACAGGCCCGGGATGCCCGGGCCGCAGGCAGCAGATGCCGCGCACCACCAGATCGATGCGTACGCCGGCCTGGGACGCACGATAGAGCGCATCGATGACGGTCGGCTCGACCAGCGCATTCATCTTCACGATGATGCGGGCGGGCCGGCCGGCCTCGCGCATTGCGGCCCTCGCGGTCGATCAGCTCCAGCAATCTGCTCTCGCAAGCCGAGCGGCGCCACCAGCAGCTTCCGCCAGCGCCGTCCCTGGGAATAGCCGGTGAGCAGGTTGAACAGCTCGCTGGCGTCCTCGCCGAACTCCGGCTTGGCGGTGAACAGGCCCGAGGTCGGTGTAGACCCTGGCGGTGGTGGGGTTGTAGTTGCCGGTCGAGAGGTGCACGTAGCGTCGGATGCCATCGGCCTCGCGGCGCACCACCAGCGCCGCCTTGCAGTGGGTCTTGAGTCCGACTACGCCATAGACCACGTGCACGCCGGCCTGCTCCAGGGAGCGGGCCCAGACGATGTTGTTCTCCTCGTCGAACCGGGCCTTGAGCTCGACCAGCGCGGTGACCTGCTTGCCGTTCTGCGCCGCCCGCGCCAGCGCGCGGATGATCGGGCTTCGCGCCGCTGGTACGGTAGAGCGTCTGCTTGATGGCCAGCACCTGCGGATCGTCGGCCGCCTGCTCGATGAAGTCCACCACCGAGCCGAACGATTCGTACGGGTGGTGCACCAGGACGTCCTGCGCCCGGATCACGTCGAACATGTCTCCACGCTGACGCGAACGCCGGGCGGGATCCCGGGAACCAGCGGCTCGTCCTTGAGCGCGCGGAACCCCTCCAGCCGGTGCAGCGCCATGAAGACGGTCAGATCGACCGGGCCCGGCACCCGATAGACGTCCGGGCGTGCGAGGTCGAGCGCCGTCGACCAGCATCTGCACGAACCGCTCGTCGGCGTCATCCGAGATCTCCAGCCGCACCGCGTCGCCCCGCATCCGCTGGCGCAGGATCTCCTCGATCGTCTGGAGCAGGTCTTCTGCGTCGTCCTCATCGATGGTGAGGTCGGTATTGCGCGTGACCCGAAAGACGGTGTGGCCCAGCACCCGGAAGCCGCCGAACAAGCGCACCCAGGTGCGCGGCAATCACGTCTTCCAGCAGGACGAAGCGGACCCGGTCGGCATGACCGGGGAGCACGACCACCCGGTCGAGCACGGCGGGCACCTGCACCACGCGCAAACAGCTCCTGGAGCCGGTCGGCGTGCTCGCGCTCCGACCAGGAGCGCGATGTTGAGGCTCTTGTTGTGGACGTGCGGGAACGGATGACCGGGGTCGATCGCCAGCGGGGTCAGGACCGGATAGACGCTCGTGGCGAACAGCGCGTCGACGTAGGCCTTCGTTCCTGAGCGGACAGCTCGGGCAGCCGCACCCACTCGATACCGCTCTGCCGGAGCTGCCCGATCAGCTCCTCATGGAGCAGCCGGTACTGCTCGGCGACCAGCTCGTGGGCGCGATGGTCGATTCGGGTCAGCTGCTCGGCGGGCGCCAGACCATCGGCGGCGTAGTCCTGCGGCTCCAGGCCGGCGTAAAGCTGCTGCTGCAGCCCGGCCACCCGGATCTCGAAGAACTCGTCGAGGTTGGAGCTGACGATGGAGAGAAACTTGATGCGCTCGAGCAGTGGGATTGGCCGGATCCGCCGCCTCTTCCAGCACCCGGGCGTTGAACTCGAGCCAGCTCAGCTCGCGGTTGAGATAATGCTCCGGGGAAAACTCGGCGCAGGTTCTTTGGCCATGTCGATAGTCTCAGCTCGCCGCGACGACATGTAGCCGGGGAGCACGCGCGCCGGCGCCACTCGGCTTCGTCCGGTCTGCGCACGGGGCGCCATGCCATTTCCACATCCGTCTCGAATGCTTTCTGGAACAGGTCTGACTTTCCGTCCTGCGCTCGGCCAGCCTCGATCTCGGGGAATGCCTTCGCCTCCAGGCTCATCCGCAGCCGGCCTTCGAGCCACCGCATCTTGATACCGCAGTGACCGATCTGGGAGTGGGTCCGGTCCAGTCCATCTGCGATTCGGAGAATGCCGCCCAATCTGGCGATCAGCCGCCGGTCGGCCCGGGTCAGATCGTGCGAGGTTCTCGTGCCGCTTCTCGGGGTAAGGCACGGCGGTGATAGCGGGCCACGTTGGCGATCAACTCGACCTCGTGCGGCGTGAAGCCCGGCAGGTCACCATGCATGATCAGGTGGTACGCATGCTTGTGGTGCTTGGAGTGGCTGATCAGGTAGCCGATGTCGTGCAGCATCGCGGCCGCGTGAAGCACGTCGCGACTGGACGCCGGGCAGCTCGAAGCGGTTCTTCACGCCCGTCGAAGATCTGCAGCGCAAGGGTGGCCACGTGCTCGCAATGCCGCTCGTTGGTATGCGCACTTCCGGGCGAAGTGGCGGGCCCATTCGATCCGGTTCCCAGGCAGCGGCAGCTGTGAAGCGCCGGGACCTCCCTGGCAGGTCCGCGATCATCTGCAGCAGCAATCCGTCCCGGATTCCGCGTTCATTCACCATGATCTGTTGGGTATCCAGCCCCCGCACCAGCCGGGAAATGACCGCGGCTCCGGCGACGATGATGTCGGCCCGGTCGGCGCTCAAGCCGGGAATCTGAGCGCCGTGCTTCCAGCGGCGTTTCGCGGAGGCGGCCCAGCAGGTGGATGATCTCTGGCGGTGTCAGGACGTAGCCCTGGACCGAGCCGTGCCGCCCTTCCCGCTGCCACTTGGACATGTGCGCCAGGGCGGTGAAAGTGCCGCCGCTTCCAATCATGATCTCGGCGCGGTGCGCGGGTTGGCGGATGATGCTTCGGATCCCCCGGTCGATCTCTTCCTTCATCTGCTTCCAGTGCTTGTCGCGTAGCGGGTCTGAGTGCATCAGGCGCTCGGTGACCCGCACCGCACCGAGCGGCAGGGAATAGACCTGATCGATCGCCGTGCCCGCGGAGAGGATGACCTCCACGCTTCCGCCCCCGATATCCACCACGGCAGTGGGGCGGTTCTGGAAGTCGAAATGCCGGCTGGCGCTTCGGAACGCGAGCTGGGCTTCTTCCTCACCCGAGATCACGTCGATCCGGACCTTATGTTGGCGTGAGACCTCGCGGATGAAGCCGCGGCCGTTCGCCGCCTCGCGGACCGCGCTGGTGGCGATGGCGCGGAGCTGGGTGATTTTGAAACCGTCGGCGATCGCCTTCATCTTGCCGATGGCCGCGAGCGCCCGGCCGATGGCCTCGTCGGACAGCCGCCCGGTTCGGTCGAGCTTCTCGCCCAGCCGGACCATTTCGCGTTCCTCGTCCAGAACGCGGTAGGTCTCGTCGTCCTCGACCTCGGCAACCGTCAGTCGGATGGTATTGGTGCCGACGTCGATCGCCGCGAGGCGTGGCTGTCCGGGAGGCTCGGCGCTGGTCATAGGCTGGTCTGTAGATTCCACCTACTTCCCGCTCCGCGCCAGTCGGCTCCGTCACGACTGTGTAACGATTCTTCCTGCCGCTGCGGAGGGCTCACGAAATGTGGCACCGATCCCGGGGAACCAGCAGGTCACGGTGGTGCCGACGCCGCGCTCGCTTTCCGCAGAAACTCTGCCGCCATGCGCCTCGATGAGGTGCTTGACGATCGCCAGTCCAAGCCCGGTACCTCCCTCATCGCGCGACCGGGCTTGATCGGCTCGATAAAACCGCTCGAACACCCGTGCCAGATGCTCGTGAGGGATTCCAGAGCCGTTATCGGTGACGCTCAGGGCGACACCCGAACCCTCCAGGCGGCTGCGGCAGAGTATGCGGCCGCCTCTAGGCGTGTAGCGCAGCGAGTTCTCGAACAAGTTGGTGAGCACCTGTCGAAGCGCATCTGGGTCGGCCTGAATGATTGTTGCATCCGGGGCGGGTTCTACGGTGAACTGAATCTCCCGTGCAGAACCGCGGTCGCCCATGTCGTTCCAGACCTCGCGAGCAGCCTCGGCGACATCGATCGGCTCCGGCTCCGGCTGCCATCGGCCTGCCTCGATGCGCGAGAGGTCGAGGAGATCGTCCACCAAACGTTGCATGCGGCGTGCGTTTTCGAGGATGGTACCCAGAAACCTGCGGGTGGTGTCCGAATCGGGGGTGTCGGTCAGCAGGGTCTCCGCATAACCGGAAATGGAGGTCAAGGGAGTCTTCAGCTCGTGGGACACGTTGGCCACGAAGTCCCGTCGGACCGCTTCCAGCCGCCGGATCTCGCTCAGGTCGTGAATAACCAGCACCGCGCCACCCGATGTCAGCGGCCGCGCGTTCATGAGAATGGCGCGCCCGTCCACGTCGAGCTCTCGGTCCTGTACGGCGCGGCCCTCGAGGACGGCGTTCACCACTTCCCTGGCGGCCTTGGCGCGAAACAGCTCCTGGAGATCGGGCAGCTCTTCCGATACCTCATAGCCGAGCAGCCGTCGGGCAGCGGCATTGGCGGTGATGGTGCGCCCCCGTCCGTCCGCGGCGATGACACCCTCGACCATCGATTCGACCAGGGCGGCGCTTTCAGCTTGCTCCCGGCGGAGATCTTCGAAGCGATCGCCCAGCTGGCGGTGCATTTGACGCAGTGCCTGCACCAGACCGTCGATGTCTGGAATGCCCGAACGCGGAAATCGGGGCGGTGCGCCTGCCGCGATGGCGCGCGCCGCCGCACTGATGGCAATGAGTGGCTGGGCGACAGACCGGCCTGCGCCAAGCGCGAGCAGGCTTCCCACCAGCAGTGCCAGCAGGGCAGCGCCGGCCACTGCCCTCTGGGCTCTGCGCACGACTTCGTCGACTTGCTCCAGCCCCGCCGCGATGCGCACCACGCCCGGACCGCCGGGTATTGCGACGTAGAGAAATGGGTGTCCGACCGTGTCGCTTCGTCGGCTGGCCACACCGCGGCCCTGGCGGAGGGCCGCCCGAACCTCGGGTCGCTGTCCGTGATTTTCGAGTGAGGGAAGGGGTCCGATTGGGAAATCGCTGTCTGCGCGTACCCGTCCTTCCGAATCGATCAGTGTGATCCGGTGTTGAACCTGACGGGCAAACTGGTGGACGGCAGCCTGCCACCGACTGGAATCCGATGGGAGAGCCTCGCGCACCAGCTTGGCTTCGTTCTCCAGTGTCAGCGCGATTTCGCCCTCCATATCGCGCCGCAACGATCGCTCGGCCACCCAGAGCAGGATGGCAACAGTGAGGACAAGAATCAGGACCGAGCCGAGCACCAGCCGCCGGACGAACGTCACCGGCTCCGGCCTCCCCGTTCATTCCCCTTGAAGCGGTAACCGAAGCCGCGCACGGTTTCGATCAACTTTCCGGCGTCCCCCAATTTCGTGCGGAGACGTTGAACGTGCATGTCGACAGTGCGCGTCTGGATGTCAGGATGGGCCTCCCAGACGATCTCCAGCAGCTGGGGGCGGGACTGCACCCGACCACGCCGCTCGACCAGCGTGAGCAAGAGCTTGTACTCCGTGGCCGTCAGGGTCAGCTCCTCGCCATGGATGGTTGCTCGATGCGCGGACCGATCTATCGTCACCGGCCCCGCAGTCAGGGTCGAGCCCGCGCTTACGGCTGGAGATCCCAGTCGTCGGAGCAGTCCGCTGACCCGGAGCGACAGCTCCTGAGGCGAGAACGGCTTGGTGAGATAGTCATCGGCACCAAGGGAAAGGCCCCGAATCCTGTCAGTCTCCTCCCGCCGGGCGGTGAGGAGGATGACGCCGACCTCCCGGGTTTCCTCCCGCTTCCGAAGCTCGGCAAGGATGTCGTAGCCCGAGACTCCTGGAAGCATGAGGTCGAGAATCACGATATCGGGACGCTCTTCGCGGGCCGCTTTCAAAGCATCGCCGCCGTTCGCGGCAGTCGAAACCCGGAACCCAGCTTTGGCCAAGTGGTAGGCGACCAACGCCGTGATGTCAGGCTCGTCGTCCACCACGAGAATGCGGTTCGTCATGACGGCTCCTGCACTCTGCTCCGGGTATGGGAGCGGCTTCGGTCAGCCGCGCGGTGTCGCTCGGCGCGCATGTCGCCATCATCATGGACAACAGCGTCGAGAATCGCAGTCAGCATTCGACCGTGGGTCCCGCCGTTGCGACTCAGGCGGTATAACACGAACTGGGCGATGGGGGTGTCCCGCACGAGCTGGGCTCGACGCAGCACCTGAAGGTGGCGAGACACGGTAGGTTGGGGGAGATCGAGCACCGCCTGAAGATCAGAAACGAACAGCGGCGCTGCGGCCAGGCAGTTCAGAATCCGAAGCCGAGTGGGCTCAGCAACAGTCAGCAGCAGCTCGGCGGCTGAAGTATTGATTGGCATATGCGGCTAAACGTATATACGTCCACACGAATGTTCGCAAGGTGGACGAATCATCTCGCCGCTGATGTCCTTCCTTCCGTACCGCTGATTCCCGATATTTATGCATGCGCTTCACAATCAGTCTGCTGCAGCTTCTCTCAGCGGCAGTTATTCCGACGACCTCTCCGGCGCAGGTGCCAACCACGGTCCGCCAGAGGGAGGACTCGGCACATGTTGTGTTGGTCGCTACCACGGACATCCATGGCCACGCCACGGATTGGGACTATGTCGCCAACCAGTCTTTCCCCGGCGGCATCTCGCGGGTGGCCACTGTAGTGGATTCGCTCAGGGCAGCCTATCCCGGACAGGTCGTGGTGGTCGATGCGGGCGATGTCATTCAGGGCGACGCGTTCGCTACCTACTTCGCCCACGTCGCTCCCCAGGATCCCAATCCTGTCATCGAAGCCATGAACCTGACCGGCTACGACGTAGCGACACCGGGCAACCATGAGTTCGATTGGGGATTGCCCGCCATGCGGAAGATCATCTCCGGAGCCGCATTCCCCTACGTGAGTGGCAACCTCTACACCCTGCCGGCCGACACCCTCCTGTATCCGCCGTTTGTCGTCCTTCAACGGAACGGGGTCCGCATAGGGATAACCGGGTTTACCACGCCTGGTGCGACAGTGTGGAACCGCGACCAGCTGAGAGGGAACATCCGAGTCGAGCGGATCCCCCTGGCGGCCCGCCGAATCATGGAGCGGCTGCGGCGGGAGTCGGACCTGACCGTAGTACTGGCTCATAGCGGCATGGCCGGTCCGGCTTCATATGACACCACCGGTGTGGGAGATGAGCACTCGGCCGCGACTCTGGCGACGCTGGCAGATGCACCGGATCTCGTGGTGGCAGGCCACTCGCATCGTGAGATCCGGGATACGGTTGTGGGCAACGTCCACTTCGTTCAGCCGAAACCTTACGCGACCAGCGTATCGATTACCCATGTGAATCTGGTGCGGCGTGAGGGGCGTTGGCGGCCGGTGCGGATACGGGCCGAGCTGCTGTCCACCGCCATGGTTGCTCCGTCCGCTCGTCTAGTGCAGCGATTGGCTCCCGCCCGCGCCTCAGTGCTCGAGTGGGCTGACACTCCGGTGGGTCAGGCAACCGGCGCCATGAGGGCAGCGGCGTCGCGGATGGAGCCTACCGCAATCATGAACTTCGTTCACGCCGTCCAGCTGAAGCGTACCGGAGCGCAGCTCTCGGCTGTTTCGGCTTTTGATCTCACGGCCGGCTTCGACAGCGGCACCATTCGCATGCGGGACCTCGCTGCACTCTATCCATTCGACAACACCCTTCGTGTCATACGCATCAGCGGCGCCCAGCTGAAGGAATATCTGGAGCACAGCGCGCGGTATTTCAAAGTCGATCCGGTGGGTCGCATCTCGATAGATCCGCGGGTCCCGGGCTACGACTACGACATGGTCGCGGGTGCTCGTTACGATATCGATCTCAGACGCCGTGTCGGTGACCGGATCAGGAATCTCAGCGTGCGAGGAAGGGCGGTGACTTCCACCGATGGCTTCACCCTGGCCGTGAATAGCCACCGGCAGACGGGCGCCGGGGGGTATGCCATGGTTCGGGGCGCGCCATTGGTCTATAACCGCAATGAGAACATTCGTGATCTGCTCGTGGAGGAGGTGCGCCTCCAAAAGACCATCGATCCTTCGACCTATGTATCGCGCGATTGGCGAATCGTTCCGGAGATGGCGGCTGCAATGGTGCGGTCGTTGTTCAGAGTGCCCCAGCGTCCGGCGGCGACAGGGCCTCGCGACAGCGTGTTGCTCAGAATCGTCGCGACGGCCGATTTGCATGGAGGGTTACTGGGCGGCCTGGCCGAGGGACAGCAGGGCGATGGTGCCGCTGTGCTATCGAGCACGATGGACAGCCTTGGCGCGGAGTGCGGTTGCCCCGTGCTCCGCCTCGATGCCGGCGGGGCGATGCATGGGAGCGTGGCATCGAACATCACTCATGGTCGCCCCATGGTGGACGTGCTCAACGGGCTCGGCATCGCGGCTACCGCAATGTCGGAGGGTGACCTGACCTGGTCGGTCGACACCTTGCGGCGCCGCATCTCCGAAGCGCGGTTCCATTGGCTGGCCGCCAACGTGTTCGATTCGGCAACCGGGCGTCGCCCCGAGTGGGCTGTTCCATATCGTGTTCTGGAAGGGGGCGGACTGAAGGTCGCAGTTGTCGGCTACATTACGGCCGACGCAAAATCGAGCCTGAAGGCCGACCTCACTCGTGGCCTTCGATTCGGAGAAGGTGCACTCGCCATCCACGATGTGCTTGCCGAGGTGCGGGCACTAAGACCCGACGTGACGATCCTGCTGGCACACGCTGGGGCCGAGTGTGACGGACCCGTCTGCACCGGAGAAGTGATCCAGCTGGCTGATGCTGTCGAGTCTCGGACGCTGGACCTGGTTGTCGCGGGCCACACGCATCGGCGTGTCGACACGAGAGTCGCCGGAATCTCGATCATCGAAGCGGAAGGCGAAGGAAGCCTCGCCGTCGCCGACGTGGTCAGGACATCGGCCGGAGGGCGGGAAGTGAGGACCAGATTGGAAACGATCCGCGCCGACCGAGTCGACGCCGATGAGAAGATGACCCTCCTGGTGGACGGATACCGGCAGCGCACCGATGCGCTCACGAGCCGCGTTGTCGCCAACGTCAAGTTCCCGCTGCTGAGAGAAGGTGATCAGCACCGCTTGGGAGGCATGATCGCCGAAGCCCGCCGCAATGTTTTGCGGGCCGATGTCGGGTTGGTAGGAAACGCCGAGATCGGTGCCGACCTTCCGGCGGGTCCGGTGACCTACGGCCAACTCTACCGGGTGCAGCCGTCGGAGAGCGGGCTGGTGAAGGTGACGCTGACTGGAGCACAGCTGAGAGAGGTGCTGGAACAGGCGCTCTCCCGGAACGGGCGGCCGGCTGCGCACGTAGCGGGAGCGAGAGTGAGGTACGATCCTCGCCGCCCGGCTGGACGTCGGATACAGCGGGTCGAGCTTCTCGGTTCGCGCAAGTTCCAAACCAATGGCGAGTACACACTCGCTACCGATGACTTTCTGGCATCGGGAGGCGAGGGATACCTCGCGCTGCTGAATCGGCCGTCAGTTCCTGGCTCCATTCTGGACGTCGACGCCGTCATCGCCTACCTGCGGCGGCTCCCTCAACCAGCCGAGTTCACCGCGCCGGCCGGTTTTCAGTCGAGCCGATGACAGCGAGCCTCAGCGTCTTCGTGAATGGGAGTCTGCTCAACCTGCCGCAGGGAGCGGATGTTGCCACGGCGGTGCGGGCGCTGGATCCCGCCTTGGAGCGTCACATCGCGGAAGGCTCCGCGTACGTTACTGATGGGCGGGGGATAGAGATCTCCTCCGATGCCCCCTTGGCTGCCGGAGCCATCCTGCGAGTAGTGATCAGGTCTCGGCGGGGCGCGGATGTCGATGCTGACGCGTGAGCTGATCGGCCGGCTGCCCAAGGCCGAGCTCCACGTGCATCTCGATGGCTCGCTTCGTCCGGAGACGATGATTGAGCTGGGGCGGAAGGCGCGGGTGCCGCTGCCGGCGTACGAACCGGAGCCGCTCCGGAAATTCATGCTCGTCGATGATGCTTCGAGCCTCGAGGACTTCCTCCACCGCTTCGATTTCACCATCCCTCTCCTGCAGTCGCCGGAGGCGATCGAGCGGGTGGCATACGAGATGGTCGAAGACGCTGCACGCGATAATGTGCGCTATCTCGAAGTTCGTTACTGTCCCCATCTCAGTCAGCGTGAAGGGCTGACCCTGGAACAGGTAATGGAAGCGGAGCTCCGGGGATTGGCTCGGGGAGAGCGAGACTTTGGTGTCGTTGCCCGGGTGATCAATTGCTCGCTCCGCCACTATGACCCGGCCATATCGCTCGAGCTCGCGGAATGTTCTGTCGCGTTCAGAAATCGGGGTGTAGTTGCCTTCGATCTAGCGGGTGGCGAAGCCGGCCGGCCCCCTGGCACTCACCGTGCGGCCTTCGACCGGGCAGCGCGTGGTTTGCTCGGAATCACCGTTCACGCCGGCGAGGCTGCCGGCCCGGAATCGATCGCAGACGCAGTGCTCCTGTGTCACGCCGATCGAATCGGCCATGGTACCAGGTTGTATGAGAGCCCCGAGCTGCAGTCGTATCTCCGGGATCGCCGGACGCCGATCGAGATCAACATCACGAGCAATGTCCAGACCCGGGTGGTGGGCCGCGCCTCGGAGCATCCGGTACGGAGCTACTTTGATGCTGGTCTCAACGTGACGCTCTGCACCGACGGCTGGCTCATGGTCGGCGTTTCCCTCAGCGACGAGTATTGGCTGGCGCATACCCAGCTCGGCTTTACACGCGGGGAGATCGATCAGCTCATCCTGAATGGTTTCGAGAGCGCGTTTCTTCCCTGGCCAGAGCGGCAGAGATTGATCGAGTCGGTCCGCCAGGAGCTTGCAGGGATCTAGACGCCAGACGCCAGACGCCAGACGTCAGACGTGAGACGCCAGACCTCGGTACGAGGTCGAGGGCTGTGGACTGGCGACTGGGGTCTGGCGTCTGTTCACCGACGACTGATCACTCACTACAAAGGACCAACCGTCCATGCGCCGCAGCCTCATAGCCGTGCTTCTGCTCGCCGGCGTGATATTCGCTTCATGGATGGTGCCGGGCCTCACCTGGCGCGGAGTAAGTGGAGTGCTGGCCCAGACTCCGGACACGGCATCTGCGCCGTCAGCGCCGTTGACACCGCAGCAGACTCCTGCTCCCGTGCGCCCGGCCCCGCCGGAGGGTCCCTTCGCGCGATTCACAGGCCTCATCGGAATCGTCGTCATTCTCGGAATAGCGTTCGCGCTATCGCATAACCGGCGGCGTATCAACTGGCGGGTCGTTGCCTGGGGACTCGGTCTTCAGCTGCTCTTCGCGATCTTCGTCCTCCGTATTCCCGCGGGCCAGCGCCTCTTCCGCGGCCTCGGCGATTTCGTGACATCCATCCTCAACTACTCGTATGTGGGCTCCCAGTTCGTCTTTGGGGAGCTGGGGAAGCCGAACTCGAGTCTCGGCGTCATCTTCGCGTTCCAGCTGCTGCCCGCGATCATCTTCGTCAGCGCGCTCTTTGCGATCATGTACTACCTCGGCATCATGCAGGTGATCGTCCGCGCGTTCGCGCTGCTCATGAGCCGGGTCATGGGTGCGAGTGGAGCGGAGAGTCTGAATGTGGCTGCGTCCATATTCATGGGACAGACCGAGGCGCCCCTCACCATCCGCCCCTTTCTGCAGCGCATGACCCGCTCCGAGCTGATGACCGTCATGACGTCGGGGATGGCCCACATCTCGGGGTCGATCATGGTCGCGTATATCGCGTTCGGAATCGAAGCGCGGCACCTGCTCACCGCCGTCATCATGACTGCTCCGGGGACGATCATGATGGCCAAACTCTTCGAGCCCGAAACGGAGGTTCCCGAGACCTACGGCAAGGTGAAGCTGGATATGCCGAAGCAGGACGTGAATCTGCTCGATGCCGCCGCGCGCGGGACCAGTGAGGGATTGCATCTCATGCTCAACGTCATCGCGATGCTGGTTTCGTTCGTGGCGTTGGTGGCTCTGTTGAACGGCGGTTTTGCCGCGGTGCACCGTTACGTCGAGTGGTTTCCCTCCAACCTCCAGACCGTTCTGGGCTGGTTGTTCCAGCCGATCGCGCTGGCGATGGGCGTGCCCTGGCAGGACAGCGGGACGATCGGCAGCCTCTTGGGTACGAGGATGGTGCTGAACGAGTTCATTGCATTTGCGGAGCTGGGCCCTTTGAAGGAGACGCTGAACCCCCGGTCATTTACCATCGCTTCGTTCGCCCTTGCGGGATTCGCCAACTTCAGCTCCGTCGGCATACAGCTCGGAGGAATCGGCGCGCTCGTCCCCGATCGGAAACGTGACCTGGCGCGGCTCGGCATCCGCGCGATGCTGGCCGGCACGTTGGCGAACTTTTTGTCGGCATCGATCGCAGGGATTCTGTTGTGAACGCAGGGCAGCGAGGCAGCGAGGCAGCGGGGCAGCAACAGATCCAGCTCGCGGCTGAATCGATCCGTCTCAGGCTGGGAGGGCGGCGGCCGTCAATGGCGGTGGTGCTGGGATCCGGTCTCGGGTTCTTCGCGACCCGCATCCAGAATGCCGTGACCATTCCTTACCGTGAGATACCCGGCTTTCCCGAGCCCACCGTCGTTGGACACGGCGGAGAACTGGTTGCTGGACAGCTGGCGGGGAAGGACGTTCTCGCGCAGAGTGGCCGGTTCCATCTCTACGAGGGACACCACCCGAACACGACGGCTCTTCCGGTCCGAGTTTTTGCGGAGCTGGGAATTCGTACCCTGCTGCTCACAAATGCCGCCGGCGGGATCAGGCGGACATTCTTGTCGGGCACGGTGATGCTCATTGCCGACCATATCAATCTCACCTTCAGGAACCCCCTCATCGGTCAGCTCCTCCCTGGGGAAGAGCGCTTTCCCGACATGTCCGACCCCTACGATTCGGATCTGAGACGTCTGGCGCGCGAAGTCGCCCGCGACCGCAAGCTCCTCCTCAACGAGGGAGTGTACGCGCAGCTGTTGGGTCCGAGTTTCGAGACGCCGGCCGAGATCCGGATGCTCGAGCGGCTGGGGGCGGATGCGGTTGGAATGTCGACGGTTCTGGAGGTCATTGCCGCGCGGGCCAGGGGGGTGCGGTGTCTGGGCTTCTCCGTGGTCACAAACCCTGCAGCCGGGATGTCACCGAATAAACTGAATCACCTCGAGGTGATGGAGACTGCCAATCGGGTAACCGGTGAGCTGGGGGCGTTGATCGAGGGGATCACCGAGCGGTTGTAGGAACACTGACCGTGTGGTTCAGCGGACCATGTCCGGCGCCGAGATCGGGCGCCGACGCAATCGCGCGATGCACGAAATCCAGCGCACTGGTCACCGAGTCCTCGAGCGAATGACCAAGCGCCAGGCCGGCGGTAATGGCGGCCGACAGCGTGCAGCCGGTGCCGTGCGTTGAGGTTGTCTCGATGCGCGAGTGATTGAAATGACGAACGCCGGCTGGAGTAGCCAGGACATCCGTTACGGTTTCATGGGTAAGATGGCCGCCTTTGACGAGAACGGCAGCGGGGCCGAAACGCAGGATCGCAAGTGCGGCGCGTTCCATTGTGGCTACGTCATGAACGACCCGGCCGGTTAAGATTGCGGCCTCATCGAGGTTCGGAGTCACTACGGCGGCAAGCGGCAGCAGGTCCTCGCGGATGACGTCCTCGGCTTCCGTGGTGAGCAGGCGAGCGCCCGATGTCGCCACCATGACCGGATCCACCACAAGCGGACCCCAGCCGTTTTCTCGAATGGCCCGAGCAACCTGACGGACCACGGCTGCTTCGGCCAAC
Source organism: uncultured Gemmatimonadales bacterium (assembly GCA_963730915.1). Lineage (GTDB taxonomy): Bacteria > Gemmatimonadota > Gemmatimonadetes > Gemmatimonadales > GWC2-71-9 > CAVVWJ01. The sequence goes on along the minus strand of CAVSTR010000003.1, from coordinate 965,972 downwards.
ATGCCCGTTTTCAAGGCGGCGGGCGGCAGATCCTCGGCGAGGGCGGTAAGCTGCGCCCCGATCATCCATTCGGGAACGGTCTCGACCGCGCGCACACCCAAGGTGTTTTGCGCGGTGAGTGCGACGATCACTGAGGTTCCGAACACCCCGAACTGCTGGAATGTCTTGAGGTCGGCCTGTATTCCGGCACCACCGCCGGAATCCGATCCGGCCACTGTAAGTGCGATCTTCATCGGGTGAGCATCTGCATGAATAGCTCCCTCCAGACGCTGATCCGGGATCTGCACCGACGCCGTGGACGCGAGCGGCGTGGTCTGGCACTGGCCGAAGGAGTTCGGCTGGTCGAGGAGGCGCTCGCGACCGGGACCGTTGTACGCGGCGCTGCCGTGTCTCCGGCGCTGGAAGCTACCACGCGAGGGCAGGCGCTCAAAGCGACGTTGGTCAGCCGCGGCATAAAGATCGAAGAAGTGGATGATGCCGGGCTCGATGCACTCACCGACACCGAGCATCCCCAGGGGGTGACGGCAGTGATCGAGCCGAAGAAGTGGAGCCTGGCCGACATCCGTCTGACCTCAGGTATGACGGCACTGGTCCTGGATGCGGTTCAGGATCCAGGAAACGTGGGTACCATGCTTCGTACGGCGCTGGGACTCGGGGCGGCCGGAGTGGTGGCGCTCAAAGGCACCGCAGACCTGACGAATCCCAAGGTGATCCGCGGAGGAATGGGCGCGACGTTTCGCTTACCGTCAGTCGGCGCAGCTCCCGAGGAGCTGGTGGCATGGGGCCGGCTGCAGCGCGCCGAGATCTGGGTGGCGGCAACCAGCGGCGAAGCAGCCTCGCGACTGCCGCCTCGCAGCAGCCGTGCTCCGGTACTTCTGGTCGTGGGGAACGAAGGAGCCGGTGTGAGCCCGGCACTCGAGTCGGCGGCAACGCGCCGGATCGGCGTTCCATTGAGAGCTGGGGTAGAGTCCCTCAATGTCGCAGTTGCGGCAGGCATCCTCCTGTATGAGGTCATGAGTGATTGATCTGGCAGATTTCGGCCCGCTCGGCATCGCGTTTGGAGCGCTGCTGGGCGCACTGATCGGAAGCTTTCTGAATGTCTGCATCCTGCGCTGGGGAGCCGAACCCAAGGAATCGATTGTCAGTCCGCGGTCGCACTGCCCTCGCTGCGGAAAAGGACTTGCCTGGTATGAAAATGTTCCGGTGCTCTCGTGGCTGCTGCTCCGGGCGCGCTGCCGTGGTTGCGGCGAGCCGATCTCGATCATGTATCCCCTGATCGAGGTGGCAACCGCAGGTCTCTGGGCCTACATGGTGTGGAAGTCCGGCCTCACGATCGAGGCGCTTCGCGGAGCTGTATTCGGAACCATCCTGCTCGGCATCGCCATGACCGACGCACGCAACTACATCATTCCCGACGAATTCACGTGGGGCGGCCTCGCCCTCGGTCTGCTTTTTAGCCTGGCCGCTGGGTGGCCGGGACTCACCACTGCGCTCTTGGGAGCCGCCGTAGGATTCGGGCTGTTGTGGGGGGTCGGGTACGTGGGAACGCTGGTGTTCAAGGAGGATGCGATGGGCGGTGGTGACATCAAAATGATGGCGATGGTCGGCGCATTCCTGGGATGGCAGGGCGTGCTGCTCACGATCTTTCTCGGGGCCCTGGCAGGAAGTCTCGTCTTCGTCCCACTCCTCCTTGCCGGACAGAAGAAGCTGGTACCGTTCGGGATCTTCCTGTCCATCGGAGCAGCGATCTCGTATGAACTGGGACCCGCTATTATCGGCTGGTATAGCCGGTACCTGGTGGGTGCATGATACCACTCCACTTCCGCCGGCTTGCGCTGGCCGGTCTCCTTTTTCTTCCAGGCTGCCGTGGCACTGCTCCAGCAAAACCGGGCGCAGATGCGGTGGAACGGCTGATCGATAGTCTTCAGGCTCCGGTGCAGCGCGCCACCGGCCTGGGGTTCAAGCAACGCCCTCGGGTAGCGCTTCGAACACGAGACCAGGTCAGAGCATACCTGATCCGCAAACTGGACGAGCAGCTCCCGCCTCCCAAGTTGAGGGGTCTGGAGACGACGTACCGGCTGTTCGGCCTTCTTCCTGACTCGCTGCAGCTCAGATCGCTTCTGCTGGACCTGTACACCGAGCAGGTGGCAGGCTACTACGATCCCGATTCATCCACGCTCTTCGCCGTGGGCGATGCGGATCCCTCTCAGCTGCGTCTGGTCCTGGCGCACGAGATGATTCACGCCTTGCAGGGTCAGTACATCCCGCTGGACTCGATTCTCTATGAGACCTCGAACAACGACAGGTTGACGGCGGCTCAGGCGGTCCTGGAAGGTCAGGCTACACTGGCATCCATCGAGGTCCTTGCCTCGGGCCAGGACGTGACATCGAATCCCGAGTTCTGGGACCTGTATCGGCAGCAAGTTCGGCAGCAGCAGTCATCCATGCCGGTATTCGCCAAGGCGCCACTGATTGTTCGCGAGGCGCTGATCTTTCCGTATCTGGCAGGGGCGGAGTTCATGCAATGGTGGAAGACCTCGCCCGTGAAAGACACCGTCCCGTACGGACCGCGAATGCCGGTGTCTACGGAGCAGATCCTCTTCCCGGACCGGTATCTTCGAGACCTCCCGGTACAACTGAGCTTCACCGGGGGATCCGATCGCATCTACGAGGACGTGCTGGGCGAGAGCGAGATTCGCGTGCTCATGGCACACCTCTCTGGAAGGACCGAGGTGCGCGCAGGAACTCCTACCGGGTGGGCCGGCGACCGCTACCGGGTAGTCGCCACACCCTCAGGTCCCGCCCTGGTCTGGTACGTGGTGTGGGACGACAAACGATCAGCCGAGCGATTTACCTGGGGATACGGCGGGAAGCTGCGCCAGACATCTCGCGAAGGCTACCGAACATCGCTCGAGAGTCTGGAGCTCGATGGCAAGCCGCTAATGCGGTACGTACTCGCACCGAGAGACTGGGAAGGCTGGGGTGACGTGCCGAGGGTGTCGTTGAGCAAATGATGCGAGGGCTTAGAGCAATCGTGTCACACTATAGAGGATGAGTCCCACCAAGCCACCCACCAGCGTTCCGTTGATTCGAATGAACTGCAGGTCCCGGCCCACCAGCAGCTCGATGCGGCGTGAGGTCTCTGCCGGGTCCCACGCGCTGACCGTTTGGGCGATCAGCTGACCTACCTCGTGCCGGTGTTGATCGACAACCTTGAGTACGGCAGAGATGATCCAGCCGTCCACCTTTTCCAGCAGAGTGTCGTCCTCCAGCGCCGAACGGCCCAGTGCCGACAGGCCCCGTGCCACCGCATCCAGGGCGCCACCATCCTGAGGAACGTTCTCTCGGCCTAGCGCCGCTTTGGTCTCGTGCCAGATCGAGGCGGCTAGGCGGCCACTCGTCTCGGGGTCGAGGATCTGGTGCTTGATCGCTTCCGCCCGCGCGATCACCTCGGGTGACTCCTGAAGCTGGATGATCCAGTCGACGAGCATCTTGTCGAATTGATGTCTCAGCCGATGATCGGGGTCGGCACCAACTTCATACAATGTGCGCTCGATTCCTCCCAGCACCTTCCGGTGGATCTTCTCATCCACCAGGTCCGGCACCCACCACGGGCTCTCTTCCCTGATCCGATCGCGAATGAGCTCTTCGTTCTCGGCCACGAGATTTGTGAGCCCGCTGATCATGCGGTCGAGCAGCTGCTGGTGGCGCCCATCCATCGTCAGCAGCTCCAGCCCCTTGGACAGCATCGGTGCGATCGGCATCCGCCGGAGCGGCTCTATCACACTCCGGTCGAGCAGCGAATGCACATCCTCGTCGCGCACCACTTCACCGGCGCTCCGGAGTACCGCGGCCATGTTTCCCGCCGCCTTCCGGGCCTGGTGCGGGTCCGCCAGCCACTCGGCTGCGCGACGGCTCAGCTGTGCCACCCGAAGCTTGGCTGCGAGCACTTCAGGGGACAGAAAGTTGTTTTGAACGAAGTTGCCCAGGCTCCGTCCGATTCGATCTTTCCTGCTCGGTATGATTGCGGTATGGGGGATCGGGACGCCGAGTGGATGGCGAAACAGTGCAGTGATGGCGAACCAATCTGCGATGCCGCCGACCAGCGAGGCCTCTGCAGTGGCGCGGATGTATCCGAGCCAGCCATATCGCGGCTCGAAGAATCGGGCTACCACGAAGAGGGCTCCCATGAACACGAGGAGTCCAGTCGCCCGCTTCTTCATGCGTCCGAGCTGGCGCTGTCTCTCCTCCGGGTCCGAGATCGGCTGCATTCATGGAAGGTAAGGCGGAGGGGCGGAGAGGCGGAGGGGCGGAGGGACTAAGGGACGAAGGGTGGAGGGTCGGAGGGGCTGAGGACGGAAAGAGTGAGGCCACCCTGCGGAATTCTGCTCGACGTCGCGGCATTCAGATGCGTTTACGCGGCACCTGATGGTCTATAACTCCATAATGATGCTTATGAGAAGTTCGATGCATGGAAAGCGGCACACGAGCTGGCGCTTGCTGTCTACCAGATTACAGATCGGTGGCCGAACTCCGAGCGTTACCGGCTGACAGCGCAAATCCGTCGAGCCGCTCTCTCAGTACCGACGAATATCTCTGAAGGCGCGGCTAAACGCGGTCCCGCTGAGTTCCGTCGCTATGTCGACATAGCCAGGGGATCCCTGTCCGAATTCACGTACCTTTTGCGCTTCAGCAGGGATCGTGGCCTCCTTGATGATGCCATGCTCCAGGGCCTCGATGATCTACGAAACCGTACGGGACGTTTAGCTTGGGGTCTGTACTCATCTCTGGGAGGCCACAAGCGTCCCTAGTTCTCCGCCCCTCCGCCCCTCCGACCCTCCGTCCTCCGACTTGAAGAAAGTCCGCTTGGCTGCTACTCTTACGGGCTTATGTTTGACGAGCTTTCCAGCAAACTCAACGCCACGCTCCAGCGGCTTACGGGGCGCGGCGTTCTTACAGAAGACGCGGTCAAGGAGGGGCTCCGGGAAATTCGGCGCATTCTCCTCGAAGCCGATGTCAGCTTCGATCTGACGCGGGATTTTCTGACGCGGGTGCAGGAGAAGGCGGTTGGGCTCGAGGCACTGAAGGAAGTCCGCCCCGGGCACCAGCTGGTCAAGATCGTCTACGATGAGCTGGTGCTGCTGTTGGGCGAGAAGCAGGCGCCGATCGCCCACGCTACCGTGCCTCCGACGATCATCCTGCTGGTTGGTCTGCAGGGTTCCGGTAAGACCACCACTGCCGGCAAGCTGGCCCGTCGGCTGAAGCTGGAGCAGAAGGCGCCATTTCTCGTGGCGGCTGACGTCTATCGGCCTGCGGCGATCGATCAGCTGCATACGCTCGGACGCCAGGTCGACGTCGGCGTCCATAGCGAGAGCGATAACAGCGACGTCGTCAAGATCGTGCGTAACGGCATCGTTGCCGCAGGGAAGGCGCGGGGACGTACCGTTATTGTGGACACCGCCGGCCGTCTTCAGATCGACGATGAGATGATGGGCGAGCTGAAGCGGCTCAAGGCTGCGGTATCGCCCCACGAGATTTTGCTCGTTGCCGATGGTATGACAGGCCAGGATGCCGTTCGGATCGCGCAAGGATTTCACGACGCGCTCGGCATCACCGGTGTGATTCTGACAAAGATGGATGGCGACGCCCGCGGAGGCGCGGCGCTCTCGATCTACGGAGTGACCCACGCCCCGATCAAGTACATCGGTGTGGGCGAGAAGCTCGATGCGCTGGAGCCATTTTACCCGGATCGGCTCGCGGGACGGATTCTCCAGCAGGGCGACATCCTCTCGCTGGTCGAGAAGGCGCAGAGCACCGTCGATGAGAAGGAAGCCGAGCGGCTGGCCAAGAAGGTCCAGTCCAAGAAGGGTCTCGACCTCGGCGACTTCCTGAATGCCATGCGGCAGATGCAGAAGATGGGGCCGCTCAAGAATGTCCTCGGCATGTTGCCTGGTATCAATCCAGCAATGCTCCAGGCCACCAAGCTGGACGACAAGAAGCTCAAGCACGTCGAGGCGATCGTTCTGTCGATGACGCCGAAGGAGCGCACCAATCCGGACGTGATCAATGGCCAGCGGCGGCTGCGCATCGCCAAGGGCTCGGGCCGGACAGTGCAGGAAGTGAATACCTTGCTGGCGCAGTTCAAGCAGATGCAGAAGTTCATGAAGATCGCGGGGAAGACCGGAGGCGCCGGTCTGAAGCTGCCTTTCGGACGCGGCGGATTCCCCGGCTAACCCCGTACCTCAGGAAAACAGATGGCAACTCGCATACGTCTTCGCCGGATCGGCCGGAAAAAGCTTCCACTCTATCGCATCGTGATCGCCGATCAGGAGGCGCCGCGCGACGGACGCTTCATCGAGATCATCGGCACCTACAACCCGAAGGGCGAGACCGTCGCCGATAAGGTGAAGGTGGATGCAGAGAAGGCACGCCAATGGATCGCCAAGGGAGCCACGCCGTCGGACACGGTCCAGTCGCTGCTGAAGCAGGCAGGCGTTTTTGCAACAGCGGGAACAGCAAAAGCGTAAGCGGGAGACAAAAAGCGTAGGCGGGAACGGCCACGAGCTCAGTGCAGCGGGGATCTCCCGCTCACGCTTGTCCTGTCCCGCTCACGCTTTTGTTGCCGTTGCATGGTAGTGGTCGGACGACTCAGAAAACCTCACGGGCTCAAGGGCGATTGCAATCTCTTCCCCCTGACCGACGATCCGGCCACGATCTTCGCGCCGGGACGCCAGATCTGGGTGGTCGATCTCGCGGGTGAGACCGTGGCGGGGCCGCTGACGGTCGAACGGAGCCGGGAATACCACCGCGAGTGGCTGGTGAAATTTGCCGGCGTCGAGAGCCGGGATGCACTGGAGCCGTTCCGGGCTCACTTCCTGGGAGTGCCGGCCGATCAGCTCATGCCGTTGGGTGAAGGGGAGGTATATCTCCACGAGCTGGACGGTTTCTCCGTGCGCCTGCCGGACGAGACCCCGCTCGGACTGGTCTCCGCGGTGTACGAGCTGCCCGCCGGGCTGATGATCGAGGTGCAGGGCCCCAGGCGCGAGTTCCTCCTGCCGTACAAGAAGGAGTTCGTGCGCGAGGTGGATCGCGGGGCTCGGCGGCTGACCGTGACACCGCCGGAGGGGTTGCTCGACTAGGCGGAGGGTCGGAGGGTCGGAGAGTCGGAGGGTCGGAGGGTCGGAGGGTCGGAGAGTCGGAGTAGGCGGAGTGTATGACAACACGACCGAATGAACCGGAGGGACGGACTCCGCCCCTCCGCCCCTCCGCCCCTCCGCCCCTGGTGATCGATGTCGTCACCCTGTTTCCCGAGGTCATCGGCCCCTACGTGGGGGCCAGCATTCCCGGGCGAGCCACGGCGGCAGGCCTGGTGCAGTTTCGGGTGGTCAACCTCCGCGATTTCACCCACGACCGTCACTCGACTGTCGATGACTACGCCTACGGTGGCGGCGCGGGAATGGTGCTCAAGCCGGAGCCGTTCTTCGAGGCGGTAGATACGCTGCGGCCGGTCGGACCAGTGGTGCTGCTGTCGGCGCGGGGTCGGCCCTTCACCCACGATGACGCCGTGCGTTTCTCCCTCGGCAACCGGCTCACGCTCCTGTGCGGTCACTACAAGGACGTGGATCAGCGGGTGGCGGATGGGCTTGCCACGGAGGAGCTGTCGGTGGGCGACTTCGTGTTGTCCGGAGGCGAGCCGGCGGCGCTGTGTGTGCTCGATGCCGTGGTCCGGCTGCTGCCCGGCGCTCTGGGAGATCACGAATCGGCGAGCGGGGATTCCCACTATGGCGGCTTGCTGAGTCCCCCGAGCTATACCCGCCCTCCGGAGTACCGGGGTCTTACGGTGCCCGAAGTGCTTCGCTCAGGGAATCACGCGGAGATCGCGGCCTGGAAAGAGACCGAGGCCGAACGTTTGACGCGCGAGCGCCGGCCGGATCTGTGGGAGAAGCACCGTTTGTCGCCCTGAGCTTCGCTCAGGATGACAGGCGCGGCACCCGATGACAAATCGGCTCCACTGTACTAAGATCGTTGCAGTTTCCTGTACCGAATGACTGAAGGAGGAGGACCATGGAGCGATTGGCAGAAGTTGCCCGTGAGGGCTTGCGCACGGACATACCTGCTTTCGAACCGGGAGACACGGTCCGGGTCATGGTTCGAGTCCGCGAGGGGGACAAGGAGCGTCTCCAGGCGTTCGAGGGGATGGTAATCGCCAAGCGTGGCGGAGGCATCAGCGAGACCTTCACCGTTCGGAAGATCTCCGCGGGTGTCGGGGTCGAGCGCCTCTTCCCCATGCACAGCCCCACCATCTCATCGGTCGATCTGGTGCGCCGGGGCCGGGTGCGCCGCGCGAAGCTGTACTACTTGCGCGCGCTGAGCGGCAAGGCCGCCCGGATCCGGGAGAAGCGCGAGAGCTGAGCCGATGGCGCCTCGACCCACGCTGGTTCGGGAACGGGCGGTATGGGCTCAAGAGCATCTCCTCGTCGGTGTCGATGAGGCCGGCCGCGGCCCCCTGGCAGGTCCAGTGGTGGCAGCGGCCGTCGTCTTTCCCGCCGGTTGCTCCTGTGTCAGAGGCCTCCGTGACAGCAAGATCCTACCGGCCAGCAAACGAGCGCGGCTCGCCGAAAAAATTCGGGGCCGAGTAGTCGCCTTCGGCATCGGCGCCGCATCGGCTCACGAAATCGACCGCTTCAATATTCGCATCGCGACGGCCATGGCCATGCGCCGTGCCCTGGCTCGCCTCTTTCTCAGCACCGCCCTGGGCCGGCCCTACCGCATACTCATCGATGGTCTACCGCTGCCGGAAATCGGCTATCCTCACGAAGCCCTGATCGATGGCGACGCGCGCTGCCAATCGATTTCCGCCGCCGCAATCCTGGCCAAGACCGTTCGTGATCTTCTCATGCATCGCCTTGCCGCCCGATATCCGGGCTACGGCTGGCATACCAACGTGGGATACGGCACGGAGGAGCACCAGGAAGGCCTTCAGGCTCTCGGTCCCACCAGACATCATCGTCTGACCTTCGCCCCGCTCGCTCAACTAACGCTGTCGCTGTAATGCAGGACGTTTGTCACCCTGAGCATAGCGAAAGGGCGGCGTGTGGCTCCGGCTCGTTCGCTTCGCTCAGGATGACAATTCTGGCCGTTGCGCTGTCGGTTGCATGGTCCCACGCGGCCGCGCAGCAGACCAACGCCGAGCGCATTCTCAGCGGCCGCGACACCCCCTCGCACGATTTCGATCTGATACACCAGCGCATCGAGGTTGCGAACTTCGACTGGGACGCGACTGCGTTCGATGGCAACGTCACCACGACCGTGGTGGCGCTCCGGGCGGGCTTGGATTCTGTAGTGCTGAGCATGGGGAAGCGGCTCGGCGTCCGGAGGGTCACCGGCTCGGTCACGAGCCCGCAGGCCGGCCGGAGTAATCGGGGCGCAACGCCTCTGCGTTTTGCTCGAACCGGCGACACGATAGTCGTGCGTCTTCCCCGGTCGGCAGGCTTTCGAGACACGGTCCGTTTCACGATCGACTATCGCGGGCAAATCACTCACGGCCGGGGCCTCTACTTCTTCAAGGCCGAGCCGGGGCGCCCGCGTCGAACCCAGCAGGTGTATAGCGGAGGCGGGACGGACGGCAATCCCAACTGGATCCCCACCTACGCAGCTCCTCACGACAAGGCGACGTGGGAGCTCGTTGCGCGGGTTCCGTCAGCTCTGACCGTGGTATCGAACGGCCGGCTGGTCAGCGACGTGCCCGATCGCGCGGGTCGAGCGGGCCGCTCGACCAAGACTGCGACCCATACCGTGCACTGGCGCCAGGAGCGGCCCGCGTCCACCTACCTGATCTCTTTGGTCGCGGCTCCGCTCCGGAAAGTGACTGATCGCTGGCGGGACGTTCCGCTGGAGTACTATGTCTCGCCCGAGGATGTGCCGCTCGCCCGCCGTCTCTTTGGCGTGACGTCCGACATGATGGAGACGTTCACCCGGCTGACCGGCGTGAAGTATCCCTGGAGCGTCTATGCCCAGACCACGGTCACTGACTTCATTGGCGGCATGGAAAATGTCGGGGCAACGACGCTGGTCGATTGGGTGCCTGATCCAGATGCGTATCGCGACCGGCCGTGGTTTCGTCATACCCTGATCCCTCACGAGCTGGCCCACCAGTGGTTCGGTAACCTGGTGACCACCGAGAACTGGTCGAACTACTGGCTGAACGAAGGGCTGGCCGAGTTCATGGCGGGACAGTACTGGGGCAGCAAACAGGGCCGGCACGCCGAAGACGACTTTTACCTCGATGAATATCAGCGATTTCTTGTGAGCGATGCGCGAAGACGGGTGCCGCTCGCATCGTTCAACTCCAACAACGTGTACACCAAGGGTGCGCTCGTCATGGAGATGCTCAAGAAGCAGCTCGGGCCCGAGCGCTTCTGGGCGTCGGTCAATCGATACTTGACGCGGCACTCATTCGGGAACGCAACGAGCGATGATCTCCGGCGCGCCGTTCTCCACGCCACCGGGCAGAATCTGGGCTGGTTCTGGGATCAGTGGGTCTATGGGGCAGGCTACCCCGAATTCACCGTCACCCCAAGCTACGACTCCGTAGCTGGAACGCTGTCACTCAACATTCGTCAAACCCAGACCGATACGGCCCGCTCGGATACTGCCGAGGTGCGGTTCGCCACACCGGAGAGCTTCCGCGGTTCGGTGAGTGTACGAGTAGGCACCGGAACCGGTGATATCCGGAAGACGGTACGGCTGGACCGGCGGGAACAGGTCATCTCGTTCGAGGGATTGAAGTCACAGCCTGCGATGGTCGTGTTCGACGAAAACAATGCGATGCTGAAGTCGCTCACCTTCGAGCAGCCCAGCCGCTGGCTGGCCACACAGCTCTCGCGCGACCCGGATCTCTGGAACCGCAGTTGGGTCATAGACCAGCTGTCGCGCCGACCGGGCGATTCGGTGGCGGCATCTGCTCTCGTCCGTGCCGCGAAGGGCGCAGACTACTTTCGGACCCGCAGCCAGGCCATAGCGGCATTGCGGCGTTTTCCTGTCAGCCTAGCACTGCCGGCGATGGAAGCTGCCCTGAGGGATACATCAGCCGTTGTGCGCGACGCTGCGGTCACCAGCCTGGGCTTGATAGGGGGGCCACGCGCCCAACCGGCGGCACTCAACGCATGGAAGCGAGATCCCAGCTATCAGGTGCGCGCCAGCGCACTCACCGCGTTGGCCAGGATTGATTCCGTAGGAGCTCGTCCGCACGTGCTCGCAGGGCTCACGACTCGGTCTTACCGGGACGTCATCCAGACCGCGGCGATCACCGCGGCGGCCCGGGCCCCCGACTCGGCTCTCATCGAAGGACTCGAAAAGATCATCGGAGATCAACAGCTACCATCGCTGGTGCTCGCCACACTCGCGTCACAGGGGGACACGCAGGCCCTGACGGCCCTGGTCCGGCACCGGGAGGATTCCCGGCCGTGGGTACGGCGCTGGGTTCTGGATGCGATCGAGCAGGAGTTGGAGAAAAAGTCCTGAACGAAGTGAAGGATGACACGGGGCGTCTACACCGCCGGTACTGCGACCCTCCCCAACCAGCCCACCACGCTTCTCATCGCCTCACTGCGATCGGGGTACGCCGACCTGGGCGCAGCAACGACGCGATCAACTCCAGACAACCGGGCGATGGCCGCGCCATTGGTGCCGGTTGTCTGGTCCGGGAGCTCGGGTGTGGTCAACACCACGCCGGCGCAGGGAACTCCCGCAAGCTCGAGCGCGCTGAGTGTGAGCAGTGTGTGATTGATGGTCCCGAGCCGGTCTACTGCCACCACCAGCGCGCAGGCACCGAGTGCCCGCGCCACATCAACCATGTTCCACTCCCAGGTGAGCGGCGCCAGCAGCCCTCCCACGCCTTCGATGAGCAGGTAGTCGGCATGGTCTCCGTAGCGCTCGATCCTGGAAATGAGCGCGTCGAAATCGATCGTTATGCCGGACCGATCGCTGGCCAGGGCGGGGGACACCTGCTCGGTCAACCGGAACATTCCGTGCGTAGGCTGGGACTGCCCGGTGGCCTGCGCGAGAAGCACTCCGTCCTCACGATCCCCTGGAGCGCCAGAGCACCCGGTTTCGATGGGCTTCACTGCGATCACACTTCGGCCGGCACTCCCCAGTGCCAGTGACAGGGCGCACGCTACCCACGTCTTGCCCACCCCCGCGTCGGTTCCGGTAACGAGTAGCCGCATGCCGGGAGACTACAGGTCAGCGGCCCTGGAGGGAAGTGCTGCGGTCGGTCTCTGGTCGGTGGCGAAGATCCTTCAGATGAAATAGCATTCGGGCGAGGGGGCGTAGCTCAGTTGGTAGAGCAAGGGACTTTTAATCCCTAGGTCGTGGGTTCGAGTCCCACCGCCCTCATAAAATTGCATCACTTCTCCTGTGCCCCCTGTTACGAACTGTGGACGATAGGAAGGACGGAGCTGTGCGAGTAGTGCGATTCCCGCATCGGCGACCGGGCAGGCGGATCGGTGAACGCTCGGCCGGGTGGCAGCTCGGCGTCCTTGCTGCAGGACTTGTGCCTGATCACGGGCACTGGGGTGGTGCTCGCCGCCTTTCTGGCTGTCCTCCCGTGTCCGCCCCGCTGTTCAAGTGGACCGACATAGGTAACCCGGTGCGGCTGGCCCGTGGCATCGCTGCCGTGGCGTACGACGACTGGGCCTACGTGTTCTTCCTGACGCTGCTCTTCCTGCTCGTGGCACCCTGGGTATCGCGCCTTGCCCTGGGGTCGGCCTCTGATTCTGGGCTCGTACGTGGTGGTAGCGGGACTCTCTGCCCTATTCGGGTTGGTCAATCTCACCGCCGTAACCATGCTGGGACGTCCGGTGAACTACCAGTGGCTGTATTACTCGCACTTTCTTCGCAGCCTTGACGCTCACAACGCGATCCGTGACCGCTGGTTTCTCGATTCGGGAATGCGCGGTAGCCTTCGCGGCTCATCGTGCTGCTGCTCGTCTGGGGGGCTTGTCGGAGCGGCGCTGCGATGGGCGAGTCTGCGCCTAGGTGGAGCGCGCGCATTCGTGCTTGGAGCCGTTGTGCCCGTGGCGTTCTTTCGCCAGCGCGCCGTTTTTGGAAGCTCCCCCTTCGCTTACCACCAGCGTATCTCGCCAACCCCGTGGTGTCTTTCGTGGCCTCCGTGATAACTGCCAACCGACACCCAACGCTGCTCGCCCGGCCGAGCCGCTTCGGCCCCGGCGATTTCCTGCCCGCTGGTGCTCGCCCACGGGTTCCTGCCTCGCCGATCGGGGTCAAGGCGCGTGCTGCTGGCGTCCGAAACGTCCTCGTGGTCGTGCTCGAATCTGCCGGTGCGCGGTACGTGACCGGGTTCGGCGGGCTTCCCGGCGTCACGCCGGTGCTCGATTCGCTGAGCCGGCACGGCGACGATACGTGAGCTTCTACGCGCACGTACCATCTACCGATCACTCGCTTGTTCGCTCCTGTTGTCGGCGTATCCACCGCTGTCGTACCGAACCCTCACCCTCGAGTACCCGCGCGTCGCACTCCCGTCGCTGAGCTCTGAGCTGCATCGGCAGGGCTTCCGAACTGGCTTCTTCACGGCGGCTGACAACCGCTTCCAGGGGATTGATCGGTTTCTGACCGAGCGCCAGTTCGACACTGTAGCGGATTACCGCGCGCTCCACTGCGCCAGCCGGCTGTTGGTGGGCTCCACCAAACGGTGGCGCTTCCTCGACGGTAGCACGGACCGGTGCGCTGCCAACGCTGTTGGCGAATGGGCCACCGCGCTTTCCCTCCGGCCATTCTTTGCAATACTCTGGACGACTCAATCGCACTACCCCTATTTCGTCACCGAGCCGGGGCGCGATTTTTCTGTGGGAGATCGCAAGGAGCGTCGTTATCTGAACGCTTTGCGCCGAGAGCGACGAGGCGGTCGGGGCTCTGCTGTCAAAGCTGCGGCTCGCCGGAACCCTCGACTCGACGCTGGTGCTGATCCTAGGTGATCACGGACAGGCGTTTGGGCAGCACGGTCGCTGGGGCCACGGCAACTCGGTCTACGAAGAGGGCTTGCGCATTCCCCTCTTGCTCGTCGAGAGCCGCCTATTCCATGGAGAAGTAGACTCAACAGTGGGTGGCATCATTGATCTCGCGCCGACTATCACCGACGTGCTCGGGCTTCAAATGGCACCCACATGGCAGGGGCGCAGCCTGTTTGAGACGAATCGCCCAGGGCGGGTGTACTTCATGGATCCTTTCACGAGTTTCCGCTTCGGACTTCGCGAGGGCACAAACAAGCTCGTTTTCGACGGCACCAGCAACACGGCTGAACATTTTGATCTCGCGAGTGACCCCAACGAGTTGCGACCGGCGAGCCCGGCCGTTCCAGACTCTGTCGATGCGGGCCTGGACCGCCTCGCGTCTTGGGTGCAGTTCCAGCAATGGTACTGGCGAGACTACCTCGTCCCAGCCGCACGATAGCCTGGGTTGTCCAGATCGCAGGGCGACGACTCTTCATCATATGCGGGCCAGCCTCTCCGAACCGTCGGCTATGCTCTGTAAGACCTGTGGGAACCTACAGGGATAACTGGGGCGCTTTTTGGAGAGTGTCACGGAGAATGCAGCGGCCCATTCCGTGCATTACGGGTTAGTTGGGCGCGCTGCGGTAATGGTTACATTGACCTTTAATCCCTAGGTCGTGGGTTCGAGTCCCACCGCCCTCACTCCGCCGTGCTAGGTGCCGAACTGCCTGGATGCCGCCCTCAGCAGGTGGAGCAGGTGTAACTCGCGTTGCAGAGCGTGCCACTCGTTCCATTGCGCCTCCACCGCCCGATGATACATCTCGCTGCCTTCCGACCGCTGCCTTTGCTTCCGCTCGATCAGGCGCCCGTTGATGCGCTCCAGCTTGCTCGCCAGGAGCCGTATCTCGGACTCCAATCTGCGCACCTCTTGGGGTGACAAGGCCCAGAACGGCTGCGAGTGCGGCTCCGCCCTGATCGTCGGATTTTCGTCGGCACAGCTCAGGCAGAGACCGGCCGGTGTCAGATGCAGAGAGTCCCACATGGTGTGGCAGACCGGGCAGGTCACAGTCCCGGAGGACTGCGGCACATTCCCTGGTGTCACCGAAAATGGCTCAGCCGGGACCGGCACCTCGGCCGGAAGGTGTGGTACCCTGCCGAGCGATAGTCCGGCGAAAGTCGCGGCCAGTGTACTGATCGCGGAACGGCGTTGCATCCTGGTTTCCTTTCGGCAAGGCTTCTCTAAGTTTCCTGAACGACCCTCACTCTGACGGACTGTGACGAGCATAGTCTCTCAATACGTCCGCGGTCTGATCGACTCGCGGCCCTTCGGCATTGCCTCCGTAACCGAGTTCGGTGCGCTGAACAACGGCGTGGCGGATTGTACCGCCGCCTTCAACGCGGCCCTCTCGAGCGCGGCCCGGCTCGTCGTCGTTCCGCCTGGCTTCTATCGCATCACGGCCCCGCTCACCATTCCGTGCAACACCGGCAAGTGGATCCTGGGGCTCGGCGGCGCCAAGGCTGTCGCGCTCACGGTCGAGATGCCGCGGGGCCACTCGACCCGCGCCGCGATCGAATACAGACACGACGAAACTAGAAAACCCAATCACGCTGGATGCGTGCTGCAGAACCTGCACCTGATCGGGAATAACTCAGCCTGTCACGGGGCCTATTTGCAAGATGTGTCCTATCCCGTCCTGGAGAATGTTCTCATCGAGGGGTTCAATGGTGCCGGTCTTCTCCTCGACAAGTGCCAGGACGGCTCATTCAACAATGTGGCACTGGTCGACTGCGGCCGGACCAGCGGCAATCCAGCGAACAACGCGGACACGGAGTACTCGGCGCTCCATCTCGTCAGCACCATTCCGAGCGACCACTGTAACATGCTCCGGTTCAGCGACTGCCAGATCGAGAATAACCGGGTATCGCCCTACGTCATGGTGGAGGATACCGGAGCGATCGGCATCTGGTTTGACCGCATCCATGCGGAGAACGCCACCGCGCCGGGAGAACGCGACTTCCTTCGGTCACGCGGCGGAGATTGCTACTTCTCGGGTATTGCCGCGGCTGGTTTCCGGCAGGGCTTCATTCTCGAAGGCTACGGCAACAACACCTTTTCCGACTGCAGGAATGTGATCAGCGTGGTCGGGCCCAGCAACGTCATCGGCAGCCTTCGAATGTCGAACGTCCATTGCGGGCCGCTCTCCTGGACTGCGCTGGGAGGCAGATCATACTTCACCAACTGCACGATCGGGGACGTCAACATCAGCTGGCCGGCCCAGGGCCCCAGTGTGTTCACCGCGTGCTCCCTCGGTAATGTGCGCATCGACCATGCAGGGCAGCCCCACTCGGGTGTGCGCTTCTTCAACTGCGAGATGACCAGATATGCCAGCGATAGCCACGCCACCGATCAGTGGCTGATCGATTGCATAATTAATGGGGATGTAACTGCGGCTGCCGTGAACTCTCGACTGGAGAATAACGCGATCCGCGGCTCGGTTGAGGCCAACAAGAGCGAATCGTCCTACATTCCGAACATCAAGACGATCTATGACACGGCCCCGCCCACAGCCGGCGTGTGGCAAGCCGGTGACAAGGTCTGGCACTCCGCTCCAGCGGCGGATGGCAATGTGGGATGGGTCTGTGTGCTCGGCGGCTCACCGGGCATCTGGAAGGAATTCGGCCGTATTTCCTCCTGAGAGTGTCAATGACGCTTGCCAGCCTATCACCCTTGGGTGAAAGTAAAGGGACCGAATTGGGGGTAGCCAAGATGGTGCGCGCCTTTATCCGTGAATACGCGGTTCGAAATGCAGGATGATACTGTAGTCATACTGGCACTTCTCATCGGGTTCGTGGCCGGCCTCAGGTCCTTGACCGCTCCAGCCGCTGTAAGCTGGGCATCGCACCTGGGTTGGCTGGACCTGGGAAGTTCTGCTTTGGCCTTCATGGGCTCGACGCTGGCAGTGATCATCTTCTCGGTTGCCGCCATCGCCGAGCTTGCCGCCGATCTTCATCCAGCGACGCCGAACCGAACCAGTCCGGGGCCGCTGCTTGCCCGGATCGTGCTGGGCGGCCTCTCGGGTGCCGCACTGACCGTAGCGGGCCACCGGTCCTGGTTGATCGGTGCGCTGCTCGGCGGTGTTGGAGGGTTGATCGGAGCGTTCGGCGGGTATCAGGCGCGCAAGCGGATCACTGCTGCTCTCGACAGGCCGAAACTCATCGCTGTTATGGAAGACATCATTGCGATCGCGCTTGCGCTTGCGATCGTGTCCCAGTGACCAAGGAGAATGACATGACTCGTACTATCACCCGTTCTGACCGCACGCCCGTGTCTCGTGACGCGAGCGAGACCCGATTCGACAACCCCAGCCTCTATCCCACCAGGAACGATCTTCCTGAATCGACCCGAGTGCAGGTCGTCGTGCTCCTCAATCAGCGGCTTTCCGACGCGATCGATCTTCAAACCCAGTGCAAGCAGGCCCACTGGAACGTCAAGGGGCCTGCGTTCATCGCCCTGCACAAGCTCTTCGATGAGATCAACGAGTCGGTCGAGGAATATGTCGACCTCATAGCCGAACGGATCGTCCAGCTCGGGGGAATAGCCGAAGGCACTGTCGGCATCGTTTCGAAGCGCACGACGCTCGAGGGCTATCCGCTGACGATCTCAAAAGGAGATGATCACGTCGCGGCGCTCTCGGATGCACTTGCAGGCTTCGGGCGTGTGGTCCGGATCGGCATCGCAGAGATGGACGAGCTGGAAGACGCGGGAAGCGCTGATGTGCTCACCGAGATCTCCCGTGGCGTTGACCAGTGGCTCTGGTTCGTCGAAGCGCATCAGCAGGACGAGGAAACCGGCCGCTGATCCTCCGGCTTTGATGTTCGGATTCCGCTTCTGCCCGCATCACTGAAGCAGCAGGGACCGGGACCCCACAGTCGGAGGAAGTCATGCGCCGAGTGCTTCGCGAAAACGGCTTGTCCATCGTGCTGATGTCGTTGTTCCTGCTGTTTTGGCTGGGCCAGAGCGTGGCGGGCCATCGCGAGTACAACAGTGATCAGCAGGAGCACAATCGGCCGGAGGTCGGCTACCTCAGCTACCTTGGAACCGCACATTTTTGGGAGGCGACAGCGGAAAACTGGGAGAGCGAGTTCTTCCAGATGTTCGGCTACGTCATTCTGACCGCGTTTCTCTTTCAGAAAGGGTCGTCAGAGTCGAAGAAGCCGGATGAACCGGAGGCAGTGGACCGCGACCCACGCCAGAGCAGGCGTAAGAATGCACCAGGACCGGTGCGGAGGGGTGGCTTCGTTCTCAAGCTCTATGAAAACTCGCTGTCACTCGCCTTTCTGCTGTTCTTTCTCGTCAGCATTGCCATGCATGCGGTGGCCGGTGCCCGGGTCTACACCGAAGAACAGATGGAGCATGGCACGCCGAAGCAGGTGAGCGTCCTCCAATACGCCGGAACTTCACGCTTCTGGTTCGAGTCCTTTCAGAACTGGCAGAGCGAGTACCTGGCTATTGCAGCGATGGTAATTCTGTCGATTTTCCTGCGACAGCGCGGCTCACCGGAGTCCAAACCGGTGGACAGCCCACACGATCAGACTGGCACCGAGTAAGGCGCTACTCGCTCACGCGCTCCGCTCGACGGCGCTCGCGGGGTCGAAAGAGGTCTACCCGACCCTCGCCCTGGGTATACCCCGCATTCTTGATCTTGTACCACTCGCTGCCCGGGGCGTATGGATCGCCCTTTCGCTTGGCGACGATCCCTTCGAGGTCCATCTTCTTGATCGCACTGAACAGGGCCCGGCCGTGCTCTTCGAGTGTCAGAATCTTGTAGAGGGGCGCGGTGTCATTTGGTAGCAACCGGTTCAGCGCCTTCTTCCGCTCCACCAGTGGCTGCTGCCTCATGTCGGTGCCGTCCAGCCAGAGCAGGTCGAAGGCGGCAAAGGCCAGGAAACCGTGTCCACGCAGCAGGTCTCGAAACACCGGCTTCCCCTGGCGATTCAGGGCGACAACTTCACCGTCGAGGATGAAGTCTCTGGGGCCGAGCGCCGCTGTGATCCGCTGGCACAGGTCGTTGAACCGGTCGAACTGGAAGTCCCGGCGCGAGCGAATCTCGCAGCCCTTCTCGGAGCTGTACAGGATCCCTCGAAAGCCATCGTACTTCGGCTCGAAATACCAGTCGGGATCGTCGAAGGGCTCGGGATGACTGGTAAGGATGATCGGCTCTATGGCAGGGAAGCCGCTGGCAAGCCGCAGGTCGGCGGGACTATGACGGGTCCTCGTGGGCATGATGACTCCAAGGCCGCGTGGTGCGACCGGGAGCCTTCCCCACGAGGAAGGCGGGTTATGGCTGGAATAGCCTTGTCGTCGTACAAATTACTCACATTTCGATATCTGGGAAGTCGGACTCTTACCACCGTGCGCAGGGTACACAGGTCGAGCATTTCGGGGGCATGGCCATGAACGCGGACGGAGTAGGCGGTATCCATCACGTTACCGCCATCGCAAGCGATCCTCAGCGTAACCTCGACTTCTATGCGGGTCTGCTGGGGCTCAGATTGGTGAAGCGGACAGTGAACTTCGATGATCCGGGCACCTATCACTTTTATTTTGGCGATGAGACAGGCAGCCCGGGGAGTCTCCTCACATTTTTTCCCTGGCCGGGTGCTCACCGCGGCAGGCCCGGCCCGGGTCAGGTGGCGGTCTGCTCCTTCGCCATTCTCCCGGCCGCAATCGGGTTCTGGATCGAGCGGATGGTGCGATACGCCGTTCCGTACGAGGGTCCGGAGATCCGGCAGATCGGGACTGCCGAGCCGGAACGGGTGATCTCCTTCAAGGATCCCGATGGGATGCTGCTCGAGCTGGTCGGGACCGACGCCGCGCGCGATCGCCCGGTCTGGGTTCAGGCCCCCGGCATCTCTGCCGACAATGCCATCCGTGGCTTTCACTCGGTCACGCTCTGGGTAGAGCGAAGCGAGAAGACGGTGCACACCCTGGTCGATACCCTCGGCTTTCGTCATACCGCCGAGGCGGGATCGACCCTTCGGCTCTCCGCCGGGGCCGGCGGACCCGGAACGATTGTTCAGGTCCGAACGACAGGCGCGTTCGTGCCCGGAGTGAGCGGGGCAGGTACGGTGCATCACGTCGCGTGGCGGGTGCCTGATGATCAAGCGCAGCTGGCAATGCGCTCTCGAGTCGCCACGGCTGGTCTCGATCCCACGCCGGTGATAGACCGGACTTACTTTCACTCCGTCTATTTTCGTGAACCAGCCGGTGTCCTCTACGAGCTGGCCACGAACTCTCCGGGGTTCGCCATAGACGAGCCGGTCGAACGGCTGGGCGAGCATCTCATGCTGCCGCCGCAGTACGAACCTCACCGAGCTCAGATCGAGGCGGTGCTCCCTGCGGTACACCTGCCTCGGCCCGCTTCCGAGGATTCCTTCCTGCCCGCCGGGAGCTGAGTGCGCGAGCGCATCGGTGCGGTGCTGGCCCCTGCGGTCTTCCTGCTCCTGCTACTTCTTCCTCTGACTGGAATCCCCGACCCGGCCCACCGGCTGGCAGCGGTGCTCGCCGCGGTTGTGGTCCTGTGGGTAACGGAGGCGCTGCCGCTTCCGGTGACGGCACTGCTGGGGGCCGCCGTGTGCGTCGTCCTGCAGGTAGCGCCGGCGAAGGAGGTGTTCGCACCCTTTGCCGATCCGCTGATGTTCCTCTTCATCGGGGCCTTCATCCTGTCGCGCGCCATCTTCCTGCACGGACTCGACCGCCGCGTTGCCTATGCGGTGTTGTCTCTGCCCTGGGTAGGCGCGCGGCCCAGTCGAATACTCTTCGCCTTCGGTGCGGTCACGGCGCTGATCTCCGGTTGGATCTCCAACACCGCCACCACGGCCATGATGTTCGGAATCGGCTTATCGATTCTGGCGGCACTGCGCGGAGGAGACGGTCGCACGGCAATCGCTCCAGCGTATGCCACCGGTCTAATGCTCATGACCTCGTTCGCTGCATCCATCGGCGGTCTCGCGACGCCGGTTGGGACCCCACCCAACGTGATCGGACTCGGCTTCATCAGAGCGGAGCTCGGCGTCGGCATCCCGTTCTTCAGCTGGATGCTGATCGGGGTACCTGTCGTGCTGATCCTGTATCTGTTCCTGCATACCTACCTCAATGCGGTGGCTCCCGCGGGCATTCGAGACCTGCCCTCAGGAGCACAGCTCATCCGCGAGGAGAGGGAACGGCTGGGACCCTGGACCCGAGGGCAGCGCTCGGTGGCTTTCGCCTTCGGCGTAACCGTGGCGCTGTGGATGCTGCCCGGCTTCGTCGCCGTTGTCGCAGGCGAGAACAGTTCCGCATATCAGATTCTCTTGCGGCGAGTTCCCGAAGGTGTAGCGGCGCTGCTCGGCGCGATGCTGCTCTTCGTGCTGCCTGGTGAGCGAGGACGGGCCATAACCTGGCAGGATGCGGTGCAAATAGACTGGGGTGTTGTGCTGCTCTACGGGGGAGGATTTGCGCTCGGCGTGCTGTCGTTTCAGACTGGGCTCGCCGAAGCCATGGGCAGAGGACTGACGGGTGTGCTGCCGATCGAAGGCAGCTTCGGAATGCTCGTAGCGTCGGTGGTGGTTGCCGTGGTCCTGTCGGAGACTACGTCGAATACCGCCTCGGCCAACATGGTGGTACCTGTCGTCATCTCGATTGCCCGGGCGGCCGGGCTCGACCCGGTGGAGCCCGCTCTCGGAGCAACCATGGCCGCGAGTCTCGGCTTCATGCTGCCGGTGTCAACTCCCTGCAATGCGATCGTCTACGGTTCGGGTTACATCCCGCTGGGAAAGATGATGCGGCATGGACTGGCCCTGGACCTGGCGGGAATTGTGGTCATCGTGACCCTGGTGCGGCTGTTGTCGCCCTTGATCAGATAGCTTCGCCTGGGAAAGCAGATCCATGTGCTGGTATGCTGGTCAGAAATCTGTCGCAGAAGGGAGGGCTTGACAAAGTCAGACAGTTCGATAACCATAGAACTGTGAAAAAGCCTACTGCCAACCGGACGAAGCTGACCGGCACGCAATTCGAGCTCATCGCCAAGGCGCTGGCGGACCCTCGGCGAATGGCGCTCCTGGAGGCCATCGCAGGCGAGGAGGAGTGCGCCTGTCAGAAGCTGCGCCAGGAGTTTCCCGTATCCAAGGCAACCATCTCGTTTCATATCAAAGAGTTGGTGCGCGCCGGCCTGATCGATGCCCGCAAGGAGGGGCAGTTTCTCCAGTGCGAGGTGCGACGGGACGTACTCGAGGCGTATAGCGCGGAACTGCTGCGTCGGACCAGCGGAGCTTAGGAAGTCTCGCATGCTGAAGACGAATCGGCCTGCGGGACTTCTTTTTTAATCGGTTGTCAGTTCGACAGTTATCGAACTGTGGTACCAGTTGGGCAACAGCTTAGTAACACCCCTGTCGAATTTGGGGTGGCCCGAACGACGAGTTAGTGCAGATCAATGAGAGTGGATCCTTTTGGAGGCAACATGCAGACCCGGAAACTCGTAGTAACCGGAGGCCTTTCTCTGGCGGCTCTTTCCATCGCCGCACTCTCGCTCGGAGCCCTGAACTCGGATGGCGGGAAGAGTCCAGCCTCCGCGCCTCCCGCGCAGGCTGTGACGGTCGCCGAGGTGCCGGAGCGTGAGATATCAGAATGGGACGAGTTCACCGGCCGGCTCGAAGCGGTGGACCAGGTGGAGATCCGGCCACGGGTGTCCGGCTACATCAAGCGCGTCACCTTCGACGAAGGTAAAGAGGTGAAGAAGGGCGAAATCCTGTTCGAGATCGATCCTCGGCCGTACCAGGCCGAGCTCGCCCGAGCTGAAGCGGAGCTGGAGCGGGCCCGTTCGGCGGCCGCGCTCGCGGAGAGCGAGGTGCAGCGTGCCGTGAAGCTGGTGGACGTGCAGGCGATCTCGCGAGAGGAGTTCGACAGCCGGACCAGCGCGAAGGCCCAGGGTGGTGCGACGGTGCGTGCTGCAGAAGCCGCGCTCGAAACGGCCCGGCTCAACCTGGAATGGACCCGGGTCCGCTCACCGATTGCCGGACGGGTCAGCAACGCGCAGGTAACAGCCGGCAACCTGGTGCAGGCAGGGCCGCCTGCTGGCGAGGTGCTTACCACCGTCGTCTCGGTCGATTCCATGTACCTCTACTTCGACAGCGACGAGCAGACCTATCTCAAATATGCCGGCCGGGCGAGAACCGCGGGCGGTACCAACTGGCGGACCGCGCGACTGCCGGTCTATCTCGGATTGGCCAACGAGTCCGGTTTCCCCCACGAGGGGCGTCTGGATTTCGTGGATAACCAGGTGGATCCCGGGACCGGGACAATCCGGACCCGTGCCGTCTTCTCCAATCGCGCCCGGGTTCTGACGCCGGGCCTCTTCGCCCGGGTCAAGCTGGTAGGAACCGAGAAGACGAAGGCAACGCTGGTCCGCGATGCCGCCATCGGCACCGATCAGGATCGCAAGTTCGTGCTGGTCGTCGGCCCCGGCGACACGCTGATCTATCGGCCGATCGTGCCGGGGAGGCTGACCGATGGCCTCCGTATCGTGAGCTCCGGTCTCAAGCCGGGAGAGCGCATTGTGGTGAACGGCCTGATGCGGGTCCGGCCCGGAATGAAGGTGGCGCCAACCCTGGCACCGATGGTGCCTGATTCGACAGCACCGGCTGGGGAGCGCTAAGCGATGCAATTCTCCCGGTTCTTCATCGATCGGCCGATCTTCGCGGCCGTGCTCTCGATCGTGATCTTTATTGCCGGCGGCATTGCGATGTTCGCATTGCCGATCAGCGAGTACCCCGAAGTCGTCCCTCCATCGGTCGTAGTCCGGGCCGTCTACCCCGGAGCCAATCCGCGGGTGCTCTCCGAGGCCGTTGCCACCCCATTGGAGGAGCAGATCAATGGGGTCGAGAACATGCTTTACATGTCCTCGCAGTCAACGTCTGACGGCGTGCTGACGCTCAATGTGACTTTCCGGGTGGGTACGGACGTCGACCTGGCACAGGTACAGGTACAAAACCGTGTAGCCCAGGCGTTGCCCCGCCTGCCAGACGAGGTGCGCCAACTCGGTGTAACCACGGTCAAGAGCTCGCCCAACTTCATCATGGTCGTGCACCTCCTCTCGCCCGACAACCGCTACGACATCACGTATCTCCGGAATTACGGCCTGCTCCAGATCAAGGATGTCCTCGCCCGGATTCCCGGCATTGGCCAGGTCGAGGTCTTCGGGGGCGGCGACTATTCCATGCGGGTGTGGTTGGATCCGGGCAAGGTTGCTGCCCGTAACCTCGCCGCCAGCGACGTGGTGAATGCCATCCGAGAGCAGAACGTGCAGGTCGCGGCCGGTGTGGTCGGAGCCCCACCGATGCCGGTTCCGGTGGATTACCAGCTGACCATCAACGCGCGGGGCCGCCTCACTACGGAGGAGGAGTTCGGCGACATCATCCTCAAGACAGGCGAGAACGGCGAAATTACCCGCCTGCGCGACGTCGCCCGGCTCGAGCTGGGTGCGGGCGACTACGCGCTGCGCTCGTTGCTGGATGGGAAGGAGGCCGTCGGAATCGGCATCTTCCAGGCGCCGGGTTCGAACGCCCTGCAGCTCTCCAACACCGTTCGCGCCACCATGAACGAGCTGAAACAAAACTTCCCCCAGGGGGTGGAGTACCGGATCGTGTACGATCCGACCGTGAACGTGCGCGACGGGATCCGGGAGGTGGTGATCACGCTCTTCGAGGCAATCCTGCTCGTAGTTCTGGTAGTCGTGCTGTTCCTCCAGACTTGGCGGGCTTCGATCATTCCTCTTGTGGCGGTGCCGGTGTCGATCGTGGGGACGTTCGCGATTCTGCTCGCATTCGGTTTCTCCATCAATACGCTGTCGTTGTTCGGGCTGGTGCTTGCCATCGGCATTGTCGTCGACGACGCAATCGTCGTGGTGGAAAACGTGGAGCGCAACATCGAGGCGGGCCTCTCTCCGCGTGACGCCGCCCACAAGGCGATGGACGAAGTGAGCCGGCCCATTGTGGCAATTGGACTGGTGCTCTGCGCCGTGTTCGTGCCGGTGGCGTTTCTCAGCGGCCTGACCGGCGAATTCTACCGACAGTTCGCGCTCACGATCGCGTTTTCGACCGTCATTTCGGCGATCAATTCACTCACGCTGTCGCCCGCGCTCAGCGCGATCCTGCTCAAGCCGCGTCACGCGCCTCCAGACCGCCTCACCCGCTGGCTGGATCGCGGATTGGGCTGGCTGTTCCGCCCATTCAACCGCGCCTTTGCCAGCGGCTCGGCCCGTTACGGTGCGGGAGTGAACCGGGTCATCCGAAAGAGCGGCATCGCGCTGGCGGTGTATGCCGGCCTGTTGGCGCTCACCGTGTTCGGCTTCAACAAGGTGCCGAGTGGGTTCGTGCCCACCCAGGACAAGCAGTACCTGGTCGCCTTTGCTCAGCTTCCCGACGCGGCGACCCTGGACCGGAC
This sequence comes from uncultured Gemmatimonadales bacterium, assembly GCA_963730915.1. Taxonomy (GTDB): domain Bacteria; phylum Gemmatimonadota; class Gemmatimonadetes; order Gemmatimonadales; family GWC2-71-9; genus CAVVWJ01. The sequence continues at coordinate 940,484 of CAVSTR010000003.1, read as the reverse complement.
CGAGAAAGTCATTCGCGAGATGGCGGAGATCGGAAGCCAACAGCCGGGGGTGGAGAACGCCGTGCAGTTTCCCGGTCTCTCGATCAACGGCTTCGTGAATGCCCCGAACGCTGGCATCATCTTCTTCACTCTCAAACCGTTCGAGGAGCGGCACGGGAAGGATGAGTACGGCCTGAACATCGCCGGCGCGCTCAACGCTAAATTCGCCGGCATTCAGGACGCCTTCGTGGCCGTCTTCCCGCCACCGCCGGTCAACGGTCTCGGCCAGGTGGGCGGATTCAAGCTGCAGCTGGAGGACCGCGCCGGCCTGGGTGAGACTGCCCTCAACGACGCCACTCAGGCTCTGCTTGGTAAGGCGTATCAGACGCCACAACTGGCTGGGGTCTTCAGCGGTTACCGGGTCAACGTGCCCCAGCTCGACGTCGAGGTGGACCGAGAGAAGGTCAAGCACGAAGGCATCGTGCTGACGGACCTGTTTCAGACGATGCAGGCTTATCTCGGGTCGGTGTACGTCAACGACTTCAACAAATTCGGCCGCACCTATCAGGTGAAGGTGCAGGCGGACGCGCAGTTCCGAGCCACCGCCGACAACATCGCGCAGCTCAAGGTGCGGAACGCCCAGGGCGACATGATTCCACTCGGCTCGGTTATCACGGTCGAGCAGTCCCATGGCCCCGATCAGGCTACGCGATACAACGGTTATCCCTCGGCCGACATCAACGGTGGGCCGGCTCCGGGCTATAGCTCCGGGCAGGCGGAGGCGGCAATCGAGGGCATCATGCGCGACGTGCTGCCGAACGGTATCGGCTACGAGTGGACCGACCTGACCTATCAGCAGAAACTGTCGGGCAACACGGCTGTCTTCATCTTTCCGCTGTGCGTCTTGCTCGTCTTCCTGGTCTTGGCGGCTCAGTATGAGAGCTGGTCGCTGCCTCTGGCGGTCATTCTCATCGTACCGATGTCGCTCCTCTGCGCGATCGCCGGAGTGTGGCTCACCAAGGGCGACAACAACATCTTCACGCAGATCGGCTTCCTGGTGCTCATCGGTCTGGCGTGTAAGAACGCCATTCTGATCGTCGAGTTCGCCCGCGAGCTCCATCTGCAGGGAAAGTCGCGGGTGGAGGCGGCGCTTGAAGCCTGCCGCATTCGGCTCCGGCCCATCCTGATGACCTCCTTGGCCTTCATCATGGGGGTGCTGCCCCTGGTGTTCTCCAGCGGTGCGGGTGCCGAAATGCGGCACGCCATGGGTGTGGCGGTGTTTTCCGGAATGCTGGGTGTCACCTTCTTCGGTCTGGTGTTGACCCCGGTGTTCTATGTGGTGATCCAGTCGTTGGTGGAGCGGCGGCCGGCAGGCGCGCAGCAGTTTGCCTTGAAGCCGGCTCATGAGGAGGACTCCAGACATGTCTAAGGCGAGCGTTCTCTCCCTGCTCCTTCTGGCCGGATGCGCGGGTGCCCCAGGTTATCGCGCCCCGGATGTCCCGCTACCGGCAGCCTTCCGGGAGACGCGCGACACCGTGGTCGAGATCGCGGTCGATAGTGGAGCGGCAGCGCGCACTGCATCGTGGTCCGAGTTGCGGGACACCACGCTCACACGGCTGATGAATGAGGTCGCCCGATCCAACCTCGATGTTGCCGCTGCCGAGGCCCGCGTTCGAGGGGCACGCTCGGCGCGAACCGAAACCGCCTTCGACCTTGCTCCGACTGTCACGTTCGGCGGGGGCTATACCCGGCAGCGGCTTGCCGGCGCCACGTTTCCCATCGGCACCGGAACCTTTCCCGATCAGGACATCTGGGATGCGGGATTCGACGCCTCCTGGGAGCTGGATCTCTTTGGGCGGGTGAGACGGAATGTTCAGGCGCGCGGGGCCTTTGTGGCGGCGACGCAGGAGAATCTGCGAGACATCAATGTTTCACTGGCGGCAGAGCTGGCGCGAGCGTACTTCGAGCTGCGCGGAACCCAGGAGCAGCTTTCGGTGGCGAGCCGCAACGCCGAGAACCAGCGGCAGACGCTCGAAGTCACACGCCAGCGGCTCGACGCGGGACGCGGCACCCGGTTCGATACCGAGCGGGCGCAGGCGCAGCTCAGCTTTACCCTGGCTTCGATTCCATTGTTGGAAGCCAGAGTTCGCCAGGCGCAATACCAGATCGGAACCCTCGTGGGACGTTCTCCTGCGCTTGTTGCGGCCGAGCTGGATGCCGTGGCCCCGCTGCCGTCCCTACCAGAAGTCATCGTCGTTCAGACGCCGGATTCGGTAGTTCGGCGGCGGCCGGACGTTTCAGCAGCCGAGCGGCAGCTCGCTGTGGAGCGAGCGCTGGTCGGAGCGGCCAAGGCAGATTACCTGCCGACGATCTCAATTGGCGGAAGTGCCGGATACTCATCCACCGGCTTCAGCCGTCTCGGCGATCGGGGCACCTTTCGTTATGCCGTTGGTCCGGTCATCTCGTGGCCCGCGCTCAATCTCGGAAGGGTGAAGGCCCGGGTAGACGTGACGCGTGCGAGGGAAGCTGAAGCCCGCGCCCTGTACGATCAGACGGTGCTTCTGGCATTGCAGGATGTGGAGAGCTCACTGGTTCGCTACCGCACGTCCCGGGCTCGGCTCGACCGAATTCAGGATGCGGCGGCTGCAAGCGGCCGGGCAGCAGAGCTGGCGCGACTGCGCTTCACGGGGGGCGTTGCCGGCTTTCTCGAGGTGCTCGACGCTGAGCGCACCCAGCTGGAAGCCGAAACACAGCTGGCCCAAGGGCGCACGGAGGCAGCCACAGCGTATGCAGCGTTGTACAAGGCGCTCGGCGGGAGCTGGCCATCCTCCAACTAGCCATCACGACGTAGACCCAACCGATATCGCACCGTTACAGGGGGGCTTTAGTCTTGGCCGGAATCCTCGAGCCGGAGTAGAATGGCATGACTACGAGTGCTGGTATCGCAACGGTGTTGGTGGTTGATGATGAAGAGATTCTGCGCAGCTACATGGCCGGGGTCCTCGAGGGCGAGAGCTACTCCGTCATTGAAGCCGGAGATGGAGTAGAGGCCCTGTCGCTCCTGAGCAGGACACACGCAGGCGCAGCGGTTGATCTGGTCATCACCGATGTGCGCATGCCGGGAATGGGAGGGAGGGAGCTCGCCGCCAGTTTCGCACAGGCCGGCACTTCGCCGCCGGTGCTGTTTGTATCCGGCAGCCATTTGCCATCGGATCTGTCGGGACCTCTCCTGGGAAAGCCATTCATGCCAGATGATCTGAGCGCATTCGCCCGTGAGCTTCTCCAGGCACCACCAGGTTCATCATCGCCCGTACCGCGTCCAGCTCATCCTCGATGATAGTGTGGCCCATCCCAGGATAGAGCCGCATCGTTACGTCTCCGCCAAGCCGCTGCAGAACCTCGGCCGACTGCCGCACCCGGTCCGCCGGGATGTGTGAGTCCACGTCGCTGCAGCCAAGAAATACCGGCGTCCCGGCCAGTGAGCCTGAATAATCCCTCGGTGTCCCGTCCGGCCCAATTAACCCGCCACTCAGGCTTGCGATACCACTGTATCGGCGTGCATGCCGAGCGGCGAATTCAGCGGCCAGGCAGGCGCCCTGCGAGAACCCCAACAAGATGGTGCGCTCTGCCGGCACTCCCGCGGCTTCGACCCGAGCGAGGACGTCTTCTACCGCCTGCATGGCCGACGAGATTCCGGGCTCGTTCTGGGGAATGGGAGCCAGAAAGCTCTGCGGCCACCAGCTGTTCCCGCCCGCCTGAGGGGCCAGATAGGCGAAGTCGTTTATGCCCAACACCGGCACCAGCGAGAGAATGCTTTCCGCCGTGGCGCCGCGGCCGTGCAGCATCACCATGGCGCCCCGTGCCGCGCCGAGGTCCATGCCCCCGACTCGCACCGGCTGACTCTGATGGGGTCCTTTCACCGCTGTGTCTCCTCCCGGTTCATCCTGGGAAGCCGGGTGTGATCGTTGCGAGCTCTACCGGCTGCCCATCGGGATCTCGAGTGAAGAAGCTGCTGAAATGCTCGTGATCGTGAATGGGTGAGGCCGGCCACCGGACCGCGAGTAGTTTCGAACGCCACAGCTCCAGAGCCGCCCCGTCGGTCACTGCCAGTGCATAGTGATGAGTCTGCCCGGGACCGGGGGAGACGTGCGGTTGATCGGGGCGCTCGAAGTACGTTACCACCGTGCCCGGTGCTCCGGCTCCGACGCCCCAGTACCAGTGAAACGAGTCCGGCATGTCGAAGTTGGAGGTTCGCTTCACCCGGCGCAGTCCGAGCACACCATGCAAGAAGTCATGCGTATCATCGATCTTGGCAGCAATTGCCGTGACGTGGTGCAGGCTCCGAAGGCGCATCTCGGACGTGATAGCAGGCACCGGCTCGGGCCAGGTTTCTGCTACGATACGCTCTTTGTCTCGGTTCCCCTTGAGCATCTCGGGTGGCGGCGGCCGGTGCTCCATGCCCAGCCTGCCGGGCGCCTCATCACGGGTCCAGCCGGCACCCCGGGTGGCAATTTCGATGACGGTGCCATCCGGGTCGCGATGATAGATCGACTCGAAGTAATGCCGGTCGAGAGGACCGTTGACCGCCACTCCGCGATCGGTGAGCCGACGCTTCCACCGGAGCAAGGCGTCACGCGTTTCCACCAGAAGCGCGAAATGGTGAGTTCCTCCTACGCCCTCATGACCTGGCGGCATGCCCGGCCGCTCGATGAAGGACACAATGCTGCCGGCTGTTCCCCCACCAATTGCGAGATAGAGATGCTGTGAGTTCGACATCTCAGGCTCGGAAGTACGTGCCACCACTCTGAAGCCGAGCGTGTCGATGTAATAGGCCTCGGTGCGGCTTACATCGGAGCAGAGCACAGTGATGTGGTGCAAACCGACAATGCTCACCGGCGCGGCTCCAATTCGGGCTCGCGAAGAGAAGGCAGGCCCGCCTCGATCGCTGCTCTTTTGCCCTCGAGCCAGGGTGGCAGTACCAGCCGGCCTCCCAACTCCTCCATGCTCTCATCCACTCCGAAACCGGGACCGTCGGTGGCAATCTCGAACAGCGCGCCACCCGGCTCCTTGAAGTACACCGACTTGAACCAGAAACGATCGATCACCGAGGTGGGGTGCCGGCGAGCCGATTGCAGACGATGTTGTACGACCAGCTCAGTACTGTCGTCCGGGACACGCCAGGCGATATGGTGGACGCTGCCGGTTCCCCAAGTGCCTTGCTGTTCCGCCGGCGCCTCCTTGACGTCCAGTATTCGACCGGAGCGGCCGCCTGGAAGCGCGAAACGGTGCCAGCCGTTCTCCTCTCCTATTTCCTCAAATCCCAGAGTATCCCTGAGAAAGTTCACTGTGGGTGCCGCACTGCGTTCCAGGAGCCGCACGCCATGCAGTCCGCGTACCTGCCGCGATTCCGGCACCGGACTCTTCTCCCAGGCGGTGAACTGCCGCTGGTCGGCTATCTCGACCAACACGAGAGGAAGGCCGTGCGGATCCGCAAAACTCAATACGCGCTCACCGAAGCGCGTCCCGATCTCATCTGCGTGCACACTGTGGGCCCGGAGTCGCTCGGCCCAGTACTCCAAAGTGCCCATCGGAACTGCCAGTGCCACTTCCACGGTCAGCCCCACACCAGTACGACCTGGCGCCATGTCAGGCCAGGGGAAGAAGGTCAGATCGGTTCCGGGATGGGCCAGCCCGTCGGCGTAGAACAGATGATAGGTACCAGGCACATCCTGGTTCACCGTCTTCTTGACCAGGCGCATTCCCATCACGCCCGAGTAGAAGTCCAGGTTCTCCTGAGCATCGCCTGCAATGACCGTGATGTGATGCAGGCCGGTAATCGTGTTATCGAGTGGCACGGGATACCTCGCCTTTCCGCCGGGCCAAGGTCCAGTCCAGGGAGTACTCCCCCGCGCCCGCCAGCGCCAGCGCCAACGAGGAGCCAAATAGCGCCAGGACGAACTCGATGCCGTCGGGCGCGAAGAAGCCACCCTTCGAGTGTACGAAGACCATCGCGCCGAGCATGTCGATGGCGAGTAAGAGCGCTACAGGTCTGGTGGCCAGTCCCAGGATCAGCGCAATACCGCCAAGGAATTCCAGGAGCGCGACTCCTGGTCCGACTATCCCGGCGAGGGGAACCCCCATCTGGCCGAAGGCACCCGCAACCCCAGCGAACCCGAAGGCGAAGAGCTTCTGAGCTCCGTGGGCCGCAAAGATGGTCCCGATAATGATGCGCAGGACGGCGAGCGCAGCCGGCAGTCGGCGAGAGAGGGACAGGCTGGCGGGGTTGGTCATCTGTAACGCTCCGTTGAGTTTGGACGCTGCCGCCCCTGGCGGCTTCATCAGCTGTTATGTGTGATAACACCTAATGTGTCGATTTAGTTCTAGGCCCTGTCCCGGGCGTCCTCCAGCAATTCGATTAAGGCCCTGAGCTTGTTCCGGCCGAGGTGTCCGAGCTGACGGTAGTGAAGCTCCGTGATGACCGCGTCCAACCGGGCAAGGAGGTCCAGCCCCTTCCGCGTGATGCGGGCGCGAACGAAGCGCCGATCTCCTCCCTCACGGCCCCGGACCACGAGCCCCGTGTCCGCCAGGCGGTCCAGGAGCCGGGTGGCGTCCGGGACCCACGCGACCAGCCGGTCTCGCACCTCGTTCCGGCAGAGACCGGCAGGGCCGGCGCCTCGCAAGATTCTCAGCGCATTGTACTGAGTGGGGGTAAGCCGGTGCGGCCTGAGTGCATCGAGCATGTCGTGGTCGAGCTGGGCCGCCGTTCGTGCCAGGCTCAGCATGGCTTCCTGCTCGAGACTGCTGAACGGCTTGGTGGTCTTCAACTCGGCTTGCAGGGTCCTGGCCATACGAGATATTAGATGTTATAACACCTGATGTCAACTTCAAACGAATCGCTGCAGTCTGCCTGTTGCTCTAGTCGCGGACGAACTGAACTTCGACCTCGATGCGCACGTTGTTAGCGACGAGCACGCCACCGGTTTCCATGGCCTGATTCCAGCGCAGGCCCCAGTCACGCCGATCGATATCGGTGCTGGCGCTGAAGCCTGCGCGCTCCTTGCCCCATGGATCGCTGCCTCGGCCTTCGAACACGCACCCGAGCGCAATTTCGGACGTCGTGTCGCGAATAATCAGATCGCCGACCACCTGGAATTTGTCGCCCGTTTGGTTCGGTGTGCCCTCTATTCGTTTGCTCCGAAAGGTGATGTTCGGGTGCCGCTCGGCATCGAAGAAGTCAGCTGAACGCAGGTGCTTGTCCCGGTCGGAGTTTCCCGTGTCGATGCTGGCGACTTCGATCTGTACTTCCACACAGCAGCCACCGGGATGGTCCTCATCCCCGGTGAGCGTGGCCTGCAAATTCTTGAAGCGGCCACGTACTGTGGTCATCATCATGTGCTTCACGGCGAACTCCACGCTCGAGTGTGCCGGATCGAGTTGCCAGGTGGAGGTGGCAGATTGGGGTGTGGCATGCGTCATCGAGGCCCTCCTTGAGATTCCATCGTACTGACTCCCAGCGTTACCTCACATTACCGCTTTGCGTCCGCTCCTGGGTGATCTCATCACCAGAGGGGTCCACTCCGCTCCAGCATTGCCCGATCCCAATGTGCGAGGTCCGCAGCGGCAGCGTATGTGGTCTGTGCAAACGTCAGAAGTGTGTCGTCGGGTGCCGCCGAGGTTCTCACCGATTCGTACGGCAGAACGAACTCCCGCATTGTCTCATCGTACCGCGCAGCCGCCGGCGCGACCGGATAGTTCCGGAAGCCTTCAGGCTCGGGGTAGGCGTAGGCATAGAACACCGGTTCAGGTATCGCCGCACCGCCGGGCCAGAAACCGACGCTGCTGCATTCGTGTGAGTAGGCTTCCTGCATGACCCAGTTCCCCAGATTCGGCGCGCCGCCCGGATGCGGAGGTGCTGATCGACCGGAGAAGCGGGTCGCGGCAAGGTCGAAGCTTCCCCAGAAGAAGTGAACCGGACTGGCTTTCCCAAGAAATCGACCGCGGAAGCGCTTGAGTACCCGATCGGCTTGCACCAGGATCCGCCACAGGCGGTTCGCCCATTCAGGATCATAGGACCGATGTATCTGGTCGTCGGGAAATCGGAGCGAGCTCTCGATCTCAACCGGCATGGGCCAGATCTTCACCGGAAGGCCGAGTGAGCGGAGCAGGTCCATGTACTTCACGTAGAACTCTGCCACGGTTTGTGAATGCAGCGGCATGGCGCCACCTGAGCCGTCGCCGGCGATCACCATGAGCCTGTGATCCACAAGATCGAACTGTACTTCGAAGGTGCGATGACCGTGAGGAATGGACGACGTGGTGAGCCCCTTCGGCGTGACGTATTGCGCTACTTGCCACCAGTGATTCACCGGCGGTGCCAGCGCAAGACGGGTCTTGCCGACGATTTGGGTCCACAGATGCAAGGTGGCATATGTGTCCCGCCAGGCTTCCAGCGGCAGGGCCGGCCAGACCTCGGTCTGCACCTAGCGCACCATGGGGGCGGGCTCCAGAAATAACTCGTCCACGTAGCACCAGGCCCAGTTCTCGCCCGGCTCGAAGCTTCGGACCATGGGGTGGTTGCTGGCGTGAAAGTGCTTCGTGGCATGCTTGTTCGGAGAGCTATCGCAGCATCCTACGTGGCCGCAGCTGAGGCACAACCGGAGGTGAACCCAGCGTCCACCGATCTTCAGGCACTCCTCACAGCCTGCCGGTGTATGTGGCTCGACCGGGTGAAGCTCTGCGACATGAGAACAGCGCGTGGACATAGGACCCTCACTGTAGCCGTCGATTCACACTCTCTGCAAGTTAGTCCCGAGCGACGAGCGGCGTGCTGTACCGGAGCCCTTGACTGATCAATAAAAATTGATATATTCTCGTCCATGGCTACCCAGCTCAAACCTGATGCGGATCGCGCAGTGCAACTGTTCCATGCCCTTTCGGATGGCACCCGGCTCTCGATTCTTCAACGTCTCCGTTTCGGCGAACGCTGCGTCTGCGACATGACCGACGCGCTCGATGCGGCACAGTCTCGCCTTTCATTTCACCTCAAAGTACTGAAAGACGCCGGGTTGATCACCGACCGGCGCGAGGGTCGTTGGATGTACTACACGCTCAGCCCTGAAACCCTGGCCCAGGCGTCTGCTACCATCGACTGGCTGGCATCGGCGCCCACGGCCTCCGAGCGGAAGATCGGCTGCTGCTGAGCTTTTTGTGTTTCATGTATCAACAAAACTTGATGAGGAGGCCGTGTGAGCGAGGACCTGAGGACAACAGTTCGCGAACGTTATGGCCAGGTAGCGCGAAAGGTAGCATCGGGCGAAAACGCGTCGTGCTGTGGACCGAGCTGCTGTGGCGGCTCACAGGATCCGATCAGCAGCAACCTCTACACGGCGGCTGAAGCCGCGGAGCTCCCTGAGAAGGCAGTGCTCGCGTCACTGGGATGCGGCAACCCGACCGCCCTGGCCGAGTTGAAGCCTGGTGATACTGTTCTCGATCTCGGGTCCGGCGGTGGTATCGACGTGCTTCTCTCCGCGCGGCGTGTGGGTCCCACTGGCAAGGCATTTGGCCTGGACATGACCGACGAGATGCTCGCTCTTGCCCGCGAGAACCAGAAAAGGGCCGGAGTGGACAACGTGGAGTTTTTGAAGGGTGACATCGAGTCCATTCCACTGCCTGACAGCTCAGTGGATGTGATTATCTCCAACTGTGTGATCAACCTCTCCTCTGACAAGGACCGCGCGATTGCTGAGGCATTCCGCGTGCTGAAGCCGGGTGGACGGTTTGCAGTTTCCGACGTGGTGGTTCGCGGAGAGCTTCCCGCCGAAGTTCGGCGCAGCATGGAGCTCTGGATCGGCTGTGTGGCCGGTGCGCTCAACGAACACCAATATCATGAGGTGCTCCGAAGAGCTGGATTCGAGGAGACCGGTATCGAGCCAACCCGCATCTACGACCTCCAGCATGCCAAGGCGTTTCTGGCAGAGGCAGGGCTGGACACTGAGGTGCTCGCGAGCGAGGTGAGCGGCTGCGTGATGGGTGCGTTCGTGCGTGCCCGGAAACCCGAGTAGTCCGGAGGCAACGATGGGTCAGAGCCGAGATTGTACATGTGTCGACTTCCGAGGAGCACGATCGGGTGACCTTCCCGAGGTACTGGCATTGCTCCGTAAAGCCGAGCTGCCCTCGGCCGGTGTCTCTGAAACGTTCGCCGACTTCTTTGTCGCGGAACAGGACGGAAGACTAATCGGAGCTGCGGGGCTGGAGATCTATGGACCTTCCGCGCTGCTGCGTTCGGTCGTGGTGGAGGACGAGTGGCGCGGCAGCGGAGTCGGTGGGAGACTCATAGACCTGGCACTTGGGGAGGCCAGGGTACGCGGTATCGAGGATGTCTTTCTTCTGACCACCTCCGCCGAGAACTACTTCCCTCGATTTGGATTTGCCTGCGTAACCCGGGAAGCTGTCCGCGATGAGGTCAAGGAATCCATGGAGTTTCAGGGCGCCTGTCCGGCTTCAGCGATCGTGATGCGAAAAACACTTGTGGAATGAGGTGCCGAGGTTGAGCCCAACCCACCCATGGCTCGCAAGTCGAAGCCGATTTACATTCGACGCATGACTGCGACAGCAAAGACCAAGACCAATCCTCCCAGCCAGACGCTTGGTACGCCCACCATCTGGTTGGACGGTGAGTGGTGCGACAAGAGCACCGCATTGATCTCGGTCTACGATCACGGCCTCCTGTACGGTGACGGTGTCTTCGAGGGCGTACGGGCGTACGGCGGTAAGGCGTTCCGTCTGGACGAGCACCTCGATCGTCTTTACGACTCCGCCAAAGCCATCTGGCTCGAGGTACCGATCGAGCGGCAGGAGCTGTCTTCGGTCACGGTCGAGGCTCTTCGCCGGTCTGGCATCTCCGAGGCCTATATCCGGCACATCATCACTCGCGGGGTTGGAGATCTGGGGCTGGACCCCCGTAAGTGCCCAAAGGCATCCGTCATTATCATCGTGGACACGATCAAGCTCTGGCCTGAGCAGGTCTACGAGACCGGGCTGAACGTGATCACGGCGGGCACTCCGATTCCTCACCGTGAATCGCTATCCCCTCGTGTGAAGTCGCTGAACTATATGGCGCATATCATGGCGAAGGTGGAAGGCATTCACGCCGGTGCGGACGAAGTGCTGATGCTGGACAGCGCGGGCGCCGTGGCGGAGGGATCCGGCCAGAATGTGTTCGTCGTCAAGAAGGAACGGATCACCACACCGCCCGCGTATGCGGGAATTCTCCGCGGAGTGACCCGTGATGCCGTCATCCAGCTTGCCACGGACGCAGGTTACGAGGTCCAGGAAACCATGCTCAATCGCTACGACGTCTACACTGCCGACGAGGCTTTCTTCACCGGCACAGCCAGCGAGATCATAGGGATCCGCCAGCTGGACGGACGCCTGATAGGCAGTGGCAAGTCGGGCCCCATCACTCGAGATCTACGAGCCCGCTTTCATTCGCTGGTGCGGAGCTGATACCATCGGAGATAGCTGAATGGCATGGAGAGTCGTCGATCATGCCGAACGCCGCTGGAACGTTTCCATGGCCGCCGAGCGGCGACCAAACTCCCCTCACTGGAACCTCGTCTTTTCCTTCCGCACCACTGATCCCGGCCAGCGTTCTGTCTGGGGTACGTACCCGCTCTCATCTTCGTCCAAGGCTGCACTGTTCGCTCAGGCAGAGCGGGTGTCTGATGCTGACCTCGTGACACTGCTGACCCAGCTCCTTGGTTGACTGGCATGGGGATTGCCCGTTTCCGCCCCCGCGTTTCACACTGATCTTCTCGGCTGCACAAGGACGCCATGTCAACGCCAGACCCATTTCCTGAGCGGCTCCGCTTCGCCGAGTTCACGCTCGACCGGCTGCCCAATGGGCGTTGCCGTGCTCGGGTCGGTTTGACCTGGAGAGATTCAGAGCAGTTCACCGGCGAGGGCGAGGGACTTGCCTCGCAGGCCGGCGAGCTCCGCTGTTCCGCCCAGGCCTGCGTGGTGGCTCTCGGTCAGGCAGTGCAGGGGGGATTGAGCTTCGAGCTTCTGGGCGTGAAGGCGGTACGGGCGTTCGATGCGACGGTGGTAATCGTCTCACTGGGCGTCCACGGAGAGGGCAGTGGCCACCGCGTAGTGGGCTCTTACCTCACCGATGCTGACACTCCCCGAGGAGCCGCACTGGCAGTACTGAACGCCACCAATCGTATTCTAGGCAATCGGTTGTACATGAGATAGAAAGAGGACCGAAGTCCGGTTCTTGCCTCAGTTCGCCTTGCGGTCCTGCGGTTTGCAGGTTCACCAAACGGGGCTCCTCCTCCCCACCCGAAACCATGCCGAAGGTACCCCGGAGCGATTCGGAGACCTTGGAGCGAACTATGGCCCGAGCACGCATCTGTCTTCTCTTGAATCTGGTACTCCTCGGTGCCTGCGGCGGAAGGGGTCCTGCCTTACCTACGTCTCCCCGTCCAGCATCACCGCTCACGGTGAATTCCAGTTCCTCTCCGATCGCTCCAGCCAATTCGTCTCAGGAGGATCTGCCGGAAGCTCCTCCCATTGATCCGATGCTGCTCGCCGCCGACACCGCCGCCGAGCTGCAGGTTGCCGCCGACTCCGCCGCGGACGAGGCGGTGCTCGAGGAGCTTGCCGCTGCGCATCCACGGAGTGAAGACGAAGCCGCTGATGATCGGCAGCCGGCGACCATCCCTGGTGGAGCCGAAGCTCTCGCCAACGCCGTGACCTGGGATATCGACGTAGAAACCTTCAACAACCACGCACGGGTCCAGTACTACCTCGACTTCTTTCAGGGGCGCGGCCGGCAGCGGATGGCGATCTGGCTGAGCCGGATGCCGCGGTACGAGCGTATCATCAGGGAACGGCTGCAGCGGGAGGGCCTTCCGGGAGATCTGGTATATCTCGCGTTGATCGAGAGTGGCTTCTCCAACACCGCCACCAGCCGTGCCAAGGCGGTGGGAATGTGGCAGTTCATGAAGGCTACGGGAAAAGGGTACGGGCTGCGGATCGACTCATGGGTGGATGAGCGTCGGGATCCAATGCGGGCAACCGATGCGGCGGTGAAGCACCTGCGCGACCTGAACCAGCGCTTCAACTCACTGTATCTCGCGGCCGCAGCATACAACGCGGGATCGGGCAAGGTGTCCCGTGGACTGGGGAGACTGCCCGATGACGAAAGCGAGGTCACCAACTCGGACGCCACATTTTTCCGACTGTACGATACGAAGCTCTTGCGCCGGGAGACGAAGGACTATGTCCCGAAACTGATCGCGGCGGCGCTGATCGCGAAGCAGCCTGATCGGTATGGCTTCAGGGTAGATAAGCAGGAATTGTTCGCCTACGACTCGATCATCGTGCCGGACATGACTGGACTCGACGTACTGGCTCGTCTCGCCGATACCACCGTTGCTGCCATCCGTGAGCTGAATCCACAGTATCTCCGGCTTGCGACCCCACCGGGAGCGCGATCTCTGGTGCGGCTTCCATTGGGACACGGCCCCATGACCGTTGCCGCTTACGCCGAGCTCCCGCCGAGGCAGCGCGTCACATTCGTCGAGCACTTCGTGGTCCGCGGCGAGACTCTGAGTGGAATCGCCCTACGGTATCGGGTGAGTCAGTCGTTGCTTCTGGCGGCCAATCCGAAGGTGAAATCCAGAAGTCTTCGCATCGGCCAGCGCGTGGTGGTGCCGACTGGCGGCGCGCTGTCCACGAAGGTCGCTCGGCGCATGGCCGAACCCGTCGTGGCCGCCGGAACGACCCGGCGAACGTTTCACAGGGTGAGGCGGGGTGAAACCATCTCCGAGATCGCGGACGAGTACGGAATCAGTCAGCGCGAGTTGCTGGACTGGAACGGTCTCGATAGCAGGGGACGTATTCGCGCCGGCCAGCGTATCCGCGTCTCGGCACCTGAGGCGAGCACGGTTCCGCAGTTCGCGTCACAGCCTGCCGCTGGGGTCAAGACACATGTCGTGCGCCGGGGTGAAACGCTGAAAGGCCTGGCAAGACGCTACGGCGTCTCGATCCAGGCCCTCAGAGAAGCAAACGGCATTTCCGAACAGGAGCCCCTGCGCGCCGGAGTCTCCCTGAAAATCCCTGGCTAGCGCACCGGCTCGGTTGCGGCGATCGGCCGGAACCCCTTCAACACAGCGTCCGAATATCCGTTCGCCGGATTTCCGCCCTTAGCCAGAATCTTGTTCACATTGGCCGGGCCGCGGTTGTATGCCAGCAAAGCCAGGTGCACGTCGTAGTTGAACCTGGCCAGCAAGTCGTTCAGGAATCGAAACCCGATCCGCAGGTTCGTGTCCCGGTCGTACAGATCCTTCTGAGTAATTCCCGGCTGATAGAATCTCGCCGTAGCAACCTGCAGCTGAGTGTAGCCGTACGCTGCCATGTTGCTCTTCGCTTTCGCCTTGAATCCGCTCTCGATCTTCACCAGCTGATAGCCGAGGGACGGATCGATGCCTTCGCTCAGGGCGATATCATATATCGCGGCCGACAGATCCGCAGGGATCTGGTAGCGCGTTGAGTTCTCCAGGATGGCGTTGGCGCGCTCGAGCTGAAGTTTGACGACTACGGCTTCGCCCCGGGCAGCCTCGAGCTGCTCGCCCAGGCTTCCCATCTGCCGGGCAACCGCCGAAACATCCGGGATTGAGACCGATACGTTATCCGTCGCCCGGACCAGCTTGTTCCAGCCGCCGAGCGCGCCGATACCAAATGCGGTTGCGAGAAGAACGCCTCCCCGCAGCAGTAATCGCTCCCCGGTCATCGGCTTCGGGTCGTCGTAGTACTTGGGTCTCGACACGCGCAGGCCCCTTTCCGTATGAGAGAGCCGCTCCGTTTACGTCCCGGCTCGGCACCAATCTCCCCGGGTACCCCCGGTCTTGCTGATCAACCGTACATCTTCGATAGTCATTCCCCGATCTACTGCCTTCACCATGTCGTACACCGTGAGACACGCGACCACTACCGCGGTCAGCGCTTCCATTTCGACTCCGGTTCGGCCAGTTGCCTTCGCGCTGCCGGTTATTCTCACTCCAGGCAGCTCCGGCTCCAGCCTTGCTTCCACTTCGACGTGATCCAGAGCGAGTGGATGACAAAGCGGGATCAGCTCGCCCGTGCGCTTTGCCCCCATCGTTCCCGCTATCTCGGCTACTGCCAGCACGTCACCCTTGGCGACCGCTTGGGCAGCGACTAAATCGAACGCTTCCCGCGACATCCTCACGGCTCCTTCGGCGACCGCCGTGCGCTCCGAAACTGGCTTGTTCCCCACATCCACCATCTGAGCCCGGCCCCGCTCGTCCAGGTGCGTGAGCTTCACAAAACCTCCACGAGCTCTTCGCCCAGGACTGCGAGCAGGATCTGCGGGTTCACGTTTCCCCAGGCCGCCTCGCGTGCGTCGGCAACGTGATCCAGTGCCTTGAGCAACGAGTCGGTCCGGTCGCGCCGCAGCAGTGCCTCCGGAACCGGCCGCCGGACTGGTTCACCGACGCTCCCCTTCGCAGCCTCGGCCAGCGTTTCAGCGACTGCATCGAGCATGG
This sequence comes from uncultured Gemmatimonadales bacterium, assembly GCA_963730915.1. Taxonomy (GTDB): domain Bacteria; phylum Gemmatimonadota; class Gemmatimonadetes; order Gemmatimonadales; family GWC2-71-9; genus CAVVWJ01. The sequence goes on along the minus strand of CAVSTR010000003.1, from coordinate 924,939 downwards.
CGGTAAACTCACCTCGAGCGCCCCATGCCGGCTGCTTCAGTGCTCGCTCGAACAAGGGACCGGGGCCAGCCAGCACTGCGTTCAGCCACTGCTCCGCCGCTTGCTGTGCTTTCCCGGCTTCGTCGCCACTCCAGAGTGCCATTCCGATCGAGCCTTCGGCTCGGGCGACACGCTGCTCCAGATCTCGGGACGAGAGTGCCGGCTTCACATGAGTCTTGAGAAACGCACTCACCTCGGCATCGGTCAATCGTCCCAGTCGCACCGGCACTGCTCGGGAACGCATTGTGGCCAACAGTCGCCTGGGCTCCACCGTCGTCAACACGAACAGGCTCCCGGTCGGCGGCTCCTCCAGCAGTTTCAGGAGCGCATTGGCTGCTTCCTGACTCGCTTCCTGGGCAATGAGGCGGTCTGCCTCTCCCAGAATGAACACCCGGCGCCCACCCTCGACCGCTGTGAGCGCGGCCTCGCGCTGGAGCAGCCGTACGCATGCCAGACTGTGTGTTGCCATGCCATCAACCGCTGAATACAGCGGCTCGGCTCGACGATCGTTCATTACCTGAGCGATGCACTGCCCAGCTTCGTCTACCTGCTTGTCCGGATCCCCTGCCTTGGGCCGCGGAATCGGCACATACCAGTGCACGTCCGGATGTACGAGCCCTGTCACCAACCGGCATGCTCGGCACACCCCACACGGCTCCTCAGACGGCTGCTCGCATAGCGCTAGTTGCGCGAGCCAAAGTGCCAATCTTTGCTTCCCTACGCCTGCAGGACCCGTCAGCAGGAGCACCTGTGGCAGCTTGCCACGCCGGTTCGCCTGAGACAGCCGGTTCCGGGCTGCCAAGTGTCCGATCAGGGGCGGCAGGGCCATGGTTGGCAAGCTACGTACCGAGATTGAAAGTGGAAGCCGGATTACTGTAACAGTTTCGTTTTCAACAACTTACGTGCTTGGCCACTGCAAGATTTCATACTACAATGTAAAAGGAACGAACGTCAATTCCGTCAACAATTCAGACGGTGCGCTCAGCTCCGAAAACTGTTCGAGAACGAGGCCTTGCAGCCATCGCGTGATCGTTGTGTGATTTATGGTCCGGCTCGGACGATGCAAAGCTAGGTTCAGGTCCGCGCTGGATGCTGTGGCATGGCTCACCCGTCGCTGCAACTTATGGCAGGGGGCCAACACCTGCCAGTTCTCCTACTCGAGGTTCCCAATGCGAGCGCTGTTCATGCTGCTACTGGTTGTTGGCTGTGGCAGGGAGAAGCCGGAGTCGAATGGATCGAGTCAGCGTGCGCGTGATAGTGCCATCGGCGCTTCCACATTGCCTGGGGCGGCTGGAGTGAGAGGCTCGCTTCGAGCCGCGGATTCAACCCGGGCCAGGAACTCGCGCATCGACTCAGTGGACCGCTGAACCAGCGTTGCCTATCTGGGGAGGCGGGGGTAATTTTTGCCCTGCCGAAGGGTAATCCCGAGTAGCTCAGTTGGTAGAGCAGGTGACTGTTAATCACCGGGTCGGGGGTTCGAGTCCCTCCTCGGGAGCTTCCACACCGCTTTCAACAACAACGGTTTACCGATGCAACCCCAAGGGCTTATAACACAGTTATAGGCCCTTTCGCTTTCCTTCTGTTGCTCCCTCTTGCTGCGTCTTTGGCCCCTTTTGCTACCGTCATGGTAACTGGGGAGTAACTGGGTGTGTACTTAGTAGTTTGTGATTGTCGCAATAACACCAGTTAGGTGATCGCTGAGATCGAATCCTTCGGTGTAATCGGTGTTCCACTGGAGCACCTTGACGGAGGCAGCGACGCCGTGAAGGTGGGCGGCCACCTTGTCCGCACCCTCGCGGCCAGCTTCATCATGGTCGTAGCGACCTCCTCGCCGATCTAATCGTCATACTCCTCATTTATCCTGATCGGACCCTCACCGCTCTCGCTCAAGCTGCCATTCTCTCCGCCGAGCGCATAGAGCACGGCGTTGCCGCTTCGCACCGCCTTCGCCGCACCCAGCGCGCTGCGGGGCGTCGGCATCGGTGCCTTGGCCGCCCACGTGTTCGTCAGCGGATTATAGGCGTGGACAATGTTCAACGGCTGGTGAGGAGAAACAGTGTTCTGTCCGCCTATCACGTACAGCTTTTGGCTTAGCACCGCACCGGCGGCTCCTGCGTGACTGGCCGGCATGGATGCCTTTTGAGTCCAGGTGTTGGCTTTCGGATCATACACATCCAGTATCCGATCTCCATTCCCACCGCCGACGACATACCACTTCCCATTGATAACCCCGCTGGCCGCGTTGACATGGAATCGGGGCGCGTCGCGCATCCGCGTCCAACTGTCCGTCGCAGGATCATAGCGCCACATGCGCTTTGACGGCCCAGGCGAACTGCAATCTGCACATTCGCCATACAAGACATAGAGCTTGCCGCCCACCTGAGCAGAGCTGCCTCGTGAGACCTTGTTGGGCATAGGGCGTTTGGCGATCCATTTGTTGGTTGCCGGGTTGTAGACCAGCAGGTCGCTCAGGTGGCCACCACCCCAGTAACCGCCGGAAACGTAGAGCTTGCTGCCGATTTGAACGGCCCCGTTCATATCCCGGCGCTGGCGCGGGAGCGATGCTTTTTGAGTCCAGGCATTGGTGCGAGGGTTATAGGCGTATACCTCAGGCCGGTTACAGGTGAAGCACGCCACGCCCCCGATGACGTAAATGATCTGGTCACCGTTGGCGGCCGGGACCATCCCAACGGCGTGCTGTCGCAACTCTTGAGGCATGGGAGCGCGGGTCGTCCAAGAGTTGGCCACCGCAAAAGACGGAGCCTCTCGACTCAACTCGGTGGGAGTGTCGGTGCAGCCGAGGAGAAGACCTACTGAGATCAAGGCGTATGGTCGCATGGAGATGCCACCCGGTGGTAACGAGGAGGGGACCGAGTGCAGCCCCGGTACAGCCTTCAGGGTAGGGCCGTTTATAGCCCTGGCCGATGTAACCTGCATCCTTCGCCGTTTATCCGCCGTGACTAATGGGCCTTAGCTTGAGGCCTAGCAGAGTGGGAGAAAAGCCATCGATAACTGGTGGGTAGCATAAGGGGGTGACTCCATATACCACCACGCAAAAGCATCTACTGTTCATCACCGGGCCTTTCACTAGACTACAAGATCGCTGGTTGTTGAAGGACTTAGCCTGCTTCAGGGATACGTCCTTTCCGTTGCCGGTCATCGGCCAACGGTCCGGAACTCAATCAGGAGGGACCGATAGTTCGAGACTGGGTGTGATCGTGATCGGGTATCAGGGCGAGTTCCCCGCCGCTTCCCGCGCAGTGAAGAACCTTCGATAAAGCGTTGGGGCCGCGCATTCGAATGTGTGGCACTGCATCACCCCGATTCCGTCCAGGAAACCAGTACCGACAGGGGTTAAACAATAGGTGAACAGCATCTTATCACGCTGATTCGTCCAGCCCCCAGGCAGTGGCCCGTAGTATGCAATTGGATGCATCGGCTCCCCAGAACCGCTGCCTCGGAAATCCTCGTGCGTCCTTCGGTACCACGGGATACATTAAGGAGCCTACCAGCAAAATTCCTGCTTGAACCGCCGGAAGAAAGGTCCCCGCATGTTCTCCTTCTCCGCCAGGGCCGCACTCCTGCCCACACTGCTTGTTCTGATCGCTTGTAGTGAGACAAGTAACCCAACGCAGCCGGATGCCACCGGAGTACCAGTCTTCGCGGTGGCCGCGGCTTCGAATACGTGGACCGCCAAGGCTCCTCCACCGTACGATCAGTTCATCTTCGGTTACGAGCTCGGAATGGCGCCCAACTCCTCAGGACGATCGATCGTGTATGCCTTCGGCGGCACGTCCAGCGACGAAGGCGGCACCGGACTGAGCGTCAAGGCCTATAAACTCGCCACCAATGCGTGGAGTGCGAGAGTTTCGCAGGTCGGTGTTTGGAACTCGAACGGGGTCGGCAAGATTGGGAACCGGCTCTACTTTTCAGGAGGCTACAACGATTCCGAACCGCTCGCGGTCGAAAACACGCTGTGGGCCTATGACTATTCCAATGACCGGATGATTCGAAGGGCCAACCTGCCGATCTTCAGTGCCGAAGGAGTCACCGGTGTCATCAACGACAAGCTCTACGTGCTCCCGGGCGTTTGTGGTGGGAACGGTTATCCCAACCCGGGGTACTGTGCCGAAGAGGATACTCGCCGCTTCTACCGCTACGATCCGGCTACCAACGTCTGGGTGACGAGGCCGCAGGCACCCCATTTTCATCGGGGCGGTGCCGCAGGCGTGATCGACGGCAAGCTCTATGTGGCAGGCGGCGTCGAGAATTCTGGTAATACACCAGTTACTGCCCTCGACGTCTATGATCCAGCGACCAAGACCTGGCGCACTCGCGCGTCCCTTCCGCTAGGCGGGGCCGCGAACGGCGCTGTGATTAACGGACGGTTCTACGTCGTGGTCAGCGCTCCCGATCATCGCCTCTACTCCTACAACCCAGCTACCAATGCGTGGACCGCCAGGGCCGCACCCAGCTTCTTTGGGTCGGTCACGCGCGTCGAGCTGGACGGCCGCTCCTATCTGTTCATGGCCGCTGGGAACAAGAGCGCGCTGTACACGCCGTAATCGCAGCGGTCCTCGCCCTTAGTCGGCGGATCAACGTGGATGTAGTAAAAGGCCATCCGTGTGAACGGATGGCCTTTATGCAGAGCTCACTAACGTGCCCGCGCTATTGATCGCTGAGCATTGTGGTAGCCATCCTATTGTTGTCCGACCGGGGCTTTATCGAGAACCTCTCGCACTGTGCGGGCGAGCTCGCTCAAGTCAAAAGGCTTCGACAGGAATGCGATTCCTTCCACCAATACACCTTGCCGGACCACGGCGTGCTCGGCGTAACCTGAGATGTAGAGCACGCGAAGATCAGGGCGTTCGGCAGTCAAGCGGTCCGCCAGCTCCTTTCCATTCATACCGGGCATCACCACATCGGTGACCAGGAGCTGCAAGTCTCCGCTTATGCTCACTGGCGACCACCAGCGCGGATTCTCCGTCTCCTGCCTCGAGCACGTGATAGCCTCGCTCGGCTAGTGCACGGACGGTAAGCCTTCTCACCACTGGCTCGTCCTCCACAACCAGTATTGTCTCGCTACCCACGGACGAGAGCTGCTCAGTAGGCTTCGGGATTGCCGCCGCCTCCTGATCCTCCAGCGCGCGGGGTAGGAGCACCTTGAAGGTTGTCCCGCGATCACGCTCGCTGTAGACCCACAGATGGCCGTTTGCCTGCCTGACGATTCCATAGCACACGGCGAGCCCCAGACCGGTTCCCTTTCCCTGTTCCTTGGTGGTGAAGAACGGCTCGAAGATGCGAACCTGGGTGGCGCTGTCCATCCCGACTCCGGTGTCGGCCACAGCCAGCATCACGTATTCGCCGGGCAACACCTCTGGATGCTGGCTCACGTAGGTATCGTCGAGCGTACAGTTGCTGGTTTCAATGGTCAGACGTCCCCCTCGCGGCATCGCATCCCGGGCGTTCACCGCCAGGTTGATGATGACCTGCTCGAACTGCCCGGGATCGATTTGCGCCGGCCAAAGCTGAGGCGCGCATCGCGTCTCGAGATCGACGTCCTCCCCAATGAGGCGGCGCAACAAATTTTCCATGTTGTTGACCAGCTCATTGAGGCTCACAATCTTGGGCGCAATCATCTGCCGCCGGGCATAGGCCAGGAGCTGTCCCGTCAGGGCAGCGGCCCGAGTGCCGGCGCGCTCGATCTCGAGGATGTCTGTGCGGGAGGCATGATTTTCCGGCAGGGACTTCAGGGCGAAATTGGCGTAGCCCAAGATCCCGGTGAGCAGATTGTTGAAGTCGTGGGCGACACCACCCGCCAGGCGACCGATCGCCTCCAGCTTTTGCGACTGAAGCAGCTGCTCCTCCAGCCGCCGCCGCTCGGTCATATCCATGACCAGACCCAGCAGTTGCATCCCGCTTCGGCCATCCTCGTGGGCGCGTTGGCCCCGCATCGCGAGCCAACGGGTATGACCATCGGGATCCAGTACCCTGAAGTCGAGCTCACACCGCTGTCCGGTCTCAGCCGCGCGCCATAATCCCTGCTCGACCAACGTGCGGTCGGATGGGTGCACCGTCTCCAGGAACGCGTCGAGGGTGGCCTCGGCTGGCTTTCCTCGTTCGCCGAATACTTCGGCTTCCCGACCCCCCCAGGAGATCGTGGCTTCCTTGACGTCCCAAGCCCAGCTGCCCATGCGGGCGACGGTCATCGCTTCCAGCAGCTGTGCCGTACTCTGGTGCAGCGCCATCTCCCGATTCTGAAGGGTGGAGAGCATTTCGTTGAAGGCGTCGGTCAGATGGCCGATTTCGTCATCGGCCTGCTTCACGGCGCGAACCTGGCGGCTCTTGGAATGCGCTACAGCCTTGCTCGCCTCGGACAGCTGCGCGAGTGGCTCCGTGATGCTGGACTCGAGCAGGCGCCAAAGCAGCAGTGAGACGGTGAGCAAGGCGAACAGCACCACCGCGGTGATGATGCCATACTGCGGCAACCGCGACCACAGGGGTGGCAGTCTGTACTCCATGGTCAGCCATCCAAGTACCTGCCCTTCGTTCTGCACCTGCTCCGAGATGGTGATCCGGTTGTTCTGGTACGTGTGTCCCAGCGGGGGTGGACTCTGACTCGTTGGCAGGGGCTTCTCGCCCTTGCGCACATAGGTGGCGAAGAGCCGGCCATCGGGTCCGAACAACGATGCCGACGCGATCTCGCGTTTGGCTCGCAGGGTGTTGAGATTCTCGGTGGCCGCCTGTCGATCCTGAAATGCCAGCGCGGCCATGGTGTTGGTTCGGATCAGCTCCACTTGCGCCATCAGGTCTCGGAGCGCGCGGGGCCGCACCGTGGTTACGTCGTACGCGATGAGTCCAAGCGCGGCAAGAATGAGAGCAATGCCGCTGGCGGCCGCGATCAGCAAATTGACCTTATGCCGGATGGGCCGATCGCGGAACGCGCGCCTCACGATCTGCTCCGACCGTAGATGGCCGCTGCCAGTGACAGCATGCGGGAGCTGATACGCAGTCCCGCACGGTCGCGTGCCGCGTCGTTTACGACGAAGCGCACCGTTTCATCGAGAATGACGAATCCGATCACTCCGCCATCTCGAGCGAACTGTTCCGACTCTCCTACCGTCAGACTCCCGGCCCCGCTGAGAGCCTCGAGGCTTCGGGGATTGCGGCGCCACGCATCCCTGCTGACGAACACCACTTCGCACTCGCGCGCCTCCGATGCGGTCTGAACCCGCCGCACCTCGAGTGGTCGGCCCTGGGCGGTTCGCCCCGCCACGGTGGCGTCCAGGATCCTGCCGAAGGGATCGCTGCCCATCACGCAGATGCTCAGCCGGCTATCCGAGTACTGGGGCCATTCTACATATCGCGTGAAGTTGAGCAGGTAGGCAGCCTTGACCCGGTACTCGAGAGACTCATCCGGAGCTCGACTGTTCTGCACACTGATCTGAGACCACAACCCTTCTGTGAGGATCAGGCTGAGGAGGGTGACGCACACGGCGGCAGCCGAACGCAGACCGGGCCGAATCACTGTCAGAAGATCCATGACAGCCTGGCCCGGCCCTGGCGCTCGATGGCACCGCCGCGGCCGGGCGTCCCGGCCGATGGGAAGAATTCGATCTGCCGTCTGGAGAGGAGATTGCGGCCGATGACTTCCAGCTGGAGGCGCGGAGTGGGCGCGAGCGCAAGCCGTGCGTCGGCCTGAACGTAGTGGTCCACCTCGTCTCCAGCCGCCTGAGTTCCATCCAGCTCGCTTACATACCGCGCTATGACATCGAGCTCCAGATCTTGCCGGAGATCGAGGGAGTTCCAAAGGCTCACCTGGTGCGATGGATTGAGGCCTGGATTGATGTCTGCGATTGTCCCCGGTAGGACCCCATCGTCGAGGCCGGCCGTCAGGTTGAGATACGTGTAGCTCGCCCGCAGCCGCCAGCTGGGACTGGCGCGCACGGTGGCGCTGGCGGTGCCGCCGTAGCTGCTCGCGTGGGCTTCATTCCCAACGATGAACGGCACAACGAGGACACCTGCGTCAAACACCGGAGCCCCTGGCGCCACACTTCGCAGCTGATTGTAATCGTGATAGTACCCGGTGATATCCAGCGAGAGACGCGCGTGGGGAGCGACTCGATATCCGACCTCATAGGCGATGAGCGCTTCTGCTTCCAGCGTGTCGCTGCCGAGGGCTTCCAGCCGGGTAATCGGAGGAGCATCGAATACACGGGCAACCAGGCGCAGATCGCTGTCGATCCGCGAAGGCGTGCGGACCGCACGAGAGACGGCAGCCCATACCGTGGTACTCTGCGAGGGTGTCCAAAGGATCCGAGCCGTCGGCTGGAGCTCAAAACCGGTGTAGGAGTTGTGCTCGAACTTGGCACCCAGGTTCACGGTCAGCCGATCTCTCACCACGGTCGCCTCATCCTGGACGAAGCCGGTGATCAGACTCACGTTCCGGCTCGAAGGCTCGAAGCGCACCGGGAATGCACCGCTCACATCGTCACTGATGAATCGGTAGCCCAAACCCCATAGAAAATCGTGACTCGGGCCCAGACCGAAGTGATGCTGGAAGTCGAGATCGATCGTAGTGACGCCGATCCGTCCGAATTGGGAGGGTTGCGTGCGCACGGCATAGTCGGCGTATGCCTGGAGCGCCAGGTCGGACCGGGGTGAGAAGCGGCGACTCCAACGACCGAGGAGATTGCCACCGCCCAACTCGAGATCCTCAGTTACAAGGCTGACAAAGGGATCGGAAGGAGCGGGCAATAGGAGCTGTTGGCCGCCGCCCCCTACATAGCCATCACCCTGCACCGTGAAGAGATCGTTGGCCCGAGTGAAGTCAGCGCGGAACCCGGCCTGGCCAAACTGCCAGTCGTCGTTGCCGCTTCCGCCCGCCGGTCGATCAGAGCCGCCCTCGGTTGACGCGAGGGCATAGGCTCGCGCCGCGCCGCGTTCCCCCACGCTTCCGCCATAACGCAGGTCAACCTGTGCCTGGTCGTTGGTGCCGCCCGTCACCGATGTAAAACCACCGGGGGTCTCCCCGGCACGACGGGTGACGATATTGATGACTCCATTGACGGCGTTCGCGCCCCAGAGCGCCGCCCCCGGCCCCCGGATGAGCTCGATGCGGTCGACATCCTCCAGCAGCACTCGTTGCACGTCCCAAAACACACCGGCAAAGATCGGGGAGTACACCACTCGTCCATCGATGAGCACGAGCATCTTGTTCGACGACTGCTGATGAAAGCCGCGCGCGCTCACTGCCCAGTCGCGGGTTCCTGCCTGGAAAACGGCCAAACCCGGCAATAGCCGCAGCGCCTCGGGAAGGCTCGACGCCCCCGACCGGCGTATGTCCTCTCTGGAAATCAGATTGATGGCCGCACTCGAATTGCCCAGCGTTTCGGGCCGCCGAGCGGCGGAGGTAACTCGGACGCGCGCCAGCTCTTCGAGATCCAGGGTGCTGAAGTCGACGAGGGAAGAATCGGGGCTTTGAGCGGCCAGCACGGTGCTCAGAGACGCAAGAATCCCCCAGCCGCTTGCCAGGATCTTCACGGAGTACGCTCGACCGGCCCTCGACGCACGGCTGTTTGTAATAGGTCTTCGGCTGTGGGAGTTGCACTGCTGCAGGAGGTACGGTCTAGTATCACAACTTCAATCGCTCGAAGCAACTGCTCACCAGGTAATCGTCCTTCGATCACCGTCGGCTTCTTGCCAGGGCCGGGAAGCCGTGGCGCCGCCGAATCGCCATCCAGGCCAGCGGTGCAAACAAGAGAACGAGAGCCAGGATGATGCCGGTATGCCGGGTCGATACGTTGAGCAACTTCAGGGCCGATGCGAGCAGCACAAACGCGAGAGCGCGTCGCACGATTCCCCCGGAGGCGCGCGCGGAGAGTTGCGCTCCCACCCATACGCCAGGGATGCATCCGAGCAGTAGCGAGGTCGTCAGCTCCAGCTGGAAATCGCCGAAGAGGAGATGCCCCACCGCCGCGGCTGCTACCAGGGGCACGGCCTGCACCAAGTCGGTCCCTACCAGTTCACTGGCCTTGAGAGTTGGATACAATCCCATTAACGCGATGATGATCAAGGACCCGGACCCCACCGATGTGAGCCCGACAACTATCCCGCCTAGGAGACCGAGCAAAACCGTCGGTACGTGCCTGAGCTGAACCTGCGGACGTCCCTGGGGCAGCGGTTCGGCTCGTCCGTCACGCTGGCGAGCATGCTCGACCAGGCGGAGGTAAGCGCGTACTATAAGCCCGGCCGCCGCCAGCAGCAGAGCGACGCCGAGTGCGGTGCGGATGAGGTTCTGAATATCCTCGCCGCGGCCGAGGGAGCGTGCCAGGAGTACGCCGCCAAATGCGCCGGGCACTGAGCCGAGACACAACCATTTGACGAGTTGAAGGTTGACCGTGCCGCGCCGCAGATGTACAAACGAGCCGACGGGCTTCATCAGAGCGCTGGCCACAAGATCCGAGGATACGGCGGTGAGTGGAGCCACACCGAAGAACAGGACCAGGGCGGGTGTCATCAATGCGCCGCCACCCATCCCCGTCAATCCGACGACGATGCCGATCCCGAACGAGGCGAAGGCGAGTAATGGATCGATAGTCATCAGCAGGCGCTTTCCGCTGCAGGGTAGAGCCAAGAATACCGGTGCGGCCTGGAGGAACGTATACTTTGCAGGACCCGAATGGGACCCAGAGGGACCTGCGCCGCTAGGCGCCTCATCCGAAACCTGAGGGCGGAATGGCTACAAAACTCGACAAGACGATAAAGCGGGAGCTGGACCTCGAGGGTAAGCTGTACACGGTTGCGATTTCACCTGAAGGCGTGAAGGTCACCCCCAAGGGTGCCCGCAAAGGTTACGAGGTGTCCTGGAGCACACTGGTCGGACGCGACACCGATGCACGGCCCGACACGGGCGGCGCCGGCGACGCATTCTGAAGAGGCTGGACCCCACAGTCGTACTCATTCGTTCATAGAGATCGCGGCCGGCACTCTCGAATAGCAGCTCCGGCCGCATCTCCGGGCCGCTCTCGAGCAGGGAGGATCTATGGCGGAGCCCAGCTTCGCGGATCAGATGGCCACCCTCAACTCAACGCTCGGCGCAATCGAGGTACGCCTTGCCCTCGGCCGTGCTCCGGTCGAGGGACTGGAGAGCTTCAAGAGCGCGCTGGACGACATGCGACTTCGCCTCTGGGGCCTTTTGAGCGCCGACGGCGGGCGTGACTCGCGAGGTTTTCAGGAGCAGTTCCGAATCCGCCGTGCTACGGAGATGTGTCGGGGACTGGGAACCGAGCTGCACGCCGGAAGCATCAGCGGCCGACACCGGGAGCTCACCTCGCTTAGAGAGGCGGCAGTGGACTTGGCACAAAAGATCGAGCAGGCGCAGCGCGACGCCTTTTAGCGTCGTGGGCGCCACCCCTACGCTTCATACCACTCGCCTGGTCCTCGGAGCCTTCACACCGGCGGATGCAGCCGACTTGCAGCAGCTGGCGGGCGACCGGGAAATAGCCGACACCACGCTGTCCATTCCGCACCCGTATGAACTGGATCACGCTCTTGCATGGATCGGTCAGCAGCCTCGAGAGCTGGTGCGGGGCAGGGCAGCGAACTTCGCTATCCGCCTGCCAGGGTCTCGTCTGATTGGCTGTATCGGGCTGCGTGACATCGACCGCGAGCACAGCCAGGCCGAGTTGGGGTTCTGGATTGGACGAGAGTGGTGGGGCCGAGGCTACGCCCGGGAAGCAGCGGCTGAGGTGTTACGGTTCGGCTTCGAGCAACTGGGTCTCAACCGGATCTATGCCCATCACATGGCTCGGAATCCGGCTGCCGGACAAGTGCTCCAGCATATCGGGATGCAGCGCGAGGGCGTGCTGCGCGAGCGGGTAAAAAAGTGGGGTGTGTACGAGGACGTGGTTCTCTATGCAAGCCTGCGAGAGGACCGTAACTGAACGGTGACCGTATGATGGATAGTCAGGCTGACTTCGAGAGCGGCAACCTCCTTCCCGCCGTAGAGGCCGCGGCTGATCCACTACGGACAGAGCGGCCCGGACGGGTGCACTGGGTCGTGGTGATGACCCAGCGCGTGGCCACGCCTGAGGTCAGCCAGGCGCCACCCACGATCCAGACCCGGTTCTGGCATCCACGTGACCACCGTTGGAGCGAGAACGTCTTCGACTCCCTCGACCATGCCCTTCGCCTGTTTGTAGACGAAAGCGGGTGGGTGCTTCGGCAGCACCAAACCCTGGACCTGCCCGACGCGCACGAGTTGATCTTCGAAGCCAGGCGAGAGGATTTCAGCCGTCCCAGTACCGAGCAAATGCTGCAGGAGGTAGGTCTGACACAGGAGGATGTGGCCAAGCTACTCGATCGAGTAGACCGCGAGGGCGGAGCACCGTGAACCGGTGTCCGCCGCCGCGCAGGGAGCTCAGCGCCCGCCCGCTTCCTTCCCCGTCTTCTGACGCAGCTCGTCGATCCGCTTCGAGGCTTCTGCTTTCGTGAGATCAGGCTCCACTTCTTCACCCGCCTCGGTTGCCAAAGTGTGCAGGTAGGACTCCTGGGCACCGGTCATCGGTTCCTCCCCAGTGGTCCACTCGTCCGGGTCCTTGATTGTATTCGACTGAGTCTTTGGATCCTGCGCCTTGTTATTCCTGCTCGCCATATTGGGAATCTCCTCTACGCGTTCTGAACTTTCCTACGCCCGAAAGAAAACCGAAGCCGCACTAGGGCGCAAGCCTAGCGCCGGGGACGCTTGAAGACGGGCCGGGGCTCGTTGTCATCGAACTCGTCCTCCACCGGAGCGATTGGAGGCCGAGGGGCCACCGGGCGCCGACCGCCATCGAGCAGATCCGATCGCTCCGGGCGCTGATCTCTGAGGCTACCGAGCGCCGCCTCGGCGGTATCGCGAATGATCTCCAGCCAGTTCTCGAATTTCCCGCGAACCTGAAGCTCGAGACGAGGGCCCTCTATCGATAGGACGGCGTCCGCGACAGTGCGGGCATCGGCCTCACTGACGGCGTACCCGAGACGCTTCAACGTCACCCTGACCATCTCTACCGCTTGCGGGCTCGGGGCCAGTCCGCCGCTTTCTCCCAATGGGCTCATGTTTTTTCCGGCTCCAGACTAAAGCTCCAGGGCGCGCCACAGATACCAGCTCGCAACACTCCGGTATGGGCGCCACCGCTCCGCCCGGCGAACCATGACTGCCGGGTCCGGAAGCTTGCGCTTTCCAAGCGTGACGGCAAAACCCTTCCTCACTCCAAGATCGCCCACCGGCAGGACGTCTGGACGCCCCAGTTTGAAGATCAACAACATTTCGACGGTCCAGCGCCCGATACCTCGCACCGCAGTCAGCCGCTCGATGATTTCCTCGTCATCCATGAGGCGGACCCGTGCGAGCGAAGGCACGGTTCCGTCCAGAGCGCGAGCGGCGAGGTCCTTCAGAGCCGCCGTCTTCGCGGTGGAGAGTCCTGCGGATCGAAGCCGCTCGGACGAGACCTCGAGCAGATCGCCAGGAGTTGGAAACCGCTTCGGTGCAAAAAGACCTACGACTCGGCCGAGGATGGTTGCCGCCGCTTTCCCGGTGAGCTGCTGATACACGATTGACCTGACGAGCACCTGAAACAGGCTGTGCGTGGGTACCGGTCGCATGGTGAACTCTCCCACCCGGCCGATCAAGGACTCCAGAGCGGGATCGACTCCGCGCAGATGTCTGCAGGCGATCTCGGGATCGTATGCCAGTCCATCGGGGCGCTTGATTGGTATCAAGAGTGTGGTCAGTCCCATATCTCAAAACATACTCGGATCACGCTGGGGAACGGATCTGTTCGGCCCTCGAGCACTCTGTGCCAGCATGAGGCTCGCAGCGATAACGAGGATCGAGCCGGCCGCCTGCCAGGGGCCGGGTTGCTCGTCGAAAATCGGGATGGCAAGCAGGTGTGTCAGCACAATGCCCAAGCCCGACAATGCCGCCAGGGGAGCTGCGCGATGAAGGGAGTACGCTCGCGTCATGGCAATCTGGGCTCCCCCACCGGTAAGACCCGCACCCAATAGGAGTAGCGCCCCGCGCCTATCGGGCCATATCCAGACTGGGAGGGCAAAAACGAGCATGGCGCAGAGTCCTATCGTCGAGAAATGCAGCACTACGGCCGGGCCGGTCTCTCCGGGTCCCATCTTCCGCAACCAGATCATGGCCAGGGCATAGAGCATGGCGCCTGAGATTGCCACCCCCGCCACCGGGGCGGCGGTCTCGAATGAGGGACCCACCACGGCCATGACTCCGCCAAACACCAGACTGATGGCCAGCCCCACGCGCATTCCGACCCGCTCACTTAGGAGCGGGCCCGAGAGAACTGCCACGAAGATAGGAGCGGTGGCTCCGAGGGTAGCGACATCGCCCAGCGCGATTCGATCCGAAGCCAGCGCGTAGAAGGTGCAGAGTGCCGAGAGCGCGCCGAAGATGCTTCTCCGCCAGGCGCTGCGGCGGTCGGTGATTCGGAGCGAGGATCGCTGGTACCAGCCCAGAGTTCCTGCCATGAGTGCGCCCACAAGGAACCGCGCGGCGCCGACCTCCGCCCACGGAAGGTCGCGCCCTCCCAGGCGAGTACAAACATTCATGCCAGCGAAGAAGATCTGGGCCAGCAGCATCCACCCGACTGCGGAATTCACGATCTCCCGGGGTAAAGTTGTGTCGGCCTTTCGGCCCAATCGGGCAGCAGACATCTTCCCTGCATGCATCCCGAGGAGTTCCGCCGCCACGCGCACACGCTGGTCGACTGGATGGCGGATTATATGGAGAACGTCGGTGAGCTGCCCGTCACTCCTGACGTCCGGCCACGTGACATCTCAACCAAGCTGCCTTCATCGCCCCCGGTAGACCCAGAGCCCTTCGACTCGCTATTCCGGGACTTCGCCGAGCTGGTGGTACCCGGAATGACCCACTGGAACCATCCAGGATGGTTCGCGTACTTCCCCGGAAACAATAGTCCGCCATCGGTGCTGGCCGAAATGCTGACCGCAACGCTCGGGGCGCAGTGCATGTCGTGGGCGACCTCCCCCGCGGCCACCGAGCTCGAACAGGTAACCATGTCCTGGCTGGCCCAGATGATCGGTCTTCCGCGAGACTTCACTGGAGTCATTCAGGATACGGCATCGACTGCGACCCTGGTGGCGCTGCTCTCGGCCCGCGAGCGCGCGGCCAGCCGGTCCGGTTCAGCCTTTCCACTGGAGTGTCCGCGGCTGACCGTCTATGCCTCCGGCGAGGCACATTCATCTGTCGACAAAGGAGTGAAGCTGGCCGGTTACGGGCTGCAGCAGCTCCGCCGCGTCCCGGTTGACGGTCGCTACGCTATGCAGGTGGACGCGCTGGAAAGAATGATCGCGAACGACGTGGAGGCTGGAGCGGTACCGGCGTGCGTGGTCGCGACGATCGGCACGACATCATCCACGGCAGTGGATCCGGTAGAGAGAATCGCGCAGGTCTGCCGCAGCCACGGCATATGGCTGCATGTCGACGCCGCCTATGCCGGCAGCGCGGCAATTCTCCCCGAGCTGCGTCACCTGTTTGCCGGCCTCCAGCTTGCCGATAGTCTCGTCATGAACCCCCATAAATGGCTGCTGGTAAACTTCGATTGCAGTGCGTACTTCGTTCGAGATCAAGCGGCGCTGCTCCGAACCTTCCGGGTGACGCCGGAATATCTTCGCACCGAAGCCGATGCTGACGTGGTCAACTTTCGCGATTGGGGTATACAGCTGGGCCGCCGGTTTCGCGCCCTGAAAGTCTGGTTTGTCCTTCGGAGTTATGGCGTCACCGGGCTGCAGGCACTGCTTCGGAAACACATCGCTCTGGCGCAGGAGCTGGTGGGTTGGATCGATGCTTCACCCGATTTCGAGCTGATGGCTCCGGCGCCGTTCGGATTGGTCTGTTTCCGCTACAATCCTCAGAAGCAGGATGGGGACGACACCGATCGGATGAACGCGGCGCTTTTGGCGCGGGTGAATGCAAGCCGCCGGGTACATCTGACGCACACCCGGCTGGGCGGCCGTTATGTGATCAGGGTTGTGGTCGGTCAACGGCAGACCGAGCGGCAGCATGTCGAAGAGGTGTGGCATTTGGTGCAGCAGGCGGTACGGGCAGGTCTATAAGGCTCCCGCTTCCCAGGGTCCCCATATGGCGAACGTCATCCCCTTGTCGCTGCCCGGGTTCTCCCGGGGATTCGTCTCTCCCTGAAGGTTTACGAAGAGCGTTCGGCCCTGAGGACTGAAACACGCGCCGGCCCATTCCGAGCGGTTGAAATTGTTCCGTACCAGGTCGAAGACTCGCCCCTCACCCGTCAGTCCCCGCACGAAGTTGGTGTCGACTCCATCCTCACAGATCACGAGTCCGCCTCGCGGGCTCACGCACATATTGTCGGGACTGTTCAAAACGTCGGCGGAGGGAGATTCGAATACGAGCTGAAGCTGGTTCCTTTGCGTGTGGTACTGCCAGACCTGGCCCATACCGGCATTGCCGCCGGTAGTAGCGTTGAAATAGATGCTGTTGTCGCCATACCAGCAGCCCTCGAGACGGGCGAACTGCGCGGCGCCTTTCGTCAGCCCCTGATTGAAGACGAACCCACTCGCCAGCACTGCCTCATCCGAATCGGGGTTGTCGATCGTTACCCATCGCACGGGATGAGGGGTCAGGAGAGATTGGTTGGTCCTCGTGTCGTATCCGTCCACACCGACGACGGCAAGAGCCTCCAGTCGACCCCCCTGACTCAGCTGGCCCAGAACCGTGGGCGTGAAGCGGTAAAATCCCGCGGGGGTGCGGTCCTCGGTGAGGTAGACCCACCCGGTTGCAGGATCGACCGCAAGAGCTTCATGGGTGAAGCGTCCCATGGCACGAAGTGGAACCGGAGTGACCGGTCCGCTGGATGCCGCGGCTACTTCGAAGGCGTAGCCATGATTTCGCTGTCGGCCCTCCGCCGGACCTTCGACCGTCTCTTCGCAGGAGATCCAGCTGTTCCACGGCGTAGGTCCCCCCGCGCAATTCACACAGGTGCCGGTCAGACTGGCGAACTGTCTGAGCAGGCGCGCTTCGCCGTCAGGACGCACCAGAACTTCGACCGTTGTGGTTCCACCAGGACCCACGTCATCGTAGGGCCGTTCACCGAAGGGCCGAGATAGGGCGGCGGCATCGCGGACCTCATGGTTCCGAACCAGCCGCACCCTGTCCGGTCCGGCTCGAAATGCCGCCATTCCGTCGAAGGCGTACGGCACCGTCCCTCCCACCATCTCTTCACCGGCCGTACTCAAGAGAGCGGCCCGGAATCCCGTAGGAATCGAAATGATTCCGGCGAGATCTCTGCTCGGGATCAGCGCCCCGTATCCGCCATCTCCCCTTTGAGCTTGCGGCAGAGGACCGCCATTGCCGGGTGACGGAGATGTGGCGCAGGAAATGAGGCCGCTCAGAGACGGTGCAAGCAGACCCCCAGCGGCAAGCGCCGACCGGCGCAGGAAATCACGACGATCGAGAAAGCTCATTGGATCTTCATCCCGCGAGAGCGGCGTGAGCTGGGGAAAGCAGGGGTTGGAGATAGCGTCCGGTGTGTGAATCCGGAGCTTCGGCGATTTCCTCAGGAGTCCCCTGGGCGACGACCCGGCCGCCTGCACTGCCGGCGTCGGGGCCCATGTCGATCACCCAATCGGCCCGTTTAATCACGTCGAGGTGATGCTCGATGACGATAACGGTGTGTCCGGCATCGACCAGGCGGTCGAGAACGTGAATCAACACCCGAACATCGTCCAGGTGAAGGCCGGTCGTAGGCTCGTCGAGGATGTACAGCTTTCGTCCTTCGCGCTTCCCGGCATGCGTCAGCTCGCGGGAGATCTTCAGCCGCTGTGCCTCGCCTCCCGAAAGGGTGGTGGCCGGCTGCCCCAGACGAAGGTATCCAAGGCCCACCTGCTGAAGTTGCCAGAGTGCGGCTCCGAGACGGGGTTGATGGCGGAACCGGCCGATCGCCTCGTCCACGGTCCACTGAAGGACATCGTAGATCGACTTGCCCTGAATTTTGACGTCGAGCACATCGCGGCGGTAGCGAGTGGCACCGCAGGCCTCGCAGGGGACGAATACGTCGGCCAGGAACACCATCTCGACCCGCACATGGCCGGCTCCCTCACATGTCTCACACCGCCCACCCGGCAGATTGAAGGAAAAGGTGGCTGAGGTGTACTTCCGTTGCCGTGCCAGCGGCTGCCTCGCGAACAGCTCGCGGATCTCGTCAAACGCCTTGATGTAGGTGACGGGGTTCGAGCGGGGCGAGCGGCCAATGGGAGACTGATCTACCAGCAGAACGTCTTTCAGCAGCTCCCATCCGGTCATGGACGTCACTTGGCCTACCGGCTCGCCGAGGTGCGACTTGGCGCTATGCTCACCCCGAAGTCTCGCCTCCAGATTGCGGTAGACCACATCGTGCAGCAGGGTGCTCTTTCCCGATCCCGACACTCCCGTCACTGCGGTGAGGGTACCGAGCGGTATATCCACGTCCACGGCCTTCACATTGTGCAGATTCGCGCCCCGAACCCTGAGCCATTGGGGACCATGGGGGCGTCGCAGGCTGGGCACCGCGATGCGACGTTTGCCGGTGAGGTACTGGCCCGTCAGTGAACCGGAGGCTTCATGCACCGGACCAGCATGCACGACCATTCCCCCCTGCTCACCCGAGCCAGGTCCCAGCTCGAGCATGAAATCCGCCTGTTCGATCGCGGCCAGGTCGTGTTCGACCACAACCACGGTGTTGCCCGCATCCCGCAGACGGTGCAGTAGCCCGAGCAGGCGGTCGGTGTCTCGCGCATGCAGGCCGACCGTAGGCTCGTCCAGAACATACAGGGTGTCCACCAGGTGCGATCCAAGAGCGTTCGAAAGCGAAATGCGCTGTGCCTCTCCACCGGACAGGGTGCGCGTCTGGCGATCGAGCGTGAGATATCCCAGTCCGACGTCGCGGAGAAAGCTCAAACGGGCATCGAGCTGCTCGATGATGAGATGCGCGACCGCCGCTTCCCAGGGGGACAGTGAGAGCTCGCGGAGCCACTGGTAGATGTCGTCCACCGAGCGGCAGGCTACTGCGCCGAGGTCTTCTCCGCCTACTCGAACCGACAACGCGTCGGGGTTCAGCCGGCTCGATCCGCACTCGGCGCACGGCTTTGCAAGCTGGTATTGGCGCAGGAAGACGCGGATGTACTGCTTATACCGCTTCTCTTCGAGATTCTTCAGAAAGTGATAGATCCCGACGAAGCGGCCTTTCCGTCCGTAGAGAAGCTCGCGGCGTTGGGCAGCCTTGAGCTTGGACCAGGGCTTGTGAGGGTCGGCACCGATGGACTTCGCAAAGTCCAGCAGAATTTTTCGTCGCGATTCGTAGCGCGGCTTGGTCCATGGATCTATGGCACCCTGAGCCAGGCTTCTTTGCGGATCGCAGATGATCAGCGAGTCGTCATATTCGAGCACCGCACCGAATCCGTTGCAGCTGGAGCACGCGCCGCGAGGATTGTTGAAGGAAAAGAGTGCGGGTGTCACGGTGGCTGCCGGGGTGTCACAGTTGCTGCAGGCGGGAAACTGGGTGAATCGCAGCCGAGTCGATGTATCGTAGCACAGAACGACTGCCACTCCTTCGCCTTCCTGAAACGCCGTAGCCAGTGCCTCACACAGGCGGGACGTCGCCGCCGCTCGCGATTCGAGCCGATCCACCAATACCAGGAGCTCGTCGGCGCGGGTGAGATCCACGTCAGCCGGTAGCTCATCCAAATGCATCACTGTTCCGTCGACCACCACGCGAACGAATCCCAGGGCGCGGAGGTTCTCCACTACCGTCGGGTGGGTAAGCCGAGCCACCGGTGGGAGGGGAAAGCAGACCTGAATCCTGCCGGTGACCTGCGCCACGACCGAATCAGCAGCGGCCTCAGGCGTATCCCGCCGGACGGGACCGCCACATACCCGGCAATGGCATTTGCCGATACGGGCCCAGAGCAGCCGGAGGTAGTCGTAGACCTCGGTGGCGGTTCCCACAGTCGAACGGCTCGAGACGACCGGGTTCCGCTGCTCGATGGCCACCGCGGGGGCGAGACCCTCGAGGCGGTCGACCAGTGGCTTCGGCATCCGGTCGAGGAACTGCTTGGCATAGGTCGAAAGCGACTCGATGTAGCGGCGCTGACCTTCCGCATAGAGCGTATCGAAGGCGAGGGTGCTCTTGCCCGAGCCTGAGGGCCCGGTGACCACGATGAGCGCGCGGTGGGGAAGGTCGACGGTGATGCCCCGCAGATTATTCTGCCGGGCGTTCACAATTCGGATAACGGACTGGGACATCGCTTGAAAATAGTTACTTTTCCCTCTCGATGCCCCTTCTTCTCACTCCCAAGCTCCTGCTACGCGGCTTCGAGATATTCGTTGTCGCTTCGCTGGTGGGTTGGGGGATTACGCTGCTGTATGGCAATGACCTTCCCGCCTTTCTTGCAGGTCTTCAACGCGTCCAGTGGGTCTGGGTTTTAGCTGGATTGGGCCTCGCGTCGCTGGATTGGATCGGCGGAGGTCTGCGTCTGTGGGTCGTGGCCCGGCACATCTATCCCAATCCGCCATTGAAGGGGCTCATCCTGGCAGGCGGTATGGGTGCCTGGGCAGGATACATCACCCCGCTCAACTCCGGGGCCGGGCCGACCACGATGTACACCATGAGAAGGTACGGAGTGCCGCTCCCGGTTGCGGTCACGTCGACGTTCATGAGCTTCGTGGCCACCGTTCTATTCTTTGCGGTGGCCGGCCCCCTTGCCGTGTTCTTCGGCGCCGGCCGCTCGCTCGGCCAGCGCGGGAACGTGCTCGGGCTCTCCCTCTTCGATCTCTTTCTCGGCAGTCTGATCATCATCGCAGGCATCGGCGTGCTGATGGCGGTCGTGATGTTCTTCCCGAGGATGGTTCGAGATCTGCTGCACCGCGCGGCCGAAGCGGTGGGCCGGCGCCACCGGGGCGTGGCTGATCGGCTGGAAAAGCTCCGCACCGGCATCGATCACGCGCACGAGAGCGTTATCGCATTCAAGAGCCCGCGAGGATGGCTGGCGCTGTTCTGGGCCACCGTTCTGTCAGGCCCCTCGCACGCCAATAAGCTGCTGGCCGGCTACGTGGCGCTTCGGGCTGTCGGTCTGCATGCGAACTTTGTCGATATCCTCCTGGTCCAAACCCTCGTGATGTTTCTCCTGTACTTTGCTCCGACGCCGGGGGCCTCTGGTGTGGGAGAAGTGCTGTCGGCCGCCGTCATGTCCTCCTACGTGCCCCGTGAGCTCACCCCCATCTACATCATGATCTGGCGCCTGACGCTGAGCTACTTCACCATCGCGTTCGGCTTCCTGGTGTTCTCCGGCTGGGTGCGTCGTGGCCTGAAGGGAGTGGACGACAGCGTGCTGGCCGAGCCCGCCGGATAACCCGAATGGACCAGGACGAGGTTTTCGAGAAGGGCTACGATGCCCGGCTGCTGCGGCGCTTGCTCACCTACCTCCGGCCCTACCGGGGTCTTACGACGCTGGCTGTGCTGCTTCTTCTGGTTGGAGCCGGGCTTGCGCTGGTAGGACCAATCCTCACGCAACGCGCGCTGGATGTTGCCATTCCCGCGCGGGATACCGGCCTGCTCGGCACCCTTGCTGTGCTCTTTCTGGGGGCGCTCGTGCTGGAGTTTCTGGTCGAATATGGCCAGACCCTGCTGACCACCTATCTGGGTCAGCGGGTGATGTACGACATGCGAATGCAGATCTTCCGGCACTTACAGCGCCTCAGCATCAGCTACTTCGATCGTAACCCGGTAGGGCGACTGATGACTCGGGTGACCTCCGACGTCGAGACGCTGAACGAGCTGTTCTCTTCTGGTCTGGTCACTGTCTTCGGCGACGTGTTCACACTCGTTGCGATCATGGCGGTGATGCTGTGGATCGACTGGCGGCTGGCGCTCGTCACGTTTGCCGTCATCCCGCTCGTGTGGCTCACCGCGCGGATCTTCCGCAGTCGCGTGCGTCAGGCCTTCGGCGATATCCGGGTACGCCTGGCCCGGCTCAATGCCTATCTCCAGGAGCGACTCTCGGGCATGCGAGTGGTTCAGCTGTTCGGGCGGGAGGCCGACTCCGCGGCACGGTTCGCCGAGCTCAACCAGGACCACCTCGAGGCCCACCGCCGATCGATTACCATCTACGCCATTTTCTTTCCGGTGGTGGAGCTGCTCACCGCGGTGTCCATGGCGCTGCTGCTGTACTACGGGGGACTACGCGCCCTCGGCGGTACCATCACCGTGGGGGTGCTGGCAGCTTTCATCCAGCTGACCCGCCGCTTCTTTCAGCCGCTCCAGGACCTATCCGAGAAGTTCAACCTACTTCAAAGCGCCATGGCATCGTCGGAACGCGTGTTCGCGCTGCTCGATGAGCCAATCACCGTGCTGGAGCCAACGGATCCGGTGCGGCTGCCGAAGCCGGCACGCGGCGAGGTGCGATTCGAGGGTGTCTGGTTCCGCTATGGCCCCAGCGGACCTTGGGTGCTGCGCGACGTCTCATTTACCGCGTCTCCCGGACAGACGGTTGCTCTCGTGGGACATACCGGCGCCGGCAAGACCACTATCGTCAACCTGCTGCTCCGGTTCTACGATCCCGACCGGGGGCGGATACTGATCGATGGCGTCGACATCAGGCGGCTGACAACCTCCGATCTCCGGTCGCTCATCGGCTTCGTACAGCAGGATCTGTTTCTTTTCGTGGGCGACATCCAGCACAACCTCATCCTCGATGCCGGCATTCCGCCGGAAGCAGCGCGTCTCGCCGCCCATCGCGTCGGCGCCGACCGGTTCATCGAGCGCTTGCCTGAGGGGTACGGCCATCGCCTGGGAGAGCGGGGGCGGAGCCTCAGCGTCGGAGAGCGCCAGCTTCTGAGCTTCGCGCGGGCGCTGGCCCTGGATCCGACTATTCTGGTTCTGGATGAGGCCACCAGCTCGGTCGATGCCGAGGCCGAGGGGCAGATTCAGCGGGCCATCGCGGAGCTGATGTCGGGCCGTACCAGCCTGGTGGTGGCCCACCGGCTGAGCACCATTCTTCACGCGGACGAAATTCTGGTGCTCCAGCATGGCGAGATACGTGAGCGGGGGAGTCATCGGGAGCTTCTGGCCCAGCGGGGACTCTACCAGCGTTTATATCAGCTTCAGCTCAGCGGGCAGGAGGAGCGGAAGATCGCCTAAGCCCCTAACCTCGTTTTCTTGCATGGTTATAGGTCGCGCGATACGTTACACGGCACTCGACTTTCTCCTCGGGACCATTTGATGATTCATCTCGAAATCGACGGCGAGCGCTACCCCATCGCCGCCGGAGAGACAGTCATAGGCTCGGCTTCAGACAGCACGGTTGTTCTCGCAGGCGAGGGCGTCCGGCCGCGGCATGCTGTCGTGCAGGGCATGCAGGCTGGTGCGGCAGCCATTCGGGCGGCGGACCGCGATGCGGAGGTGCGGGTGAATGGTGTCCGGCTGGGATCCGATCCCACTCCGCTTCTCCACGGAGACAAGATCGAGATCAGCGGTCAGGAGTTGCTCGTCGTGGATCCGACTCGCGCGGGAAGCACCCAGATGTTCGACTCCGGCGCCTTCGCTGACCTGGCGCGTCCGGCAGCACCGAAGGGCGCGAGAACCCGGACCGGGGGTCGTCTGGTATGCCTTACCGATGGCCGCGAGTACAGCGTTGGGTCAGGTCCCCTCACGTTCGGGCGAGACGCAGCGTCGGACGTGGTGGTCTCGGGAAATGAGGTGTCGCGAAACCACGCGGAGATTCGAAGCGAGGCGGACGGATATGTGCTGCTGGACCTGAGCGTCAACGGGACGTATGTCAATGGCGCGCGGATGAGCAAGACCCATACACTCGCGCGGGCGGATGTCATCCGGATCGGAAACGATGAGTTTCGGTTTTACGCCGACGCGGCAAGCCCGGCGCCGGCGGAACCCGCCGCCCGTCCTGTAGAAGCATCCAGGCCAGCGCCGCCGGCTCCAGCTGGAGCAGCGCAGCGTTTGTCCGATACCATGCACGGCATACCTGAGGAGACGGAGCACAAGACGCCGCCTGCGCCGGACGCGGCGCCGCTGGCATCCTTGCTGTTTCGAAGCGGTGAGTTCAAGGGACGGCGGCTTCCAATCAGGGTGCCGGTGGTCAACATAGGACGAGGCGATTACAACGATATCGTGATCAGCGACGCCAGTGTAAGCACCATGCACGCGAAGCTCCAGCGCCGCGAGGCGGTGTGGATCCTTGCCGACCTGGGCTCGACCAACGGTACCTTCGTGGAAGGTGAGCGGCTCTCCGGCGAACTGGCGCTCAGCCCGGGCACCACCCTCCGGTTTGGGGATGTCATTGCGCTCTTCGAGCCTTTGGATGACCGTGTGCCGGCCGCGCGCACGAACCAGACGCAGATGCTGGGTCGTCTCGAGGCAGTTGCTCCGGCGAAACCGGCGGCCGAAGTGCTCAAGCCTGATCGTCCGCGGCGTCCCATCCGTGCGGTCCCGCCACGGCCAAAAGGACCGTCGGCGGCGCTGGTGACGTCGCTGCTGGTGCTCCTGGTCATTCTCATTTTCCTGCTGCTGGGCTGACAAATTTCGTGAACTTCACCTGCGCCGCCCGTACCGACGTCGGCATCGTCAGATCGGGCAACGAAGACAACTATCTCATGCTTGCCGAGCACGGAATCTTTATCGTGGCGGACGGCATGGGGGGCCATGCAGCCGGCGAAGTCGCCAGCGAGATGGCCGTGCGCATCACGGCGCAGAAGATTGGATCGCTTCGGGGCCTGAGCGACGAGGAAGCGGGAGAGCGGGTACGAACCGCCATCCGCATGGCCAACGATGCCATCTTCGAGCGGACGTTGTCGGAGCAGGACAAGCGCGGGATGGGCACGACCGCCACGGTACTCGTGCTGCTGCCTCAGCGATATCTGATCGGGCAGGTGGGCGATAGCCGAGCGTACTTGTTGCGTGAAGGCCGGCTACATCAGCTCACCAAAGACCACTCCTACGTTCAAGAGCAGGTCGACGCAGGCCTGCTCACGCCCGATCAGGCCCGGGTTCACCCCTACAGCAACGTCATAACACGATGTGTCGGCGCCGGTGTGGACGTGGCACCGGACATTTACTTCGGTTCACTCGAACTGGGCGACATACTACTGCTGGCTTCAGATGGCCTGACTGGCATGCTGGAGGACGAACAACTCGTCAACATCCTGCAATCGAACGGAGGCCCGCAGGCCTGGGTGGACCGGATGGTGTCGGAGGCCAATCGCCGCGGAGGTCTGGACAATATCACTGCGATCGTGGTTCGGATCGATTCGGTGGACAGTGACACCGGAGAGCACGCCCTACCCGCGGTGGCAAGCCACCGGAGCTAGCCACCCCCAAGCTCCAGGCTCCCAGCTTCGAGCCCCAGCTCCTCCCGGTGATCCCCCGCACATCATCGGCTGTGCCATCACACTACTCTCAGCCTGCTCATCCCACCCCAACCGGAGGAAAAGCGTGGACATCTTGACCTGGATCATCGTGGGCTTGGTGGCAGGGCTGTTGGCTTCGCTGGTGATGGGCGGCATCGGTTATGGCATCCTGGGTGACATTATCATCGGCATCCTGGGGGCTGTGTTCGGCGGCTGGCTTTTCGCTCAGATGGGGTGGGGCTCACCCTTTGCCGGACTCGCAGGCGCGATCTTCGTCGCGTTCATCGGTGCAGTGGTTCTGCTGCTCATCGTGCGGCTGCTTCGTGGTGCGAGACGCGCTCCCTAGGCTGAAGCTCCATTTCGAGCCGGATGTTTGCTCGCTTATAGCGGGCGTCCTTGGCAAGCGGCACCTGGACGAAGCCATGTTTACGATACAGGCGTATGGCGGGTTCCAGAACGGTATTCGAAACGATGATGACACGGAGGGCTCCCCGCTCCCGTGCAAAGGCGATGCAGGCATCCATGAGGAGGTCGCCATAGCCGCGCCCGCGCGCTTTGGCGGCCACCGCCATTTTGGCGATCTCATATTCATCGGCGGTATGCCGGAGCATAGCGCAGGTTCCCAGGATTTCACCTCGCTCGAGCACGAAGAAAACCTGTCCGCCCGTCTGGATGATCTTACCATTCGGGTCTCCCAGGATTTCACGGTCAGCAGGCTCGAGCGTAAAGTATTCCTCGATCCACTCGCGGTTCAGTGCGTCGAATACCCCTCGAAACTCTTCGCGATACGGCACCACCCGAGGCTCTGACTCGCCACCATTATCCGGAATGGCCATGTCCTTTTTCATCCGACCCTCTCTTTTCGTCGTGCTTGCAGCGGCTACTGCTTGCGCCGGCCGCTCCCGGGAACCAGCGCCGGAGCCGACGCAGTCTGCAGCGGTCCAGGTCCAGAATCAGGGGTTCAGCGATATGGTAGTCTACGCCATCAACGGCGGACAGAGAATCCGCCTGGGGCTCGCCACCGGCAATTCAACCAACACGTTCACCATTCCTCGGAACCTCATTCGGGGCGCTGGTGGCATTCGATTTCTTGCCGATCCAGTGGGTGGAAACCGTACTCCAGTAAGTGAGGAAATGACCGTGAATCCGGGTGATGTGGTCACGCTGACCATTCCCCCTCAGTAGCCATAGACGAAGGAGCAAACATGAGCGCGAACTCAAACGACCCGCTTCCCGAGTCCGCCATGGGCGGGGCATCGGACGCGGGTGCGCACGGCAATCATCCGGCATCCGCAGCCAAGCTGGAGCACGGGTCGGCTCGGCCGGAGGATGCCCCCGGCGATGCAGCTGTGGAACGACGTCACGGAGCTACTTCCCACTACCGCGGTCCCGAGCGGAGAATGGGGCGGACTGGAGGGTCACGTGCCGAAAGCTGAACTTAGCCTGCCGGATACCGCGGTCGAGTTGGAGCATTCCCTGTCTACCGAAGTGGCTTATCTGCGAACCGTTTTCGTCAACCTGTTTCTCTACGGCCGGCCTCGCGCTCCCAGTGGATCGTGGGTCCTGATCGATGCCGGAATTCCTGGATCGGCTCCGTGGATCCTGGGAGCGGCTGAGGAGAGGTTCGGACCGAGGTCACAGCCCGCCGCGATTGTCCTGACCCACGGGCATTTCGATCACGTGGGCGCACTTCACTCGCTGCTCGAGAAATGGGATGTGCCGGTCTATGCCCACCGGCTCGAGTTGCCGTACCTCACCGGGCAGTCTTCGTATCCGCCGCCCGACCCAACAGTCGGGGGTGGTGCAATGGCCGCCTTGTCACGCTTCTATCCCCGTGGCGCCTACAACTTTCAGGGGAGAGTCCAGCCTTTGCCGGTGGACGGCTCCGTTCCTGGTATGCCCGGCTGGCGGTGGATTCACACACCCGGTCATAGTCCGGGGCACGTTTCCCTCTATCGTGACTCGGACCGTACGCTGATAGCCGGAGATGCGTTCGTGACCACGAAACAGGAATCTGCGCTCGCGGCGTTGACATACCGCCCCGAGATCCATGGTCCGCCGGCGTACTTCACACCCGACTGGGACGCCGCGCGGCGCTCGGTCGAAGAATTGGCCGCGCTGAGGCCCATGCGAGTTGCCACAGGCCACGGACCGCCGATGGAAGGGAACGAAATGCTGGAGGCCCTGCAGCGGCTGGCGCGGGAATTCGACCGTTTAGCCGTGCCGCGCACTGGACGCTACGTTCGCGCGCCGGCAGTGATGGATGAGAACGGATTGGTCGCAGTGCCGCCGCCAGTGCCGGATCCGCTGCCCCGAATTCTCGTCGGGGTGGGATTGGCACTGCTGGCGGGTGCTATGCTGCGGAGGGCTGGTCGGACCGGTTAGTGCCGGGCGAAGCTTGCCGTCGTTCCGTCTGAAAGGAACGAGAGGACTTCGTAGTCCCGGGGCGCGACACCTGGCGGTGCCATTCCCGGCGTAAGCGGGGGCATATCGGGCACTGCAAGGCCCGCGATCTTCGGCCGCTCTTTCAGCACGCGACGGATGTCCGAGGCTGGAACGTGTCCCTCGATGAGGTAGCTGCCAACCTGCGCGGTGTGGCACGAGCGGACCTTCGAGGGCACCCCCAGCTCGTCCTTCACCTGGTCCATCTCCTCTTCATCATGCACGCTCGGCGCAAAGCCGTTGGCCCGGATGTGCTCGACCCACTCTTTGCAACAACCGCAGGTGCTGCTCTTCCACACTCGCATCGGCGTAGGCTCGAGTGCTAAAGGACGCCACTGTGCCCAAGCGTGGCGTCCGGTAGCAGCGAACGCGAGCACCGCTGCCAGTCGCACGAGGAACCTACGCCGCTCAACCAGTTCTATGTCACTCACCAGAGATTTACTCCTTCATGAACGCGCCGTCTCACCTCATCGGATGAACAGGTGAGAAGAGGCAGTATTCCGTCCAGCGATGTGCTGGGCTGACCCGAGACAAAGATACGAAGTCGTCGGGCGCTACGATACAGCTCGTCCGCCACTCGCGGCAGGCCGAGATGTCCGGCCCGTCCGGCATCGGTGAGCCGCTCGATCGTTCCCCGGCGTGTCCGCAGCGGAAGGTTCACCCCCAGCATCGAGGAGCGTGCAGGGAAATCCAGGAGCAGCCCTCCAACCGGCAGGCCTACGCGTTTCGCAGCCGCATCCTCGACCAGCTCGAGCAGCTCAGGATCCTCACCTACCCAGGGCTGAACCCCGGCTGGTACATCGCTCGCCGGTAGATCCAACGCTCGCTTGTGCAACCGGCGAGTTCTGATGGCGACCGCCAGCTGATTCCGATCCTGGCTGATCAGCCGCTCCATCAACGCGTCATCCGTGCTCTCCGCGATCGACTCCGGGGTAACGCTACCTCTCTTCACCGCGTCTCGTACCGCCCGCTTGAACATGCAGGTGGCAGAACGCACGGCATGATGCCAGTAGACGTTTCGATACATCTGGTATTTGGCGAAGAGGAGAGATTCCAGCGCGCTGATGCCCTTCTCCTGAACTCCGACTTCGTACCGGCCTGGCTGGGCTTCGACCAGAGTGAGGGAGGACAGCAAACGGTCCACATCCACCGTGCCGTACGGAACTCCGCACATGCGGGCATCGCGGCTGAGATAGTCCACCTTGTCGAGATCGATCGACCCTGAGATCAGGCCCTGCAGCGGGCTCGAGCTCGTCCCGCTGATCAAGGCCCCAACCATGCGAGGAAACTCCTTGCCGCCGATTTCCACCAGCCTCTCCCCCAGCTCGCCCTGAGTGAGTTTGACGACACTCAGCTTCTCGTGCGACAGAAAGCCGGCTTCTTCGAGTGCATGAGAGAATGGGTAATGGCCGATGTCGTGCAGCAGCGCCGCCATGCGAACCGCCAGGCAGTCCTCAGCGCTGGCCGGGGCTAGTTCACCCAGCTCCTCCAGCGCCGACAGAGCACGACGTGTCAGATGGTAGGCGCCTAACGCGTGCTCGAAGCGGGAGTGAGTCGCCCCCGGGTAGACCAGAAAGCTGTGACCGACCTGGCGGATGTAGCGAAGACGCTGAACGGTGGGAGTGTCGAGTGCGAGCAGCGCGGCTCGGTCGATCCGGATGTTGTCCCAGAGAGGGTCGCGGATAAACTCAGCGGGGCCGCGCGGCAGCGGGTCAGTCGGTGAGCTCTTGGACAACGTAACCTTATGCGTACGAACTGCCCTGCCGCCCCGCCGCCCCGCTGGCGTCACACCACCGGGCCTGCTGCCGCCACTGCTGCCGGCACCTGTGACCGGTACTGCTCGAAGTTCTCCCGAAACATCGTGGCGAGCTTGCGGGCTTGGGTATCGTATGCCGCGGGATCGGGCCAGGTTGCACGCGGGGAGAGCACACCGTCGGGAACATCCGGGACGGACACCGGCACCTCGAACCCAAACACCGGATCCTTGGTGAATTTCGCGTTGTCGAGCGCACCTGATAGCGCCGCGCGGAGCATGGCGCGCGTGTGAGCCAGCTTCATGCGGGATCCGGTACCGAAAGCGCCGCCGGTCCAGCCCGTGTTCACCAGCCAGACCCGGGCCTGGTGCTTTGCAATCCGCTCGCCCAGCATGCGGGCATAGACGCTGGCGTGCAGAGGTAGAAACGGCGCGCCGAAGCAGGCTGAGAACGTGGCCGACGGTTCGGTCACGCCGCGTTCCGTGCCCGCGACCTTCGCGGTGTATCCGGAGAGAAAGTGGTACATCGCCTGATCAGCGGTGAGCCGGGCAATGGGCGGCATGACGCCGAAGGCATCGGCTGCGAGGAACACGACGTTGGTGGGATGGCTCCCGGCCCCACTCGGCAGGTGGTTGGGGATCGAATCGATGGGATAGCACGCGCGGGTGTTCTCAGTGATGCTGTCGCCATCGAAATCAACGGTCCTGGCAGCCGGATCGAGCACTACGTTTTCCAGCACGGTGCCGAACATCTGGGTGGCCCGGTAGATCTCGGGCTCGGTGTCCGGCCGGAGCCGGATTACCTTGGCGTAGCAACCACCCTCGAAGTTGAAGACGCCGCGGTCACTCCAGCCGTGCTCGTCGTCCCCGATGAGCTGCCTGCTCGGGTCAGCCGATAACGTCGTCTTTCCTGTGCCCGACAACCCAAAGAAGATCGCGGTATCTCCTGACCTGCCCACGTTGGCCGAACAGTGCATCGGCATTACCCCGCGACCCGGCAGGATATAGTTGAGCGCGGTGAAGATCGATTTTTTCATCTCGCCCGCGTACCGGGTTCCACCGATCAGCACGACCTTCTTGGCGAAGTTGATGACGATGAACGTGCCGGTACGGGTTCCGTGCCGCTCGGGATCAGCCTGAAAATCGGGAGCGTGCAGAACGGTGAATCCCGGACGAAACTGCGCCAGCTCGGCCGGAACAGCGCGGATGAACATATTTCTGACGAACAGCGCATGCCACGCATTCGGCGTGATGAATCTGACGGGTAGCCGGTATGCCGGATCGGCACCGGCGAACAGGTCCTGCACGAACACTTCGCGCGCATCCAGATAGGCTCGCACGTCTTCCTGCAGCCGCTCGAACGCCTCTGGCTCCAGGCGCGCGTTCTTCTCCCACCAGATCCGGTCGCGCGTTCCGGGCTCCTCTACCAGGTACTTGTCCTTGGCAGAGCGGCCAGTATGGGGAGCGGTAATCGCGGCAAACGCGCCGTAATTGGTCAACACACCCTCGCTTCGGCGGACGGCGTGCTCCAGAAGCTGGGGTGGCGTGAGGTTCGCGTGAATGCGAATGGGAAAGAGGCCGTGCTCGACAAGCGTGAGGTTTTCGCGCGGGGCAGCGGTGGTTTCGGCTGTCATGGGTCAAATCTCGACGGCCCCGGCACTCTGTGCAACCTCATCGCGGCTCGATGGATAGAGTGGGCGGAGTGTGATACGCCAGCTCCGCGGTAGAACGATCCCGCCGGCTGATCGCCGAGACGACCGGGTCGGCGTACATGAGGTCTTCGGGATCAGGCGAGTGCGTGAAAATCCCAAGCGCGTGACCGATCTCGTGCATCGTGGTCAACGCGAAGCACTCGTCAATCCCAGGTGACCCGGGAGCAAACCGCGGGTCGAGGTAGACCCGGATGGGCCGGAGGATCTCGTTGCCAGCGGGCGTGAGTTCGACGTCCGTGGCTCCCTGGCATTCAGGCGCCGTGGCGGCGAGTCGGGAGATGGAGAATCCACCCTTCGGGGCTATGCCGACCCGAACGATGACATCGGCTGTGCTCGAATCCGACACCAGCGTCCCGCTGAACTCGCCGTACAGGAACACCGCCTCCCACCCCGCGATACCCTGTTGAACGTGGGACGGAAGGTTCAAGGAGTCCTCGGCCCAAAAGCGGACTGGCAGGTCGGCTCCAGCCCAGTGGAAGCTCAGCGTATCCACGCCGCTGCCGCTGGGTACGATGCGGCGCCATTCATACGCATTGCCTCGGCTGGGCGCCGCGATGTCTGCGCACGCGACTAGAAGCACGCCCGCCGCGATCGAGAGTCCAAGATGGGCGGATCGCCTCACCGCGAACCCCCCGCCACACCGACCGTGGCAGAGATTCGCTGTACCCCCTGGCTTTGGCTAAAGCCACGTGACTGAAGCTCCTCGGTCGTGAACCGGTGAAAATCGTAGCGCAGAGAGGCGATCAGCTGCCAGTTCGAGCTCATGGGACGGCGATAGTCAATACCGGCTCCCGCCAGGAATCGGGTTGTACCACCACTTTGGAAAATGCCGGCCTCGTCTTTCGGGAAGTACCGGAGCAGGCCGGCGCCGGCTCTCCATCGCAAGCTCCCGGAGACCGGGCCATGGAGACCGAGAGTGGCGCTGCCGGTGCGAACGGTACCGAGGTCGGTGGTAGCGCCGCTCTCGCTGGCTCGGTAGCCCGAGCTCGTCAGGCTCAGCTCCAGTCCGGCATCATATCGCGGGGCGATGGGCAGCGATGCACCCAGGACCAGAGTCGGCGCGAGCTTCTGTCGCAACTCGACCTCTTCGATTATGTCGTCGCGGAGGAGTGGGGTTGCCCATGTAACTCCCGCGCGCGCAGTGAAGTCGACCTGTGCATGCAGACCGGACCCAATCGCAACGGGAGTGAGAAGCAACGCCATCGACAAGGCTCGCATCCAGGCAAGTATCGCCCCAGCCGAGGACCGGGTCAACGCGGAACTGCGGTGCCGCGCGCGTAGCGGCGCAGCCTCCGGAGCATCCTACGGTCGGTTTTCCGCCAGTCGTCGCCTTTGGGAGTCTCGATAATCTTGATGACGTGAGCCAGCCGGGGATCAGTCATGATTCGCCTGAATGGCTCCGGGCCCAGCGAGCCTTCGCCGATCAACTCATGGCGGTCCACCCCGGAGCCGAACTTCGTCTTCGAGTCGTTCAGGTGCAGGCAGAGGAGCTTGTCCAGGCCGAGGATCTCCTCCCACGCTCGCCACACGCCATCGTAGTCGTTCCGGAGATCGTAGCCTGACGAATAGAGGTGGCAGGTATCGGCGCAGAACGCGACGCGGTGACGAACATCCTCGCCGATCGCGGCGCGAAGCAGCGCCAACTCTTCGAAGGTGCAACCCAGGGCGGTCCCGCAGCCCGCGGTCGTTTCCAGTAGTATGACGGGCGATCCGGGCACCGCTCGAAGGCACCGGGTGTACGCGGCCGCGTTCCGCTTGAGGCCGGCTGCCCGCCGGTCCATATAGTTGCCGGGGTGTGATACCAGATACGGAATTCCGAACGCGACGCACCTTCGGAGCTCGCCCTTGAAAGCGGCCTCCGAGCGAGCACTCAGGGTGCGGTCCGGAGATGCGAGGTTGATAAGATACGAATCATGCGCCACTATACTGGACATCTTGTGGCGTTCATATTCCTTCCGGAATGCATCGCACGCCTCGGCGGAAATGTCCGGCTCTCGCCATTGGCTCGGCGTTTTCGTGAATACCTGGATCGTGGTTGCCCCAATCATCTTGCCTCTGAGCGGTGCCATTTGAACACCACCCTGCGAGGAAACATGGGCACCCAGAAGGTCCGACTGACTAAGCTGATGCATTTCTTCCTCAGCCCCACGTGATTCCGGAGTCCGCGCCGTCGGCCCGACCGACGGTGCTCCTCATTGGTGATCGGTCCGCGCGTCCAGCCGGTCTGGAGCGGGCACTCGCCAGTGCGGGCTTTCAACTACTGGAGCGCACCGACCTCCTCGGTCGATCCTGAACCGGATGCCGTTCTCCTGACGCTGAACGATATCACCGAACCATCCCTGGGCCATCTGCTGACATCCAGTGACCGACCCGGCGAAGCTCTGCCCCCACGGATCGTCCTCATCGCGGCGCCGGATCGAGACGCTCCTGCCACCGCAATCGGACTGGGCGCCCAGGATGCCCTGTCCGCTCCTATTCATCTTCCTGAGCTCTGCGCGCGGCTGCACGCCCACATCCGTGCACGTCAGGTACGGACGCTGAGCGCCTCCAGCGAGAATCCTGAACCGGATGCACCAGGCGGCAGCGCGGAAGAATCCGGGGACGCCGCCAAGGCCTCAGGGTGGCGGACACTGGAGCGGCGGGTCCGGGAGGAGTTCGAGCGGGCACGGCGGTACTCCCTGAGCTTCAGCCTGATCCTCCTGGGTGTAGACGAGCTCGATGGCGTGCGCGAGCGTGAGGGATCCGAGGCGGCGGAGCGGCTGAAGCGCGAGGTAGCGGAAGCCCTGCGGCGCGAGCTTCGAGTGCCTGACTTCGTAGCAGACTACGGTCCGAATGAGTTCGCCATCGTGCTCCCCGAGACGGGCCCAACCGGTGCCCGCCAGTCGGTTCTCCGAGTTCGGGAGCGGCTGGCGGTGGTTCCCTCTGACGCGGACCCCCGACTGGAGCACCCGCGCTTCAGCGCCGGGATCGTCACCTACCCGCACCCGGCCGTTTCCGAGAGCGATGAGCTCTACGGGATGTTGGAAGCAGCGCTGATGCGCGGGAAGGCACAGACAGGAGAGCGGATCGGAGTAGCTGTGTAACGCTACGGGTGGAGCTTACCGCCTGCGTAGCCATGTGGTGGGATCCAGCGCAATCTGATTTTCTCCCCGAATCTCGAAGTGCAGGTGCGGTCCGTAATCCGAGTTCTCGCCACCGACCTTTCCGATCACCCCACCTTTGCTGACGGTATTACCGAGCTTCACCGCGGCTGACTCGAGGTGGGAGTACACCGAGTAGTAGCCGTTGCCGTGCTCGATGACGACGGTGAGGCCGTAGGTTCCGAACTGCCCCACCAGCCGCACCGTTCCCGTCTCCACCGCCTTCACCGGTGTTCCCAGCGTTGCCGCGATGCCTACACCATTCCAGCGGATGATGCCGCCGCTGGGAAGCGTATCCCGGCCGAACCGGTAGACGATTCCGCCTTCAACCGGCCAATCGAGCTTCCCCAAGTCCGCGGTGGTGATCGAGCCCGGAGTGGTGACAGTGCCCCGCAGCGCGCCGCGTGCGAGCTCATCCCGACGGGCGCGTTCGAGCGACGCGAGTAACCCGTTCAAGCGAGCCTCGTCCTTCTGGAGCTCGGTGAGTCGCCGCTCGGTGCTTCGGGCGGACCGCTGCAGGGTTTGAAGCTTGCGAGCGCGCTCGGACGCCAGGGCGCTGTACTTGCTGAACTCCGCCTCTCGCTCATCCCGACGGCGGTCGAGCTCGCCTCGTACGTTCAGAATGCTGTTGCGCTGGGTGACCACACGGTTGCGCAGCTTCTCGACGTCGTCCACCAGCGACCGATCCTGCTGGCTCGTCAAATACAGGTACTTATACCGGCTGAGCAGGTCGCCGAAGCCTTCGGCCGTAAGCAGGACCTGAAAGGTGTGCAGCTTGCCGCGCTTGTAGATGTCGACCAGCCGGCGCTCGAGCACCGCTCGCCGCTCCGCCAGGTTATCCTGAGCCAGAATGAGCTCGGCGCTGGAGCGATCGAGCTGAGAGGCAAGTCCTCCGATCTGTCGCTCGATCTCGTTGACGATCCGGTGGGTCGATTCGCGCTGCCGTTCCAGATTGCTCAGCTCGTCGTTCACGTCGTGGACCTGTCCCTGCAACCTCCGCTGTTGCTGCTCCAGCCGATCGCGCTCTGCCCGAATCTCCTCCAGACGACGGCGCGATTCGTCGAGATCCGGCGTTTGCTGGGCGTGCGCGACGATTGACGAGGCGAGTAAGGCTACCACGATCGCCAGCGCGCGGGCGGGGCAGCGGGGCAGCGGGGCTGCTATCAGGAAGCGGAGCTTTGTCAGGCCAAGGAGTAAGCTGTCCCACGGCCCCGCTGCCCCGCTGCCTCTACACATGCCTAAGATGCCTTCCCACGCTCACCATGCTGCCGCCCAATCCCAGCAAGATTCCGAACAGGATGATCAGGATCATGTGCTGGGGACCGAAGAAGATCAGGCCTGACAGGGTGCCACCGCTGTTGTCGCGGAAGAGCAGGTACCCGGCGTAGCAGAGCACCAGCGAGAGTAGTCCGCCCAGCAGCCCCTTCAGCGCGCCTTCGAGGAGAAAGGGGCCGCGAATGAACCAGTTCGTTGCGCCCACCAGTCGCATGATGGAGATTTCGCGCGCCCGTTGTAGGATGGTGAGGCGGATGGTGACGCCGATGATCACGACCGCGACGGCCGCGAATGCCAGTCCGATCACCAGGCCCACCACACCTGTCAGATTCCGCAGGTGATCGAGCTTCTGGACCCACTCCCGCCCGAAACGCACGTCGTCGATGAACCCGAAGCCCTTGAGCCGCTCGGCGACCCGCGCCACCGTGGATGCATCCCCGTATCCTTCCTTGAGCCGTACCTCGATGGAGGCGGGCAGGGGATTCACCTGCAGATCCCGGTACGCATCGCGAAACTCCACCAGCTCCGCGCGCGCGCGCCGCAGCGCGTCCTCCTCGCTCACATAGCTCACGTCCCGGACCTCGGGGAACGCGGTGATGTCCTGGGTAGCGATCGCGATCGTCTCCGAGGGTGTGCCTCGGAAAATGTAGGCCACGATTTCGACTCTTTCCTCGAGGCCTCTGAGCGCTTCCCGCAAGTTGATGGCGACAAGCCCGAACAGCCCCACCGTGAACAGAGAGAAGGCGATGGTCGTGACGGAGAGCACCGAGAGCAGCGGAGCCCGTCGAAAGGACAGCAATGCTTCCCGGGTGAGGAGCTTCACGTAGCCTGGGCCGCCGCTTCGTCGACATCGCTGTCGTACACCAGGCTACCATCCCGCATTTCGATGGTGCGGTAGACCGTCTGCCGCACGAGATCCAGATCATGCGTCGCCATGACCACGACCGTGCCACCATTGTTGATGTCGCGGAGCAGCTGGAACACGCCGCGCGTGGCGCGCTCGTCCAGATTCCCGGTCGGCTCATCCGCCAGGAGGATGGCGGGGTCGTTGACCAGTGCACGTGCGATGGCGACGCGCTGCTGCTCGCCGCCTGAAAGCTCCCGGGGATATGCCCGGCTCTTGGCCGAGAGCCCCACCTGCGTGAGCACGCGCATGACCCGGGCAGCGATGGTGTCGTTGCGGGCCCCGGTCACCTCCAGTGCAAACGCCACGTTCTCCTCTGCGGTGCGATCCTCGAGCAGGCGGAAATCCTGAAAGATGACGCCCAGCCGGCGCCGCAGACGCGGCACATCGTCGGGACGAAGCGAGCTCACATTGTATCCCGAGACGCGCACCTCGCCGCCGCTGGGCTGCTGCTCGGCAAACAGCAGCTTCATGATGGTGGACTTGCCGGCTCCGGAGTGGCCGGTCAGGAAGACGAACTCCCCCTTCGAGACGTGAAAGGTCACGTCCTTCAGGGCCATGGCACCGTTGGGATAGGCTTTGTAAACGTTTGTAAAGCGGATCACGTGCGGATTATAAGGTGAGAGGTGAGAGGTGAGAAGTGAGAGGGGGAAGGTGTGATTGGCCGAAGCTGGTTCAGTCATGTCACGTGTTTGATGAGCCCTCGGAGCAGTTGCTGGCAATGTCGGCACCGTTGGAGCGTGACAGTGATCATCTCGGTTGTAAGGAGATCGAGGTCGCCACAAAGCTCTAGGAGCTCTGCTGTTTCGACAGCCGAGCCATACGCAATATCCAAATGGTTACGGAAGCGCTTCGAGGTTTTGAGGGCATAGCCCTCAGCGATGTTCAACTGGACCGAGAGAGCTGCTCGTTGCAATTGGGAGAATACTGGATTTGCATATGAGTACTTCAACTGGCGTATAGCAGGCAGCACCACGAGAACCACAGCTCTGGCCTCCTGCCACGCTAGTAGGCTCTTGTGGTCTCGCATCTACACAAAGAATTACTGCCACGCACAACTTCGGCCACCAAGAAGGCGCGCATCAGACCCTATAAACGCCGTACCTCTCACCTGTCACCTCTCACCTCTCACCTCTTACCTCTTACCTCTTACCTCTTACCTCTCACCCTTAAGCCCCTGCTCCAAGTCCCCGATAATGTCCGCGGCGTCCTCGATGCCGCAGCTGAGACGGAGGAAGCCGTCGGGGATTCCGATCTTCGTGCGTCCTTCAGGTCCGATGCTCTTGTGCGAGGTGAGCCGCGGCTCGGAGACGAGTGTCTCCACACCCGCGAGACTCGGTGCATGCGTGATCAGCTTGAGACGTTTGAGCATTCGCTCGGCGGCCTTGGCACCACCCTTGAGCTCGAGTCCCACCATGCCGCCGAAGCCGGCCAGCACGGTCTTGGCATGGGCGTGATCCGGGTGGGAGGGCAACCCTGGATAGTGGACTTTGGAAACTCCCGGGTGCTGCTCGGCCCACTGTGCCACCGCCATGCCATTGTTGTTGTGCCGTTCCATGCGAAGCGCCAGCGTGCGCATGCCTCGATCGATCAACCACGCCGCGTGTGGATCGATCGCCTGGCCCCACAGCCGCATCAAACGAATGACCTCCTCGACGAACGAAGCCGACCCCGCGACAACGCCCGCGATGACGTCGCTGTGGCCGTTGAGGTACTTGGTCGCGCTGGTGATCACGACGTCGGCACCGTGTTCCAGCGGCCGATAGTTGATCGGACTGGCGAACGTTGCGTCCACCAGCAGGGCAAGGCCGTGTTCTTCGGCAGCGTACGCGATGGGGCCCATGTCGATGACCCGCATCAGAGGATTGGTCGGTGTCTCGACGAAGATGGCGCGAGTCGCCTTGCGGATCGACTTCCGCCACATCCGGGGCTGATCCGGGCTCACGTAGGTGACATCGATCCCGTATCGGCCCAGCTCTTCATCGAACAATTTCTGGGTGCCGCCGTAAATCCAGGTGCTGGAGATGAGATGGTCGCCTGGCCTGAGCACGGCCAGGTGAGCCAGTGCGGTAGCCCCCATTCCACTGGCCACGAATACGGCGGCGTCGGCGCCCTCCAGCAAGGCGTACTTCCGGGCGAGATCGACCTGGTTCGGATTGTTCCCGTACCGGCTGTAGAGCACCTCGTCCTGCGACCCGACCGGGTTCGTGAAGGTGCTGCTTTGCTGCAATGCGGGGGCTACCGGGCTCCAGTCGGGCCGGCGGTGGGGTGCACCATGAATCGCGATGGTGGAAAGGCCCAGCTGGGGCCGGCTCATGCGGTCTGGAGCGGGTAGTACAACTCGCCTACCGGCCGGACCAGCCGATGAAGGGTAAGGTTGCCCAGCACTTCCCGGCTGCGAGCCAGGGTCCAACCCAGACCACGCGACAGTCCGGCGACATCGAGCGGCCCGGTCTCAGAGATCAAGGAGAAGGCCTCACGGGAGCCGGCCGGGACCCATCCGAGGAGACGGGGGGCATGGCTGCCGGGTGGGACGGCGGCGACCGCGAGTCGATGGTGTGTCAGAACATGGTCTATGGCTTCGTGATGATCCTCACGCAGGCCCTGGAGCACCACGAAGTAGGCGGTACGTACAGTGAGGAGGAGCTTCGCAACGACTTCATCGGCGCAGCTCAGGTCGACCAGCTCGATCTCGGAAAAATCCAGCAGGGCAGTGAGACAATTGGAGTCGGCGAGCGTTGCCTCGATTCGGGTTCTTACCGCGGCTCCCGTCGGCCGAGTCACCAGGTTGCGGTAAGGAGCCGCAACCGCCTCGCGCAGCAGGAGTCCAACCCGAATCGTCTGAATCACCGGCTCTTTGCCTCCTGGGCGGGAATGATGATCTGCACTTGAGCCCCGGGAAAGTAGGGCAGATGGTCGCTCATGGGGACGTCTTCATCCCACGGCGGTACGATAGATAAACGCGCGGTCCCGCTCCGAATGGAGATTTTTCCCTCCCATTGGTCGAGAAACCGCTTGATGAAGGCGAGGCCTTGTCCCCGGCCCGGGTCGCGAAAGCGGCTTACGTTCTGGATGAGTGCCGCCTCCAGCGCCGCTCCGTCCCCCCAGCGCTCACCGAAACGCTTGGCGTGCGCGCTTTCCAATGACCGTCGAAAGCCGACGCCCGCATCGCTGACCGCGATCACCACAACGCGCCGCCCCAGCCTGCGACGGAAGGTATACGCCTGGACCGCAACCCAGCCGCTGGTGCCGGCATGCTCCACAATATTCTGGCAGGCCTCCGAAAGCGCCATACTGAAGCGCAGCGTGGCCTTCATTTCGAGGCCAAGCTCGCCGTGCAGAATTCGCGAGGCCCCTTCCGAAATCTTGTGCACCACACCGTGAACATCCTCGGATGCCCGGACCGGCGTCACATCGAGCAGCACATCGGACGGACCAGTGGTGGCCGCGCGCGGAACCTTGCCGTGCAGCTCGAACAGCTCGGCGGCCTGACTGAAGAACCCGGCGCGAGCCCAGTACCGCTTCACCTCGTCGCTTGTGGGTACGGTGAGCAGTGGTTTTTCGCACTTCGCTTCGGAGAGCGCCTGGCCCGCGGTCAGTATGCCGATGAGGCCATAGGGCGACGCCCATTGAGTTCCCCGCGCGTCGACCAGCACTTTTTCCGGCGGCGGCCACTCACCGAATCCGGCGGCAAAGGTATCGAAGCTGCGGTCGTCAAAGTGAGCGGGGACCTCGATCACCCGCGTCACGGAGTCACCAGCTCACCCCGGAGATGGCTCGCCAGACTGCTTGCGCCCCGGAATCCAGCGTTTCGTGCCGCCACTCGGGCAGCATGATGCAAGGCCACCTCGACTGAGTCGCCCGCGAGTAGCCGCGCGAACGCGGCGGCGCCGAATACATCTCCGCAGCCGGTAGGATCCAGAGTTTCGACGACGGGCGCCTTGATGAGCGCGGAGCGGATCGACAGCCGGGCAGCAGGGTGGCGGGGCAGGGATGTGTTGTCAGGCCCGCCCCGCCGTCCGGCTAGCCCATCAAACCCCGGTGCCGCCACATAGGCGACGCCTTTCGGACCTAGTGTCACGGCCAGCAACGACACCCCGGCATCCAGCGCCTGCGCAGAGAGACTCAAGGGATCGGGGGAGAGCTGGCGCATCTCATCCTCGTTGAGCTGCACGAACATCGAAGCACGCGAACCAGTCCGCCGCGTGCTCCAGCGGCCGAAGCACCCGCATTCCGTCCTGCTGCATGCCGAGGAACAGGCTGTGGAAGTCAGCGTAGAGCGGGCCGCGGAAGCCGTGCCGCAGTGCCTGAGCGGTTCCCAGGCACAGTTCGAAGCCGGAGATGAAGTTGACGTACACCGCGTCGAGATCGCGTACCATGGGCCCCAGCTCGGACCAGGTCCAGCCGGGCACACCACCGGCCATACGTTCGCAGCGCCGCTCGCTGGACTGATAGTGCAGCACGACCCGGTTGTTCGGGGCCGTCACCTCCACGCAGCGGGCGCCAGGGGCGAGCCGCGTCAAGCTGTTCAACAGCTGTTGCGCCTCGCGGCTGAGGTCGCGGCCCACCTTGATGAGCGGCACGATCTCCCAATCCGGCTGCAGACTCGCGTCGAGTCCGGCCAGCGCGTAGGCAATGCCACCCCACTCCTCGACCGGCGGAGCCAGCGGATCTCGTCCGTAGATCAAGTCCCACACCAGCGACCCGACGATTCCGACCTTAGGCATGCTGATCCAGAAACGCCTTGGCCGCGCCGTAGACACCAGCGGTACCGGTCAGCTCGCACGGAACGATGCGACACACACTCACGGCGGGCTTGAATGCCCGGCGCGCCACCTCCCGGCGGAGCGGAGCGAAGAGATGCTCTCCCGCCAGCGTCACCCCGCCGCAGACGACCACAACCTCGGGATTGAAGATGTTCAGGAGGTTGGCGATCCCGATTCCCAGAAACTTGGCGGTGTCGTTGACGACATCCATGGCCAGCTCATCGCCGTCGTGCGCGGCCTGATACACGGTTTGCGCGGTGATGCGCTTGAGGTCGCCATCCACGTACTTTGCCAGCCGGCTTTCCGCTCCTGCATTGATCTCCTCACAGGCTCGAAGCGCGATGTTGGGGCCTGATGCATACGCCTCCAGGCAGCCGTAATTGCCGCACTTGCACCGGCGGCCTTCGCTGTCGATCGTGGTATGGCCTATCTCCCCGGCGCAGTCCGACGAGCCGTGATAGAGCTGGCCGTCGAGAATGATTCCGCCGCCGATCCCGGTGCCGATAGTGATTCCTATGGCATTGCGCGTACCGCGCGCGGCACCTCTCCACCACTCGCCCAGCACGGCGCAGTTCGCGTCATTATCGAGTGAAGCGGGCAGCTTCAGCCGGTCGTGGATGATCGAGCGCAAAGGCATGTTGACCCAGCCGAGATTCGGCGTCAGCAGAACGATTCCACTCTTGGTATCGAGTGGACCCGGCGCGCCGACTCCTACACCGACGATCTCGGCTCCCGGCACCTCACGCTTGGTTTGTGCGATAGTTCGCTGGGCCAGCGCGATCAACCGGTCGAGTACGTCGCGCTCGCCCGCTTCCGCACCAGTGGGCTCGGTGCCGAGGGCGTGCAGCGCCGAGCCGTCCTCGGCCACGCTGCCCACGACGAGGTTGGTTCCCCCGATATCAATTCCGAGGACAAATCGCACGCGACTCCTCCGCAGTGAGGACGGCAGCTACCGCCGCGGCCACGGTTTCCACAGACAGATCACGCATGCACCGGTGATGTCCCAATGGGCATGTCTCAGGACCGTGCTTCGAACAGGGACGGCACGGTAGCTCTTCTACCCCGAGAGTCAAATCACCCGCTCTTCTCGGGCCGAAGCCGAACGCCGGGACTGTCGGCCCGAACACTGCCACGACAGGTGTTCCCACGGCGGTCGCCAGATGAAGCGGGGCCGAGTCGTTTGTGACCAGCACTGCGGCCCGGCCGATCAATGACGCCGCGGCGCGGAGTCCCAGCGCTCCCGCGGCACTGACCGCCCGGGTGGGAGCAGCGGTCACGATGCTGTCCGCCAGGTCGCAGTCCGCGGCAGAGCCGATGACGACGCATGGACGGCCAAGATGTTCGACCAGCTCAGCGTAGTACGGCCAGCGTTTCGTGCCCCAGATCGAACCCGGCGCCAGCGCGACGAAGCCAGGCGCAATGGCGTTCCGCTCGAGCCACCGCTCGGCCTGCCGATGGTCGTCGGCGGTAAGGCCCAGGCTGACAGCCGCAGTCCGACTCGAGTCCGGCGACAACGCGAGCAGTCGCTCGACTTCGTGACCTTCCACAGGACGCGGCACTCGCCGGGTGTAGCTGATGGCGGCGGCGGTGCCGGTAAAGCCTACTCGCTCGCGGACTCCCGAGAGCAGAGCAAGAACGGCAGAGCGGAGCGACCGGTGCGGGAGGTACACCACGGAATAGCGGCGGTTCCGGAGCTCCCGGGACAGATTCCACAGGCCGGAGATCCCGCCGTCTCTGCCATGCTTGTCATAGCGGATCACCGAGCGGACCGCCGGATGCGCTTCCAGCAAGCTTCCGGCTGCCGGCGTGGTCACCACGTCCACCGGTCCATGCCGCTCGGCCAGCACCGAAAGCAGCGGGGTGGTGAGGACCACGTCGCCAAGGAAAGCGGTTTGTACTACTAAACAGCGTGGGTCAAAACTTGATGGTGAACGGGGCGTCGTACCACCCGATCCTTCGACCGTTGATGCGCGGTCTTTTTCCTGTTCACTGTTCACTGTTCACCGTTCACGCAGTTAGTCCACCTGAAGCACGGCCAGAAACGCCTCCTGGGGAATCTCCA
Source organism: uncultured Gemmatimonadales bacterium (assembly GCA_963730915.1). Taxonomy (GTDB): domain Bacteria; phylum Gemmatimonadota; class Gemmatimonadetes; order Gemmatimonadales; family GWC2-71-9; genus CAVVWJ01. Next base: position 881,399 of record CAVSTR010000003.1, on the reverse strand, counting down.
CGGCACCGATCTGTTTCATCCGCTTTTTTCCTTCCTTCTGCTTTTCCAGGAGCTTGCGCTTGCGGGTGATATCGCCGCCGTAGCACTTGGCGAGCACGTCCTTCCGGAACGCCGAGATCGTCTCGCGTGCGATGACCTTGTTTCCGATGGCTGCCTGGATCGCCACCTGGTACAGCTGTCGCGGAATCAGCTCCTTCAGCTTCTCTGCCACCTTGCGGCCCCACTCCTGCGCCTTGTCGCGATGGATGATGACGCTGAAGGCATCGATCGCATCACCGTTGATCAGCATGTCGAGCTTGACCAGATCGGACTCGCGGTAATCCGCTGCCTCATAGTCCAGGGAGGCGTATCCCCGGCTCAGCGACTTCAACTTATCGTAGAAATCGAGCACGATCTCACCCAGCGGGAATTCGAAGTCGAACTCGACCCGGGCGGTGTCAATGTAGTGCATGCCGTTGTAGACCCCGCGTCGCTCCTGGCCCAGCTTCATGATCCCACCGATATACTCGGCTGGGGCCATGATGCGGGCCTTCACGTACGGTTCGTCGATTCGGGCGATATTGGCGGGATCAGGCAGGTTGCTGGGGTTCTCGAGGAGCAGTTGCTCCCCATCGGTCTTATACACGTGGTACTCCACCGTGGGGACCGTCGTGATCAGATCGAGGTTGAACTCGCGTTCCAGCCGCTCCTGCACGATCTCCATGTGGAGCAGGCCAAGGAAGCCGCAGCGGAACCCGAACCCCAGGGCCGTGGATGACTCCGGCTCGTAGTGCAGGCTGGCGTCGTTCAGCCTCAGCTTCTCCAGTGCATCACGAAGTCCCTCGTACTGCTCCGAGTCGGTGGGGTATACACCAGCGAACACCATCGACTTGACATCGCGGTAGCCAGGCAGGAGCTCGGTGGCCCGGTTTGCAGCATCCAGAATCGTGTCACCCACACGGGCATCACGTACGTCGCGTAAGCTCGCCACTATGTAGCCGACCTCTCCTGCTTCCAGCTGATCCGTCGGATGCTGCCCCAACTGGAGGTAGCCCACCTCATCGACGTGGTGCACCTCGTCCTGGTGCGCCCCGAAGACAATTTCGGTGCCTTCCCGAATGACCCCGTCCACCACCCGGATGCTGGGTACGGCCCCGCGATAACGATCGTAGTAGGAGTCGAAGATCAGAGCCCGGAGCGGCGCCTCCCGCCGACCGCGAGGCGGCGGAACCCGTGCGACGATTGCCTCCAGCAGCGCCGGCACTCCGGTTCCCTCCTTCGCGGAGACGGCCAGAATCTCCTCCCGCTTGGCACCGATCAGATTCATGATCTCTTCCGCCCGGCGCTCCGGCTCTGCTCCGGGAAGATCGATCTTGTTGAGAACTGGGATGATCTCGAGTCCGGCATCCATCGCGAGAAAGAGATTGCTGAGTGTTTGCGCCTGAATTCCCTGCGACGCATCGACCACGAGAATGGCACCCTCGCATGCTGCGAGTGAGCGTGACACCTCGTAAGTGAAGTCCACGTGGCCGGGCGTATCGATCAGGTTCAGCTCATAGCTGGTGCCCTCCACGGCGATGTAGCTCATCCGGACGGCGTTCAGCTTGATCGTGATGCCGCGCTCCCGCTCCAGGTCCATGGTATCGAGGAGTTGCTCCCGCATTTGACGCTTTTCGACCGCGCCGGTGGCTTCGATGAGCCGGTCCGCCAGAGTGGATTTGCCATGGTCGATGTGGGCGACGATGCAGAAGTTCCGGATTTTGGCCTGAGACATGGGGGGAAGATAAGGGCAGCGGGGCAGCAGGGCAGCGGGGCAGTGAAGGCGGATTCAAGATCTGTGATTACTCTTTAGCCCAATGTCCACGACTATCCCCGAGACGTCGAACCGTCCTGCTGCCCCGCTGCCCCGCCGGAGAGTTCTGACCTCGCAAGACGCGGGCATGCTGCTCGTGTGCCTGATCTGGGGAATGAATTTCAGCGTCACCAAGTCAGCATTCGATCAGCTGGCTCCGCTGCCGTTCACCGCTATTCGGTTCGTGGTCTCGAGTGCGCTGCTCTGGATCATCATCCGCGTCACTGAGGGCTCCGTGGCTCTCCCGCGCCGAGCACTCATGCAACTGGTTGTGCTCGGGGTAGTAGGCAACACCTGCTACCAGCTCGCCTTCATGCTCGGTCTGGCTCGAACGACAGCCACGAATAGCGCGCTGATTCTGTCTACCGTTCCAACGGTCGTGGCCCTGATGGCCGGTACTCTCGGGCTCGAGCGGATCACGACTCGAATGTGGTGTGGGATCGCTCTGGGAACGGCGGGCGTGGTTCTGGTCATCGCAACGCGTGGCGTCGGCTTTGAGCGCGCGACTTTTCTCGGAGATCTGCTGACGGTGCTGGCGGTGCTGTTCTGGGCCGGCTACACGGTCGGCCTCAGGCGCGTCCCCGAAGGAGTGAGCCCGCTCCGGGTCACGGCGATCACCACGATCGCCGGCACACCCGGATTGCTTCTGGCTGGGTTGCCGGAGGTCATGCGGCTGGAGTGGGGCATGGTGGGCACGAATGCCTGGCTGGCGGTGGCCTATTCATCGGTGCTGTCGCTGGTGGTGGCGTACCTCCTCTGGAATCGCAGCGTCAAGGCAATCGGGGGTGCACGCACCGCCATCTACATGTGCCTCACCCCCGTGGTCGCCGTCTTTGGTGCCTGGCTGTTGCTCGGTGAGCGACCGCAACCACTCCAGGGCGTGGGTGCGGTTTTCATCATCGCTGGCGTCCTGCTTACGAGGATAGGTGGCGAGGACAAGAAAAGGTGAGGAGCAAGGACGAGCGTAAGGGGGACTAGGACGAGCGTAAGCGGAAAGACGGTAGCGCATGTTCGGCACCCGCGCACCGCTCACGTTTGTCCTAGCCCGCACGTCGTTGCTGTTCCCGTTTGTCTTACTCGACAATCTCCTTATAGCTCTCCGGATTCCACTTCGGACGGCTCGGTGCGTTGGCCACTTCCTGTCCCAGGTAGAACAGCAGCTTCAGGATTCTCGCTTCCTTCTCGCTGTTGATCTTGTCCGGCGAGTCCGTCACCTCGTGGTAGTCCTCGTGTACTCCGTTGAAAAAGAACAGGATCGGAATGCCCTTCCGGGCGAAGTTGTAGTGGTCGGACCTGAAGTAGAAGCGCTCCTCGGGCCAGCGGTCGTCTATGGCCGTCATGCGCAGCTCTGGGTGAGCCGCGTTGACCCGGTTGAGCGTCGTACCAAGGTCCGAGTGCTCCTTGCCGATCGCCACTATGGTATCAGGCCAGTTGCGGCCGATCATGTCGATGTTGATGTCGGCGACGATCTGCTTCACCGGTACCGGAGGGTTGTTCGAGAAGTAATCGCTTCCCCAGAGCCCCTTTTCCTCGCCGCTCACCGTCAGAAAAATCAACGATCGCTTGGGACGCGCTCCCGGCTGGCTGAACGCCTCGGCCAGCTCGATGACTCCGACCGTACCCGAGGCGTCGTCATCCGCTCCGTTGTTGATGCTGTCACGCTGTCCCCGCGTAACCCCTATGTGGTCCATGTGCGCGGAGAACACAACGTACTCGTTCTTGAGCTTGGGATCGGTGCCCTCGAGGATTCCAACTGAGTTTGGCGCCGCCAGTGATGAGGTGACGGTCTCCTTCATTTCTAAACCGAGCTGCAGCTGGGGAAGGTCCCGAGCCACCGAAGCTGACTGGTTCCGGATGGTCGTCAAGTCCACCCCCGCTGCCGTGAGCGCGTTTTTCACCGCACCAGCCTGCACCTGGACGATCGCGGGCCGTCCCCGACCGTTTCCGATGACAGTGCGTTCAGGATGCCGCCTGGGTATCGAGGCGGCAAATGCGGCGGAATCCGTATCGGTCAGGATTACGAGTGCTTTAATATCTGCCAGGAACAACACCCGGAGTACCTGCTGCAAAGCCTCGGGGTCGGGCTTCGCCGGGGGCACGAACAAGACCACCTTGTCGCGGACCTCCAGTCGAGCAACCGACTCTGTGGTCTGCGGTCCGCCGACCAGAATGGCGGTGGAGCGGATCGGCTGTTCCGGTACCACGCCGCCCTGAAAGACGGCTGCGTTGGTAAAGCTGGCCGACTCCTCCCGGCCCGCGATGGAAAAGACCACCCGGGACTGCTCCGGCTCCAGCCGTCGCCGGGTGATGGGATAGCGCTGAACCGATGTCTGGAGACCGAAGCGCCGAAACTGACCCGCTACGTATGCTGCCGTCAGCTCCAGGCCGCGGCTGGGCGTATCACGCCCCAGCATGGAATCATCTGCGATGACACCGATCCGTCGCGCCACATCCACCGCCGTGATCGAGCGTGCGGCCTGGACCGCCGGCTGGGTTGTTTGAGCCTCGGCACCCATGCCGGGCAGAGCTTGCCACACGAGGACGGCGAGTAGGGTCGAACACCGCATGCGAAATCCTGATCAGAGTTGATAAAGAATAGAATAGGGGAGGTGGCGTTGCACTGTGGGAGCTACGCAGTAAAGCGGCGTGCGGTTTCAGCCCGACTAGGGCTTCCTTCGTCGCAACTGCGGCTCACCCGTGCTCTGCGGCTCACGGGCGCCACGCTGTACCGGGGGAACCTTCCTCGGCTCGCGGTCTCGGGCGCGCAGCCCCTCGGGGGGTGAGTCTTCGCGCTTCTTATCTGTTCGACCCTCGGCCCGGCGCTCGTCAACCGGCCCAGGGTCTTGCGGTTTGGCCAGTTCCCGGCGCAACACGGGCCCCTGCTCGTCTGCTCGGCGCGCTGTCCTGGGCTCAGCAGGAAGGGGTGCCGGCACGGCCCCAGGTCCACCAACATCTGCGCTGGTTCGCGCCCCATCGCCGTCGCGGCGGCGCCGCTCATGGCTCTCCTGTTGACGCACACGCGTTATGTATTCGGCTCCCGGCTCGGCGTCTCTGAAGATGTAGCGCGCAGCCGGGCGGCGCGGCCGGGCGGGTACCACGTTTCGTCCATGGTTGTACCGGTACGGATAGTACGCAGGATCATCATAGATCACGACACGGTAGCGAACGCAGGATTGCGTGTAGGGGTCCCACTGCTCGGGTCGGGCGTACGAGTGGCATTCGTTACACACGAAACGTGGGTACGCATATAGCCGTCCGACGTAGTATGGCGCTATGTCATATCCGAAGTTGTCGTGCGGGGTAATTCTCCGGGCCAGATCCGTGAGCGCAACATAGGGATCCCCCCGGATTCTGCCCTCACCGATCACCCGAAAATCCCAATAATCACCGCGGGTGATCTCATCGTATTCGAAGGGCAATTGTGACGTAACCGCCAAGAGGTAGCCGATTCCAGGGGCGTCGTCGATCCGGAAGGATGATTGTTCCCTGCTGTCCGCAACCTCCAGGGTCTGGCCGCCCCGTACGAACGTCCGGCGCCACGGCTCGCGCGGAAACAGCACGTGAAGTCTTCCGTCGGTATCCACCCGCATGATAGTGACGTGTCCTGAGGCTTCGCTTCGGAAGGAGATCCTGGCTTCGTCGCCCCGCCGGTACGGCTGCTCGCGATCAGCCCACACACTGATGCGGGCCGCGGCCTGCTGCCGGCGCGGCGCATCGTGTCCCGGGCCGATCTCACTGACAGGGGAGGGCTGCTGCGGCACCACGGCGAGCAGCAGTCCCAGGATGATGTGCATGAAGCCTCCAAGCGTATCCGCGGCATGTCAGCACACGTCATGCCAATATGAACCCGGAGCATAAGGCGTGACTGCGGATGGCTTTGAAGCCGACTTCATGTCCGGGTGAGGTCATCGGCTGTATCCAGTGGATGACATTATTCCGTTTGACTTCACCAGTGGCGCCCGTCTACGTTGCGCCGGGCATGAACACACCCGACGTGCCAACCGGTCGTGGGCGGCTGGACCTGCTCGATCCGATGGAGGTCTCCAAGCTCGGCGGGTTGGAGCTCATTACCGAAGGTGTGGTCGAGGGCTTCCTGAGTGGGCTGCATCGTTCCCCCAGACGGGGGTTCTCAGTCGAGTTTGCGGAACACCGTATGTACCAACCGGGCGACGAGCTGCGCTATGTCGACTGGAAGATTCTCGGGCGGAACGATCGGTTGTATGTAAAGCAGTTCGAGGAAGAGACCAACCTGCGTGCCATGGTGGTCTTCGATGTCAGCCGCTCGATGGCATGGTCCGGATCTCCCGCCTCAGTGCTCCCGAAAATCGCATACGCTCAGCGTCTCATCGCTGCTATCGCCCTGGTGTTGATTCGCCAACGTGATGCCACCGGGTTGATCACGTTCGATGAAGACGTCCGCTCCGTCACTCCTCCGCGAGCTCGGCTGAGCCATTGGCGTCAACTCCTCGCGACCCTCTCGAAAGTACAGGCGGGACAGGGTACCGCCGCAGAGCCCGCATTGCGACGGGTGATGAGCCAGCTGCACCGGAGAGGGCTGGTCATCTTCGTCTCCGACCTCCTGCTCGATCAGAGTCTCGCACTGAAGGCGCTGCGCTTCCTGCGACATCGTGGACACCAGGTGCTGGTGCTTCATATCATGGATCCCGGCGAGCTCACGCTCGGAGGCCCGGTGGAGGCCCGCTTCGAAGATCCAGAATCACGGACCGCAGTGGTCCTCAGGCCAAAGGACTGGGCCGGCGCCTACCGCGATACCGTCCAGGCGGTTATCAGCCACTGGCGTTTGGCCTGCCGGCGCCATGGTATCGCCTACCATCGTGTCACAACCGACAGCCCCTACGGAGTTGTCCTTCGAGAGGCACTGACGCCCCCCTCACGCTCGGCATGATCGGCTTTCTCCATCCCTGGGTGCTGGCGGGGCTCGCCGCCGCTGCCATACCCATTCTGCTTCATCTACTCGCACGACGTGAACCGCCGACCGTGGTCTTTCCCGCGGTCCGCTATCTCGTCAGCACCACCCGTGAGCACCAGCGGCGGCTGAAGCTCCAGAACTGGCTCCTGCTCTTTCTGCGGACACTGCTTGTGGCGCTGCTGGTCACGGCGGCTGCCGGGCCCACGGCGCCGCTCCGGGGCGTGGCAGGGCACGCCCCCACCGCGCTGGTGCTGATTCTCGATAATTCCCCGAGCAGCGGTAGCATGGCGGGTGGGTCTCCCCAGCTGGCTCAGTTGATTTCGGCCGGGCGCGGCGTGCTGAGTCGGGCGACTCCTGATGACGCGCTGTGGCTCATTACCGCCGATGGTGTCCCGCGGCGTGGCGAGGCAGGCTCCCTCGCGCAGCTCCTGGATCAACTGACTGTGTCGCCCAGGCGGCTGGAGCTCGGCACTGCGATCTCGACCGCCGGTGAAGTCCTCGCTTCCGAGATTCGTTCGGGCGAGATCATCCTGCTCAGCGACCTTCAGGCCACCGCTCTGTCTCCGGCTCTGCCGTCGGCTCCGCTCCTGATCGGCCGCCCGTCCTCTCCGCCTCCTCCGAACGTCGGCATCGGCCAGATCGAAACCGGCACCCAGCCGTGGTCCCCTGCCGGGGGCCGGGTCTCAGTGGTTCTGGTGGGTGATTCGGCGGAATCAGTCCCCGTTGCCGCGAAGCTGGGCGACCGGCCGCCCCGGCAAGCGCTCGGTCGGGTAGGCGGCGTGCTGGCCCTGAACGTTCCCGGCGTGCCGTCCGGCTGGTGGACTCTTACTACGGCGCTCGATCCCGACGAGTTCAGGCTGGACGACCAGAGAGTCGCGGCAATCCGCGTCGCTCCTCTTGCACGAGTACGCTGGGACTCGACCAGCCGGTTCATCGCTGCGGCCAGCGAGGTGCTCGCGGCGAACAGGCGAATAGTTCCCGGGGGGGAAGTCACGCTCGGCAGACTGGGGCGAGGTGCTTCTGTGGTGCAGCCGCCGAACGATCCGGCAGAGCTGGGTGCTCTAAATCGCGCGTTGGGTGTTCGGGGCGTAGCCTGGAAATACGGAGATGCCTCCACTGCGACCACTTTCACCGATAGCGGCGCACTGGTCGGGCGGCGCCGGGTCGCACGGCGCTACTCACTTCAGTCCGCCGCGAGCGGACGGAGCGGCGTGCTCGCGACAGTGAACGGCGCGCCCTGGATCGTGCGAGATGGGAGCGTGATCCTCCTCGGCAGCCGGCTGGACCCAGCGTGGACCGATCTACCGACGTCGGCCGGCTTCATGCCGTTCATGGACGTCCTGCTCAATCGTCTGGCTCGCGGTGAGGTAGCGTTGGGCCAGGGTGCGCCGGGAGATCCAGTGGCGTTGCCGGATCAGGTCACCACGGTACGGCAGGAAGACCGGGAGTGGAGAGTCGAAGGCGGAGGAATGTTTCAGCCACCGGCGACCGGAGTTTTCTACCTGCTCGCTGGGCGCGACACGGTCGGCGCCATGAGCGTCAATCCCGATGCACGGGAGTCGAATCTGTCGCGCGCGACCGACTCGGAGGCACGTCGGCTCTGGAAGGGCGCCCGGATCGTCGCGCTCGAGGATGCAGCCGGCGACGCGTTTTCCTCGGCCTCTCGTGGCGATCTGAGGGGGCCACTTCTCTGGTTGGCCCTGGTGGCGGGGCTGGCTGAGGTGGGGCTGGCTAGCGCGTGGAGACGCAGAGTGTGACGCTGAAGCCGGTTCTCGATGCATTCGCCCGCACGCCAGCGGTGCGAGACCTCGCCGAACGTTTGCCTGCCCGCAATCACACGCTGAGCCTGGGTGGTTTGCCCGGCTCCAGCGGTGCGGTACTCGCCGCATGGCTGACCGAGACCTACCCGCAGCGATTGCTCACCATCGTGGCTCCGACCGCGGCAGACGCCGAGCGTTGGCTCGCGGACCTCGCGCACCTGACGGACGCGCCTACCGCGCTGTATCCCCAGCGTGAGGCGCTCGGTGAGGATGAGCCGCACTACGAGATCGCGGGGGAGCGCGCCGAGGCAATTCAGGCGCTGCTCGAAGGCCGCCTGCGGGTCTTGGTCACCACGGCACGCGCTACCATGGAGCGCACGCTTCTGCCGGCGGCGCTGGAGCGTATGCGTCTGCATCTCGCTCGCGGTGAGCGCCGGCCGCCGCGAGAGGTGGCCGGGGCGCTCGAGAGTATGGGCTACCGCCGGGTTGCGACCGTGACCGAAGTAGCGGAGTTCAGTGTTCGAGGCGGGATCCTCGACGTATACGGGTTCGGCATGGCGGGACCAGCGCGCCTCGAATGGTGGGGCGACGACATCACGTCGGTCCGCGGCTTCGACCTTACCACCCAAAGGTCGCTGGAGGAGCTGCCGAGCGTCACGGTGTTGCCGGTTTCAACGCAGGCGCTCAGAGAAGACGATGATGGAGAGGCGGAGGGCCCGAGTGGCGGAGCCGTCGTTCGTCCGCCTCTCCGACCCTCCGGCTCTCCAACCCTCCGCCGCACTCTTCTCGAGCTGCTGCCAGCCGACACACTGCTCATCGAAGAGGCCTATGGCCCTGATCTCGATGAGGTCAGCCGAGCATGGAGTGAGGCGGAGCATCATCTGGAAGTCGCCCGGCGTCTGGGGGAGGACGTGCCAAGCCGGGATGCGATCTTCGTGGCGCCGGAAGTCTGGCGCCGATCGATCGAGGCATTTCCTCGCCTTTTGTTGCGGGGCGAGAAGGTCGATCTGCAGTTCGGGTTCTTCCCGCCTGACCGTATCGACCGCGATCTCAACCGGCTCCGATCTCTCTTCGGCGGTGACCCGGCGACGCTGATTCTCTGTGATAACGAGGGACAGCTCGAGCGCATGGAGGAGCTGCTCGAGGACGGCGCGCGGTCTCGCAACGGCGCCACCCTTGCGATCGGGGCACTCGACGGCGGCTTTGTCATGCCCTCGCTTCGAGTGCTCACCGACCACGAGATCTTCCGCCGGGCTCGGCGCCTGCGCCGTCCCCGCCGGTATCGCCAGGCCGCTCCTTCAGCTGCTACCGGAGCGCTGACGCTGGGCGACTATGTGGTGCATCTGGAGCATGGCATCGGCGTGTACCGCGGCATTCAGACCATCACGGTCGGCGAGTCCACGCTCGAGGTCGCGATTGTGGAGTACGAGGGTGGCGACCGGTTGAACGTTCCGCTGTATCGGCTCGACCAGCTGGAGCGCTACCGGGCCGCCGGAGAGGATGGGGATCGGGCGCCTCCGCGTATTCATCGTTTAGGTGGCAGCAGCTGGCAGAAGGTGCGCGAGAAGACCCGTCACGCCATCAAACAGATGGCCGCGGAGCTGCTCGATCTCTACGCCCGTCGCAAGGTGTCCGGTGGCTACCCATTTCCACCCGATACCAAGTGGCAGCGCGAGCTGGAGAGCAGCTTTCTATACGAGGATACGCCGGATCAGCGAAAGGCGACGGAGGAGCTCAAGCGCGACATGGAGCAGCCTCGGCCTATGGACCGACTGCTTGTCGGCGACGTGGGCTATGGCAAGACCGAGATCGCAGTTCGCGCCGCCTTCAAAGCCGTACAGGGAGGCAAGCAGGTCGCGGTGTTGGTACCGACCACGATTCTGGCTGAGCAGCACGGACGGACGTTCATCGAGCGACTCGCCGATTTCCCGGTGAAGATCGAAGTGCTTTCGCGCTTTCGCACGGCCAAGGAACAAAAGGCCGTACTGGCGCGGCTGGCGGCCGGTGAGATCGACATCGTGATCGGGACCCACCGCCTGCTGTCAAAGGACGTGGTGTTCAAGGATCTCGGCTTGCTGGTGGTAGACGAGGAGCACCGCTTTGGGGTGAAGCACAAAGAGCGCCTAAAAGCGCTGCGGCTTGCCGTCGACGTCCTGACCCTTACGGCCACTCCCATTCCGAGAACACTGCACCTCTCTCTTGCCGGGCTCCGGGATCTCACCCTCATTGAAACTCCTCCGCGCGATCGGTCGCCGATTCTGACCTTCGTGGAGCCGTGGGACGACGCCCTGCTGGAGGAGGCGTTCGCACGGGAGATCGACCGCGGCGGGCAGGTATTTGCGGTGCACAACCGGATCGAGACCATAGATACGATTGCCGCCAAGGTGCGATCGCTGGCGCCGAGAGCCAGGGTAGGAGTGGCGCATGGTCAGATGGCGGCCGATGAGCTCGAAGAAGTCATGCGCCGCTTTGTGGGCGGCGAGGTGGACATCCTCGTCTCTACCATGATCGTGGAGTCCGGCCTCGACGTACCCAACGCCAATACAATGGTCGTGCATGACGCCCATCGGTTCGGACTGGCACAGTTGTACCAACTGCGGGGGCGGGTCGGCCGGAGCCACCGGCGAGCCTACTGCTATCTGCTGGTCCCGGACACCATCGACGCGGACGCTGAGGATCGACTGAAGGTCCTCGAGCATCATACAGATCTGGGAGCGGGATATCGCATCGCCCTGAAGGATCTGGAGCTTCGGGGGGCGGGAAACCTCCTCGGGGCCGAGCAATCGGGGCACGCCCAGGCGGTGGGCTTCGATCTCTACATGCGGTGGCTGGAGGAGACGGTTCGAGCCCTGCGCGGGCAGGGAGCCGTGGAACAGCCCGCGCCTCCAGACGTCGTGCTGGATCGGCCGGCCCATCTGCCCGACGGATACGTTCCGGACGACGACGTCAAGCTGGATCTGTACCGGCGACTAGCGCGAGCCGTCGAGTCCGGCGAAATTGATGGGCTACGCGATGAATTGCGGGAACGTTTTGGACCGCTGCCCGACGCGGCCGAAAATCTGCTGGACATGGCCCGCCTCCGTGTCATGGGTGCTGCCCTTGGGCTTCAGAATGTGCTGGTGCGGGGAGATGAGGCGCGCCTCACCTTCCGCCCCGGCACCACACCGAGGCTGGCCGGGCTGACCTCCGCACTCGATGACGTGCAGCTTGCGGCGGAAGTCAGGCGCACTGTGCCACTGTCTCTGCGTCTCACGCGCTTGGGTGGCGAGGCCATTGTGCCGGCGCTCGTGAGAGCCTTGAGGAAAGCGGCGTAGGAGGTCTAGGGTCTTTACACTCTAGAGCCTCGACTTCTTTTACTGGAGCAACAATGCATCGTCGTACCAAGCTGTTCTCGTTGCTGGTTCTGTCTGCCGGTCTGTCGGCCTGTGAGAAGTCTCGGGATCTGTTCTCCGCTCATGCGGACGTCGCTGCGGAAGCCGGCAGTCAGAAGCTCTCGGCCGAGCGCCTGGGGCAGATCCTCAGCACCGGCAAGGGCATCAAGCCCAGCCACGAGACCGCGACGTTTGTCTCGAATATCTGGATCGACTACGCGCTCTTTGCCCAGGCAGCGGCCGACAACAAACTACCGCTCGACTCGGCCGGGATCGCCCAGGTGGTATGGCCCGAGCTGGCCGAGCTGCGTGGCAGTCATTGGCACGACACTCTGATGGCTCGCCGTTCCAAGTTCTCTCCCGATGCGGCGGACAGCGTGTACAAGGCCGACCAGGTGCGGCTTCTTCAGCATATTCTTTTCCGGGTCGAGCCCAACGCAGTTCCCGAGGTCCGCAACGCCGCGCGCCGTAAGGCGACCAACGCGCTGGCTCGGGTCAAGAGTGGATCTGACTTCGGCTCGCTCGCCTCGCAGGTCTCCGAGGACCCCGGCAGCAAGGCCGACCGCGGCTTCCTGCCGCCGAGTCCCAAAGGAAAATTCGTCACCGCCTTCGACAGCGCCGGCTGGACCCTGGCGCCGGGCGCGGTGAGTGGTGTGGTGGAGACGCCGTTCGGCTATCACATCATCAAACGGCCTGACCCGGAGGCGGCGCGCGAGCGGATTACGACCTACCTGGCGCAGAGCGCGGGAACACGGCTCGACTCCATCTATATGGATAGCCTGGCGCAGACCAAGCAGATCAAGGTTGCTCGTGGTGCGGCGAAAGCCATGCGTGACGCCGGCGAAGACCCGGAGGCAGCCCGTAAGTCGAGGAAGACCCTGGTGAGTTTCAAGGGTGGCGAGCTCACAGTCGCCGAGTTCATGCGCTGGGTGCAAGCGCTGCCGCCGCAGTACATCGCCCAGCTGAAGCAGGCCGACGATAGCATGCTTACCCAGTTCGCGAAGATCCTGACCCAGAACGTGCTCCTGCTCCGCCAGGCAGATTCGGCAGGTATTCGTGTGACGGCGGAGGAGTGGCAGGGCTTGGAGGGGCGATACCGTTCACAGCTCGACACCCTTCGGGCCGAGATGGGCCTCGCCGATGCAAGCCTCGACTCCAGCGTGGCGGGATCCGACCGGCGCAAAGTTGCGGAGCTGAAGTTGAAGGAGTATTTCGACCGCCTGATTGCGGGGAAGACCCGGCTACGGCCGATTCCGTCTGCGCTCGCCACGGTACTGCGCGAACGTTCCAGCTACAAAGTCAACGATGCGGGTCTCAACCGCGCGGTCGAGATTGCCGAAGCAGCGACCAGAAAAGCGGATTCGGCGAACGCGGGCAGCGGTCCCATGAAGCGGGCACCTGGTCCAGCTCCCATTCCTGGCCTGGGTGGTGGTGCCGGGAAACCTGCCCCAGCTCCTGATGGCAAAGCGGCACCGCGAGCCCCCGCTACACCGCGAGACACATCGAGCGGCGCCAAAAAATCTCCGCCGAAGGCCGGAAACTGATCATGCGGAGACGTACTGCCGGTTCGCGCCTGGTTCTCGCCTTGCTGATGATTGCTCCGTCATCGGTGGGGGCCCAGGATAGCACCACGGTCGCAGCCGACAGCGGCGCGAGAGACAGCGCGGCCGCGGCGGCACAGCCGGTATTCACGAGAACCGACAGTACGCCCGCTCCCGCGCGGGAAGCTGCCGCGGTTCCGGTCAACGACACCACCTTCATGGTAGACCGCGTTCTCGCGATCGTCGGCAATCGCCCGGTGCTCGCTTCACAGGTCGAGGAAGAGATCTTCTCGCGAGAGTCGCAGGGAGCAAAGCTGCCGACCGATCCGGAGGGGTCGAAAGCAGTACGGGAGCAGATTGTTTCGTCGATCATAGACGAGGAGCTGCTGGTACAGCAGGCGCAGCGCGACACCTCGATCACCGTGACTGACGAAGAGATCGCGAGTGGAGTCGAAGAGCAGGTGCGGAAGGTGCGCGCCAACTTCACCTCGGAAGTCGACTATCGGGCGGAGCTGCAGAAGGCCGGCTTCCAAACGCCGGAAGAGTATCGCCGGTGGCTCAGCGATCAGCAGCGAAGGGCGGCATTTCAGAACCGACTCATCGAGAAGCTCAAAGCTGACGGCAAGCTCAAGGCTGTCGCACCAACCGAGAAGGAGATGCGGCAGTTTTTCGACGAGCAGAGGGCCAGCCTCGGCAAACGTCCGTCAACGCTGTCGTTTCGGCAGATCGTGATCTCACCGAAGCCCTCTCCCACAGCCAAGGCCCGCGCCAAGGCTCAGGCGGATTCGATCGTGCTGGAGCTGCGGCGCGGCGCCGACTTCGCAACCGCGGCGCGCCGCTTCTCCCAGGACCCGGGCTCCAAAGAGCAGGGTGGCTCGCTCAACTGGTTCCGGCGGGGCGTGATGGTGCCGGAGTTCGAGCGGGTGGCTTTCGCGCTCAAGCCTGGAGTGGTGTCGGATCCGGTCGAGTCCCCGTTCGGGTATCACATCATTCAGGTGGAGCGGGTTCAGCCGGCCGAAGTTCAGGCTCGTCATATCCTGCTCGTCCCGGACATCGACTCCATCCACGTGGACAGCGCCCGAGCAACCGCCCAGGCGGTGCGGGCCGCTCTTGTTGCCGGAGCGCGATTCGACTCGTTGCAGCGACGGTATCACGATCCTTCGGCCGAGCGCGAAGCCGACAACGTCCCGCTGACCAAGCTGCCGGAGAATTACGCCAAGGTGATCGGGGCCGCTGATTCAGGTGCAGTCGTGCCTGTGTTCACGCTTCCTGCCGGGGGCCGCGAGCAGTTCGTGGTTCTTCAGGTCACGGGTCGCCGCCCTGAAGGCGACATCAAGTACGAAGACGTACGCGACCGGATCCGCGATCAGCTGGGTCAGCAGCTCGCCATACGGCGCTACCTGGACCGGCTGCGAAAGGCGACGTACGTCGAGATCAGGATCTGACGGCAGGCCGCGGCTGGCCGTAACGCTGGGAGACCCCCGCGGCATCGGTCCCGAGATCACCAGCCGTGCGTTGACCCAGCAGCTCGAAGCCGACATCACCCTCGTCGGTGCCGAAGACCAGATCGCGGACATACCGGCCCAGCGCCGAATAGCAGTTGGTGTCTGGGGAATGGGCAGTGGAGACCCCAACCAGGATCGTAAGCGCAGTATTCGCGCAGGTCGCATCGCCGGCCACTCGGTCGAGTCCGCAGTCAGGCTTGCGCTCGCCGGCGAAGTGGACGCCATCGTTACCGCTCCCGCTCACAAGCATGCTCTTCACCTCGCAGGCTTTCCCTACCCGGGCCATACCGAGTGGCTGGCACACCTGGCGGGCGATGTAGACGTCGCCATGATGCTGGCTGCGGAGCGCGTGCCCGACGATCCCGAGAGTCATCCGCTTCGGATCGTGCTCGTGACGACGCATGTCCCCTTCCGGGATGTTCCCGCATTGCTTACGACGGAGCGCGTGGTGCGCACGGGAAACACTGTCGTCAACGCGCTCCGCGGCTGGTGGGGCATCGAGCAGCCGCGGGTGGCGCTGTGTGCGGTAAATCCGCATGCCGGCGAATCGGGCCTGTTCGGCGACGAGGAAGAACGGGTCCTGAGACCGGCGGCCGAGGCGTTGGGTGCGACCGGTCCGCTGCCGGCGGATACCGTGTTCGTCCGCGCGATGCGAGGCGAGTTCGACGCGGTGCTCGCTCCGTATCACGATGTCGGAATGACGGCCATCAAGGTGGCGGCGTTCGGGCGCGCGGTGAACGTCACGCTTGGGCTGCCGTTTCCGCGGACGTCACCGGATCATGGAACTGCGCTGGACATTGCGGGGACCGGCAAGGCGGATGCGTCGAGCATGCGTGCGGCGATCGAGCTGGCGGTGCGTCTGGCATCCAGGAAAGAACGGGTATCATCCTAGGCGCCATGCTTGTCATCCTGAGCGTAGCGAAGGATCTCTCCACTGACTAATGAGTACCCTTCTGCACTGAAATCGCTACCTGAAACAGCTGCGACTGCTGCAACATCATCCTGAGCGAAGCAAGGTCTCCCAGGATGCCAAGCCGACATATCACGTCTACATCATGGCTAGCGCATCCCGCCGACTGTACGTCGGAGTGACTGGCCATCTGGTCCGCCGTGTGGATGCGCATCGAGCCGGCGAATTTGAGGGCTTTACCAAGAAGTACCACATGACGCGGTTGGTGTACGCCGAGTCCACGTCGGACGTGATCGCGGCTATACGAAGAGAGAAGCAGATAAAGGGATGGTCTAGAGCCAGGAAGATCGAACTGATTCGCTCCCTTAATCCTGATTGGCGAGATCTGGGAGACGCCCTGTTAGGTCCACGGAGAGACCCTTCGCTGCGCTCAGGATGACAGTGCGGCTCAGGATGACACTCGGGCTAGGCCGGCCCCCG
This sequence comes from uncultured Gemmatimonadales bacterium, assembly GCA_963730915.1. Classification (GTDB taxonomy): domain Bacteria; phylum Gemmatimonadota; class Gemmatimonadetes; order Gemmatimonadales; family GWC2-71-9; genus CAVVWJ01. Next base: position 865,071 of record CAVSTR010000003.1, on the reverse strand, counting down.
TTCCAATCGCTCCATCAAATCCAGATACGCATCGAGCTTCAGCTTCTGACTTGCCCGATTCGCCACCAGCACCGCTCCGCACTGGAGAATGGTTCCTCGCTCAACCAATCCATTCGCCTTGAGAGTATTGCCCGTATCCACCAGATCCACGATCCAGTGCGCCAGGTTGAGCAGCGGTGCCACCTCGACCGAGCCTCCGACCTGGATGATGTCCACCGGCCGTCCGGCCGACGCAAAGTACGCCTGCGCCAGCCGCGGATATTTCGTCGCCACTCGCGCCGTGATTCCGCCGGGCAAGCTCGGGTAAGAGGCATCCGATGGCGTCGCCACGACGAGGCGGCAGTAGCCGAACTGAAGATCGAGTGGCTCCAGCACGTCGGCGTTGGTCTCGCGAAGCACGTCGGTGCCGGTTACGCCGAGGTCGGCGGCCCCGGATTCGACATAGACCGGTACGTCTCCCGGCTTCACCACCAGGAAATCGATTGCAGGGTCGCTCGAGGGTATCAGAAGCTTGCGGCCGGCGTCCGATGCGAGCTCGACACCCGCACGCCGAAACCGGGCTACTGCCGGATCGAACAGCCGTCCCTTGGCCAGGGCTATCCGAAGGCGAGTCAGACCGCGGCCTCGGCGATCGTGTCGAGGTCGAGCGCCACTCCCACAGCCGGCATCGGGCGACCGAACCTGGCCATCAGCCCATCGTAGCGTCCCCCGGCTCCGGCAGCGCGCCCGGCGCCTGCGATGTAGAGCTCGAAGTGAATGCCGGTGTAGTAATCCAATCCGCGGACTTCACCGAGATCGTACACGATGTGCGCCCGTTCTGAGGCCGTAAGCGCGGCGTCGAGTTCCAGCAGGTGATCCAGTCCGCCACGGGACGCGGTCGGGGCGGAATCGGACGCGGCAACCAGCGCATCCCGCCGCCCGATGACGAACGGCAAAGTCATGAGAGCCTGCGTCTCGCCCGACGAACTCTTCAACGCCTCGCGCAGGCTACCTCGATCCTTTCGGTCGATCCACCGGCGCACGTCGGCCCGGAGCGGCTCCTCCAGCGCGTCGAGTCCCGCGGCAAGCACTCCCACATGGCCGAGGTTTACCTGGAAGTCCTTGAGCCCGGAGGCAGAGAGGAGGGTCAGGGTCAAACGAACGATTTCGATGTCTGCCGCCAGGTCGCCCTGGCCCAGTAGTTCGGCCCCCACCTGGAGCATCTCGCGAGGGCGGCCCCCGCGCTCCGGCTCCTGACGAAACACCTTGCCCGAGTAGCACAGGCGGAGCGCTCCGGTCGCATCCGCAAACGTGGTTGCGGCCACCCGTGCCAGGCTGGCCGTAAAGTCATATCGGAGCGCGAGGATCCGTCCATCGCGATCGGGAAAGCGAACCAGCCGCTCGGCGATCTCCGAGCCGCCGGCGCGAACGAACGTGTCCTCATACTCGAAGGTCGGTGGGATCAGCTCCTCATACCCGGACTTCTCGAGGACAGCCATGGTGGCGCGCTGAAGCGAGCGGCGCCGGCGAACCGCCTCACCGCTGAGGTCGAGAGCGCCGGGAGGGATCGCGGCGATCGAGGTGGGGAACATGTGTGGGTGGCTACGCCGGCTTGGAGAGGGGCGCTTCTTCCGGTTTGGAACCGTGGAGTCGGATGGTCTTGACCCTCCGGCCTTCCATCTCGACAACTTCGAACGTGAACGGGCCGACGTTGACGCGATCTCCCGGCCTCGGTAGCCGGCCGAGCTGGCCGAAGATGTAGCCACCGACCGTGGTGTAATCGGTGTCGTCGAGATCGGCACCGAACTCGGCGTTGAATTCGGAGATCGTCATCGAGCCATCCAGCTGGGGCGCGCCGTCGGTCGGGTCAATACGATCCTGGGGATCGTACTCGTCGTAGATCGGGCCGACGATCTCTTCCAGCAGATCCTCCATGGTCACCAGACCCGCGGTGCCGCCATACTCATCGAGCACGATGGCGAGATGGGTCTTAAGCCGCTTCATGTCGGCCAGCACATCCTCCACTTCCCGAGTTCCGGGAACGAAGAGCGGCGGTCGCATGATGACGCGAACGGTCTGGCCCGGCCGCGCACGCATCGCCGCCAGGATGTCTTTGGCATGCACCACGCCAATGATTTCGTCCAGCGATTCGGTGTACACCGGATAACGGGACCGGCCGTGGCTCGCCACCTGGTCTGCGGCGTCCTCAACGGTCAGGTCAGCGCTGAGCGCGGCAATCTGGGTCCGCGGCGTCATGACGTCCTGGGCGTTCTTCTCGCTGAACTCGAACACGCCCTCCAGCAATCGGGCATCCTGGCCACCCAGGCTGCCGCCCTCGGTGCTTTGTTCCACCAGCATCCGGATCTCTTCCGGCGAGTGCAGCCGTTCGGTTTCTCCTGGAGGGTCGATTCCCAGCAGTCCGAGCAGGCGATTGGCGGTACCGTTGAGCACGGCGATAGGTCCGGACATGATCCAGGCAAAGCCCATGAGCGGGGCAGTCACCCAGAGACTCACCTGCTCGGGGTACAGCAGTGAGATGGCCTTCGGCACCAGCTCGCCCAGGATGATGTGGAGGATCGTGATGAAGAGGAAGGCGATCGCGGAGGCCACACCATGGGTGGCGATGGTGGCCACCGAGGCCGGAAGCCAGCTGAAGCCGTTCTGAATCAGCCCTGCCAGAGCAGGCTCGCCGATCCAGCCCAGACCCAGAGAAGCCAGCGTGATTCCCAGCTGGGTCGCAGAGATGTACCGGTCGAGTGATTGTACCGCGCGGCGCGCCAGCCTAGCTTTGCGATCTCCAGCCTGCGCCATCTCGTCCAGTCGAGTCCTCCTGGCACCCACCAGGGCGAACTCGGCTGCCACGAAGAAGGCATTCGCCAGGACCAGAATGACGACGGCAACGAGGCCCAGGAATATCGGAGGCGATTCTGCGGGTTCCATACGGTCAAAGTCTACTCGCCCCACCGCTTCCCAGCGAGGGCGGCCCGTGATCCGGCGGCTTTCCGTTCCACCGGTGGAGGCGCTCGAGCCCTACCTTCCCCGCATTGCCGGGCCCGATCCCGAGACTCGGCGAATCGTGGCCAGCATACTGGATGACGTTGCTACCAACGGCGATGCCGCGGTACGCGCCTATACCATGCAGTTCGATGGCGTTGACCTCGCGCCCGAGGCATGGGAGCTCGAATCGGCGGCCTGGCAGAACGCGCTGGACCGAATCTCTGCTCCGTTACGCGACGCCCTCGCGCAGTCGGTCCACCGGGTCAGTGAATATCACCAGCGTCAGCGTGAGACCGGCTACCATCTAACGGAGGACGACGGCAGCCTGATCGGAATGAAGGTCGCGCCGCTGGACCGCGTCGGCCTCTATGTTCCGGGCGGCAAGGCATCCTACCCCTCGACCGTGGTGATGAACGCGGTGCCGGCGCTGGTTGCGGGAGTCCAGGAGATCATCGCCGTGGTCCCTCCGCAGGGTGTCACCGACGTGGTGCTGGCGGCCTGCGCCCTGTCGGGAGTGACCCGGGTCTTCCGAATCGGTGGCGCCCAGGCCATCGCCGCGCTGGCCTTCGGGACTACCACGATTCCGAGGGTGGACAAGATCGTCGGCCCGGGGAACCGCTGGGTCGCCGAGGCGAAGCGGCAGGTAGTTGGCCGGGTTGGAATAGATATGATCGCGGGTCCCACCGAGGTGCTGATCATTGCGGATGGAACTGCGCTGCCGGAACGGCTGGCGGCGGACATGATCGCCCAGGCGGAGCACGACGAGGACGCCACCAGCTGGTGCGTCTGCACCGATCCCGACATAGCCGAAGCGTTACCGGCCGCTTTGGAGCGTGCTTTGGCCAGGGCGCCCCGGGCAGATATCGCGCGGACTGCACTGGAACGGAATGGCCTCATCGTCATAGCGGGCTCAATGCGCGATGCCATCGAGGTGGCCAACCGCCGTGCTCCCGAGCACCTCCAGATCGTCGCGGATGGAGCCGAACGGATCGCCAGCTCGATTCGGAACGCTGGAGCGATTTTCCTCGGCGACGATACTCCCGAGCCGGTAGGTGACTATATCGCCGGGCCGAGCCACGTGCTGCCGACGTCCGGCACCGCACGCTACTCGTCTCCATTGGGCGTGTACGACTTCGTGAAGCGAACCAGCGTGATCCGGTACGCCCCGGCCCGGCTGCAGGCCGACGCGGCGGCGATCATCGCACTGGCGGAAGCCGAAGGTCTGTCGGGGCATGCGGAGGCAGTGCGGATGCGTGTCAGCGGGGCAGCAGGGCAGCGGGGCAGATAGATTTAGGACATGTCGAGATCCAACGTCTCAGCCTCAACTCTACGGGCTGATTGCACGTCGCTGACAGCGAGCCGCCCCGCCGCCCCGCTGCCCCGCCTCCTTCTCGTCCTGGCCCTCACCCTCGCCTTCATGCTCGTCGAAGCGGTGGGTGGATTGATCAGTGGCTCACTTGCCCTGATCGCCGATGCGGGACACATGCTGACCGATGCCGGGGCCCTCGGTCTCACCCTGCTGAGCGCCTGGATTGCGCTTCGTCCCGCTACTCACAGCAAGACTTACGGGTACCAGCGCTGGGAGATCCTGGCTGCGCTGGTGAATGGTGCCGCACTCTTCGGAATCGCCGGGTGGGTTGTCGTCGAGGCGATTCAGCGCATACAGCGTCCCCAGCCTATCGAAGCCGGTCTCTTTCTCGTCATCGCCGCCGCCGGCCTGGTCGTGAACCTGATCAGCCTCGGCATCCTGCACGGCATCAAAGACGGAAATCTCAATACCCGCGGAGCTTACCTTCACGTACTGGGAGATGCTCTCGGATCATTGGGGGCGCTCGGCGCTGCCGCAATCATCGCGACAACCGGCTGGACCCTGGCAGATCCGATCATATCCATCGCCTTGTCGCTGCTCATCCTGGTGGGAGCATGGCGGCTCCTGCGTGAGAGCACCGATATCCTGCTGGAGAGCGTTCCGGGGCATGTCTCGATGGTGGACGTACAGAACTGCATGCTGGCCGTTCCCGGTGTCACCGCCGTCCACGACCTCCACGTGTGGGCCGTGAGCAGCGGCATGGTGGCGATGAGCGGGCATGCCATCGTGCCGAACCTCGATGATCACCCGACGGTGCTGGAGCGCATCCGGGCCGAGGTTTCCCGGCTGGGCATTGGACACGTGACCATCCAGTTGGAGGTTCATCACGAGTGCGAGGAGCCGCGGCCGGTGGCGATTTCTGCGCATTCGCATGCAGGACACCGGCACTAGAGCACGGGAAGTTCAGGAAGGTCGGGAAGGATGGGAGGGACGGTACAATCCCGTGCCGAGACTCTGTGTCATCCCGAGCGAAGCGAGGGATCGTATAACAAGACGTCCACAAACCGGCGCTCCGTATGATGTTCTTCCCCCCGGCATGTACGCACTCCTTGATCACGATAGTAACGTCTCATTGGGCGATCCCTCGCATCCGCTCGGGATGACACTGTAGGCTCAGCCCTCACCCTCCATCCGAACGATCAGTCCGTCCCTTCGACCCATCAGTCCGACCGTCCGCCCGTCTTGCGGCTTCCAAGGGCCTAGTCTATATATGCGCCGCGGAGGCCCGGGCGTCCGGGCCTCCATCGTTCGGACCACTGTGCGGGAAGTGCTGCTTGATTCGTAATTTGGCGATCATCGCCCATGTCGATCACGGAAAAACCACGCTGGTTGATCAGATGCTCCGGCAGGCCGGCGCCTTCCGGGCCAACCAGCAAGTGGAAGAGCGGGTGATGGACTCCAACCCGCTCGAGCGGGAGCGGGGCATCACCATCCTAGCCAAGAACACGGCCGTGAACTGGCACGGGGTCAAGATCAATATCGTCGACACCCCGGGCCACTCCGACTTTGGGGGTGAGGTCGAGCGGATTCTCCGGATGGTGGATGGCGTGTTGATCCTGGTGGATGCGGCCGAGGGTCCCATGCCACAGACCCGGTTCGTCACCCGTAAGGCGTTGGCCCTGGGTCTCCGCCCCATCGTCGCCATCAACAAGATCGATCGGTCCGACGCCGAGCCGCTCAGGGTGCACGATGAGGTGCTGGGTCTATTCATTGATCTGGAAGCCACTCACGACCAGCTGGACGCCCCCTTCCTTTATACCTCCAGCCGCGCCGGCACTGCTACGGCCGATCTGGAGAAGCCGGGCACCGATCTGATCCCCCTGTTCCAGACCATCGTGGATTACGTCCCCGAGCCCAAGGGCGATCCGGAGGCGCCGTTCCAGATGCTGGTCTCCACGCTCGACTTCTCCAGCTTCATCGGGCGCATCGCGATCGGGCGGATCGAGCGCGGGCGGGTCCGGGTGGGCGACCAGGTGGCGCTGCTGCCGCTGGGCGAGCCAGGCATGGTGAGCGAGGAGGAGGACTTCGAGCGCAACCGGGTAACCCGGCTCTACACCTTCGACGGGCTGCACCGGGTCGAGGTGCAGGAGGCAGAAGCAGGAGACATTGTTGCCCTGTCCGGGTTCGAGACCATCGAGATCGGGAAGACCTTCACGTCGGTGGATCACCCCGAGCGGATGGAGGGGATCGCGGTCGAGGAGCCCACCATCTCGGTGGACTTCATCGTAAACAATGGTCCCTTCGCCGGTCGGGAAGGGAAGTACGTCACATCCCGCCAGCTCAGAGATCGTTTGTTTCGTGAGCTGGAGCGGAACGTCGCCCTGCGGGTGGAGGAGACCGACAGCCCCGACACTCACACTGTCTCCGGGCGAGGCGAGCTTCACCTCGGCATCCTGATGGAAACCATGAGGCGGGAGGGGTTCGAGTTCCAGGTCTCCCGTCCCCGGGTCATCACCAAGCTGGGACCGGACGGCGAGCGGCTGGAGCCGTACGAGGAGCTCATGATCGATGTGCCAGAAGCCTACATGGGCGTCGTCATGGAGAAGCTGGGGCCGCGCCGGACCGAGATGATCGAGATGAAGAACCCGGGGCAGGGCATGGTGCGGATGAGCTTCCGGATTCCGGCGCGAGGGCTCTTCGGCTATCGGTCCGAGTTCCTGACCGACACCAGGGGGACCGGCATCATGCACCACCGGTTCCTCGATTACGGCCCCTGGGCCGGTCCGCTCGCCGGCCGGAAGCGAGGGGTCCTGATCGCCGACCGGGAGGGCTCAGTGGTCGCCTTCGCGCTCGGCAACCTGCAGGAGCGGGCCCAGATGTTCGTCGAGCCGGGCGACCTTGTCTATGAAGGAATGATCGCGGGCGAGAACTCGCGCCCGGGCGACCTGGACGTGAACGTGACGAAGGAAAAGAAGCTCAGCAACATGCGGACGACGGCCTCAGACGAAAACGTCATTCTGGAGCCGCCCCGCGAGATCACCCTCGAGTACGCCCTCGAGTACATCGAGGAAGACGAGCTGATCGAGGTAACGCCGAAGACTATCCGGCTCCGCAAGCGGGTCCTCCCGGCAAACGATCGCAAGAAAGCCGCCCGGGCAGCCCGGGTAGCGGACGCATCCTGACGGCCTGTTACACTCTCTGTATGGCGGAGGACATCATGTTGGCCTGGGAGACGTCGGTGGAAGCCCTGGAAATGCGTCGCAAGTTCGATGACGACGAGGACGAGTTCGAGGACGACGGGTTTACCTTCGACGACGATGACGAGGAGGACGAGGACCTGGACGACGAGGAGGACCTCGATGAGGACGACCTCGAGGATGACGAGCTCGAGGAGCTCGAGGACTTCGATGAGGATGAAGAGCTGCGCTAGGCGCGCGGCCCGATTCACCTAGGACCCGACGGGGCCAGATGGCTCAGGCCAGCGGTGCGGACCCAACACGGGCTTCGCACCGTTCGTGTATCCTGGTTGGCGACCTGGAGCTCTCATGAGACGAATAGCTGTCGTCGGTATCTGCTCGGTGGCGATCGCCTGCGCGCCGGAAAACAGGGATCTGCTCCGGACCGGCCATTGGGTTGACCTCACCCACGATTTTTCGGCCAAGACGATCTACTGGCCCACCGCCAAGCCCTTCTCGCTCGAAGTGGTATCCGCCCAACGAACGCCGGCCGGCTACTACTACGCCGCGAACAACTTCAGCGCCGCCGAGCACGGCGGGACGCATCTGGACTCTCCGGTTCACTTTGCAGAGGGCAAGTGGACCACCGAGCAGATTCCGCTGGACCGTCTGGTCGGCGACGCGGTGGTGGTCGACGTCCACACGGGAGCCGACAGCAGCGCCGACTACCGGGTTGATCGCCTGGCACTCGATGCGTGGGAACGACAGCACGGAGCGATTTCGGCCGGGACGATCGTGCTCCTTCGCACCGGCTGGTCCCGGCACTGGCGTGATCGCGGCAAGTACCTCGGTACCGCGCGGACCGGCCCCGCGGCGGTGGCGGAGCTGCACTTCCCCGGCATCGACTCGGCGGCGGCGAACTGGTTGGTGGAGCGCCGGATCGGCGCCGTCGGGATCGACACCCCGAGCATCGACTTCGGCCAGACGAGCACCTATCCGGCGCACCAGCTTCTCTTTGCCGCCAACATCCCGGCGTTCGAGAATGTGACCGGACTGGACCGGCTGCCTCCGAGGGGGAGCTACGTGGTGGCCTTACCGATGAAGATCAAAGGCGGGAGCGGCGGTCCGCTACGGATCGTCGCATTGGTGCCGGGCGAGGCCGACTGAAATGGTTCCCGCGGGCCGAGGCCGCGGCTATGTTTATGCGTTCGTCTGGGGCCTGTAGCTCAGGTGGTTAGAGCGCACGCCTGATAAGCGTGAGGTCGGTAGTTCAACTCTACCCAGGCCCATACTGTTGCCCGACTGCCCCGCTTGCACGCCGAGCGGGGTTTCTCCTGTCCTCACTCCAATGTCGCGGGCCGCATCGTTGATTCGGTCGATCGCGACAAACTGGGGTCTCTGTCCTTCATTCAGCAACGTTTGACCTTTGGTTCGCCCGAGATGAAGCCCGGTCGCGTGCCTTCCGTGCGAACACTACTTGTTCAGCGGCACGCCGAATCCCAGCGCGATCTGGACGTCATGCTGGGTGGTCTTTTCCTCCAGTGTTCCCGCCTCCACGAACGTCGTCCCATAGATGTAATCCTCGGCCGCCACATAGAAGCTCAGCAACCCACCCAGATTGAATCCCACCGTTGCCCCTACGACCCCACCAACGTCCGATTTATCCTCCACCTCCTCGTATGCCTCGCCTCCTCGCTTCACCAGGCTCGCGCCGCCGTTGATGTTGAGCCATACAGGACTGGTAGTAGGAATGACGTACAGGGTAGCGCGCGCGGTGCCGAAGAGCAGGTTCGCGTCTGTCTTGGTCTCGTTCTCATTGAACGTGAAGCGAAGGCTGCTCGGCACATAAGCCACGGACGTCACCACGCCGAAGCGGGGACCGAAATTGAGTCCCAACCGTCCGCCCACGCTCAGGGCGATCTCCTGCTTGAACTCCTGCCCGTTCGCGGCCTTCACCAATTCACTGGTGGGGATGTAGACCCCGATGGTGGGCGAGAGTGTAAGCCGCTGGGCGAGTGCTGGAGCCGCTGATGCGAGAAGCAACCCGAGGGAGCACCCATAAGTCCGCAAGCTTCGGCTGTTCACTTAACGTCCCTTTCAAGACTCAGTTGAGGAGGTCACCCTGAACCAGATGCTACAGTACGGTGTTAGTGTGCGCTAGAGTGCACGCAGCGGTCATGTGTTCGGGTCGGCTCGCTCCCGTGTCATCTCGATCATCGTCCGCCGAAATCCGGCCGCAGCGAACAGCCGCTGCGCCGCCTCGTTGCGCGCTGCCGTCCAGAGCACGACCTGGGGCGCTCCGCGGTCGGCGAGCGTCTCCAGCGTAGCCCGGAGCAGCATCCGGCCGACCCCGTTCCGCCGCTGAGACGGATCGACCATGATGTCGTGCAGCACACCCGCAGGTCCCCGCAGCGACATGTAGTCAGGCTCTTCGATTTCCGTATAGCTGTAGCCGATTATGTCACCGTTCCGTACCGCCACGAGGATGACCACCTGCTCGTTTGCCAGCTGCGAGCCGAGCCACGAGGCATACCCCTGCTCGGTGTGTGGGCTCCCGGGGATGAAGCGCGCCGCATCGAGTTCGTGATGCATCCTGACCAGGAGCGCGCCGAGCCGGCCGAGCGCGGGGAGGTCGGCCGGTGCGGCGGGGCGGATGGCGATCTGGCTCTCGGCTGTTGGCGTCAGCGACCTCCCTTGACTCACGCCGACTTGAGCGACGCCATGTCGATCGAAAAACGGTACTTCACATCCGACCGCGACATCCGCTCGTAGGCCTCGTTGATCTCCTGGATTGGGATCACCTCGACGTCGGCCGCAATATTGTGCTCGCCACAGAAGTTGAGCATCTCCTGTGTCTCGGCGATGCCGCCGATGGGTGACCCGGAGAAACTGCGCCGTCCGAAGATGAGGCTGAAGACCGTGACCGGCAGCGGCTTCTCGGGTGCCCCAACCATCGTGATGTTCCCGTCGCGGGCGAGCAGATTGATGTATGCGTTGATGTCGTGTTCCGCGGCAACGGCGTCGAGGATGAAATCGAAGCTGCCGGCGTGCTGCTTCATCTCATCCGGGTCGCGGGAGAGCACGACCTCATCCGCGCCGAGACGCAGTGCGTCTTGTCTCTTACTCGCCGAAGTGGTGAAGACCACGACGTGGGCTCCGAACGCTCGCGCGAACTTCACGCCCATGTGGCCGAGCCCTCCGAGACCCACGATGCCGACCTTCTTGCCCTCGGTGACGTTCCAGTGTCGCAAGGGCGAGTAGGTCGTGATCCCGGCGCAGAGCAGGGGCGCCGCGGCCGCGGGGTCGAGGTTGGCCGGGATACGCAGGACGAACCGCTGGTCCACAACGATGCTGTCGGAGTAGCCGCCGTAAGTAACCGGGGCTGTGCCGTGGCTGTCTGGGGAACCGTACGTCAGTACCTGCTTGGGGCAGAACTGCTCCAGGCCCTCTCGACAGTTGGGGCACGTGCTGTCCGAATCGACCAGACAACCGACCCCGACCAGGTCGCCAGGTTTGAACGTGGTGACCTGCGCGCCAACGTTCGTAACTCTTCCGACGATCTCGTGGCCAGGCACACAGGGGTAGACCGTGGGCATGAAGTCGTGCCACTCATCACGAGAGTAATGCAGGTCGGAATGGCAGATGCCGCAGTAGAGAATCTCGATCTGCACATCCTGCTCGGTGGGTACACGACGCGGGATCGTGGTGCCGGTAAGCGGGGAAGTCTTCCCGGTGGCGGAGTATGCCTTCGCCGCATAGCTGGCATGTTGCTCGTCATGATTTGCGGTCCGCGACGGTTGCTGCTTGAGCTTCTGCATGGTTCCTCCATTGGTTCTGTCGAGCAAGGATTTGGGACGCAAACCTAGACGGGGGTTGGGCCGGAAGATGTGCCTGCGATCACACGTGAGTACGACAATCGTGGTAGCTTGACCGGCCATGGAAGTATTCGAGGTCGTCATCGCGCTGCTGCTCGGCGGCGCCGCCCTGGCCGCCGTGGCGCGGCGGATCGGTGCCCCGTATCCGGCGCTGGTGGCGCTCGCCGGCGCGGCGCTCGCGCTGGTTCCCGGCTTGCCGACGCTCGTGCTCGATCCCGAGCTCGCGCTCGCCCTTTTCGTCGCGCCCGTCCTGGTCGACGCCGCCTTCGACGCGTCGCCGCGCGACCTGCGCGCCAACTGGCGCACGGTCGCGAGCCTCGCGCTCGGCGCCGTTGCGCTCACGATCGTCGTCGTGGCGGTGGTCGCGCGGCTGCTCGTTCCCGCGATGCCCTGGGCGGTGGCGATCGCGCTCGGCGCCATCGTCTCTCCGCCTGACGCCGCCGCCGCCACCACGGTGCTCAAGCAGCTCCGCCCCCCGCACCGCCTGCTCGTGATCCTCGAGGGCGAGAGTCTCTTCAACGATGCCAGCGCGCTGCTGGTCTATCGCCTGGCGGTAGGCGCCACGCTCACCGGCTTCCTGTCGGGATGGACCGTGCTGCCCACGCTGCTCCTGGTTACCGTAGGCAGCGTCGTGCTCGCGCTCGTGCTGTCGCGATTGATTCTCGCGGTGAACGCGCGCATTCAGGACGTGGCCACCGCGGTCATCGTGCAGTTCTGCACCACGTTCGGCGTATGGATCCTCGCCGAGCAGCTGCACCTCTCCGGCATCATCACCATGGTCGTCTTCGCCATGGCGGCGTCGCGCCGAGTGCCGGAGATCGTCCCGGCACGAATCCGCATCCCCTCGTGGGCCGTGTGGGAAGTCGCGGTGTTCGTGCTCAACGTGCTCGCGTTCATCCTGGTGGGCCTCCAGCTCAAGTCGATCGCCGCGCGCGCCACCGGCAGCACCGGATGCGCAATACGCGATGGTGGCGGTGGCCGTCTGCGTCGCGGCCATCCTTGCGCGCATCGCCTGGGTGACCGGCGCCGCGGCCTTCAGCCGGTGGCGCTGCCGCCCGAGGCCCGACGGAAGACCCGGACCCCGTGACGCCGTGGCGCTTACGGCCCGGCAGGCCGCGGTGGTGGGCTGGTGCGGCATGCGCGGCACGGTGACGCTGGCCGCGGCGCTCGCGCTGCCGGGCGGCTTCCCGTACCGCGACCTCATTCTCGTGACCGCGTTCGGCGTGGTGCTCGGCACGCTGGTGCTCCAGGGGCTCACGCTGCGACCGCTGCTGCTGCGCCTCGGTCTCGAGGATGACGGCACCGTCGATCGCGAGGTGCGCCTCGCCCGCGTCGAGACGCTGCGTGCGGCGGTGGCGGCGATTGCGGCCGTGCCCGGAGCCGAACGGGCGTTGCTGGTCCGACAGCGTTACGAGCTCCAGCTCCGTCGGGCGGGAGACGAGGCTGCGACAGAGAACAGTGCCGGTGGTAACGGCACCGCCAGCACCGTCGAGCGCGATGTCGATGCATCCGCCGTGCGCGCCGCCACTGCGGCCCAGCGGCATCGGGTGGTGGCGCTCCGGGCCGACGGCACCATCGGCGACACCGCATTTCAGCGGGTGGAGGAGGAGCTCGACTGGGCCGAGCTCGACTGGGCACAGCTCCTCCGCACCGGCAACGGTGGGACGTAGTTCATCGAGGAGGAGCGATGCGGATCGGGATTCTTGGGTCGGGGTTGATGGGCGGAAAGCTCGGAACGCTCTTCGCGCGCAGCGGCCACGAGGTGGTCTTCAGCTACGCGCGCAGCCGGAAGAAGCTGGAGACATTGGCCCGAGAGGCGGGTGGGACGGCGCAGGCAGGCACCCCGAAGGAGGCGGCGCAGGACGCGGACGCAATACTGCTCGCGGTGCACTGGTCGAGAGTGGACGACGTTCTGGAGCAGGCCGGTGACTTATCAGGAAAGGTGATCGTCACGTGTTCGATGCCGATGAACGAGGCGGACACCGAGCTCGTGGTCGCCCACACCTCCTCCGGCGCCGAGGAGCTCGCGAAGAAGGCGCGTAGTGCCGCGGTGGTCTCCGCGTTCGGGACTGTCCCGAGCGAGGTGCTGTTTCCGGTCTTCGAGGCACGAGAGAGCGGCACTCCGCCCAACCTGCTGTACTGTGGAGACGACGACGAGGCGAAGGAGGTTGCCGCGCAGCTGATCCGGGATGTCGGCTTCGATCCGACGGACGTAGGTCCGCTGAGCTCAGCGCGCTACATCGAGCCGTTCACCATGCTGATCGCCCGGCTCGCGTACGAGGGCGATGACGGACCGGAGCTGGCTTATCGCTTCGAGCGGTTCGAGTCCTGATCTCAGGCGGCCTGCGCGGGCCGGACACCTCTGATGATCAGCCATAGCGCGAGCACGACCTCGAAGAGCAACATAGGAAGCCACATGTACGTGGTGACCGGCCCCCCGAGCAGTCCCGCGAGCACCAGAGGGCAGCACACTACGAGAATGACCGAGGCAACCACGCCGAGCCAGGCGAGTGGAATGGGGATCATGCGGCCGCGCAGCAGGAGCCATGAGAAGAGGGTGCTGCCCAGGGCAAAGAAGGTGGCACTCGCGCCCATGACCTGGCCCATCTTCAGGAAGAAGGCTCCGAGAGCGGCGCCGCTCCCAGCGATTGCGGGAGCGTTCGCATCCGTTGCGAGCCAGAGAAGGCCGAGTGTCCCCGAGACGTCCATCCCCGCGATCCCTTCCGCGACTCGGCAGGTCAGGCCCAGCAGCGCGAGATCACGATCCTGGTCTCGGGTGATGGCGTACAGGGTCACGCCGAGCACCAGGGCACAGAGATTCATGATCAGCGTGAGCAGGATCGTGAGGCGTACGTCGGTCGCGTGCTGAGCGATGCTTCCTAGCTGGGAGGCGACTCCGGTCCCGGTGGTTGCGCCCGCGGTCAGGGCCATGCTCGTGATGCCGGCCGCGATGTAGATGAGGAAGGTGAATCCGGCGAGCCTTGCATTCGTCGCACGAGTCATGCGCGCTCCGTGGCGGGGACGCACAGTATACGCCCCACCAACGCCGAAGTTTCACAGGGAGAAAACTCACCTCTTGCGACGGACCGACACTCCTTTAGGCCAGTAGGCGAACTCCGGCTCATGGCACGTTGCCTCGAGATCGGCCAGGCGATCACGAAGGAACGCCTCCGCCGAGGCAACCCCGGCGTTATAGGCGGTGGGGGCGATCTCCGCCAGGATGAAATTCAGGAGCATGGTCCCCTGAAGCACAGACAGGTCAACGTCGAGCTCCTCGGTGCAATACCGCTGGAGCGATGCCGCTGCCTGCTTCTTCGCCTCGTCGGAGAACTCAATCGCCATCAGTCTCGCATGAAGTGACAGGTGTATCCACCCGGATTCTTGCGCAGATAATCCTGATGGTACGCCTCGGCGCTGTACCAGGTGGAGGCGGGCTCGATGCTCGTGGTGATCGGCCGCTTCCATGTGCCGGACGCCTCGCACCCGCGCCTTGACCCGCTCAGCGGTGGCCTTCTGCTCCGGTGTCTGGGGGAAGATGGCCGACCGGTACTGGGTGCCGACGTCGTTTCCCTGGCGGTTCAGCGTGGTGGGGTCGTGCAGCTTGAAGAACCACTTATCCAGCAGGTCCTCATAGCTCAGGACCGAGGGGTCGAATGTCACACGGATCGCCTCGGCGTGGCCCGACCGGCTGTCGTGAGTGTCCTCATAAGTGGGGTTTTCGACCCAGCCACCGGTGTAGCCGACATCGGTATCGAGTACGCCGGGAATGCCGCGCAAAATTTCCTCGACGCCCCAGAAACAGCCGCCGGCCAGAACGGCGATCTCGGTCTTCTTTTCGGTATCAGTGCCTGCAGGTGCTCGGACTCCAGCCGCGGATCCCGGTTGCATAACCTCTGCCTCAGAAAGAATGTAGGGGTGAGACAACAGCCTCGGCCACCATCTAATGTACTTCCACAACACGGCTCCGGCGGACCGGGTTCCTATCGATAGGCCCTCACATCGGCCGGCTTCCCGGCCTCCTGAACTTCGGTCAGGTAGCGCCAGCAGTCCGGCTGCGATCCATCCAGATCGGTGAAGCCGTAGACCTTGGAGAGGCCGCCGCTCGAGAGCGACGCCCCGTTCCAGCGGGCTCGATCCGGATCCGATGCCAGCGCCGCGACCGCGCGTCCCACGAAGCGGGGGACTCGGAGATGGCGAAGTGCGGGGTCTTGGCGGTGGCGTCCCGCCAGTTCTCCTCCTGCACCCCATAATGCTCCAGCATCATCTCGGAGCGCATCCATCCGGGAGTGATGGAGACGGCCGTTGCGCCGAGCGGCGCAAGATCCCTGGCGTGGGCCCAGGCCATGCGAGTGGCCGCCACTTTGGCGAGATCATAGAAGACCGACAGCCGATAGTGGTCCGCGTTATACTCGGCGGTTCCATCCGTCACCTCGACCAACAAGCCTCCCGGCCGGGCGATCACCAGCGGCAAGGCGTAGTGAGCCGTGATCAGATGTGTGTCGATCGCGAGCCGGAGCAGGCGCAACCCGTTCTCGAGGTTGTGCTCCCAGACCGCCTTGTTCCACTCGAACAGCTTCTCGCCACCCCAGATATCGTTCACCAGGATGTCGAGCCTGCCGCTTTCCGAGCTGATTCGGGCGACGAGCGCCTCGACCTCGACGGAGACGAGGTGATCGACCCGGACGGCTACTCCCTTTCCGCCTGCAGCGTTCACCAACGCCGCGGTTTCCTCGATGGTTTCCCCGCGGCCATATTCGGACCGCTCCGCTCCGCTGGATCGTCCCGTCACGTATACGGTGGCTCCGGCGGCCCCCAGCTCTACGGCAATTCCGCGTCCCGCTCCCCGGGTGCCCCCCGCGACCAGGGCCACTCTGCCCTCCAGTGATGACATCCCCAACTCCTTTTAAATTTCGGCCCGTCGGCGGCAGCCTCGGAGGTCTCGCTGGCCATCCGGACCGACAGGGTGCAGTTTGAGACCGGATCTCATGTGATGAATAGAGTCAGCTCTGAGGGCATATGTCTGACGATT
This sequence comes from uncultured Gemmatimonadales bacterium, assembly GCA_963730915.1. Lineage (GTDB taxonomy): Bacteria > Gemmatimonadota > Gemmatimonadetes > Gemmatimonadales > GWC2-71-9 > CAVVWJ01. Next base: position 848,706 of record CAVSTR010000003.1, on the reverse strand, counting down.
TGATGGACCTGTTCCTTTCAACGACGGAAGACTACGGGGTCATTTTCCTGGACCCGGACGGCCGCATCCGTCGCTGGAGCAATGGAGCGGAAAAGCTGTTCGGGTACAAGGCGAACGAGGTCGAAGGTACCCCGGCCCACGAGATCTTCGTTCCCCCCGACAGGCATGCCGGCGTTCCCGAAGTAGAGCTTCAGACCGCGAGAGAGCAGGGTCGAGCGGAGGATGAGCGGTGGCACCTGAGGAAGGATGGAAGCCGCTTCTGGGCTTCAGGCGTTATGATCGCTCTCCGGAGAGATGGCAAGCTGCACGGGTACGCCAAGGTGGTCCGAGATTTTACGGATCGGAGGCAGCTCGACGAGGCGATGCGCCAGACTCAGAAGCTCGAGAGCGTCGGCGTCCTCGCGGCGGGAGTGGCCCACGACTTCAACAACGTGCTGACGGCGATATTGGGCAACGTTTCACTGGTCCGGCGCCGGCTTGCGTCCCTGAATGTCGATGCCCAGGTGGATACCCTGCTGGCGGCCGCAGAGCGCGCCGGAATTCGGGCCGCTGATCTGGTGAAACAGCTGCTCAACTATGCCGGTAAGGGGCGCCGCGAGATGCGGCCGATCGACATCGGACAGGTCATGAAGGATGCCCTGGCAATCGTGCAGGCATCGGTGTCGAAGAAGATCAAGATCACCCGCGACATACCAAAAAATTCGCCCATAGTCGAGGGAGACGTCGGTCAGATACAGCAGCTGATCCTCAATCTGGTGCTCAATGGCGCCGAGGCGATCGGCGAAAATCATGGAGAAGTATCGATCAAGGTCCGGGTCCGTGACCTAGCAGAGGCGGAGCTGAGCAAGCACTACGCGCCGTTTCCGATGCCCCCGGGCGCCTACACCGAAATCCAGGTATCCGACAACGGAATCGGCATGGACGAGCGCACGCTGGAGCAGATTTTCGATCCGTTTTTTACCACGAAGTTCATGGGCCGAGGGTTGGGTCTGGCCGCCGCACTCGGGATCGTGCGGAGCCATGGGGGTGGCATTGCAGTGGAGAGCCACCAGGGGAAAGGCACCACCTTTACGGTTCTTCTGCCCGCCGAGCAGGAGACCGCGTCAGAAAATCTGTTGACCCTGTCGGAAGCCATCACCGAAACGGCCCGGGGTGAAGGCCTGGTTCTCGTCGTGGACGATGAGGTGGCCATCCGAAGCTTGATTCAGCACGTTCTTGAAGACTTGGGATACACGGTGGTGACGGCGGAGCATGGAGCGCAGGCCATCGAGCTCTTCGACAACGTTCCCGATGAAGTGAAGTTGGTACTGCTCGACATCAACATGCCGGTACTGGACGGGGGGGATACGGCCGTCGCACTACGCGAGCGGAAGCCAGACATCCCGATTCTGGTGATGAGCGGGATTGCGGACGAGGATGCACTGCGGCGATTCGAAACCATGCGAATCCAGGGCTTTATTCCAAAGCCATTTGCGCCCGATCAGCTGTCCCAGGCCATTGCTATTGCCCAGCAGGGGATGAAATCCTGGGCCGGAAAGGAGCGGCGGGCAACTCATAGAGCGGAGAAGGTGATTCCGGACCGGCGCTCCGCCTCGGTACAGGAGAGCCTCAGGAAGTAGTAGCGATCTGTGGTTTTCACGAGTCTGGTGGTTCTGCTCGGCACAAAAGAACGCAGTGCCTCCGCCGAACCCACCGGACTCGCTGACGAAGGTCCCCTGGGGAGATACCTACACGTATTGACGGAGCTTGGTTCCAGCGGCGCGGAGACCTCGCCGCAGGATTGCGTTCCTTTGCCCGAGGCGAGGCTCGCGCCGCGCCACACCCGGAAACCAGTTAGGTGTTGTCTGGGATTGTGCGAGTCCGGCGGTTCTGCTCCGGCACAAAAGAACGCAGTGCCTTCGCAGAACCCACCGGGCTCGCTGACGAAGGTCCCCTGGGGAGATACCTACACGTACTGACGGAGCCTGGTTCCAGCGGCGCGGAGACCTCGCCGCAGGACTGCGTTCTTTTGTCCGAGGCGAGGCTCGCGCCGCGGCACACCAGGAAACCCAGTTAGGTGTTGTCTGGGATTGCGCGAGTCCCGCGGTTCTGCTCCGGCACAAAAGAACGCAGTGCCTTCGCAGAACCCACCGGGCTCGCTGACGAAGGTCCCCTGGGGAGATACCTACACGTACTGACGGAGCCTGGTTCCAGCGGCGCGGAGACCTCGCCGCAGGACTGCGTTCTTTTGTCCGAGGCGAGGCTCGCGCCGCGGCACACCAGGAAACCCAGTTAGGTGTTGTCTGGGATTGCGCGAGTCCGGCGGTTCTGCTCCGGCACAAAAGAACGCAGTGCCTTCGCAGAACCCACTGAGCTCGCTGGCGACGTCAGTCGCTGAAGATTTACATTGCTAAGCGGCCGCTAGCGCCGAGGCACGACCTTCCAGAGCTGCCCGTTGTCCTCGTCGGTCACGATGTACAGCGCGCCGTCGGGACCCTGTCGGACATCGCGAACCCGCTGCTTCCGGTCGGTCAGCAGGTGCTCTTCGCCGGTGACCCTGTCATTCTCGAGAGTCAGTCGAACCAGTTCCCGGTCTTTCATGCCGCCAATGAAGAGACTGTTCTTCCACTGGGGAAATGCATCTCCAGTGTAAAACTGAGCTCCTGACGGGGCGATGACCGGGTCCCAGTAATACACAGGCTGCTCCGTCCCTTCCCGAGCCGTCACCGCACCCTGGATCGCCTGTCCCGAGTACTCCTCGCCGTACGCAGCGATGGGCCACCCGTAGTTCTTGCCCTTCTGCACCAGGTTCAACTCGTCGCCCCCATTAGTACCGTGCTCCACGTCCCAGAGCCGGCCCTGCGGATCGAACGCCGCCGCCTGCACGTTCCGATGTCCCACCGACCAGATCTCAGGCTTGGCATCAGCCTGGCCGGCGAACGGGTTGTCCTTCGGCGCGGATCCGTCCGGATTGATGCGAAGGATCTTACCCATGTGGCTGTTGAGCTGCTGCGCCTGCGGACGCATCGGAGCGTCCGACCGCTCGCCCAGCGTCACGTAAAGCATGCCATCCGGACCGAAATTCAGCCGCGAGCCGAAGTGCTTGTCTCCGTCATACGTCGGCATCGCGCGAAAGATCACCCGGACCTGTTCCAGGCTCTTCCGGTCCGATGAGAGTACTCCCCGTGCCACGCTGGTGGCATTCCCGCCTTGCCGCGGCTCTGAGAAACTCCAGTAGATCGTCCGGTCCGATTCGAATTTGGGGCTCAGGGCCACATCGAGCAGACCTCCCTGGCCTCGCGCGTCGACCCTTGGTACCCCGGTGAGCGGCTGACCCAGGTTTCCGGCGGCGCTCACGATGCGCATTCGGCCGGGCTTCTCCGTCACCAGCAGGTCGCCTCCCGGCAGCGGCTCCACTGCCCACGGATGTTCCAGTCCCTTCGCGAGCACGACTACATCGAAGGCGACGTTCGATTTGATCCCGCATACGCGGGTCTGGCCCTTGAACGCGGGGCGCTGGCCCGATGCGTTCGGCTCCCGGGTTTCGAGGGGTGTGCAGGAGGAGTCGGCGGCCGAGTCAGCCGACACACGGGCTGCAGCAGCATTCGCGGTATCCTCCGCGCGTTGACTACAGGCGGTCCCCGGCAGAGTAAGGACGATGATCGACATGACGGCGAAACGGGCGGTGCACATGGATCCTCTCTGGATGAGCGACGTTCCCAACAGTCTATGCTAGAAGGTATAACCCGGCTTGGCGCTGACCGCCTCGGGGGTTTTCTTTGTGATCGATTTCCGCTACCTCCAGCCACCTTCTCCAGCACCGGGCACCATGGAACGCTTGGTCTCTGCCGCTGTATTTGCGCTCAGCGTTGTCTGCACCAGCTCAGCCGAATCTCAGGCAGGATCCCGTGCAGCCGATCTCAGCCGACTGAGCCAGTCTCTCGAATCGGTGGTGGCGAGAGTCGCACCCGCGGTCGTCCAGATTCGCGCGACCGCATACGGCCCCATTTCGCGTGGTAGCTCCCCCACGGGCGCGTTGCTGGGAACTCAGCGAAGCACCGGGTCGGGAGTTGTTCTCAGTGCAGACGGGTACATCGTCACGAACGCACACGTGGTCGATGGTGGACGCCGGTTCGTCGTAGTACTTCCGCGCCCGGTTGCAGAGGGAGTCCCGGCCCGCTCGGCCCTGGCTCCAGTGTCGCAGGAGGTGCCGGCCGAGCTGGTCGGTACCGACGCAGAGACCGATCTCGCGGTTCTCAAGGTCCAGCAAACCAATCTGCCTTTTGCCAGATTGGGCGACTCCGACTCACTCGCGCCCGGGCAGGTGGTGCTGGCATTCGGCAGCCCGTTCGGTTTCGCCAGCAGTGTTACGATGGGCGTGGTCAGTGCGGTGGGCCGGCAGCTGCGCGAGGAAGACCGAATGGTCTACATCCAGACGGATACGCCCATCAATCCGGGAAATAGTGGGGGTCCGCTGGTCACCACCAACGGCGTCGTGGTGGGGATCAACACGCTGATCTTCAGTCAGTCCGGTGGCAGCGAGGGTGTGGGCTTCGCGGCGCCCGCCAGCATCGTCCGCTTCGTCTACGATCAGATCCGCACCAACCGCCGGGTACGAAGAGGTGAGATCGGGGTCTTCGCTCAGACCATTACGCCGGCGATCGCCTCCGCACTACATCTGTCGCGGCAGTGGGGCGTGGTGCTCGCCGATGTTTATCCCAATAGCCCGGCGGCCAAGGCAGGGCTGCGGATCAACGACGTCATTCTCTCACTGGACGGTAAGCCGATGGAAAATGGCCGCCAGTTCGATGTGAACGTCTACCGGCGCCCAATCGGAACGGCCGCCACTCTCGAGGTTGGACGAGGCCTACAGCGTACCACGGTGCGAGTACCGGTGGTCGAGCGGCAGGACGAGGAGGACCGCTTCAGCGATCTCGTCACGCCGGAGCAGAACCTGATACCGAGATTGGGCATACTGGGGCTGGACCTGACGCCCGATCTCGCCCGCGGATTGCCGGGCCTCAGAAGCCCGCACGGCGTGATCGTGGCAGTGGTTGCGAGCGACGCCAACGGTGCGGGGCTCTCGCCCGGCGACGTGATCTACGGGGTAAACGGAAGCGTGGTTCGCACGCTTACTGATCTGCGTGGAGCCGTGGGGCAGATCCCTGCCGATTCGGCGGCAGTACTTCAGGTCGGAAGACGCGGGCGGCTGCGGTTCGTTACCGCGACTCTCGAATAGCCGCCCGATCCTTTTCGCCGCTACTCTCTCAACCCATCGACTGTCAGCCCACTCGGCACCCGCCGCGGTACTACTCCCGTCAGGTTGCGGGCGCGAGGATCGGTGAGCGCCTTCATGAACTCGGTGACCTCGTCGATGACCTGATCCGGGAATACTACCCCATCCAGCAGTATATCTCGTGTGGCCAGGATGTCGGAGAAGTTCGGGACGATAGTTCCCTTCAGCAACGGCTCGAGCCCCTGGTCGTTGAACGCCGCCAGCTTGAGGTGCGACTCGCTGTAGTGAGCCACGAAGTCGCGCAGAGAGAAGAATGCACCGTTGTGGCCGTAGGGAGCGGTAAGCTCGACGTTTCGGAGCGGCGGAGTCCGGAAGGCATATCGGTCTGCCGCATTGCCGGTCACTCGCATGCGACCGAAGTCGTCTTTGAGACTGGGGCCATCTCCCTGTCCCGGTCCAAACTGAGCCACCGCAACGTTGTGGAAACGGTTGTCGGTGAGCGCACCGCCGTTGTGACACACGGAGCACCGGGCGCTCATGAAGTTCTTCGCACCCTGGAGCTGAACCGAAGTCATGGCCTCGTCGTCACCCGCCAGGAAGCGATCCCATGGCGAGTTGTCAAAAGTCAGCTTGGACAGGAGGAAGCCTGCTATCGCGTTGCTCGCATGCGCGAAGGTCATGTTGTTGAACCGCTGTCCCGGATACGCCTTCTCGAACATCTGGCGATATTCGGAAATCCCTCCCAGCCGAACCATCAATGCCTGCCAGACTTTGTCCTCATCGGTGTTGCTGATGAGTGCCAGCTCGTTGCCCGTGAAGGCCCGCATTTCCTCCCGTGATAGAACCGGAAAGAGCGGCAGTATCGAGATGGTTCCGAATTCGAACACGCGCTGCATATCCGGCGTGATTTTGACGCCCGCCGGGGTGTGAAAGACCCCTCCGTCGTCCTGGAAGATCCGGCCATCCCAAAACAGCGGCTTGTTCGCATGGAGGTTGAACAGGGGCGGCGCGTTGCGCGGAATGAAGAGGCCCTGCGGGTGGGTCCGCGTAGCTCCCAGGCCAGTGGCCCCCTGCCCAATGGAGAGGCTCCGGAAATCACCGGTGCCGAGTAGCGGGAGATGGCATGTCATGCAGGAAATATCACGATTGCCGCTGAGTATCTTGTCGAACGCGAGCGCCTGACCAAGGTTGGCCAGAGCCGGCCGGACGATGGGTGCCCGTTCCAGCGGGCCAATCCCCCGACCGGCGGTCAACTGACGCACCTCGGCGGCCAGGGCGTTGGTCCCGGCTTTCGACAGGGACGGACCTTCCGGAGCCGTGGATTCGTCGGCGCAGCCGAAGAGTCCGATGAGAGAGGCGCACGCGGTGAGCGCGCCAAAGGCGACGTGGATCCTCATGCCAGACCTACCTTCACATGTTGAGCTGTGCACAATCGGGGTGCGCGCCTGGACAGGCGTCCCGCATACTTATAGATCGGAAATCCTGCGGCATCCACGACACAGCTGGGATGGGAGCTACCCTTCCTCATACCTCCCAGCTCCTCCGGCTCGTTATCACGCTTACCTCGATCCCGGCTGTCCATCGATGGGCAGCCCGCTCGGCACCTGGCCAGGGATCACCCCGATCAGAGTGCGGGCGCGAGGATCGGTGAGCGCCTTCATGAACTCGGTTATGTCGTCTGCTGCCTGCTCCGAGAACACCAGGGTTCGCAGCGCCGGATCGCGGCTGGCCAGAATATCCGCGAAGTTGTTAAGTACGGTACCCTCGAGTAACGGCTCCAGCTGGGTGATGTCGTAGTTCTCAAGCTTCAGGGTCGACTCGCTATAGTGGGCCACAAAGTCGCGTAGGCTGAAGAACGCACCGTCATGGCCGTAGGGTCCCGTAAGTTCGACGTTCCGAAGTGGCGGAGTGCGAAAGGCATACCGCTCAGCTGCGTTGCCGGTTACCCGCATGCGGCCGAAGTCATCCCGGCCACTTGCACCATCGCCCTGACCGGGTCCGAACTGAGCCACCGCCACGTTGTGGAACTTGTTGTCCGTGAGTGCGGGACCATTGTGACACCCTGCGCACCGCCCGGAAGTCATGAAGCTTTTTGCGCCCTGAAGCTGGACCGTCGTCATGGCCCCGTCATCGCCTGCCAGGAACCGGTCCCAGGGCGTGTTCGAGAACGCCAGCTTCGACAGGAGGAAGCCCGCCATGGCGTTGCTCGCATGCGCGAAGGTCATGTTGTTGAACATTTGTCCCGGATACGCCTTCTCGAACATTTGACGATACTCGGGAATTGCTCCCAGCCGAGCCATGATCGCGTGCCAGACTAGCCCCGGTTCAGCGTTGTCGATCAGCGACAGCTCGTTGTCGTCCCCAAAGGCGCGCATCTCCTCTCGTGAGAGCACCGGAAACATCGGCAGCATCGAAATGGTACCGAACTCGAACACTGCTTCCATGGCGGATGTGATGCCGAGACCGGCGGGGGTGTGGAAAGTGCCGGCATCGTCCTGGAAGATCCGACCGTCCCAGAACATCGGCTTGTTCTCGTGGAGATTGAACAACGGAGGTGCATTTCGAGGGATAAAGAGTCCCTCGGGGTGAACCCGCGAAGCTCCCAGGCCGGTTGCTCCCTGGCCGATGGAGAGGCTACGGAAATCGCCCGTGCCGAGCGCAGGAAGATGACAGGTCATGCACGCGATGTCGCGATTCCCGCTCAGGATTTTGTCGAACGCAAGTGCCTGCCCCAGATGGACTAGCGCCGGTCTGACGACCGGTGCTCGTTCCATGGGAGTAATCACGCGGTTAGGGGTAAGGATCAGTTGGCGCACCTCAGCGGCCAGCGGATTGATGCCGGCTTTCGCCATATCCGGGGCCCTGGGCGGAGCAGTTGCCTCGTCGCTGCAACCCGACAAACCGATCAGACAGGCGCAAGCCGCGAGCGCGCCAATGGCCGCGTGGATCCTCATGCCACACCTACCCTTCGCATGTCGAGCGGTGATACGACCGGGGAGTACGCCTGGGTAGGCGTCCCGCATACAGTAGATCGAAAATTCTGCGACATTTGCGACACAGCTGGGAGCTGGGAGCTGGGTGTCGGAAGCTTGGATCAAGCATCAGGAATGCCTCTAGCTTCGCAGCTCTAGCTCCTAGCTCCTAGCTCTAGCTCCTAGCTCCTAGCTCCTAGCTCCTAGCTCTAGCTCCTAGCTCCCTCCTAGCTCCTCTCCGGCGCTATCGTGTGTCACTTCCACACACACGACCGCATGATCGACCGCCAACGTTGGGTTGCCTTGCAGCCGCTACTCGACCAGGTGCTGGATATTGCACCCGCCGAGCGAAGCCGTTGGCTGGATGTCTTGTCAGTTGAATCCCCCGATCTGGCGGAGGATCTGACCCGGCTCCTTGCAGGTGAGGCCGCAGCCGAACGAAGTGGATTTCTCGATCGGCCACTCGCGGTGACCCTCGCCGGCCAGGTGTTTGGTGCCTACCGACTGGTCCGCCCGCTGGGCCAGGGCGGTATGGGAACCGTATGGCTTGCCCAGCGGGCGGACGGCCTGTTCGAGGGAACGGCCGCAGTAAAAATCCTGAACCTTGCGCTGCTCAGTGCCACGGGTCAGGAACGTTTCCGGCAGGAGGGCTCGGTCCTGGCCCGCCTGGCTCATCCCGGCATCGCCCGGTTGCTCGATGCCGGGCTCAGCGGTGCGGGTCAGCCATACCTGATCTTGGAGTACGTCGATGGTCTCGCGATCGATGAATTTGCAGTTCAAAACCGGCTCCCGCTAGAGGGCCGGATTCGCCTGATGCTGCAGGTCCTGGCCGCCGTCGGACACGCGCATGCCCATCTGATCGTTCACCGTGATCTGAAACCCACGAACATCCTCGTCACCGCCGAAGGCGTGGTGAAGCTCCTCGATTTCGGCATCGCCAAGCTGCTCGATGACCGTACCACGGGGCGGACAGCGCTGACCGCCGATGGTGGGCGGATGCTCACGCCCGAGTTTGCCGCGCCGGAGCAGGTGCGCGGCGACCGCCTGACCACGGCGGCTGACGTGTACTCGCTCGGTGTTCTGCTGTACCTCCTGGTGTCGGGACGACACCCGACCAGCCAGGGATCTTCTACCCCGGCCGACAGCATGCGCGCCTTGTTGGAGGTCGAGCCAGCCCGGTTGGGGCTCGGCGATCTGGACAACATCCTGGACAAGGCACTGCGGAAGTCTGCGGGGGACCGCTATCCACCGTTGGCCGCCCTCGCGGACGACCTCGAGCGTTATCTCCGCCACGAGCCCGTGAGCGCCCGGCCGCATTCACGGCTATATCGCCTCAAGAAGTTCATTCGGCGAAACCGCACTGGCGTATTTGCCGGGAGCGTCACCGCCGCCGGACTGATCGCGGCGACCATCTTCTCAGTGGCCCAGATGCGGTACGCGCGGCAGCAGCGAGATGATGCACGAGCTCAGCGTGACAACGCGGTATACCACGAGCGGAGGGCCGCTGCTTCGAGCGGCTTCATGGAGTTTCTACTGCAGACCATCGCGCCGACCGGCCAGGCCTATACCATGGAGGAGCTGCTCGACAAGGCTCGGGAGCTGCTGGAGCGCGACTATCGCGGCGATCCGCGTTTCATGGCCCGCATGATGGTGGAGCTGGGTGACCACTATTTCGAGCTGCATGATCGTCGGCGAGAGCTCCCGTTGTTGAGCCGCGCGGAGGAGTTGGCGACGGCATCGAACGACATGGAGACAGCGGGGTATGCCAGCTGTCGTCTCGCCAAGAGCGCGGCTGATGATGGGGACATTCCGGCCGCCGAAGGTGCTCTCGCGAGAGCCGACAGCTACCTGGCGCGCATCCGCGGGTCAGCTGAAGGCCCGCTGGTTCAGTGCCTGCGTGCCAGATCGGCACTGGCCCGGCTGCAGGGCAGAACCACTGAAGCCCTGGCGCATGCGCGAAGAGCTGTCGCCATCGGGCTCGCCAGCGGAGACACCCTCTCTCACTACCACCTGGGCGCCATCAACGAAGTCGCCCGGGCTTTGCATGATGACGGCCAAATCAGGGCTTCGCTCGATCTCACACGAAAATTGATCGCGATCAGAGAGAACACCGGGAGGGGCAGAACCCTGGCCTCGGTTGTGGAGCGATATAACGAGGCTGCGCTCCTCTCACGGCTGGGTGAAAAGCGCCAGGCTTCCGCGGCACTGGCGCGCACGATCGAGCTCGCCAGCGGAATCAATCCCGAAAGACGCGTCCCCATATACCTGACGATGCTGGCCGGGGACCTGGCCAATGACTTGGGAATGCCGGATTCGGCCGTCCGAACGTACCGTCGGGCACTGGCGGAATCGAGAAAACGCGAGGACGCATCATATCGTGTCCGAGCCTTGAGCGGCCTCGTAAGTGTCCTGCTGGAGGGAAAACGAGTGTCAGAAGCGAAAGAGAACCTGGAAGAGCTTTCGCGGCTCATGCCCGAGAACCAGCGCTGGCGCTCGGACCTGCTGAGCGCCCGGCTGGCATATGTCCAGGGAAACACATCCGGGGCACGGGACAGATATCTGGCACTACTGACTAAGCGGGGCTTTCCCGAACGCGGAATCAGTACTCCCTACTTCTCCAATCTGGTTCTCGATGCAGCCATCATGGCTTGGGAGAGCGGGGACGTTCTAGAGGCGGAGTCGCTGGCAGCGCACGCTTCCCGCTTGGGGGAAGCCGAGGGACAGGATAGTGCGAGGAGCGGCACCCTCGGATATGCTGGAGTCGTGGTCGCCCGGGCCCGGCGTTATCGGGGCGATACAGCCACTGCTCGGGATATCCTGCGAAAAAGCGTGGTGTCTCTCAAGAATGGGTACGGTGCGAGACATCCCCGGACGCTCGAGGCGACCGCACTGCTCGACAGTCTTACTCAGCGCCCTGCTGCCAGGGCCGGAGCTTCAGCTCTCACGAATGGCGCTATGTAGAAAAAGCCGCGCCTTCCTCCAGTCCCTCTGTACCGTGCGCTCGGAGACATTTCTCAGCTCTGCAATTTCCCCGAATGTAAATCCGGCGAAGAAGTGCAGATCCACGAGCTCCGCCAGCTCTGGATCAACCATGGCCAGCCGGCCGAGCGCATCGTTCAAGGTATCGAGGTCCTGGCTGGCAGACTCATTCGGATTTGAGACTTCGTCTTCAACCAGCGTGATCTCGATATCCCGGCCCCGCTTCTTTGCTCGCCTGCGCCTCGCGTAATCCACCACCAGCCCGCGCATCGCTCGGGAGGCGTAGGCGAAGAAGCGGGCCCGATCCGGAAATGAAGCATCCCTGGTGCCGGTCATGCTCAGGTAGGCGTCGTGAACGAGGGTTGTGGTTCCCAGCGTCAGATTGCCGCCCCTGCGATGGAGGTGGTGCTCGGCGAGGCGGCGCAGCTCGCCATAGAGCAGGCCAAACAGCTCGTCAGTTGCCTGTGTGTCCGCCTGATCAGCACGGGATAGCAAGTCTCTGAGATCGGTCTGCACGCGGCCTGCCTCTCCGCCTACAGGGTCACTCGTCAGCGTGACGAGTGTTTTTGCAGCAGATCCTCGACGGTTTTGATCAAATTCTCTGGTGGGAATGGTTTCTGAAGGAAGGGTGCCGAGCTCCGGGGTGAGCCCCGGCGGAAAATGTCGTTCACATCGTAGGCCGAAATATAGAGAATGGGCAGTGTAGGCTGAGTTTGTCCCAGTCGCCGCCCCAGCTCGCGGCCATCCATTCCTGGCATCACAACGTCCGTCACCACGAGATCGACGCGCTCAGTCCCGGCCTCGACCAGCTCAAGCGCCTCCCCGCCGTGTGCCGCTTCCAGCGTGCGATACCCCTCGCCGCGGAGAACCCGGCACACGAGATCACGCACTCCGGGCTCGTCGTCGACGACCAGAACCACTCGCGACGCGCCCTTGTCCTGGGAGCCGGCCGGTACGGCAGGCGCTGCTCTTTCAACCATAATCCCCCTGGGTAGCTGCAAGTGCCTTCGCAACTTATCCCGGGGGGACGGCTTCGCCAAGATGGCGGGTTCTTACCTCAAACCGAGCGTCGCCCGCTGATCAGGTTGTAGAGGAATACGATGACTGCAATCACCAGGAGGATATGGATCAGGCCCCCTGCGGCCTTGAAAACCACCCATCCGAGGAGCCAGGCAACGACCAGAACGATGGCGAGCCAAACCATGGAATCCCTCCTGTGGGGTCGGTGCGAAAGGGTAACGAGCGTTTCGAGACTAGCAGGTGCGCCCGGTTCCGTCTGTGACCGCACTTACAAGTAGTGCCATGAAACACCTCTCTCGGGTACCCACGTCACATCGTAGATCACAGTGGTGGGCAACCTTAGGTCTTTGGGTATTGCGCCAACGCGCGGAACGGCCAGTCTCCGCCGCCGAGTAAATAGAATGGAAGACGAAAGATACCGTTTGCTGTTCGAGGCCTCGATAGACTACGCGATTTTCCTCGTGAGTCTGGACAGCATCATCGAGACCTGGAACCCCGGAGCCGAGCGAATCTTCCGGTACACTGCGGAGGAGATCATCGGTCGGCATGCATCGATCCTCTTCGTACCGGAGGATGTGTTCCGGGGCGAGCCGGAGCGGGAGGCGAAGTATGCCGCCGAGACCGGTCGGGCACAGGACACTCGGTGGCACGTACGGAAGGACGGCTCGCGGTTCTGGGCCAATGGCGTGATGGTGGGGCTGAGAGATAAGGCCGGCGACCTGAAGGGACTCGCCAAGATCGTCAGGGACGATTCCAGCCTGAAGCAATCCGAAGAGCTGCTCCAGTACCAGATCAATCTGTCCGATGCGATCGCCAGCAACGCCGCGGAGGCGCTATTTCTGATCGACAGCGAGGGCCGCACCACCTTCGCCAACCCCAGCGCCGAGGAGATGTTCGGGTGGTCGCGCGAGGAGCTGATCGGACAGTTCCTCCACGACAGAGCTGCACTATAAGAAGCCCGATGGAACGCCTTATCCGATCGAAGAGTGCTCCCATATGAGGGTGCTGCATACAGAGGAAACACTGCGGGGTCAGGAGGATCACTTCGTCCACAAAGATGGCCGGATGATCCCGATAACCTGCTCGACGGCGCCCATCCGGGCTGAAGACGTGGTGGTGGGTGCGGTCCTCGTGGTGAGGGATGTCAGTGAGCAGAAGAGAACGGAAGAGGCCTTGCGGGAGAAAGAGGAGGCATTCCGTCAGGCTCAGAAGCTCGAAAGCATCGGTGTGCTCGCAGGCGGCATCGCGCATGACTTCAACAATCTCCTGACCGGCATCATGGGAAACGCCGGTCTGGCGCGGCGGGCGCTGTTGGGTGGACGGCACGAGAAAGCTGCTGACATGCTGAAGGACGTGCTGAAGGCCAGCGAACGGGCCGCAGATCTCACGCGCCAGCTCCTAGCGTATGCCGGCAAGGGTCAATTCGTCATTCAGCCGGTGGATGTCTGCAAGGTCGTGACGGAGGTCAGTACCCTGATCCGTTCATCCATCTCGAAGAAGATCACCCTGGTCATGGACGTTCCCGACACATGCCCTGCGGTCCAGGGAGACCGGACCCAACTGCAGCAGCTGGTGATGAATCTGGTAATCAACGGGGGAGAGGCTATCGGAGATCGGGCCGGCACGCTGACCGTTCGCATCAGGAGGGAGCACTTCACGGAGCGGCGAGAGCGGCTCCGTACCCAGGGATTTCCCATCACCGCCGGCGACTACGTCAGAATCGACGTGATCGACACCGGCGAGGGCATGGATAAGGAAACCCGCGATCGGATCTTCGAGCCGTTCTTCACTACCAAGTTCCTCGGCCGCGGTCTCGGCCTCTCCGCCGCGCTTGGAATCGTGCGGGGCCATCATGGCGCCATCGGTGTGCGCAGCGAGCCGAATAAGGGAACCACCTTCACGGTGCTACTTCCGGTGGCGCGTGAGCCGGCGCATCAGCGCCGGAGCGGCTCCGAGGTGCAGCCGGAAGCGGATGTGCGGGGAGTAGGAACCGTCCTGGTTGTGGATGACGATCCCGCGGTCCGGGCACTGGCGGAAACCGTGCTTCAGGAGGCGGGCTACACGGTCGAGCTCGCCGAAAATGGCCTGCATGCCGTGGAGCGGCTCCGCATCCTGGGCGATGCCGTGAGCCTGATCCTGCTGGACCTCACGATGCCACAGCTGGGGGGTGCCGAGGCTGCGCAGGAGCTGCGGCGCATCCATCCTAATGTGCCGATCGTGGCGATGAGCGGCTATGGCGACGTGGAGGTGATGGAGCGCTTCAGCGGTACGGCAGTGGACGACTTCCTGCCAAAGCCGTTCGGGCCGGACCAGCTCGCGGCCAAGGTCCGCGATGTCCTGTCCTCCGTCGCCGACTAAACCGCAACGGCGTCAGTCTGGGAAGGGCGCAGCCGACCGCTCTTCGGTCCAATTTTCTGAAGCAGATCGCGGCTGTAGGTCCGGTGATGCTGGTCGGGGGTGTCGCGCCTAAGCCAACGCAAAACGAAATCGCCGATACTGAGGCGAAGCTCAATATCGGCGATCAGGTCAGCCTTCCGAAATACGGCTCAGGCCGCGTGGAGGAGATCGACCCTCCAGTCTCGTCAGAAGATGTAGCGCACTCCCGCCTGAACCTGTCTCGGCTCACCGAGACCGCTCCTGATGGTGCCGTCAAAGTTGAGGAAGTTCCCTCCCGCCGATGGATCCTTGAAGTTGTCGCTGTTGGTCAGGTTGAACACCTCGACTATTGCTTCCAGCGTTCCCTGCCGGCCGAGGGAGATTGGCTTCGACACCCGCAGATCCCACGAGAAATACGCATTGTCCCGGCGGATCGTATTCCGCTGAAGCACGTGTCCGTCGGGGCAAATCCGGTCCTGGTCGGGGTTGCTCGGGACAGCCCGGATCCCTGTGGGCAGGTTGTCCGCACCACAGCTCTCGGACGTAGGCTGGGCCGAATAGGCGCTGACCCGGTTGTTCAGGTAGATGTCACCCGGCAGGATGGCGAGCACCCATGCATTCACTCGGTGCCGCTGGTCGCGATCGCTCCAGTTGTATTCCTTCTCCAGCGAATCCGCCCGGGCATAGCGGAAGGTGAATGGGTCCCGCTCGTTGTCGTCATCCGCCTTGTCAAACGACAGGGTGTAGTTCACTTGGAATTGGAGCCGCGAACCGGCGGACCTGCGAAGCTCGGCAGTGATGCCGTTGTAGCGCGATTTGGCGGTGCTCTGCACGACAGTGAGCGTGCCGATCCCGTTTCCGCCCAGCAATGGCGACGAAGACCACGGACCAGAAGGCGGTGCGCCCGGAGGGGGGGCGTCGCCAAAGACCGGGTCGTTCGCGTTGAAGAAGCGGGTCAAATGGTCAGTGCGCGCGTGGGTGGCGCTGATCGACGCGACCACGCCCCGCGCCAGCTCCTGCTCGAATCCGATAGTCGCGCTGAACGTGCGCGGGTTCTGGAAGTCCTTATCGAATACGAATACGCCGGGCTGAAATGGGGGACCCGGGGGTGGAGGTGGCAGGAGTTCGCCGTAGGCCGGCGGGGCTCCGAGGACTGGCGTCAATGCGCTATTCCGGAAGATCGACTGACCTCGAGAGCCATCGGTGCTCCGGCTGCTCGCCAGGTTGAGGCCGGGAATACGGGCGTAGAAAATTCCGGCATTGGCCCGGATCAGTGATCGACCATCGCCCTTCACGTCATAGCTCAGGCCCAGTCGCGGTTGGAACATGGAGTAGTCGCTGGGAATTGTTCCATTGCCCGGGAACTCGAAAGTACCCTTCGTGTTGGTGACCGTCTGACCAATGAGAGGAGCGTAGAATAGATCCGGTATGGCCGTGATAAGATCGGGCTCGATCTGCGCCTCCCACCGCAGCCCGTAGTTCATCGTCAGCTTCGGGGTCGGCTTCCAGCTGTCCTGGAGAAACAGCGCCAATTCATGCTGGATGATGGTCTGGGTCCCGGCCTCGTCCACGCTCAGTCCGCCGATGCCCGCCTGTTGTAGGTATAGCGCGACCGGTCCGGTGATAGTGGTCCCACCCGGGCAGGCCCCGGTGGTATTGCTGGACCCATCCGAGCACTCGACGTAGCCGTTGCCGTTGGCCACATAGTTCAGGAATCCGTCAATTGACGTGAATGCCATCCGTCCGTTGCCGAAGCCGCGGAAGGTCTGATTGACGCCGGTACGGTTCCACTCGGCGCCCAGCTTGAACAGGTGGTTCCCGCTGACGAGCGACACGTTATCCAGCACCTGGAACCGGTAGTCGTAGGCGTCGACTGGAATGAAGAACGGCATGCCGAACCGGTAGCTATTGAACTCGCCATCGAAGAAGCCGACGTCGGTATCGGGAAACGGTCGGCTGGTGGCAGGGTTGATTGCACCCTCGTATGGTCTTGGCCGCTCCTCGCGGGCCCACTGGAATCGGAACTCGTTCGAGAGAGAGGAGGACAGCGCCGACGTCAGCCCGCCGTTGATAGCATGAGAGAAGTCCCGCTCGAGGCCATTCGCGCTTCGGCCCCAGGAATCCACATCGAAGGTGCCGTTTGCCTGCCGCGAGTTGGTGTAGTTGTACTTGAGGCTGGCGTTGTGCTGGGTACCGAGACGGAAATCGAGCTTCGCCAGGAACGCGTTGGCGTCATTGGTGCGGCTTATCGGGCCGAAGTCCCCTGCCAGCGCGCCAGCGAAGGCGGTATCCGTAAACGCGACCAGTGCCGGATCGATCGACCCCAGCCGAGTGGTCTGTTTTGTCTCGTTGTACTCCTGCTGGTCGTACGCCAGGAAGAAGAACGCGCGGTCCCGAATGATCGGCCCGCCCAAGGTGGCGCCGAATTGGTGTTGAGCAAAGTCCGGAGTAAATCCGGTGGTGCCGCCGCCCACCAGCGTGTGGCTCGGGTCGGCCGAGAGCGCGTCGTACTTCCCGAAGTAGTGGGCCGAGCCGTGGAACTCGTTGGTGCCCGACTTGGTGATGATGTTGACGAACCCGCCGCCGGACCGACCAAACTCCGCGTTGGCCCCGTCCGATACCACCACGAAGTCCTGGACGGCATCGAGGTTGAATGTGAATGCCGGTCGCTGTCCGCCCCGCTGCTCGCCGAAGAACGGGTTATTGAAGTCGGCTCCATCCACGGAGACGTTGTTGTGGATGCCGCGCTGGCCACCGATGCTGATCTCGTCACCGTCCGGCCCCTGAACGATGGCGACGTTCGGCGTCAACGTGGTGAAGTTGAAAACGTTCCGGCCGTTGTTCGGCAGCCCTTCGACCGCCTCGACACCGAGCCGCGTGGAGGACGCAGACTCGGAGACATCGAGGGTGGGCTCGGCCTGGACCGTCAGCTCCTGAAGCTGCACCACCTGCGGCGCCAGTGCAAAGTTGAGGGTCACCGTTTCACCCAGCCCCACTGCAATTGCGCTGCGTTTGGACTCACGAAATCCAACTGCTCGTCCGGTCACATCGTAGGTGCCGACTCGGAGAAGGGTCGCTGCGTAGACGCCCCGGTCATTGGTCGTCAGGGAGCGTTCAGCATTGGTCTCTGCATGGCGCAGTGTCACACGGGCACCGGAAATCGGCTGACCGGTCGAGTCGGTCACGGTTCCACGCACCACTCCAGTCGTTGCTTGGGCTTGAGCGTGGAGCCGCGCGGGTAACGCGGCAAAGGCGAGACCGAGAAGCGGCAGGTAACGGCGGGCAAGCGAACAAGGCAGAGCCATGGAGCGAGTTCCTTTCGGACGAAAGGCGTGCAGCGGCTTCGATTCTCTGAGGAACGGGGCTTAGCTTATCGTTGCGGGGTCCGGGTCGCAAGGACCGGCCGCGTCCGGCGTCTGGCTGCTACCGCCTCTGACTCCGCTTTTGGCGAGGTGGTAACCCGGTGTACTCGCTGGATTAGACGGGATGTGTAAGGGCTGTCACAGACGCAGGGCCTCCTATCTTCGACCTTTGAGCCTCTCCCCCTCGGTCGAAACAGGATTCCGGACCTATGGCTCAAAGCGGCGCAGTCCAGCGGGTCACCGGGTCGACTTTCGTGCGGCGGGCCACGCGTCTGGCCACAGAGGCGGAGTGGGCGCGGGTGGGGCCCTACGTGCGGGGGCCGCTCCTCACGCTTGCTACCGCGATCATATTCGACCAGCTGGCGAGGCATGGGCATCCTATCGCCCACCCGTTCCCATTCCTTCTCTTTACCGTCGTCTATTCCACATACAGTGGTGGCCTCAAGCCGGGGCTCGTCAGCGCGGTGGTCACGCTGCTATATGCCGTTCATTTTCTATCGGAACCAGGCTCGATCATCCGGTATACGCCCACCAATGCATACAGCCTGCTGGCAATCGGGGTTGCAGTTCCGGTGACCGTTCTCCTCGTAGCGCGACTGCAGGAAGGGGCCCAACGGGCGCGGGAAATCCAGCTGGGCCGAGATGAGGCGGAGCAGATCGACCGGCGCCTGGCCTTCTTCGCAGCGGCGAACGATGTGCTCGCGTCGTCCCTGGATTACATGAGCACCCTGCGCGATCTGTCCCGGCTCATTGTCCCCACACTCGCCGACTGGTGCGCCATTCACGTAGCCACCGAGCAGGGCACGCTTCAATTCATCGCCGCTGCCCACCGTGATCCCGCCAAGGACCTGCTGGTCCGGGCCCTTTGTGAGTACGGCTCAGCTCGGCCGCCGTTCGGGACAGCGGATCACATATCGTCCTCCGGCGATGCAAGCGACGATGTGCTGCGTGCTCATGCCCAGGATTCCGAGCAGCTGAAGCTGTTTCGCGCCCTGAATCCCACCTCGTTCATCCGCGTTCCGCTGCTGGCACGGGGCCGCAGCGTCGGCACCATTACGCTGGTGGTTGCTGCCGAGTCGGGACGCCGGTACGAAGTCGCCGATATTGCATTCGCGGAGGAGTTGGCCAGCCGCGTAGCGCTCGCGGTGGATAACGGTCGGTTGCATCGTGCCGCTCGTGAGTCCGACGAGCGCTACGGCATGCTCTTTCAGAGCAACCCCCAGCCGATGTGGGTATTCGACGTGGACACGCTGGCCTTCCTGGAAGTCAACGACGCCGCGGTCCGGCAGTACGGTTATGCAAGGGACGAGCTCCTCGGCATGACCATCATGGACATCCTGCCGCCTGAGGATGCGCCCGGACTCCATCACGGCCTGGAGCGGAGCAGCATGCAGCGCGGTGATGTGGCTCTGGCTCAGCACCAGCGAAAAGACGGTACCATCGTCGATATGGAGCTGGTGTCGCACGAGATGGAGCTCAACGGCCGGCGCGCCCGACTGGTTCTGGCCACCGACATCACCGAGCGCACCCGCACCCGCGCAGCCCTGCATCAGAGTGAGGAGCAGCTTCGCCAGGCGCAACGGATGGATGCCGCCGGCCGTCTCGCCAGTGGTGTGGCCCACGACTTCAACAATCTGCTCACGACCATCCGCGGCTTCAGCGACCTGCTGCTGCGTGACCTGCCCGAAGAGCACCTGCGCCGAAAAGACGTCGAGCAGATCCGAAAGGCGGCGGATCGCGGCGCCGCTTTGACTCGGCAGCTGCTGTCCTTCGGCAGTCCCCCGGAGATCCATGCCCGGGCGCTCGATCTCAACACCGTCGTGGCCGGCATGGAAGGACTGCTCCAGCGCCTCGTTGGAGCCGATATCCGCTTGACGATGAGGCTGCGACCGAACCTTGGCGAAGTGAAGATGGATCCAGGCCAGTTGGAGCAGATCCTGGTCAACCTGGTTTTGAACGCCCGGGAGGCGATGCCGTCTGGAGGCACGCTCACGGTTGAGACCGGAGAGCGGCAGATCAGCGGCACTGCCCGGGGCCGTTCCGTGAGGCCGGGCCGTTATCTCGTGCTGGCCGTCAGCGACACCGGCACCGGGATGGACGGCGACACGTTGACGCACGTGTTCGATCCATTCTTCACATCGCAGCCATCGGGCAGTCGCTCAGGATTGGGCCTTTCGATCGTGTATGGCATCGTGAAGCAGAGCGGTGGTGGAGTACGTGTCTCCAGCGAGCCGGGGCAGGGTACCACAGTGAAGGTGTTCATTCCCCGGCTCGAATCCGACGAAGCCGATGCCGGCGAGCACCAAGACCAACGTACGGGGAGATGAGACAGTACTGATCGTTGAAGACGAGGATGGAGTGCGGGAGCTGCTCTGGAAGATCCTTACTGACCACGGGCACACTGTGCTGGAAGCGCGTCACGGCCGCGACGCATTGACTGTTGCCGCTGGTTACGATCACCCCATTCAGCTCCTGGTCACGGATGTAGTGATGCCGGAGATGGGTGCGGGGGAGTTGGTGGATCAGCTCGTGGCGAGCCGTCCCGAGCTCAAGGTGCTCTACATTTCCGGCTACACCAACGATGAAGTGACGCGACGGGGAATCAGCCGAAGCGAGGCGGCGTTCATTCAAAAGCCGTTTTCATCCGAGGATTTGATGCGAAAGGTGCGAGAGGTGCTGGATGAAAAAGCGTGAGCGGGACTAGGACAAGCGTAAGCGGGGGAGGGCGAGCGTAAGCACGAGGCCGTGCTCCCATTTACTGCTCACGTTTTTTGCTTTTCCCGCTCACGCTTTCCAGTTACCGCACTCGCCTCTGCAGATTCCGAAGCACGTCGTTGCCTGGCTCACCGTGTAAGTACAACATCACATCGCCAATGATCCACCGCAGGCTACCGCTCGCGGCACCGGGTGCCTGGCCGGTTCTGAGACGCTGCTGATCCAGGAGGATCATGCGGTTGCGTGCGTCGCGATAGACCACCCGCACAACAGGACGATTCGGGTCGGCTCCGGGAACCGCTCGCCCCTGCGCGAGGCCGATGAACTCCGGCGACATCGCTTCGATGACGTGCATGGGCCGGCCCAGCTGCTTGGAGGCTTCGTCCAGTCCGATTCGCAGGTACGTCTGAGCCTTTTGCTCCAGCGTTCGCGCTGCCGGCTCGACGGTGGCCCGGGGTTCCGGCCTTGCCGGCGGCAGCGCGGCAGTTGCGGCATTCGCCCGGGACCTGAGGCGTTCCCGGTCCAGCTCTTCCAGCGCGGCTGCGGCGGCTTCCCGCGTAGCTGCATCGGCCGCAGGCTCGGGTCGCGCAGTTTCATCGCTATCGGCGCGTCCGGCGGCTGCATACCACCTCCGAGGCGGCCTCGGTCGGTGCAGTGTCCTCCGCCACGGCCATTATCGTGGTGTCGAACTGATCGGCGAGAGTGTCGGGCCTGAGCTCCTCCGCCGCTACCTTGGCTTCAGCCTTCGGTTTCGGCGTCGGAGCACGGTCCTTTGCCACCGCCGCCGTGGGAGTGCTTCGCCGTACCTCGGGCGCGTTCTGCCGGATGGTCTCTTCTGGCGAGACCACGGCTGGTCGGGGCGTACTCGGCGCAAGGACGATGTCACGATCCCCGCCACCGAGATCCAGCTTATTGGACGTCAACCCACTCCTGACAGCCTGACCCACGCCCACCACGACCGCTATCATCGCAGCCCAGCGGAACAGTCGGGTACGCCGGCGCTTCCGAGCGACCGCCTCCGGATCCTCGGGCAGGAGGAGCTCCGGTGCGGCGTCCCACACTGGCTCTCTCCAGGGCCGCCCGCCTGCAGCCGGCTGCGCCGGCTGAACGGGAGCGGCGTGAGGTGGTGGTGCCGGTTCTCGGCGGACCTTCGGAGTGGCGGGAGGAGCCTGGAGGTCGGCAACCAGACGATCGGCTTCAGTCAAAAACTCCTTCACGTCGTGGAGCCGCGACCCACACGCGGCGCACGAGCCCAGGTGGTTCTGAATTTCTTTGACTTCGGCGAGCTCCAGTTCGCCATCGAGCAGCGCGTGGAGCGTACCCTCATCAAGATGCGGCATTCTTCCCTCGTGCTTCGGAACGGTAGGCCTCGACCAGCCTCCGGCGGGCCCTCGCCAGCGTGGTTCCAACTGCCCCTTTGGACAGGCCCAATGTGGCGGCGATCTCCTCGTAGTTGAAACCTTCCGCCTTCAGGAGAAGCGCTTCCCGGTCCCGCTCCCCCAAAGTAGCCAGAGCAGCATGGACTGAGGCGCTGCGCTCCTGGCGCTCAAAGTCCACATCGGGACCGTCGGTAGGCCGATCCTCGGTTCGGAGCAGCTCCAGCCGGCGTCCTTGCCGAACCGACCGACGTCCATCTTCACGGACGAGATTCAAAGCGACTGCAAAGAGCCAGGGCCTTGGGTTGTTAGGGGGCGCGGCGACGGCGCGGGCAAAGGTCTCCTGTGCCAGATCCTCGGCCCTATCCCGGTCACCCGTCCGGCGGTAAAGCATCCGGACCAGTGACTCGTAATGTTGTTCGAAGAGCTGGGTCAGATCAGCCGTCATGCGCCTCTGTGATGTCGGACCACGCCCGCCCGTTCTGTCTCATAACGTCAACACTCCAGCAGCCGAACCGCACAGTCGGCCATGTTGGCGGGCCACTGTAGCGTCTCTACGGAAGATACGCCGGTGCCCGGGCAACTGTCGTACCACCCGAGAGAGTGATCAGGGATTTCAGACCCCGCGGTTCGAGATCCTATTTCGCCGGAATGCTTCAGTCCAGACCACCCTGCTGGAGCCACGGCTAAGCTGTTGAAAGGTCAGAACTTGTAGGGAAAGCGCAGATCATTCATGGTGCGCCGGCCGGGGAGGAGATGCCTGGAGACGGAGAAGTTGCACGCTACCCGGTGGCGCTTTCCGCGAAGCGGCGGAGCACGACGATCAGGTCCTCGGCCAGGAACGGCTTCTGAATGAATCCGGTGATGCCCGGTCCGGACTTGCTGAACTGAGGGGCCACCACCTGCTCGGTGTACCCGCTCATCATCAGGATTGGCAGGTCAGGTTTCATCTCACGCAGCCGCCTGAAGGTCTCCGCTCCTCCCATACGGGGCATGGACAGGTCGAGAAGCACCGCGGTGACACGGTCCCCGACTTCGGCCATCACTTCGAGAGCATGGCGCCCATCTTCGGCTCCGACGGTGTCGAACCCGATGTCCTGGAGCATCCGCTCGGCGACTTCGCGAACACCTTCCTCGTCTTCGACGACAAGTATGGTGCCGTTGCCCCTCCAGTCACTTCTCTCAGCCGCGGGCTTCTGAAACTTGGGCGCAGGCCCTTCCACCGCCGGAAAGAGCACCCGGAAGGCGGTCCCTTTTCCGAGCTCGCTGCGGATTCGAATGAATCCGCGGTGACTTCGGACGATTCCCATAACGGCTGCAAGCCCAAGACCGCGGCCAGAGAACTTGGTCGAGAAAAAGGGATCGAAGATGCGCGACAGCGTGTCCGGGCTCATGCCTTGGCCGGAATCGCCGATCTCCAGGTAGACGAGCGGTCCGCCAGTGCCTTCAGGGGGGTCCTCACCGTGTGGCGGACGTCCGAATCGCTGCTGTTCAACCTCGTCTAGGTCGGCTACGCCGGTGCGCAGCGTGATGGTGCCACCGCTCTCTCCCAGTGCATCCGACGCATTGGTGATCAGGTTCATCACGATCTGCCGAACTTGGGTAGGATCGGCGCTAACCGCTGGGAGGTCGGGGGCCAGTTCCCAGTCCAGTGTAGCCTGCTTGGAGATGGAGGTTCTGAGCAGAGTGGCCATCTCGCGTACTTCCGTTGATAGGTCGAGATGCCGAACGACGAATGCCCCTTTGCCGGAGTAGGCGAGCAGCTGTCGAGTAAGATCGGCGGCCCGGAGGGTGGCGCGGACGACTTCCTCGAGCGGCTCCCGGGCGGGCGACCCCGTGGTCAAGTTGCTGAGCGCGATGTCTGCATTACCGAGAACAACGTGCAGCAGATTGTTGAAGTCGTGTGCGATGCCGCCGGCGAGCACACCGATACTCTCGAGCTTCTGTACGTGCCGCGACTGGGCCTCACTCGCCTCAGCTGCCCGGCGTGCCTCCTGCTCCTTCTCCAGAAGCTCCTGGGCCAGACGCTGAGCTGCCGAAAGGTCGGCGGTCTGTGCCGCTACCCGCGACTCCAGCTGGGCATTCAGGGCTCGTATCTGCCGCGCCATGCGTTCGTGCTCAGTCACGTCTCGAGCCATCCACCGGACCTGAGTCGTAACCCCCGCGGCCGTGGGGCTGGTCGAGTAAGTCAGCTCCACTTCAAGGAAGTCGCCATCACGCGGCTGCATCTTGAACGTGCCCGTGCGAGACCTCCCGTCCGGCGGAATCGCCGCGATCAGGCTGCGGAAGCGAGGTCGATCTTCGTTGGCGATATAGGTGGCGAGCGCCTTTCCGGGAAGGAAGCGCGGGGAAACCCGAAGGAGGTTGGAGGTCGGCCGGTTGCATTGGAGGATGATCCCCATTGAATCGGTTACGAAATAGGGATTCGGGGCGAACTCGAACAGCTCCTCAAAACGACGGCGTTCGAGGTCGAGCTCGACCTGCGTGGCGGCGAGTTCGTCGTTCTGTTGCCGCAGCTCCTCCTCCGCAACCCGGAGCTCCTCGAGAGCGACGCGTAGATCTTCGAGGACCTCCTCGGTAGAGGAGGTCACCTCGGGGGTGGTAAGACCCCGGATCTTGGCGTGCATGGCCGCAAGTCGCGTGGCGTGCTCTTCGGGCCTCATTCCGTCCTCATGGAGATCCGCTGTTGCCTATTGTGAGCAGTGAGTCATTATGCTGGCGAAGAGACTTCTTCCATGACGAGGATCACGCCGGTGGGTTCACTGCCGTCGGCCCGGAGCTGCGTGCATGTGATCTTTACCGTGACGGGCTTGCCCCGTCGGTTGGTGGCATCTACGGTCAGCTCGAGAAACTCGGTTTCCTGCGCGAGACATGCCTTGACGGGAGCCTTCAGCTGTTCCACCGGCAGGCCGATATCGAGGTTCAGAAAGTTGCGGTGAAGCACTTCCTCGGGCCGCAGGCCCCACATGTCCTGGGCTCGGTGGTTCCACTTATGGATCTGGAGATCCCGGTCCAGCATGACCACCGCGCCGCGGAGACTCGTCAGTATCGACTCGAGAAATGAGTTCAGCTCCATCACTTCATCGCTGCGCTCCCGCACCTCATCATTGATCGTCTGCAACTCCTGGTTGGTGGATTGGAGCTCCTCGTTCATCGTTTCCAGCTCTTCGTTGGTGGATTGGAGCTCCTCGTTGGTCGTCTCCAGCTCTTCGACCGTCGACTGCAGCTCTTCGTTCGTTGTCTCCAGCTCCTCGTTCGTGGACTGCAGCTCCTCCAGTGCGGTTTCCAGCTCCTGATGGGTACGCTGCACCTCGTCCTGAAGCGTGCGGGCGCGTGTCACGTCAGTGAAGATGACGCTGCAACCCAGATACCCGCCGCCCGCGTCAGGCACCGGCACGACAAGAAGATCGAGGTACATGGTTTGTCCGTTGGGTCCAATCCATCGTCCTTCGGTCTGTGCCACCGGACGGCGTTCGGCGTAGGCCTTGTCGATACAGGACCGCAGCTCGAAGGGCCGGTAGGAGAGCTCCAGATCCTGGAGCGGACGTCCGATATCCCGGGCGTTCACACCAAATATCGTTCTCAACTGTCCGTTGACCTGCACGATTTTGCCGGTGTTATCCAGCAGCAGCTGAGCCAGCGGAGCTACATCGGAGGACACCTCGATTAGTCGTTGTGTCAACTCATTTCCCTCCGGCTCCCGCATTCGTTCGGCTGGATGACGCCGCCCGGCGCCTCCGCCTTGTCCCGCTTTCGTAAAGATCCGCCGCTTCACGTCGACAGCTCCAAAATTGATCGAGCGGGTGAGCAGGGTTTCGGCCTTGCCCAAAACGAGCACTCCATGTTCCCGCAATCCAAAGTGGAAGCGGGAAAGGATGCGGGCCTGCGCCTCGGCGTTGAAGTACATCAGACAGTTCCGACACGTCAGCAAATTCACCCTCGATATGGGTGCATCCTGGAGGAGATCGTGTCGCCCGAAGATCACCCTGCGGCGCAGCTCTTTGCTGAAGACGTATCTGTCGTTCACACGATCGAAGTATTTGCGCAGCAGCTCAGGAGGCACCTCCTCCAGGGCGCGGCTGTCATACGACCCGAGCCTTGCCTGGGTCAGAGCCTCCTCGTCTACGTCTGTTCCATAGATCTTGACTCTGCTCCGAAACTGTTCCGGAGGTATCGCCTCTGCGAGTAGTATCGCGGTGGTATATGCCTCCTCCCCCGAGGCGCAGCCAGCACTCCAGACACGGATGGGATCATCGGGTCCCAGCTCGGCAAGCATTCCCGGAAGTACCGTCTCGGCGAGGGCTGCCCACGTCGAGGCATCCCGGAAGAAGCTTGTGACATTGATGAGAATCGTGTTGAACAGCCGCGTGAACTCGTCCGGATCCACCTGCAGATAGTCGTGGTACTCGGGGAACGTTGGAATGCCGGCGGTTTGCATCCGAACCCGCACCCGGCGCATGAGGCTGGAACGCTTATACGCGGTGAAGTCGAAGCCTCGGCTTTGCTTCAGATACGACAGCAAAGCCTCGAAGTCCTCATCGCGGTTCGAGGCCGCTTCCGTCCGCTCAGTCACTTCGGGTTTTGATCTACTCATCGATCAACTCAATTGACCCGCAGTTATCGCTTCCAGCGCAGGGGCGATCTCTCCGAGCGGCAGTATCCGGTCAACCAAGCCGGCCTGGATGGCAGCTGCGGGCATCCCGAAGAACTCAGAGGTGGTTTCGTCCTGGACGATGACGATTCCCCCCGCCTTCTTCACCAACTGAGCCCCCTTGGCTCCGTCCCGGCCGGTTCCCGTCAGCACTACCGCAATAGAACGCGGTCCAAAGCTGTGGGCGATGGACTCGAAAAGGCGGTCGGCGGCAGGGCGCACGTGATTGACCGGCGCCAGATGCGAGAGCGAGACCTTACCTGCAGGGCTCAACAGCAGATGCAGCCCAGGAGGTGCGGTCAAGATCAAGCCCTGTCGCAGCCGGTCATGCCAGGCTGCTTCCTTGACCTCGAGGCGGGTACGGCGAGACAGAATATCCGCCAATTGGCTGGGATGCGCCGCGGACAAGTGCTGCAGGATCAGGATTGCCGCGTTGAGGTCCGGCTTGAGCGCGCCTATCAAGGTGCTCAGCGCAGCCAGGCCTCCGGCCGATGCCGCGATGCCGATGACGGGCAAGGTGAACTGGTCGTCTCCGGTCCTGATCGTCGGTGTGCTGATCACCGTCGCTCTGCGACTTCGGCGCCCCACTGGGGGTGGTCGCCCGCCTGTTCCGGGCTCTCACTGGGTACCGGCTCGGCCGTGCCGTTGAGCAAGAGATGACGAATGGCGCTTGAGCCGAGCTCGGCCGACTGAATCGCTTCTCCATAGCGCTGGGCCAGCCGGTCGAGGCCGCGCCTGCGACTACGCTCCTCCAAACGCCGGGAAAGCTGAGCTTTTTCTTCCAGGGCCCGTACCGCAGTCCACAGTGCGGCTTCCACCAGGGCCGCTTGGGCGCCGACCATGCTGTCCACGGTATAGGCGTGACCGACGTGGCAGCGGTATCGAACCAGCTCCCCTTCTGCCTGCTCCCAGATTGCGCCGCCGCAGTCGGGGCAGGTGAGGCTCGAGGGTGGTCCGGGGAAGGGACCCCCTGCTATCGCCGCGGTCCCGCTTTCGGCGGGATCCTGAACTTTTTCCTCTTCTGGGAGCATGGCCGTCTTTCCTTCCTGAAACGCCACCGGCTCCCGAGTGAGGCGAGTGAGCAGCTGGGCTATCTCTTCCACCGGTAACACAAGGTCCACACCCACACGGTCGATCGCGCTTTGAGCCATCCCAGGGTACAGGGCCTCCGCTGGCTCCTGCACCACTGTGAGACCTCCATGTTGCTTCACCGCCATCAAGCCGACGGTTCCATCTTCGAGCGAGCCTGAGAGCAGCACCCCGACGACCCGCCGGCCGAACTCGCGGGCCGCCGATCGAAACAGCGGGTCTACCGCCGGCCGGTGATTGTTCTCCCGAGGACCGCGGCTCAAGTGAATCCGGTTTCCAACCACGACCATATGCCGGTCCGGCGGAGCGACGTAGATCCTGCCAGGCTCGATGTCTTGGTTGTGGTCGGCATGCATAGCTGGGAGTGGTCCCGCCCGACTCAGTATGCTGGGGAGTACGCTGACACTGTTGGCGGGGAAATGATGAACCACGAGCACGGCGGTAGGCAGGTCCCGAGGGAGGCCTGCTGCCAGACGCGCCATGGCTTCGACGCCTCCGGCAGAAAATCCAACCACGACCACGTCACGACCCGACATGCGGGGGCCTTCCGGGAACGAAAAATCAAAACTGCACCATCGGTCTGGTCCAACGACTGAGGACCAGAACAGATGGGATAAGCGAATATGGACTGCTGTCCCAAGTTACCGTGAGTTGGGTACTTCCGCAAAGGCAACGACACGGCGTAATGACATGGCCGCACGTGCCACGTGGCGAGAGTCTAAGCCCATCGGTATCTTTCTTTTAGACGTGAACGGCAACGGTCCGGGAGGACTCATGGAAACCAACGTATTGGCAGCGACTCAGGCCCCAACCGACACGTTTCCAATCAATGGAACCGACTTCGTCGAGTTCTACGTCGGCAACGCCAAGCAAGCCAGCCATTACTACCGCACGGCTTTCGGCTTTCAGCTGGTCGCCTACCGCGGTCCGGAAACAGGAACCCGGGATCGCGCGAGCTACCTGCTTCAACAGAACAAGGTTCGTCTCGTACTGACGTCCGCCCTGACTCCCGACCACCCCGTTGCCGCGCACGTGGCGCTTCACGGTGATGGGGTGCGTGACATCGCGCTCTGGGTCGACGATGCCCAGCGAGCGTTCGAGCTGGCCACCGAACGCGGTGCTCGCCCGGTGCAAAAGCCCACCGTCATGCGAGATGATTCCGGCGAGGTCGTCATGGCCGGAATCCACACTTATGGGGACACGATCCATAGCCTGGTTGAACGTCGAAACTACACGGGTCTGTTCCTGCCCGGGTTCCAGCCCGTCAATCCCAGGTACAGCCCGTCACCGGTTGGGCTCCAGTACGTGGACCACTGCGTGGGAAATGTCGAGCTTGGCGCGATGAACAGGTGGGTGAACTTCTATCAGGATGTGATGGGCTTTCGAAACCTGATCTCGTTCGACGACAAAGACATTTCTACCGAATACTCGTCGCT
The DNA here is from genome assembly GCA_963730915.1 of uncultured Gemmatimonadales bacterium. Lineage (GTDB taxonomy): Bacteria > Gemmatimonadota > Gemmatimonadetes > Gemmatimonadales > GWC2-71-9 > CAVVWJ01. The sequence continues at coordinate 819,515 of CAVSTR010000003.1, read as the reverse complement.
CATGTCGAAGGTGGTGGCGAGCGGCAACGATCGGATCAAGTTCCCCATCAACGAGCCGGCGCAGGGCCGGAAGAAGTCTCAGATAGACGAGTACCTGGACTTCTATCGCGGGCCCGGCGTGCAGCACCTGGCCATCGCCACGGACAACATCGTCGACACCGTGACCGCGCTGCGCGACCGGGGGGTTGATTTCCTTCAGGTCCCGAAGGCCTACTACGACAGCGTGCTCGACCGCGTTGGACGCATCGACGAGGATCTCGCCCCGCTCAAGGAGCTGGGCATTCTGGTGGACCGCGACGACGAAGGTTACCTGCTTCAGATCTTCAGCAAACCGGTGCAAGACCGTCCGACGCTGTTCTACGAGATCATCCAGCGGAAGGGCGCCAAGAGCTTCGGCAAAGGAAACTTCAAGGCGTTGTTCGAGGCGATCGAGCGGGAACAGGCGGCGAGGGAGGGAACTTGTAGGACGGAAGGACGATGCCGATCTATCACATGCTGGGCCAGGTCCCCCGCAAACGCCACATCGCCTTCCGCAAGCCGGATGGCGGGATCTACGCCGAAGAGCTTATGGGCCACGAGGGCTTTACCGGAACATCGTCGCTTCTCTATCACACCCATCCGCCCACCACTGTCAAATCAGCGCGCCGGCTCCGCGAGCTCAGATATGAGGCCGATCCGGACCAGACCCTCAAGCATCGGCACTTTCGCACCTCCAAGGTGAAGCAGGGCGGCAGCCCCACGCTGGACCGCATTCCCCTGCTGTTCAATGCGGAAGTGGCAATGCTGTACGTGGAACCGGATGAGAATGACGCGCACTTCTACAAGAATGCGCAGGCGGACGAGCTGGTCTACGTGAGCAAGGGGAGCGGAACGCTCGAGACGGTGTTCGGCGACCTTCCGTACCGCGAGGGCGACTACCTGGTGATCCACCGCGGTATCATGCATCGCTATCGGCTGGACCTCGGCGGCGAAGCCACCAAGCTCTTGGTCATGGAAAGCCGGGGTCACGTTCGGTGGCCCAAGCGTTATCGCAACGAGTTCGGGCAGCTGATCGAAGGAGCACCTTACAGCGAGCGTGATATGCGGCGCCCCGCTGCGCTCCGCACCCACGACGAGCGCGGGGACTTTCCGATTCTGGTAAAACAGTACGACGGCTTGAACGAGATCATTCTCGATCATCATCCGTTCGACGTGGTCGGCTGGGACGGCTACTTCTATCCGTGGGCGTTCAACATCCACGACTTCGAGCCGATCGTGGGCCGAGTGCATCAGCCACCCCCGGTACATCAAACGTTTCAGGGCGACGGTTTCGTCGTCTGCAGCTTCTGCCCTCGTCCATACGACTTTCATCCCGAGGCGGTGCCGGCTCCATACAACCACAGCAACGTCGATTCCGACGAGGTGCTCTACTACGCCTCCAGCGAATTCATGAGCCGCAAGGGCATCGAATTCGGGAGCATCACGCATCATCCCGACGGGATTCCCCACGGACCTCATCCCGGCAGAGCCGAAGCGAGTATCGGGGCGAAGTACACCGAGGAGCTGGCCGTCATGATGGATACGTTCCGGCCGCTCAAGGTGGCGAAGCCGGCACTGTCGATCGAGGACGCCGAGTACCACAAGTCGTGGCTGGATGCGCAGCACGCCCAGTTCAATCCGCCGACATCCTGAGGCCGGCCCTCATGGGCCGGCGCGGGGCAGTGGGGCAGCGGGGCAGTGCAGCAGGCGAGGAGGCTCCGCTCTGGACACCCGATCCTGAGCGAGTCAAGCGCGCGAATCTCACCCGCTTCATTTCGCACATTCAAAAACAAAAACCTGCCGGAGCGGCAGCGGTGCGAGACTACGCCTCGCTCCATCGCTGGTCTATCGACCACCCGGATGCGTTCTGGCCCGAGGTCTGGCGCTTTTGTGGCGTGGTGGCCGAAGAGCGTCCCGGCCGGCTTCCCTGGGACGAGGTGGTGATCGGGTTGGAACGCATGGCGCCTCCCGATCAGGAGCTGGGCCCACGCTGGTTTGCCGGTGCCAGGCTCAACTTCGCGGAGAACCTGCTTCGGTACGACGACGACCGGCCCGCGATCGTATTCTGGAACGAGCAGGGACGACAGCGGGCGCTCAGCTTTTCCGAACTGGTGCGGGAGGTCGGTTGCGTAGCGGCGGCGCTCCGTGAGCATGGCATTGTACCCGGAGACCGCGTCGCTGGATTCCTGCCCAATATGCCCGAAGCTGTGATCGCCATGCTCGCCACCGCCAGCCTCGGTGCAATCTGGTCTTCCTGTTCTCCAGACTTCGGGGTCAACGGTGTCATCGACCGTTTCGGGCAGATCCAGCCCCGGGTGCTCTTCTGTGCCGACGGCTACCGCTATGCCGGTAAGGAAATCGATTCGCTGGGCCGGGTTCAGGAGGTAGTCGCACGAATACCCGAGATCGAGCGTGTTGTGGTGGTCACTTATATGAGCAGTCGGCCGAATACCACGCAGATTTCCGACGCCGTACTCTGGGATGACTGGCTTGCCGGCTTATCCGCCGACCCGCTGCCCCGCCCCGAAGCGCGTGAGCGCTTCGACTTCGATCATCCGCTCTACATCCTCTACTCCTCGGGTACGACCGGTCTTCCGAAATGCATGGTCCACGGTGCCGGGGGAACGCTGCTCCAGCATCTCAAGGAGCTGGTGTTGCACACCGATCTTACGCGTGAAGATCGAATGTTCTACTTCACGACGTGTGGATGGATGATGTGGAACTGGCTGGTCTCTGGTCTCGCCGTGGGGGCAACGGTCGTGCTCTTCGACGGCGCACCCTTGGCACCGAAGACAGTGCTCTGGGACATGGTGGAACAGGAAGGCGTGACCGTGTTCGGCACCAGTGCGAAGTACTTGGCCCTCGCCGAGAAGGAAGGTCTGGCGCCGGCAGACACGCATGATGTGAGCTCGCTTCGTGCCATCCTGTCGACCGGCAGTCCTCTGGCTGGTCATAGCTACGATTACGTCTACAGCCGCATCAAGCGCGACGTTCATCTCGCGAGTATCAGTGGCGGTACCGACATCGTGTCCTGCTTCGCGCTCGGTAACCCGACGGGGTCCGTGTGGCGAGGCGAGCTGCAAACCCGAGGGCTTGGCATGGCGGTCGACGTGTTCGACGAGCGTGGATTTCCGGTGCTGGAGAGGGAGGGTGAGCTGGTCTGTACCCGTCCATTCCCCAGCATGCCTGTCCGGTTCTGGAACGACCCGAATGGGTCCAAGTACCATGCGGCGTACTTCGATCACTTTCCCGGCGTTTGGCGCCACGGTGATTGGGCCCGGCTTACGCGGCACGATGGCCTGGTCATCCTGGGGCGAAGTGACGCCACCCTGAACCCCGGGGGGGTGCGCATCGGAACGGCAGAGATCTACCGGCAGGTCGAGCAGCTTCCGGAGGTGCTGGAAAGCCTGGTCGTAGGTCAGGAGTGGGAGGGCGACGTTCGTATAGTTTTGTTCGTCCGGCTGCGGGATGGACACCTGCTGGACGAGCCGCTGATGCAGCGCATTCGCAAGCGTATTCGTGAGTTCGCCAGTCCTCACCACGTTCCACGCAAAATCGTGCAGGTGTCTGATATTCCGAGGACCATCAGCGGCAAGATCACCGAGCTGGCTGTGCGCGACGTCATCCATGGACGGCGGGTGGTCAACGCCGACGCAATGGCCAACCCACAGGCGCTCGAGCTGTTTCGCGAGCTGGAGGAACTGAAGAGCTGACGGAATCGGGCCATTGAACAGTGTGATGCAGCCCCTATCGGAGTTGCAAAACTCGAGGTACCTTATCGCGACGCGGCTGTACGTAGCGCAGCCGTACACCACTCTGAGATGGCCCGCGGCACATGGACAATGGCGAAAGAGACCCTCGTGCGGGCAGGGTCCCTTCGCTCGAGGAGCGTACGTATGAGACACCTGTTGATCTTGGCCGCCGCGGCCTTTCTCGCGGTAGGCTGCGCACGGAACCAGGACGAGACCGGTGCGGCGCCGGATCAGGGCGACGCCACGGTTACGGCCACCGACAGCACGACGGTCACCACTGACAGCACCATGGGTCAGCGTCCCGCCGAGACGGACACCAGCTTCGTCCAGCAGGACACCACGGCCGCTGATGCCACCATGAGCACCGATAGCGTCGGCGCTCAGGGCGAAGTGCAGGCGGGCGACACCACGTCAATGACTGGCGACACCACCACCACCACCGGCGACACCACGTCGAGCACCGGCGCCTGGACGGACAGCACCTCCGCCACTACGCCGACCGATTCAGCTGGTACGTCCGACATGACTTCGGACAGCACGGCTGCGCAGTAAGCTCCAGCAGACAGGCTCAATGCGACCCTGGCTAACGCCGGGGTCGTTTTGTTTTGTGCGAGTGTGATCCGTGACCTAGTGCGAAAGAGCAGCCTCCAACAAGTTGGACCCGCAATCGCGATGTGGCCGCGGGTGATAACCCGGCCTCGGGCTGCCAACGACATCAGGAGTGCGGACGATGAATAAAGTGTCAATACTTGCAGCTATGGCTGCTGTGTCTCTGGCCTGTCACAATCGGCCCGAAGACGACGTCGGCGCGGCACCGGATCAGGGTGACACCACTGCCGTCACTCACGCGATCGACAGCACGCGCACGGGTCCTCCGGGCGTCGGTGGGCGGCCTGGCAACGCAACGGTCACCGCAGACAGCGTTGGGGCCGACAGCGCCTTAACGAACCAGGAGAACCCGGGTGCCCCAGGGCAGAACACCGATTCCACCGGGGCCTGGAGTTCCACTCCTCAGGATACGCTCGGTCCCCGTAACCCGAATCAGCCGGCCTACGGCGATAGCACGGGAGCTGCCGGGGTTCAGGACACGACTAGCATGCAGCACGACACTACCAGCATGCAGGATGACTCGATGCAGCATGGTGATTCAACCATGATGCACGGTGACAGTGCTATGACCGAGCACGAAGTGCCCGATAGCACGACCGGACGATAAGCGGCAGTTTGCGTTCATAGCGCGCCAGTTGGACCCCGGATAAACTCCGGGGTCTTTCTTTTTCGGGGGATTCATGACCGCCACGATCCAGGTGCGCCGGACGTTCCTGGAAATGCGATCCCCGGCTGAGCTGAAGCCGGCCGCCAGCCCCAGCCCCGAACCGGACGTGGTCAGGCTGCAGCCATGCTCGCCCGCCATGTTCCGGCATCTTTACTCCGAGGTCGGACGGGCTTTTCGGTGGACGGACAGGCTCTCGTGGACGGACGAGAGAGTCGTCGATCATCTGTCTGATCCACGAAACTCGATCTGGCTTTTATCGTGGCAGGAGATGCCGGCCGGCTACTTTGAACTTCGAGAGCACGACGATCGGTCGGTGGAGATCGCGTACTTCGGGCTGCTGCCGGATTATATCGGGAGAGGGTGGGGCAAGTACCTGCTGACACGCGCGGCAGGCGCGGCCTGGGATCTGGGGCCATCCCGAGTATGGCTGCACACCTGCACGCTGGATCATCCGGCAGCGCTACCGAACTATCTCAAGCGGGGATTCCGGCCGGTACGGGAGGAGACCTACGAGATCGCGGGGGACTGAACCTCGAAGCGGCAGTGCACCCGTTCTCCGTCGCGATCGCAGTGCTCGATCACCTTCTCGTCGATGTAGCGTGAAAGCAGCGCCTGGATCGCGACGCACACGCCTCGATTCTCCCGAACTGCCAGCGCCAAGGGGCAGCTGTAGCCCTTGATCACGAGACAGCGATCCTCCTCCTCGACCTCCGTCACACCTCCCAGGTCGTTCAGGAGTTTGCTGGCAGCGAGGAGCTTGGCTTTCATATCTCCCGATACACGGGGGAGCTCTCCAGCCCAATCCTGCCCGACCTCATTCAACAGCTCCGTGACCTGCTGGGCCGGAAGCCGCTCCCGCATGCCCTGCAGCAGTCGCACCAGCATGGGGATGTAGGCCCGCGACAGGAGAGGCTCGAAATCGGATCGCAGCGCGTAGGAGAATGACGGCTTACCCGAGCCCCGCCTGAGTCCATCCTGGCGCACCACACCGTCTCGCTCGAGCGAAGCCAGCTGTGCCCGAACTGCGTTATCGGTCACTTCCAGGGCCTTGGCCAACTCCTCCACGGTGTGAGGCGCGCGCCGGAGCAAGTCGATAAGGCGACCACGGGTATTCTGGGGATTGGAGTTCCAGGTGCTCAAGAGTCCTCCCATTCTCCTTCAGATTAGCAGGAACCAACTGAGTTTACAAGAAGTCAAAGAAAACCTTGACTTATTGTCCTTTCCTCCTACTATATAGATGACCGGCACGAGCCGGTCACCCCATCAACGGAGGAACGCATGCGCTTCATGTTCTTAGCCGCGGTTGGAGCAGCTCTGGCCGCCACCCCGGCGCGCTCCCAAACCCCCGCCCTCGATGACCCAACGATCGTCGCCATCTTCGATGCCGCCAACACGTTCGACGTCGAGACCGGCCAGCTCGCCCTGAAGACTTCCGGGAACAAAGCCGTTCGTGACCTGGCCCAGCAATTCATCAACGACCACAAGGCGGTGCGGCAGCAGGGAAGGGCTCTGGCGAAGAAGCTTTCGGTCACGCCTACGCCGCCGAAGCCATTCGACTTGGCTGAAGCACATGCCAAGGCGATGAAAGAGCTGCAGTCCAAATCGGGCGCCGAGTTCGACCAGGCGTACGTCTCGCACGAGGTCAACTTCCACCAGGCGGTGCTGGACGCAGTGGCGGGCACGCTGTTGCCCGCGATCAAGAATGCCGAGCTGAAGGCGTTTGTCGAGAAGGTGGGTCCGGCGTTTGGAGGGCACCTCGAAGCGGCCAAGCAGCTTCAGAAGCGACTCACTGCCTGAGCGCCTCGAAGCGCGCAGTGAAGTGCCGCAGCATCGGTGCTTGTTCGGCGAACCGATAACCAGACACGGCGGAGCGGCGCTTCCAAATCTCGAGAATGGCTTCGATGACGTAGTCGATATGGCTTTGCGTGTACACCCTGCGGGGGATCGCCAGCCGCACGAGCTCCATAGCGGCGGGCGTTTCCTCTCCCGTTTCACTGTTGTGCCGCCCGAACATCACGGTCCCGATCTCCACGGCTCGGATGCCGGCCTCGATGTACAGTTCGGCAACCAGGGCCTGGCCGGGTAGCTGTAGAGCGGGGATCTGAGGGAAGAACGCGGCAGCGTCCAGATAGATGGCGTGCCCACCGGGCGGCTGAACAATGGGCACGCCCGCCTCTGCGAGGTGCTCGCCGAGGTAGGTGGTGGAGGTAATGCGGTAGAGCAGGTAGTCCTCGTCCAGCGCCTCATGCAGCCCTATGGCGATGGCATCGAGGTCCCGGCCGGCCATCCCTCCATACGTGGGAAATCCCTCAGTGAGGATGAGGAGGTTCCGTTCCTTGGACGCCAGCATCTCGTCGTTGGTCGCAAGCAGCCCACCGATGTTGGCCATACCGTCCTTCTTGGCGGACATGGTGCATCCATCCGCGTACGAGAACAGCTCCCTGGCGATCTCGAGCGGGGTTTTCCGCGCGAACCCTTCTTCCCTGAGCTTGATGAAGTAGGCGTTCTCCGCGAACCGGCAGGCATCGATATACAGCGGAATACCGTGCCGTCGGCAAATCTGGGACACGGCACGGACGTTGGCCATCGATACCGGCTGGCCGCCGCCCGAGTTGTTGGTCACCGTGAGCATGCAGATCGGAATACGATCGGCTCCGACTTCCTGAATGAGTGCCTTCAGGCGGTCCACGTCCATGTTGCCCTTGAAGGGATGTCGCGCCGAGGGAACCAGGCCTTCGGGGATGACCAGGTCTCGGGCCTCCGCCCCGGCAAACTCCACGTTTGCCCGGGTGGTGTCGAAGTGGGTGTTGTTCGGTACCACGTGACCGGGCCGGCATAGGGTGGCAAACAGGATGCGCTCCGCAGCCCGCCCCTGATGGGTAGGAAGCACGTGCCGAAATCCGAAAATCTGCTGCACCGCCTGCTCGAAGCGATACCACGAGCGGCTGCCCGCGTACGACTCATCCCCCCGCATGATCGCGGCCCACTGCTCCGAGCTCATTGCCGCGGTACCGCTGTCAGTCAGCAGATCGATCAGTACATCTTCCGCCTTCAGAAGAAATACGTTGAACCCGGCGGCGCGCAGCTTCTGCTCGCGTTCCGCCTTTGTGGTCATGCGAATCGGCTCGACCGACTTGATTTTGAAGGGCTCGATGATGGTGCGCATGGTCTCCCTGGTCAGCCGGCGATTGAACTTACTGCAGCAGTGTAGCTTGCATCACAGCACCTGTGCCAGGGCGAGTCCATGATTTGCGCCGGTGTCGCTGCAGGGCTCTCTCCAACCAGGCTGGAAGCTGTGACATCGCTGCACGACAGGTGTCCGGTTCGAACGCTCGGTGTACTCCTCGTGGCGGTGGGCTGCGCTCCGGCTGGTGAACGTCCCCCCGCACTCGAAACGACAAAGACGACGGCCCTCGCGGCCACTCTTCCCGACACCACGCAATCTGCCTCAGATGACGGTCAGTGGCCCATGCCGGCCCGGAATTTCGCGTCGACGCGCTACAGCGGGTTGACCGAAGTCACCGCTGAGAATGTAGGCCGTCTGAAGCTCGCGTGGAGTTCCTCCACCGGAGTGCAGCGTGGCCACGAGGCAGCGCCACTGGTTGTCGGCACGATGATGTATGTAGTGACTCCGTTTCCCAATTTGCTGCACGCCTTTGACCTGACCAAGCCGGGTGCGCCACCGAAGTGGACCTACACGCCGAGCCCCGCACCCGCGTCGCAGGGAGTGGCGTGCTGTGACGTGGTGAACCGTGGCGCCGCGTTTTCGCACGGTCGGATTTTCTACAACACGCTTGACGCGCAGACCGTCGCGGTCGATGCCGCCACCGGTAAGGAGATCTGGAAGACCAGGGTCGGCGACATCAACAAGGGCGAGACCATCACCATGGCCCCGCTGGTGGTCAAGGGAAAGGTGCTGGTGGGAAACAGCGGCGGCGAAATGGGTGTGCGCGGCTGGTTGACAGCGCTGGATGAAAAAACGGGCAAGCTGGCTTGGCGCGCGTATCACACGGGCCCCGACAAGGACGTTCTCATCGGTCCGCGGTTTCGTCCGTTCTATTCGTCGGATCGTGGGAAGGATCTCGGCGTCCTCACCTGGCCCGGCGACTCATGGAAAATTGGCGGTGGCGGAGTATGGGGCTGGATCTCCTACGATCCTGAGCTCGATCTCATCTATTACGGCACGGCAAACCCGGGACCCTGGAATCCCGATCTCCGGCCGGGCGACAACAAATGGACCGCCGCGATGTTCGCCCGTGATCCGGACACAGGGGAGGCCGTATGGGCATATCAATGGAGCCCACACGACCTCTTCGATCACGATGGTGTCAATGAGCTGATCCTGCTCGACCTTCCGATCAATGGCGTCACACGCAAGGTGCTGATCCGCCCTGAGCGCAATGGCTACATCTATGTGCTCGATCGCGCCACCGGTGAGGTGCTCTCCGCCGATCCCTATGGCTTCATCACCACGAGTCGCGGCGTCGATCTCAAGACGGGCAGGCTGATCCCGGTACACGAGAAGGAGCCCCGGACGGGCGACGTGGTTCGGGGCGTCTGCCCCGCGGCTCCAGGGACCAAGGACTGGCAACCGGCCTCGTTTTCTCCTCGAACCGGGCTGCTCTATATCCCCCACCAGAACCTGTGCGAGGACGTGCAGGCTACGGAGGCCAACTACATCTCGGGCACTCCGTACGTCGGCGCGGTGGTCAAGATGTATCCTGGCCCGGGCGGCCATCGAGGTGAAGTCACAGCCTGGGATCCGGTAGCCCGAAAACCGGTGTGGAAGGTGAAAGAGAGCTTTCCGGTGTGGAGCGGGACGGTCGTGACGGCGGGCGACGTGGTGTTCTACGGCACCATGGACAACTGGTTCAAGGCGCTGGATGCCCGTACCGGGAAGGAGCTGTGGAAGTATCAGGTCGCGTCCGGCATCATCGGCCAGCCCATCGTGTATCGGGGCCCGGACCGAAAAGAGTACGTCGCCGTGCTGGCCGGAATCGGCGGCTGGGCCGGTGCGGTTGTCTCGGGCGAGATGGATATCCGGGACTCGAGCGCGGCGCTCGGATTCATCAATGCAACCAAGGATCTGCCCTCCGTCACCAAAAAGGGCGGGATGCTGTATGTCTTTGCGCTTCCGTAGGCGGGGCAGCGGGGCGGCGGGGCAGCGGGGCGGTTTGACCTCTCGACTCCTATTGGTAGTAACCTGTGGAATAGTCGTTGGGGCCATTGCTGCCCCGCTGCCCCGCCGCCCCGCTGTCCCACTACGCGTCTGCGCCGACCCCAACAACTTGCCGTTCTCCAATCAGCGTGGCGAAGGACTGGAGAACCGCCTCGCTCAGCTGATCGCGAGCGAGTTGAAAACATCGGTGTCATACGTCTGGTGGGCCCAGCGGCGGGGCTTCATCCGCAACACCCTGGTCGCGGGGCAGTGCGATGTCGTGATGGGCGTACCGAGCGATTTACCGTCGGTGCTTACCACCCGCCCCTACTATCGATCCCGCTATGTGTTCGTCAGCCGTGCCGACCGCAACATCGCGGTGGGGTCCTTCGATGATCCGCTGCTGCCCAAGTTGCGCATTGGCGTGCAGGTAGTCGGGGACGGTGCCAACACCCCGCCGATGGACGCGTTTGCCAGGCGAGGCATGGCCAAGAACCTGGTGGGCTACACCGTCTTCGGCGATTACGCCCAACCGAACCCGCCGGCCCGGATCGTGGAAGCCGTTTCTCGTGGTGATGTGGACATCGCCGTCGTGTGGGGACCGCTGGCGGGGTTCTTTGCCGACAAATACGCGGTGCCTCTGACGCTGAGTCCCGTTCCTGACGACGGCCGGCTGCCGTTCGAATTCTCGATTTCCCTCGCGGTTCGAAAGGGAGATGAGGCGCGGCGGGCCATCCTCGATCGACTGCTTGTTTCAAAGCGAGCGGAAATCGACAGGATCCTCGAGGAGTACCATGTCCCGCTCGGGAATGCCGGCCGGAGAACTCCCAGGAGCCGGTCGTGAGCGTCCTGCCCTGGCGTCGAGCCGTGCAGATGGTTGGGGGCGCCACTGCCCTGATGGTCCTGGCCGCATGCGAGCGCGAGGCACGACGGTTCGATCCGCCCTCAGCGGCTACCCCGGGCGCGGCGCAGAGAGTGACAGAGCTCCAGCCGGGGCCGCCGGTGCATTCGGTGAAGGTGCCGAGCCCCTCACCGGGGCGCGGACCCTACGAGGAGAATGCCTATGGGGCGTCTCAGGGAAAGACGCTATACAACCAGTTCAACTGCTCCGGCTGTCATTCACAGGGTGGCGGAGGTATGGGTCCACCGTTGATGGACGACAAATGGATCTACGGCAGCGCCCCGGAGCAAATATTCGAGACCATCGTTCAGGGACGACCGAACGGCATGCCCGCCTTCGGCAACAAGATCGTCTCGGATCAGGTATGGCAGATCGTGGCGTACGTCAGGTCGATGAGCGGGCTGCTCCGGAAGGATGTGGCTCCCGGAAGGACCGATGATATGCAGGTGCGAAGCCAGGAGCAGGCTACTCAGAAGGCAGTTCCGATTACCGATCCCCAGCCATGACCGCGAGCACCCAGGTTCAGAGTCCAAGCGCGTACTCGGTTCACGCACCCCACAGTCCGCAGGCCCATCGCATCGACAGCCTGGGAGATGCGATGTACCTGACCTCGGCGATCGTGTTCGTGTTGGTCGTGGCCACGCTGTTCTGGGCCCTCCTCCGGCGGCGCGGACCGGAGGAGTCGGCTCAGGAAGGAGGCGACCGCTCCATACGCACCACCGTCATCGTGGCCACCGCCGCGACCGCCATCATCCTGTTCGTATTTCTCGTCCTCGATCTCTCGGTTGGCCGGGCAATCACCACCAATCCCGGACCACAAGCGCTGCAGATTCGGGTCACCGGACATCAGTGGTGGTGGGACATTCAGTATCGCGATTCACTTCCGCAGAACTGGGTCACTACTGCGAATGAGGTTCACGTTCCCGTGGGCCGGCCAGTCGTGTTCGAGCTGCGCTCAACTGATGTCATCCACAGCTTGTGGCCACCGAATCTGACCGGCAAGCGTGACATGATTCCGGGTAACGAGAACAGTGTCTGGTTTCAGGCCGACAGCGCCGGGGTATATAGAGGACAGTGTGCAGAATTCTGCGGCCATCAACATGCAAAGATGGGGTTCCTGGTGATCGCGCAGCCGCCCGACAGTTTTTCGGCATGGCTGGCTCGGCAGCGGGATACGGCAATGACACCGACCGATTCGGTGACAATGCGAGGACAGGAAGTCTTTCTCGCATCTTCCTGCGTGATGTGTCATGCGATTGCCGGCACTCCGGCCGGTAGCAGGATCGGACCTGACCTGACTCACCTGGCCAGTCGCCGGACGATCGCTGCGGGCACCCTTCCCAACACACTCGGCAATCTCGCCCGGTGGATCGTTAACCCCCAGGCCATCAAACCGGGAGTAAGGATGCCGCCGAATAATCTGGAATCTGACGATCTACAGGCGCTGCTCACGTACCTGGAGAGTCTTAAGTGACGGGATCATCCATTGGAACGGTAGACCGGACGAGGGAGCCGGGAGCGGATCAGCGCCTGCACAGCGAGCTCGAGCGTACCTGGCGCCAGCAGACCGGTTTCTGGGGATGGCTGACCAGTGTCGATCACAAGTCGGTCGGAAAGCGCTACATCATCACGGCGTTTGTGTTCTTTATGCTTGGTGGGCTCAACGCAGGACTCATGCGCGCGCAGCTGTCCAGACCGGAAAACACACTGATCGGCCCCGATCTGTATAACCAGCTGTTCACCGTTCACGGCACCACGATGATGTTTCTGTTCGCGGTGCCGATCATGACGGCGATGGGGATCTACTTTGTGCCCTTGATGATCGGGGCGCGCAACATCGCATTCCCCAGACTCAATGCCTACGGGTATTACGTGTATCTGATCGGCGGCACGCTGTTGTACGTCGCCCTCTTCACCAATACCGGTCCGGATACCGGCTGGTTCAGTTATGTCCCGCTGGCTGGCCCCGAGTTCTCACCCGGTAAACGGGTCGACATCTATGCTCAGACCGTCACCTTCACCGAGATCGCGGCTCTTATAGGAGCGGTCGAACTGATCGTTACGGTGTTCAAGCATCGAGCCCCGGGCATGTCACTGGGACGAATGCCGCTCTTTGTCTGGGCCCAGCTGGTTACAGCATTCATGATTCTCTTCGCCATGCCGTGGGTTGCCACCGCCAGCCTGATGCTCGCAATGGACCGGCTGATCGCAACTCACTTCTTCAATCCCGCTGAGGGTGGTGACGCTCTGCTATGGCAGCACCTCTTCTGGTTCTTCGGACACCCTGAGGTATACATCATCTTCGTGCCCGCGCTCGGCATGGTATCGCAGATCGTGAGCGCGTCGACCCGCCGAGAGATCTTCGGCTACCCTGTGATGGTGCTCGCTCTCATCATGACGGGGTTTCTGGGATTCGGCTTGTGGGTCCACCACATGTTCGCTACCGGGGTGCCGCAGCTGGGTCAGAGCTTCTTCACTGCAGCCAGCATGATGATCGCCATACCGAGCGGGGTGCAGATCTTCTGCTGGATCGCGACCATATGGGCTGGAAGACCCCGGATCACGGTGCCGTTCCTGTTCGTGCTCGGGTTCGTGGTGCTCTTCATTATTGGCGGGTTCACGGGTGTGATGATCGCCTCCGTGTCGTATGACCAGCAGGTCCACGACACCTATTTCATCGTGGCTCACCTGCACTACGTGCTGCTGGGCGGTGCTGTCACCCCGCTGTTCGGCGCCTTCTATTTCTGGTTTCCGAAGATCACCGGCAGGCTGCTGAGCGAGAGGCTCGGCCGCTGGCACTTTGCGCTGTGGTTCATCGGCGTGAACCTGACCTTCTTCCCCATGCACCAGCTCGGGCTGCTGGGCATGACCAGGCGGGTATATACCTATCTGGAGGCGACAGGCTGGGGGACTCTCAATCTCCTTGCCACGATGGGCGCAGTCACCATCGTGTCGAGCGTAGTGGTGTTCCTCTTCAACGTGATCAGTGAGCCTCCTCGCCGGCGAGCGGGCGGGAGACAATCCCTGGGACGCCGAAACGCTCGACTGGGGTACCGGCTCACCGCCACCCAGTTACAACTTCGCTCACATTCCAGTGGTACAGGGCCGTTCCGCTCTGTGGAGCCGCACGGCCGATCGGCCGGTTGTCACCGGACTTCGAACCGACATGCACGAAGTGCTGCTGACTACGCTGATGGATGCACGGCCCGACGGACGGCATCGGCACCCCAACCCCACCATCGTCCCATTGCTCGCCGCGATCGCCACCGGAACCACCTTCATTACGCTGATCTTCACGCCCTGGGGTCTGCCGATCGGAAGCGTGTTGCTGGTGGCCGCGTTCACGATGTGGGCCTGGCCCGACCGTCGTGACTACGAAGAGCAGAAGCTGCAGGAGTCCACATGAGCGCGCTCGACGTCGACGTCTCCCGGCTCCCAACCACGACATTCAATCATCGCAGCCTGGCCTGGTGGGGCACGCTCGGCTTCATGGTCATCGAAGGCACCACACTCTTCATCGCCGTGGTCGCCTACTTCTATCTCAGTCGAAACTTCCAGACCTGGCCGCCGGAGCATACGGTCCGTCCGAGCCTGCTATGGCCGACTGTGGGAGTGCTGGTCCTACTCGCGAGCCTGATTCCGACCGTGCTCGCCGACCGCGCTGCATATCGCATCGATCTGCCGAAGCTGCGGCGCTGGTTTGTGGTCATGCTGGTGTTCGAGGTGGTGGCTGTCTTCATCCGCTGGCAGGAGTTTCTCTCTCAACGTCCGGTGGGACAGCAATGCGTATGGCTCGGCCGCCTGGACGGTGGTGGGCATGCACAGCACCCTCCTGCTGGCGGACCTGTTCGAAACCGCGGTACTCACGGCTATTCTGTTCAGCAGCCGCCTCTTGGACCGGCACTACTCCGATGCCACCGACGTCACGTTTTACTGGTACTTCCTGGTCGCTACCTGGATCCCGATCTACGTAATCGTGTACCTCAGTCCCCGGCTCATGTAGGAGTAGGAGCGATGCCGATCGATACCGAGACTCGGGTGCCGGACGGCACCCGCATTGGCGCTCAATGGGCCGGCAATCTGTTGGCGCCGATCGCGTTTCTCCTCCAGCTCGAGACTGCCTACTTCACCGTGCCGCGGGCATGCCACGCGGGAGTAGTGTTCCCCGTTCACTTGGCGCATCTGGGCGCACTGCTCATAGCGCTGGCGGGTACGGTTACCGCGTGGCGTCAGTGGCAGCGATGGGGGCGTGACTGGCCCGCCGATGGCCCGGGTCCCGAAGCGAGAAGTCGTTTCATGGCCGAGCTTGCCGTGCTGGTTAGCGGAGGATTCACTCTCGTCATTCTCGCGCTCTGGCTGCCGACCTTCTGGATGCATCCGTGTCAGTGAGATTCCTTCCCGTCCTTCCCATCCACGACGGCCAGCCGCTGGCACCGCACGACCTCTGGGCCGCATGGTCCTGGGAGCCACTGGTGGTGATCTCGTTAGTGCTGTCAGCCTGGCTGTATGTCCGGGGCCTGCGCGCCCTCTGGCGGGCATCTGGTCCGGGACACGGTATCCGTCGGGGCGAGGCCCTCGCTTTCGGAGCCGGATGGACGACGCTCGCGTTGTCGTTGGTGTCTCCGCTGCACCAGCTCGGCGGGGTCCTGTTCTCCGCACACATGGCGCAGCATGAGCTGCTCATGGTGGTGGCCGCACCACTCATCGTACTCGGCCGGCCCGTGATCCCGTTCTTGTGGGCCCTATCTGTCCGGTGGAGACGCGCAGTTGGAATTTGGTCGGCCGCTGCCCCGGTGAGCTCGACCTGGAGGCTGATCACCTTGCCGTTCGTTGCCTGGGCACTGCACGCCGTCGCAATCTGGCTCTGGCACGCACCTTCCCTCTACCAGGCTACGCTGGGCAGCGAGACGGTACATACGATTCAGCACGTGAGCTTCTTCGGAAGCGCACTTCTCTTTTGGTGGACACTGCTGCATGGTGTGGGCACCCGGCTCGCACGTCCCGCAGCGGTGATCTACCTGTTCACCACTGCCGGCCACACCAGCCTGCTCGGCGCGTTGCTGACCTTTTCTCCCCGCCTCTGGTATCCCCTGTACGATGCGACAACTGTACCCTGGGGGGTCACGCCTCTGGAAGACCAGCAACTGGCTGGAGTCATCATGTGGGTGCCGGCGGGGCTCGCCTACTTGATCGCGGCGCTCGCGCTTGCCGCCACGTGGCTCAGAGAATCTGGATCCCGCCCGCTCCTTCAACCCTCCCTGCTCCCGTAGCAAGGCGACATCATGGCACGTTCTGAAACAGGCCGGTCCGCCGAGTCGGACGAGGCAGGAGACCGGAGGCCCGGATGGAAGACGCGAGACATTCTCCGAACGCTCGCCATCATCGGAGGGTTCTACATCGCGCTGCAGCTGCTCTGGGTCGGCCGTTCCATCGTCCTGCTCACGTTTCTGGGCGTCCTCTTTGGCGTTGCGCTCACCGCCGGGGTCGACCGGCTGGAGCGCCGGAGAGTTCCTCGAGGGCTAGGGGCTGTCTTGATCGTGCTGGTGTTCCTTGGACTGCTTGCGGGGCTCGGTGCCCTGACAGCCCCCAGTATCACCGGCCAACTACGAGAGCTGAAGACGCAGTTGCCCGCCGCGATTGGCAAGATCCAGCGGTGGGTAAAGGAACGTCAGGAAGGTGTGACGGAAGTCTTGGAGCAGGTCTCGCCCGAGGCGGTTGCGGGCGGCGCCAAGCAGACCCGCGGGGACACGGCCGGTGAGAAAGGCGGTCAGCGTCGTGAAACGGGACCGTCAAAGCCAGGACAGGAGGGCGGTGAGAAGCCTGGGGGAGAGCCAGCCTTCGTTGGGAGAAGGCATTGGCGACCAGATCGGCGGCGTGGCGCGGCATCTATTTGGATTCGCGTCGTCGACCTTGTCGGTGCTTGGGGGCCTCCTGCTGATCCTGTTCGTGGCCATCTTCGTCGCCATCGATGCGGAGACCTATCAGGATGGCCTGATGCACCTGTTTCCGCACAAGGCACGACGGCGCGCTCGTGAAGTCCTGAGTGCCACGGCCGGAATGCTTCGGCGCTGGCTGTTGACACAGTTCGTCAGCATGGTTCTGGTCGGCGTCCTCACGGCGGTGGTCCTGCTTCTCATGGGCATCGAGGCCGCGGTGGCACTTGGCATCATCGCCGGCATTCTCGAGTTCGTTCCCATCGCAGGTCCCATTATGTCAGCGGTTCCGGCCGTCGCGATGGGTTTCCTGGATGGGCCGGAGAAGGCCATCTATGTGGCGCTGGCCTATGTGGCGATACAGCAGATCGAGTCCAACGTGCTGTATCCGCTGCTGATGAAGAAGGGACTGGAGCTTCCACCGGTGCTGACCATCTTCACCCAGGGAATGTTGGCCACCG
Source organism: uncultured Gemmatimonadales bacterium (assembly GCA_963730915.1). Lineage (GTDB taxonomy): Bacteria > Gemmatimonadota > Gemmatimonadetes > Gemmatimonadales > GWC2-71-9 > CAVVWJ01. The sequence continues at coordinate 802,016 of CAVSTR010000003.1, read as the reverse complement.
TTTTCGGCTTCATTGGGTTACTGGTGGCGGTGCCGATGCTGGCCGCGGCGATCGTCCCGATCAAAATGCTGTACGTGCGAGACGTCGTAGGCGACGACGTGAAGCTACCCGGAGAGAACAAGACAGATGGCTGAGGAGCAGCCTGAGCGCGGAACCCGCCTGACGGCAGTCGAGATTCACGACAACATCAAGGAACCGGCTGAACGGGAGATCGAACGTCCTGCTGCCGCTCTGTTGTGGTCAGCACTCGCGTCGGGCCTGGCGATCGGATTCAGCTTTCTGGCAGCCGGTTTCACGTCCGGCCTCGTGTCCGAGGCCTACCGCACCGCCGCCGCAGCGGCCGCGTATCCGCTGGGATTCATCTTCGTGATCATGGCTCGTAGCGAGCTGTTCACGGAGAACACGCTGGTACCGGTCGTTCCATTTCTGGAGCGGCGCGACAGCGAAACGTTTCGAAAGCTCATTCGGCTCTGGGTGTTGCTGCTGGCGGGAAACCTCGTGGGTGCTGTGATCTTCGCCTGGTTCCTTGCCCGGACGCCGATGGTGGAGCCGACGCTGCATAGCACGCTCAACCATCTTGCCATGAAGGCTGTCTCAGGGGGCTTTGGGCACGTGCTCTACACCGGCATCTATGCGGGATGGTTGATTGCACTGCTGGCCTGGTTGCTTGCATCCACCCAATCCACCGGTGCCCAGCTCGTCTTCATCTGGCTCTGCACGGCACCGATTCATGCGCTGGGCTTCAAACATTCCATCGCCGGCTCGGTGGAGGCGTTCTATCTGTCCTCGACCGGGGAAGCCGGATGGGGAACCATGTTGAAGGAGTTCGTGGCGCCGTCGGTGCTCGGCAACGCCATCGGTGGAGTCGTTCTGGTGGCGCTCCTGAACTATGGGCAGGTGGCTGCGGAGCGAGGGAAGGACAGCGGTGGTAAGTAGGCGGAGAAACTGCGGCGGAAGAAAATACCGCTGCAGTTTCATCCGCCGGTCACTACCGCCGAAATGCCTTCCCGAGCAGCCCGCTTACGTCGTCCATCACCGATCCGTCGTTGTCCTTATCAAGGAAGCGGCTGAGCGCTCCCATCACGCCGGGCGCGGATTGTTTCAGATGCTCCTGCTCACCTGTGAGCAGTGTCGAGAGCCCGCCCGCATCCAGACTGTTTTCCCGCTTCGCCCGGCCTAGCGCTCCCATTACCAGGGGCGCCAGCATCGTCAACAGAGTCCCTGCCTTTCCGGCATCGAGCCCGGTGGCCTGGCTCAGTCCATGTTGCACCGATTGTTGCCGTCCCCCGAGCACGTGGCGCAGGATCCCGGCCCCAGGCCCTTCGGATGCGCGGTCGACATACCCGGGTACGTCGTCCAGAACACTGCCGTCGTGGTCCTCCGATACGGCTCTGGCCAGCGATTGTGCCTGATTGGTGTCTCCTGCGTTGCGCGCCAGTGCCGAGAGGAGGAGAGGCAGGGCCGCATCGATCGCATTTCCTGTGGTCCCGGGATCTGCGCCGATCCGGTTACTGATCTGATGAACAGCGTCGCTGCCGAGCCGTTGCTGAAGCATGTCGAGCAAAGCCATGAGGACCTCGAGGGATGGGGTGATGAAGCTCGCGGAAGATCGCCGATTGTCCCGTGCCAAGGTGTGGTCCCGGTCACAGGCGTCCCCCTTTCCCTGTTTCCCACCTTCCCTTCTTCCCCTACTTTTCCGCAATGTCATCCCTCTCCAGGGCGCGCCTGCAGCTGATCGGGGCCGCACTGCTGTTCTCAACCGGTGGCGCTGCCATCAAGGCCGCTGTTTTCACCGGCTGGCAGATCGCCAGCTTCCGTTCGGGTTTTGCCGCCGTCGCACTCCTGCTGATCGCTGCTGCGTCCCGTCGGGATTTACAGCGTGCTCCGGCGCAGCTCTGGAAGCCGCTGCTGGTGGGTTGTGCCTACGCCGCCTGCCTCACGCTCTTTGTGCTTGCGAACCGCCTCACGACGGCCGCCAACACGATTTTTCTCCAGTCAACCGCCCCGCTGTACGTGCTCATCCTGGCGCCCTGGCTGCTGAAGGAGCGGGTTCGGCGACAGGACATCGGGTTCATGCTGGTGGTTGCTCTGGGCCTGGCACTCTTTTTCGTGGGTGTGGATCAGCCGGTTGCGAGCGCGCCCGAGCCGGAGCGTGGCAATCTTCTCGCTGTCATCAGCGGATTTTTCTGGGCCCTCACCGTGTGCGGCTTGCGATGGCTGACCGCGCGACCGGAACGTGGCTCCGCTCTGGCGGCCGTGACGCTTGGGGAACGTCGTTGCCTTCCTCGTCACTCTGCCGCTGGCACTTCCACTCGGTGACCACTCTCTCGCGGAGTGGTCGATGCTGGTGTATCTCGGCGTCTTCCAGATCGCTCTGGCGTACGTGCTCGTCACTCAGGCCATCTCGCACGTACCGGCACTCGAGGCATCCGTGATTCTGCTGATCGAGCCTGCGTTGAATCCTCTGTGGGCCTGGCTGGTCCAAGGGGAAGTGCCGGGAGTCTGGGCCATCATCGGCGGTGCGATGATCCTGGGCGCTACCACGGCCAAGAGCTGGGCCGAACGCCGAGTGGAAGCACCGGTGACCTGACGATGCGTCACACTCCAGCGGCGCTGATCGAAACGATCCGCATTCGACAGGGGCAGGCTCCTCTCTGGTACCTGCACCTGAGGCGGCTGGCCGTCAGCTGCAAGGCCTTGGGAATTCCATTGCCGGAGGAGCTCCACGTACCGGGAGGAGGCAACGACCGGGTCTACCGGCTGGAAGTGGGTATGCGAGGTGTGCAGGTGAGCGAGCGCCTCGCCGGTCCGACCGCGCCGGTCAAGCTCACCGTTTCCAAGGTGGCGCATCATTCATATCCGCATAAGACCACCGAGCGCGCCCAATTCGACCGGGCGCTCGATGCCGCTCGATCGACAGGCAGTGACGACGCGCTTCTGTTAACGCCGGGTGGCTTCGTGGCGGAGGCGTCGATCTGGAGCGTGCTCTGGTGGGAGGACCGGCAAGTATGTGGGCCGGCATGGGACCTCGGGATCCTGCCCGGGGTCGGCCGCGCTCGGCTGGAGGAGCTGGTCGGGAAGGTCGAGGAGCGGCACTCGACGTTGAAGGATCTTCGAGAAGCTCCTCTGCTGCTGGTCAATGCGATACGGGGCGTGGTGCCGGTTGCGACGCTGGACGGCGTTGCCACTCCTCAATCACCGCTCACGAATGAGCTGGCCAGCCGCTTTTGGCCTTGACCCAATACTCCTGCGCGCGATATTTTCCCGGGCTTGTTCACGTTGTGTGCGCAAGGGCCGCGGTGGTTGTAGCTCAATCGGTTAGAGCGCCGGACTGTGGCTCCGGAGGTTGCGGGTTCGATCCCCGTCAGCCACCCTGGAAAATGCCGGATCGAGACCAGGCGAGCCGGCACAGAGGTCCGTAGCTCAAGTGGTAGAGCACCGGTCTCCAAAACCGGGGGTTGCAGGTTCGAGTCCTGCCGGGCCTGTCGATCAGTTGGGAATCAGGAACTAGGGCTAGCCGCGGAACGTTCTCCTAGCTCCGACTCTAGCTTTCAGCTGCAATTACGGCGCTATCGTCTAGGGGACTAGGACGGGGCCCTCTCAAGGCCCAAACACGGGTTCGAATCCCGTTAGCGCTATTTGAAGGAAGCGGCCCCATCGTCTATCGGTTAGGACGGGACCCTTTCAAGGTCCAGAGAGGGGTTCGACTCCCCTTGGGGCTATAGAGCGCCGCTAGCTCAATTGGCAGAGCAAGTGACTCTTAATCACTAGGTTGTAGGTTCGATTCCTACGCGGCGCATTGAAGCAAATCTGCGGGAAAACCAATGGGACGGGCACAACGAAGGGCTCTTTCGCCAGGAGACCTTTTCGTTTCGCTCCTCGCGCGCCAGATGGTGTGCCAAGTCTGCGTGTTCGCCCCAACGGCGCGGAGGATTTTGCGGACCCTTTCAGGTTCACACTGTGGCTTGAACCAGAGCCGCCCGTTGCTGTCGACCTTGATACCATAATGCAGGCCGTTCGGCGTGCTCGCGCTGGGGCCAGCTCGCTGCTCCCAACATGGGCTGAGCTGCGGCACGGGAGTGCCGGTGGTCGCCGCAGGTCTACCATGCGTTGTCCGTAGCGGACGACGTATAGTCCCACACCGAGTCGGGCGCTGGAAACTACCCCGATCTGCCTCTTGTGCCAGGGGCGGGGCGGAGAGACCGACCCACAAAGGTCATGACGTTCGCCGACCGAGAAGCGGCCGGTCGGCCTGGCCTCTTCTGTACGGCTCGGGGATTGCCCGCTCACCTCATCGGTCCACTTCGGCAAGGGCCCCGTATTAATGACGGGGTGGATATTGGTCCCCGGCTTGCCTACGATGCACCCACTCGGAAGCCTGACCCCCTGTACTCAATCCCCGAACCTTCATGATTTGCCAACAAAAACCTCGAGTGTACCGCTGGGCCTTCCTGCCCCTAGCAGTGCTGGGATGCACCCTCCAGACTGAAAATGACTTGGACCCGGTGAGCCGGCCGAACGACTCGGTCGGATGTGTCACGCCCCGGAGACGAGTGGTGAAGGTGGCGACTCAAACCCAGCTCAGCAATGCGCTAAACGCAGCCGCGCCGGGCGACTCGATCGTGCTCGCAACTGGCACCTACCGCGGCAAGATGACAATTACCCGCAGTGGAACCTCCTGCGGCCGAATCTACCTGACCGGGCCCCGGTCGGCGAACATCGGCGGCACCGGCACGGCGCCCTCGGCGATGAATCTGAGAATCCGGGCGAGCCACTGGACTATCAGCGGATTCAGCATGAAGAACACCTATCAGCCGGTGTTCCTCGAAGGTGCCCGTTATGTCACGATCAGAAACCTCGAGATCGCCTATGTAGGCCAGGAGGCCATCCACCTCAAGGCCTCCAGCATCCGCAATGTGGTGGAGTCGAACTACATCCACGACACCGGGAAATACCGAGCCCAGTACGGGGAGGCGATCTACATCGGATACCTGGACTATTACTGGCCCACCTGTCGACCCCCGACCGGTCCGACTACAACGTAGTTCGCAACAACCGGCTGGGCCCCAATCTCGGATCCGAGGCTATCGACATAAAGGATGGCGTCACCGGGACCGAGGTGACCGGCAACAGCATGGATGGAGCAAGGTCGGGCTATCCCGCCGTCTCCAATCTCAACTCGCTTCTCATCGTGATCGGGAATAACAGCAGCATCTCAGGAACAACCGGGTGGTTCACCCCCCGCGGTGGGGTATGGAAGTGCAGCAATTGCTCACCGGGTGGGGCCTTCGCAACGTGTTTCGCGACAATCGGCTCGACATGACCGGAGCCAAGGGCCGGGATTCGTCGTCGGCTATTCCGCCACGGGCACCATCATCTCGTGCGACAATGTGGTGATCGGATCCTCGTTCTCCAATCGGGTCTGCACTCCCTGAGTCCCGCGAAGCTTCTCGATCTACCCGGCGTCTCGAAATTACCTGCCGGGTAGATCCTTGCGCTTCGCTCAGGATCATGGGCAGCAAAGCCCCTACGATGACATGTCGCCCTGCTTGCTGACCTCGGCCCGGCCGACCGTGTTGTTGTCGCTGCCGAACTAGATCTGCCCGCCCTTCTCGTCGAACATCATGTGCCGCAGCCGTGCCGCCGCCGCTCGGGATCGGTGTGTGCTGAAGACTTCTCCGTCTTGGGATCGAACCCCAAGCCGGATGGGTTGAGAGCCGGTCTCACCAGCTAGAGCCGGTCCTCGTCGTCCGAGGCCATGGCGTAGGGCACCGCGCTCACGCCCCCCGGCAGCGACCTTCCTTGAACTCTCCGCTCCCCGGGTAGCCGGCCGAGGGAGCCACGGGTGTAGTCCACGTACCAGACCCGGTCGTCCGAGGTGATGGCCGTCCGCCGCCCCCGGCTCCGATCGTTCGGCATGTTGTATTCCTCGAGCTTGACCGTTGCCGGATCCACCGTCGCCAGTTTGTAGCTGCCGAACTCGTTGAAGGAAGCAGGAGGGCCGTAACAAACGCCCTGCTTCGGGTGCAAAAGGACAAGTCCAGCGCACAGGCTGCGAGGCAGAGCAGCGCGACGGGTCGCGCAGAGGGAAACAGAAAGGGCATTCGGGTCGGTACTCCCGACGAAGGTTTTGAGTAGACTTTCGATGATTCGGACGGTCGAAAAGGATAACCGGGGGCACCGGGCTCCCGTCACCCGGCCGCGGGGTCAAAGCTGAGTTTGTTACGAAACCATCCATGGCGCAGCTACGTAACAATCTGTAACGCAGGGCTGATACTGAGCGGCAATAGCCCTTATTCAGTCTCAACAGGAAAGCCCTTCTGGAGTCCACCATGCTGTTCAAGCGAGCCGTCTGGTTCCCGATTTCCATCGCACTGAGCGGCCTCAATCTGGTCGGAGTCGGGTTCGCCGCCGGCCAAGCCCAGGCCTGGCATGCAGGAGTACATGCGGGACTGGCCCTGGCCTTCGGACTATGGGCGCAGCGCATCCGTCAACCTCCGCGTGGAGGCGAGTTTCCGGTCCCTCTAGAGGCATTCGACGCGCTCGAAACCGAGGTGAGCAGGTTGCGGGAGGATTTGACGGAGATGCAGGAACGCCTGGACTTCACTGAACGCATGGTGGTGCAGGGCCAGGAAGCCCGCCGAGTAGGCCCCCAGCCCTAGCTTCCGAAGCAGAACCTGACCTCTTTGATACTGGCGTAATCATCTCCTCCTCGGGAATACTGCGGTCATCCTTGATGGAGGTCGCCGCAAGCTTCTAACTTGTCAGACTGACCACGCTCTTGATCATGGTCCCCACCGTTGCCGGGAGACTTCACCGGTCAGAGTCATTGTCGTGGCGATCCTCAAGCGCTTCCACGGCAACCCGGCGGATGACCGTGTCCTTCTCTCTCGCCGCGATTTCCAGCACCGCATCACCACGGCGATCCTCCATCTCGGCCAGCGCGTGGACGATCGCGAAACGCAGGCGGGGATCCGCCCCGGTGTACGCGCGGGACAAGGATGGAACCGCAGTTGAGTCGCCGATCTCCCCGAGTGACATCGCGGCGATGACCCGAAGCTCGGCATCGCGGTCTGCCAGAGCAGCGATCAGCCTCGCCGGAGCCCGCTGAAGATTATCCAGCTCGCCGAAAGACTGAGCAGCCAGACGTCGAACCACGACGTCAGGATCTTCCAACGATTGCTCAAGAGCATCAGCGGCCTTCGGGTTCTCAACCTCACCCAGGGCCTCGGCTGCGGCCCGGCGCACAGCCGTCTGCCGGTCCTTGAGCGCCTGAGTGAGCGCACCTGTGGCGCGATGATCCTCGATCTCTCCGAGCGCCTCGACTGCTGCCAGGCGGACTCGGTAGTCATCGTCCCGGACCAGGGCCGTGAGCTTATCCGTCGCCCTGATGTCCTCGATCTCTCCCAGCGCCTCAGCGGCTGCAGCCCGCGTGGCCGCGTCAGGGGAGCGGAGCAAGACTCCCAGAGGCTTCACGGCGCGCGCATCCTCGAGCTCACCTAAAGCGTACGCCGCCATCCGGACGACCGGCATCTCACGATCCCGTAGCGCACGAGATAAGTCGTGGAAGGCGCTTGGATCCTCTGCATCAGCCAGACCGAGTGCAGCGGCCTCGCGCACCTGGGCATTCGCGTTGCTGAGCGCTGACCGCAGTTGGCGGACTGCCTCAGGCTCTTCGCTGTGACCAAGCATCCTGGCCGCGGCCCCCCGGACACACGAAGACTCGTGGGCGAGAGCACGGGCCAGATGGGAGAGTGCCGCGTGATCTGTCACCGGCCGACTCAGTGTCTGTCGCTGCTTTTCGACGCCTTGCTCCGCCGCCAGGTATCCTGACTGATAATGGTGGTCCCAGTCGCCCCAGTTGTTTCCGATCGAGTGAACCACGAACTGACACACCACAGGACTCGTCGTGACGAGAGACGTGAGAAAGGCAGCTACGGCTGACGAGTCAGGACCTTTGGTCTCGGGTGCTACTCCAGCCCAGGGATCGACATCCTCGTAGTCGGGAGTGTGGGATTGTGCGTGGAGGGATGTAGCCGGCAGTGCGAGCAGGGCTGCCCGTGCCAGGAAGGACGCGATGTATGGGCGATGGCTCCGCATGATCATCTCCGGTTCCAACGAGTTGGTGGACAGCCTCGACTTGGATACCGGAGCAGGACAAATGGTTGTAGCGCTCTTAGCGGAACGTACCCGGACTTACCTGATACACTCCGTGATACATGCCGGCTTCCTCCTCAGGAGCCCAGAAGCCCAATTGCTGGGTCCAGCGGGTGCTCTGAAGCCGCTTCCCGCGGAGCGTCAGAAATCCTCCGGCCCGGTTGGTGATTACACCCAGCCTTCGGAGGTCGCCTAATCCTCGAACCACAACGGAGCTGCGCTGCTCGATGAGGCGGCGGGCGGCGATCGGTCCAATGCCCGGCACCCGGACCAACTCTTCATAGGGTGCGTGTTGTACTTCGATCGGGAAGAGCTCCGGATGTGCCAGCGCCCAGGCGCTCTTGGGATCGAGCGACAGCGGCAGGTTACCGGTTGATTCATACACGACCTCCTCTGGTGTAAAGCCATAGCTGCTGAGGAGGTGCGCTGCCTGATACAGACGATGCTCCCGGAGCGCCGGGGCGGCCGGAACGCCTTCCATTGGAGTGTCGCTGATCGGACGAAAGGCGCTGAACTGGGGATGGTGCACGCCCCCCGGCGCCTTCAGGCGAGTGATGGTGTGGAGCAGGCTCTCATCGCTGTCACTCGTGGCACCTACCACGAACTGCATGGTCATTCCGCTGGCCCCCCCAGGGTGCAGAGGATCTCTTGGCTTTCCATGAGCCTGCTCCGCCCTTTCCCGCACCACAAGCGAGCGCACTCGCTCGAAATCCTGAAGTGTGGTGGAGAAGCTCTTCTCCGGAGCGATCTGGGCCAGGCTTCTGCCGCAGGGTGCTTCAAAGTTCAATGAGACTCGGCTTGCCAGCGCAGTGAGGCGATCGATCTGCGAAGTCTCAGATCCGGCAACCAGCTTCACGTGTATGTATCCGCCGAATCGATGGCGCTCGCGGAGCAGCTCTAGTACCTCGATCAGATCATCCATGACCTTGACCGGGCGGCCAGGGATGCCGGTTGTGATGAACAATCCCTCGCACCAGCCACGCTGGTGCGCGCCGAGGAAGATTCGAACCAGCTCCTCTGGCTTGAGCAGCGTGCGCGGCATGGGGCGATCTCGGCGCATGGGGCAATAGTGGCAGTTGTAGCTGCATGCGTTGGTCATGAGGATGCGGAGAAGTGACATCTTCATTCCCGGGGCCGGGCGAAGGTTGCGGATGTTGAGGGGCCGCAGCGCGCCGACTGTCTTTGTGTGGCTGAGACGAGGGGGCAGGCCGTCATGATCGTCGACGGCCAGGGACATGAGAATGTCGAGCTTCTGTTCCAAGTCAGGATTCTGCATACAGCCGCCCTTCCAGGAGTCGGTACAGCATACCGAATAAATCCCGAAAGTCAATGGAGTAGCATTGAACCGAACTGGGATATACTAGAGCGTGCGCTTCCTACCGACGCAGACAGATAGAGAGCCATAATTGACTGCAGCCCCGGCCCGCACATCAGCCAAGTACGGCACCGTTCGGAACTTCATCGGCGGCAGATTCTCCGCTGCCGGCGACGCGTTGCTGGACGTCCTCAATCCCAGCGACGGGAGTCTCCTGGCACAAGTTCCGCTTTCATCGAGACAAGACGTGGACACCGCAGTGGCCGCGTCAGCGGCCGCTTTCCCAACGTGGTGTGCCACTCCGATCAAGGAACGGGTGCAGATCTTTTACCGATATCGGGCGCTGCTGGAGCGCAATATCGATGAGCTTGCTGCGCTGATCACCGAAGAGCACGGAAAGATCCGCGTCGAAGCGGAGGCGGAGATTGCCAAAGCCATCGAGCTTACGGAATTCGCCTGTTCGTTGCCACAAATAGTGACGGGTGAGGTGCTCGAGGTCAGTCGAGGAGTGGAATGCCGCACCGATCGATACCCGATCGGCATCGTTGCATCCATTGCGCCGTTCAATTTTCCGAGTATGGTGCCGCACTGGACCATCCCGAATGCACTCGCACTCGGAAATTGTATGGTACTCAAGCCGTCCGAGCTGGTGCCTCTGAGTGCGGGCCGGATCGCGGAATTGTTGGGTGAGGCGGGGCTGCCCTTCGGAGTCTTCAACGTGGTGCATGGGGGTCAGGAGGTGGTCGAGGCCATCTGCGATCATCAGGGAATTGCCGGCGTCACCTTCGTTGGATCCACGACAGTTGCCAAGCTGGTGTATCGCCGGGCAAGCGGGAATCTGAAGCGGGTGCTCGCGCTCGGCGGGGCAAAGAACCACCTCATTGTGCTGCCCGATGCGAATACGGATATGGCGTCGGCCAACATTGTCGCGTCGATGTCGGGCTGTGCCGGACAACGCTGCATGGCCGCCTCGGTTATGCTGGCGGTTTCGGAGGCCGATCACATCGTGGCCCGTATCGTAGAGCAGGCTCGATCCGTAGTACCGGGTGAGACACTGGGTCCGGTCATATCAGCTGCGGCGAAGCAGCGGATCGAGCGCTACATCGGCGAGGCCGAGTCACAGGGTGCCAAGGTTCTTCTCGACGGCCGCAACACCAGCGTGCCGGGGCGCGAGGGCGGGTTCTGGATCGGGCCCACGATCATCGATCAGGTTCGGCCGGATATGAGCATCGCGCGAGAGGAGGTGTTCGGGCCAGTGCTGGCAATCATCCGGACGGGGGATGTGGATCAGGCGCTCTCGATCGAAAACGCCTCGCCCTACGGTAACGCCGCATCGGTTTTTACCGAGAACGGCGCGCTGGCGCGCTACGTCACCGATCGCGCGAGCGCCGGCATGGTGGGTGTGAATGTAGGAGTTCCGGTGCCGCGTGAGCCGTTCGCGTTCGGCGGGTGGAACGAGTCGCGGTTCGGAGTGGGAGACATCACCGGCCGGGGCTCGACCGAGTTCTGGACCCAGACTAAAAAGACGACGACGAAGTGGACTCCTCAGTCGGGCACAAACTGGATGTCCTAGGAGCCCAGCAGCCCCCGCGAGCCAACGAGAACGATAATGACTGACCTCATGCGTCCCCCTCTGGCGATGCCGGAGTTTTCCTACACGCCAGCGCCGTACCAGGGTCCCTCCCGGGCCGAGGTCCTGGCTCTGCGGCAGCGCTACGTGAACCCCGCCGTGTTTACGCTGTATCGCGAACCGCTGATGATTGTCGAAGGGAAGATGCAGTATCTGTTCGACGAGACTGGCCGGCGCTATCTCGACCTGTTTGCCGGCATCGTCACGGTATCCTGCGGTCACTGTCATCCCAAGGTCGTGCGTCGCATCCAAGCCCAGACGGCGACACTCCAGCATGCCACGACGATCTATCTCCATCCCAACCTGTCCCTCCTGGCTCAAACGCTGGCTTCGAAGATGCCCCCCGGGCTGGACGTCACCTATTTCGTGAACAGCGGAAGCGAAGCCAACGATCTCGCGATCACAATGGCTCGGCTCTTCACCGGTAACAGCGATGTGATCGCGCTGCGAAACGCATATCACGGAAATTCGCCGAGCTCTATCGGGCTGACGTCGCACCATACGTGGAAGCACCCGATTCCGGGGCCGGCAGGGGTGCACCATGCGCTGTCTCCCGATCCGGCCACCAGCCCATTGAGCGGCGCCGCAGAAGAGATCGCCTCCAAGAGCGCAGCGGACATTCGGCAATTGATCCGCTACTCCACTCCGGGAAAGGTCGCCGCGTTCATCGCCGAACCCATACAGGGCGTCGGAGGCGTGACCCGCGGTGCGCCTAACTACTTCCGAGAGGTGTACTCGATCGTCAGAGAATTCGGCGGTCTCTGTATTGCCGATGAAGTCCAAACCGGCTTCGGCCGCACCGGGGAGCACTACTGGGGTTTTCAGAATTACGATGTTGTTCCCGACATCGTCACGATGGCGAAGGGAATCGGCAACGGCGTGCCACTGGCTGCGGTGACGACCCGAAGAGAGATCGCCGAGGCACTCACCAGCCGCACCCACTTCAATACCTTCGGGGGCAATCCGGTCTCCATGGCCGCGGGTCTCGCCGTGCTGGAAGTGATAGACGAAGACGGGCTGCAGGAGAACGCACGCACAGTTGGCACGCGCCTCCTTCAGGGATTGCGGCGGCTGCAGGCCCGGCACCGACTCATCGGGGAAGTGCGGGGGCTGGGTCTCATGCTGGGTCTGGAGCTCGTTGCCGACCGAGGCACTCGCGAGCCGGCCACTGCTCAGACCCTCGAGGTGCTCGAGGCCGCTCGCGAGATGGGGGTGCTGATAGGGAAGGGAGGGCTGGATGGAAACGTCCTCCGCATCAAGCCGCCGATGTGCATCACAATCGAGGATGCCGACTTTGCCGTGGATGTCCTGGATCGGGCACTCGCCCGCGTGACAGCAGAATGAGGTTGTTCATCCTCATCCTCCTCGGCCTCGGGGGAGCCACCAGTCTCGTTGCACAGAGCCAAACACGAGCTCGCGACCTCGGCATTCCATTCGATGGAACACCTGGTCGGTTCAATGCCATCACCGATGTGGCTGGCGTGGAGGTGGGGCACACGACACTGATCTCGGGCGACGGTTCGCTGAGAGAAGGCAGCGGCCCTGTGCGGACCGGCGTTACCGCGGTCCTGCCGCGGGGCCGGACCGAAAGCGCACCGGTGTTCGGCGGTTGGTTCTCGCTGAATGGAAATGGAGAAATGACCGGCACTACCTGGCTCGAAGAGTCAGGCGTGCTGGAGGGCCCGGTCCTCATCACCAACACCCACAGCGTCGGTGTCGCGCGCGACGCTGCGATCCAGTGGTTGCTCAAGCATCATCCCGGATTTCTGTGGGCGCTGCCGGTGGTGGCCGAGACATGGGATGGGATCTTGAACGATCTCAACGGCTTTCATGTAAAGTCGGATCACGTCTTCGCGGCGCTGGATGGAGCGCGAAGCGGGAGGGTTGCCGAGGGCGCGGTAGGCGGGGGCACAGGCATGTTGTGCAATGGCTTCAAGGGGGGAATCGGAACCTCATCCCGCGTGCTTCCACCCGAATCCGGCGGTTTCACGCTGGGGGTACTGGTGCAGTGCAATTACGGATCTCGACGCGCCCTCAGGATCGCCGGTGTTCCCGTGGGCGAGGAGTTCGTGGAACCGGCGATCTGCCGGGCGGGCTCCACGCCGTCTCAGCGCGAGTGGCTGCGTGAGATGCCACGCTGCGGGACCCAGAGCTCCTACCGGGAGCGTCCATTGCCGGAGCTGGGCTCGATCATCATCGTCGTCGGCACAGACGCGCCCCTCCTGCCACATCAGCTGCGGCGGCTGGTCAAGCGTGCTTCGCTCGGCCTTGGGCGGGAAGGCAGTATTTCCGGCAATGGGTCGGGAGACATCTTCGTAGCCTTCTCTACCGCGAATCGGGCAGCCGCCGGCGATACCGCGCAAGTGAGCGTGCAGATGCTTCCCAACGGAAAGCTCGACCCGCTGTTCGCGGCCACCGTTCAAGCGACGGAAGAGGCGGTCACGAATGCGATGATCGCGGCAGTGACCATGACAGGCGCGGATAGTATCCGGGCTCAACGGCTTCCGCATCACCGGTTAGTGGCGATACTCAGGAAGCACAACCGGCTGCTGACTACTCCCCGGCGCCGCTGAGCAGGCTTCCTACTCTCCCGCCTTTAGTAGTGGAGTCATGACGAAGGGCGTGGCCTGGTACGTCTGTTTCCAGCCGGGCCGGCTGGATTCGAGCAAGAGTGCATACGCCGCTCCGAGGGGGTAGAAACTGATCCGACGATTTTTCCCCAGATCGAATCGGTCGAGCTCCCGCCTCAACGCAATCCCGTTCTGCTTCGACGCATCTGCAAACGACGCGTAGTCCGGCAGATGCCTGTAGGCTCGGCCTGGACGATGCGAGCGGGCCGCCAGCTCTGCACCTCGGTACTCGATGAATCGCGCTACCCCCTCCTGCCATAATTGGAATTCGAGATATCGCGTGTCCGCGGGTGTCAGATGCTTTGCCAGCGCGGTCCGAGCGCGGAGGATTGCCTGGATGGCAGGCTGTCGTACCTGTGGTGCTGCATTCAGGGCCTGCAACAGGGCACGAGCCAGATCCTTGGAAGCTGCCTGGACGGGAGCCGAGTCGTAGGGAAATGGATAGTTGAGCATCCACATGCCCGAGGAGTCGCCACCCGCGAGGTCGAGCTCGTCGGATCGCCGGTAGTAACCCGGAAGAGAATACTGCCACTGGTGAAAGTGTTCGTGCAGAAGGGTCAGGACCCAATCGGTGGATGATTTTCCGGTCCGCTCGGCGGTTCCCACGACGATCGTCGGCAATCCGCCAACTGCGGGAAAGGTGGCCAGGAGTGTTGGAGCAAATGTGCGGCGGCGGCTCCGGACGTCCATCCCTAGTGCCGAGTCGTACACCGCGCCGGAGAACTCGGAGGTAGGGTGAGGGTGACCAACGAGGTACTCCGCTGAGTCAGTCACCAGGAGCAGAGCAAAGGGTGTGCGCTCCCAACCAGGCCAGATCCTCTCTGACAAATTCCGGACCAGGGTGTTGGCCTCAGCGAGGCGCGCACGGTCGCTGGTACTCAGCGGAGACTGTGACAGCAGCCCCGCTGGCGTCAGGCTGGAGAAGCCAAGGAGCATCACGCTGGTGGAGAACCTCACTCGTAGGGCTCTTGCCGCCGGCGGACCTCCTCGAGGGCCATGACGATCGAATTTTGTGAGGCCAGCAGCTCACGCATGGCCTCCTGAGAGCTGCGGGCCGGATGTGGGGGGGCCCGGCCGTCGCCATCCTCGAGGAAATGCCGGAGCTTGGCCCATACGGCTTCGGGCAAAACGGTCTCCAGGTATTCGAGCGCTGTTCCACGCAGGTACCGATCGCCGGTGTGCAATCCGTGGAAGGCGATCCGAACGGTCTCGCGAGGTAAGGCCAGCGTGAGCAGCGTAAACAAATGCTCCAGGCTTCGGTTGGTCCGGCCGCGCAGCACTTCTGCTTCGATAGGCGAGGACTCGTCGTCCGGCTGATCGATCAACTGCCTGGTCTCCCAGAGACCGCGCTCGACCGCCATCTCGCGCATCATCACCTCTAACACCCGATCTCGATCGATCTGCAGCCCGGGAATCTCGCCTGCCAGGTAGCTCAGGGCTCGGGCCGAGCGATATCGAACCTCGAAGCGGCGATCGGCCATGGCATCGAATAGCGCATTGAAGGCCTCCGCCGAACGGGCAGCCGCGATCACGGTCACCAGCCGCCGGCGGATGGCGAAATCTTCCGTGCTATCCAGGAGGTGACGAACGAATATCCCTATGTCGCCGCGTGCAGCCGTCTTCAGCGATTGGATTGCTGCCGGTGCTACTTCGTCCCAGGCCAGCAGCTCGATCGCGGCTTCGAGATCCTGGGGAGCGAGCGGACCGGTCGAGAGCGCATGTTGCACCGCCTCCTTGCTCCCCGACGCAATCGCCTCTCTGAGGGAAGGCGAGGTAGTGTCAGCGGCTCGTTGCTCCGGCGCCGCTGATGGGGGAGGGGAGGCAGCGAGCTGCCCAGCCAGCTGGGGTCGCTTCCGTATTCCGCTGAGATCGAATCCTCCGACCGTCTGAAGCAGTGCCGATCCTTCGTCCTGGACCGGGTCTGGGATCTCACCCGCGCGGCGCTGAAGCGTACCCTCCAGTGCCTCCACATAACCGAGATGGAGACGACGCGCGACCAGCAGAGCTCCGACCGAGAGCGCGATCGTGATTCCCAGGAGGACCTTTCCGGTTGCCGCGCCAGCGACGACTATCGTTGCAGCGATCAAGAGCCCACCGATGACGTCCCCGATGCGGGCAGCACCTACGTCGATGAGCAACTTGGTACCCCGCTTCTCCCGGGGCGACACGGGAGTGAACAGGAGCTCGTACGCGGCGCGGAAGAGCGAGCTTCGGAGCACCACCTCGGCTCCACGCGCGACCAGCACCGGTATCAGGCCGGGAATCAGGAAGGCTCCGACGGCTCCAACCGAGACACCTGCCGGCAGCAGCGCGGCACTGCGGGCGATGCCCAACCGATCCAGCAGCTTTCTGAGCGTAGTGATCTGCACCGAAATGGCGAGCAACGCCGTGACCGTGTAGAAGGCGGCGAAGAGACGTAGCAGCTCTTCACCCGTGATGGTGGCTGCGGACGCGCGAGCCTTGAACACGTAGTCCAGCAGACCCTCGGCGGCCGACGTCAGCGTCACCAACAAGGCAAGGCTGAGGAGGTAAGGCGAGGCTCGGAATATCGCGAGAGCTCCTTCGCCCGGCGTGGAGTCGAGATGCGACTCTGGTGCGAGGGTTCTGCGAGGGGTGCCGTAGTCCACCCCGACGACCAAGGCCGCCGCGAGCAGATGGAGTGTAGCGAGGATGGGAAGCATGGCGAGGAGTGACAGCATCGCACCCACGCGCTCGGGGAGAAGTCCACCAAGCAGACCGCCGATCGAGCCTCCGGCGGTGATGTGGCCAATGGTACGGCGGGCCGTGCGGGGATCAAAACGCTCGTTGACGATGGCCCAGAAGCCGCTGACGAGCAGCGCTCCAAGCCCGGTGAAATGCAGGTACAGGAGAATCGCGGCCGGCCTGCGTGACTGAAGGGCCAATGCCCATTCTGCCAGCAGCAGGAATGCGCTCAATGCGAATAGACGGGGGACGACCCGGCCGGGGCGGTTCTGCGCCATGAGACGAGCAAGCGCAACCGATACTGCTGCCGACACCGCGGCTGCCGCAATGACCATGAGCGGCAGGGCGGCAACGCTAAAGCTGGAAAGAAAGAGCGCGTCCCGTGTTGCCTTGCCGGCAATCTGGAACGCGATCATGACTGTGCCGGCAGCTACCGCTGCTGCTACCGCACGACGATCGAGGGCCTCAGAATCCAAATCCGGCCTGTGCGTAGATCCCGGTACGCTCGGCGCTCTTGGCTATCGCCAGCGACAAGGTGTATGCCCGTTCCAGATATGACAGCCACACTCCGCCGCCGCCGGCGGCGTGCCATGTATCCGAAGACTCACCCTCCAGGAAGACGCGCCCAACGTCAGCCAAACCAAATACCCCGAAGGTGGCCGGCAAGATGAGTTGTAGTCTGGTTAGAGAGAGTCTCAGCTCGGTAGATCCATAGGCCGAGGCGTCGCCGGCGTAGCGATTGATCCGTCCCAGCCGTACGGTCGAGCTGCCGCCGATGAATGCCGACTCGAAGTAAGGGTAGCGGCCCCAGAGCTTCCGCCCTCCTGCGCGCAGAGCGAGCGTGGGGTCCAGCGGAGCCTTTACCGACAGGTAGGTTGCCACCTCACCGTGAACTTCACCGAAGGTGCTGTCCACATCCCAGATGGGAGGGTATGCGCTGCCACCCACCTCGAGGAAGAGTCCCCTTTGCGCCATCACCGCACGATCTCGACTGTCGTACCGCACAGTCAGGCCAGCGCCTATTTCCCCAAAGTTCCCGGTGCCATACAAGTTGCCGAGCGAGGCCAAAAACCGATCCGCCCGTTCATCAGTCGAGACATATTTAAGAACGGGCCCGACGCGAAGGCTGGCTCTCGTGCCCAAAGCAAAGACCACCGAAGGCTGGAGCCCAAACGCGTCCTGAGTCACACGGTAAAATTCATTATCCGCAGGCGCCTCGATCTCATTCCCGAAACCGTGGAAACTGATCACCTCGATGCCGGAGGCTCGGACGACCAGGTCGGCGTGGCTGCCTGAGCTCTCTCGACGAAACTCTCCCCGATAGTCGAGTCGGTAGCTCTTCGGCCCACTGGCAAAGGCTGCGCGGAACTGGTGTCGGCTGGCATAGGGATTCTTCCGGAATCCATATGTCGTGAGTGTTCGCCCCCCGCCGATCAGGACTCCGATATCGGGGCCGAAGCTCAGCAAAGTGGTTGCGGTCCAGCGCTTGCCCCAATCACGTGCCGGCACCGCGGTAGGACTCTTTCTGGGCGCGATATACGGGCGACGGTCAACCTTGGTGTCGGTCCCTTCCGTTCGAGCGGGCGCCTGGCCGTCATCGTAAAACCGCTCCCGACCGCCGCTAGTGGAATCGACCAGCCTATCTCGACCGTCTCCACCGATAATCCGGACTACCGGTCCCTTCCCGCCGCCCCGCACAACGACGCGATCATCGCCGCCGTCGAGGAAGAGTCGCACTTCGTGCGTAGTCTTCGGATCGAACCTGCGGGTGTAATAGTTGCCGGCCTCGCCGCTGGAGATCGCCACCTCAACGGTGCCGTCATCCTGGCGGGTCACGCTGGCCTGGTCCAGCCCGTCAGTACCATGAACGTCCACCTCCTTTGCGAGGAGGTCGTAATAGTCACGAGCGGCTTCGAGAAGGTGATCGCGACGGGAGCGCAACGCCGCACTGAGGCTCGGGCCCCCCAGCTGGTAGTGCTCGGGAGGCAGTGCTCGCACCGCGTCGTTGATCACGGCATCGGTGAGCGCAGATTGAAGGCGAGTGGCGGTGGATTCCCACGTCGCCCAGTCGAGCTCGACCAGGAGTCGGCGGTCGAGGTCGCGTCCGTTCCACGTCGCTCCAGCAATGTAGGGATACCCGGTGCCGAAATTGGTCAGCTGTGGCGCGGTCTGCCGGGCAATGCTCAGGAGGACGCCGTCGTACTTGGCGAATGCCTGATCCCGGTCCTGCGGAATCGGCGCCCACCGGCGGGGAGACTGCTCGTCGAAGAGCGCCCAGCTCCACTGCCCGGCGTGCCGGTCCCAGTCGCCGATCAATAGATCGAACAGCCGCGCGGTGAGAAAGGCCGAGGCGTCCACGCGATCCGCCGGACTTCGGCTGATCCGGGCCAGTAAGGAGTCCGAATTGATGATCTGCTTCGCACCCTTCCAATGCGCCGGTACCGGACGGGAACCGCCGACACGCTCCTCCAGAAAGCCCATCAGTCCCGCAAAATCGGTCCGAAACTCACCCAGCAGCGGATCATCCGGGAGCACGAACAATCGAGAACTGCCGTGGGGAATCCCTGCCGCATCGAGTAACCGGCCCACGACGAGCGGTGCGGTAGGCAAGGCCGAGCTGGTCTGATCGCGGACCACGTTCCCGGCGACGGTGGGGCGGAGCTCTGCAGGCAGGGTCGCGGAAGGATCCTTGTCAACAGAGCGGAAGAAGAATTCACGGCCATCCCGGGCCGCGAAAAGGAGCGACTTCGTCTGCTGTCCTCCTCCCTTGGACACTGGCTTCAGGCCGCCGGCAAACGCTCGAAGGTCCAGGACCGGCACGGAAATCGGTGTAGACCAGAGCGAGCGGTACTCCTTTCCGAAGAAAAAGCCGTGCACTCCGCTGGCCTTGTATCGAGGCCCGGCAGCACGCACTACGCGATCTGAGGTTGCGGCCTCCGTTTGTTGCCCGGAGAGACCAGCTCCTCCAAACCCCACCAGCGCGAGCACCAGCGTCAGTTCTCTCGTGCACTGCATATGGCGCCTCACTCTACCCATGTCGAGAAGACCTCCCGTCCGTGACCGGTCGGGTCTACCGTCAGAATTGCCAGCCGGGCTCGCCCCTGCCGGGGAATATCCAGCCGCGCGAAGCCGCTCGCGTTCCTGGCGAACACAGTGCCCTGAATGGAGACTGCACGACCGCTGTGCCCGTAGATGCCCGTGCCGCTCACGAGATGCAGGCGCGCAGGGCCACCTTTGATGACTTGCAAGTTGTGCTCGTGTCCAGCGGCGTTCAGTGCGGGCGAAGCCGCTCTGAACGCGTCCTGAAAAGACCGGATCATGTGACGATAGGGTCGAGACTCGACATCCTGCCTGGAAATACCCTCCGCGCGCGCCGCCGGATAGAGGGAACCCAATAGAGGCAGCGGTATCCAGAGTGAGGGGTCGATTTCAAGCAACGGAAAGATGTGGTCGACCAGGCCGAAGTAACCGCCGTGAACTCCACCTGACATCAGTGGATGATGTTGAGCCACGACAACCAGGCGTCCCGCGGAGCTCCTCAGCGCCCCACGCAAGGAATCGGTGACCTCCTTGTCCGAGTCAGTAGGGCAGCTGGAGGCTGGGTGCTCCGGCCTTGGCCCGGGATGAAGCCACCACTGTGTATCGAGCAGAATGAGCCGGAGGCGCGGGCCGATGTCCGCTACGACCGGTCCCGGGCATCCTCCGCGCGGCTCGAGTGATGCCGCCCCACCACCAACGGAATCGATGAACTGCCCCTGTCGCCGTATCGCGTTCCAGCCATCCACTCCGTGCTTGGCCCAGTCATGATTTCCTGGAACAAAGAACCCGCGTGCGCCGGTGCTGGTTATGACGCGAACCTGGGTAGCGAGGCTGATCTCGGCTGCGCGCCGTCCGGGGCTTCCGGGCGCCGGTAGTCCACGGGGATAGGCGTTGTCGCCCAGAAAAACTACGACCGGTGCAGATCTGTGGGAGCCGATATCCTGGCGCAACGCCTCCAGCACGGGCTCGCCCGTCGAATCGGGCTTCCCGGCATCTCCAATCAGATAGACGCTGGTGACGACCGTTTCCGCCGGCAGCGCCGGTACCGGCGCGGGCTGCGTAGGCGGGTGTCCAGCACAGGCGACCGCACCGGCTGCGATCGCAGCTCGCCACATCGTTCCTCGGATCACCGGCCGGCTGAATCGCTCTCGAGCGCCTTCGATCGGCGGGTGTATTCACGTCCGACGGCAAATGCGAGCAGCAGCCAGATCCCGGTGAGCACCAGATTAGCCCGGGCAAACCCCGCCGTCTCGAACCCGAGCTGACTGATGCCGACGAAGACGAGGGCCGCAGACAGCACATCTCCGGCGCGCCAGAAGAATGAGTCAATCGCCTGTTTGGCTTTGTACTTCTCGTCCCGGCTTGTGGGCAGAAAGAGAACGTTCCGCACGGTGTTCTGAATTGAGTAGTCGGTGGCATTCTCGGCGATTTTGACCAGCCGGACCAGGGCGAGGAGCGGTACGAACGCGAGCACCGCGTAACCAGCAAAGGCGAGGACCGGCAGAACCATTACACCGACTCTCACACCCACATACTTGATCAGCCGGGACACGACGAAGAACTGTAGCAGCAGCGCGACCAGGCTCACGACGAAGAGAAACTCGGAGTAGAACTGTCCGATGTACTCCGACTCCGAAAGTCCGCCGGTAGTTCCTGCCGCGAGCGCGGCGGCCGCTGCATTCTTCACCGTACGGCCCAGGATGTACTCGCCGGTGGTGTTCACCCAATTGACGAACATGATCAGCAAGGCGATGAGAAGAAGGTACCGATTGCCGAATACCAGCCGGAACGTGCCAGCCCGACTCGCCGGGCTCACTCCTGGAAGCGAAACGGTCAGCTTCTTCGAGTCCTCGATGGTCTGGACCTGATACTCGCCGGTGGCGGCGGGAAGCTCCGCCGTAGTCAACTGCAGCGGAAGGTGGGCCTCATGCTGGGCCCGCTCGCGGGCGTCCACGATATTGCTGATGGATATGGCGAGCGCCAGCAGTCCGGCGGCGACCAACAGCAGTTGCGGCAACCCGAAGATCGGAATGAGGGCAGCTGCGAGCCGAGCGCCGAGCACAGCGCCCAAGGATGCGCCGACAGCCACTATCGCGAACAGCCGTTCGCCTTGCTCCTTCGTGTACAGGTCGTTCGCGAACGACCAGAACTGCGCCACGATCATCAGGTTGAAAATGCCGACCCACAGAAAGAAGATCGCCGCGACCGGAACTTCCGCCCGGGTCAGAGCATAGAACGCCACCAGACAGACGATGAAGAACGTAGTTACGGTGTTGAGCAATCGGCGGCGTGGTAGGCGGTCAGCCAACGCACCGTAGGCGGGCACCAGTCCAAGCAGCAACAGGGCCTGACCCGCCGCGAGGTACGACTTCAGCTCCGGTCCCCCCGACGTCGAGAGGATCAAAGCTTCGCGCACCGGTCTGATGCAGTAGTACGTGGCGAGCAGCAGAAAGACGTTGAGCGCCAACAGGAGCGCGGTGGCACCCTCTCCGTCCCTGACGTCGGCAAAAAGACGGAGCACACGGTCGAGTGGTCCGCCCCACCGTGCCTGAGGCCGCGCCAACTCCATATCGGCCCCGCCGGTGACTCTCATGACTCCGTCGAAACCAGCGGCGAGGGAGTCTCGACCGGCTCCCAGGATGCCTCCATTGTCTTGGTCAGGATCCGGTGCGCGTCGGTTTGGTCCAGACGGCTGGCTTCGGGATGGTGGCGGTCCCACCACCGATGTGCGAGCTCCTCGGTCCAGGCTGCCTGTGGGAGGGCCGCCCCCAGCCGCCGTGACAGCTCGGCCGCACTCTGGGGCCGCTCCTCCGGGAACTTCGCGAGGCACGCGAGGATGACGTCATCGAGCGCCGGCGGGATCTCGAACTCGCTGAGCTGTGATGGTGGCACCGGAACCGAATTGGCGTGCTGATACATCAGCTGGATGGCGTTCGGGGCCTGAAACACCAGGCGGCCGGTCAGGAGCCAATACGCTACGCATCCGAGAGTGTACAGGTCGACCCGGTGATCCACCACGCGGTCGCCACGCACCATCTCTGGAGCGATGTACGCCGGCGTGCCGGTCGTACTGTCTGGAGCGGTCAACAAGGTGGCATCTCTTCCGGCATCATCGGTTCCCTTTACCAGCCCGAAATCCAGCACCTTGACGAAGTCCACCTCGAGACCGAGCCGGCATGTGAAAATGTTGGAGGGCTTGATGTCGCGGTGGACCAGGCCTCGGGAATGCGCCTCCTGCAGCGAGTCGCAGACCTGGCGGATCAGATACACGCAGCGATCGGGTGGTACCGGGCCGAAGCGCTCGACCAGCGTTTCGAGGTCGAGCCCGTCGAGCAACTCCATCACGAAGAAGAAGGTGCCGTCATTGGCCACGCCGAAGTCGTACAAGCTGATGGTGTGCGGCGACCGGAGCGACGCGGCTGCTTCCGCCTCGCGCCGGAATCGCTGCACGATCACTCTGGCGGCACCGGCTGAGCTCGATCCCAGAATTTCCGGCCGGATCAACTTCACGGCGGCCGGTCGGGCCAGCATCTGGTGCGTGGCTCGAAATACCTCTCCCATCCCGCCCTTGCCGAGCGGCTCTTCCAGACGGTAACTGCCCAGCTCACGGGCCCGCCGCACCTGATGCCCCAGACGGTGAATGATCTTGACGGGCACCACCACGAGAAAGGCACAGATGTAATTCGGCACCGACATCCACACGACGTAGAGCCACCCGCCCTGAAACTCGATTCCGCGGAGTAATGAGAGGCCCATCGCCAGTGGCTCGGTCGATGCCGCCAGCAGTGACACGAGCAGCGTTTTCCTCGGCGTATTCGGCACGATTGCAGGATAGATCAAGATTGCGATACAGACCCAGGAGACCCGCGGAACCATCGGCACCGGGATCCAGTGTGTGAGGATCGATATGAGAAGACACTGAAGAACGAGGTAGCCGGAGCCAAGATCGATCAGCAGCTGTTGCCGGTGCGAGAACTTTCGTGCGAGATATACCATCGCCACCGAGCTGACTACGCCCGCAGCCCCAAGCAGATTTCCCGGCATCGGGTACAGCGTTTCCATGCGCTCGCTGAGCAACTTCAAGACGAAGTTGTTCATGATCGTCATGAAGGCCCAGATCGAACCAAAAACGGTGCTGACGATCCCAACCCGGCGGCAGGTTTGGACCATCAGGTCGCTGGGTAGGCTTTGCCCCGATCCGGAGGTTACGGGTGTCTTACCCGGAGTGGAGGGGCGGCGTCCGATGAGGCGTCGCGGGGTCATGATGGTTCGGGGCTAGGGTTCCCTCTAAGCCTACCACCGTTCGAGGTTCTGTGAAACACCAAAGCGGTGGACACAGAGTTGCCACAGCGGTGCTTCCAACGTACGTTCGTGCCGAGTGGCCCCGTCCTTCCTCGCAACCATCAAGACCGGCCGAATTGAACTTGCCGCCCAGCGTTGCCCTGCGGCTCGTGCCCGACTCATGGGTGGTGCCATGAGACTTGCAGCAGCCCTCGGAATGTTGATCGCAGCCGCGTGTGCGCCGCAGAGCAGCGGGCCGCCTGCACCATCGCGATGTGGGCCAAGTGTTCCAGAGACCGCACAGCATCCGATCTCTGTGGCATCCCTGGCTCTCGCTGGTGACTACGAGCTGATCCAGGTCCAGACCCAACCCAGCGGCGGCCGCGTGTTTGCAGGCCGCCTTCATCTTGCTCCGCTCGATTCTGCAGCCAGGGCCGGCGCAGCTGGTGGTGCGGTCCGTGATCTCGTCGGCTGGCTGGAGCGTACCGAAGACGACGGGTTGACCGACTCCCGAAAACACCGCGTCGTGCTTGCGCGTCATCACCTCATCGTCGACCAGGACGGATACGCCGACGGCGGGGCACACAACCTGGAGATCACCGCGGTGGCGCCCGAAGGTTTGTGGGGCTGGTGGAAAGCAGATCGAGGGCTGGCACTCACCGAGACCGAAGGTCGCCGGGTGCTACCGGATCCCGCGGGTTACTTCTGCGCGCTCCGGCTCGGCCGGTAATCCATCGTTGATGGCAAAGTCAGCCGCGTCGAGTGCTGGGCTGCTGCTCTATCGACGCTCATCCGGGTGGCTGGAGGTGTTCCTCGCGCATCCTGGCGGGCCCTTCTGGCATAATCGTGATAGCGCTGCGTGGACCATCCCCAAGGGGCTGGCCGAGCCAGGTGAGGATCTCCTGGATGCAGCCCGCCGGGAGTTCGAAGAGGAAACGGGTATCCCTCCCAAAGGTCCCTTTCTGGCGCTCGGAAATATCCGTCAGAAGGCCGGGAAGTACGTTCACGCATGGGCCTGGGAGGGCGACGCGGATGCTTCCCGGGTAACCAGCAACACCATGCGCACTGAATGGCCGCGGGGATC
This sequence comes from uncultured Gemmatimonadales bacterium, assembly GCA_963730915.1. Classification (GTDB taxonomy): domain Bacteria; phylum Gemmatimonadota; class Gemmatimonadetes; order Gemmatimonadales; family GWC2-71-9; genus CAVVWJ01. Next base: position 777,177 of record CAVSTR010000003.1, on the reverse strand, counting down.
GGGCCGGATAATCACATTCCCCGAGGTGGACCGCTGCGCGTGGTTCGATCCTGTTACGGCTCGAGAGAAGATCAATCCCGCTCAGGCCCAGTTCATCGATCGGCTGGAACTGGCACTCTCCCAGCCTGAGCCCGCCGCGTAGATCTCATCACCACGTCGAGAATGCTCTCGCGCCTGATCCTGCTCGCCCCGGCGGGACTCGTTCTCTGCATCGCCAGCCCCGGCAATGCTCAGCAAAACGGGCGCGCTCGAGATTTCGGCATCGCACCGGGAGTGCTGTTGCCCGGCCCGGGCAATGCCATCACCGATGTGGAAGGTGTCCGCGTCGGGCACGCCACGATTGTCGAGGGCGACTCAATTCGCACCGGTGTTACCGCCATCTTGCCGCATTCGGGAAATCTTTTTCTCGACCGCGTTCCAGCCGCACTTCATGTCGGCAACGGTTTTGGAAAATTGATTGGAGTTACTCAGCTCGCCGAGCTGGGGGAGCTGGAGACACCGATTCTCCTGACCTGCACACTGTGTGTGTGGAAGGCTGCAGATGCCATGGCAGCATACCTCCTCGAACAGCCCGGCATGGAAGGGGTCCGCTCGATAAACCCAGTCGTGGGTGAGACGAACGATGGCTACATCCTGAACGCAATCCGGAGCCGGCCAATGTCGGCCTCGGCGGTGCGGCAGGCCCTGAGCACTGCCGCAACCGGTCCGGTCAAGGAGGGAAGTGTCGGCGCGGGGACCGGGACTGTCGCTTTCGGTTGGAAGGGCGGCATCGGGACCTCGTCCCGACGCACAACGACGTCTGCGGATAGCGGGTGGACCGTCGGCGTTCTGGTCCAATCGAATTTCGGGGGAGACCTCCAGATTCTGGGAGTACCGGTAGGCCGGCTGCTGCGGCGGGCCGGCACGAAACCCCGGCTAGATCCGCAGGGGGCCCGCGGCTCTATCATGATCGTTGTGGGCACCGATGCTCCGCTTTCCGACAGAAACTTGCGACGCGTGGCCAGCCGAGCCATGCTCGGACTCGGGAGAACCGGCTCGGTCGCGTCCAATGGATCGGGCGACTATGTCATTGCCTTTTCCACTCACTCGGGCGTTCGGCGGCCGGGAGACATCGCGCGCACGAGGGTCGCCGAAGTGGCCAATGACGACATGTCGGTGCTGTTTCAGGCCACGGTGGAGGCCACCGAGGAAGCGATCTACAACTCCCTCTTCATGGCTACCACCGTGACCTCCAAACGTGGCACTGTCGAGGCGCTACCGGTCGCGGAAGTCCTTCGTATCATGCGCTCCCACCGCGTCATCCGGTGACTGGGAAAGCTCGTGCCCGATCACTTCTCACGGGTGGCCGCCTCCTACGCAGCATGCCGGCCGGGGTACCCAGAAGAGCTCTTCGACTTTTTGGCAGAGCTGGTCGAGCGCCGGAGGTTGGCCTGGGACTGCGGGGCAGGGACCGGGCAAGCCACGATTCCTCTGGCTCGTCGTTTCGAGAAGGTCCTGGGCACTGACCACAGCAGCTCGATGCTGCAGCAGGCTCCTCCCCATCCACGCGTGCAGTACCGAGCCGCGCCGGCGGAATCGACTGGTCTACCCGCGGCCAGCGTCGATCTGGTTACCGTGGCACAGGCGCTTCACTGGCTCGATCTGGACACATTCTACCGGGAAGCGGTCAGGGTAATGGTACCCGGCGGGGTGTTGGCGGTCTGGAGTTATGGAAGGCCGCGACTCGCGAGCGCCAGGCTCCAGCGCGAGCTGGACCGATTCTATCGCGACATCGTTGGCCCCTTTTGGCCCGAGAATCGGCGACACGTGGAGGAGGGCTATCGCACGTTGTGGTTCCCTTTCCCCGAGCTCCAGCCACCCACATTCGCCATGAAAGAGCAGTGGACGCTCCCACAGCTGCTCGGCTATATAGGCACGTGGTCAGCCACACAAGGCTTTCGGGATGCAGAAGGACAAGATCCGCTGCCCGGCCTGGAGCGGGTGCTCGCCCAAGGCTGGGGCTCACGCACCACCCGGGAAGTCCAGTGGCCGCTTAGCCTCCGCCTTGGACGGAAGCCGGCGATGCCGGGGGGCGAGGCATGATGACGGGGCCGCCCCCCGGTATTACATTGATCTCACCTCTCACATGAACAGTGGAACGTGAAAACTCTCGACGATACCTCGTCCGCGGTCCCGCTGCGTTCTAGTCCCGGCTCGGCGATTCTCATCGTCGACGATGAGGGAGCCGTCCGCCGCTTTGCCCTCCGGGTGCTCGAGCGCGAGGGATATCGGGTAGTTGAAGCCCGGGACGGCATCGAAGCCGTCGACCTGATACGTCAGGGCCATGAGTTCGACGCGGTGGTCTCGGACATCGTCATGCCGCGGATGAATGGGGTCGAGCTGATGCAGGCTCTTTCTACCACCGCTCCCGAACTGCCAGTGATTCTCATGTCGGGGTATGCCACTGGAGCGCTGGCTGAGCTCGGCATCAACGCGCCGTGCGCCATACTGCCCAAGCCCTTCCCCGCAGAGCGGCTGCTCCAAGAAGTGCGGCGCTGCACCCGGCGTCGGGAGTCTGCCTAGGGTCGGATAGCGCTGTCTCAGTTCAAGCTGAACTTCCACACATCCCCTCCCGCGCTCCATTCATAACCACAATCGATTGTGTCGTGTTGGCGCGTCTATTGCCGGTGAATGGCGAGGATAATGCGCAGCTGCTTTTTGGTTACCGTTTTAAGGTATTCTGCCCTATCCCTTCGGCTTAGAATCGAGTTGGGCTCAGGGTTCGCGAGCTGCTAACAGTATAGAGTGTAATTACTTAGGTCGAGATTACCCTCGAAAACAAGCCGGTCGCCCAGGGCGCGTTCCGTCGCACCGCATGCAGCCCGGCGGGGCGCAGAAAGCCAGACCGCCAACCCACGCAGGATGGATTAGTGCCGCTGATTACTCGCAACCAGCTTCTGGTTCTTCTTCTGGGGGTCGCGCTCGGATGCGGCGACGAACCCAGCGGCCTGAGTACCGGCAACCTCTTTGTCACGGTCACAGGGCTTCCTGCCGCATCCTCAGCCAACGTCCTCGTGACTGGCCCAGGTGGTTACAGCCAGGCACTAACCGGGACCCAGACGCTTAGCTCCCTTACGCCGGGTACCTACACGGTGGCGGCCAGCAGCGTGAGTGTCGGGCAAGCTACCTATAGCGGTGCACCGGCAAGTCAAACGGTTGCGGTGGGCAACTCCACGGCAACGGCATCTGTGGTCTACACGACTGGCCTGGGTACGCTCAGTGTCAGTATTACGGGTTTGGGAACCAGCGCGGACGCGGCAGTGTCCGTCACGGGACCGAACGGCTATTCCCGGAATGTCACTCAGACCGAGACGCTCGCGGCGCTGGTTCCAGGCACTTATACGGTCGCCGCGCAGAACGTCGTAGCATCAGGCGGCACGCCGCACAGCCCCACTCCGGCAACCCAGGATGTTACGGTGCCGTCAGGCGGAACGGTGGCCGCCACGGTCACCTACGCACCACCCAGTAGCGGCGCTCTCAACCTTCGGATCGCCGGACTCTATCTCACACAGAGCGCACAGACGTACGACGGCGGTGTGCCCCTGGTGAAGGACCGAAACGGCTACCTCCGCGTTTTCGCGGTGGCCAACCGGACCAATGTTGAAGTGCCTTCGGTTCGTGTCACCATCTACAACAGCGCCAGTGCAGTCGTCTCCGCGGTGGTGATACCGGCACCTGGTTTATCTGTTCCTACCTCAGTGGACGAGAGCTCGCTCGGCTACTCCTGGAACACCCCGGTTTCGGGGACCTTCATTCAGCCGGGATTTCGGATCGAGGCGGAAGTGGATCCAGCCGGTCTCATCACCGAGGTCGATGAGAGCGACAACATCCTCGCACCTCCCGCGCAGGTCGTTCAGACGGTTCCTACGCTGAATGTCACCTTCGTTCCGGTAATTCAGCAGCGACACGCGGCGCGCGGTGATATTGGAAACGTGACGCTGGCAAATCGTGACCAATTCCTTGCGCTCACCCGGCAGATGCATCCGATCGCTGGCTACAACACTGCGGTCAGGGCACCTTACACCACCACCACTACGGATACTCTACAAGCCGAGAACCAGAATTTGGCCTGGGGAACGATCCTGGAAGAGATCGACGCCATCCAAACAGTCGAGAACCCAACCCGCTACTACTACGGCGTCGCGAAGGTCTCCTACACCAGCGGAGTCGCCGGCGTAGCGTACGTCAGCAATGGGACCAGTGAGCGGAGTGCGCTGGGATGGGACTACCTGCCGTCGGGCGCCGCAGTCGCGGCCCATGAGCTGGGACACAACTGGGGCAGAAATCATGCTCCGTGCGGCGGTCCTGGTGGCCTCGATAGCGGATATCCGTTCTCCGATGGTCGTATTGGGGTGTACGGCGTCGATGTTGGCTCTCAGACGCTGATGCCTGCTACGACCAGCGATATCATGGGCTACTGCGAACCGAAATGGATCGGTGCTTACACGTACCAGGCGGTGATGAGCTACCTCATCTCACCGCCGGCTGCCACCGTCATGAGCGCCGAGGCGGGCCAGGCCGACCAGCCCTGTCTTCTGATCTGGGGTCACATCCGCAACGGTGAGATGGTGCTCGAGCCCGCGTTTCAGGTGAACACCCGGCCACGTATGCCTCGTCGACCGGGTCCCTATAGCGTGGATGCCACCGCGGAAGATGGCAGTAGACTGTTTAGTCTGTCATTTACCCCGAGCCAGATCGCGGATGCACCCGGAGAGCACCAGAGCTTCGTCTTTGCCGTCCCTGTCTCCAGTGCTCAAGCGAGGCGTCTCCATACCCTGCGTCTGGCAGGTCCTGGTGGGCAGCGGCTGCGAAGCCGAACGGCTCCACCCCGGCCCACTCCTATCACCGAGTCGGTGCAGGTTAGAAGGGTAGCAGGAGGAAGGGTCGGCGTCCGGTGGGATGCTCGTCAGCATCCGATGGTGATGGTGCGTGATGGGAAGACGGGTGAAGTCCTGTCGTTTGCGCGCGGCGGGAGCGCCGATGTCGTCACCCGGAACCAGGAGGTGGACCTGGTGTTTTCCGATGGGGTTCGAAGCCGGGTCAAGCGGGTTGCGGTTGCGCCGTGATCAGAAGCCTCATACTGGCTTCAGTGTTCGTGTATGGATGCACGCCCAACCGAGTCCCTGCGCCGGCTGAGGCACCGAATCACTCCGCCAGCATAACCGGAGAGGCCATTAGCCTGGAGCGTACGGCGTGCTTCGGACGTTGTGCGGTCTACCGCGTTACCGTCACACCTGGTGGTGCTGTGACCTACGAGGGCAGAGCCAACGTACGGCATGTCGGCAGTGCAACCGCGGAGATCTCCCAGGACAGCGTCGTCGCACTGCTGCGGGAGATGGAGCAGGCCGGCTACTTCACGTTCTCGGATCGCTACGCCATGTCGGAACCCACCTGCCGCCGTTATACCACCGACTCTCCCTCGGTCATCAGCTCGGCAACATTTCGCGGCCGCACCAAGCGGATCGAGCATGACTACGGCTGCGGCGGTGTGCCGGGCGCGTTGACTCTCCTGGAGCAGCGCATCGACGATGTGCTGGGCTCGGACCGATGGACGGGGCGGTAGGGGGAGAGGGGGTAAGAGGGTAAGCAGGTAGGCGGGTAGGCTAGTAAGAGACGAAGCAGAGGGGCCGGAGCGTCATTCAGCTCGGCCCCTTTCTTCAATCCGGCTTTCAGCTTTTCACCCGCTTACCCGCTTACCGCTCTCCCCGATGGATCCAGCTGGTCCCTCACTGCATCACCCAACAGCGTCGCCGCCACCACCACCAATACCAGCGCCACTCCCGGCGCCGTTGCGACCCACGGCGCATTCACCAGCGTGTCTCGTCCGGAAGCGATGAGGTTTCCCCACGAAGGCGTTGGCGGCTGCACCCCTAATCCCAGAAACGATAGCCCCGCCTCCAACATGATCGCATTGCCCACCCCCAGTGCGGCGGCGACGATGACGGGAGTCAGGGCGTTCGGCAGAATATGGCGCACCAGCACGCGCGGGCCTGTCACACCCAACGCGACGGCGCTTTCGACGAACGGCCGAGCCGTCAACGCCCGGACTTCGCCATGGACCAGCCGAGCGATCGTCATCCAGCCGGTGAGTCCAAGGACGATTATGACGAGCGCCGCACTCGGCTGCCACAGCGACGCCAGTAACAACAGCAGCACCACGCGGGGCAAGGCGAGCGCAAAATCCGTGAGTCCGAGCAGCACCACCCCCGCGCGTCCTTGCCAGAAACCTGCCGCCGCGCCTACTGCGAGACCGATCGCGACCGAAAGCAGGACAGCCAGAAATCCCACACCAAGTGACACCCGCGCGCCGAAGACCAGCCTGGCCCACACATCGCGACCGAAGCGATCGGTTCCGAGCAGATGAAAGATGCCATGGAGGTCGGTGGTCAGTGGAGGAAGAAACCGGGTGGCAACGATGTCCCGCTGAACCGAGGGATCGACGGCGACAAGGGGTGCCAGGAGGGCGAACAGAACCGCTCCGACCAACACCGCCATACCGAACCTGGCGCGCGAGTCATGGAGCAGTGAGCCGGGACGTGTCTTCAGCCATCGTCTCCCCATTTACGCTGCACCCGCTGCATTAGCTGCTCGCAGCCGAGGGTCGGCCCAGGCTGTGAGCACTTCCGAGAGCAGATTACCCGCTACAACCAGGACCGCACTGACCGTCGTAGCGGCCATTATTACCGGGTAATCGCGCGCGCCGACGGCCTCGACCATGACTCGTCCGACCCCGGGCCAGGCGAAAATCGCCTCGATGAACACCGCGCCCGAAAACAGCGCCGGTAGCGAGAGACCTAGCAACGTCAGGACGGGTATGAGTGCATTGCGCAGGACGTGACGCATGGTGACCTGGTAGGGCGCAAGCCCTTTCGACCGTGCGATCGCCACATGCGGCGAATGACGGACGTCCAGCATCGCGCCCCGAACGTATCGGGCCGTGCCGCCCACCCCGATCAGAGTCAGAGTTATCAGGGGCAGCGCCAGGTGCCGGAGCCGGTCTGCTATTCTGTCCCATCCGGTGAGAAAGTCGGCGTCGAGGCCGGCGGCGCCAAAGGACGGCAGAACCCTGGCCCAGTAGGTGAAGACCATCACCAGCATCAGGCCGAGCCAGTACCCGGGCATTGCGAACAAAGTGACGGTGAGAACGGAGAGCGTGGTGTCCAGCCGCCCGCCTCGGGAGGCCTGCACCACCCCGACTACTATACCGAGCACGTAGCTCAGCAATAGGGACAGGCCCACCAGGCTCACAGTTGCGGGCCACGCCTGAGAGATCATCGTGCCTACCGGGCGGCCGGTAGCGATGCTGCTGCCCCAATCCCCCTGGATGAATCGGCCCAGCCAGGTGGCGTACTGTTCGGGAAGAGGGCGATCGAGCCCCATGGCACGGCGCTGTGTCTCGAGCTGCTCCTGTGTGGCGGTAGGGCCAACCAGAAGCAGCGCCGGATCGCCTGGTGCGAGCCGGATCAGGAAAAACATGAGGGTGACCACGCCGAGGACGACGGCAATGCCGGCGAGCCCGCGCCTCACCAATGTTGGAAGCATGATTGAATGTACTAAACTTCGCTGTGCTTCCGACGAGATGTTCGGCCCTCTTGTTGCTCGCCTTTGCCACGGCCTGCGGCTCCATCGCGAACCGGCGTGGAAACACTGTGCTGTTCGCGTCCGGCGCCGATCTCCAGAGCATCAACCCGCTCCTTACCAGTCATCCGCTCGCCCGCCAGGTTCAGCGATACGTTCTGCTGACCACGCTGGCGCGCTACGACACTGCGCTCACCCCCCGGCCGTACCTCGCGCGCTCCTGGCAGTGGACCCGCGGTGCCCGGATGCTGACCATGCATCTGGAAACTGCGGTGCGGTGGCACGACGGGAAGCCAACGACCGCACGCGACGTGGCATGGACGCTGAACGCAGCCCGGAATGCCGCCACTGGATACCCCCGCATGAGCGAGTTGGCCAGGCTCGACACGGCGCTGGCGGCCGATGATTCTACGGTGGTGCTCCACTGGAGCGAGCCGCAATCCCGGCTGCCTGACGTGCTCACCGATCTAGCCATTTTGCCGTCGCACCTGCTGGACTCAATACCTGCGACGCGCCTCCGGCAGGCAACCTGGAACAACGTCCCGATCGGCAACGGACCTTTCCGGTTCGTGTCACACGAACCGAACCGACGCTGGGTCTTTCAGGCCAACGCCGACTTTCCAGCGACGCTCGGAGGGCCGCCTAAGCTCGAGCGGTTCATCATCGTGGTCGTAGACGAGCCCACCACGAAGCTGGCTGCGCTTACATCCGGGGAGCTCGATTTTGCCGGCATCCAGCCCGCCCACGCTGAGTTCGTCCGCCGGGACACCAGCCTGGCCGTAGTCAGCTTTCCGCTGCTCTGGACCGAGGGCATCGTATTCAATGCACGGCGCCCGCCGTTCAATCGCCGAGCTGTCCGCCGCCGGGTGAGCGATGCCATCGATCGGCAGGAGCTGGTCGACGGCTACATCTATGGGTTTGGTACTCCGGCCCTGGGGCCGGTACCGCCGACCGCGCCCGGATATGTTCCATCGTCGCTTGCTTCCACGGGCGGTGAGAGCACCAACACGCCGCTGACCTTCGAGCTGTTGACCGTCGGGAGCGGCGAGGCAGCATTGGAGCAGATGCTGCAGGCGCGCCTCCGTCAGGCTGGGTTCGATGTCACGATTCGCCAGCTCGAGCTCTCGGCTTTCCTCGGTCGCGTCTATGGAGCGCGGGCTGAGTTTCAGGCCGCCGTGCTGGGTATTGCAGGGGACCCGGGACTGGGATATCTGAAGCCGCTCGCGGCTTTGGCCGGATTTCATGCACCCGATGATCCGGTGGCGGCGCAGCACCTGTTCGCCGACTCTACGCCGGCGGCGTTTCTGTATCACTCGCGTGGCCTACAGGGAATGAATCGGCGGGTGCGCGGTGTGAGGATGGACCTGCGGGGTGAGCTCCCCACGATTCACGAGTGGTGGGTCGCGCAATGAGAAACCAGCCCGCCGCTGACGTGCACCCCGCCTTTCGGGCCGCCGCGCCGGTGCGGCTCGACTTCGCGGGCGGGTGGACCGATGTTCCTCCGTTTTCGGCCCGGGAGGGCGGTGTTGTGATCACTGCCGGTGTGCGACTGTTCGCACAAGCCGAGGTGCATGTCGGCGGACGCGGCTTCCGGCTGGTGTCCGAGGATCTGAACGACAAGCTCGACGTCTCCGACTCGGCCGGGCTCGTGAACGATGGCCGGCTGACTCTGCACAAGGCCGCGCTCCGCATGTTGCCGGTTGGTGCCTGCACCCTGATCACGCGGTCGGACGCGCCGCCCGGGTCGGGTTTGGGAACATCGGGTGCGCTCGACGTGGCCCTGGTTGCCGCTCTTTCCGCGGCACGCGGAGAAAGCCCTGATCCGATCGACATTGCTGAACGAGCCTGTCACCTCGAGGCGGTAGAGGCCGGCATTCCTGGAGGACGTCAGGATCAATTCGCCTCATCTCACGGTGGATTCCTGCGCCTGGACTTCAAGGATCCAGAAGCCGAGGTACAACGGCTGACGATAAACAGTGGTTTCGCCGAGGAGCTTGGTCGCCGAACAATCCTGTGCTATACAACTGCGAGCCGGTTTTCCGGCGCAACCATCGACCGTGTGATGCATGCATACGAGCAGGGAGATGGCAAGGTCGCACGGGCATTGCACGGTATCAGAACCGTAGCAGAATCCATGGGGGATGCTCTTGTCGCAGCCGACGCAGCAGAGATCGGTCGGTTGATGAGTGAAAACTGGAGGCATCAGCTCGCGCTCGATCCGCACATGCGAACCGAGAAGATGGGAGAATTGGAGCAGGCCGCGCTCGCTGCCGGAGCACTTGGTGGCAAGGCAGCGGGATCCGGCGCTGGAGGCTGCATGTTTTTCCTGGCACCCGACGACCCGCAAGGCGTGATCGAAGCGGCAGAACGGTGTGGGGTAACCGTTTTACCGGTGCGCTGGGCCATGTACGGTGTGAGACAATGCTGACGGCGGAAGAGCTGGACCTTCGTCGCACCGATATCGACACCTCGCCTGAGCTCGGTGCGCTGCTGGAGCGACTGGTTCAGCGGGCAGAGCCCGTGCTCGCACGCATGCCGGAGCTCCCGCCCCAGAAAGCCCTGCTCACTGCAGACGGCGGGGTATGCCCTGGGGACGGCACCCGTCTGACGTTCGACCCGTGGAGCCCGCGAGCACACCGTTGCCCTCAGTGCGGCAAGGAGTACCGGGGAGAGCGGCACGATCGGGCGTGGGCCCACTATCAACACCTCTGGCTCTCCGAGCGCGCCGCTCATCTTGCAGCGGTGGCAGCCTTCGCGAATCGTGAGGACGCAGCGGGCCGGGCCAACGAGCTGCTCCGGGCGTATCGCGGCTATTCCGAGTATCCGAACCGCGACAATGTGCTCGGCCCCAGCCGCCTCTTCTTCTCTACCTATCTCGAATCGATCTGGATCTGTAATTATCTGGCCGCGGCCATGCTGCTCCGCGAGTCCGGATCTTTGGAGGAAGAGACGAACGAGGTCATAGCTGCGGTTGCCGAAGAGGCAGCTAACATCATCGGCGATTTCGATGAAGGGTTGTCGAACCGTCAAACCTGGCACAACGCCGCACTCGCTAGTATTGCCGTGTGGTTCGAGGACGAGGAGCTTGCGTCCCGAGCGATCGAAGGGCCGGGAGGGATTCTGACCCACCTTCTTCACGGCTTCGGTGAAGACGGCATGTGGTACGAAGGCGATAACTACCATCTCTTCGCACTCCGGGGCCAGCTGTTGGGCATGTGGTGGGCTCGCCAGGCGGGGGTGGATCTGCTGGCCGATCGTAAGCTGGCGGACCGTCTGACCTCCGCACTCCGCGCACCCACCATGACTGCCCTCCCTGATTTCACATTTCCTGCTCGAAAAGACTCGCGTTTCGGAGTGTCGCTGGCGCAGCCCATGTATCTCGAGCTCTGGGAAATAGGTCTGGCACGAGTCGGAGCCGGGAACGAGCAGGGCGCTCAGCTGTGGTCGTGGCTTCGCGAGCTGTACGAAGCTCCTGCGCCGCCGGCCCAGACGTTCGACTCCTACCTGCACGAGGCCGGAGAGCCGGAGCCCGGCCCGAAGCGGAGCCGTACCGACCTATCCTGGTGGGCTCTGCTCGAGATGGTGCCGACTCTACCTGACGACGTGCCCCCGTGGTCTCCTGAAACCGTTCTCGTCGAAGGTCAGGGTCTGGCCGTGTTTCGCGCTCCTGCGCGGTATGCGAGTCTCGAGTGCGGGCGTCTCGGAGGCGGCCATGGTCACCCGGATCGGCTCAACCTGATCGTCCACGCTGACGGCGCTTACTGGCTGCCGGATTTCGGCACCGGGTCATATGTGGCGCGGGATCTTTTCTGGTATCGATCGACTCTGGCGCACAACGCACCTCGGCTCGACGGCAAGTCCCAGCCACTGGGAGACGCGGAGTGCGAGAACTTCCATGTGAACGGTGACTGGGCGTGGGCCCGGGGCCGATTCGGTGAGATCGGCCGCACTCTTGTGGCAGGACCTGACTATCTCGTCGACGTGGTAGAGCGGCACGGCACGGAGGAACGCACCCTCGAGCTGCCGTGGCACTTGAGCGGTGACGTGGCTGTCGAACCGTCAATGAGCTGGGTCACTGCCGAGCTGGGAGAAGAGTTCGTTCAGAAGGCAGAACGTCTCGTAGCCGACCCGGGTACATCCCGGGTGCTCCGTGCGCGCACCGGCGGCGCGAGCATGAACATCCATCTCCCGGCTGACGGGGATCTGCTGCGGGTGACAGCTCCAGGCGCCCCGGGAACGAGCCAGACGGTGCCGTTCTATCTTCTTCGGGCGCGCGGGAAGAATCTCCGGCTCGTCACCATCATCGAGCCAACGAAACGTGCAGGAGAAATCCGGGCGGTGCGACTGGAGGCAGAGGGCATAGAAGTCGAGACCCAGAATGGAGTGGACCATCACAGTCCGACCGCCGAGGGCTGGGAGATCAAGACCGGAGGAAAGGTACAGAGACTCGCCGGTGGACGTCGTAATCCGCCTCCTTTCCAGCCTCTGATCAGGCAGGATCGGCCATTGGTGGTTACCGGAGTTGCTCTACAGCTTACGGAGGTACCCGCATTAGACGGCTCGCTTTCGGGATTTGATACGCCGGAGCCACTTCAGCTCGATCACGAGGACCAGTATCGGCGCAGCGAGGAGCCTTACGCTGGCCCAGATAGTTTTTCCGCTACGGCACTGGCGAATTGGGACTATGAGGCGCTCTATCTTGCAGTTGACGTGACAAAGCCTCATGTAATCGCGCGAGATCCCAAGGCAGCACCCCTGTTGCTGGACAACGAGCCCGACGAGATCCATGCCGATGGACTGCAGATTTATCTGAAGCTCCCGATGGAGGAGAAGCCGGCCGGTTTTCTGGTCGTTCCCTCCACGGAAGGAGGAGCCTTGCACACTCGCGGAATCGCGGGCTTCGCTGGTACTGCGGACATGATAGAGGGAAGCTGGTCGCCCACCGAAAACGGGTATAGGGTCACGCTGGCTATCAAGCCGCCCGGCTGGAGCGATGTCCGGCTCGGTGACGAGATCGATTTCGATCTCGTGGTCAACGAGATGCAGCCCGAGAGGCTCAGGCGTGCGGGACAGCTGGTGTGGAGTGGTGGCGGAGGCTGGGTATGGCTGCGCGGAGATCGGCAGGATCCATCACGATTCGGCACCCTGGAGCTGCGTTGAACGATCACGTCGCCGCGTTCACCTCGACCGGTAGCAAGCGCCCGGAGAGTCTGTTCGGGACCAGGCAGGAAGATTTACCTGTGCGCATGGTGCGGGCGTCCGGCTGCCGGGTGTGGGACGAGAAGGGCCGCGAATACACGGACTACATCATGGGCCTGGGTGCGGTGGCTTTGGGGTACGGTGACGCGGGGGTAACCCACGCTGCCATCGAGGCGGTAAAGAACGGAGTCGTCGGCCCGCTTGCTCCGGTGCTGGAGGAGGAAGTGGCCGCCCGGATCTCAGGCCTGATGCCGTGGGTCGAGCAGCTGCGCTTCCACAAGACCGGGGCCGAGGCAATGGCCGCAGCAGTGCGGCTCGCACGAGTGGCCACTGGCCGCGACCGAATCCTAGGATGTGGGTACCACGGCTGGCTGGACTGGTGCCAATCGGCTGAAGGTGTGCCCGGCTCGACGCGCGCGCTCTATGCCGAGATTCCCTTCAATGACGCGGCGGCCGCTCGAGAGATGATTCGTGGCCTGGGAGACGAGCTGGCCGCCGTCGTGTTCGAGCCGGTGGTCCTTCGCGCGCCTGATCCTGAGTGGCTGGCTGTTCTTCGCTCGGAGACCGAGCGGATTGGTGCGCTGCTGGTCATCGATGAGATCAAAACAGTGTGCCGCCTCGAGGTCGGAGGCGCCTGCGAACGGTATCACATTCGGCCTGACTTGGTGGTGATGGGAAAGGCCATAGCCAACGGATTTCCATTGGCGGTGGTTGGTGGGAGGCGGAAGGCAATGGCCGGGATTTCCCGCACGTGGATCTCCTCCACGCTTGCCACCGAGTTCGTCTCTCTGGCGGCTGCTCGGGCAACGCTCGAGGCGATGGTGGCCCGCAAGGTTCCCCAGCATCTCGGTCATGTGGGGAGCCGGCTGTTGAGCGGACTCCAGGCGCTTCACTCGGAGCACCCCGATCTGATCATGGGCGTCGCCGGAGTTCCCGAAATGTGCTTTTTACAGTACACCGATGACATCGTCTCCCAGGCGGTCACGGCGGAGTGCGCCCGCGCCGGAGTCCTGTTCAAGCGTTCGGCTTACAACTTCGTTTCGCTCGCCCATGATTCGGCTGTGATCGATCTCACCCTTCAGGTGCTTGGCGAGGCCCTCTCTGGCGTTGCGAAACCTGCCTAGATTGGGATGACGAGGCGCGCAGCCTGTGCCTCGTGGAGGAGAGATCGGACAGACGTTTGGAGGAGGTATATATGTCCAGCCGCAAACCGACGGTAGATGGGCTCGACGATGTCGATGATGAAGATGGAGTGGTCGAGGAGGAGATTTCGCAGGAAACCGATCTGACGCTCGAGGTCGAGCCGGCGGATCAGGCCATTCTAGGTGAGGACCCGAGCTTCGAATCAGCAAACGCCCGCGGGAACGACCCAGCTCGTCGGGACGAGGAGGAGACATAGGGGCGCTGATCGACGTACACGCCCACTTTCTTGCACGACCGCTCGCCCCGTGCCGACTGGCAGGAACGAAATGCCAGTCGGCTGCGGGCCGGCGAGCGAGTTGGCATCACGGTCCACATCGCCTCCATTCTCGGCAGCTGGGGGCTCACATCTCCGATCTACTTTCCATCGCCGGCTGACATCGAGTACGGCAACGACTGTCTCCTGGCTCTTCAGCGCGCACATCCGAATCGGATCCGCGGGTACTGCGTGGTCAACCCGAACTTTCGTTCCCACGCCCAGGCCGAGCTCCAGCGATGCCTCGATGGAGGCATGATCGGCATAAAGCTCGCTGCCAGCCGCCGCGCGAACGATCCGCTGCTGGACCCCATCGGCGAGGTGGCCGCACAGCGTCGCGTCCCGGTCTTGCACCACATCTGGCAGCATCGCCGGAGAGACTATCCCGGACAGGAAGCATCTGACGCGCTCGAGCTTGCAGAGCTCGCTGCTCGTCACCCCCAGGCCAATTTCATACTGGCCCATATCGCCGGGGGAGGGGATTGGATCTACTCTCTGCCTGCGCTCCGCCATGTGCCTAACATCTTGGTAGATCTGTCGGGCAGCGGTGTCGATGGCGGCATGCTCGAGGCCTGCATCGAAGCCGTCGGGATTGAGCGCCTCCTCTGGGGCTGTGACCTGACGATCGACACGGGATGGGCCAAGCTTCGCTACCTGGAACGGATGCTACCGCCGCCCGAGCTGGAGCTGGTAAAATGGCGCAACGCGGCTCGCATCTTTCCTCCTGGCTCATTCGGGTCTGACTGATGAGAATCGATGTCAACACCTTCATTGGGTCGTATCCGTACCGGCAGAGTGCCGGGGACTTCACCAGAGGCGTTGATCCGCGCCATGGACCGTGTGGGAGTAGATCTCGCATGGGTGAGCCACCTGCCGGGCATCTTCTGGCGCGATCCAGCCGAGGGCAATCCGTGGTTGTATGAGACCGCCGGTCGGTACGACCGAGTTCAGGCCGGTGCCCGCGATCCATCCTGGTGTGACCGGCTGGAAGGCTGTCATAGGCGAAGCCCGGAATGCCGGCGCGCCTGCCGTGCGCTGCGATCCCACTTACTACGGCATCGATCCATCTGGTTCCTCCATGCAGGAGCGTCGTTCGTGCGTGCTCGACGAAGCAGCATGCCCCTCCTGATGGCAGTGCGGCTCGAGGATGCGCGGCAGAGACATCCGAACGACCGGGCAGCCGAGCTTCCGCCGTGGTCGGTCCGCCAGCTGGTACGTACCGATCCCCATGTTCGGTTGATCATCACGCATGCCGATCGGCCCTTCATCGAAGAAGTGCATTTCGGATCGACGCCGGAAGAGTCGAGCCGGATCTGGTGGGATATCTGCTGGATTTGGGGCCCGCCTGAGGACCATCTCGAAACTCTGCTGCGGACGATCGGGCCGGACCGGTTTCTGTTCGGCACCGGCCAGCCGCTCCGGATTCCCGAGAACAGCGAGGCGAAGCTCGATCTGCTGAATCTTTCCTCGGATGATCGCGACAGCGATCGAGAGCGGCAATGCGCTCGCCCTGGGGGCGGGTACTCGAAGTCCAGAACGAGACAAGCGCGCGTGACCACCCTGACCGAACGTCTGGACGGGGGCCGATCCCGGCCGTACCGGTGCCGTTTCGTGGGACTGAGATGGATGCCGCTGCCCAGCGCGCGTATGCCGGCTGGATGGCGCGGCAGCCGGTGGCCGGCGTGGCGGTGTGGGCCCATACCGGCCGCGGCCCGCATCTCAGCGGGAACCTCCGCCGTGAGGTTCTGGACACGTGGCGCGAGGCAATGCCCGACCGGATCATCATTGCCGGCGCGCGGGACATCGGCATGGCGATCGAGGCGCGGCGCGGCAAGGCCGATGCTCTGCTCGCGTTTCCGGAACGGCACGATCCGGTCGGCCATCACCGGCGTCTGAGCCGAGAGCTTCCGGTCATAGCGTTTTATCTGTACGAGGCAGCCGGAGGCGTCAGCTATGACGACCCGACCCTTCATGCCATCCTCGAGCTGCCGGATGTGGTTGGCATCAAGGTGGCGACGCTCGACTCGGTGATGACCTTCCAGCGAATTGCGGCCGTCCTTCGCAGTCATCCTTCCAAGCTGCTCATTACCGGAGAAGACCGTTTTCTCGGGTACTCGCTTCTGCTCGGCGCACGAGCCGCGCTGATCGGCATGGGAGCGGCGCTGACCGACGTTCAGGCCGACTTGCTGCGAGCTCGTGCGTCAGGAGGATTGGCCCAGGTTCATCATGTTATCGGATATCTGCGATCGCTTTGCCCAGACTACGTTCGTCGATCCCATGGAGGGCTATATCCGCCGCATGCTCTGGGCCGCGGCCGCGGAGGGCGCATTGCCGGCAGAGGCATGCGACGACCCATGGGGCCCACCTCTTCCGAATAACGAGCGGGACGTGGTGGAGCGTCTGGTGCGAGATGCGCGCGCGACTCGAGCGTGACTTCGAGCGCTTCAAGCGCGAGCTTCCTGGAGACTTTCCGCACTACATCCGCAGCGCCTATCGCATCGATCTGACCGCTCGCTACCTCGGCTACACCGTTCCGCATCCGATCGGAAAGGCGTCCGGCCAGCTCTCGCTCAGTGTCGAACAGCTCGAGACCGACAAGGCCGCCGGTCTCTCGTTTGTCGTTCTGAAGACGGTCATTGCGGAGGATGCCGAAGGCAGCCGCTCGATGGAAGCCTGGGCCGTGCACGAGACCCGAATGAAGGTGGAGCGGCGAAGCTCGGCTGCCGGCCAGGAGGGCTGGACCGTCACCTGGAAGGGCAGGGGGTGGGACCGCTCGATGGACGACTATCTCACCCTCGTCCGCGCGGCTGCCGACCTCACCCGCTCGGGCGAGATGGTGGTGGTGCCGTCGGTGAAGTACCACCTGCCGCGGCTGGAAGAGGAATTCAGGGAGGCGGAGTACCGGTATACCACGGAACAGCTCGCCTCAGCCTGGGGAAGCGGGCCTTTCCCGTTGGAAAAGGACTTTTCCCCGACCCTCGCCGGAAACGAGCTGGCGGCTGAGCGCGAGCAGGTGCTGCGATGGCTCAGACAAGTACCTGCGCGGATCCGAGGTGCCGCTGGACCGGCTGGAGTCAGGCTGGCGCTCAAGCTGATGAACGCTCGGTTCGATGACGCCTTCCAGGTCGACATGGTCGAAGCAGCTGGCACTGCGGACGCCCTCGTGGTCTTTAACCGGATGTGGGATCCAGAACGTGCGGTCGCGTTTGGAGGATTTGATCTCAGCGAACGCAACCTCCGGGTGCTGGGAGCGGTTCGCCAGCAGCAGCTGCCGACCCCGCCCTTAGTCGGCACCGGAAACGTGTGTAGCGGGCGTCTCATTCTCGACTATGCCCGGCTTGGCTGCGAAAGCGTTCAGCTGCATACGTTTTTTCAGCTCCCGCTTTCAGAATACCCCGCTACCGAAGGCTCGCGTCCTCAACGTGCGCTCCACGCCCTCTTGTTCCATCCCGAGAATGGCCTGATCGCAGGAATGCTCGACCTCGAGAGTGCCGGGCTTCTGCCGCGGCAGAACGGAGAGCTGAGGTTCCTGGAGATCGCGAAGATCCAATGTCCATAGAACGTGTCGAGCTTTACGAGCTGACCCTTCCGCTGCTGGAGCCGTTCATCATTTCTGGTGGCACGATGACTGTTCGGCGATCGCTCGTCGTCGTGCTGCAGGACGATCAGGGGAACCGAGGCTACGGCGAGTCACCCCCGTTCGAGCTTCCGTTCTACTCCGAAGAGACACTGGCCGGCGCGCGAGACCTGCTGGAGCATGTGTTGATCCCGCGCCTGATCCGTTCCCGTGCGCATGCTCCTGAAGCGGTGGACACCGTTCTCAAGGCCGGAGTACGAGGCAACTCCTTCGCTCGTGCCGGAGTCGAGACCGCCGCTTGGGACCTCGAGGCAGCCCGCCGTAAGACCAGCCTCGCAGCTCTCCTGGGTGAGCACGCCGGTGTGCAGCCGGCCGCGACAATCCCGTGTGGCGTTGCGTTGGGAATTCCCCAGGATCGGTCCATGCAGACGCTGCGGCGCTGGATCGATGAGGCAATTGCTCGAGGCTACCGACGAGTCAAAATCAAAGTGGCGCCGGGCTGGGATTCAGCGCCGGTGGCTGCCGCGCAAGATGCCATGGCGGGGTCGGGTCTGCCTCTCACAGTTGATGCGAACGGCGGCTACGAGTGGCCAGAACATGAGTCGAATTTGCGGGGATTGGATGAAGCGGGCCTCCTCTACATCGAGCAGCCTCTTGCGCCCGATGAGCTGATCGGCCACGCCCAGCTGGTTCAGGAGCTCAGGACCCCGATCTGCCTGGACGAGACCCTGAAAGACGCCCGAGCAGCCCGGCAGATCGTGCACCTCGGCGGACCCCGAGTCTGGAACATGAAGGTCCATCGATTGGGCGGACTCTCTGAAGTGATCCGAGTCTATGGCATTGCCAGAGAGTACGGTGCGGAGCTGTGGGCCGGGACCATGCCTGAGTCAGGGATCGGATCCCAGGCAGCACTCGCCGCGGCATCCTTGCCCGGATTCGTCTATCCCTCGGATCTGGAACCAAGTACGCGCTGGTTTGGTCGGAATGCCGACGTGGTCAAACTGGCCATGAGTAACGATGGTCGCATGGATGTGCCCGCAGAGTCGATCAGCGCCATGCTGCAACCCGAACTCTTCCAATCTGCCAGTCGGCTCATCCTGTCCCTGCCGGAATGAGGAGCGTTGACGGGTTCCGTCCCGGGGCGTAGACTCTCAACGAAGAAGGGTCTTCCGCTGGAAATCAACCGAAGTGACCATACTATGGTCGAATACGCAATTCTGCTCGCCCAGAATACGACCGACATCCTCGGCATCGCAGGACGTGATGTAGCCTCCTGGGTTTCCGGGCTGAATTGGGCCAGAATCGGGATTGGCGCTCTGGGCCTGATTTCGTTCCGCATGGCAATCCGGGCGCTCACCGGGCGCTAAGTGCAGTTGCGTGCAGCGCACGCCTCACCCCGCTGGGTGACTTGCAGTACAGCCTCCTCTACCATAGTCAGCCATCATTGTTGCTCGAACCCCCTTACCTTTTCGGGAGGCGAGCAATGGATCTGAGCGCTAGGTTGCTACGCTGGGTCGGCTGGCTGTGCGTGTGCTTAGTGGCGACACTCACTTCCATGGGGTATCACTTCGGCAACATCCGCTTTGCCCCGCTCGCGGCGGGCTTCGCGATTCTGGCGGCGGTATGTTGGCTGGACCGCGCGCGGACACCGGTGAGGAGTGATGGCATTCACCCGAGAACAGATTCGGGAATCAATCGAGCGATCCGGTGATCTTCACTGGCAGGCGCTGATCCGCCATCATGAGGATGCGTATCCCGAGAGCCGCCCGACTCCTGGCGACGTAGCACGAGCCGAAGCCGAACGTCTCAACTCCATAGGCCTTGGAGACGCTGCCGACCTGAAGCTCCTCGAAACTCGGGTCGAGCGGCTGCCCACTACTCTCCGCATCACCCACATCTTCGAGCATCGTCCCACAGGCGCTCGGCTTCAGACCGAGCCGTTCACGGGCTACGACTGAGCGCGCCCGTGTTCCCGCGATGACCGGGTTCACCTTTCACCTGATCCCCCATACGCATTGGGATCGTGAGTGGTACCTGCCGGAGAGCGTTCTGCTTCCCCGGCTTGTTTCTGCGGTAGACGACCTCCTGGTCCGCCTGCACTCCGATCCCGACACAAAGTTTCTGCTGGATGGGCAAACGATTCTAGTAGAGGACTACCTGCGGGTGCGCCCCGAGAGCGAATCCGAGCTGTCGGAGCTGGTACGCTCCGGTCGTCTACAGGTCGGCCCGTGGTACGTGCTCGCCGATGAGCTGATTCCCTCGGGCGAGTCACTGATCAGAAATCTGCTAGCCGGACAAAAGGATGCCGGACGTCTCGGAGGTAGAGCCGAGGTGCTGTACTCCCCTGACGCATTCGGCCACCCAGCAGAGTGGCCTACACTCGCGTCGGAGTTCGGCCTCCGATTCGGCGTGATCTGGCGCGGACTGGGCGGGGAGACAGGGCAGGAGCGCGACCTCTATCGCTGGCGCGGTGCGAATGGACGGGAGGTGCTGGTCTACCATCTTCCTCCTGATGGCTACGAGGTAGGATCGGGACTGCCGGCAGATGTCGAGCGACTGCCTGCGGCGTGGAGCCGGGTTCGGGGGGTCCTGGTCTCCCGCGCTGCCACACGGCATGTGGCGGTATTCGTGGGTGCCGACCACCACGCTGCCCACCCGGCGCTGGGCCGGCTGCGGTCGCTACTGGGACAGATCGAGCCCACGCAGCGAGTTTCGAATTTCCCGGCTCGAAGACTTCTTTGCGGCGGCGTCGGCGGAAACCACCGCACTTCCCGTAATCTGTGGGGAGCTGCGCTGGTCCTATGGCTACACCTGGACACTGCAAGGCGTCCATGGCACCCGTGCCCCTCTCAAGCGGCGTCACTCACTGATCGAACTCGCGCTCGGCCGAATGGCAGAGCCACTCGCGGCACTGGCCCAGGCGATGCGGGGGGGCGATCGTCGGCCGCTGCTGCACCACGCCTGGCGCACCTTGCTTCAGAGCGAATTTCATGACTCGCTCGCGGGAACCACCAGTGACGCCGTGGCTCGACGTGTCGAGCTCCGCCTGGATGATGCTCGGAACCTCGCCTCTGAAATAGCACGCGCCAGCCTGGATGAGATCGCCGGAAATATTCCCGATCGAGCCCGCTCCAAGCCCGAAAGCGCCGCGCCCCGAATGGTGCTCTGGAATCCTGTGCCCCGCCGCCGCAGGACCATTGCGATCGCGGATCTGAGCTGGTTCCGGCGCGATGTGCTGGTCGGGCCACCGGGTGAGCGCAGGCCGCGTTCGGCTCCAGGGCCGCTCGGCTTTCACCTGCTGAGCTCCGGGAACGACATTCCGGTGCAGCCGCTCGGATCTCGCCCCGGCCACGAGCGGATCGATGCACCTCATCATTATCCCGATCAGGACGAGGTGGATTGGACCCGCGTGGCGTTCCGTACTCCCGAGCTGGGGGGCCTTGGCATCACGACGCTCGAGGTGGGCGACCACCACTCCGAGTTTCCTCCCGGCACCGCGTGGCAGCAAGGACGCACCCTCGGCAATGAATTTCTCGAGGTCAGGATCGCGCGCGAACGGCTCGCTCCAGGTGGTCGACCTGAGGAATCAGGAGCGATTCGGCGATCTGTTCGTGTTGGAATCCGGCGGAGATGTGGGCGACACGTACAGCTACTGCCCACCGCCCCGTGACCGCCACGTGCGCGCGCGCAGCAGGGTGGACGTGCGGCCACTGGCGGTCGGACCGCTCGTGGCTTCGGCTGAAGCGCGCTGGCGCATGGCCGCCGGCATCGGGACGGCTGGATCAGACGAGTTTATCGACGTGCGGCTGGTGGTGACCGTCTACGCCGGGTTTCCTGCGATCCGTTGCACACTGGAGATAGACAACCGTGCATCCAATCACCGGCTTCGCCTTCGTTCCCGAACCGGCCTTCCGGGAGCCTCCGCCATTGCCGGCTCGCAGTTCGGCGTCTGCGAGCGTAGTTCGCAGCAAGCCGGAGGGCGCGCTTATCCGATGGAGACCCCAGTCGCAACGACGCCGGCGCATCGCTACGTGGCATGTGCCGAAGGCAACCGAGGGCTCGCCGTGTTTGCACCGGGCTTCTTCGAGTATGAGCTCGAGGATGGTGGCGACCTGCTCCTCACGGTGCTGCGGAGCGTCGGTCAGCTCTCGATAAACGACCTGCCCACGCGACCCGGGCACGCCGGCTGGCCCACGGCGACACCACTGGCTCAGTGCCACGGCCGCGACCGTCTTCAGCTGGCGATCGCGCCGATCACTCAAATCGAGCTCGAGGGCGGCACGGCAATGGCCGAGCTGTGGGAGGATCTGTTTCTCCCGGTTCGTACCGTCTGGCTGAGGCAGGCATCGCCTTTATCGCCGGCGGCGATCGACATTCGACTGGAAGGGTATGGTCTCGTGTTCTCCGCCCTGAAGCCGGCCGAGCAGTCCGATGCCATGGTGCTGAGATGTTATAACGCGACGGGGAAGCCCACCGCTGGACTGTGGCACTTCAACCAGCCGGTCAGCAGTGCCCGGCGAGCTCGCGCCGACGAGCTGGGCCTGCACGAGATTCGACTCGGAGACGGCGGACGGATCGTACCCTTCCACGCCGCTGCGCACGAGATCGTCACGATAATGGTGTCGCTCGCCCGACCGGACTAACTTTGCGCATGCGCGAGCTGCCGTCGCTGCCATGCTTTCCTTGTCCTCATAGCTCTTCCTGCTGCGCCTACGGCGTCACCCTCAGTGACGATGAGGCCGTGGCCATCTCCAACATCTACGGTGGGAGTGTGGTCTACCGCACCCGTTGGGGTGAATGGAGGACGCGCGTCAAGGCCGGGCGATGCATTTTCCTGAAGGACAATCTCTGTACCATCCATAAAGAGCCGTACTACCCTGCGGTGTGCCGTGGATTTCCCTGGACCGATGCTGAGACCGGGGGGCCGTACGAGTACGACCGCACTATCTGCCCGGAGTTCGTGAGCCGGCCCGATCTGACCCAACTGGTAAAAGGACCTCAGCGGACGAGGAACTCGATGGACTCTGTCTGCCGCTTACCGCTCACGTTCGTCCTTGTCCCGCTCACGCTCTTTCTAATGGCTACCATGCCGTCTTCTGCGTCGGGTCAGTCCGATCGTGCTCTGGAGCGAGCGAAGAAGCTGCTGCGCTCGACGCCGCTCATCGATGGGCACAACGATCTTCCCTGGACCATCAGGGAACGCAAGGATGCGCCCAGGGATGTTGCGGCGTACGATCTGCGGAAGACGACCGAAGGCCACACCGATCTGGATCGGCTGGTGAAGGGGCACGTCGGTGCCCAGTTCTGGTCGATCTATATCCCGGGCGAGATCAAGGACAGCGGATTTGCCAAGGTGCAGTTGGAGGAGTTCGATATCGCCCGGCGCGTGATCGCACGCTATCCGGACCGGCTCCAGCTGGCCCTGACGGCAGACGACATCGAGCGCAGCTTCAAGCGCGGCCGCGTCGCGTCGTTGCTCGGTATGGAGGGAGGTCACGCCATCGAGAATTCACTCGGCGCACTCCGGGCCTACTACGACCTCGGTGCGCGGTACATGACGCTGACTCACAACGTAACGCTCGACTGGGCCGATGCCGCACTCGACTCCGCCCGACACAGCGGACTTACCGAGTTCGGCCGCGAAGTTGTGCGGGAGATGAATCGTCTTGGCATGCTGGTCGATCTCTCCCACGTTTCGCCGGCAACCATGAGTGACGCGCTCGATGTCACCGCCTCTCCGGTGATCTTCTCCCACTCGGCGGCCCGGGCACTGACCGAGCACGGACGCAACGTTCCCGACTCGATACTGAAGCGGCTCCCCAGGAATGGCGGGGTCGTCATGGTGACGTTTGTGCCGGCCTTCGTGTCTTCCGAGGTAGCGGCGTGGGAGGCCCAGGCGAAAGAGCAGACCGATGCCATCAAGGAAGCGGTGAGCGACAGCGTGGAGCAAAAGCGGCGTTTCGACGAATGGAAATCCACGCATCCGCGGCCGACCGCAACCCTCAAGCAGGTGGCGGATCATATCGAGTACGTGCGAAAGGTGGCCGGCAGCGATCACGTAGCGATCGGCAGTGATTTCGATGGCATCGATTACACGCCTGAGGGCCTGGAAGACGTCTCCAGGTTTCCTGACCTGTTTGCCGAGCTGATCCGCCGCGGCTGGAGCGATGCAGATCTCAAGAAGCTTGCAGGCCAGAATCTGTTGCGAGTCCTCCGCGCGGCGGAGGCTACGGCCGCTCGGCTTCAGAAGGCTACGCAGCCTTCCACGAAGACGATCGAGCAGCTCGACGGGACTAGGACGAGCGTAAGCGGGAAAGAAAAAGCGTAAGCGGTCACCGCTCGCGCGTGTCCTCGTCCCGCTCACGCTTTTGGTACCATATCACGGCCCCAAACACCACGGCCATCGCGGCAAAGGCGAACCACTGAATTGCGTAGTTCAGATGGGGTCCATCGCCAATCGTCGGTGGCTCGACGCGGCGGGGAAATCGCGGAAGGCCGGAGTCAGGCGACTGCCGGATAGAGACGGCCGCAAGCTGGTATGGCATGCTCGTGGAGAGGGCGTCGAGATCGAGGCGCGCCCACGTAGTTTGCTGGCCGCGTTCCAGCCGATCTCCATGCCCCGAGCCGACCAGCTCAGCGACACCCTCCACCTGCACCTTCCCGATACTCCCGCACTGAATCGGTTTGCACCGTTACCGCATCGGGAGTGGGCATGAACCCGCGATGTACCAGCACCGCATGCCGCCCATCATCGAGCACCAGCGGTGACACGATTTCTACTCCGGGCACGCCGTTGTACGCCTTCCCTCTGAGCACCAGGTCGTGCGTGTGGTCGTAGTGCCCAGTGGCCCTCATACGGCGGCCCCCAAGATCTCGGTCATTCATGTTTGCGGGTTCGAGCTCTACGACCGGGGCGGCGCGCGCCGCCACCGCGATCGCATTGGCCGCGCGGCGTTGGTGCAACCGATCGAGCTGCCAGAAACCCAGCCGTAAACAGACCAGCGCCACGACGCCAAAGCTGGCGACTAACAGGAGACGGGCACGGGCTGACACAGGTATGGTCTGACCTTTGCGATGTCGATCGCAGGAAGAACCGTTCGCAGGCGTGACCCTCCAAGTTAACGTCAGCGGGAGATCCGGATGCCCTCCATCTGCTCACTCAAAGTGACAGCCGTGTCGTTGGCGGTGACAACAGCCCTCCTGATTTCACCTGCCCTCGCCTCTGCTCAGGAGCCACCCGAAGGACTGGTTGAGGTTTCGGAAGCCAGCCGGCGTGGCTTCTGGCTCGGATTAGGTCTGGGGGCTGGAGGCGAGTCCTTCGACCTCAGCCCGAGCCAGGGTTACAGCGACTTGCTCTACCGGCCGACGGTGTCACTCCGGCTGGGAGGGACCGTCAGCCAGCACCTGCGGCTCGGCGGCGAGGTTCTTTCCTGGATCAACGACGTTGGACCAGCTGTCGAATCTCTGAGCAGCGCCCTCTTCATCGCCCAGCTGTATCCTTTCTCCAGCTCGGGTCTGTACTTCAAGGGTGGGTTGGGAATCGGCCGGAACGCCGTGGACTTCGATGATGGCTTCGATCAAGGAGACACCGGCTTTGCCGGACTGGTCGGCGCGGGCTACGAGCTTCGCCTCGGCCGCCGTTTCTATCTCAATCCGACCATCGATCTGGTCGGCCACCGGTATGATGACGGGGTGGTTGGAGACTACCGGGAACGCCTCGTCAACTTCGGCTTGGGCATACTGTTACAAACCGGAAGATGAGGTTCTGTCTCAAAGGGCTTCCGATCGGGTGAAGGGGTAGCTATTGTAGGTGACCCCACCCTTCACCCGGCACGCCTTCGAAGTCGGCGACATTCAATTTCGTCGTGTGAACCCATGGCTACTGCAGCCCGTCGAATCAGCACTTTGTTCGCCCTTGTTCTCGTCGCAGGAGCGGCTGGATGCTCCAGCGGCGAGCTCCTCCTGCCGGAGCCACCCAATGGGGGCGATAATGTCGCCCTGTCAAAGTTTGATGGGGACAACCAGGTAGGCACGGTCGGCGAGCAGCTGCCAAAGCCTCTGATCGTCAGCGTCCGCACAGCCCGCGATCTGCCGGCCCAAGAGCGAGAAGTCGAGTTCGTTACGATGGCGGGTGATGTGGAGATCGGCCGGTCCACTGCCATCACAGATAGCGAGGGCAACGCCAGCATTCATTGCATGCTGGGAACCGTTCCCGGGGACTACGTCATTCGCGCCAGTCTCATCGATGTCGAGGGGGAGCCCCAGATCCAGGAGTTCGTCGCCCGAGCTCTACCGGGCGCTCCGGATACGCTGAGTGCTATCAGCCCGGTGACGCAGCCGGGCCGCAGAAGCAGACCGGTCGCGAGCCAGCCGACCGTTCGGGTAGTGGACCGGTTCGGGAATGCGGTGCCCGATGCATTGGTAGCGTGGCAGGTGACTGCCGGGCAAGGAGCCGTCAACGAAACGTTGACCCGCACCGTTCAGGACGGAACCGCGACGGTGGACTGGACGCTGGGAAATCGCATCGGTGTGCAGAAGCTTACCGCTGCCGTCGAGCAAGCGACTGTGCCGCCGGTGACCTTTACAGTGACCGTTTTGTTCTAGTACCGTGGCGATGTGACAACAGTCCCGCCGTGCCGTTGTGTAACTGCCTATCTCCTACGCAGTTAAGACCACGTTAATTGCTCCAACCGCGGCATACAAGCTGCTTTGAGCCCGGAGTATCACACTCTGGCGCACCCGATCGTCGGCCGGGCGAAATTGTAAGACACTGAAAAACAAGCAACTTGATTGGGTCTTGTGACTCAGATCCTTTCATTCGGCGGGCAGCGGGAATAAACTGCAGCCTGCTCAGTCCTCATATGGTTCGCCGCGCGTTGGCTGCGCCAAACCGAGACCCGCTTCTCAGGACACATGGTGATTGCTTCCCGGCTGCTACCGTTCTCGATAGTCGTTGGTCTTTTCGCTGTGAGTGCCTGCGGCGGTGACGGACTCACGCTCCCGCCAGAAGGGGAACCGGCGCATATCGAGATTATCGATCCTGATCTTCCTCGGACTGCACGGGTGACGGAGGAGCTTCCCGACCTGTTGGCTGTGAGGGTCACGGACTCCCGGGGCGATCCGGTTCCCGGCGCCACCGTTGCTTTCAGCTTCCCGGATGGTGCTGTCGCGGGGGAAGCGCATCCAGAGACTGCCACCACGGATGCCGATGGCCGGGCCTCGACAACGCTGAAGCTGGGTACAGTAGCGGGGACCTACACCGGAACAGCGGCCGTGCAAGGGAGCGCGACGCCCATCACCGCCCAGTTTACGATCGTGGCGCTGCCGGCTGATGCAAGTGGTATTCGTATCTTCTCCGGCGATCCGCAAACGGCGACCGTCAACAGCCCGCTGGCTCAGCCGCTGGTGGTGCTGGTTACGGACGCAAACGACAATCCCATTCCGAACGTTCCCATCCAATGGACCGCTGAAGGTGGAGGAACGGTCAGCGCAGAATCCAATGTCACCGACGGAAACGGGCAGGCGTCCGTCACGCGGACTCTGGGCCCAACCGCTGGGACGCAGACTACCAGGGCGGACGCAGGACCGATCGCTGGCTCTCCGGCCATCTTCACGCACACCGCGACGGCAGGTGGCGCCGCCGGAATCACAAAGGTCTCGGGCGACAATCAGAGTGGCGCCCCGGGAACTGAGCTCGCTTTGCCGCTGATCGTGGAAGTGCGCGATGAACAGGGCAATCCGATTTCAGGTCGTGCGGTGGCCTGGGTGGTGGGGACCGGGGGTGGGTCCGTCAGCGCTCAGACCACCCCGACGAATGCGGAGGGTCGAGCCACCACCAATTGGACCCTGGGCCCAGCAGTCGGCGGGAACAGCGTGAATGCCGTGGTCTCCGGCGTGGGAACCGTCACGTTCACCGCCACCGCCACCGCCGGGGGCCCGAGTGCGGGCAATAGCGATGTCTCGGCCTCGCCTTCTACGATCACCGTTGGCGGTCAGAGCACCATCACAGTAATCGTGCGGGATGGAAGCAATAATCCGGTGGCGGGTGCGTCCGTCAGTGTGGCCTCCAGCGGCAGCGGCAACTCGATCAACCCGGCGACTGCGTCCACCGGTTCCAACGGAGTTGCGACTTTCACCTTCAGCTCGACAGTGGCCGAGGCCAAGACCATTACTGCCACCGCCGGCGGTGTGGCTATCTCCGATCAGGCCACGATCACGGTTCAGAAGACGAGCTCCATCGTCGAGATCACAGAGGATGAGCCGGATCCATCAACTGCAAATGAGGATGTAACGGTTGAGTTCACCGTGAGAGGGAATGGTGGAACGCCGACCGGTGAAGTCGTCGTAACGATCAGTGGTGGAACCGAAGAGTGTCGGGGGACGCTGACAGCAGGGGCCGGGTCGTGTGTTCTGAAGCCCCTCGCCGCTGGTCCCAGCAACAACAACAACCGGCGCATTATCACGGCGACGTATGGCGGCGATGCTCAATTCTCCGGTGATACGGACACTGAGAATCATCGCGTCAATCCCGCTCCGGACCCGAATCAGAACCCCACGGCCGCATTCAATCCACCAACCTGCACAGTGGGCGTGCCGTGCCAGTTTACCGACGGCAGTACTGATAGTGATGGCTCCATCAGCGATCGCTTCTGGACCTTCCAGGACGCGGTGCCCTCAACATCAGGTGAGCAGAGCCCGACCGTCATCTTCCTTTCTGAGGGCAGTAAGACGGTGACGCTTGAGGTAACCGACAACGAGCGTGCGACTGATACCGAAACGCAGCAGGTTACGGTAACGTTGCCCACGCCTCCGAATCAGGCCCCCACCGCTGGCAACGACGGCCCCTATGACACTCCAGGAGCAGGTCAAGGCCTGACGGTTCCGGCGCCAGGCGTGTTGAGCAATGACACTGACCCCGATGGCCCCCAGCCGTTGGTGGCCCGGAATGCCAGCGCTCCAACTCAAGGGTCGGTCGCGCTCAACTCTGATGGCAGCTTCACCTACACCCCAACCCTTGGCGCGACCGGAACCGACAGCTTCACCTACGAAGCCTATGATGGTGCGTTGGCTACGACGGCAACCGTGACGATCAATATCACTCCCTGAGAGTTTCGGAACCGTTGTTCGATCTCCTGTGATCTAGACCATATCGGTTGGGCTACCCGCGCGGTAACATTCCGTATCGCGCGGCTTTAACAAAGGCTCGGCCTTCCATGCACCGCCTCTCTGGGCTGGTCGCCAGTTTCGCTCTCGCTCTTGCGGCCCTCACCGGCTGCGGCGGGAGCGATCTCGTGTTGCCCAGCGACGGAGTTCCCGCGGAGCTCCAGATACGCGGCGACGGGCAGGAGGGTGCGGTCGGGGCTCCCCTGCCGGATTCCCTGGAAGTGAGCGTTCTCGATAGTCGCGGCGAGCCGCTCCCGGGTCAGACCGTCACTTTCGCCCTGGAATCCGAGGTGCCCCGCGCCCAGGTGACGCCCGAAACTGCCAGGACGGGATCGAACGGGGCGGCTCGTGCGCTGTGGGTCCTCGGCGCCACCAGCGGCATCCAGACAGTAGTTGCGACGGTCGATCGAGGCGCCGGAACGGAGCCTCTCGAGGCCCGATTCACCGCCACGGTTGCTCCCGGGGTGGCCTCGCGGATGGAGATTGCCGGTGGCAACGAGCAGTCCGCAACCGCAGGCAGCGCCCTGGACCCGATTGTGGTGCGGGTGACCGATGAGTTCGGCAATCCGGTGGCGAACGTGCCGGTAGACTGGGCGGCCGCGTCCGGGACCGTCGATCCGGCATCCTCGACCACCGGGGCCGATGGCCTCGCCAGTACGATCTGGACCCTGGGCACAGGGGCGGGGGCACAATCCGCCACTGCAACGAGCGACGGCCTGAGCGGCTCGCCGGTGACGTTCACGGCCGAGGCACGGGCCGGGAGTCCTGATGAGCTGGTACGGGTATCGGGCGATGGTCAGTCCGCTGCTCCCGGCGCCGAGCTTCCGGCTCCACTGATCGTGCGACTCGTGGATGAGAGAGGTAACGGAGTGCCCAACCGGGCCGTCAGCTGGGTAGTAGCCACCGGGGGCGGCAGTGTCACTCCAGCCACGAGCACTACGGACTCGGATGGCCGAGCCTCCACCCGGTGGACCATCGGTGCGGGGGCGAACACTCTCAACGCGGTGGTCTCGGGCGTCGGGGTAGTCGGATTCACCGCCACGGGGACTGGCGGCGGTGGAGGTGGCGGAGGAGGTGGTGGGGGCGGTGGCGGTGGAGGTGGGTCCACAGCAGCTCGCCTCGAGTTCAGGGTGCAGCCATCCGACACCGAAGAGAAAGAGACGATGTCTCCCCCGGTCGAGGTCGCCGTGCTCGACCAGAGCGGAAACCTGGTGACTGATCGGGAGTTTCCGATTAAGCTTGAACTACTCGATGATGAGGACAAGGTCAGGGCAGAAGGAACGGTGAATACCCGCTCCGGGATCGCCACTTTTACCATCAGAATATCCAGAGACGGTGAGTATCGACTGCGTGCCTCCACCGACGGGCTACCGTCGGTCGAAAGCGACCGATTTGAGGTCGAGGACGACTGAGCCCCGCCGGCCGCGGCTGCGGTCAGCTGTTGTTGTGTGCCTCACCCTGCTGGCTCTCCAGGCCTGCGGTGGTGACGACCTGGTGCTTCCCAGCGGCGGTGAGCCCTCGCGCATAACAGTCATCAGCGGAAACGGCCAGGCAGACACCGTCGGGCGGCCGTTGGCCGATTCCCTGGTCGTGCAGGTCACCGATCCGGAAGGACGCGCGGTCGAGGGAGTCGAGGTGGTCTTCATCGCGCCTGCCGGTGGCGCGCTCGCTCCCAACGATACCGTGATTACTGGCGCTGACGGCATGGCAGCGATCCAGTACACCCTACCGACCGCCTCCGGTCAGCAGACCATCGAAGCCCGCGCCACGCCTGTCGTCCCATCCTCCTCTCTCATCACCACGTTCAGTGCCATTGCCGAGCCGGAACAGGCGGTGACGTTGCTCCTCCTGGGTGGCGACAAGCAGGAGGCCGAGGTGCAGACCGCATTGCCGGAATCGCTGGCGGTGCGCGCGGTGGACCGGTTCGGAAATGGTGTGGCCGGTGTCAACGTCAACTGGAGTGCCTCGGATGGCTCGGTCAGCCCTGAGGTCGTCGCCACCGGTGCGGATGGCGGCGCCGCCGCCCAACGGACGCTCGGTAGCAGACCGGGCCTGTACCGCACCTCCGCCGATGTTCCGGGGCTCGAGGGCTCTCCTGTATCGTTCGAGGCCACGGGCATTGCTCCACCCAGCCCACAGCTCTCCCTGCTCACCCAGCCATCCGGGATTGCGCAGGCGGGAGTCGCGTTCGATCGACAGCCTGTGGTGCAGCTCCTGGACGCAGTGGGTGCGCCCTTGCCGCAGGCCGACGTAGCTGTCACGGTGCAGATCGCCGAAGGAGGCGGCTCGCTCGAGGGGATAACGACAGTCCGGAGCGACAACCAGGGACGTGTCACCTACTCCGATCTGGCGATTCGTGGCCGGCCCGGCGAGAGGACCCTGCTGTTCGCGGCTCCGGACTTCACGCCCGCAACCTCGGACGAGATCACGGTACGTGTTGGCCCAGCCGCCGCCGGTCGTAGCTCCGCATCGGTAGGAGATGGGACCGCGGGAGCGGCCACCAAGATCTCGATTCGCCTGGAAGATGAGTTTGGTACCGCTGTCGAGGGTGGGGAGGACCAGGTTCGCGTGACGATAGAAGGCGCCAACCAGAGTACCCCCTCGGTCACCGACCAGGGCGACGGCTCCTACTCGGCGTCCTACACCCCCGTCATTGCCGGAACCGACCAAGTTTCCGTGGAGGTAAACGGCACTGCACTGAGGGAAAGCCCTCTCTCCAGTGAAGTGGCACCGGGGCCCTCCGCTCCTTCTACGACGACGGCGTTCTTTTCAAGACAGGCGATATTCTTCCTGGTGATCGACGTAACCGTCCGGGATGCCCAGGGGAACCTGGTCCGTCGCGGTGGCGACAACGTGCAGGTGCAGTTGAACGGTGGCCTTCCCTTGCGATTGAGGGACAACGGAGATGGGACCTATTCGGATAGCTTTGGGGCCGGGTTGGGGCCAGTCACCGCTGTGGTACTCCTCAACGGAGTGCCGATAGCAGGCAGTCCGTTCCGCATCTAGCAGCTGACGCCGCTTCACGTTGACCGCGCCCAAAGGCACGGCTATCTTGCTCCGCCTCGCGCCCTGGTGGTGAAACTGGTAGACACGCTATCTTGAGGGGGTAGTGCCGAAAGGCGTCGCGGTTCGAATCCGCGCCAGGGCATCCGACGCTTCCGCCACTGTAGCTCAGGGGTAGAGCTCTCGATTCGTAATCGAGCGGTCGTCGGTTCGAATCCGACCAGTGGCTCTCCAGCAATCCCCTCGCACTTCCGCTTAGTCCCGATCGAACCGAGCCATTCCCCTCAGTACCAGCAGCAGGATAACCGTCGCGCCTACCGCCAGGACGTAATACCCCAGACCAGTTGCGATACCGATTGCGGCCGTGGCCCAGATCGAGCCGGCAGTGGTCAAGCCGCGAACGGTCTCCTCATTTTTGGAAACGAAGATCACCCCACTGCCGAGGAATCCCACCCCGATCGCGACCGCCTGAATGACCCGGATTGGATCGGCACGCATGCCGGTCGAAGCACCGGGGTAATCCACGACCGCCAGCTCTGCCAGCAGAGTAAAGAGTGCCGACGCGACCCCAACCAGCATATGAGTTCGTAGCCCGGCCGGTTTGTGCGCCGATTCGCGTTCCCACCCGAGAGTGCCCGACAGGATGCCTGCGGCAACAAGTCGGATCAGCAGGAGCAGCTGGGTCTGGCTATCGGGTTCCACCGGAGCGTGGATTAGCTGGAATTGGATGACCAGCGCGTAGAGCGACACTGGCCACATGCGAGCGGCGTCGCGTCAGGAATGCTGGTGCTGGCGGTGATCACGAAGGTAAATCCGCAGTTCTGACACTGGAGCTTGACTGTCACCGACATCTCCATTACAGGGACCGCCTAGAATACTGCGCAAGGCTTCGTCTCGCCGTGTTCTCCACCACAGGCCGGGGCCCACCCCTCTCACACAGCACCTATCTTGAAGGCATTCAATCAAGGGGTACTCATGGAGCGGCAGCGCAATGTCACTCTCCGTTTTCTGGCTGAACCAGGTGATGTCAATTTTGGAGGCAAAGTGCACGGTGGGGCAGTGATGAAATGGATCGATCAGGCGGGCTACACCTGCGCTGCTGGCTGGACCGGGTCCTACTGTGTGACCGTGTACCTGGGCGGCCTCCACTTCCTGACTCCGATTTTTGTCGGTGAGCTGGTGGAGCTTCGAGCTCTCGTCATTCGAACCGGTCGAAGGAGTCTGGACATCGCAGTGGACGTGTATGCGGGAGATCCCAAAACCGGTGAGCGCCGGCGTACCGGCCACTGCGTCATCGTCTTCGTCGGGCTCAACAGCGATGGTCAGGCGGCACCCGTACCGTCATGGGAACCGGTCAGTGCCGTCGATAAAGCACTCGAGGGCTATGCTATTCGTCTGGCGGAGTTGCGAAAGCAGATGGACAATGAGATGGAACAGCGGCTTCGATTGATGGGGCGAGCGGAGCAGAGTGCCTAGCGGATGGTACCGGTGGTGAGCACCTCTCTCAGGGCGTGATCGCGATAGACCGGCTGAAGGGCGAGATATCGGACCATGGTGCGCGTCCCTGGCACCAGCAGCTCGTAGTGGTTGAGCAACGTCAGGGCATTTTCCGCTTCGCTTGACGCGATTGTGGTCTGAAGGAAGTCTACCGCGAACGCGATGGCCTCCGCCTGGTGTTCAGTAGTGGCTCCATAGCCGTAGCGCTTGGGGTCCCGCATGGTCTCCACGCCGCGCCACAACGTCGCCAACTGGCCCGGGGCGACAAACTGCCAACGATGTCCCAGCTCATGCGCCAGGGTGTGGCGTAGCTGCGCTGTCCCGATCATGCGTCCGGGATCGAGTGCCAGCGAGTCCCGCTTGCCGATATACTCACCCAGCCTGCCAGCCTTTCGGCCGCGTGATCCAATGAGCCCCACCTTCGATCGTGGGGTTCCGAACAACGCGTATAACGTATCGGCGTAGGCACCACTGGTGATGGCGTGCATCGTAGCCCAGAGTGCGGTCGAGTCATCAGAGCGCACGAGCGGCTCATCTCTGACCCAGTCGGTAGGCGTCAGGCTGTCGAGCCACATCGGGTGCGAAGCCAGATCCAGCAGAGGCCCCGGAGTATCGGTCTCGAATACACCCGCGTCTACGCGAAAGACGTACGACAAACGGCCGCCGGTGTCGTCGATGTACGCCAGGGACACCGCGGAGGCCCGCCATCTGCGCCCGCCCGCGTGCCGCACCGGTCCCACCAGGGGGAACCTGGCGGTTGTGCCCGCGGCCGATCGAAAGACCAGGCCGGAATCCGTGACGGCAAATCGTCCGCGCACCGGCGGAAGCCCGCGTGCTGAGAGGTATCCCGGAACCACGGCGCCCAGGGTCCGCACGCCTCGAGCTGTACCAGTGCGGTGACCGGCCAGCCGCACGCGCAATGTGTCGAGTCCACGCTCGGGATCCAACCGGTAAGCTGCAACGCCCGCCGCTTCAGGTCGAGCGGCGCCACCGACACCGATGGCGCTGGCGACGAGAAGGGGAGCGAGGAGCCTCAGGCAGGACTTCAACGCCGGGCGAAGCTCCCCGGATCCGGGGGCAAGACTTCAACCTGGCCTACGGGATGATGCCATGTGGTCTCGACCAGAATTCCGGTGAGCGCCACGATCAGAAGCAGCATGGACATCAGGATGGCGATCGCGGTGCGGCCGAACTCAGCGCGCCCAACAGGTCTCTCGGTAGACACGGTCATCGAGTTCCGAAGGAATGCGAGTTTGACTGCTGGCTAGCTGGGGATCCGAAGCCGTTTTCCGGCCTTGAGCGTGTACTGCACCGGGAGGGCGTTGGCTCGGCGAAGCGCCCTCAGGGAAATCCGGTATCTGCGCGCTATGCCGATCAACGTCTCTCCCGATCTGACTCTGTGCGTCGCAAGCCGGCCGCCGTGATGCCCGCGGGAAGGCTTGCCTAGGGCTCGCATGGCAAGCGCCGAAGGAATCGCGGCGGCGGGAATGACCAGCCGGCTGCCGGCCTTGAGGCGGGACGGATTGACCTTCGGGTTCGCTGCCTGGATCTCGCTCGTGGGGAGGTGATAGCGCGAGGCGATCTTACCAAGGCGCTCGCCTCGCCGGACCACGTGGGTCAGGAAGTGCACCCGCTCCTTTGCCGGCAGTTCGGCATAGCGCTCGGCAACCTTCTCGCCCGCGCCGATCGGGAGCCTGATGATCGATTCGGTTCCTGGAGGTGTCGCAAATCTGAGGTACTGCGGATTGAGCTCTCGAATCTCGGCCACGCCGATTTCGGCCAGCCGCGCAATCACGTCCAGGCCCGTGGTCGAGCCGACGACGAGTGAGTCGTAGGTGAAGGGCGCTGGAACAGGTGCGCTGAGGCCAAAGCGCTCGGGCTGCTTGGCGATCACGGCGGCCGCGATCAGCTTCGGCACATAGTCCTGAGTCTCTACCGCGAGCAGCCGGCTGCTCGCGAGCCGGAAGAAGGCGTGATCGCTGGTAATCTCACGCGCATCGATCGCGGCCTCGAGATCGTCGGCTGCCTCAGCCTCAGCAGCATCTTCCTCGTTTGCCTCGGCCTCGGTGACCTCCGACTGGATGAGCGTATCGCTTTCGATCGCAGAATCCGCCGGAGCATCCCACTGCAGCTTGCCCAGACTGCGGGAAACCTTGCCCGCTCCGGCGTTGTAGGCGGCCGCAGCCAGGTACAGCGAGCCGAACCGATCCCTCAGGTGCCGCAGGTGACGAGCCGCGGCGTCGGTGGCCTTCACCGGATCGCGCCGCTCGTCGACCCAGGTATCGATGCGGAGGCCGTAGCCCTTGCCGGTACCCCTCATGAACTGCCACATGCCTACGGCATGCGAGCGGCTGACGGCATCGTTGGAGTACCCGCTCTCGATCAGCGCAAGGTAGCCCAGATCGCCGGGCAGGCCTTCGGCTTCGAACCGGCGGCGAATCATGGGCTCGTACCGCGCGCCCCGGGTCAGGAAGACCTTCATGCCGGTGCGCGACACTCCCTGGAAATAGTTCAGGTAGTATTGCACCCGTGGGTGATCCGAGAATGTGCGAACATCGATGTCCCAGCTGATCTCGTCTACACCGAACTCCGGGACCACTCGAGGATCCGGCTCGGCATCCGAGAGATCGTTGAGCGCGGCGTCAGCGGCGGCATTGTGGCTGCTCATCGGCAGCTCGACACCGAGCGTCAGCGGATTTGGAGTTGGAGAGGCCGGAATGGCTGGAGCCGGCGGAATGGAAGGCGCGCACCCGGCCAGGGCCAGGAGAGTGGTCCAAACGATAAGACGCTTCATGCCTGCCAGGGATTAGAGTTGCAGAGAGCGAATTGATGAAAGATTGGCGTCTCGTTTGCACAAAACGGGCCGCACGATTCTGACTGCGACGCAGCTTAAGTGACAAGCACTTACGTGTTTAGCCGTGATGGAGCGGGACTTTGCGCTCCGGCAAAAGACGTTTCGATCTGCAGAACGCCGGGTCGCTGCAAAGGCTAGGTAATAGTTAGTTTCCCCGCCGCATGAGTCTGCCTCGCCACGATCCCTACGCCGCATTGCGCATTCTGAACTTCCGCTGGTTCGTGGCCAGCCTCATGGCCATGACTATCGCGACGCAGATCCAGGCAGTGGTGGTGGCCTGGCAGATCTACGACCTCACACACGATCCATTGTCGCTGGGACTGATTGGGCTCGCCGAGGCAGTGCCGTTCATCGGCGTGGCGCTGTTCGCCGGCCACGTTGCCGACCGGGTGAGTCGGGTCCGTATTTCGCTCATCGCCTTGGCCGCGTTGTTCGGCTGCTCTGTGGCACTCCTCGGTTTCACGCTCGTTGCCGGCATCATTACTCCTGGCCGCGTCTGGCCGATCTATGTCGTGATTTTTCTCAGCGGCATCGCTCGGAGCTTTCTCCAGCCGGCCCGGTCAGCCCTGGGCGCGGAACTGGTGCCCCGAGAGCTCTATCCCAACGCCGTCACATGGCGAAGCTCGACCTGGCAGTTCGCGACCGTTGTGGGGCCCGCGGTTGGAGGCCTCGTATACGGGTTCGGAAGCGCAAGCGCCGCCTATGCGGTGGACGCGATCATTATGGCGATCAGCGTGCTGGCATTGTCGGCGATGCGGCACTCGCCACCGGCGGTGACGCTCTCAAGCGAATCATTCGTCGAGAGCCTGAGTACGGGTATCCGTTTCGTGCGCGGCCAGCCGATTGTACTCGGCGCCTTGTCGCTGGACCTGTTCTCGGTGCTGTTCGGCGGCGCCGTGGCACTGCTTCCTATCTTTGCCGCTGAAATCCTCCACGTAGGACCTCAGGGCCTCGGGGTACTTCGTGCCGCTCCGGCAATCGGAGCGGTCACCATGTCGGTGCTTCTGGCCCACCTTCCACCCTTACGTCAGGCCGGGCGAACCTTGCTGTACGCTGTGGCGATGTTCGGCGTGTGCATGATCGGCTTCGGACTGTCGCGGAACTTCCTGTTGTCAATCGCGCTGCTTGCCGCCAGCGGCATGGCCGACACTGTCAGCGTGGTGATTCGATCCACCCTTCTCCAAGTATTGACTCCGAGTCACCTGCTCGGCCGAGTGTCTGCAGTCAACGCGATCTTCATCGGAAGCTCCAACGAGATTGGAGCCTTCGAGTCGGGCACGGCGGCTCGCCTGATCGGTACGGTACCGTCAGTGGTGCTGGGGGGGATGGCGACGCTGGTGGTCGTTGCGATCACAGCGGCCAAGGTGCCTTCGCTGCGGCGGCTGGGGCGGATAGGTGGGGGAGCTGTGAGGAGCTAGCTCCCAGCTCAATACACTGCCAGCACTGGCTCAGGTCCCTGCTCCAGCAATACCGCCAGCCGTCGGAGCCCCTCCGCCAATCTCTCACGGCTCAGCGTGGCGCCAAGGCAGACGCGAACGGCGTGCGGGGCCATGCTGCGGCCGATCATGAACTCCTGGCTTGGCGTAACCATCACGCCCCGTGCTCGAGCGTGGGCCACGAATGATTCCGTGCGCCAGGGTTCCGGCAAGCGGAAGCCAGAGATGAAAGCTCACCGGTGCGGGGGCGAGCCAGCGGCCGAGAATCTCTTTGGCCATTCGGTGGCGCACGGCGGTTTCACTCCGCTTCCACTCGACCATTTCATGCGCTGCTCCGCTCTCGATCCACTCCGTCACGAGCTCTGCCAAAAGAGGCGACGTGAGCCAGGTGCTGGCTCGAATCGTGGCTGCGATTCGCTCCAGCCGGTCCTTGGGCGGAACGACGTACCCGATCCGAAGACCCGGTGCCAGGCTCTTCGAGGTGCCGGTGACGTAGTAGGTGTGTGCCGGTGCCAACTCGGCCAGTGGCGGCTCGTGAGTGGCAGGGAGAAATCCGTTCACATCGTCCTCGATCAGCGCCACGTCGTGAGCGGCTGCAATCGCCGCAATTTCCTTGCGACGGCTGAGCGGCATTGTCACGCCGGTCGGGTTCTGAAGATTGGTCATGCAGAACAGGGCCCGCGGACGAGTGACTCGGCACGCCGCTTCAAAACCCTCGGCGCTGACACCATGCTCGTCCATCGTGATGCCCTGAAGCTGAAGGTGCAGCATGCCGGCCAGAGCCCTGACGCCGGCATATGTGACTTCTTCGGCGAGAATCACGTCACCCGGCCGCGCGATCGTCGCGAGCACCATTGCCGCTCCATGCTGGGCGCCGCTGGTGATTAGAACCCCTGCCGGATCAACCTTCAGTCCGCTACGACCCACCCACTCAGCCCCTGCTGCGCGGTGTCGAGCCATTCCGGCGGCCGGCTGGTAATAGTCGACCAATCGATCCAGGTCAGGGCGGCGGCACATGGTCTCCAGTGTTCGCCGCAATGTCGGCTCCGCCGGATCCCGAACCAGGCGGCCCTTGCTCAGATCGAGTAGCGAGGGATCATCGCCCTCATCATTGGCCCCTTCCTGCACGCCAGCATCCCTTCTCCGGACGAAGGTTCCGCGCCCGACCTCTCCACTCAACAGTCCCCGCCGCTCAGCCAAAGCGTATGCTCGGCTCACCGTGCCAATCGCGATGCCGAGTTGAATTGCCAACTCTCGCTGGGTCGGCAACCGAGTACCGGGGGGTAGCATCCCCGTCTGAATGTCTCGGTCGAGGGCATCGACGAGCGCCTGGTACTTGGGTTCAGCGTTCTTGTTCAGGGAGGGGTTCCACATTGTCATAGTAACAATGTGGCATTTGACAAGAATTGTGTCAATATTGATATTGTTGCAATTCTTGCGACGAGATACTCTGGAGGCGGCTTTTGTGACTACTGCTCCGTGCCCGGCCATTGCCAGCAAGCCCCCGACAGAGACAACCGGCTCAGTTCCCACGACCCCGCCATCCCCACGGCTTGGTCCGGCGGCAGTGGTAAGCACCCGCCTCGCATTCGTTGTTTGGCTGTGCTTGTGTGCCATCTGGGGATCCACCTGGCTCGCCATCAAGCTCGGCCTGCGTGATTTACCGCCACTCACGTTCGCCGGTATTCGCTTCGCGATCGGCGCGGTCATCCTGTTCGGGATCGTGTGGGCTAAACGAGCTCGCCTTCCGAGGACGGCTGGTGAGTGGCGGCTGCTGGCGTACACCGGCGGCCTCACCATCACGCTGAACTACGCCCTCGTATTCTGGGGCGAGCAGTACATCAACTCGGGGCTCGCGGCCGTGTTGAGCGCCATGGTCCCGCTGTTCGGGCTTCCAATGGCTCACCGCTACCTCTCCACCGAGCGGCTCACGCCGCCCAAGATCATCGGTGTGCTCCTCGGTCTCGGTGGTGTCGCGATTGTGTGCTCGGGACAGCTTGGTGTCGGTGGTCCCCTGGCGTTCTGGGCCAGCGTCGGGATCATTCTGTCCGCAGCGATGACGGCCCATGCGGGAGTGTTGATCAAGGCGAGAGGCACCCAGCTGGAGCCTTCGGTCATCGCTGGGGTGCAGATGGGCGGCGGATGCATCCCATTGCTGATCGGCGGCGTGCTCCTGGAAGGCAACCCCCTGGACTTTCACTGGACGCCGCTGGCATGGGCGGCCCTGGTCTACCTTACCATCCTCGGCTCCGTCGTCGCCTTTCTTATGTACTACTGGCTCATCCGGCACACGACCGTTAGCTGGGTCATGATGATCCCGCTGGTGACGCCGTTGGTCGCGGTGGCCATTGGGATGGTATTCGCCGGGGAGGTGGTCGGCTGGCACACCGCCCTGGGTGGTGCCGCGATCATAAGCGGGGTAGGGCTGGCGGTGTTGTGGGGAGACGGGGTGGGACGAAAGCAAAACGAGGAGAATTCCTCATCCTGAAGAGCGAAGCGACGAAGGACCTACTCTGCCGTCCCGCGCACTCGGAGTAGGTCCTGCGCTCAGGATGAGGAGATCGCTCCTCAGTTGATCACTACGCAGCCTGCGGCTTACGTGTCTCCACCTGCCGCTTCAACCAATCGATCTGGTCCTTGATGGTCTGCCGAGTGGCCTTGGTGGCCAGCCATTCGAGGGCCCGCCGGCGCTCTTCCTCGGTGAATACCGGCGACTCTGCGAGCCGCTG
Organism: uncultured Gemmatimonadales bacterium; assembly: GCA_963730915.1. Classification (GTDB taxonomy): domain Bacteria; phylum Gemmatimonadota; class Gemmatimonadetes; order Gemmatimonadales; family GWC2-71-9; genus CAVVWJ01. The sequence continues at coordinate 736,646 of CAVSTR010000003.1, read as the reverse complement.
ATAAAAAGCCAGCTGCTTTTCCGTCGGGGAGTACGGCCCCCTATTCTCCAGCTCGACGCGAACGGCATGCTGCTGGACCGGTGCCGACGGCTGCGCGATCGTTGGAGTCTGCAAGGGACTCTCGACGACCTTGGTCCGTCCGGAAGCACGCGCCGTGGCGACAACCTGGGCTCGGACGTTGCCAGGAATCAGGCGAAACCGAGCGTTGCGAGCCGCCTTCATCGCTCCGTGCTCGTACCAATGAGGGTTGAGCTGGCGTCCCCTCTGTCCGATGGCTTCATCTCCCTCGAGGATCCTTCGCACGAACTCGCGTATTTCCGGCTCGTTGAAATTCTCCGCCATCCATCCCAGGTAGTCGCGGCCCTCGTCGTGCCCGAGAAGGTCACGGTAGCTCCGGCCCCGATACTTCTTGCTCGGCACTCGCGAGTCGAGATCGAGGTGAGCCGAATCGTTATAGAGCGGCTGCCGTTTGACGCCGATGACCTGATCGAGCCGTACTTCCTGGCCCGACGGCGAGACAGCATAACGTGCCGCCTTGACCTTGAAGAGAGCCTCACGGCCTTCACCTTCACCGATGACCTCATATTGCAGATCCTCTTCCCGGATCACCTGGCCCTGAGATACCAGAGCCATGCAGCACTCATCCACCCCCGTCTTGGAGAGCCCCACAATCTCCTGGGCCCCATCCTTGACGACGTATACCAGGTCTGTACTTGCGACACCTTCCAGCTCCTTCCGCAGCGCTTCTTCATCCAGCCGGTCCATCAACTGAAACGGGTCCCAAGGCTGGGGCTGCACTGAAGGCTCAGCGGCAGGGGACGTTATCTCTGACATCTCTTCGCTCCGATCTATGTAGTTCGGCCGATCCAGCGGCCATTCTTGTACCGAACAAATCCCGATACACAAGTGAAGAGTAGCATGTTGTGAGGGAGTGTCAACAGACTGGTTTTTGAAGGAAAAAAGCTGGAAATCGCTGGAAAAGGGTAAATATTGACGTTTTCTGCCCGTTTTCATAAAAAACGGGAGCCTGGTAAAAGGGCTCCCGTTTAGGGGTGAGAGGGATGGGGATTATTCATCCCGCTGCTTCTTATAAAGCCAGTATTCAGGACCCGCCAGATTCTCTGGCCAGTCATCCTGGTGGAGTTCACCTCGCCAGGTGTCGCTCTCTGGCTCGCACTCGGTCTCTGGCGTGGCCCACGGGAGATCTCCCCCCGACTCCCATGGCCGCCCGTCCTGTTCGCTCATACGAGCTCCCTTGGGTTGCGGCTCGGCGTCGCACCATGCGACACCATATCCCGGATTGCCTTGCCTGGGCCCACCCCGTGGGCCCAACAAGGCTGATGTGGCAAGTCGTGGGCCGGTGTCTCGCGTTATTCAAAGCTGAGCGGGGGGCGAAGATAGCGGAGTGGGGATTGTCACTCTCCGGGGGTTCCGCCGCCGCAACGGTAGGGATACAATTACGCTCCTTGAAGTATCCGGGACGTAGCGCAGTCCGGTAGCGCACTGCAATGGGGTTGCAGGGGTCGCGGGTTCAAATCCCGCCGTCCCGATTCGGTCCGCCTCGATCGGCCAATCGGTCCATCTCACGATCATCCAGGAGCTCTCCTGTACCGTTTACTCTTGCTCCTTTCGGCTGGTGCTCTGGCGTGTGGCGGAGCCAGCGACCGCGAAGGTAGCCCCGCCTCGGCTGGATTCAGCGCCTCCCTCGAAGTGGATACGACCGCACTGACGAAGACTCCCTCGGGCCTCCGGTATCAGGACGTGACGGAAGGGAAGGGAACGGAAGCTACGGCAGATCGTACGGTGTCGGTGCATTACACCGGCTGGCTTCCGAACGGCGAAAAATTCGATAGCAGCCGCGATCGCAACGAGCCGTTCAGCTTCACCCTTGGTGCCGGCCAGGTGATCGCCGGTTGGGATGAGGGCGTGGCCGGAATGAAGGTGGGTGGACGCCGCAAGCTCGTCATACCTGCTGATCTCGGTTACGGCACTGCCGGAGCTCCTCCCGCCATACCTCCCGGTGCGACGCTCGTGTTCGATGTCGAGCTACTGGACGTGCGCTGATCGCGGTAATAGCCTGTAATAGTGTCGATGTCGTTGAGTTGTCGGCTATCGCTCGAAAAGGGGGAAGGTATGCCTGCTTCGATCGCTGAATGTCGAACCCTCGCCCTGCTGGGCCTGTGCGGCGTGGTTCTGGGTCTCAGCGGATGCGCCGCGAAGGTAACTCGTGATGACTTCAACGCCGAAGTAGCCCGCCTACGGCAGGAAGTTCAGGCATCTGACGCACAGCTCAGCGCCCGTATCGACTCCACCAACCAGCTCGTGACGGATCACACCCGTCGCCTCGATGCGCTCGATCAGGAGCTTCAGGCTTTTCGCAGTGAGTTCAACGTGAGCATCGAACGCACCAAGGATATGATGAAGTTCAATGTTCCGGTGCATTTTGAGTTTTCCAAGAGCGAGCTGCAGGAGCCTGATCGTCCGGTCTTGGACCGGTTTGCTACCGTGGTCAAGGAGTACTACCCAGGCGCCATCGTGACAGTGGAGGGATTCACGGATCCCGCCGGCAGTGCTGCCTACAACCGCAAGCTCGGTCAGAAACGGGCAGATGCCGTTAAGGAATATCTCGTGGCGGCCGGTGGGTTCGAGACATCGCAGATGAAGGCGGTGAGCTACGGCGAGGCGCGGAACCGGCAGGTCGCTCCCGGCGCCAAAGGTCCCGGTGACGCTGGGGTGGAGAATCGTCGTGTCGCCCTGGTCATAGACCACGCTGCCATTGCAACAGACCAGCTGGCAACGCCCTAACGCCCGCCACACCAACCAGGCGCCCCGGTTCGTTGGGGCGCCTTTTTTATTGTGAGGTGGCCGCCGGATGCCGGAGAATGATCTCGATACCTCGTGCGGTGTCCGATCCTGCGACCGCCTCAGGCGGGGCGGCGACAACTTCCCATTGTCCGGGGAGGAGAAACTCTGCCGTCAATACCCTTACGGAGGAGCGGCCCGGCCGGCCCAGGCGGTGGAAGAACTGCCCGGTAGAGTTTGTGAAAACCACTTCACCGCCGATCTCGATTGCCGCACCTTCGACTGGAGTCCCGCTTTCGTCTTGGACCGTTCCGCGCACCACGTACCGCGCCATGCGCCCACCAACCTGTTGGGGCTGCATTCCTCCGAACGAACCCATGTAGAGAAAGGTCCGGCCTGACGCGGAGTAGTCGACCGAACCATCCGGCTGGACGTACGTCCCGACGCTAGTCGAGTACTTGCCGAGCTGGAGTCGTGCCGTGAGGTTGAGCGCGCTCCGGAAGGGATTGAACGGCTTGAACGGCTGGTGCACGATCTGGTAGTCGGCCGAGAAATCGCCGATCGGTGTCATCAAGCTCGCGCCGAAGAGGATGGTGGGCCGTTTGCCATGCCAGGATATCTGCTGGCTCAATGCGAGACGTGACGTCACTCGCCAACGGAGATTGGTAATCGGTGTAGTCGTGACCGGGCGTCCTTCCGGCCGGCTCTGCAGGACGAACAGCTCGGCATCGAGCCAGCGGGTGAGCTCGCGACCCACGGCCACGTAGGAGCTGAGATTGCTGATGCCCTCTGACCGTGAATCGTAAATTCCAGCAGTGATCCGGGTGTTGGCCCAGACCCCGCCGGCGAAGGCCGTGTTGCCGGTGGCTCGAACTGGCAGCTTACTGTCGGCAGAATCCTGAACGTAGTTCTGGCGCCCTACCCCGACCGAAAACTGCGATCCAAGGTCGTATGTAAGCGTCACGTTCTCGCGGTCGACTTCGGTCTGGTTGGGCGTGGCAACCGGGGCCCTCCGGAAACGCCTCGGATTCCAGCCGTATGATGCTTTAACGCCGAGCGGCCCCCGTCTCAGCAGGACACTGGACGCTGCGTACGGTCGTCCCGAGCCGATGCCGGCGACGAACGCAGTTGTCAGGTCGGGGAGTGGCTGCCATTGCACACCGGGGAGGACCGTCTGTCGCTCTGAAAAGAGCGTTGTGGCGGTGAGCCGGACCGTAGGGGCAACTCGCCGCTGCGCGAAGAAGGCGCCGATAGGTTGCTGAATGCTCGTGGCCTGAAAAGTAGGCGCGCTCAACCCGTCGGAGCTCGCGCCTCCAAACGCCATGTACGACCAACGATCGTTGCCACCGCTGAAGCTGACGCCCTGAACGAGCAGATTGAACCCCGGGGTGAACACGTCTGTGGGAAGCTGCATGATCAATGCATTGTTACCGACCCCCAGCGTGTCGCGGCCCAGGCTTTTTCGCAGGAAGGCTCCGGCTCGAAAGCCATTGAGATAGCCAAGGCCGATCCATCCGTCGACGCCGGAGCGCCAGAAGTTCGCAGTCGCTCCATACCCATGATTGAGCGAGGAGCCGCCCCCCTGCACCTCCACGACTGTCTGAGCCCTCACTCCGGCCGGAGTGATGAGGAGAGAGAGCACGACAAGCCCACGCGGAGCCAGCCGGAGCGGGAACACTTGGTTCAGGGGCTGCGAAGAGCCGCGCCGGCAGTGGTCGCCGTCGGCAGCACGGTGGGCCTGAGGACCGTATCGATGGAAAAGCGTGCAAATCGTACCGACACCGCAGCGGGTGGTTGTCCAGCAGCCCAGGGTACCTCGACCCAGCGTCGGCTTCGGGGAAACAGAGGGAAGCCGCCCGCCGGGTCGCTGGTCGCATGGTCATTCTTGACGTTGACCTGGAGGACACGCCCTAAATTGGGTCCGAGGTTTTCCAGCTGAAGTCGGACTTTCTGGGCGGCAGCATCGATCTGAAAGGCCCGCACGGCCACGTCGGCCTTTCGGAGCGGCTGCTTCTGATTCAAGTAAACGACATGCGGGAGCAGCAAGCGCACGTTCAGGCCATTGTCGGTACGCGCGCCACTCATCGCACTGAGGATATTGAACCAGGCCGGGAGCGTGTCTCCCGTCGCCTCGTAAAACACGCGATATGACCCCCGGGGTGGAATCCGGAAGCTCATCGCCGACAGCTTGACGTGGACCCGGCTGGTGTCGAGCGGCGCGTCTACCACTTCGCCGGCCTCAGTTACCTGAAAGCCCCGAACCTCGAGAACGACGGTGAGCGGGAAGAGGGAGCCGTTCCGCAGCTGAAAGCTGGAACGCGCCTTTTCCTGGTATTCAGCGATAGGAGGGCTGACCGATTGGGCCGCGAGTGTACCGGAGACCGACAACCATCCAAGCAACGCAAGGCAATTCCGCAGCATAGATCCTCTCACTAACGCCCGCGGCTCAGGGGTGAAGGCTGCCGCTGGCGTGTTCGTCCAGGCAATCCTACTGCGTCACCGCTCGGATATTCAGGACTCCGGCGTAAGACCCCGCAGGCAGCGTTGGAAACCCGACGAGATTCAGCCGCAGATCCAGATTATCGGTCCGAGACGCGTTTTTGTTCGCTCCACCTATCGCGACCGAAAACAGGCCGAGACTGCCGCCCGCCGAGCCAACTCCGCCGATGGCATTCTGCGTCATGGGAGTAAAGGCAACGGGAAGCCCGGTCGTCATCCGCCCTTGAATCCGGCTGGACGGAATCTGTACCGCCCCACCGGTCATTGCCTGCGCTGGAATCGAGAAATAGGCGACCAGGTTCACCGTGTTCGTCTGGCCCGGATTCACGTTCCACGAGGTCTGAATCACTACCGGTGTCGGAAAGTTGTTGATCGCATTGTCACTCACGCTGGCGATAGTTTGGACAGCACCCGACTGCAGGTTCACTGTCAGCGTACTGGGGGCTGCGGCCGCGAGAGTAATGACCTGGGACTGTGCCAAAAGGCCCCGCGCCCCGAGTGTGAAAAGCACACCCAGGGCGAGGAGCTTGAAGCCAAATTTGACCGCAGTCATGACCTCAGCCGATAGTCTGAACTACTGGACGACAGCCTGAAGGTTCAGCGTCCCGGTATAGTCGCCCGCCCGGGTGGTGGCGCCAGTCAGGTCCAAACGCAGTTCCAGCTGATCGCTGCGGGTACCGAAGTAGCTGCCGGCAGCCACGGCCTGACTGAACAGCTGAAGACTTCCACCTGCGACACCGACACCGCCAACGGCCGGACCACTGAAGGGGGCATAGGCAGCCGCATTCACCCGTCCCTCAACCCGGGAGGAGGGAATGAAGTCCGTGCCATTCGCCAGAGCCTGCGCCGGAGTACCAAACCAGCCGATCAAAAGCACCGAAGACCCGGCGGTCAGATTCCAGTCCGTAACGATGTCCACCGGGGTGAAGACGTTCGCGTTCGAGTTGTCGGTTATGCTCGCCAGCGTCGCAACTGCCGTCGACGGAGTTACCGTCAGCGTAGCTTCTTTGGTCGCGGTCAGGGCGATGGTGGGCATATTCGACAGAGTACCCGCCTGAGCCCGCGCATTACCCGCGCCGAGCAGAAGCAATACGGTGGTGCCCAGCAGGGCCTTCTTGAACGGGGAACGCATGTGCTCGACTCCGGGCTAAGGTTTGAGCCGGCTTACCGATAAGGACGCCGCTCGTCAGTGCGGGCCCCAAGTACAAGAGCCGTGCCCGGACTGCTTGTGGTCAGATTGTATAGAAATCAAACGGAGTGGCTCGGGTTTAAATCCAAAACCACTTAGCCTTGCAGCGGCCCGCTCGGCTTACGAGCGGGATTCGGATGACGGCGGGATTTCAGCGCGGTGTATAGACTAGCGTCTGAGGAGCTTAGCTGTTGTACCCCTAGGATGAGAAATGGTGGTTGACGGAAGGAGGTTGGACGGCTGGAAGTGATGTAAGTGGTGTTTTAGGTTGGCGGCCGGATTGAGGCGGCCAGAAGTTGACTATTTTCAATACACCGGACCCCCCGGTGCAGCCCCTTTAGATAACCTCAATTTGCGGTAGTCGGGCCGTTCCAAGAGCTCCTAATCCTCATCGTGATGCTCTCGGCGCTCCCGATCCGCCCGCCCCCCAGGGCGAACCATCTGAATCGTTCCCTGGAAAGATTCCAGAGTCACCTGGGCGCTGCCCGAGCCGAGCACGAAAGTTGAATCCCTTCCCTTTCCTGGTTCCACTCAACGGCACCGGGAACTCGGACTCGAACTCCCCGTTGAAGGTCGAGACGGCCACGTTCGCGCTGGTCCCTTCGGGCACGGTCAGCAGAATGTCGCCATTGTGCGTGGACAGGGAGTACCGGCCACCGCTGCGAATCGGGCCGGCATACGTGATGTCGCCGTTGATGGTATTCGCATCCACGGTCCCGGCATCCACCGTCTCCAGGGTGATCTCCCCATTTACAGTTTCTGCCATGATCTCGCCGGTCGAATTGGCGACCATCACATCTTCGTTCACCGAGTTGACGCTGATCCGGCCCTTGGCGCCCCGGAGCGAGACCGAGCCTTGAACCGACCGCAATGAAATGAGACCGTCCCCGCCGGTGACTTCGATCTTGCCCTCGACCGTTTCCACCGAGATCGGGGCTCGTATGCCGGTGACCTTGGCATCGGTATTCACACCCGAGAGTGAGAGTGGCATCCAGACCGGGACCGTGATGCGGAGAGAAATATCCGAGGGTGGACCATGCCGGCCCTGGGTCCTGACGCTCACACTGGTGGGAGACGTCAGCAGCTCGACCCGCGCGCGCCCCGATTCGCCTGCTTCAACTCTGACTGCGTTTCGGTTCCACGTTCCGACCGTGACGTCACCGCCGTAGGCATTCACGTGCAACCGCTGAGCCCGGTCGGCCACCACGGTGGTGTCGAGCTGCTGAGCGGCAGCCAGAACGAGCCCGGCAGCGAGAGTGAGTAGCACGTTGTTTCCTTTCAGCTCACGGGAACGAGAGTGGCCGCCTGCCGAAGAAGCTCGACCTTGCGACGCATCGTCTCGGCGAGGTGGGTGTTGAGATACAGATTTGCGGGGTCCGCCTCGAGAGCCCGCTGAGCTTGTGCTATTGCCTGGTCGATCGCCGCGAGATTCTGCTCGATCACCCTGATCGTGGTGGTGTCCAGTTGTCCCCTCCCGCCCGCGAGTACCCGCTCGAGGTCGGCCACCGCCGCGGCATAGCTCTGCGCTGCGTTATGGCTAGCGTTTACGGCAACGGGTGTGACCGCGGGCGAGTCGATGACGGCCACGGGAAGGTTCCCGGCACGGGTGCCCGGAGACTGCATCAGCCACACCGTGCCGCCCGAAAGCGTCATGAGCGCCACCGCCGCCGCGGCCAGCTGCGGCATGGAGAAGCTCCATTTACGTCGAACCGCGAGGGGACGGGCGGGGGCCGCACCGATCCGCTCCGCGATGCCGAGCCAGAGGTCGCGGCGGGGAGGGCGGTCGTCGAGGTGGCGAGCCCGATCCACTACTCGCCTGAGATCACTCAGTACAGCCGAGCAGTCGCGACATGTCTCCAAGTGCGACTCGATCGCCGCGCTTTCAATCGGCGTCAGCTCATTGTCGAGATACTCGGAGAGCCGTTCCATCCAGGGATCCTTCATCGGTTACGCTCCCTTCTATCTCTCGAGGTGCCGGCGCAAGGCGAGACGCGCCCGATGCAGCTGTGACTTCGATGTACCAGTCGCCAATCCCAGCATTTCGGCGATTTCCTCATGCCGGTAGCCCTCCACATCGTGCAGGACGAACACCTCTCGTGCCCCATCGGGCAACCGTTCCATGGCGGTCTCGAAATCCATCGCGAGCTCGGGTCCCGGTTTTCGCGTAGGTAGGATCTCCAGCATCGCGTCACCCTCCAGGTAGCGCTTTCTTCGAATACCCAGGGTCTCACGCCGAGCCAGAATCACGTTGACCGCCAGGCGGTGGAGCCAGGTGCCAAAAGCGGCTTCACCACGGAACGTTCCCAGCTTCTGCCACGCTCGCACAAAGACATCCTGCGTTACCTCGTCGGCATCGTCGTCATTGAGCATTCTACGAACCAGGCAGTAAATCCTGGGCAGGTGCTGGCGGTAGAGCCGCTCAAACGCGCTCGCGTCGCCACTGGCAGCCAGCGTCGCGTCCACAGCGTCCGAGTCGGGCCTGCCGGTCTGTTCGTGCTCCAGGGTCGCCGCTCCAGGGCCGGGTTGAGTCATCGCGGAGGGATTGGATCGCGTGACGGCCCAAAAGGTTGCAGGGGTTTGGGGAGATGGCTAGCCTTCGCGAGTTTACCCTGAGCGACGCGAAGGGCTCAGGGTGACAACCCAGGGGGGAAGCCTCGTGGCCACAACGCAACTACACGCGATCAAGGCACCTACCGGATCCGCCATTTCCTGTAAGGGCTGGCATCAGGAGGCTGCCCTTCGAATGCTGATGAACAACCTCGATCCGGCGGTGGCCGAACAGCCGGAAGAGCTGATCGTCTATGGTGGAGGCGGTAAGGCAGCGAGGAACTGGGAGTGTTACGAGCGCATTGTGGCCACACTGCGCCGGCTGGAGAACGATGAGACGCTGCTGGTGCAGAGCGGGAAGCCAGTGGGCGTTTTCCGCACGCACGACCAAGCCCCCCGAGTGCTCATTGCCAACGCGAACCTGGTGCCGCGCTGGGCCACATGGGACGAGTTCCGGCGGCTCGATGCGATGGGTCTGACGATGTATGGCCAGATGACCGCAGGCTCATGGATCTACATCGGAACTCAGGGAATCCTGCAGGGGACCTACGAGACGTTTGCCGAGTGCGCTCGGCAGTACTTCGGTGGATCACTCGAAGGACGTCTGGTAGTAAGTGGCGGCCTTGGGGGAATGGGCGGTGCCCAGCCCCTCGCCGCTACCATGAACGGGGGCGCGTTCCTCGGCGTAGATGTAGACGAAGAGCGAATCCGCCGGCGGGTGGAGACCCGCTACTGCGACCGTCTGGAAACCAACCTCGACACCGCCCTGCGCCAGCTCGAAGAAGCGAGATCCCACCGTCAGGCACTATCCGTTGGTCTGGTGGGGAACATCGCCGAGGTGCTTCCCGAGATCGTGCGGCGCGGCGTGGTGCCGGATGTTCTCACTGACCAGACGTCGGCCCACGATCTCAGGCTGGGATACATCCCGGTAGGAATGACGATCGAGGATGCCGCCCGGGCCCGAGACTCGGACCCAGCGGACTACGAAGCCCGGGTACTCGATTCTATGACCGCGCACGTGCGCGCGATGTTGGATCTGAAAGCGATGGGTTCAGTTGTCTTTGACTACGGCAACAACCTCCGAGGCCAGGTGGCCGATCGTCGCGAGATGCACGAGGCCTTCGATATACCGGGGTTCGTCCCCGCGTTCATCCGGCCCCTCTTCTGCCGGGGTGCGGGACCGTTCCGCTGGGTTGCGCTCTCCGGGGATCCCGCCGACATCGCAGAGACCGACCGCGCGGTGCTGGAGACATTCCCGAAGAAGTCCGACCTGGCTCGCTGGATTCGCCAGGCGCAGGAAAAGGTCGCCTTCCAAGGGCTTCCAGCACGCATTTGCTGGCTGGAGTACGGGGAGCGCGCGGAGATGGGCCTGCGATTCAACTGGCTGGTTAAGAAGAAAAAGGTAGCAGCTCCTATCGTCATCGGCCGGGATCATCTGGACACGGGCTCGGTGGCCTCTCCTAATCGAGAGACCGAGAACATGCGCGATGGCTCCGATGCGATCGCTGACTGGCCGCTGCTGAACGCGATGTTGAACACCGCCTGCGGTGCAAGCTGGGTCTCGCTGCATCACGGCGGCGGTGTAGGAATAGGCTATTCAATTCATGCTGGGATGGTGTCCGTGGCTGACGGAACCCAGAGCGCCGACGAGCGGCTCCAGCGAGTTCTCACGGCGGACCCCGGGACCGGCGTGATGCGCCATGCGGATGCGGGCTACGATCTGGCCATCGAGACAGCTAAGGCACGTGGTGTCGACCTGCCAATGGTCGATTGATGAAATGGCTTCCAGTACTCAAGGCGGCTCGCCATCCCCAGCGCTGCGCAGGATCTCCGCGAGGGTGACAGGCACGTGAAGGTTCTGCACAACATTCGTCAACTGGCCACCTGCCGCGCGGAAGGCGGGCAGGGCGACATTCACGCCATTGCCGATGCGGCCCTGGCCTGGGACGACGGTACGATCCGATGGGTTGGTCCCGAGACTCAGCTGCCCGCGGAATTTCATGGCGCAGAGCGGCTCGATGCCGGCAGGCGACTTGTGATCCCCGGACTGATCGACTGTCACACACATCTCGCGTTCGGAGGCTGGCGAGCAGACGAGTTCGAGCAACGTATCATCGGCCGCAGCTATCTCGAGATCGCCCGGGGCGGTGGTGGCATCGCCTCGACCGTGCGTCATACCCGGGTAGCGAGCGAGCAGCAGCTCACCCTTAGAGCCGCCGGCTTCCTGGAAGAGATGCTGGCACTGGGCGTCACGACTGTCGAGTGCAAGAGCGGTTACGGCCTCGACCTGGATACCGAGCTCAAGCTGCTCAGTGTATACCGCCGGCTGGCCACGGAGCAGCCGGTGCGGATCGTGAGCACGTTCCTCGGAGCGCATGTTGTACCGCCCGAGTTCCAGGGCGATCCCGAAGGGTATGTGACGCTCCTGATCGAACGGATAATTCCGGCGGTGGGGCAGGAAAAGCTCGCCGCCTGCTGTGATGTCTTCGTGGAAGAGTCCGCATTCAGCCGCGTCACAGGCACGCAGGATCCTCACGGCCGGACGCCGCGCGGGGCTTGCCGCCAAGCTACATGCCGACCAACTGAGCAGCTGCGGCGGGGCCGAGCTGGCAGCCGAGATGGGTGCACTGAGCGCGGACCATCTGGAGCACATCTCGGACGCTGGTATCGCCGCAATGGCGGCGGCTGGTGTTGTGGCGGTCAGCCTGCCGCTCGCCTCATTGTATCTTCGGCAGCCTCCGATGCCGGCTCGCCGACTCATCCAGGCGGGCGTTCCGGTTGCGGTCGCTACCGATTTCAACCCGGGTTCGGCGCCGAGTTACCACCTTCCGCTTGCGATGATGCTCGCCTGCACGCTGCAGGGCATGACGCCGGCCGAGGTTCTCAAAGGTGCCACGATCTACGCCGCACGGGCTGTGGGCCTGGCCGAGGTGACTGGATCGCTGGAAGCGGGGAAGGCAGCCGACTTCGCCATCATCGACGCTCCCGACGTGAACCACTGGCTCTATCATTTCCGTCCCAATGCGTGTGTCAGGACTGTCATAGCAGGATCTACGCGGTGGGCTGCGCCGATGTATGACACGACTCATTCCAGCTGAGGTCGATCAACTTGAAACAGGACCGGATGACCCGCGGATAGGGCGGCTTCTCGGCAGCTACATCGGGGCTCCGGTGACACACCCGAGGCCGTGATGCTCAGCTTCGCGCTCGGATGGCTGCGTTCGTGGCAGGGCGGCCGTGTTAGTGCGTCGCTAGTCGGGACGACTTGCGCGCTGTCGGGCGGCGATGCACTGTAGGGACCATTCCAGCAAAAGTATCCCCCAAGTTTTCGGAGGCGCCATGACTCTGCGCGTGTGCGGCATGTTCCTATCGCTTCTCCTGATCGGCGTGGACGTAGCCGCGGCCCAGGTGCGTCAGGTTACCGGCAGGGTGACCAGCTCGCAGACTGGTGAAGGCCTGTCGGAGGCCACCATCGCCGTAACAGGAACCCGCATCGTGGCCCAGACCGGTGCGGATGGACGCTACACTCTCAATGCGCCTGATGGAGAGCTGAACCTGGTGGTGCGCGCCATCGGGCACAAGCGGGCGGAGGTCACTCTTCCGCCGAGCCAAGCCACCTACGATGCAGCGCTCGAGCCTGACGTCTTCAAGCTCGAGGAAGTCGTGGTTACCGGCCAATCCACCGGCATCGAGAAGCAGAACCTTCCGAACGCCGTGGCGACGGTCAGCGGCAGCGAGTTGACGCGAGCGCCCACCGGGACTCTCGAGAGCGCGCTGCAAGGCAAGATCCCCGGTGCACTGATCCAGTCGAACTCTGGAGCGCCGGGAGGCGGCATTCAGGTCAACCTGCGGGGTGTCTCCACCATCAACGCGGACGTCAATCCGCTGTTCGTCATTGACGGGATCGTGGCCAGCAACGAGGCGATCCCGAATGGCGCCGAATGCCGTTACTGGCGCGCAGTCCGGCGGAAATCCGCGAAATCAGGATAACCCCGTTAACCGGATTGCGGATCTCAACCCCGAAGACATCGAGCGGATCGAGGTGCTGAAGGGAGGGTCTGCCGCGGCGATCTACGGCGCCAAGGCCACCAACGGCGTGGTGATCATCACGACGAAGCGGGGGCAGGTGGGCAAGCCGCAGTTCAGCCTGACACAGCGGTTCGGCACGTTCCAGCGCTCCAACAAGCTGGGGACCAGGACGTTCGAGACCCTGGATGAAGCTCTCTCGGTCTTCCGCGACACCGCGCTGGTCACGTCGCTCTTTCAGCCGGGCAGACCTTCGATGTGGAGGAGCAGGCGTTCGGACGCAGCGCACTCTCATACGAGACCGCCGCGAGCGTCAGCGGCGGGCACCGAGCAGACCCGTTATTTCATCTCGGGACTCGCTAAGAACGATGAAGGCATCGGGATCAATACCGGGTACAAGAAACATTCGCTCCGTGCCAACATCGATCAGCAGCTCGCCAGCTGGGTCAATCTCTCGGTCAACACCAATGTGATTCACAGCCAGTCAGACCGGGGGCTCTCGAACAACGACAATACGGGGACCAGTCCCTACGTAGCTTTGTCGGGCACACCAAACTTTATCGACCTGTCTCAAAGACCCGACAGCAGCTTTCCTCTCAATCCGTTCGGGAACAGTAACCCGATTCAAACGCTCTCCCTTCTCACCAACGAGGAGGACACCTGGCGGGCGCTGGGAACGCTGACCGCCCGGGCGACGGTGGTATCGTCGGCACGGCACAACGTCACACTGATTGGGGTCGGTGGGGTGGACTACTTCAACCAGGACAACGAATTCATCTCACCACCCGAGATGGAGTACGAGCCCAACGACGGCCAACCAGGCACGGTAGTGGCGGGCAAGTCGTCCAATCTGAATCTGAACCTGGCGGTCAATGGCAATTATACGTACACGCCCGAGTCGGGCGCGCTTCCAGGCGACCACCTCGGCGGGCGTGCAGTACGAGGATCGCACCCTGGATGCTACCAGGATCCTGGCTCGAACCCTGTTGAGCGGGCAGCAGAATCCCGATCAGGCCACGAGCGTAAGTGTGCTTCAGGATGACCGGCCGGTGAAGGACTTCGGTATCTATGGGCAGGAGGAAATCCTCTTGCTCGACCGCCGGCTCCTCCTGACCGCAGGGCTTCGGGCGGATCGCAGCAGCTCGAACGGAGACACCGACAAGTTCTTCTTCTACCCCAAGGCGGCAGCGTCGTACCGGTTCACGCGGCCGTTTGGGGGTCTCGATGAAGTGAAGCTGCGGGCAGCGTTCGGGCAGACCGGGAACCAGCCTCTGTTCGGAGCCAAGTTCTCTCCCGACACCACCGGAACCATCGGCGGTCTCTTTGGAGTACTCCCCGGTAACCGTGCAGGTGACGTCTTCATCCGTCCCGAGACTCAGACCGAGATCGAGGGCGGCTTCGATGCGCAGCTCGCGAACGGACGTGCCGAAGTGAACGTCACATTGTATCAGCGGACCATCAGCGACCTGCTGCTGGAGCAGACCCTTGCTCCGAGCACCGGCCTGGAGACCCGCATCTTCAGCTCCGACAGTAAGCTTCGAAATCGGGGCGTGGAGCTGGCGCTGACGCTCTCTCCGATCCAGAGCCAGAACTTCAACTGGCTCTTCCGCACCACATTCTTTGCCAACCGCAGCAAGGTCACGCGGCTGAGCGTACCGACGTTCCAGACCGGCGGCTTCGGCACCTCACTCGGAGCGTTCCAGATCGAGCAAGACAGCTCCGCTACCCAGATCATCGGCAGCGAAGGCAAGGTCGGTGACGCAACGCCCGACTTTCAGATGTCGTTCTCGAGCGATCTCGACATCCATCGCTTCACGGTGGGATTCCTCTTCGACTGGAAGAAGGGCGGCGACGTCGTCAACCTGACCGAGTTCCTGTACGACCTGGGTCAGAACTCCCCGGACTATGAGGAGAAGGGTGCCCAGCGGCTCACAGACTGGTCGTCAGGACTGACAGCGGCCTATGTGCAGGATGCCTCGTACTTCAAGCTGCGGGAGCTGAACGTGTCCTACAATCTGCCGACATCGTTCACCCAGAGCCTGTTCGGGGGGAATGTGCGGCATGCACGGCTGAGCCTTAGCGGACGCAATCTGTTCCGGGTCACCAGCTACCGAGGCCTGGATCCCGAGGTCAGCAATTTCGGTAACCAGGCAATCGTGCGGAATATCGACGTGGCTCCGTTCCCGCCGAGCCGCAGCTTCTTCTTCTCGATCGATCTGGGATTCTGACCATGAGGCCGACCATGAGAATGCGTCACCCGGTGCTCCTGCTGGGCCTCCTGGCAGCGAGCGCATGCAATTTCGATCAGAGTACCAACCCGAACAGCCCTGACCCGATCGGGGAGAATCCCTCTCGGACCCAGATCGGCGTGGCGGCAACCGGAATGCTCATCGCCTTTCGGAACGACTTCGCCGATATCCCGTTGGATATGGGGATCATAGGGCGGGAGGTCTTGCGGCTCGATGCGGCCGACCCGCGTTTCACCACCGAGCTGCTTCACGGCCCGCTGGATCCGGGCGGTGATCCTTTTGGTGGCGACCACTGGGCCGACCAGTTTGCCTCGATCCGGCAAGCGAATCTGCTTCTCGCGGTGCTGCCGACGGCCAGTGAGCTGACCCCTGCGGAGCAGAGCGCAACCTCAGGCTATGCGAAGACGATAAAGGCCCTGAATTACCTGTTAATTCTGGTTACGCACACCCAGGATTCGATTCCCATCGTAACGGACACCTCGGTGTCAGCTGCGCCGGCGCCTTTCGGCACCAACGCCGCCGCGTACGATCATGTCGTCACGCTCCTGGATGAGGCGAGAACCGAGCTCCTCGCCGGCGGGGCGCATTCCCCTTCACGCTGCCCCCTGGCTTTACCGGGTTCAACACGCCGGCGACATTCGTCCAGTTCAATCGGGGTCTACGCGCCCGGGTGGCAGTGTACCGGAATGACTTCGCCGGGGCGCTGGCTGCGCTCGCGGAATCGTTCATCGACCCGGCTGGGGCCGCTCGATCGCGGGGTCTACATGGACTACGGCACCGGAGCCGGAGACCTCGCCAATCCGCTGTCGCTGGATCCGCAAGCGGGAGAGAACTTCGCTCACCCATCGCTGCTCACCGGGGTGCAGCTACAGGTGGATGGTACCACGCCCGACCAGAGGTTCGTCAGCAAGATTGTGACGCGGGCTCCCACTACCCTCGACGACCTCACATCCAACCTGGGCTGGAATCGCTATCCCGAGCCCGTCCACGCCGATTCCGATCATCAAGAACGAGGAGCTGATCCTGCTCCGCGCCGAGGCCGCTATCGGCTCGAGCGATCTCGGCACGGCACTGACCGACATCAACACCATTCGTACTCGACTCGGGGAACCTGCCGGCCCTGGGTGGCTTCGCCGACGCGACGGCCGCGCTGGACGAGCTGCTGTACAACAAGCTCTACTCGCTGATGTTCGAAGGGGCGCATCGCTGGATCGACGCCCGGCATTACGGCCGCCTGGGTACTCTGCCGCTCGATCGGACCACTGGCGAGACCCCCTGACGTGGTGTTCTCGACCTTGCCGATTCCGACTGACGAGACTCTACCCCGTCAGTGATGACCGCGGTCGAGGCTGTCCTCAGCATGAGGAGGATGCAGCCATGAGTGATGTGCTCTCGAGGAAGTCACTTTGCGCGGTGCAGTGTGATTGTGCTGACGGTCCTCCCTTTGCTCTCTGCCTGTTCAGGCGAGGGGGGGAGGTACGCCGGCAGCTGGAAGCGGGATCTGTACGGTGAGGGTGAGGTTCGCATGAACCTGGCATCCAACGGCGGGGTCGAGCTGACGCTGCCCGTCGAGGCGCTGGGCCGATTCCGTCATGAAGAGCCGGGCCACTTTCAAGGGTGACACGTCTGTTGTTCCAGGCGGATACCAGCGCCCTGGCGTGTCAGACGGCCGCTGCCCGGTACGTGGTGAGCAGGACGGACGATCAGCTGCAGATAGCGGGAATCGGTGCCGACAGCTGCGGAGGGCGTCGGGCGGCCCTCGTAGGGACCTGGCAGAAGTCGTAAGAAGCGGGAAAGAGAAGCGTAAGCGGTAAGCGGTAAGCGGGAGAAGCAGGATATCTTCCAGCCACCCTCCCCGTTTACCGCTCACGCTTTTCGCTGTTCCCGCTCACGCTTTCGATCAAAGACGGCCACTGCTGTGTGACACAGTGAAAGGCACCCAGTCCCCAGACCAGGTCGGTGCAGTCGATGCCGATCACCTCTCGGTCGGGGAAGAGGGACTGCAAAGTCGCACAAGCTTCACCGTCCCGGTTGGGATCATACGTCGGCAGCAGCACGACTCCGTTGGCGATGTAGAAATTGGCGTAACTGGCGGGTAGCCGTTGGCCCTCGTGGTGCAGCGGCCGAGGCATCGGGAGGGTCACCACCCGAAGCAGCTGCCCGTCCTGATCGGTCATTCTATTGAGCCGCTCCAGATTGTTCTGGAGCGGCTCATAGTTTTGGTCGGCTGGATCATCCTCGACGACGGTCACGACCGTGTGAGCGCTCACGAACCGGGTCAGGTCATCCACATGTCCATCGGTGTCGTCGCCTTCGATGCCGTCTCCGAGCCACAGGATATGTGATACCCCAAGATATGCCCGAAGGTGGTCCTCGATGGCAGTTCGGTCGAGGTGGGGATTGCGGTTCGGATTCAGGAGGCACGCCTCGGTCGTGAGCAGCGTTCCCCGGCCGTTCACGTCGATCGACCCACCCTCCATGACAATGCCTGGGTTGAAAATGGGCAGGCCGAGCTCTCGGGCGATCCGGGTGGGTATGACATCGTCGAGATCGTAGGGTGGATACTTGCCGCCCCACGCATTGAAGTCCCAGTCGATGACAGCCTGTGCTCGATCGCCCTTCTCGCGTTGGACGAAGATCGGGCCGTGGTCCCGACACCAGGCGTCGTTCGTTGGATTGTAGTGGAAGAAAACGTTGCCGCTATCGGCACCCTCATCCGCGAGAAGCAGGCGGACCTCATGCTCCATCTCCCCCCCGGCGACGTTGATGTGAACCTCTTCGTGTTCGGCCAGGTGGCGCACCATCGCCGCAAAGATCTTGGGCACGGGCCCGAACTTTCCGGGCCAGGAGGCCTGTTTGTGCGGCCAGCTCAGCCAGGTGCCTCGATGCGGCTCCCACTCAGCGGGCATGCGGTAGCCGAGGGCTGATGGAGTGGGGGCAGAAGCAGCAGAGGGGGCCAAAGCGTCGCTTCGGCCCCCTCGCTTTCCTCGGGGTGACATCTTCTTGCTCATTCAGTCAAGATAGCGTTTCGTGATGTCCGCATAGGCATCGATCCGGCGATCTCTCAGGAAGGGCCAGTGGGTCCGGCTCGCGTCCACTTTGCCCAGGTCTATCGTGGCCGTAAGCACCTGCTCGCCGGTTCCGCCCTTGACCAGCACTCGACCCCCCGGATCCGACACGAAGCTGCCACCCCAGAACTCGAGTCCTCCAGTGGGCCCCGCCTCGTATCCCACGCGGTTGACGGCACACACATAGACGCCATTGGCGATGCCATGGCTTCGCTGGATGGTTTCCCAGGCGGCCTGCTGCTGGGCGCCGTGTTCCTCTTTCTCACCCGGCAGCCACCCAATGGCGGTAGGATAAAAGAGAATCTGTGCTCCGCTCATCGCCGTGAGACGCGCGGCCTCAGGGTACCACTGATCCCAGCACACCAGTACACCAACACGGCCGAACCGCGTATCCCAGGTTCGAAACCCGAGATCGCCCGGTGTGAAATAAAATTTCTCGTAGTACTGCGGATCATCGGGGATGTGCATCTTCCGGTACTTGCCCAGAAAGCGGCCATCCGCGTCTATGACCGCGGCGGTGTTGTGGTAGAGTCCCTCCGCCCGCTTCTCGAACAACGATGCAATGATCACCACGCCCAGCTCAGCCGCCACGCGTCCCAGCGTCTCGGTAGATGGTCCCGGTACCGGCTCGGCCAATCCGAAGAACGTGTGATCTTCCGTCTGGCAGAAGTAGGGGCTCAGGAAAAGCTCCTGAAGGCAGACGATCTGGGCGCCACCCTTGGCCGCTTCCCGGATTCCCTTTACTGCCTTCTGCATGTTGGCCTGAGGCTGATCGGTGCAGCTCATTTGCACCAACCCCAGTGTGACGGTACCGCTCGCAGCAGGTGTGGTCATGGGCGGATAATAATTCCCCGGCGAATGAGAGTCATCACGGTGCGATGTAGTGACCTGCGTCACCTAGCATTCCGCCGGTCACGAGTAATCTTTGCAGCGTCAACGGCCGGCCCTGCCAGGGCCTCCTAAACCCGAAAGGAACGAGCCCATGAGTGGTGGTCGCCCGTGCGTCGTGTTACTAAACATTGTTGGCGTCTCGATGTTCCTGGCCTGCGGCGATCGGCGGACCGGCGACGCACCCGCGACGGACACCGTCCCAGCTGCGAGCCCCGCTCCGTCTCCCACGGATACTGCATCGGCAGTCCCGGATTCGGGCCGAGCGGTTGCGGACAGCGTGAAGCCCGCGAGTCGCGGTGATTCGACGCCGGCTCGCACCTCCGCTGCCGCCCCTGCTGCGGCTCCCACGCGTCAGAGTGCAGCTGCTCCGAAGCGAGTCGATACCCCCAAGCCAGTGTTGAAGCCATCGCCTCCGACCGCAGCGCAGCGTGACACACCTCCGGCAAGAACATCCTCCCCGAGTCCAGCGGCAAGGGACAGCGCAACCGCGGCGCCGACAGGGCAGGCGGCGGCTACGCCATCGGCCCAGGCCGACGCACCGCTGCGCGACGAATACCATCGGGCGCCGATCGACACCGTATCCCAGCAGGTATACGACGGTTGGAAGCAGTTCAACCTGAATTGCGCCCGTTGTCATGGCGAGGACGTACAAGGCACCACGATCGCTCCGCACCTGGTCACCTCGCTAAAGCCCGACGGTCCAATCAATACCAAGGAGCTTTTCGTGCAAACGGTCTGCGCGGGCCGGCCAGCGAAGGGAATGCCGGCATGGTGTCCGCTCGGCCTCGAGATGGATAAGATCGAGGCGATCTATTCCTACGTGAAGGGTCGCAGCGACGGAAAAATCCGGCCGGGGCGTCCTGCCGTGAAGTCGCAGGGCTGACCCATGGCACGGAACACGAAGTCACGAACACGAGCGGGACGTGCGGTCGGTCTGGTTCTGGCCTGTGCCCTGGCGGCGTGCAGCCGTGGTGCGGAAGAGACCGATACCACGGCTGGAGCGCCGGTCGACAGTGCACCCGATCAGGGTGTCGGGTCAGATACACTGACGCAGGTGGACAAATCCGGCGGATCGTTGCCGCGACCGGACGTGGCAACACCTCCCATCACCCCTCCGGCTGAGGCTGCACAGGACACCCCGCCAACCGCGGCCCCCGCCTCTGCTACCGAGGGTGGTGGCGCGGGAACGAAGGTCAGTTCGGCAGAGTATGAGGGATGGAGGCAATACAGCGTGAACTGCGCGCGCTGCCACGGCCAGGACGCGTTACCGAATCCGGTGGCGGCCAATCTGCTCGTATCGCTGGCTCCCGGCGGGCCAATTGATACGGAGCAGAAATTCTCTCAGGTGGTCGGTGAAGGTCGGCCGGAAAGGGGAATGCCCGCCTTTAAAAGCATCATGAGCGCCGAGCAGATTCGGGCGGTTTATGCGTACGTGGATGGCAGAGCAGAGAAGCGGATTCCCCCAGGCCGACCCGCCCGACCGCCCGCCTGACCCGGTCTATACCTACTTCCCGATATGATCCGTGCTCGATGTCAGCCATGACATCCGGCCGGCTCGGCTGCCAGCCGAGGAGCTTTCGAGCTCGCTTACCGGAAGCCTGCTGATCGAGTACCAGTGCATCGGCATAGGCCCCGAGAGTTTTCCTGGCTTCCTCGAGAGGCCAGGCAATCGTGCGACCACCCTTGCCTGCGCCTCGGTGGCCGCTGCGGCTACCTCACCCACCGGGTACGAAGGTCCGTTGACCGCCAGTAGCAGTGTTCCTGCAGGAGCTCGATCCAAAGCCAGTAAATAGAGGTCGGCGAGATCATCAACATGCACGAAGGGCCACCGGTTCTGGCCGGTTCCAACGAATCGCGCGCCACCTTCCTTCCGAGCAGAATCGACGAATCCCCCCGGGATGCCGCCGCCGCGGCCGTAGACGATCGCAGGGCGGATGACAACCGTGCGGATTCCCTCGCGAGCCGCCTCGAGAACGCGCTCCTCGACTGCCTGCCTCCACTGCACCACAGTAGCGGGGCGTGGCGGCGAGGTCTCGTTCACCACTTTGCCAGCGGTATCGCCATGAGACCAGATGCCACTGGTATAGATCATGGGCTTGTTGCTGCCGGCGAGGACGGTGAGTATGGCATCGATGGCGGGTCCGTCTACGGCCGGATCGTATGTCGTTGCCATGCTGATAACGCCATCCGCCGAGCGCGCAGCCGCGCTCATACTGTTGGGATCGGTGAAATCTCCGCGGACCGGTCGTATGCCTGCAGCTGAGAGGCGGGTGGCGGCAGCATCGGTGCGCGACGAGCCCGGCCACGACGTGGCCACCAGCACGTAGCCTCTCGGCGACTGCTGATCCGATGTACCCGCTGGCTCCAGTGAGGAAGACGTGCATGTGAATCAACTCCGCTGCGGAAAGACTGACTTACATTGACCGGAATGTTATCACCGACCACTGCGTTGCAGAACCGGCAAGGATATGGCGATCTATGCGCAGCAGACGTCTGACGCACGGAACCGACGGTCTCAACAGCGGCGTCTGGCCGGTCCCGACCGACCGCCTCATCACCGCGAGCGAACACTTCTTCACTCGAAGCCATGCACCGATTCCGTCGATCGACGCCGGCACCTGGCGGCTCGAAGTCGGAGGATTGGTGGAGCGCCCGGCTCGGTTTTCACTGGCAGAGCTGACGCAGAAATTTCCATCTCACGACCTGACCGCTACTCTTGCCTGCGCCGGAATCCGCCGGGAGGAGTTCCTGTCGCTGGGCCCACTGCCAGGCGAGCTGCCGTGGGGACCTGAGCCGATCGGCACTGCCCGCTGGGCCGGCGTGTCTCTCGCCGCAGTGTTGCAGGCCGTGGGTGTGTCCGATCGTGCCCGTCACGTCGAGTTCGTGGGCATGGATCAGGTCTCGCGCGACGGCCAGACATTCGGCTTCGGCGGGTCGGTGGACATGATCAAGGCCCTCCAGGGCGATGTGTTGCTGGCAACTCGCATGAACGGTGAGCCCCTGGCACCGGAGCACGGCTACCCTTTGCGGGCGCTGGTGCCGGGGTGGATTGGAGCTAGAAGTGTGAAGTGGCTGGGGCGGATCAATCTGCTGGAGGAGCCATCGGACAACTATTTCCAGGCCAAAGCGTACCGGTCTCAAAGGCACCTCGCGGCACATGATCCACGCGATGTGAGTCAGGGGGTGGCCCTCACTTCCATCCCAGTCAACAGCGTCATCGTGGATCCGGCAGCCCATGCAACAGCACCGTCTGGCCGACTGAGGGTCAGAGGATGGGCGATAGGTTCAGACGGGGGGCCCTTACGCTCGGTTGAGATATCGGCGGATGCAGGAAAGAGCTGGTCACGCGCGACAATAACCGTGGCTGGTGAGAAGTGGAGTTGGAGCTTCTGGGAGGGGGAGCTGACGCTGCCGGGAGGGAATCACGTTCTGGCTGCGCGGGCGACGGATAGCCGTGGCACCACGCAGCCAGCAACGGTCGAGGAGACGTGGAACGTCAAGGGTTACAACAACAACGCGTGGCACCGGGTTCCGGTCACTGTACCGTGATCCGGCTCCCTGCTACTGCTTGACCCAAGTCGGCCGGAGATCGCGGGTGACATCACTCACCAGCTGACTCACAACCTCCCCGTATGCCTCTTCCTTGTCGCGCATGGCCACCGAGGGCAGTGCTCCGGACATCGACACACGGCCGACGGTTCCATTCGCTGCTGAGCTCGACCGCCATACCGTTCCGCCGGTTTTCGTGGACAGCAATCGAACCGTCAGCTCGGCCGACACCGCGGCACGGACATTCACGCCCGACATGCTGAGCTTACCGCGTGGCTTGACGCCGGAAACTTTGAGCTGGCCTACGAAGACGGCGGGCACGTCCTTCTGCCGGCCCAATGCCTGGGCCATGGCCGAGCCATCTCCACTGGCCGCAAAACCCTTGAGCGAGGAATCCGCGGCGTTCAGCTCGAGAAGCTCGAAGCCAGACTGGCTCTTCAACAGCGCTTCAGCAAATCGCTGGGTGGCGAGGGCGCTCATGCCGCTGTTCTGCTGATCAGCTGAAAAGGCGATCACCGCCACGCGCCCGTACGGAGCCAGATCCAGGCGAGGTGGGACCACGGCATACTTGGAGGAGCAGGCCGACAGCGCCAATGCCCCGCAAAGCGCGAGTGCGAATTGCGTTTGGACAGATATAGCTTTGGAGTTCCGGGACATTGGAGGCACCTGGTAATGGGGTTCCGCGCGAGAGGGCAAGAGGCGCGCCAAGTACCGGTGCGTTAGCGGAGGTCTGCCACCTCCATCAGTTCTTCACTTGGAGCCAGAAGCTGGACCGAGGATTTTCCTAGATGAACGGGCCACCGTAGGGTCACGGATTCCCCCTGCCGGGTGCGATCGAGGCCGCGCTCTGACTTGGCCACGGTTTCGATCGGAAAGCTCCACTGTTCCGCCGCCGGATCCGATCGGATCTCCAAAGGCCCAAAGAGCGAGAGCTCGGATGTAAAGAGATCATCCGGATGCGCACTCGATGGATCCCACTGGAATGAGACCCCGATGGTTCCGTCGGCAGCGAACTCGATGCGCTTCTCCAGACCCGACTGTCCATGGAAGGAGCACACCACCGCAATGGAGTCGTGTTCCCGTTCGATGGTGAAGCCGCACTGCACCTGGGTCCAGGATCGATACCGGCCAGTACTTTCCAGCCGCGTACTGCTCCCGCGTGACACTGTTCGGGACCACACGTTCCTGAAAGAGGGATCGTGGCTCCGGATCGAGCGGCGGCATCTCATCCAGCCGAACTCCTTCTTCGATGTCGTGGATACTGGGTGCTCCATGCGCCGCGGCCTCGTCCGCCCGCAGCTCGAGAGCGGTGTCGTGGTAGGCTTCGCGGCGGCGAGTCAGGGTGTTCGCGTAGTTGGTGCCTGATGCAAAGACCGTGTATTCCTCGACCGCAGCTCCGCGTCGGGCACTGATCACCGCTGAGAAATGCTCGGAGTGGATCCAGAGTTCATCGTGACCATCGGCATCGAAGTCGAGCACTTCGGCGGTGAGTGACTCCCCCCGGCGAAGCTCCGCCTCGGCCAGAGCCAGGTTACGCCAGATCGCCTCTCGCAAATGGGGCAGATAGAGACCGCCGAATACGCCATGCCAATAGGCGTCGTTGCATTGGGCGCGGCCAATGGCTCGCCGGGCTGCCGGCGGATCTCCCCGCTCGCGGCAGAGGAAGGAGAGGGCCTGCATCTTCTTGTGCATGCGGTTCGACTCGGCGTACTTCGCCAGGAAGTTGCGCCAGTGGGCGCCGCGCACCAGCGCTCCATCTGGGCCCGCCATCCGCTCCTCTCCGACGTCCTTTTCCAATCTGATCAGGCGCAGCGCTGCCTCGCGCGGAAGTGACCAGGCTTCCATTTCCCGGTAGGACGCGGTCGGCAGATATGCGATTCCACTGCTGGGCACTTCGTCGAGTGCCTCGGTCAAAGTACTGAGCTGAACCTCTTCGGCCTCGATTAGCCCGCCGATGGTACTGGTGAAACGGTCGAGCCAACCGCGCTCATACACCCACTCCTTAGTCCCAGGCCATCCACCGAACTTTTCTCCGTCATCGGCAAGCACGGCGAGCCGGTGTCCCGCACCTTTGAGCTCCCGCAGATAGGCGGCGGTCTCCTCCGGCGGACGAAATGGAATGAGGTAACGCAGGCGCTCGTCAATGGGGAACAGTGCCACCCGCTTCCCATCGCTCTCGGTCCAGTACGGGGCGTGAAGCTGGTCACTGGTATAGCCGGTGGCGAGGAAGTGGCGATCATCGACAAGAGCATAGCGAACGCCCGCATCCGACAGATCAGCAGCGAGCTCCGGCTCCCACACACGCTCGGTCAGCCAGAGACCTCCCGCATCCACGCCGAAGCGGCGACGGACGGCATCCTTCATCCACTGGATCTGCTCTACCCGATCTGCTCGCGGCAGGGATGCCAGTACCGGCTCGTAGAATCCGGCCAGAAGCAGCTCCACCTTCCCGCTCGACACCAGGCCACCTAGCAGATCGAGGTAGGAGCTGTCGTGCTCTTCCAGCCACTCCAGGAGGGGCCCGGAGAGGTGCAGTACCAGGGGAAGGAAATCGCGCTCGGACAGACCGCTGCAGGATAGGCCGGTAGACATCCTGGACGTGCTGCTGGAAGACGTGATCGAAGTTGCCGACCGGCTGATGAAGGTGCAGCCCGAAGACAAACCTGATCGGAGCCATCCTAGCCTACCACGAGTGAACGGGAGCCACCGAGCGCTGCGGCAATGGCCGGCAGCACATTGGGAAAAACGTGGTCTCGCTCGTACAACTTCTCCGCCTGGCGCTGGGCAGACTCGAGCTCTCCCTCCCGGCCAGGGCTCAGTGCCTGAATCAGCTTCTCGGCGTCGTCGCAGTGTTCGCGGAATCGCATTTCGGCATAATCCGCGGCGGCACCAGTCGAGATGATGAACTGCCAGTCGGATGACTGTGCCAGCAGCATCTCTCTCGCCGCCTGTGCCAGCACGGGGCGGGTTGCATGCTGAGCCAAGCGCGGCGGGTGCGGCGTCCCAGAATGTCTGCTCGAGTGGCCAGAGCCGCTCCCAGGTCCATGCGGTCTGCTCGCTCAGCCACATGCTACTGTCGCCGTTGGCGCCCCAGGAGCCCCAGGGCAGGCGAATGGCGGCCCTGGCCGGGTGCGACTCAAGGTGCTGGGATCCCGTGGCGGGCTGAATGGCGTCCCGCCTGCCTGCGACCGCACGATACACGTGCCCCAGGAACTCGGGTCCCTCGAACCACCAATGTCCGAAGAGCTCAGTGTCGAATGGGGCCACCACAACGCTTTCGCGATTCTGCGACTGGTCGGCCGCAATGCCCCCAAGGAGATGAGCAAAGTGGTTGGCGTGATCCCGCGCTCGGCTCGCGGCTGCATCGGGGTTATAGGGCTGCTTCTGGCCCAGGTCAACACCGGGGCCAGTCACCCGCCACAGCTTGAGTCCGCCAGGCCAGCGCATCTTATGAAACTCGAGATACCACTCATCGCCGGGATATCCCTCGAATCGACTCCAGACCTGCATCGATGCACGCGGATCGCGGACGTACGCCGCCACCGGCCCATGAGCAACCCGGTACGCCCGATAGGGAGAACGCAGCGCCTCCACGGGAACACTCGGTGCGGCTGCCCGGTGCACGATGGGATCACCAGCTGGATCTCCGGAGAGGCCGAGCGGGCGCCCAGCCGCAGCCAGGTGTGCGTCGACGAAGAAGAAGTGATACCCTGCGTCGGCGAGGTGCTCCTCGATCCCGCGTCGCACTCCGGTGCGTGGTGCGGTGGGCCATGGCTCCCAGGCTCCTCGAGGCCGGTAGGCACATTCTGGCAGCCAGCAGCCTCTCGGCGAACGGCCGAAGATCCGGCGATGCTCGGATACGCCAACTGCAAGCTGAAAACGAATACTCTCGTCGCGCGCCAGCAGTGGTAGATATCCGTGGGTGGCGGCGGAGCTGATGATCTCGATGCGACCGGCCGCTTCGAGCTCCCGGAACGCGCCGATCAGGTCATGATCGATACTGTCGAACAGTCGCTGCAGGCGTTCGAGTCGTTGTCGCCAGAACTCCACCAGCGGGAGGAGGTGGCTGTCACCTGTCGTTGCCAGCGACGCCGGAGCCTCAGCGCACGCCTTGATGCGCTGCTGAAAAAAAGTCTCCATTTCGGAGACAAAGTCGGGGCTGGTAAGCTGGTTCGCGAGAATCGGGGTAAAGCCGATGGTCACCGGAGCAGGCACCGCATCGGCGGCCAATCCGCGCAGGACCTCGAGCAGGGGGAGGTAGGTGTCGAGTGCAGCTTCGCAGATCCAGTCGCTTCCATGGGGCCAACGCCCATGGTGCAGCACATATGGAAGGTGACTGTGGAGCGTGAATATGAAATCCGCGTGCCGCGCGCTCACCGGGCACCTGGGGAGTAGGCCAACGCTCGGCGATAAACGTCAATGTACGTAGCCACAGAACGCTCCCAGCTGAAATCACTGGCCATGCCCTGGCGAACGACCGACTGCCACTTGGTGGGCTGCCGGAACCGGTCGAGGGCTCGAAAGGCTGCCTCCTGGAATGCATCCGGAGTGTAGGACTCGAACGCGAACCCGGTGATCTCGTCGGTCACCGTGTCCGCCAAACCTCCCACATTCCGGACGATGGGAGGCGCGCCGTACCGTTGCGCCCGCATCTGGGTCAGGCCGCAGGGCTCATAGAGGGACGGCATCAGAAAAAGATCTGCCCCGGCCATGAGCCGGTGCTCCAGCCGGTCGGTAAAGTCGAGCTGGACACCAACCCGATCCGGTGCTGAGGAGGCAAGCTCCACTAACGCCGTCTCGTATTTCTGCTCACCGCTGCCCAGAAACACAAACTGTGCGTCGAGTGACAGCAGCTCGTCGCTTTGAAGAATCAGATCGAGGCCCTTCTGCGTCACCATTCGGCCGGTCATTCCGAACAGCGGCACCTTTCTCCGCTGGGGCAGACCGAACGATCGCTGCAGCGCTGCCTTGCAGCGCCGCTTGCCCTCGAGATTGACCGATGAATACTGGGCGGTAATCATGGAATCGGCAGCCGGGTCCCAGACCCGCTGATCGATTCCGTTGAGCACGCCCACCAGCCGGTCGGCCAACCAGGTGAATACATCGTGCAGGCCGAAGCCGCCACCGGGCGTTCGAAGCTCCTCGGCTTGGGTCGGGCTGACCGTGGTGACGAAATCGGCGAATGCCAGTCCGCCTTTGAGGAAGTTGACCTTACCGTACCATTCGAGCTGGGTCCAGTTGTACAGCTCCCAGGGCAGCCCGATCTGGGGCATGACATCAGGAGGAAAGTGCCCCTGGTACCCAGGATTGTGCACTGACAAAACCGCGGTGGCATCGGCGGAGTAGCGGTCCTGCATCATCCGCCGGAGGTAGACGAGAGCCAGCGCGGTGTGCCAGTCGTGGGCATGCAGGACGATTGGACCGGGGACGAGACGAGGAAGGGCGGTCACGGCCGCCAGGGCAAAGAACGCGAATCGTCGGGCGTTGTCTGCATAATCGATGGCGTTCTCGCCATAGATACCCGGGCGATTGAAATAGTCGAGATGCTCGATGAAGAAGACCTGCGGGCCGACTCTCGGTCCTGCGACCCGGAAAATCCGGGCTTCCTCCGAGTGTGAACCCATCGGCACCAGGAACGGCTGGCCGACGGGTTCGAGGTCAGGATCGGCATCTCGCACGGTACGATACAAGGGCAAGATCGCCGCGACGTCGAGCCCTGCGGCGCGTTGGAAGCTGGCGAGGCCGCTTACTGCTTCGGCCAGACCTCCGGTGCGGGCGTAGGGGTGGTATTCCGCAGTCACATGCACGACGGAGACCGGCTGACCTCCGGCGGTTCTCAGCGACGGTGTCGAGGTCACCGGCTCGAGAGCCGGCTGACGCAAGGTCGCCATCTATTTAGGCCTCAGGCCGTGGGAGGATCGTCGCCCGACGTCTCCCCGTGAATCGCTGGCGCGTAATACTCCTGCACGTAATCTCGCAACATCCGCCGGGCGGTAAACCGGCTGCCGGCCAGGCGGAGCGCGTGACGCATCTTCTCTGCCCAGCCTAGTGGCACACCGTGAGCGTTGCGGGTGTAATACAGCGGCACTATCTGATCTTCCAGCAGCCGGTACAGATCCCCGGCGTCGGCCTCGTCCGCATCTTCGTTCTCAGCCACGGGAGAGATCGCCCACCCGCTGAGTCCATCGTAGCCTTCCTGCCACCATCCGTCGAGGGTGCTGAGCTGGGGGACACCGTTCAGACCGGCCTTCATGCCGCTGGTGCCTGACGCCTCGAGCGGCACCCGCGGCAGATTGAGCCACAGATCGACGCCCTGCACCAGAAGATGGGCCAGGTGCATATCGTAGTCCTCGAGGAAAGCCACTCGGCCTTCGAACTCGGGGTCGCGCGTGAACTGATAGACCGACTGAAGCACTTCCTTGCCAGGGTTGTCGGCGGGATGCGCCTTCCCGGCAAAGATGATCTGCACCGGCCGCCAGGGATCGACCAGGAGACGCTTCAGCCGCGCGATATTTCGGAAAATCAGGTTGGCCCGTTTGTAGGTGGCGAACCGGCGGCCGAAACCGATTGTGAATGCCATCGGGTCCAGCAGGGTCCCGGCGCCGACGACCTGAGCGGCTTCCTTCACCTGGCCCGCGAATCGGCGGCGGGCATCCTCGCGGATGAATCCCGCGAGCGCGCGTTTCTGGCGGAGATGAGCCTCCCAGAGCTTGCCGTGATCCAGGGTGAGCACGCGATCCCAGAAGCCGGGCTCCTCCAGCCGCTCACCCCAGTTGGGGCCAAGATGCTCATCCAGCACGGCCATGATGGGGGTGGCCATCCACGTGGCCAGGTGCACGCCATTGGTGACGTGTCCGATGGGTACCGCTTCCCAGGGGCGGTTCGGCCAGAGCTCACGCCAAATATTTCGGGATACCTGGCCATGCCGTCGCGATACACCATTGACGCGAGCTGAGAGACGCATGGCAGTGACCGTCATGTGAAACTGTCCCGGCAGAGCCGGATGGGTGCCGAGGCCGAATAACGTCTCTCGGTCGATCTTCATTTCCTCCCACAGCGGGCCGGCACACGCTTCGATCTGATCGTTGGTGAACGCGTCGTGTCCCGCGGGCACCGGTGTATGGGTCGTGAAAACACTCTCGGCGCGAACTCGATTGACGGCTTCCGGGTAGGGGATTGCGGCAGCGGTCATCTCGCGAAGGCGCTCCACCATCATGAACGCGGCGTGACCTTCGTTGGCGTGCCACACGCCCGGATCGATCTCGAGTGCGCGCAGCACGCGCACTCCACCCACGCCGAGAATCCATTCCTGCCTGAGACGAAGCTCGGGGCCACCGGCGTATAGCTTGTTCATCAAGCCACGGTCTTCCGGGTGGTTCGCCTCGATATTGGTGTCCAACAGGTAGATCGGCACCCGTCCGACCATCATCTTCCACGCGCGGACGTGGACCGGCCGGCCGAACGTCTCGACGGTGCAGAGCCATGGCTGGTGAGTTGACGCTGCAACAGGCACCAGCGGTGTGGCGCTCACGTCGTATTCGACATCGCTGTCCTCTTGCCAGCCATCCAGCGTCAGGCGCTGATCGAAGTATCCCTTGCGGTAGAACAGCCCGACGCCAACCATCGGAACGCCCAGATCGCTCGCCGCCTTGCAATGGTCGCCGGCCAGAACTCCGAGGCCGCCCGAGTAGATCGGCACCGAGTTGTGCAGTCCGAATTCAGCGCAGAAGTATGCGACGGGCCGACCATTCAAATCGGGATAGTTCCGGGCGAACCACGTCTCGCCGTGATCCGCTTCGCGTTCCATGCGCTCCATCACGTCGTCGTAACGGCGCAGGAAGTCGCTATCGCTGGCGCATGCGGCGATACGCGCGGGATCCACCCGGCAGAGAAGCTCGAGCGGATTGTGGCGCGTGTAATGCCAGAGCGGTTCGTCGATGGATTGAAAGAGGGCGCGCGCCTCGCGACTCCAGCTCCACCAAAGGTTCATCGCGAGCGTCGCCAGACCTTCGATCCGCGCGGGGAGGTAAGGGATGCGGCTCTGTTGTATTAGCATGGACAATTATAGCGTGGCAAGGGGGCGGCGGGGCAGCGGGACGGAGCGCCAATACAGCGCGTGCGATGGTTGTGATTCCATGTTGTTAGTGCGCTGCCCCGCGGCCGCGCTGCCCCGCTGTTAGTGCACCAACTTTTTATATCTGATTCGATGCGGCTGGTCCACCGATGCGCCCTTCCGCTTGTGATAATCCGCCGCGTATTCCTGGTAGTTCCCCTCGTACCAGACCACCTCGCTGTTCCCCTCGAAGGCCAGAATGTGGGTGGCAATACGATCGAGAAACCAGCGATCGTGGCTGATGACGACGGCGCAGCCGGCAAATCCGAGTAATGCCTCTTCCAGCGCACGAAGCGTATCGACATCGAGGTCGTTGGTCGGCTCGTCCAGCAACAGCAGGTTGCCTCCGCTCTTGAGGAGCTTGGCCAGGTGCAACCGGTTTCGTTCACCACCTGAGAGTGAGCCGACCTTTTTCTGTTGATCTGATCCGCGAAAGTTGAAGCCGGCGGCGTAGGCACGGGCGTTGACACTCCGGCGGCCGAACTGCAACTGGTCCTGCCCACCCGAAATCTCCTGATACACGGTGTGGTTGGGATCCAGCGTGTCGCGGCTCTGGTCCACGTAGGCGATCTGCACGGTCGAGCCCACGGTGAGCACACCGGCATCGGGCTGCTCCTGACCCGTGATCATCCTGAACAGCGTGGTCTTTCCGGCGCCGTTGGGCCCGATCACCCCGACGATGCCGCCGCGAGGAAGTGAGAAGTTGAGACCATCGAACAGGAGCCGCTCGCCATATCCCTTCGCCACATCCTTCACGACGACGACCTCGTCCCCCAGCCGCTCGGGAACCGGTATGAGGATTTCGGTGCTGCCCTCTGATTGCCGCTCGGCTTCTTCTCGGAGCTCTTCATAGCGCGTTATGCGCGCCTTGCTCTTGGCCTGCCGGGCACGGGGTGACATGCGCACCCACTCGAGCTCTCGCTGCAGGGTTTTCTGACGGGCAGATGCCTGCTTCTCTTCCTGTCCCAATCGTCGCTCTTTCTGCTCGAGCCAGGACGAGTAGTTGCCTTCCCACGGAATGCCGGCGCCCTGGTACAGCTCCAGGATCCAGCCTGCGACATTGTCGAGGAAGTACCGGTCGTGGGTGACTGCCACCACGGTACCCCGAAACTCCGCGAGATAGCGCTCGAGCCACCACACGCTCTCGGCATCCAGATGATTGGTCGGCTCGTCCAGCAGCAGCATATCCGGTTGCTCGAGCAGGAGGCGGCAGAGCGCCACCCGCCGACGCTCGCCTCCGGAAATCTTCGTCACGTCCGCGTCACCCGGCGGGAGCCGCAGCGCGTCCATGGCCATATCGACCTTGTGGTCCAGTTCCCAAAGGCCGAGCGCGTCGATGCGCTCCTGAAGATTCCCCTGCTTTTCCAGCAGGCGCATCATCTCGTCGTCGCCCATCGGCTCCGCGAACCGGGCGCTGATGTCGTTGAACTGATCGAGAATCGATTGCTGCTCCCGCACGCCATCCATCACGTTCCCGCGAACATCCTTGGTGTCATCGAGCGCAGGCTCCTGGGGGAGATACCCGATCTTCGTTCCTGGAAGCGGTCGTGCGTCTCCCAGAAAATCCTTGTCCACGCCCGCCATGATCCGCAGGAGAGTGGATTTTCCAGCACCGTTCCCCCCGAGCACGCCGATCTTAGCGCCAGGAAAGAACGACAGGTAGATGCCCTTGAGAATCTCGCGGGAGGGAGGCACGACCTTTCGAAGGTCGCGCATCGTGAAGATGTATTCGCCGGCCATAGGGCGCGGAAGATAGGCGGGCCGGGTGGCTATTGGCTATCGGGTGCTTAGACGAAACCTGGAGCTGGCTTTCCACACAAAAAGGGCGCCCCAGCGGGAGCGCCCTCGTTTGTACCACGTTCGACGGTGGACTAGCTCAGGTTCTGATTTGCGATCTTTGCGAGATCGAACATCGTGACCTGGCTTCGGTTGTTGAACAGCGGGCGGAGCTTCTCGTCGGCATTGATGGCCCTGCGATTCTTCGAGTCCTGAAGCCCGTTACGCTTGATGTACGCCCACAGCTTGCTGATAACCTGCGTCCTCGGCATCGGATTGTTGCCGATGACGGCGGCGAGCTTGGCGCTGGGCTGCAAGGGTCTCATGAATGCGGGATTGGGAGCGCGCTTCTTACCTGATGATTTCTTAGTGGCTCTCTTCGCGGTCTTCCTGCGGGCAGCTGGTCGTTTCGCGGACTTCTTCGCTGATTTCTTTCTACCGGCAGTCTTCTTTCTGGTGGCCATCGCGAGTCTCCCTAATTGGGTGAGAACCGTGCTGTGCCTCGGAACCAACAAGAACTACCGTGAACAACAGTAAGCAGCCTGCGCCCTGATGCAATAGGGAAATTCGATTTTCCCCTCTGAAAACCCCCTGCGCCCCCTCGGCGGGTGGCATGTCGGTCGGTCCGCGGGGCTATTTTCCAGAGGAGAAATGGACCGATCGATCGTTGGTTGTCCTCCTCAGCCGCGGTGTGCTATGAACCTCACCTTCTCGATTTTCCGGTCGCTTACGCTCGCGTGTGCCCCTCTCGCGCTGCTCCTGGCGGTGCCGGTTTCCCCGGTTTCTCCTCTGGCGGGCTCCCAGTGTGACGGCGACAACGGGGGCCTCGTCCTCCCTGAAGGTTTCTGCGCCACCCTCGTGGCGAGCCAGCTCGGTCCAGTACGCCAGCTCGCCGTGCGGCCCAATGGCGACCTGTACGCAGCATTGAGCGGAAAGCCAGGCGACAACACCGGAGGGGTCCTGGCCTTCCGGGACCGCGACGGCGATGGGAAACCCGACGAGCGCGCCAGCTTCGGACCCGGAGGAGGTAACGATGTGAAGCTGTATGGTGACTATCTGTACTTCGCCCTGAACGATCGCGTGGTGCGCTACCGCTTCGAGAGCGACCAGCTGCAGCCGGCGGGGAAAGAAGAGGTAGTCGTCACCGGTCTGCCGAACGATGGAGGACACCAGGCCAAGAGCCTCGCCTTCGGTTCCGGTGGAGCGATGTACGTGAACATCGGGTCCAAGACCAACAGCTGTCAGAAGACCGACCGACTTCCCAGCTCGCCCGGACACGATCCCTGCACCGAGCTCCAGCGGCGAGCTGGCATCTGGCGCTTCTCCGCCGAGCGGCTGAATCAGAGTTTTGCCGATGGCAAGCGGTTTGCCACCGGACTTCGAAACGCCATGGCTCTCGCCACCGAGCCGGGCACTGGTACTCTCTTGGCGGCGGTCAATGGCCGCGATCAGCTCGCCGACAACTGGGGCTTCAGTAATGAGGTGAATGCCAACAATCCGGCCGAGGAGCTGGTCCGGATCGACCACGGGGGCGACTACGGGTGGCCCTACTGCTATTACAGCAATCAGTACCGGAAGAAGGTGCTCGCCCCCGAATACGGCGGAGACGGACAGAAGATCGGGCGCTGCGGCACGGCGAAGAATCCGATCGTGGCGTTCCCCGGTCACTGGGCTCCGATGGCGCTGGCTTTCTACACCTCAAACGCGTTCGGACCGACATACCGGGGTGGACTCTTCGTTGCGTTTCGCGGATCGTGGAACCGGGACCCCTTGCCACAGCAAGGATATCGGGTGGTATTCGTGCCGTTTGCGAATGGCCGGGCCAGCGGTGAGTACTCCACCTTCGCCACGGAGAAGGCCGGTCCTACATCACTCCGGGCGACTGGCGTTGCAGTGGGACCCGACGGATCGCTGTACATATCGGCCGATCAGAACGGCAAGATCTGGAAGGTGACACGCGCACGATAGCGTGCCCGTGTCAGGTGGGGTGCAGCGCCGACAGGCCGGACCTCTACCGGCGAAGGGCGCGCTCGACTTCCCGCAGATCGGGATCGATCACGAGAGGGCGGTTGGCCCCCGGAGGGGGCGGGTCGATTTCCTGGTGATATCGAAGCAGCTGCGCCGGGTCTTTCAGGATGTGGCCGGTGAGCACGGCCACGACGCGGTCAGACGGTTTCACTTGTCCTCCGGCGATCAGCCGCCGAAGCCCCGCGAGTGTAACCGCACTGGCCGGCTCGCAGCCGATGCCTGATGCATCGATCGCTGCCTTCGCCTCGAGCAGCTCAGCGTCGGACACCGAAAGAACTACACCCCTCGTTTCAGTGATGGCCTGCACCGCACGGTCATAGGATGCCGGATTGCCAATCTTGATCGCGGTGGCCACTGTTTCGGCCTTCACGCGGTGCTTCTGCGCGAAACCCTCGGCAAAGCTCCGAGCGAACGGAGCCGCCCCTTCCGCTTGGACGGCTGCCAAACGCGGCATTCGCGATATCAGCTTCCATGCCTGCGCTTCGCGCAGCGCTTTCCCGAATGCGGCGGTGTTGCCCAGATTTCCAGCGGGCAGCACTATCCAGTCAGGAGGTTCCCAGGCCAGCTGCTGAAGCAGCTCCAGGATGATGGTCTTCTGTCCCTCGATGCGGAACGGGTTGATCGAGTTCAGCAGGTACACGCCAAGCTGTTCGCTCGCCTCTTCGATGAGGCGAAGGCAGTCATCGAAGTCGCCTCGGACGAGCAATGTTTTGGCACCATAGGCGAGTGACTGCGCCAACTTTCCTGTCGCCACACCCTCCAGCGGGACGAGAACCAGTGCGGGCAATGCTGCCTGCGCCGCGTAGGCCGCCAGCGACGCCGAGGTGTTGCCGGTGGACGCACACGCGACTGCCACCGATCCGATTCGTTTGGCCTGCGTGACACCGACCGTCATGCCTCGGTCCTTGAACGAGCCGGTGGGGTTGTGACCCTCGTGCTTGAGCAGGAGGTTATTCAGGCCGACCCAGCGATCCAGTGCCACTCGATGGAGCAGGGGAGTGTTGCCTTCCGGATGAGACACGACGACATCCGCCGAGGGAAGAACGATCTCGCGGAAGCGCCAGACCCCGGATGCAGTGGCCCCGGGCTGAGCACCACGCCGCTCGGTGAACCGCTGGATGAGCTCACCCGATGTCAGGACCGGGGGACGGTGGTGAACCTCGAGGAGCCCGCCACAGCTGGTGCAACGCGGGTGGCGGTCGGTCTCGACCACCTCGTTGCCGCACGAGATGCAGGACTGCCAGCTGGCGGGCCGGTCGGTC
The DNA here is from genome assembly GCA_963730915.1 of uncultured Gemmatimonadales bacterium. GTDB lineage: Bacteria > Gemmatimonadota > Gemmatimonadetes > Gemmatimonadales > GWC2-71-9 > CAVVWJ01. Next base: position 700,647 of record CAVSTR010000003.1, on the reverse strand, counting down.
GTGAACCTCATCGCCCCTGCCTCCCGTCGTCGGGGACGACACGAGCCCCAATTCGGTCGATGCCGCATATCGTAACGTTGCTGCGCTGTCCGCATGCGGCGTACGCGGCGGACATCGCGGCGGCAACCCGCTCTCCCGCCGCTGGACCCCTCACCAGCGCAAAGGCGCTGGGGCCGCTTCCGGAGATCGAGCTGCCAAGTGCCCCTGCGTCCAGTGCCGCCAGCTTCGCCTCCCGGAAACCGGGCAACAGTGGCGCCCGGGCAGGCTCGGCTATCCGATCATCGATGGCTCGGCCCAGCAGCTCGTAGTCGCCGGCTGCAAGTGCCGCAACCATCGCCCCGACCTGGGCGGCCTGATGGATGGCCACCGCTCGATCCACCTGCGCCGGCAGCACTCGCCGAGCCTCGGCGGTGCGCAGCTGCTGGTGCGGGCATGCGATGACTACCCGGAGCTCCGGCGGAACCGGGAGCTGGATCAGGTCGAGCGGGTCGAGTGAGCGGACGAGCACGATACCGCCGAGTAGGGATGGAGCGATGTTGTCGGCATGTCTTCCGGACACGGTTTCTTCTGCATCGAGAGCCGCCGCCAGGAGAGCAACACGATCCAGCGGACTTCCGAGCAATGCGTTCACAGCCACTGCTCCAGCAACCGCGGAGGCCGCACTGCCGCCCTGACCGCCAGAAAGAGGCAACCCCTTCTTGACGGTGAGCCCAATCCCCTGGCTACGAGATCGCTGGTCACCAACTCGTTCGAGCACGGCACGAGCTGCAAGCCCTGCAGTATGCCTTTCGGGATCCATCGGAAGTTCGGCGTGCCCCGCATCGAGCATCCGAATGCCCGGATCCACTATCCATTCGGCACGAACAGTATCGCCCAAACTGTCCAGGGCTAATCCGAGAATGTCCAGCCCGGGCCCGATATTTCCCACCCCTCCCGGTGCAAACGCGGTGGCTGATGGTTGCTGCGTCATCATCCGCCCGCCAGTCGCAGGATGTCGTTCAGAACGCCGGCGGCGGTTACCTCTGCTCCTGCTCCAGGGCCGGTGATCACCAGAGGGTTGGTGTTATAGCGGTCCGTGATAAAGGCGAGCTGATTGTCGGATCCTTTGATGCTGGCCAGAGCACCCGCAGCCGGCACCGCCTGGACCCCCACGGTGACTTCGTCGGCCGTAACAGACGCGACGTACCGCAAGACAGAGTTCTCTGCCGCCGCCGCGTCGACCCGACTCTTCCACTGGGTATCCAGCTCGGACAAGCGCTCCAGAAAACTTTCCAGACTGACCGTGCGGCCCCAGTCGGGCACGAGTGACTCGACTCCACTTTCGCTCAACTCGCCACGGTAGCCGAGGAGCCGTCCGAGGATCAGGGCCTTGCGCGCGACGTCCATCCCCGACAGGTCCTCGCGCGGATCGGGTTCGGTATAACCCTTGGCCATCGCGGTTCGCACCGCCTTCGAGAACGGAACACCATCGGACACCTGGGTCAGTACGTAGCCCAGGGTGCCGGACAGCAAGCCCTCGATTCGGTGCACGCGATCTCCCGATTCGACCAGCTTGTGATAGGTGTCGATGATCGGGAGTCCGGCTCCTACCGTCGCCTCGTGAAGGATGCGTCGTCCACGAGCCTGGGCCGTCTGCCACAGTCCGTTACTGATTTCCTGTCGATCAGCCAGGGGTCGCTTATTGGCGAGCACCAGATCCATGCCGTGCGTGAGTGCCTGTTCCAGCACTTCCGCAGTGTCATCTGCCGTGAGGTCGACCAGAACGGGGCGGGTCAATGCGTGCGCCGCGATATGGGAAACTGCCGCGAGCGTTGTGGCGGACTCCCCCTGGGGAAGATCGGCCAGGCGCCCGCCTTTGCCCTTTTCCGCGGCGAGGCCGGCAAGTCGCCGCGGGCTGATACCGTCGGAATCGAAGATGAACCCCGAGCGATCGATCACGGCCGCCACTCGAAGCGAGAGGGCCGGCCGCTTAACTCGGCTCAACAAAGCGGAAAGTGCCCGTCCAATCTGACCGAATCCGAGGAGCACGATTTCCATCTGCTCCGGCCGGATGACGGAGCCGCCCGCAATGCGCGACAGCTGAAAGGCGGCATGGATTCGCCGCTGCGCTTCGGCTGCATCTGCGGCGGCAACCACCACCGAGATGTTGAGCTCGGACGACCCCTGAGCAATGGCTACGACATTCAGCGCACCGGCTGCAAGCGCTGAAAAGACCGCTGCCGCGACCCCGGGAGTTCCGTGCATGCCGAGACCGACAACCGCGATTGTGGCCATGCCGGGGCTGACCTCCACTCCGTCGATCTCGCGATGGGAGATTTCGTCACGAAACTCCTGGAGCAGACTGTCGCGAGCCTGGACGGTATAGGCCTCGGGAACGCTGAAGCAGATCGAGTGCTCCGAGGAAGCCTGCGAGATCAGCGACACCGATATCTGCCGGGCATGCAGCGCGGCAAAAGTGCGCGCGGCGATGCCGGGAACACCAAGCATGCCGTTGCCCGTGACCGTGATGAGTGCCTGCCCCACGGCCGCGGTGAGCGCTTTCACCGGAAATCGCCCGACCGGCACCTGCTCCGAGACTTCGGTACCGGGGGAGTCTGGCTTTTCAAAGGGACGAACGTAGATGGAGATGTTGCGGCCACTCAGAGGAATCAGCGCTCGTGGATGCAGCACTTTTGCTCCGTAGTATGCCAGCTCCGCAGCCTCCCGAGTATGCAGCCTGGGGATCACCCGTGCGTCCGGCACCACCCGCGGATCGGCGGTGAGCAGGCCTGGCACGTCCTTCCACAGAGACACCCGGTCGGCGTCCAGGGCTCGTGCCAGCAGCGTCGCCGTGAGATCGGATCCGCCGCGACCGAGCGTCGCCAGTTCGCCGCTGGCCGTCTTCCCGAAGAATCCCGGCACGACAGGTACTGCTTTCCGGGAGAGAACCGGAGTGATGATCGGCTGCCGCATTGCGATCGGTCGCGGCGAATTCGGGCGAGGCCTGCCCAAAAGTGTCGTCGGTGGCGATAACATCGAGTGCGTCGATGTATTCAGCAGGTGTGCCGGAGGCTTGGAGTGCCGCCGCCACCAGCAGTGCGCTGAGTTGCTCACCCCGAGACACTACCTGGTCGAGGATCCGGGGCGGAAGCTCGGGAAGTCCTCTGAGCTCCCATGCCACGGCCTCGAGCTCCTGAAAGACCACGGCGATCTGAGCAATCATGGAGGCACGGCTTCGGGCCTCCGGCAGCAGTGCGTTCGCTGTCTCGTCATGACGAGTCTTCAACTGGTCGATCAATGACTTGACCGCACCCTTGTCACCGGCTCGGGCCTGACGCGCCACCGCGAGAAGAGCGTCGGTTACTCCCGCCATGGCTGACACCACCACGACCGTAAGCTCCCGGCGATGACTTTGGATGATCTCGACAGCACGGCGGACGGCAGCGGAGTCGGCCAGCGAGGCGCCGCCGAACTTGTGCACATGAGGTGCGCGGCGGGGTCTTGGCATAGAGGGTCGAGAATAATGGAGCATGGAGCTTGGAGCTAGGAGCTGGGAGCTGGGAGCTTGCGCTTGGAGCGTGCTTCTGGCTCCCGCTCCGGACTCCGGCCCCTCCCAGCTCCCAGCTCCCCAGCTCCTAAGCTCCTAGCTCCCGACTCCTGGCTCCCATACTTTCCCATCATGCTCACCCTGCTCAAGCTCATCCAATCCATCATCAAGACGCTTCACTCCGAGGGCACCCCGGGGCAGGTGGCAGCGGGTATTGCGATCGGCTCCGTTCTGGGGCTGACTCCTCTCTTCAATCTTCACAACTTGATCATCTTCTCCCTGGTCGTGCTACTCAATGTTTCGTTTGGGGGCGCGATGCTCGGCTGGGCCCTCTTCGTTCCGGTAGGGTTCCTGCTCGATCCGATTTTCCACGCGATCGGCCTCGAGCTGCTCCAGGCCCCATCGCTGCGTTCCTTCTGGACCACGTTGACCAACACGCCGCTGGTGCCGTACACCAACTTCAGCAACACCGTCGTACTCGGGAGTTTCGTTGGCTGGGTCATCCTCGCGTTACCGATCTTCTTTGCCGCACGTTTTGGCGTGGCGCGGTATCGCGCCACCATCGGCGAGCGGGTCCGGCAGTCCCGCTTCTATAAGGCAGTGACCGCCTCCCAGGTGTATAACTGGTATCGCATGTTCCGGCCGAGCTGATCATGCGGGTCAAGATTTTCCGGTGGAAGGCAATCGGACCGCTGCTTCTATTGTTGGCCATGCTGACGCTGCTCGTGCTGGTGTTCGCGGAGCCTATCGCGCACGATACTACCGAAGAGGCAGGCACCGAGCTGCTCGGCACTCAGGTCGACATCGGCAAGCTGAATTTACTTCCCCGCGAAGCATCGGTGGATCTCAATGCCCTTCAAATTGCCGATCCCTTCGCGCTGTCGCGCAACTTGATCGAAGCGGACGAGATCCGGCTCAAGCTCAACCCAGCGGCCCTGGCGGAAAAGAAGCTGGTCATCGAGCGTTTGAGCCTGACCGGAATGCGATTCGGCACCGACCGGAAGACACCGGCACGGGCAGTCAAAGGGAATGGTTTCGCTCCCAAGATCCTTCAGGCCGTGCAGCAGTGGAGTGATCAGTTCGATGTGCCGCTTCTTTCGCTCACGCCGATTGACACCATCAAGCAGCTGGCGCTGAATCCGACTCAGCTCACGACCATTCGGCAGGCGCAGGCGCTGGTGGGGCGGACAGACTCGGTCCGCCAGGCACTGGAGCAGGGATTCCAGCGGCTGAATATCCGAGCCACCGTGGATTCCGCCCAGATCCTGGCGCAGCGGCTCGCGGCGACAAATCCGAAGACGCTCGGGCTGGAGGGCACCCGGGAAGCCATCGAATCGGTTCGCCAGACACTCAGGGACATCGACGCGGCCAAGAAGCGGGTCGAACAGCTCGAGCGCAGCACGAAGGAGGGGGTCCAGCTCCTCGGCCAGGGCACTCGGCTTCTGGATCAGGCCCGTGAAAAGGATTTCGCATTCGCGAAGTCACTGCTGAAGCTGCCCACGTTCAATGCGCCGGACATCGGGAGCGCATTCTTCGGTAAGGTGAGCATCGAGCGCTTCAAGCAAGCGCTCTATTGGGCCGAGCTGGCGCAGCAGTACATGCCGCCTGGGTTGCTCCCGCGGCCCACTCCCGGTCCGAAGCGCCTGCGGTCTGCCGGACAAACGATCGAGTTTCCCAGGGAGCAGGAGTTCCCGCAATTCTTACTGGAGCAGGGGTCACTGGACTTCGCCATTGCCGGAACGAGCCCCATTCGGGGAGCCTATGCGGCAACGATTCGGGGCGTTACGTCGACGCCGTCGCTCTATGGACGGCCGACCGTATTCAGCGCCAGCCGAAGGGCGGCCGGTTCCGCCTTGGGATCGATTGACGTCACTGGGGTCATCAATCATGTCACCAGCCGCACAGTCGACTCGGCGCGTGCGCGGCTCCGGGGCGTGAAGCTGCCCTCATTTCAAATTCCGGGGGTTCCATTCCGAGTCGACCCAGGCACCGGCACCAGCAATCTGGACTTTACGATGCGCGGAGGCACTCAGCTCGCTGCTCGGTGGGCAATCGCCTCGCAACAAGTCCGCTGGGCTGCAGACACAACCGGCCGTTCGCTGAACGACATCGAGCGCCTGGTCTGGCGCGTCGTGTCAGGCCTGTCAAATCTGGAGGTCGTTGCAGAGCTGAGCGGCACCGTGAAGGCTCCGAAGCTTTCGGTGCAGAGCAACCTCGACCAGGCGATCGCGCAACGCCTCAAGGGGGTCATAGGAGAAGAAGTCGCGAGGGCGGAGCGAATGGTCCGAGCCAAGGTGGATAGTCTGGTCGCGGACAAGGCGGAGCCGGTCAAGCGTCAGATTGCATCGGTGCAGGGCGAGGCGACCAAGCGGGTTCAGGCTGAACGCCAGCGCCTGGATGAAGTAGAGCAGAAGCTGCAGGCGGAGTTGAAGCGGCTTACCGGAGGGTTGGTGCCGGGTCTGGAGCTGCCGAAGATCAAGTTATAGATCAGCCACTACCACCACCGACATCATTCAAAGCGGAATCCATGCGAATCGGTGTCCTCAAGGAGACCACGGCAGGCGAGCGCCGCGTGGCGTTGGTGCCGGAATCCGGCAAGAAGCTGCTACAGGCCGGGTATGACGTGACCGTCGAGTCGGGAGCCGGGATCGCCGCCGGCTTTCCCGACGCAGCCTATCGAGAGGCCGGTGTCGCTGTCGAGTCGAGCCAGTCTGCGGTGCTCGGCTCCGATATCGTGCTGAAGGTGAACGCACCCGACCCGCGTGAAGTAGGCGCCCTCCGGTCGGGCGCCATCGTTCTCGGCTCACTCATGCCGCTCCGAAATCTCGAAGCCGTTCGAGCACTGGCGGAACGGTCCGTCACCTCCTTCTCCACTGACGCTATACCGCGAACAACCCGGGCCCAGGCCATGGACACTCTCTCCTCCATGGCCAACATCGCCGGCTATAAGGGCGCCTTACTCGCGGCTGTCGAGCTCAACAAATATTTCCCCATGCTCATGACTGCCGCTGGAATGGTCCCGCCGGCGAGGGTGTTCGTCGTCGGGGCCGCGGTTGCCGGTCTTCAGGCTATCGCCACGGCGCGCAGGCTAGGCGCCAACGTGTTCGCTACTGATGTGCGTCCCGAGGTCAAGGAGCAGATCGAGAGCGTCGGGGCCAAGTACGTCGGTATCGAGTTGAAGGAGGCGGCATCCGCGGGGGGCGGGTATGCGAAGGAGCTCACGGAGGAGGACCGCGCTCGGCAGCGTGAGCTGCTGGCGGCGCAATGCGCTCTGTCCGATGTCGTCATCACCACCGCGCTGATTGGCGGTGTCTTCGCGCCCCAACTGATCACCGCAGCCATGGTGCAAGGCATGAAGCCAGGTGCCGTGATCGTAGATCTGGCGGCTGACGGCGGAGGGAATTGTGAGCTCTCACAGGTGGGCAGAACCGTCACCATTCACGGTGTTTCGATCCTGGCTCCGCTCAACCTCGCAGCCACGATGCCGCTGCATGCCAGTCTCCTGTTCTCCCGAAACCTCACTGCATTCATACAGGCGTTCACGAAGGACAAGGCGTTTCAGTTGGACTTCACCGACGACATCCAGCAGGGCGCTGTCATTACTCACGATGGTGAGGTAAAGCACGCCCGCACACGGGATGCTCTTCAGAAGGCTGGCACATGAACGAATCGATCGACTACTGGTCTCTCCTGTACGTGTTTGTTCTTGCCGCGTTCATTGGTTTAGGTGTGATCCGCCGCGTCTCGCGACTGCTGCATACGCCCTTGATGTCGATCACGAACGCCATTTCCGGCATTGCGGTTATCGGATCTATCATCGTGACCGGCGGTGATTACCCGACCAGCATCCGGATCATGGGCGCGATCGCCCTGTTCGCGTCCATGACGAACATCGTCAGCGGCTTCCTCATTACCGACCGCATGCTGAAGATGTTCAAGGCTGATCGCCAGCCGAAGGCGGTCAATAAGTCATGAACGCCGTCGTGCAGCTGTCGTATCTCGTCGCCACCGTCCTCTTCATATTCGCGCTCCACTGGATGAACGCCCCGGTCACCGCCCGAAAGGGGGTGTACGCGGGTGTCGCGGCAATGGTCATCGCGATCGGTGCCACCTGGGCCCAGCCGGAGATCGTTCACCACGGCTGGATCGTTCTGGCAATCGTGGCCGGGGTTGTGGTCGGTGTCCCGCTTTCAATGGTGCCACTCACGGCGGTCCCGCAGCGGACGGCACTGTCCCATGCCTTCGGCGGGCTGGCTGCCGGGCTCGTCGGGACGGCCAAGTACTACCTCTGGTATTCCGAGGGACCCGAGCACCTGACGACCTTTCGGATGGCGGCAATCATCATCGAGATCATTCTGGGATATTTGACCTTCACTGGAAGTCTCCTGGCAGCGGGTAAGCTCCAGGAGGTCAAATGGATTCCCCAGCGGCCGGTCACCTACCCACTACAGAACGTCACCAACATCGGTTTGCTGGCGCTTGCTCTGGTGGTGGGCGTGGCTCTGACGCTGAACCCTGCCGCCGCGTGGGCCCCGGCAGTCTTTCCTGCCGTCATTCTGCTGGCGTTGATCTTCGGAGTGCTGCTGATCATTCCGATCGGCGGGGCCGATATGCCCACCGTCATCGCGATCCTGAACTCGTACGCTGGCTTGGCCGCGGTGGCCATGGGATTTGTGCTCGACAACAAGCTTCTGATCACCGCCGGCGCACTCGACGGTGCCAGCGGTCTGATTCTGGCGATCATCATGTGCAAGGCCATGAATCGTTCATTCCTCAACGTTTTGTTCGGAGCGTTTGGGCAGGCGCAGCCGACCAAAGCGGCTGGGGAACAGAAGATTTACAAGGAGGAGACGATCGAGGGTGGTTCACAGGTCCTCGAGCAGGCAAACCTCGTCGTCATCATTCCCGGCTATGGTATGGCGGTGGCACAGGCCCAGCACAAGGTGCGGGAGCTCTACGACCAGCTCAAGAAGCGAGGGGTGACGGTCAAGTTTGCGATCCATCCTGTTGCCGGACGAATGCCGGGACACATGAACGTGCTTCTTGCCGAAGCGGATATTCCCTACACCGATCTGGTGGAAATGGACGAGATCAACCCGGACATGCCTCAGTGCGATGTCGCACTGGTGGTTGGCGCGAACGACGTGGTGAACCCGGCCGCACGCACGGAAAAAACCAGTCCAATCTACGGTATGCCGATCATCGATGCCGACAAGGCCAAGACGGTCTTCGCGATCAAGCGGAGCAAGAATCCGGGATTCGCGGGAATCGATAACGAACTGTACTTTTCCGAACGCACCTGGATGCTGTTCGGCGATGCCAAGAACGTGGTTGGCGAGCTGGTGAAGCAGCTCTCCGGCAGCGCCTCACACTGAGGCTCGGTTCGGTCATCCTGAACTACATGAGAGAGATCATGAAATCGCACCTGCTTCCGGCTGTCCTGCTGCTCAGTACCGTCACCCCTCTCTCGGCGCAACGCAATTCGTGCATCGACCAGATCCAGGTTCCTGCGGTCGGCCAGTGGGCCGAATACAGTGCCGTCTTCAAGAACAAGGAACCGTATACCATGCGTTACGCTGTCATCGGGGAAGAGTCCCGCGGCGGGAAAGCCTTGAAGTGGCTGGAGCTCCGCATGACCGGTAACAAGAAGGACGGCGTTATGGTCACTCAGATGCTCGTGCCCGGATCGGCCGCGGAGCTTGGTGACGTCCAGGAAGTAGTGATGAAGCACGGTGACAGCCCCGCCATGAAGATCGACGGCAACATGCTGACGATGGTGCGAGAGCAGATGAAGAAGCAATCCTTCCTCACTGACCTCTGCAAAGACGTCACTCTGGTGGGCGGTGAGACAGTGACGGTCCCGGCCGGCAAATTCAAGGGCCAACACTTTCACAGTGCCAAGTACGAATCTGACAGCTGGATGTCGTCCAAGGTCCCGTTTTCGATGGTAAAAACGGTCGGGAAGGACCACGAGTTGACCCTGCTGAGGCACGGTGGTGGGGCCAAAACTTCGATCACCGAGAAACCCAGGAGCATGGGCGGACACTGAGGGGCCCATGGCCAGAGTAGCCCACAGAGAGGAGAGTCTAAAACGTTGCAGACTGGTGCCTGCCTGCCATAGTAGTCTGCCAAAGAAGCAGTCAGTTAGTTCTAGCCCATCGGGGGAGCCCTTCCTCCCGATACCGCCCGCAACTCCCCATCCCGCTACGGTTTATCTAAGGTGTTGATTTCTCGCATCTTAGGCGTTATATTGGCGCCCTTCAACTTTGGCTCGGCCTCAGTCGTGGCTGTCAACCGAGCAGGGGACAGGGTCCCGTAGGAGGCTAAAGGCGTGACAATTAAGGCACGTGGGAAACGTCGGCCGGTACGACCGGCTCAGATCGCCCGCGCAATCGATGAAGGCCGTGAAAGCCTGGACCTTTATCTGGACGAGATTAGCCGGGTTCCACTCCTCAATCGCGAGGAGGAGATGGAGCTCGCCCGGAAAGCGTTCAAAGGAAATGTGACGGCGCAGGAGCGTCTCGCCCGTCACAACGTGCGGTTCGTCGTTTCCGTGGCCAAGAAGTTCCAGAACCGCGGTGTGCCACTAGTCGATCTGATCGGCGAGGGGAACCTCGGTCTCATGACGGCCGCTCGGAAGTTCGATCCGGATCGTGGCGTCAAGTTCATCTCGTACGCCGTCTGGTGGATTCGCCAGGCGGTGCAGGCGGCTATTGCACGCCATGGCCGGCCGGTGCGTGTTCCGCTCAACCGTACTGCAGACCTGAGCCGGCTGGGGCGGACCACCACTCTCCTGAAGGACCGTCTGGGCCGCATGCCCACCACGGAAGAGCTGGCCCGAGCCACCGGTTTGACCGTGGAGGCTGTTCGGTCCCTCAGCGCGCTGAACTCTGAGGCCGTACGCCTGGATCATCCCACGCGCGATGGTGAGGGAAACGAGCGGATCGAGCGTTTTACCAGCGGTGAGCAGGAAAGCACCGACATGTCCACGATGGCCAACAGCCAGACCCGGGACATCGAGGCCGCGCTGGCCGCTCTTCCACCCCGTGATGCCAAAGTGCTGAGGCTGTACTTCGGCCTCGACGACGGAAACAGCCGGACGCTGGAAGAGATCGGACGGATGATGGGCGTCACGCGCGAGCGGATTCGCCAGCTCCGGGATCGTGCCTTGCTGCGTCTGCGTGAAGGTGAAACCGGGGATCGGCTGAAGGATCTGGTGGCCTAAGGGCTCTCAGCCGTTGGCTGCTCCGACACTCAGAAACCCTCCGATCGTTCGGGGGGTTTCCATTTTATGGACCGCCACATGCCCGTAGCCACGTGAACCCAATCCCGCACGCTATCAATCGCCAGGACGACGGACTGACCATCGAGTGGGACGAGAATGGCCATCAGGCGTTCTATCCGGCCCGTGCACTCAGGCTGGCATGTCCCTGTGCGGCCTGTGTCGAGGAAATGAGCGGCCGCAGACTGCTCGACCCTGCGAGCGTACCCTCCGCCATCCGGCCCGTGAGCATTGCTCTGGTGGGTGCCTACGGCCTCAGAATCCACTGGAGTGATGGACATTCAACCGGCATCTACACCTTTGAGCGGCTTTTTGCCACATGTCCGTGCGCTCGCTGTGCGTCCGGGTGACCCAGGGCACATCCGTTCGCTGCTTTCGTAAGCACTCTGTACGGCCGAAGATTGTTCCCGATGTCCTCGCTGTGGGAGCTCCACATGCCGAATGAGCGTCACTCAAGTATTCGCGAAGGGCTGGTAGCCGGGCTCCTCGGAGCGCTGCTCGTAGCCATCTGGTATACCGTCGTCGACCTGGGTCGTGGTGAGATGTTCTACACAGCCAACGTGCTGGGGCAGGTCTTCGCTCAGGCCGACACGATCCCCAGCGTCCGAAGCATTAGTGCACCGGCTGTGGTACAGTACTCGTTGCTGCACTTCGGATCGTTCATTGTGTTCGGGATCGCCCTGGCGGCGCTGACCCACCTCGCTACCCGCAATCCCTCTCTGCGAATGGGAGTGTGGCTGGGCCTCGTTATCGGGTTCATGTATTGGCTGGGCATGTCATATACCCTCTACCGGGCGACCGATGAGCGGTTCCCGTGGTGGACGGCAGTCATAGGAAGCCTGCTGGGTGTGGGTTCTGTAGGTTTCTATCTATGGCGGCGTCATCCGGGGCTACGGAACACTCAGGGGCTACCCCTGGGAGCCGAAGTGAAGTCACCTCCTCATCCACCCGGACGCCAGGCAGGCTAGCAGCGGCTTGCGCGGCGGACGCAGCGGAAGCACTGTGGTGGATACGGTGCGCGCAGGATCCATGACTCGGGGCCGCTCCGGAGGCATACCATGCTGGACAACTCCCACTCGACGATGGCTGAAGGCACCGATGTCGGCATCATCGGGGGCTTGGCCGTAGCAATCTGGTTCCTGATTCTCGACACCATCGCTGGTCATCCCTTTCAAACACCAAGTCTGCTCGGCCAGGTCGTACTCTTCGGCGACTCACGGCCCGATACCAATCAGTTGGTATTTGGTGCGATTCTCGTCTATACCGCCTTCCACTTCGCGGTGTTCGCGCTGCTTGGGATGGGTCTTGTGGTCCTGGTTCACTGGGCCGTGCGCGACTCAGTGGTCCGCTACGCCATCCTGCCGGTGTTCCTGGTCTTCGAGGTGCTGTTTTACGGGTTGCTCGAGGTCCTCTCAGAACGGACCAACACGCTGTTCCCCTTCTGGACTGTGCTCGTGGCCAATACCCTCGCTGCTGTGAGCATGGGTGCCTATCTCTGGATTCGTCACCCCGATTTCCGCCGTTCCATCCGGGAAACGCCACTCGGGGACGCTCCTCGCTAGTATTTCGGGGCGTCAGCAGTCTCCCCAAATTACTTTCCAGGTTCACCTTACTACGGCCTGGTCTGTGATCCGAGCATCCTCCACCAGTATCCTGCTGCTCATCTCTTCGTTCCTGCTTACCTCCTCCCTTTCAGCACAGCTGGAACCCCCGTCAACCGGCGGTGCCGTGGCGCTCGACCAGGAGCTACGGATGCTGGGGCATTACAAGCGCGTGCTGATGATTGGTGCCCACCCGGACGATGAAGACACAGAGCTGCTGACGGTCCTGGTGCGTGGAATGGGTGCCGAAGCCGCCTATCTGTCGCTCAACCGCGGAGAAGGTGGACAGAACCTGATCGGACCGGAGCTCGGCGAGGCGTTGGGGTTGATCCGGACCGAGGAGCTGCTGGCAGCGAGGCGCCTCGATGGTGCCCGACAGTACTTCACCCGGGCGTACGACTTCGGGTTCTCCAAGACGATCGAAGAGACCTGGACGCACTGGCCCCGCGACACGGTGCTCAAGGACGTCGTGAGAATCGTCCGCCGGTTTCGGCCGCAGATCATCGTGTCCATCTTCAGCGGCACGCCAAGAGATGGGCACGGACAGCACCAGGCGGCTGGCTGGGTGGCGCAGGAAGCGTTCAGGGTGGCGGGCGATTCCAGCCGCTTTAAAGAGCTCTTTCGCGAGGAAGGCCTGATAGCCTGGACTCCTCAGAAGCTGTATCGCAGCGCGCGGTTCGACAGCGCCGCAACCACCCTCACCCTCAACGGAGGCATACTGGATCCTGCCGTCGGGAAATCTTTCCACCAGATAGCCATGGCCGGGCGGAGCCTTCACCGTTCCCAGGACATGGGACAGTTGCAGGGGATCGGCCCGTCCCAGATTCGCCTGGCACTGCTGGAGAGCCGTAGTCCGGGGGCTGCTGATGCAGCGTTGTTCGATGGCATCGATACAACACTGTATGCCATGCCGCTGGGTGAGAGACGGACAATGGAGTCGGCCGGACTCGTTCTGACAGGCACCGCTTCACCCGCGCTTCGTCGGTACGGGGCGCGGATCGACTCGGTAAACGCCGCGCGTGGCGACCAGGCTCGGCGCAGATCGCTGCTGGCGCGAGCCGCCGCCGATCTCGAAGCGGCGATAGCTCAGCCACCGCAGGCGACGACTTCCGAACGGGGCGTGTATTACACGCGGGGCATCGAGCAGGAAGATCAGCTGGCACACCTGAACTCGGCCGCGTGGCACCTGGGACGGATGGTCTTTGACGCCGTTGTCGACGACGACCGGGTGGTCCCGGGTCAGATGCTTCGTTGGTCTCTCTCCTCCTGGAACGCTTCGGATGTACCGCGGAGGGCAGCTATGAGCGCCGCCGAATGCGTGCCGCTGGAAGAGTGTCGGGCTCCGGATCATGAACCGAAGCCGCACCTCGTCGCTCCGGGTCAGATCAGGACGGACAGCTTCGATTTCCAGGTCTCGGATCAAGCACCCTCCACGCCGTACTACCTCCGGCTCCCTCGAATCGGTGATCTATACCAGTGGCCGCAGGAACGCTCGGACCAGACCCAGATAACTGGTGGACTGCCGTACGGGGAGCCCTTCGAGGCGCCGACCTTTCTCGGGTCGGTCGAGGTCAATGCCGGGGAGTCCGACAGCCTAGGCGCATCACGATCGGCCGAAGCGGTATTCCGCTTCAACGACCAGGCTCGGGGTGAGGTGCGCCGGCCGGTTATCGTGGTGCCCCGTGTCGACGTGAAAATCGAACCTGCAACCGAGCTCTGGGCCACCAACTCGCCCGCGCCTCGACGATTCACGGTCACACTGGTCCACGGCGCCCCTGATTCCACAAGTGGAACCGTCAGCCTTCGTCTTCCACGAGGCTGGCCGCAGGTAGCTCCCCAGCGATTCAGCTTTACCGAACGCGATGAGCGAGCCACGTTCGAGTTCCTGGTAAAGCCGCCCGCAGCCATGGCGATAGGAGCGGTCGAGATACGCGCATTCGCCCGTGACTCGGAGGATCGGGTCTACGATGTCGGTGTATTCACGGTCGACTATCCCCATATCCGCCCACGTGCCTTCGTGAAGGCGGCGAATGCCAGCGTGCGTATGGCGCCGATGGCGCTGCCTAGACTCACCCGGGTCGGCTACGTGCGGGGAGCGGCGGACCAGGTACCTGAGGCCTTGTCGAGCGTTGGTGTGCCGGTGGTTCTTCTGAGCCCCGAAACGTTGGGGCGGGGGAATCTCTCGCGGTTCGACGCTATCGTGATCGGCCCCAGAGCCTATGAGACCGACTCGTCCCTCGTCGCCAACAATCGCCGGCTGCTCGCGTACGTTCGGGGAGGGGGTCTCCTGATCGTACAGTATCAGCAGCACCGGTTCTTCACTGGGCAGTTCGCGCCGTACCCCATGACAGTGGGCGGTCCCCAGGTGAGCCATGATCGGGTGACGGACGAGAAAGCTCCGGTTCACATTCTAGCTCGAAATCACTCCGTCGTCCGGGCGCCGAACAGACTCACGAGCTCGGACTGGAATGGCTGGATTCAGGAGCGCGGGCTCTACTTCGCTCGGAGCTGGGACCGGCGCTATCAACCTGTGCTGGAAACGCATGATCCCGGTGAGTCTTCCCAGCGAGGCGGGCTGCTGATCGCGTCTGTAGGAAAGGGCACGTACGTGTACACCGGCTTCAGCTTCTTCAGACAGCTGCCTGCTGGCGTTCCCGGAGCATTTCGACTCTTCGTAAACATTCTTGCATTGCCACATGGGCGGTGACGGGAGTCGAGAGAAGGTCGGAAATCGTGGGAAGGTCATCTCGCCGGCCTCACGTTTCCTCCCTCCCCGGGCGGCTCTCCTTTCGGTCCTTCCCGTCCTTTTCATGCTGGCCGCGTGCTCTCACGATGGACGCACCCCGGTGGTGCTCTACTCTCCGCATGGCCGTGATCAGCTGACGCTGCTGGAACGCGCGTTTGAACGCCACCGGCCCGATGTTGATGTCAGGTGGCTCGATATGGGCTCTCAAGAGATTCTGGACCGGCTGCGTTTTGAGCGGGTGAATCCGCAGGCGGACGTCTGGTTCGGTGGACCGAGTCCGCTCTTCGAGCGCGGAACGAAGGACTCATTGCTGCAGCCGTATCGCCCGAACTGGGCCGCGAGCGTGGAGCAGAAGGAGATGGGCCGAAAGGATCTCTACTTTCCTGTGTACCGGACGCCAGCGGTGATCGCCTTCAACAGCCGAGCCGTTTCGCGGGCCGAGGCTCCCCGAGACTGGGATGAGGTGCTGGAGCCCCGCTGGAAGAACAAGGTGATCATCCGCGATCCTATGGCCAGCGGTACGATGCGGGCTATCTGGGGGCTGATCCTGATCCGCAGCCTGCGTGAGACGGGCGACACTGCCGCCGGCATGGCGTGGCTCCGGCGCCTCGACGGTCAGACCAAGACATACACGATCAATCCGGCCCTGCTGTACGAGAAGCTCGCGCGCCAGGAAGGACTCGTAAGCCTCTGGGACCTTCAGGATATCCTGATCAGCGCGGCCAAGGGCCTGCCTCTCGGCTACGTTTTTCCGCGCAGCGGAACCGTTGTGATCGACGATGCCGTTGGGCTGGTACGGGGAAGCCGACATCCCGAGGCGGCACGCGCGTTCATTGATTTCGTGGGAAGCCAGGAGGCGCAGCTGCTCGCGGCCCGGGAGGTCTTCCGACTGCCTGCACGCGAAGATCTGCCGGCCGATTCGGTGCCGTACTGGGTGAGCGAGGTAGAGCGCGAGATGGTAGTGAGCGATGTGGATTGGGGTCTCCTGTCCAGTCACGGAGCTGATTGGATGCGGTATTGGGACCAGTATGTGAGAGGAACCGGAAAGAAATGAGGTGCGGGTGAGTCGAGGCAGCGATTGACGTTTCTCCAGCTTGAACATCTGACGAAGCGCTTCGACGGCACGCTGGCCGTCGATGACCTGTCGCTCACGATCGAGCGGGGCGAGATGCTCGCGATGCTGGGTCCTAGCGGAAGTGGCAAGACCACGACGCTCAGACTGCTGGCGGGCTTCGAGGTGCCGGACCGAGGCCGAGTGGTGGTCGAGGGCGAGGATGTAACCGGGGTGGAACCGGTGGGGCGTCGCTTTGGCATGGTGTTTCAGCACTACGCGCTGTTCCCCCATCTGGATGTGGGGCAGAATCTCGCCTTTGGCCTGGAGTCGCTCGGCGTCAGTGGCGATGATCTCGACCGCAGAGTGGCCCGTGCGCTGACCCTGGTAGACATGGCGGGCTTCGAGCGCCGCCGAATTGGGCAGCTCTCCGGCGGTCAGCAGCAGCGGGTTGCCCTGGCACGCGCCCTGGCCCCCGAGCCACGAGTCCTGCTGCTGGATGAGCCGCTGTCGAATTTGGATCCTTCTCTTCGGGAACGCACCCGACGGGAGATTCGGGAGCTCATTCGACGGGTCGGCATCACCACGGTGCTGGTGACCCACGAGCAGGATGAGGCGTTCGATCTGGGCGATCGCGTGGCGGTGCTTCGCGGCGGCAGGCTGGAGCAGGTGGGTACGCCTGAGGAGCTGTACGCGTCGCCGGCGAATGAGTTCGTGGCAGAGTTCGTGGGACGTTCCAGCGCAATCGATGTAGTCGTACTCGGCCCCGGCGACCGCGGACTCCGCATTGCCGTGCAGGGCGCCGAATGGGACCTGACCGACACGAACGACGCCCCGGTGGGGCCCGCGCTCATGGTGGTACGGCCGGAAGCCCTTCGGCTCATGCCTCCAGTGCCTGGCGCTCTGGTGGGAACTGTCACCGCTCGACGCTTCACCGGTCCTTCCAGCCTGTTCACGGTCCTGACTGATGCAGGCGCCTCACTCGAGGTCACTGGCCCTCCCCGCTCCGTGAGTGCCGGGGAGCGGGTGGGGGTCATGCCAAGTCGTCGGGCCGGAGGCGGAATCCACCTGTTTCCGCCTCGTTCCCCATGACGCGCGGCCGGCGGCTCGAGCTTCTGGGTGGACTGCTGCTGGTCCTGCTGATCTGGCTCATCGTCTATCCGCTCGTCCTCGTTCTCATCGAAGGCTTCTTCGGGCCGGGTGGCTGGACCCTCGAGTTCGTCCGGATGTTCTTCAGGCAGCGTAATGAAGCCCAGGCTCTGTGGGGAAGCGTGTGGATTTCCCTCCTGAGCGTCGTCCTTGCCGGAGCCATCGGCATTCCACTGGCCTTCCTGTTCGGCCGCTACGATTTCCCTGGGCGGTCGGTGTTGGGTTGGCTCGTGGCTCTGCCGGCTGTGCTCCCTCCGCTCGTGGGCGTGATCGCCTTCCTGTTCTTGTATGGCGAGAGCGGGTTCATCTCCCTGCTGCTGCAACGCCTGCTCGATCTCGAAGAGGCGCCATGGACGCTGCAGGGTGCCGGAGCGATCCTCCTGGTCCACGCGTACTCCATGTACGTCTACTTCTACCTGTTCACCCGCTCCGGGCTGGCCTCGCTCGATGCCTCGGTCCTCGAGGCGGCCTCGAGCCTGGGTGCAGGGCGGTGGCGCACCCTGCGTCGCGTGGTGCTGCCGCTGCTGTATCCCTCGCTCACCGGTGCGGCGCTCCTCACGTTCATGACGTCGCTGGCCTCGTTCAGCGCCCCCTACATCTTCGGTGGTGGATTCCGGGTCATGACTACACAGATCGTGGCGACCCGACTCAACGGAGATAATGAGCTGGCGATGATCGAGACCGTGTCTTTGACGTTGATCGCTCTTATCGGACTCTGGCTACTCCGCGGGCCGCAGGGCTTAGACCTTGCCGGCGGACGCAAAGGCACAGCCCCCCTCCGTATCCGGGTGCGCGGACGCGGCGTCCGGATTTTCCTCGCGCTGCTCGGATGGGGACTCGCTCTCTTGCTGTTGCTGCCCCACCTGACTTTGCTGCTGGTCTCCTTCGTGCCGCTGGGTACCTGGACCACCGAGCCGATCCCCCCCGCGTACACCTGGCGCAATTACCTGACGCTCATCGAGGATCCGGTACGAGCCCGTCCGCTATTCAACAGCATATGGCTCGCCTGCATCTCCACTGCCGCTGCCGTGGGTATTGCTCTCATGGCGGGGCTGCTGGCGGTGCGGCGCCGGGTGCGGGGCCGCGGATTGATCGAAGCCGTTCTCGCGCTGCCGTGGGCTGTGCCCGGCACCGTGTTTGCCATCGCTCTCGCCACCGCATTCAGCGTCAGGGCGCCTTGGACCGGTCGTTTCGTGCTGGTAGGCACGTTGTGGATCCTTCCGCTCGCATATCTCGTCAGGAACCTGCCCATTACCAGCCGAGCGATCCTGGCGGGATTTCGCGCGCTCGATCCGTCGCTCGACGAGGCCGCCGCCACCCTGGGGGCAGGACGCTGGCGCACCCTGCGACGTGTGACCCTGCCACTGCTTCGTCCCGCGCTCGTTGCAGGAGCCAGTCTGGCGTTCGTTACCGCATTTGGAGACTTCGTCACCTCGATCATGCTGTACACCTATGACACCCGGCCGATCTCGCTGGAGATTCTCTCGAGTTTGCGACAATCGGACGTTGGTGTGGCCGCCGCCTATGGTGTGGTCCTCATGGCTGTGAGTGCCGCCGTCTTCGCCCTCGGCGCCGATCAGGGTAGCGGGGGATGACGCCGCCGCCGACTCGATCTCCAAGCCAGTTTCGCCGGCTGGCCGTGCTCATCGGCGTGAACTTTGTGGACATGATCGGCTTCATGATCGTGCTTCCGCTGCTGCCGTTCTATGCACTGAAGCTCAATGCGTCACCCATAATTGTAGGTCAGCTGATTGCGTCGTACTCCATTGCCCAGCTGATTGCGGCGCCCCTGTGGGGGCGGGTATCGGACCGATACGGACGCAGACCGGCGCTTTTGATCGGTCTCAGTGCGTCGGCGATCGCGTATGTCGTGTTTGGCCTCGCCGACAGCGTATGGCTGCTGTACCTCTCACGGATCGTTCAGGGCGCCGGAGGAGGGACCACCGGCGTGGCCCAGGCATACGTAGCCGACACGGTAGCACCCGCTGACCGGGCTCGCGCGCTGGGATGGCTTTCCGCCGCTACATCCGCTGGCGTCATGGTCGGTCCGGCGATCGGCTCCTCGGCGGCGCACTTCGGCCAAGCTGCGCCGGGGCTGATCGCTGCGGCGCTCTGTCTCACCAACGTGATCTTCGCCTGGAAATGGTTGCCGGAGTCGCGGAAGCAGTCGGCGGGTGCGGCAGCTCGGGCGATGCGGCCCCTATGGCATCCGGCATGGCAAGCTCTCCGTCATCCGGGCTCTCCGATCGGTCGTCTCCTCTGGATCTATGGGGTAGGCATGCTGGCCTTCTCCTCCAACACCTCGATCATGGCTCTGTATCTGGGCGCTGAGTTCGGAGTCGATGAGAAGACGATTGGATACGTCTTCCTCTATGTCGGAGTTCTCTCGTTTGTGATGAGAAGTCTGCTCCTGGGTCCCATCGTGGACCGGATTGGCGAGACGTGGGCGATGCGAGCCGGGATCGGTATCCTGGTCCTGGGGCTTGCGTTGTATCCGCTTCCTCGCGATCTCTGGACACTTGCACTCGTCATTCCCGGCGTCCCCATTGGCACGGCACTCCTGTTTCCGGCCACGACCTCACTGATGTCGCGCTACTCCGAACCAGGTGAGCTCGGCACCACAATGGGAGTCTCCCAGACGTTCGCCGGCATCGCCCGCGTCGTGGCGCCACTATTGGCCACGACATTGTTCCAGCGGCTCGGCCACGGCTGGCCCTACTGGGCCGCGGCGATCTGTGTCGGACTGATGGCCATCATGGCATTCCAGGTGGAGGTTCACCGCAGACCCGTGAGGCGTGCAGCGGAAGGAGCGGGAGCCTGATGAGCGAGGGAGACCGAATAGCACGTCTGGAAGAGCGCGTAGCCGCATTGGAAGCCGCATTGGCTCGTGCGGCGGTGCAGCGTGGTGGCGGGGCAGGCGGACAGCCGGGCAGCGCGGCAGCGGGGCAGGCTCCACCGCCGGCCTCACCGCCTCACCGCCCGGTTCCGGCCGCTGCCCCACCGCCCGGCCGCCCCGCTGCTCCCGTATCGCGCAGCCCAGCGGCCCTGCTTTCCTCTGAACAGTGGATCGGTCAGCGGGTGCTGCTCGCCGTGGGCGTGGTGGCGCTGATCCTGGCTGCGGGCTACCTGCTCCGTCTTTCCTTCGATCGCGGCTGGATCTCTCCTCTCATGCGCTGCATCGGAGGTGTGATCTGCGGTGTCGCCGTGGGAGCTATTGGGTGGCGGCTGCAGCCGCGTTACCGCACGTATGGTGCGGCACTGATCGGGTGCGGCGCTGCAATCATCTATTTGAGCGTGTGGGCAGCGGGCCGTCTCTACGGTGTGCTGCCGCCGACCACGGGCATCTTTGCTCTCGCTCTGGTTTCGGTGGCTCTGGCCATGATCGCGTATGCCATCGACGTGGAAGCATTGGGGACCACGGCCGCACTGGGCGCCTTCTTCGCGCCGATTCTCCTGGGTCAGGATCAGGCAAACGCTGGACTCTTGCTGCTGTACCTCGCCTGTATGGCTGCGGGGCTGGGACTGGTTGCCGCGCGCAGACACTGGCGTCTCACGATGTTGGTGGTCGCGCTCAGCTATTTCGGAGTCGCGTTCAGCGGCGCCGCAGAACGCGGCCCTCCCTGGGGTCTGCTGGTTTACGGCGTGCTTGGCGGTGCAGCCGGCATCTATGTCGGGCTCAAGGAGCGCTGGTGGGAAACCCGGTTCCTCAGCTTCGGCGGAGGCTGGGCGTTCCTCGCGGCTGCGAGCACACGCCTAAACGAGCCGTGGGCCATACTCGGCGCGGGTGTCCTGCTGGCGGCGCCGGTCTGGTGGTATGCACTCCGCTCGACACAGATCTTCCCCCTTCATCTCTCTCCCACAGCGGGGATGCCGGGCTGGTCGTTGGGAGAAGCGTTCTATTTTCTGCTCACTCCGTTCCTGGTGGGCTGGGCGCTCTACGGAGTAGGGGAAAGGTGGTTCGACGCCCGCCCTGGAGCCCTCGCGCTGATCATCGCGTTGCCCTACCTGTTTGCCGGGTACCATCGCAACCGACCAGTGTTCGCCCTGGTAGGAGCGGCAGCCCTGGGCGTCGCCGCTTGGCAGCAGTGGAGCGGCGTAGAGCTGGTGTGGGCGCTGCTTGCGCTCACGGTTCTGTGGGCGGGTTCGGATCATCTGTTCCAACGAGATGACGGTCGGTGGTATGCACTGGCAACTCTGTGGGCCACACTCGACCAACTGTTCACTGGCGCGCTGCTCACTCGCCCACCCGGCGAGCCGGCGTTCTTCGGTCCCTGGGCGCTGGCGCTGTGGGGAACCGCGGCGGTGACAGTAGCCCTGGCATGGGGTCTCTGGCGGTCAGTCACGTCCACTAATCTGGCGCCGTTGATCCAGGGGGGGCTGTGGACTATTGCGGGAGCGATGGTGCTGTTCGGCGTAACCGGAGAGATCAACCGGTACTTTGGGCTTCAAACGCTCTCTTCGGCCGACGCGAACCTCGCTGCTGGCCTGGCGGTGAGTGCCTGGTGGCTGATCTTTGCTGCCGCCCTGATTGCATTGGGTTTCGGGCGAAATTTGAAACAGGCACGGGTCGCCGGACTCGCGGTGGCGGGACTCGCGGTGATCAAGGTACTGGTCTACGATCTCTCCTCGCTCGACGCGCTGTATCGGGTCGGCTCCGTCTTCATTCTGGGCCTGGTGTTTCTCCTGCTCGCGTATCTCTATCACCGGCAGGGAAGGACCGAGGCGGGTGCACCTACTCGCCCGTGACATCGGCTAGCTTACGGCCTGTCAATTCGACGATTTGTGAAGGAGTGCTTTGTGTCTGTATTGGATCTACCTGAATCGCCGTCGGCGTTCGCGAAAGCAAGCTGGGCGGATGTGGTACCGTACTTCGATGAGCTCGCCTCCCAGCCTCTCGATGCGTCCAACGTGGAAGCCTGGCTGCACACCTGGTCCCGGCTGGAGGAGCTGGTTACGGAAGCCGCGGCCCGGGCCATGATCGAGTACACCATAGATACCGCAGATGCTCAGAAGGAGGCCGACCATCTGCGGTTCTCGACCGAAGTGCTCCCGCAGATGGAGGAGCGGAGCGTCGCCCTCGCGAAGCGGCTGCTCGAGACCGGCTACTCCACACCGACGCTCGAGACGACGCTGGCTCGATTCCGCACCCAGATCGGAATTTTCCGAGATGAGAACGTCCGCATCTTCGCCGAGCTGGAGGAGCACAGCGCCCGCTACCAGCGGATCACCGGCAGCATCATGGTGGAGTGGGAAGGAGTGGAGCGGCCGCTGCCGCAGCTGCAGCCGTTCCTCAAGAGCTCTGACCGTGCGATTCGGGAGCGTGCATTTCGGGCATCGAGCCAGCCATATATCGATCGCCGAGATGAGCTGGCGGGCCTGTTCGACCAGATGTACCAGCTCCGGCAGCAGGCAGCGCGCAACGCGGGCTTTGCCAATTTCCGCGACTACATCTTCCCGGCAAAGTTCCGATTCGACTATACCCCGGAGGACTGCGAGCGATTTCACCGGGCAGTCGAGCACACCGTCGTCCCCGCTGTCGAGCGTGTCCTCGAGTCTCGCCGCCAGCGTCTGAGTCTGGACGTGCTCCGCCCGTGGGACCTCGCCGTAGATCCCTACCGCCCGAAAGCCATACGGCCCTTCAACAACGCGGCTGAGTTGGTAGGGACGGCGCAACGTGTGTTCCAGAACGTGGATCCCGAGCTTGGCCGCAAGTTCCAGGTCATGATCGACGAGGGCCTGCTCGATCTGGAGAGCCGAAAGGGGAAGGCGCCGGGCGGATACTGCGAAACCCTCCACTTCAACGGCCGCCCCTTCATCTTCATGAATGCAGTGGGCCTCGTAGATGATGTCAACACGCTATTGCATGAGGCGGGGCATGCGTTTCACGCATTCGCTGCCCACGATCAACCTTTGATCTGGCAGCGGCACCCCGGGTCTGAAGCGGCAGAGCTGGCGTCCATGTCCATGGAGCTCCTTGCGGCTCCTCACTTGACGCAACCCGTTGGATACTTTGCCGTGGAAGACTCTTTGAGTGCCCGACTGGAACACCTGGAGGATATTCTCCTGAGCCTGGTGCACATCGCCTCGGTGGATGCCTTCCAGACCTGGATTTACACCAGCGGAAAAGGTGGAGACGCCGAAGCCCGAGATGCCGAGTGGCTCAGGCTGCGACAGCGCTTCGAGCGGGGTGTGGACTGGACGGGCATGGATCAGGAGCGCAAGGCGCGGTGGTACCGCCAGCTGCACATTTTCTTGTATCCGTTCTACTACATCGAATACGGCATCGCGCAGATCGGCGCGCTGCAAGTCTGGCGGAACAGTCTCGAGAATCCCGTCAAAGCAGTCGCACTCTACCGCAAAGCTCTCGCGCTGGGAGCGGTGCACAGCCTGCCAGTCATTTACCGGACCGCCGGGGCGGAGCTCACCTTCGATGAGAGTGCGATCGGAGAGTTGGTCCAGCTGATCGAGCGCGAGATCGGTCGCATCAGGTCAAAGCTTCCGACCTTGGCGGGCACCCAGTCGCCCAACAAGGCGCGGGCGGCGAATCGCGCGTAGGTTGCGTCCCGGCCACGGAGCCGCAAGATTCCACCGCCGGTAGCACCCGGGGCAGCGTCGCGCCTCGGTAACTCTTGGGGGAGGGCCTGGATGGCCAAAGAAGAAGGTATCGAGATGGAAGGGGTGGTTACCGAGGTTCTGCCGGACCGGAACTATCGAGTTCTGCTCGAGAATGGTCACGAAATTCTCGCATACGCTGCTGGAAAGATGAGCAAGTTCAAGATCCGGGTACTCGAAGGAGATCGCGTCAGCGTGGTGCTGTCGCCGTATGATCTAACGCGTGGCCGGGTGATCTATCGGCATAAATGATGTCGAGATGGAACGTCTAGAAGACAACGTCAAGTAAAAAGCGTCTGCGCCTTTTCCTGGAAGTAGTCTTTACTTCGAGACTGTTCTAGACACGAAAATGGGCCGCCATGTGGCGGCCCATTTCGTTTGACCAGCGAGGCGACGCCTTGCGGCTACTTGACCTTGGTGACGTTCTCGGCGGCGGGGCCTTTCGCACCCTGCACGATGTCGAACTCAACCCGGTCGCCTTCGGCAAGACTGCGGAACCCCTCAGCCTTGATGGCGGTGTGGTGGACAAAGCAGTCCTTGTCCCCGTTCTCCGGAGTGATGAACCCAAAACCCTTCGCGTCGTTGAACCACTTCACCGTGCCGATGGTGCGAGCCATTGCGACTACTCCTGTTGATTTGACTGCGCGGTCTCCGGTAAGGCCCGGAGGCCGGGTTTTTATGATCGCAGGCCTGTCCCGCGTCATAAAAAATGAAAAGACCCGCGAATTGCCCCGGGTCTCTGATTGCCACTATGCTGGTCGATCAGACTTCGATTGGGGTATCCTGTCGGGGGACAAATCTGTATGGCCATAGCGTTTAGTCAAGGGGGGAGCCGCGAAACCAGCGGGCCGCCGCCCGGGCCCAGTCGGTGACCGGCTCGCGTCCGGTTGCGCCTACGGCGTGATTCACCGCTTGAAGGAATTCAGCCGCGGATGGGTACCGCTGGGAGACATCGGCGCTCAACGCGCGGTCCAGCACCTGCTCGAGGGCTTCGCTGACGTCATCTCGTCGGCCGCGTGACGTGGGGAACTGGTTGGTAGTCTGTTTGGCCAGCACCTGCTCTACTGTGAGGCCGGGGAACGGTGGTGTTCCCAGCAGGGCGTAATACGCGACCGCAGCGAGGCTGTAGAGGTCAGAGCGCTGATCTACACGCTCACCCAGCAGTTGCTCGGGGCTGGCGAATTGAGGGGTGCCGCTCTGACTCGTGGCCCCTCCGTACTTTCCCCGTAGTGCGAGCGCCAGACCGAAATCGGTGATCTGAACGCTGCCGGTACGGTCGATCAGCATGTTCTCGGGCTTGATGTCGCGGTGGACCAGTCCGGAGCCGTGTGCGTGGGCGAGTGCCGACAACGCTTCGCGGAGAAGGCGCAGCGTTTTGTCCAACGGCAGCGGTCCATCCCGATCAACCAGCTGAGCCAGGCTGGGGCCATCGATGAGCTCCATGGTATACCAGAGTAGGCCGGAGCGGCCGCCGATGTCGTAGATGTTGACGATATTGGGATGGCGGAGCCCGGCGGCAAGCTGCGCTTCACGCCGGAATCGCTCCACAACCTCAGGGTCTCGGGTCAGCAGCGGCTGCAGAACCTTGAGGGCGACTTCGCGCTCCAGATGGAGATCTCGCACGCGGTACACTCGCCCGAAGCCGCCGGTGCCCAGCAACGACAGCAGCTCGTAGTCGTCTCCCAGCGCTCTCCGGAGCCGCTTTTCCCATCGTGCCTTATCCTCTGCCTCAGCCACGGGCCCCTGTTCCACGGCCACGGCCGGCATCTCGAAGGTCCCCGCGTCACTGGCAAAGTCTTCCAGCATTTCCGCGGCCGTCAGGTACCGATCGTCCTGTGCTGGGCGCATGGCGCGAAGGACAATCCGCTCGATCGCTCGAGGGCAGGCCGGTCTAAGCTCCGTGGGACGTCGCAACATGGTAGGGTCGAGCGGGGGCTCCTGTCCCGTAATTGCGAGGTAGAGGAGGGCACCAGCCGTATACACGTCGCTGGTTGGATCTCCCGGGCTGCCGTCGCGCAGCTCCGGGGCCATGAACGCGAGGCCCTGGGGCACCGTTCCAGGCGGAATGGCGGGAAGCATGTAGCTGCAATAGCGGACGTCCGAGACGATGGCTCGCCCTGAGGAGCTCAGAAGCACGGATGCCGGGACGATTCTGCGGAGAATGACTCCCTGGGTATGCGCGTGCTCCAGCGCGCTGAGCAGGTCCCGGGCAAGGGTATGGACCATGGGAATGGGACGGGGACCTCGCTGCAGCGCACCCTGCAGGCCTTCGCCATCGATCCAGTTCCCTACGCGGAATGCCAGTTCTCCGATCACGCCCGCATCGTAGACGTGCCTGATGGCGGGGTGGTCGAGCCGGCCGAGCGCTTCCGCTTCACGAACGAACCAGACACGGGTGGGCTCGTCAGTGTAGAAGTTTACCCGCAGGCTGACTCGACGCCTGAGGATCAAGTCCTGGGCTTCGAAGAGGACGCGCTCGAGCGATACGGCTACCGTCCGCTCGAGCCGGTATCGATCGCCAAGCGCTGCATTGGTGCGCTCGTAGTAGCGGGTGGGCTCGTCGGTGGTCAGCGCAGCAGCCCGCGCCGTCGCTCGATCGTCACCTGGCGGCCGCATATGGCTGAGCTGCACCAGCGCCGGCGCTCATTGGGTGAGTCGTCGGTGAAGAAGAGGGAGCAGCTCTCCCCGGCACATCGCCGCACGAGGAGTAATGGATGGGAGAGAACCTCAGCCGCGGAGGCGGCAATCGCCAACAGCAGGGTAGGGCGCTGCACCGGCGCGAATCGAAGCTGCCACTCGCCGCTCACTCGGGTGAGTTGGTGATGGCCGCTGTGCCGGGCCAGCTGTTCGTTGATGGCGCTGATAGATCCGCTTGGAGGCTGCTGATCGGAATGCAGTGCCTCGGCCAGCGAAGTCAGGCGCTCGCGGAACATCAACGCCTCGGCCAATGAGGGAGGAGCGTATCCCTCGTCCCACTCCAGGCTCTGCGCCCGGGCCCACCGGGCCAGAGCAGACGGATTGCAGAGCAGGTCGGGTGGTGAGTGCACGCGTCCGCGCGCGGTGTTGACGAAATCCAGCCAGACGGCATCGCCCAGCAGGGTAAATTCGGATTGAAGCATCGAGACTAGATCTCCGCGACCTCGACGGTGTTCCTGCCGCCGCGCTTGGCGCGATACAAGGCGTTGTCCGCCGCCGCAAGCACACTGCTGACGGTGGTTCCGTGGTGCGGAGATTCCGCAATCCCCATACTCAGCGTACAGGCGCCGAATTCAGGATTGGTCTTCTCCAGCTCTCGGAGACTGGCTTGAACCCGGGCAACGAACACCCGGGCTTCCACCGGCTTGGTCATTGGAAGGATGACGAGGAACTCGTCGCCACCCAGTCGGCCCACGACATCGAGTGCACGGCACTGCCTGCGCAACACCTGGCCGACCTGGACCAGCAGGCGGTCCCCGGCGGCATGGCCCATCGTATCATTGACGACCTTGAACCGATCCAGGTCCAGCAGAAGCACGCTGGTGTGCAGCTGATGCCGGAGGCTACGCGAGATTTCGGAGCCGAGTCGTTCCTCCAGCGCGCGCCGGTTGAACAGTCCGGTCAGCTCGTCGGTCGTGGCAGCGCTGTGCAGCTGCTCCACTAACTCCGAGTTCTTGAGCGCGATGGCGGCTGCAAATGAGAGAGTTCCGGCGAGCTCCGACTCCGCTCGGCCGTACAGCTTGTCGCTGATTCGCGATCCCAGCACCAGGATGGCCATCCGCTCGGCTCCGGCATCGAGCGGCACCACCAACTCGGCTCCCGGCCCGACCAGCTCCGTAAGCCGGCTGTCCTCGATGCCGGTTGCCGCGCTTCCTGGAGGCAGTGCTTCGTCGAGCTCCCTTTGATCGATGGGTGCCGGGCGCAGTCGGTCATTCAACGAACGAAACACGCTCGGCACGTAGCTGTTTCCCTCAGGGCGATACAGGCAAGCCCACCAGGCAAAGAACACTTCTGCCATGAAGTCGAGGATCAGCTGCTCCGTTTCTTCGGTCGAATGAACCGAGGAGAGGAGCCGAGCCACTTGTCGCAGGGCACGAAGCTGAAATACGGCGTCATCCAGGGCGGCCTGGCGCTCCAGCAGGATGCTGCGCAACTCGATGACCACGCTGAGGCCGAGTGCCAGCGACATGGCCACCGGACGCATCTCTTTGGCAGCTACGGGCTCAGCGTGGATGACGACTTCGGTCTCGCCACTGGCCAGTCGCGCGACCTCCAGCGCCTCCTCGAACCCGGTGGCGGGGCCGACCCGCGGCAGTGCCTCCGCGGGGGAGACCAGTGTGAACCAGATCCGTTCACTCTGGAATCGACGTACCAAGGCCACCCGGCATCGCTCGAACAGCTCTCCATCGGTACGGGAGAGCCGGCAAGCGGCTGCAAAGGCACTGGGTAGGGTTGCTAAGGATGGGTAAGGGGTCAAACCCATCCCCAATAATACAAGCCCGATGTGTTGGAGGGGAGCAGAGGAGGTTGACCGGAAAGGATGATCAAGTTATGTTTAAGGGAGTTAAGGATAACGACATAGCCCGCAAGGGCCCCAGGGATTTCAGCTTTGCAGCCTGGGTGACAAAAACTGCTAAGGCTACTTGTCCCGGCGAGCCAACAGCTCAGCCGGGATTCGTGTTTCCAGCCTGTATGACCCGAGAGCTCCGCGGCTCTTCTATCCGTCCGTTCAATGAATCGGCAATGTACCGAATCAGCAGGTCGGCGGCGCGTGGGGCCGAATCCTGCTGCACACAAGCGCCTGCTGCCTCGGGAACTTCGTAACCATCGCCCTTCTCGCAAGCGGTGTACGCGCCGGCCGCGACTCTCACCGTATCTACAGACCTCAACACAGCACCACTGCTCCGGCGTATATCACCCACTATCCGGTGTCCGGAGCGTTTTGCCGGATCGAATCTGAACGTGAGGCCCGAGACCTGAAGAAAGCCACCGGAGCCGAGCACGCCGCGTGAGACGCTGCGCTCGAGCACCTGCCTGAGACGCGCGCCGGTCATCAGAAAGGTGATGATGCGGGTCTGATCCGGGAATGGGAAAATGGATTCGATATGATGATTGGTGACGGCGCCCGGGGGAATTACCCGGTCGAGTCGCAGTGTTCCGGAGTTGAGCAGGGCTACATCGGAGCCGGTTCCCGCCCGCATGGCATCGGTAACGAGATCGCCGAGCATCGACTCTCTTCGGCGGGAGAGGCTGACCATCGGGTCGATCGGCGCGGCGGTATTGCCAACGGTCTGCTCCGGACCGAGCTGCTTCTTGAGGCTGTCGTTCCACTCCTTCACGACTCTGGCCACGGCGGTGTCCGCCGGCAGTGACGCATCGATCGGCACCAGTCCTATCGCCTGCCGCCAACCGCCCTTTCCGCCCCACAGGGTGATGAATTGCGCGGTCTCACTGTTGGCGTCCGCCTTCACGACGTGCCGGCCGGAGACGGTCGAGTCCAGCGCCTCGTGCTCGTGGCCGCCCAGCACGAGATCGATGCCAGGCTCGCGAACGAGGAGGTCACGGTCTGCCTTCACGCCCTGGTGGGTGAGCGCGACGATCAGATCTGCGCCCTCGGCCGACAGGGTTTCGACCGTCCGCTTGGCCGCGCTGTCGGGGTCGGTACAGCGTATCTCGGGACGATAGGGCCCCTGAAGTGTGAGGCCGAACAGACCCACCTTGTGGCCCGAGACCCGGAGCGTGTCCCACGGGAGCACCTTCGGAATCGGTGAGCCGTTCGCCAGGCTGCAGTTGCTGGAGAGCCACTTGAACTTCGACGCGGCGATCATCGAGGCAAGCGTATCGGCCTCGATGTCGAAGTCGTGATTGCCGAACGTCGCGTAATCCAGCTTGGCGGCATTGAAGGTTTCGACCATCTGCCGCCCATTGTAGTACTTACTCAGCACACTCGGGCTGAGCACATCACCAGCCAGCACGAAGAGGATCCGGCCCTGATCAGCCAGGCGGTTCCGGACGGTAGCGACGCGAGCCAGACCTCCGCGGCCTCCGGAAACGGTATCAGCGACGTAGACGTCGTTGACGAGCAGGAATCGAACCGGCTTCAGCGGAATTGGAGGGGGTGCGCTCCCGGCACAGCCAAGGATTCCGAGCAGCGAATACAGGGTAAGGCGGCTCACAGGTCCTCTTCTCTCTGGCGCAGGCTCCGCACGAGGTCTGCGCTCATCAGTCGCAACTCGGTCATCATCTCTCGCTGGGGCCAGTCGGAGCGGGTGTCCAGGATCTCCAGCATCGAGCGATACCACCAGATCGTCTGTTCAGATCCTGCGCGCGAGAAGGTCCGCAGGTATTCGACGCCCAGGCGCCGCAAGGCTGTTATGGTGGAGCCACAGGCATGGATCTCATCAGCAACGCAGATGTCCAGCGCTCTGGGCTCGGCGATCGCGAGCTGGGCGAGGTACTCCTGTTTTCGTGCTTGCCACGCGCGCTCGCCTCCCCGTCGATCGAACTTGGGCTCCAGGGCATCCTTCGCGATCGCCAGCGCAACGGGCCCGAACTTGTCGCTGATCTTCCGCTCCAGCACCGGGCGTTTGTCGGGAACCGCCTCCTCCAGTACATGGTGCAGGATGCCGCCCACGATCGTGATCTGATCGGAACCATGACGCGAGAGGATGACCGCCACGTTGGCCGGGTGAGCCATGTAGTCCATGCCGGAGCCGGCAGGGGCCACCGCGCCGTAGTATTTGGCGGCAAAGGCGAACGCGTGATTGATGCGGTCGGAGTAGCCGTGCATTCTCAGCGGGGCAGAGGGGCAGCGGGGCGGTGGGCCAGGAAAAGCTCCCGGGGATGAAAATACGGGACGATAAAGCAGCAGACTACAGCGGACGTTCGTACCTCGTCGATTGCCCCGCTGCCCTGCTGCCCCGCCGCCCCGCTCACGGAATGCCGAGAAGCTTATGCGTCTGGAGGCTCAGCCGCCAGCGCGGATGTGTCAGGCAGTAGTGAAGCGCGGCATCGGTGTTAGCGTGCTGGTCCGGGCCATCCATGGGCTGTAGAAAGAAATGGCGGAAGGAAAGTTCCTCGAACAGCTCGGGCTCAGCGCCGGGCTGCGGGAAAACGAGCTTGATCTCGTCGCCACGATGGATCTCCAACACTGCACCCGCCTTAGGGCTCACACATAGCCAGTCGATGCCGGAAGGCGGCGGCAAAGTGCCGTTTGTCTCGACGGCGACCTCGAAGCCTGCGCGATGGAGCTCGCTCACCAGAGGCTCATCCAGCTGAAGGAGCGGCTCGCCTCCAGTGCATACCACGAATCGGCTTTCCGGATTTCCCGGCGGCCAGGTATTCGATACCGCCGCTGCGAGCGCCTCCGCCGTGGCGAAGCTTCCGCCGCCGGGACCGGTGGTGCCTACGAAGTCGGTATCGCAAAATTGGCAGACGGCACTCCCGCGGTCGTGCTCTCGGCCAGTCCACAAATTACAGCCGGCAAAGCGGCAGAACACCGCAGCTCGGCCGGTATTCGCGCCCTCTCCCTGCAGGGTATAGAAGATCTCCTTAACAGCGTAGGTCATGAGGACCGTGCGTGGGCTCGGCTTGCGTTCTCGGGGTTGATGAGAGTTCGAGCTCACCGCTCACGCCTTTCCTACACCCACTCACGTTCTTCCTCCCATTGTTTGATACAGAGCTGGATCCTCGAGCCCTGCCTCCCGGAAGCCCTTTAGGCGCAGCAGGCACGCATCGCAGCGACCACAGGCGGCTCCTTCAAGACCGGGATCGTAGCACGTGAGGGTGAGACCAAAGTCAACGCCGAGGCTCAGCCCAAGCTCGACGATCTCCCGTTTTGATAGCTGGATCAGGGGCGTGTGGATCGTGATTCGGCGACCCTGCTCGGTGGCGGCACGGGTGGCGAGATTTGCCATTGCCTCGAATGCACGGATGAATTCGGGCCTGCAGTCGGGATAGCCGCTGTAGTCGAGCGCGTTGGCTCCCAGAAAGATGTCCGAGGCTCCGACAACCTCAGCCAGGCCGAGAGCAAGCGAGAGAAAGATGGTATTGCGGGCGGGCACGTACGTCACGGGAATGTGCCCACCTATGTCATCGAGCGGTGTGTCTTTGGGAACCGGTGTGTCGCCGGTGAGTGCGGAGCCACCCAACGCACGCAGATCGACGTTCAACATCACGTGCTGCGCCACTCCCAGGCGCTCGGCGACGCGGCGGGCGGCCGCAAGCTCGGCCTGGTGCCGCTGCCCGTATCGGAACGTGACGGCATGTACGTCGAAACCACGACTCATCGCTAAAGCGGCGGTGGTGGTCGAATCCATTCCACCGCTCAAGAGGACCACAGCTTTGGCTCCCGTCATGACGGAAAACTAGCGCCGGCATCCCCGCGGAGCACATCGCGCAGCGCGGATTCCAGGTCCGGATGGTGGAACTCAAATC
The DNA here is from genome assembly GCA_963730915.1 of uncultured Gemmatimonadales bacterium. GTDB lineage: Bacteria > Gemmatimonadota > Gemmatimonadetes > Gemmatimonadales > GWC2-71-9 > CAVVWJ01. The sequence goes on along the minus strand of CAVSTR010000003.1, from coordinate 668,268 downwards.
CCAGCTCGAGGAGACGTTGGGGCACTACCCGGGTGCTCCCAAGGAGCGCTGCGTCCGCCATCTCCCCGAACACCAGGCGGAGGCCAAGTGATGGCACGGGCAGGACGGTGGGCCGAGAGAGGACGCGGCCCAGTGTGCTGGTAAAGTCTCGATTCCGGACTGGCTCGGGTGAGGTGACGTTCACCGGACCAGCACCTGCGTCGTTTACCATGAGAAGGGTCAGCGCGGTCACGGCATCGTCGATCGAGATCCAGCTCATCCACTGGGAGCCGGATCCGAGACGGCCACCGATACCCAGGCGGAAGGGCAGCAACATCCGACCGAGGGCACCACCATCCGGACTGAGCACCAAGCCAAAGCGGGGGTGGACGACACGGATTCCAGCCGCGCGGGCAGGATCCGCCGCAGCTTCCCATTGCCGCCCCGTGGATACGAGAAAGTCATCCGCTGCTCCCAAGGGACTCTGCTCAGTCAGGATCTCGTCTCCGCGATTGCCGTAGATGCCCACGGCAGAAGCCGAGATCAACACCTTCGGAGGCTGAGCCATAACACCCGCCGTTTCGCTCAGCAGCCGCGTTCCCTTGACCCGGCTGCTCACAATTCTGGCTTTCCGAGTCTCCGTCCAACGAGTGCCGATGTTCTCTCCAGCGAGGTGGACGATGGCGTCGACTCCCTGAAGATCTCGCGGGTCGAGCCGCCCGGCCTCAGGATCCCAGCCGATCTCCCCCGGTCCGGGCGTGCGACGGACCAGTGGGCTCACCCGGTAACCTCCGGCCACCAGTCGACGAAGAAGAGCGCTGCCGATGAGTCCTCCTGCGCCGCTCACCGCCACGTGACCTGCACTGCTAGGATCCACTGAATCCCTCAACTTGATTTAGTCCATGCCAAGCATGCCGAATCCTGGGTTTGCCGTTCTGGCCTTCGGGCTGACGGCGGCTTCCTTCAATTGCGCTCACTCACGTCTTCCGGGCCAGCGAGACCTCAGACTGCGTGGTTGCCCACATCTCGGATGGTGACAGCTTCCGCTGCCGGGATGGCCGCAGGATCCGCCTCATAGGAATAGATGGCCCGGAGCAGCAGCAGGGTCCGTATGGTGGACAGGCTCGTGCGGCGTTGCTTCGGATGGTACCACCAGGAACAAAGCTGAAGTTGGAAAGTGATGTGGCCCCGGCGGATCGCTACGGCCGCGCGCTCGCGTACGCGTGGAGAGAATCGGTGCTTGTCAACGAAGCATTATTGAAGGACGGATGGGCTGTCCAGTACACCGTCCCGCCGAACGTAAAATACGCCGATCGATTCGGCCGAGCGCAACAAGAGGCCCGAGCACAAGGCAGGGGCCTCTGGAGCGGACGTGCCTTCGATTGTCTGCCGGTCGACTTTCGGCGAGGGACCTGTCTCAGCTCACCTTGATGTTTTTCATCATTCCGTGCGCAAGGTGCAGCTTGCCGTCCTTGCTGTCTGGCACGAAGCAGATGAGTCCGTAGTCGCCGGCCTGGAGATCCGCGGTAAATGTCGCCCGGGCCCCCTTGTCCAGGACCACAACTCCACCCACTGGCTCAGCCGGCGGTGGCCCCTTCATGGTCTCGGCCCATCGCGCAAAATCCTCGACTCTCTTGCCAGGAGGCAATCTGAGCAGCACCAGCTCATGCGGCTGAGGCCCGGCGTTCTCTACCAGAATCGTATGTCGGCCTGCAGTAAGGGGCTGAGACTGCTGGAAGTCATAGTCCGCCAGCTTAATAGTGTGGTCGGCGGCTGGCAGTTCAGCCGACGAGGCGGACGATGCGGCCGTTACCTCAAAGGGCCGGAGCATTCCCTTGGCAACATGCATCTTCCCGTCCGGGCTGGGTATCAGACAGAGATAGGCATACTGCCCCGGCGCAAGCACTGAAGTGGCATTTACCCGCTGCCCAGGCGCAGCGGCGTTGGGCCCCCCCATCCATTTGAGCCACGAAGGCGGAGGGCCGTGATGCTTCAGGGCCTCAGCCAAATCCTTGACCGTCTTTCCCTCTTCCAGCTTGACGAGCTGCGCCTGGTGAACCTCCTTGCCGTGATTTTCTAGGGCGATGGTGACGGCTCCTGCCGACACCTGTGCGGGACCCTCGAACGAGTAATCTTTGGCCGTCACCGTGATCGCAGCGGGAGCGGCCCGCACCGAAGTTCCTGCCGAAGCGGTTGTGTCGGCAGATGGGCGCTCCGTGCCGCTGCAGGCCGTGAGTGCAGCCGCGAGCGCCACTGCGGCGCCAAGTTGCGCACCGTAAGACATGACTCCTCCTGTTAGGTAAAAAGAGAGGGCGCCAAAATGTGACATGATCCCGGTTTGCGCCAGCCCCCAACCGCCCGGCTTGCCCGCTCCTTCGACCCGCATAAGTTCCCGCGACCTTCCGCTCCTGGAGCGTCTATGATCGGCCGTCTTGCCTTTGCGCTTTCTTCGGCCTGCTGTCGCTTGCAGTCCCTGCCCTCGGCCAGACGGGACCGCAGCTGTCACTTCCAGCGCCGACTCCCTACCGGGCCAGCTCCGGCCGACCCGGCCACGCATACTGGCAGCAAAGGGTGGACTATCGAATCAATGCGACCCTCGACACAGCAACGCACGTTATCCGCGGCCGGGAGCTGATCCGCTACACCAACAACTCTCCTGACCCGCTTCCCTATCTGTGGATGTTTCTGGAACAGAACATCTGCAGCCGCTCCGGCATCACCGAAAAGCTCGACCAACCGCCCCTGATCTTTCTCGGCTCCACCTTCGACTTCTCCTGCAAGGGTTTTGATGGGGGTGTCACCCTGGAGCACGTGCGCAGTGGCGGCCAGGAGCTGCGACCCGCGATCTATGGAACCACCATGAGGGTCGACCTTCCTCGCGCCCTGGCACCCGGTCGGGCTTTAGATCTGGAAGTAGAGTGGCGCTTTACCGTGCCACCGTATGGGGCCGGACGAATGGGTCGTGACGGGTCCCTTTACCAGATCGCGCAATGGTATCCTCGCCTCGCCGTCTACGACGACGTCCGGGGATGGAATCACGACCCGTATATCGGTGCGGGTGAGTTCTATCTGGAATACGGCAGCTTTGACGTGAGCCTGACGCTCCCTTCGAACTACACCGTAGCGGCGACCGGTACGCTGAGAAATGCGGAGTCGGTACTGACACCGGAGCAGCGGTCGCGCATCGAGCGCGCGCGCTCGTCGGCGGAGCCCGTGGCAGTCATTACCGGAGCGGAGGCAGGGAAGGTGGGTACGGCAAGCCGTACGGCCACGTGGCGATTCACCGCGGATAGTGTCAGGGATTTCGCATTTGCCGCCGGCTCCCAGCTCCGCTGGGATGCGAGCGCCTATGGAACAACCTTGGTCCATACCCTGTACCGGCCCTCTGCCCCGGAGTGGGAAGAGGCGAACAAGATGGTGCGGGAAGCGCTCCAGTACTTCAGCGAGCAGTGGTACCCCTATCCCTACTCCCACATGACGAGTGTCGAGGGACCGATCGAAGGCATGGAATACCCCATGCTCACGTTCGATCCTCGCGCGCCCAGCCGGGAAGAGCGGCAGTGGGTTCTCGCGCATGAGTTGGGTCATCAGTGGATGCCGATGATCGTGGGATCCAACGAGCGGCTCTACCCCTGGATGGATGAGGGGTTCAACACGTTCATCGACCTTGCCGGTGCCGCCAAATACTTCGCAGGAACCGCCTATGGCGACTCGATAGAGGTGCACCCTCTGCACCTGTACCCGGACCACGCGATAGCCGGCCAGGAGCAGCCGCTCATCAGCCGGCCGGTTGAGGTAAAGGATCTCTTCTGGACCGGCTACCAGAAGCCCGCGCTAATGATGCAGACACTGCGGTACGAAGTGTTGGGGAAGGAACGCTTCGATGCCGCATTCCGTTCGTACCTACGTGCATGGGCGTACAAGCATCCAACACCGGCCGACTTCTTCCGGCTCATGCGTGATGCATCTGGAATGGATTTGGACTGGTTCTGGCGGGACTGGGTGCTCACCACTGCCCGTCTCGACCAGGCCGTAGACTCGATCGGCCGGACTCAGGACGGGGAGAAGGTGTTTCTTTCGAACCGGGGCTCGATGATGTTGCCGCTCGAAATGGATCTCACATTCACCGATGGCTCGACCGAGCGGGTCCGTCTACCGGTGGAGATGTGGAATCAGGGTTCCAAGTTCGCATACCGGCTTCGATCGGGTAAGGGAATCAGACGGGTAGTGATCGATCCGCGCCGAGTGTATCCCGACGTGAATCGGTCCAACAACACGCGAGGGCGTTAGGCTTGTCGTGCGCTCGCGCGACCCGCCGGTTGGGCGCGTTGTACCAGCAGCAGGTCGGTGATGTTGTCGGAGGTGAGAAGGCCGATCAACCTGCCGAGATGATCCACGACGGGCAGGGCAGGAAGGCGGCTGGAACGAAGCCGTTCCAACGCTTCCTGAAACCCGAGCGTTGGCGCCACGAGCGGAACGCCCGGGGTCATCGCCTCGGCCACGATACCGGATGGACCCACCTTCGATAGTCCGCGGATCAGATTGTCACGAGTCAAAATGCCTTCGATTCTCCCGTTGTTGTCCACCACGGGAAACTCGCGCTGTTCACCGCTCAGGAGCAGCTCGACCGCATCGCCAAGCGTTGCATGGACCGGGATCGTCCGAAACTCCGTCACCATCATCTGTGATACCTGAAGCCCATCGCCCGCAGCACGGGTCTCGACCGCCTCCGCCTCTGCAGTGGCGCCGAGAAACACGAAAAACGCGACAAGCACTGCGAGCGGGTGCCCGGCCGTGACAGCGTAGAGACCGCCAAGGACGGCCAATGCCTGTCCCAGCATTGCGGCCACCCTGGTGCCCCGTACGATACCCATACGGCTCGCCAGCAGCGCTCTAAGCACGCGGCCACCGTCCATCGGAAATGCAGGAATCAGGTTGAAGAGCAGGAGATACACGTTGACGTTCATCAGCAGCTGAGAGGAAAGGCCGGGTAGGATCGAGATCACCCAGTCCGGCGTCGTTCCCACTGAGTCGGATGACGGCGTAGAGGATGACTGCTATCGCTGCAGTAACCGCGGGCCCCGCCAAAGCAATCAGTAATTCTTGCTTCGGCTCATCCGGGATGCGCTCGAGGCGAGCAACGCCGCCGATGGGAAGGAGGATTACATCGGGCGTTCGCACGCCGAACCGGCGTGCCATGGTGATATGCCCGAATTCGTGGAGGAGGATGCATCCGAATACCGCGAGGAGCCAGAACGCGGCGGCGAAGGCGCCGCTGGGTCCAGCGTCCTGGTACCCGCTGACCGCCCACCAGATCAGAAAGAGAACGAAGGTGAGGTGAAGCTTCACCTCGGTGCCGCGTACCCGGCCGATCGTGTAAACCCACTTCATTGTCCCCGCCGCCTCCTCTGGGGCCGAAGCCCGACACCGGAAACATATACCCGCTCTCACAATGCAGCAGGGAAGTTCCAGGCGGTGCGGCGAGGCGTGGGGGTCCTCGGTTCAGACGATTACGCGAAGACCAAACTCGGTACGGGACCGGAGCTCGAGCGATGGCTTGAGGTGGGCTGGTGCCAGAGTAGCGCGCGCTTCACCGGGCAGCGGATGCAGCTCGGCCCACTGGGCCATTGCGCTGCGGAAGATTACCTGGGCATCGATCGAGCTCAGGTTGAAAGTCCGCACATAAAGCATGATGGCTTCGTCCGGCGTGATCTCGTCGGCCAGCACTTCAGCAGTCTCTAGCGCCATGCGGACGTGGGTTGTGGCCACCGCTTCATCGGACATCGAGCCGGCCAGCCGGCACTCCAAATTCGTCTCCTCGATGTGCTGGACTCGTTTCCGGAGCGCGTCGATCATTTGATCCGGTCGCAGCACGGTCCACGAGGTGGCCCGGGACTCGTGAGGCGAGCCACTCTCGATGAGCCCGGCGAGTGAGATCAGAGCCCGTGCCCGCACCGTCTCTTCGAGTGCCGCCGGGACGCCGACTTCGTGGAAATACCGCTGCAGGGCTTCATCTACGGACAACCGCGGCTTCAGACGCCGCACGAATTCGGCAGCCTGGGCCTGGTAGGTGTCTGCGAGGGCCTCCGAGGCTCTCGCGAACACCAGTTGCAGGCGCATTTTGGTCGCAGCAGGGAATCTGCGGCTGCCCATCAGGGTCGGACCGGTCATGATACCTCACAAGAATGCAGACAACGACTGATCTATGTGCGCTGGGATGCCTGGATCTGCACCCCTCGGAAATGCGAACTTTGTGCCGATCATGCCCAGCAGTGCCCGGCTCAGCTGCAGCATTTGGAGGTCCACTAAACGCCTGAGAATGAAAGGAGTTAGCTGTTAGATTTCGATCCGAACCACACCGGGTGTTTCCCCGGCTGTAGCGTATTCGCCACTGCCGGTGGGACCCCCTACCACATTACAATTGCCGTTCTTCTCCACCCAGGAGCCTGCCATCACCACGATCGTCGCGCCTCCGACCTGGACCACCAAAGACGCCGAGAAGCTGTACAACATGACCGGCTGGGGCCTGGGCTACTTCCGCATCAATGCGGAAGGGCACGTGATGGTGCATCCTGATGCCAACCGGAAGCGGGGACTGGACCTGTTTCGCCTCGCGATGGATCTCAATGCTCAGGGGGTGGGACTTCCGCTTCTGCTCCGTTTCTCGGACATCCTCCAGTCCCGCATCCAGGCGCTCGCTACCGAATTCGGGAATGCAATCCGCGAGTTTGGGTATCAGGGTACTTACACCACGGTATATCCGGTCAAGGTCAATCAGCAGCGCCATGTGATTCAGGAGATCGTCGAGTTCGGCGCTCCCCACGGCGTGGGTCTGGAAGTAGGAAGCAAGCCGGAGCTTCAAGCCGTGCTCGGTCTCAGTGAGAACAGCAATCATCTGATCGTCTGCAATGGCTACAAGGATGAGGAGTTCATGCGGCTGGCCCTCATGGGCCAGAAGCTGGGCCACAAGGTGATGATCGTTCTGGAGCAGCTCAATGAGCTGGAGGTGCTGCTCAAGGTCGCGGGCGAGATGGGCGTGCAGCCCACGGCCGGCGTGCGGATCAAGCTTGCTACGGAAGGCTCGGGACGATGGGCCAAGAGCGGAGGCGAACGGTCCAAGTTCGGCCTCGGCGCAGTCGAGCTGATGAAGCTGCTTGACCGTTTGGACCGCCTCGACCGAAAGAACATCCTCAAGCTGGTTCACTTCCACCTCGGCAGCCAGATCACCGATATCCGGCACGTCAAGGCAGGGCTGGAGGAGATCGGACGCTACTACGTCGAGCTGCGCAACATGGGGTTCGACATCACCCATGTAGACGTGGGCGGTGGGCTGGGCGTGGACTATGAGGGGTCCCGTTCGACGCGGCCGGCCAGTGTCAATTATTCCATGCGCGAGTATGCCAGCGACATCGTGTACACCCTGGGCTCCGTGTGCCGGACCGAGGAGCTGCCGATGCCGCACATCATATCCGAGTCCGGCCGCGCCCTGACGGCTCACCACGCGTTGCTTCTGATCAATGTCATCGATGTGGAGTCGCAGATCGAGCCGGTGCCGCCCAAGCTACGCGAAGAGCCGCACCCACTGCTCATCGAAATGTCGGAAAATCTGGAGGGTCTGACGCACGATCGCGTGGAGGAGGTGTTTCACGACGTCGTCTTTGCCAAGGAGCGCGCCCAGGAGTATTTCGCCAGCGGCGTGTTCTCGCTCCGGGACAAGGCGGATGCCGATCAGCTGTACCTCGTGACCCTCAACGCGATCTCCAACACCATCAAGGACGACAAGACAGCCTTTCCCGAGATCGTAAGCCACATCGAGGCACAGTTGGTGGACCGCTACTTCTGCAATTTCTCGGTCTTCCAGTCACTGCCGGACCATTGGGCCATCGACCAGCTGTTCCCCATCATGCCCATTCACCGGCTCAAGGAACCGCCGACTCGCCGGGGCACTCTTCAGGACGTGACGTGCGACTCGGACGGCGTGATCGACCGGTTCACCGGCGGAAGGAAGGGCAAACCGTCCCTCGAGCTGCATCCTCTCATCGAGGATGAACCCTACATACTCGGCATCTTCCTGACGGGGGCCTACCAGGAAATTCTCGGCGATCTGCACAACCTCTTTGGCGACACCAACGCGGTGCACGTGAGGCTGACGGAGCAGGGATACGAGATAACAGACCTGGTGCACGGTGATACGGTCACCGAAGTGCTTAACTACGTTCAGTTTCACGCCACGGATCTTCTCGCAACGTTTCGCAGGAAGGTGAGTAGCGCGAAGGAACTGAGCCGCCAGGAGGCGAACAGCTTCATTGCGGATTTTGTCGCGGGACTGGAAGGCTATACGTATCTGGAAGGGGATGTGCCGGTATAGAGAAGGCGGGAAGGACGGGAAGGACGTCTTTCCGCGTCCTTCCCCTCCGTCACCTCTTGCTCACTCGTTCTCGCTCCACCGCCCGCCGATCTCCCCGCTTCTCCAATGGCACAAAGTTGCGTTCCGCCGACCCCATATAGATCTGACGAGGACGCGCGATCTTCTGGTCCTTGTCCAGCAGCATCTCCTCCCACTGAGCCAGCCATCCCGGCGTACGCCCGATAGCGAACAACACCGTGAAGTAATCCATCGGGTACCCCATCGCCTGGTAAATCAGCCCCGAGTAGAAGTCCACGTTGGGATAGAGCTTGCGCTTGATGAAATACTCGTCCTCCAGCGCGATCCGCTCCAGCTCGAGCGCGATTTCCAGCTTGGGGTTGAGACCTGTCTGCTCGAAGACGTCGTACGCCACCTTCTTGATGAGCTTGGCTCGAGGATCGTAGGACTTGTATACCCGATGTCCGAACCCCATCAGGCGGTCTGACCCGTTCTTGACCTTTTCCATGAATGCGGGGATCTGCTGCTTGTCCCCGATCTCGTCCAGCATGTGCAGCACGGCTTCATTGGCGCCGCCATGCAGTGGACCGTATAACGCGGCGATCCCCGCGCTGACCGCGGAGAACGGGTCGACGTGCGACGACCCCACGGCCCGGACTGCGCTGGTGGAGCAGTTCTGTTCGTGATCGGCATGGAGGATCAGCAGGATCTCCAGGGCGCGCTGCAGCACCTTGTTTGGCTGATGCCGACCGCCGATGCTGAACGTCATGTTCACGAAGTTACCGATGTAGTCCAGGTCGTTCCGGGGGAACTCATACGGCAGGCCGCGCGAGTGCCGGAAAGCAAACGCCGCAATCGTCGGCAGCTTGGCGAGCAGGCGGACGCGCTGCAGATACCGGTTCGCTGGATCGTGAATGTTCTTCGCGTCGGGATAGAACGTGGACAGCGCACCGACGACGCCGAGCAGCATGCCCATCGGGTGGGCGTCGTAGCGGAAGCCCTCGAGGAACTTCGTGATGTTGGTGTGCACGTAGGTGTGGAACTTGATCTCCTCTTCCCACTTGCTCAGCTGCGCTTTGCTCGGCAGCTCGCCTTCGCACAGCAGATACGCCACCTCGAGAAAGGTGGCCTTCTCCGCCAGCTGCTCGATGGGGTATCCCCGATACCGCAGGATGCCTTTGTCGCCGTCGATGAACGTGATGGCGCTGCGACACGCGGCTGTGTTCATGAAGGCCGGATCGTAGGTCATCATCCCGAACTCGTCGTCCGTGACCTTGATCTGCCGCAAGTCGGTGGCCTTGATGGTGCCATCGGTTATCGGCAGCTCGTAACTCTTGCCGGTTCTGTTGTCGGTGATGGTAACGCTGTCCTTGGGCAAGCTGTCCTCGGCGGGATGGGCTTCAGAGATCTCGACTCACTGCGAACAATAGAGGGGTCTAGGGTCGAGGGTCCAGGGTCTAGTCTAAGGTAAGGTCTATCCAGATACAGCGGACCCGTAGTAGACTCTCGATACTCCTCGCTGGTCTCGACCCTAGACCTGAGATCCTGGACCCTCGACTGTCACTACCATGAAGCTATTCGGCGTCTTTCTCGCGCTCTTCACCGTGGCTCCGCTTGCGGCGCAGTCCCAAGTCGATACGAGCGGAGCCGGCCTCCTGATCGACCAAGCCATGAATCGGTCCGAGGTGATGCAGAACCTCCAGTATCTCAGCGATGTGATCGGACCGAGACTATCGGGCTCTGCGGCCATGCGACGCGCCAATGAATGGACCGGGACGCGGTTCCGCGCCTACGGACTCAGAGTCGCCCTCGAGCCTTACCAGTTTGGGGTGACGTGGGAACGTGGCTCGGCTTCGCTGCGGCTCACCGCGCCGTTCTCGCGGGCCATTACGGCGCACAGCTGGGCCTGGACCGTGGGAACCGATGGAAAATCGGTTGCGGGACCCGTGATCCTCGCTGACCTGTCGACACCAGAAAGCCTCGCGGTCTACCGCGGCAAGGTGAAAGGTGCCTGGGTTCTACCGCGTGCTCCATATCCGGTGTGGAATCCGGACGGTTCTGAGATGACGCCGGAAGATTCCACTCGCCTGGCCGAGCAGCTGAGATTGCGCGCGCTTCCTACGGCCGACACTTCAGCGCCCGCCGTTGCCGCACGCCGCCAATTTGCCGTCGACCTGCCCTACATCCTCAAGGCTGAGGGCGCCCTGGGCACCCTGATCGATGGGGCGAAGGAGCACGCGTTGTTTACCATGAGTGGCTCTCCCAACCGCGTGTCGCCGCTTCCGAGCCTCGTCATCTCGAACGAAGACTACGCTCTGCTTGCCCGCCTGATCGCGCGGGGGGTGAGCCCCACATTGGAAGGCCGGATCGAGAACCGACTGGGTGACAAGCCGGTGCAGCAGTGGAATACCGTGGCTGAGATCCGGGGATCGCAGCGTCCTGGACAGGTCGTCATACTCGGCGCGCATCTCGACAGCTGGGACCTCGGCACCGGAGTGACGGACAACGGAACCGGCTCCATGGTGGTGCTCGAGGCGGCCCGGGCGATCGCCCGTTCAGGACTCAAGCCCAGGCGCTCGATTCGATTTGTGCTGTTCAGCGGGGAAGAGCAGGGGCTGCTCGGCTCCCGTGCGTACGCCGAGCGACACGCTGCCAGGGCCGACAGCGTCCAGGCGGTGCTGGTGCTGGACAACGGCACGGGCGCCATCACCGGCCAGGCACTCCAGGGGCGCACGGACCTGCAGGAACTTTGGCGACAACTTCTTGCGCCGGTTGCGCCGCTCGATGCCGACAGCGTCCGCGACGCGAGCAAGATGGGAACCGACCACCTTTCATTTCTGCCGTATGGCGTGCCGGGATTCAACTTCGATCAGCTTCGGCGGGGCTACAACCACACGCATCATTCGCAGAGCGATACCTACGATAAAGCAGTGGCTCAGGACCTGAAGCAAGCGGCCGCTGTCATGGCTGTGACTGCCTACGAGCTGGCTAATCTGCGGGAGTTGTTGGCCAGAGGGCCGAAGAGTCCGGTAGTGCCGGCGGTGAGCAAGCCGTCTCCCGGGCTGGCGGTAGGGCGGTAAGCACCCTCGGAGCAGATCCTTCGCTTCGCTCAGGATGAGGGGTGTTCATACCGCTCCGTTCGTCCGGCTTACCGGCCTCTAATTACAATTTTCTGCACTCGCTTCCGCTCCCGCCCCTTGTTGTCGGCGATCGTCAGCTCGAGCGTATACGTGCCGGGCTTGGTCGAGACCAGACTCACCGGCTGCTGTCGGCGTGTAGCCACTCCATCTGCCCGATCCTTGAAGCTCATCACAGTAGGCTTGGGCTGAGACGACTTCTTCTTTGCCGCCAACTGCTGCTGCTGCACGAGTCGAATCTTCCCGCGGTACGGCGTCCCCGAGGCCAGCCCGCATACCTCATACTGAATGTTCAACTTGGATCCAGCCGCCGCGTGCGGGATCGAGTCCATGACCACCAGGAACTTCGACGCCTTTCCGGCTTTCACAGGGGGACAGAGTGATGTGTTGGCCATGGAGGCGCTGACGGCGTAGGCACCCACGAGGGTGAGAACAATCGCGCCGCCGACCAGTCCGGACCTTCTTGGGTTGCGCTTCCCACGAAGCCAGAGATCGTGGCCGTAGCGCTGAGCTCGGCGACCCGCGTCCTTGGCTCCCCGCTGCATTCTCTGGATCTTCGGCCGGATTCCCTGGAGCCAGGCCTGAAGCGCTTCCTTCATTTCACCAAGAGCTTCTTGCACCGGGCTGGGTTGAAAGCGCCTTCTGACGGGACGAGGAATTTCGGGATCTGGAATTCCTGGGAGTGGATTGCTCATATTCCTCAGACCTCCACGAAAAATCAGTCGACGGCTCGATGGCGGGCGGAGAGAACCGAGCAAGGATCGTGAAACTCGTCACCGGCCAGACCATGGCTTTGAGCGCGCGCCAATCCGTTCGCTTTCAATCACATGGAAACTTGCGACAGAAACTGCAGCTACTCAGCTGAATTGTTGGAATGGCGAAAAGGCCGCGGCGGCGGCAATATGCAAGGTGGGTCGACGCTATAGAGCAGGGGACGAAGCTGTGGATCGAACGATGGCGAGCGCCTTCTACGGCACATGGGTCACGCTCCTGGTGTCAGCCTGCCAGGGCGGTGGATTTCTCGATGAGCATTGTTTCGTGGACCTCGCGCCGATCAGCGCGCGAACCACGACGCTATCAGTCGGCGACACGGTGACCTTTACGGCAGCGCTTGGTCCGGAGGAGTGTTTACCGGCGGGCGCCGAACCGGCGGAGTGGCGCTGGTTCAGCGGTGATACCCTGATCGCCACCATTGATTCGATCACCGGCCTTGTCCTGGCGGTAAGCCCGGGCACGACTGTCGTTCAGGTTGTGCATGCGCGCCAGCCCAATGTCGCCAGTGGAGTTGGTCTTCAGGTAACCTCTCCGTGATGTTTCCCTACGATTCAGCCTTGCAGCCGAGCGGCATCTGCAGCACCAACACCGGCGCCAATGACCCGCCTTCCTTGCGCGGATCAAACGGGCCGATCTGCGCGTTGGCGACGTAGAAAAGCGTGTCTCCGACGATCGCACCTGTCGTGGGACCGCGGAAATCGGCTCGGCCTCGCTCCAGATCTCGTACCGCAGTGGCGGACCCTCGCTCCACTCGAAACGCGACTATCCCGGACGGATCTGTCATGTTCTGGATGCCGACGTAGTCCGAGCACACGGCATAGAGGCCGTCAATGCGGCTCACCGCCGAATCGTACGGGGACCGTACGTCGGCAACCCGTGCGGACGGCAGATCGATGGTGAGCAGCCCCTGCCAGTATGCCACCAGCAATCCTCGCTGGTCCGGCAGAAACGCGATGCCGTTGGGATAAGCGAACCGCTCGGGTGGGCCGCGGTGCAGTAGGCGCAGCTTGGATTTCTTCGGCGCGAGCGCCCACACCGCACCCGCCTCACTGTCGGTGAAGTACACCGTTCCATCCCGTCCGATCACGAGATCGTTGAACAGGTGTGAGGCCCCGTCTTCGGGCGACCGGATTCGCTGGACCAGCCGTCCACCTGGAAGCTCGAGGGCGAAGAGGATGCTGCGAGCCGGTGCCTGCGTCGTGTCAGCGGCTTCCGCGGGAAGACGCGTGAACGCTACCCCCCAAAGCAGCCTCCGCGCAGTGTCTATCTTGAGGCCCAGCACCCGTCCATCGATGCGGGCTACGGGGGCGAACGGCCGAATCGATCCGTCGCGACGTAACTCCAGGAGCCCGTCCCGCTCCAGGTCGCCACCGAAGAAGCGATCCCGAGGAGCGTCGTACACGATGTTCTCAGGGATCACGCCTGCGCGATCCAGTACGAATGCGGTGTCGCTTGCACCAGTTGGAGGGGGTGAGGTCTGCGCCGCGGCCGCAATGGTGACGGAGATGGTGAACGAGAACGAGTACAGCACGGAGCGGCAAAGCATCGGGCGAAGGCTCACGAGAGAGTGATCTGCCCTCTACGCGACCGGAACGTTACCGGTTTCGGCCTTATGCTCACCCGTCCTCCTTGCATTTCGTTCGGCGATCCGAAGTTTTACTGCTGATACCATGTCGACACCCGTGACTGTGTACCTGGAAGAGGGAAAGAAGCGTACCTTCGCCGGCGCACTCGAGTGGCCGGGCTGGTGCCGTCAGGGAAGGACCGAAACCGACGCACTGGCAGCATTGCTGGCCTACGGTCCCAGGTACGCTGCCATCCTTGCCGGTACGAGGCTCGGCTTCATTACGCCGAAGGAGCTCACGGATTTCGTTGTTGCGGAGCGCCTTCCGGGGACGGCAACGACCGACTTTGGGGCACCTGCGGTGGCACCGACGGTCGACCGCGAGCGCTCGTGTGACGCGGCAGCTCTTCGACGGTTCGAGAAGATCCTCAAAGCCGGCTGGCAAGCCTTCGACGACGCGGTCGACTCAGCTCGCGGCAAGACACTGGCGACCGGGCCACGGGGCGGCGGACGCTCCCTTGACGCAATCGTCAGCCATGTCATCGAAGCCGATCGAGGCTATCTCGGCGGGGTGGGCTGGAAAGCACCCAGGGCTGCTGATTCGCCTGACGAAACCCGCGAGGCTATTCTCTCGGCCCTGAAAGCGTCCGCAGCCGGCGAAATTCCGCCGACAGGTCCGCGGGGAGGGGTCCGCTGGACGGCGCGATATTTCGTGCGGCGAGTGGCCTGGCACGTCATGGCACATGTGTGGGAGATCGAGCGGCGCACCTCAGCCGTTGTGTAGCCTCTACTCACCGCAGAAGGGATGAGCGCCAAGTAGCATGCAGGAGCACGTCACTGTTCTGCCTCCGGCGGAGGGCGACCCGATCGCTCGCGGCGTATCCTCCGGATTCCCCACCGATCTACTTGGCCGGTTTGCCGAACGCCTCCGCGTGCTCGCGCTTCTCTACGCCTTCGTCTTCTTCATGGCCGGCATCTTTCCGGCCCTGTTGTTCCCCGCTGACCGCACCCGATTTCTCGGGAGCTTCGCCCAATGGGGCCCCGGCGTAATAGGCATCGTCATAGGCTTGCTCGTCGCCCTGGTGATCCGGAGCAGGCGGTTCCCGATATCCGCCGTAATGAATCTCGGCCTCATCTTCGAGGTCGTCAGCAGCTATGCCATTGCCGCCGCCGAGTTCGCCGATCCGCAGGGCCTGGAGATGCATCGCGGCTTTCTCGGGCTCTCATGGGTGGCCGTATGGGTCGTGCTCTTCACAATCGTGGTGCCTACCTCTCCTCGCCGGGCGCTGGTCACGGCGCTGGCGTCGGTCAGCTCGGTTCCTGTCATCATCGGCCTGATGATAGCTACTGGCTTTACTTCACTCCGCGTGGAACCCGCCATCTTTTTCATCGGGTTGGTGTTCCCCTATCTCCTCGTGGTGAGCATGGCCTATGTCGGTGCCCGAGTTGTCTACCAACTCGGCACCGAGGTCAAGCGAGCGCGAGAGCTGGGGAGCTACCGGCTGGAGGAGAAGCTCGGTGAGGGTGGGATGGGCGAGGTCTGGCGAGCCCGCCATCAGATGCTGGCGAGGCCCGCGGCGATCAAGTTGATCCGCCGGAGTGAGGCTGATGCCCGTGCGGGGGTGTCTGACGAGGTTGCGCGCCGGTTCGAGCGTGAAGCACAGGTGATTGCCCGCCTGCGCTCGCCCCACACGGTGGAGCTGTTCGATTTCGGGAGGGCCGACGATGGCGCCTTCTATTATGCCATGGAGCTGCTGGACGGTTTCGATGCCGACTCTCTGATTCGTCGCTTCGGTCCGGTGCCAGCCGAGCGGGCCGTCTACCTGCTGCGCCAGGTCTGTCACTCGCTTTCGGAAGCCCAGTCTTTCGGACTGGTCCATCGCGATATCAAGCCGGCGAACATTTTTCTCTGTCACTACGGCGAGGAGTATGACTTCGTGAAGGTGCTCGATTTCGGAATCGTGGGGTCGACGAGGGACGCGGCGGATCCGGCACTCGTGCACACTCGGGAGAATGCCATCCGTGGTACGCCAGCCTTTATCGCGCCCGAGCAGGCGATGGGCACCCAGGTCGATGGACGGGCCGATATCTACGCGACCGGGTGCCTCGCGTACTGGTTGCTGACCGGCCAGCTCGTGTTCAGCGGGGAGACCCCGATGGCGCTGCTCATGCACCACGCGAAGACGATGCCTGCGCCTCCATCGACTCGTATTGACCGCCCCATTCCGAGGGCAGTGGATGACCTGGTACTAGCCTGTCTTGCGAAGAACCCAGCGGATCGGCCGCAGTCGGCCAGAGAATTGTCGCTTCGGCTGGCGGAGGTGGACGGCACCGATCATCGGTGGACGCAGGAACGGGCGCAGGAGTGGTGGATGCTGCATGCCGGGACGACGTGGTAGGGTGGGGAACACGTCTTTCTCCGGCTGTGATGTTGCTATCGTCGGCGGTGGGGTTGCCGGACTGACAGCAATGCGGGTCCTCGAAGACCGCGGCATTCGCACCTGCGTGCTCGAGGCGCGTGCCCGCATCGGAGGCCGCATTCACACAGTCCGGGATTCCCGTGTTGCACACCCCGTCGAGCTGGGAGCGGAATTCGTACACGGCAGTGCGCCGGAGGTGCTGACAGTCGCCAGCGATGCGGGACTGCTGCTCTACGCGATCGAGGGCCAGCGCTGGCGCTCGCGCGCTGGACGCTTGACCCGTCTAGACGATTTCTGGAAACGGCTGCATCCGGTCATGAAGCATCTCGGCGGCGAAAAGACCGACAGGTCGTTCGCGGAATTTCTGAAGGATGACCCCGGTGGTCGGACGGCCACCGATGCCCGGGCGCTTGCCCGTGCGTTCGTGGAAGGGTTCCACGCCGCCGACGCTCGCCGGATCAGCGCCCACGCGCTGGCTGACGGCGGCAGCCCGAGCGAGGACCCGTCCGAGCAGCGGCAAATGCGCATCGCCGACGGCTACGATCGAGTGCCGGAATGGTTGGCGAGTGAACGGCAGGATCGCATCAGGATGGAGGCAGTGGTCCACCGGATCGAGTGGGGTAACGATGGCGTCGCGCTCTCGGTGCGTTCGCCAGACTCTTCATCGATGACCACGATTGTCGCCCGGGCGGCCGTCATCACAGTGCCACTCGGGGTCCTCCTCGCGCGGCCGGGAGAGCCTGGAACCATCGTGTTCTCTCCGCGCCCGCCGATCCTGGACCACGTAGGCAGCCGCCTGACGATGGGCTCGGTCGCCCGCGTTGTCGTGCTATTCCGCGAGCGCTGGTGGACAGGTCATCGGCGCTCCCTGGCAGACGACAGCGCCTCACTGGAGTCTCTGACGTTTCTGCACGGGAATGCCCCTGACCTGCCGGTGTGGTGGTCGCTGCATCCGGCGCAGGTGCCCGTGATGGTCGGCTGGGCGGGTGGACCAGCCGCGATGCGCCTGGCGGGACGATCTTCGGAGGAAATACAGGACCGCGCGGCCGGTGCGCTGGCAGCGAATCTTGGCGTGACTCGCCGCCGCGTCGCTGCCCAGATCGAGGCGTGCTGGGCGCATGACTGGCAGCACGATCCCTTCTCCCGCGGTGCGTATAGCTATTCCCTGGTCGGTGGGGCCGAGTTTGCGCGCCGGCTCGCGCGGTCCGTTCAGGGCACGCTGTGGTTCGCCGGCGAGGCGGCGGATGCGGAGGGGAGAAACGGCACGGTACACGGAGCAATCGGCAGCGGGCGCCGAGCGGCGCTCTCTGTGGTGCGGGTGTTGGACGGCGGCGGGCGATAAGGCGGCGCCTCTTAGCGCGTCGGCAGTACCACCGTGCAGCGAGTCTCGAAGCCACCCCGCACATTGTACAGGGTGCTTACCTCGAGCATCTGCGGCTCGAGTAGCTTGAACAAATCTTCCGCGATCCGGGCCGTCGCATGCTCCTGGAAGATCCCTACGTTCCGATAGCTCGTCACATAGTACTTCAAACTCTTGAGCTCGACGCAGCGATCGGAAGGGACGTACTTGATAGTAAGCGTCGCGAAATCGGGTAGCCCGCTGTAGGGGCACACCGCGCTGAATTCCCGGGTCTCGGTGACGATCTGCTGGTCGGGCCCTGCGTACTCGAACGTCTCGAGCACGGCTGAGTCGATTGCCTCGGGTCCCACGAACGGGATGGTTCTGCCTTCTGCGATGGCCATGCGTCGGTCCGATTCGTAGTTGACTGAAAGATAAGCGGGGCTAAGACGAGCGTCAGCGGGAACTGCAAACCGCGTGAGCGGGAACCGCAACAGGCTGAGCCTCAACCGCTCACCCTGTACTTGTCGCCCTTACGCCATTCCTACCCCGCTCACGCTTATCCTCGTCCCACTTACGCTTTTGCTGTTCCCGCTTACTTCTCCCGCACCATCCCCGTCTCCAACCACGTATGCTCGTTACGAATCACCTGCTGCGCGACGTTATAGGTCACGACATCGTCGTTGTCGAATACCGCGGCAAACTTCTCCTCCACCCTCCGCCGAGCGTGGCGGCTGAACAGTCCTGCGAGCTCCACCGGACCGCGATTCGAGGGATCCTTCTTGTACATCGCGACCGCGCGCGAGCAGGCCGCCGTGATCGCCAGCAGCTCGGCGCCGATCTCCACAAGGCGACCCAGCACCACCTGGCGCTTTTCCAGCTTCGGGCCAAAGCGGACCATGCAGTGGAACAAGGTGCGGGCCAGCCGCCGGCAGGAACGGCTCACGAATCGCATGTGTGTCGCGAGCGGGCCGAACTCACCATACCGGCCAACCAGGGCGCCTCCCAGCCAGAGCTTGGGATACCAGTAGGCGTAGTACGCGCCGGAGCGGAGCAGCGCCTGGATCTTGTTTCCCATCGGCGCCTTCGGATCGATCAGGTCGCCAGCCAACTTGAGATGCGTATCCACGGCCTCGCGCGCGATGAACAGCCGCATGATCTCGCTGGATCCCTCGAAGATCAGGTTGATGCGATAGTCGCGCATCATGCGCTCCACCGCGTCCGGCCGCTCGCCGCGACTCCTGAGACTGTCCGCCGTCTCGTAGCCTCGTCCGCCTTTGATCTGGAGCGTGTCGTCCACGATGCGCCAGCCGATCTCCGTGTTCCACATCTTGGCCATGGCGGCCTCGAGCCGGATGTCGGTGCCGCCCCGATCGGCCATGAGTGACGCCAGGTCCGACACCGCCTCCATGGCGAAGATGTCCGCCGCCATGCGACCTACCTTCTGGGCAATGGCGTCGTGCTTGCCGATCGGCTGGCCCCACTGCACCCGCTCGGCCGCCCAACGGCGCACGATCTCCAGGCAGCGCTTGGCCCCGGCGACCGCGGAGGCCGGAAGTGTGAGGCGGCCTGTATTCAACGTGATCAATGCGAGCTTGAGGCCCTTGCCCTCACCCCACAGCACGTTCTCGGCCGGCACCTTCACGTTGGTAAACCGAATGATCCCATTTTCCAGCGCCTTGAGTCCCATGAAGTGGAGCCGCTGCACCACCTCGACGCCGGGCCAGTCCGCCTCGACGATGAATGCCGTGATCTTCTTCGGACCGGTGCGCGCCATGACTACCATCAGCTCGGCGATCGTGCCGTTGGTGCACCAGAGCTTCTCCCCGTTCAGGATGTAGCTCTTGCCGTCGGCTGAAAGCGTCGCGGTCGTGCTGAGCGCGGCGGGATCGGATCCAACCTGATTCTCCGTGAGCGCGAAGGCGGACACGGCACCCTGGGCCAGTCGAGGCAGGTACTTTTTCTTCTGCGCCGGCGTGCCGAACAGCTTGAGCGGCGTCGGAACTCCGATGGACTGAGCCGCGGAGAGCAGGGCAGTGAGGTTTCCGTCCTGACTCGTGACCAGCCCCACCGCATGGGTATAGCTGTATTGGCTGAGGCCGAGGCCACCGTACTCGGTGGGGATCTTGATGCCGAATGCACCGATCTCTCCCAGCCCCTTCACGATCTCAGTCGGGATCTTTCCTTCGCGATCGATTTTGTCACTGTCCACCCGCTCGCGCATGAAACGCTCGAGCTTTTCCATGAACGGCCTGGCGCGGGCGAGATCCGCCGGGTCGGGCTGGGGAAAGGGGTGTACCAGATCGAGTCGGAACGAACCCTCGAACAGCTCTCGCACGAAGCTGGGTGACTCCCACTCCTTCTCCCGCGCGGCTTCGGCGACTTCCCGCGCCTCCTGCTCGGTGGCGAGCGGGGTAGGGATGGAACGCTGGGGGCTGGCGAGAAGGTCAGTCATGGTTCGAGGGCTCGGTAGAGGTTGTTGTGAGAGAGGAACTGCCGCGGAGTCCGTGCAACACCAGTCCGATCACATGGCGCTTGCGCCGCTCGATTTCAGCAGCGGCATCGAGGCGAACACCCACCGCGGGTGCAACCGTTCGCGCATGGATCAAGGGAAACCAGCAGAGCGAGATGATGCTGAGCAGGAGCTGTGCCGCCTCACCCGATTCCGTATCGTCCAGGCCGAGCTCGGCACTGATGGCCGCAAGAGCTTCCTGGCCGGCGGAGAGATGGCTTACGCCATCCGGCAAGCGGCTGCCGTTCAACGCCTCCCGCTCGATCAGCCGGACGAAGTTGGGGCGAGCCGCCAGGAAGTCGAAGTAGTCGGAGACGGCGCCCGCGAGGATGGTCTCATGGTCTTCGTTGCTGGCGAGGGCACGCTCGCGGCCGGCCCGAACCGCGTGGCGCACTTCCGCGAACGAGCGGTCCAGCACTGCCTGGTACAGGTCGGCTTTGGATCGAAAGAAGTAGCCAGGAGTGCCGCGGGAGACCCCGGCGGCGGCACCGACCTGATTCAGGCTGGTGGCCTCGTACCCCTGCTCCGCAAAGAGCCGTTCCGCCGCGTCGAGAATGGCGCTGCGGCTTCGTTCGGGGTCGCGGATCCTGTCGGGTGTGGTTGCCAATTCACGCTCGCGCAAAGGGTTGCAGCTTGCTTGCTGATTAGCAAGTTATCGTATGTGGTGTTGTCCGTCAACGGCGACTTGGTCGAACTGGCCGTCGGGAGGCGGTGGGGCGGGTGGAGTGTGGCAACGATGGCGGATTCAGCTGTCGAGAGGCAGGTTAATCCGGAATAAGCTTGGCTAATGCTCTTGTTCTTTGTAGCTAGGCAACCATTCCGAGCGATGCACTCTCAAGCCTGGAGCGTGCGAATGAAGAGGATGAAGACATATGGAAGCTTCGGTGAATACCTGAAGGACCAGAGTCCCAAAAATCAGTCGATCATTCGTGGGCTTCGGCGGCTGGTGAAGCGCGTTGAGCCCGGGTTAAGCGAAGCTGTGAAATGGGGAAACGGGTGCTGGATCGGCGATGATGGACCCGTGGCGTACGTTTATTCTGCGCCGGACTACGTGCAGTTCGGTTTCTTCAGAGGATCATCCTTGAAGGACCCGAGAGGGTTGCTTGAAGGTAAGGGCAGGTACGTACGGCATATCAAAGTCAGGGAGCCCTCCGGAATCGATGAGCGGTCCTTTGCGCCGCTCCTCAAGCAAGCATCGCACTAGCATTGTTCAAATGTGCGCCGGCCCGTCGCATGGTTTCATCGTGCGGCAGGGCGCGGCCTGACAAGCGCATGCGCTGACGCACGCTTCAGGTCAAGGGACCGTCAGACAGTGACCAAACTGGTAGGTCGCCGCAGGTGATGCGTGGTCCGTTAGAGTTGTGTTATGGAAAATAAGAAGATTACAAGCGAACGATTACGCGCTCCTAGCTTCTGCTATCGAGTCGTTGATACCGAAAGACGAACGCGACGGAGGTGTGGCCAGCGACGCCCATCTGAGGCGAGCATTAGAGAACCCCGCCTGCTATTTCATCGTGTGTCTGACCGAATCGGCCCCGATCGGCTACCTCAGCGCCTTCGGCTTCCCGCCATAGATGATGACTGCTCCCAAATCTATCTCTACGACATCGTCATGGAGGAGAAACATAGAAGGAAGGTTGGGCTCCCGAATGATTGAAGAATTGAAGACCCAATGTGAGGGTGATGGGGCGGATCACATCTGGCTGGGGATGTCTCTGAAAAATGAGGCGGCGCAGAAGACATTCGAGGGGCGCGTAACGCGGCAAAAAGTTCGGAGTCATGGGAGATCCAATGGACGATCGACTCGAGAGGAACAAGCGCACGGTCACGGGATTCTACGATCTCATGTTCAACCAGTCGCGCCCGGCTGACGCGGTCGAGCTCTATGTGGGAGACACCTACATCCAGCACAACCCGATGGTTGCCGACGGGAAGGCGGCGTTCATCTCGTATTTTGAGCGGATGGCACGCGAGTACCCGGGTAAGCGGGTAGAGTTCAAGCGGATCATAGCCGAAGGCGATTATGTCGTCCTCCACTGCTACCAGGAATGGCCGGGAGATCGCGATTGGGCGGGAATCGACATATTCCGGCTGGACCGAGCCGGCAAAGTGGTCGAGCATTGGGACGTGCTCCAGCCAATACCGGAGACATCGGCAAACGACAATACGATGTTCTGATCCTGATTGATCTCGCGAGCCGCAGCTCAGCAAGCAAACGAGAATGACTAAAAGTGTCACTGACTAACAAGACAGTCTGGTTCGTCACCGGTGCCGGCCGTGGAATGGGCGTAGACATCGCAAAGGCGGCGCTCTCCGCAGGCCATGCTGTGGTAGCGACCGGCCGCAGCACCGACGCTGTGGCCAGAGCACTCGGTACCGCCAACGATCTGCTCGTTCTCAAGCTCGACGTCACACTCCCCGAGGACGCGAAGGCGGCCGTGACCGCCGCGCTCAAACGCTTCGGCCGGGTGGACGTACTGGTCAACAATGCGGGCAACTTCTACGCGGGCTTCTTCGAGGAGATTGCACCTGAAGACTTCAGGGCGCAGATCGAGACGAACCTGTTCGGCCCCGTCAACGTCACGCGAGCCATGCTTCCCGCCCTCCGCGCTCAGCGCAGCGGCCTGATTGTGACGATCTCTTCTACCGGAGGTATTACCGGGCAGGCATTCGTCTCGGCCTACTCTGCGGCGAAGTTCGGCGTCGAGGGCTGGATGGAATCGCTGGCTCAGGAGATAGCGCCGTTCGGGATCCGCACGATGCTTGTCGAGCCAGGCTTCTTCCGCACCGAGTTGCTCACAGACCAATCGACGGTGTGGCCCGAGCCTTCGATCGATGACTACGCCGAGAAGACCCTTGAGACCGTCGCTGGCTGGAAGAAGATGAACGGCTTGCAGGGCGGTGACCCCGCCAAGCTCGCCAAGGCCCTCGTTCAACTTGCCGGCCAGGCAGAGCCCCCGAGGCGGTGGCCCGCCGGCGCCGATGCGGTCGAGACCTTCGAGAAGAAGGCCAAGGAGTTGCTCGAGCAGGCCGGCGCCAACCGCATACTATCGTCGTCGCTCGCACACGAGGACGCTGGCAGCTGACGCGCTGCCTCACAAGCGCATGCAGTGGCGGACGCCTCAAGCCCAAAGGACGTAGGGATCGTGCCGAACTGAACAGTCGCCGCAGCCGAGGCGTGCTGGAGCCGGAGCAACCATGACAGGGCGATCAAATACTCCCATGGAACTGAACGTCACTGGTCAGACGATTCGGCGTGCGTTCGCGCTGGTCATTCATGATTCGCTCTGGCGAGAGGCAAACCCCCGACTGGAAACCCTCGGGAGCCTGTCGGTAGAGGAGCTACCGTGAGCCCCATCCCCTGGGGTGGGCACTATCGTTATGCACATCCATGTGCTCGACCGTCTAGCCTGGAGAAATCCAAAGCATGCGCCACCTCCCCCTGTTGCTCGCCTGCATCTCCAGCGTCGCCGTCGGGCAGACGCCGCCCATTTCGTCGCCGCCGCCATCGACCTTGGTGAATGCGCCCAAGCTTCCGCCCGCCTGGGAGCAGAAAGCGCGCGAGATCTACAAGACGGTAGTCGAGACGCCGACCGTCGCCGGCCGCGGGCAAGGGCCGAAGCTCGCCAGCTATCTCGCGGACCAGCTCCGGTCTGGGGGTTGGGCCGACAGCGACATCCACGTGCTGCCCTACGATGCGCCGGGGAGTGATCACACCGCTGCGCTCATCGCTCGCTGGCCGGCCGCTGGTACGCCCAAGAAGAAGCCGATGCTGATCATCGCGCACATGGACGTCGTCGAGGCGCTCCCCAGCGACTGGACGACTGATCCATTCACGCTGGTCGAAAAAGACGGCTACTTCTATGGTCGCGGGAGTAGCGACGACAAGGGTGGCTTGGTCCCGTCGATGGTTGCGCTGATGAAGCTTCGTCAATCCGGCTTCAGGCCCGACCGCGACGTCATCCTGCTGTACACCGGCGACGAGGAGACCCATGGCAGGGGCGCCGAGCTCGGGGCGACCGACTGGCGCAAATGGACCGATGCCGAATTCGTATTGAATGCCGATGCCGGCGGGGGTGGCTTTACCCGCGATGGGAAGCCGCTTGGCTTCGGTCTGCAGACGTCGGAAAAGACCTTCCAGAGCTACTATCTCCGGGTTCGCAATCCGGGGGGACACAGCTCGCGGCCGCGTCCCGACAATGCCATCTACGATCTTGCCGACGCGCTGAAAAAGCTCCAGCAGCACCGCTTCAAGCCCATGCTGACCGAGACCACACGCGAGTATTTCGCCGCGCGGGCAAAGCAGGAGGGGAACAGCGAGCTCGGCCGGGCCATGCGGCGCTGGCTCGACGATCCAAAGGACGGCCGCGCGGCCGACGTCATCGAAGCCAACCCGCTCGAGGTGGGTGTCACCCGCACCCGCTGCGTGGCGACGATGCTGAAGGGTGGACACGCGCAAAACGCGCTCCCGCAGCTCGCCGAGGCGACGGTGAACTGCCGGATCATGCCGGGGATCGAGCCGCCAACTGTTCAGGCGGAGCTCCAGCAGGCGGTCGGTCCGAAGGTCGAGGTCACCCCGTATCCGGATCTGGGCCGGCCGACGCCGGTATCGCCGCTCCGGCCCGACGTCGTCAAGGCCTTTACGGACGCCGTGCACGCGCGCTTTCCGAAGCAGCCGATCATCCCGCAGATGAGCACCGGCGCGACCGACGGGCTTGAGTTCCGCGCGCGGGGAATGCCGGTCTACGGGGTGGACGGCAGCTGGAGCGTGTCGCCGGATGACGAGCGGGCGCACGGGAAAGACGAGCGCCTGCCGGTACAGGCACTGTGGGACAACATCCTGCATTGGGAGCGAATCGTACGCGACCTTGCGGGCTGAAGCGTCCTTCCGCGAGTAACTACGGCCGGAGGTCTCCCCGCTACGCACTTCGTCTCGCCAGGACCGCGTCCGCCTGAGTCGCGGGACTGCTGAGATACTCGGTTGTGATTGTAGTAACCTGCGCTGCTGCTCCTCTCGGGACGACCTTGCGGAACCTCGGCAGGTATTCCTTCCAGTGCACCAGCATCGCGCGAGCTCGAGAACTCACCGTTTTCTCCTCGTGCTCCCGTACCAGTCGTTGGAGCAGCTCGGCGTCGACATCGTCGAGGTCCGCCACCTCCACCATGTCATGGTTCACCCGGCTTCCGAAGGTACCCGCCTCGTCGATGACGTACGCAACGCCATTCGACATGCCGGCGGCGAAGTTGCGACCCGCACGACCCAGCACCACGACGATCCCACCCGTCATGTACTCGCAGCAATGGTTCCCGGCCCCCTCGATCACTGCGACGGCGCCGGAATTTCTCACTGCAAACCTGTCTCCTGCCTGACCCGCCGCGAACAACTTGCCAGCGGTGGCTCCGTAGAGGACCGTGTTTCCCATGATCAGGTTCAGGTGCGACTTGTCGGCATAGCCTGCCTTCCGAAACGGGCGAATAGTAATTTCTCCCCCGCTCAGTCCCTTTCCGACATAGTCGTTGGCCTCTCCTTCGAGCTCCAGATGAACGCCGGGGCAGACAAACGCTCCGAAGCTTTGCCCCGCGGTGCCGGCAAAGCGTAGCCGTACCGATCCGGGCGAGAGGCCGCGGTCTCCATGACGCTCAGCGATCGCGCCCGCGACCCGAGCACCGACCGTGAGGTGGTGATTCCGAATCTGGTAATTGCCGGAGAAGGGTAGGCCACAGTCGAGATATGGTTCCAGCTCACCGAGAATCTCATCATCGAGGGAGATAAGCCCTGGACGATCATTGCGCTCGACGGTACGCCGCAGTGCGTGGCCCCCTAATTGGCTACTCAACCGCGGTTCTGTCCCGCTGCCTTGCTGCCCCGCCAGCAGCACCGACAAATCCAGCATCTGCGCCCGCGGCACGTCGGGGCGCTCGATCCGCTCCAGCAGATCGTTCCGGCCGATGATCTCGTCCATCGTACGCACACCGACTTCGGCCAGGATCTCGCGCACCTCCTCGGCAATGAGCGTGAAGTACGAGATCACCTGTTCGGGAGTTCCCTTGAACTTGGCTCGCAGGTCATCTCGCTGAGTGGCAATCCCGGTGGGGCAGGTGTTGATGTGACACTGCCGTGCCATGGCACAGCCCATTGCTACCAGCGGCGCGGTGCCGAAGCCGTAGCTCTCGGCGCCGAGCATCGCAGCGATGACGACATCTCGACCGGTCTTGAGTCCGCCATCGGTGCGCACCTCGACCCTGTGCCGAAGGCCGTTCCGCACCAGTGTCGCCTGCGCCTCGGCCAGACCCAGTTCCCAGGGTGATCCGGCGTGCTTGATCGACGACAGTGGCGAAGCGCCGGTGCCACCGTTGTGGCCGGCGATGAGCACGTAGTCGGCGTAGGCCTTGGCGACTCCAGCCGCGATGGTGCCGACGCCGGTTTCCGACACGAGCTTCACACCCACCCGCGCACGAGGGTTTACCGTCTTCAGGTCGTGGATCAGCTGCGCCAGATCCTCGATCGAGTAGATGTCGTGATGCGGCGGCGGCGAGATCAGCTGAATGCCGGCGACCGCGTGCCTCAACCGGGCGATCAGGTCAGTGACCTTGTGGGCCGGGAGCTGGCCACCTTCTCCCGGTTTCGCGCCCTGGACGATCTTGATCTCGAGCTCCTCCGCGCGAGTGAGATATTCGGTCGTCACGCCAAAGCGGGCCGACGCCACTTGCTTGATCCGATTATCCGCCCTGTCCCCATTATGCAGGCCGTGGTAGTTCGCGGGATCCTCCCCGCCTTCACCGGAGTTGGATCTGGCACCCATCCGGTTCATGGCAACAGAGAGCGTGGCGTGCGCCTCGGGCGACAAAGCACCCAAGGACATCGCGGATGAGACAAATCGGCGCCGGATCTCTTCGGCCGGCTCGACCTCCTCCAGCGATACAGACTCCTGGCGCCTGAATCCGAGCAGGTCGCGCGGCCCCGCCGGGCGTCGAGCTGAGTTCCTGGTCAGAAAGGCCTGATAGGTCCCTTCCGACCCTTCCGCTTTTTCCAGCCTCTTTCCGCCCCCGACTGCCTTCTGCAGGGCCACGACGATCGGCGGCGCCCATCCGTGGTCTTCGCCGTCCTTCCGGAACCGCACCCGGCCGTAGTCTGCGAGTGAGGGCGCTTCCTCGAGAGCAAACGCCGGTGTATGCCGAGCGAGCACATCCTCCGCGATCTCTTCGAAGCCGATGCCGCCGACTGGTGAGGCGGTACCAGCAAAGCACGAGGTGATGACTTCGTTCCCGAGGCCGAGGGCTTCGAACACCTGTGCGCCGCAATACGAGGAGAGTGTGGAGATCCCCATCTTCGACAAGATCTTGAGGAGTCCCTTCTCTGCCGCACTTCGGTATTGCCGGCGGAGCTCCTCGGGTGAGGTTTGATCCTCCTCTACCTCTACGCCACTTACTCGCCTGCCCGCCTCCTTTTTGACGCTCTCCAAGGCGAGCCAGGGATGAACCGCCTCCGCCCCATATCCGATGAGGGTTGCGAAGTGATGAATGTCGAACGCGTCACCTACTTCCGCGACCAGTCCTACCCGAGCTCGCAAGCCTACATGCACCAGATGCTGACGCACCGCACCAACGGCCAGAAGCATGGGGATCGGAGCGCGCCGCTCGTCGACTCCTCGATCGCTGATGACCAGGATGTGTGCTCCACGTCGTGCCGCGCGCTCGGCTGCACGACGCAAGCCGGTCAGGGCCGATTTCAGCCCACTCACGCCCTTGGCCGGATTCCATATGGCATCGAGCGTGACGGTCGAGAAGCCGGCGACATTTCTGAGGGCACTCATCTCCTCAGGCAGAAGCACTGGGTGCTCCAGCCGAAGCATGCGGGCATACGACGCCCGCTCCAGCAGGGGAGACCCGCGCCGGCCGAGGTGCATGCGGAGCGACATCACCATGGATTCGCGGAGTGAATCGATGGGTGGGTTTGTCACCTGCGCGAATCGCTGCCGGAAGTAGGCGTAAAGCCCCGGCGGTACGGCGGACAGCGGGGGAATCGGAGTGTCGTCGCCCATGCTCCACACCGGATCTCCGCCGGTACTACCCATCGGATCGATCACCAGCCGCAGATCTTCTGCGCCGTAACCAAATGCCTGCTGTAACCGCAACAACGTCTCGGGAGAGTTCGTGGGTGGAACTCTGGTCGAGTCGGGCACCAGCGTAGCCATGTACCGGGCGACCCATCGGGCATACGGTTTTCGGGCCGCGATCTCGCGCTTGGCCTCGACATTCCTGATCACCTCGCCCTTTGCCGTATCAACGATCAGCACTTCGCCCGGCCCGACCTTGCCGCACTCGACTACATCGCGTGGGTCGAGGTCGGCCACCCCGACCTCCGACCCGGCGACCACCAGCCCATCTCCCCGAACCTTGTAGCGACATGGCCTGAGTCCATTTCGGTCTACCGCGGCGCCAGCCAGAACTCCGTCCGTGAACGCCAGTGCGGCCGGTCCGTCCCAGGGCTCGAGAATGCACTGGTGATACTCGTAAAACGCCTTTACCCGGGGATCCAGATCCGAATACTTCTCCCACGCCTGCGGGATCATCATCATCGACGCATGCACCACGCCTCGGCCGGAGCGGACCAGCAGCTCCATCGCGTTATCGAGGCTGGCCGAGTCACTGCCCCCAGGGCGAATGACCTCGCGAAGACGCTCGATCTTCTCGCCCCACACGGGGGACGACAGCATGGGCTCGCGCATCGCCATCGCGTTGCGATTGCCCCAGAGGGTGTTGATCTCCCCATTGTGAGCCAGGAGCCTGAATGGCTGCGCCAGCTCCCAGCTCGGCAGCGTGTTCGTGGAGTAACGCTGGTGGAAGACTGCGATGGCGCTCTCGTATTCCGGGTATCGGAAATCCGTGAAGAATGCCGGCAGCTGGGTACCGGTGAGCAGCGCCTTGTAGACGATCGTCCGGCACGACAACGAACAGACGTAAAAGCCGACCAACCCGGTCCTATCGGCCCGACGCTCCATCTCGCGGCGAGCCAGGTAGAGTGCGCGTTCCCAGCCATCCTCATCGGGTGTGAGCACGGGCGATCCGACCAGCACCTGCCGGATCACCGGACAGGAGGATCTGGCGGTGGGACCGAGCGCGGCAGGGTTCACCGGCACGTCGCGCCATCCGAGCACCGGAATGCCGTCGGCTACCAGCACGGACTCGACCAGCGCAATCGAAGCAGCCAGTGCGTCTGCTGCGGTTGGGAGGAAGAACGCACCGACGCCGAAAGGCAGTCCTGGCTGAAGATGGAGTCCGAGACGGTAGGAGTCGCGGTGAAAGAGGCGCCGCGGAATCTGGGTCAGCAATCCGGCGCCATCACCGGAAAGATCGGTAGAAGCCGCGCCGCGGTGGGCAACTCGGGCCGTGGCCTCTACCGCCATGGCGACTACCTCATGAGTACGCGCACCGTTCGCGGCGGCGACGAAGCCGACGCCGCACGCATCGTGTTCGCGAGTGGCGTCGAGGGATGTTGCCGCGGGAGTGGCGGCGTGTTGTCGCTGATGCTGGCGGGAACCGGCCGGGTGGATCCGCTGCCCATTGGCGGCCATGGTGTCTCCAAGGTTGTCGTCCCTGAGCCGGGAGAGGCTCATGCGGGACATAAAAAAGGCCCGCTCCGCTTGGGAGCAGGCCGGGGGTCAGCATCAACGTGCTAACTCAACCAGGCGCTCCCCCGGAGCGGATGGGATTGAGATTGACGTTGAGGCTGGCGGTGCATGGTGTGATCATGGTTCCGCATTATTATGCATTGTGGTGAATCCGTCAAGCGTGCGTGGAGTGCCGGCCAACGCAATTTCCCGATTTTCCGTCAGGAACTTAGCTGCACTTGACACCTCTTCGGAAACCGCGTAGCCTCATGATCCAGTCCGGAGCATAAAGTTCCGGACCAGCACAGACAAAAATCCGGAAATAAGATGCAGCTCGTCCTTCTCGTCGTCGTCCTCCTTAACGTCTTGCTTGCCGTCCTTATCGGTGGGCGAGGGGTCCGCGACGTGCCTGGGTGAGATAAGTCTCTCGAAGTTTCTACGGCGCCGCGGACCTCAGGGTTCGCGGCGCTTTTGTTTTCACCTACTCACAGGAAAGCAGATTATGGGAATCCCGGAAGTTCTGATCTTCGATACGACCCTGCGCGACGGCGAACAAGCCCCGGGCAACAGCCTTTCACCAGAGGAGAAGCTCCGGATAGCCCGTCAGCTCGACGCGCTCGGTGTCGACATCATCGAAGCCGGGTTTCCGGCTGCATCGGAGAGCGACTATCGCAGCACCCGGGAGATCTCGAACGAGGTGCGAAGCCCAGTGATCGCCGCACTGGCGCGTTGTGTCGATCGGGACATCGAGCTGGCGGGCGAGGCCCTGAGCGAGGCGGCACGGGGCCGCATTCACGTGTTCGTGTCGACCTCGGACCTGCACATCCGAGAAAAGCTTCGCACCACCCGAGCGGCGGTGCTCGACATGACCCGCGAGGCGGTCCGGCGAGCACGCCAGTACACCGATGACGTGGAGTTCTCCGCCGAGGACGCCAGTCGCACCGACGCCGACTTTCTCTGTCAGGTAGTGGAGGCCGCGATTCAGGAGGGTGCCGGCACCATCAACCTGCCGGATACAGTGGGCTACGCGACGCCTGCCGAGTACGGTACCATGTTTCGAGATATTCGCGAGCGAGTGCCGGGAAGCGATGGGATCGTTCTCAGTGCGCACTGTCACGATGATCTCGGCCTCGCTACCGCGAACACGCTTGCCGCGATTGCAGCGGGAGCCGCGCAGGTCGAGTGCACCATCAACGGCATCGGCGAGCGAGCCGGCAACGCCGCTCTCGAAGAGATCGTGATGGCCAGCCGCGTGCGGGGAGCGGCCAGTGCGTTCCAGTGCAAAGTGGACTCGCGCGAGATCTACCGCACCAGCCAGCTCCTCTCCCACCTCACCGGTGTTTTTCCTCAGCCCAACAAGGCGATTGTTGGCCGGAACGCGTTTGCCCACGAAGCGGGTATCCACCAGCATGGCATGCTGCAGAACGGCCTCACCTACGAGATCATCCGGCCAGAGATGGTCGGCATCCCTCGTTCGACTCTGGTGCTGGGTAAGCACTCAGGACGGCACGCGCTGGAGCGTCGGTGCCAGGAGTTAGGCTACTCGCTGACCGAGGAGGAGGTCGACGCACTATATCACGGGTTCTCCGCCCTGGCAGAACGGAAGCACCAGATCCTGGATGAAGATCTGCTGGCGTTGCTCCACGACAGCTTCCACGATGCGCCGGAGGCCTATCAACTCAGCCATCTTCGGGTTGTGTGTGGCAGCGTCACCGCCACCGCCGAGGTGAGAATGACCGGGCCGTGGAGCGGGGAGCGTTCGGCCCGCGGAACTGGTGATGGTCCCATTGCTGCTGCATTCGCGGCCGTCAGCGAAATCCTGGGACGTTCAGTTGAAGTTCAGAGCCTCACTCTCAGGTCGGTCACGCCCGGCCGGGACAGCGTGGGCCAGGTGTTCCTCCAAGCCAAGATCGATGGGAAGTCGCTCACGGGGCACAGCGCCTCCACTGATATCGTCGAGGCGAGCGCTCGAGCACTGATTCACGCCCTGAACAAGGCCAACCACGCCGATCAGCTGGAGGCGAGCTCGCTGAACTCGGTGTACTTGTGGGGAGTCTAGTGGCAAACAAGGGCGTGAACAGTGAACAGTCAGTGAACGGGCTGGTGCTGTGGAACTCAGGTTCTAGTCAGGCCATTCACGGTTCACCGTTCACTGTTGACGTTGTTCTTCGGTGGAACGCCGCATGACATCGGAATCTCTGACCGGCGCCCAGATTCTCTGCCGCACCCTGCTGGAAGAGGGCGTGAACGTGCTGTTCGGCTATCCCGGCGGAGCGATCATGCCGCTCTATCATGCGTTGCCGGAGTTTCCCGAGCTGCGCCATGTGCTGGTCCGGCACGAGCAGGCGGCTGCCCACGCAGCGGATGGGTATGCCCGCGCCTCCGGCAGAGCGGGCGTATGTGTCGCAACATCCGGCCCCGGAGCTACCAATCTCGTGACCGGCCTCGCCACTGCTCACATGGACAGCACTCCTGTCCTCGCCATTACCGGCCAGGTGGCCCGCGCCATGATGGGCCGGGATGCGTTCCAGGAAACGGATATCATCGGCATCACTCAGCCGATCACCAAGCACAGCCGCCTCATCGAGGACGTCGAAGAGATCGAGGAGGCGGTTCGCGAGGCGCTCTACATAGCGCAGGAGGGTCGTCCCGGGCCGGTTCTGCTGGATGTGCCGAAGGATGTTCAGAACCAGAAGCTGAGCGGGGCAGCGGGTCGGCGGGACAGCAACAGCACACCGGCGCGATCCTCTCGTGCCGGAACTGGCCCGCTGCCCCGCCGCCCCGCCGGTAACTTCGAAGAAGCTGCCCGCCTCATCGCTGGGGCCGAGCGTCCGCTGATCATGGCCGGGCACGGCGTGGTGCTGTCGGATGCGTATGCCGAGCTTCGCGTGCTCGCGGAGCGGACCGGGATCCCGGTGATCACGACTCTCCTTGGCATCAGCGCGTTTCCGGCAGCGCATCCGCTCCACTTGGGAATGCCCGGCATGCACGGCGAGGTGCATGTCAATCGTGCCATTCAGCAGTCCGATCTCATCATCGGGCTCGGACTCCGGTTCGACGATCGAGTCACAGGCAACCTGGCCGGGTTCGCTCGAGGGGCGAAGCTCATCCACGTCGAGCTTGATGCGTCCGAGATCGGGAAGAACGTGCCCGTAGCTGTGGGCTTGGTTGGAGATGTGCGGGAGGTGCTCTGCGAGTTGCTGCCCTCGATCGGTCCGCGCAACTGCAATGCGTGGCGCCAGGAGATCGACGGCTTCACCCGCCTGCGCGATGAGAATTTCCAGGCCGGCCTGTCTCCTCAAGCTATCCTCGATGCCATTGCCGAGTCGGCCGGTGGCGAGTGCACCATCGTGTCCGATGTGGGGCAGCATCAGATGTGGGTGGCAAAGCTGTTTCCTTACCAGCGGCCCAACAGCCACATCACCTCCGGCGGACTTGGGACCATGGGCTTCGCAGTGCCCGCGGCGATGGGGGTGGCGCTGGCTCGTCCGGGCGAGACGGTGTGGGCGATCTCGGGTGACGGCGGATTCCAGATGAATATGCAGGAGATTGCCACAATGGTGCAGGAAGGCATCCCGGTAAAGATGGCTGTCTTCAACAACGGCTACCTGGGAATGGTCCGCCAGTGGCAGCAGTTCTTCCACGGCCGCAGGTACTCCGCCACACCGATCTGGAGTCCGGACTACGTGCAGCTGGCAGCGGCATACGGGATCGCCGGCTATCGCGTCGAGTCACTGGATGAGCTGGAAGAGGCGGTGGCCGGGGCAAGCGCGGCGCCGGGTCCCGCGCTTCTGGAGTTCATGATCGAGCAGGAGGCCAACGTGTTTCCCATGATCCCTCCCGGCGGATCGCTTTCGGAGCCGATCGAGGGAGAGCCGGCCACCCGGATGGTGCTGGCGTGAGCGACGATCACCAGACAGTGTCGGTTCTGCTGGAAGACCGGCTCATAACGCTGAATCGTGCCGTCGGGCTCATCCGTCGGCGCAATCTACCGGTACGCAGCCTGGCCATCGGGCCCACGGCGACGCCCGGCACTGCGAGGTTGACCATCATGATGAAGTCAGACGAAGCGACGGCTGATCGCGCCGTCCAGCATCTCGAGAAGATGATCGGCGTCCGCGCCGCGATCGCGTTTCCGAGCCTCAATGGCGTGGCCCGTGAGCTCGCGCTGGTGAAGGTGCGTGCTCCCCACGAACGCTATGCCGAGCTACTCGACGTGGTCCAGCTGTACAACGCCACTGTAGTCG
Source organism: uncultured Gemmatimonadales bacterium (assembly GCA_963730915.1). Classification (GTDB taxonomy): domain Bacteria; phylum Gemmatimonadota; class Gemmatimonadetes; order Gemmatimonadales; family GWC2-71-9; genus CAVVWJ01. Next base: position 634,320 of record CAVSTR010000003.1, on the reverse strand, counting down.
AGGACGCCGAGGACGGACTCATCGTGGAGCTCACCGGGTCGGAGGCGTTCGTGCTGTCCTGCCTCAGGGCGCTCGAGCGGTTCGAGATCGTCGAAGTCGCCCGGAGCGGTACCATCGCCCTGGCAACAGCCAACAACCTACAAACAGAGACGGTGACATGACGAACGAACCAGTGCGGGTCTACTACGATGCCGATACAGACAGCGGCCGTTTGGCCGGACGTACCATCGCAGTGATCGGGTACGGCAGTCAGGGCCATGCTCACGCGTTGAACCTTACCGAGAGTGGAGCCCAGGTTATCGTCGGCCTCCGTCCCGGAGGGGCATCGTGGGACCGGGCGACCGGCGCCGGGTTGGACGTGCGTCCCGTCGCCGAAGCCGCCGAGCGCGCGGACGTCATCATGATGTTGGTGCCGGACCAGGATGGCAGAGCCATCTATGAGTCAGGCGTAGCGGCGGGCCTTCGGGCAGGAAACACCCTGATGTTCGCCCATGGGTTCAACATCCATTATGGCGAGATCGTGCCTCGGCAGGACGTCGATGTGACCATGGTTGCTCCCAAGTCTCCCGGCCATCTGGTGCGGAGCGAATTCGAGGCCGGTAGAGGCGTACCGGGCCTCGTGGCGGTCCATCAAGATGCGAGCGGTCATGCGCTGGCGGATGCACTCGCATATGCGTCGGGCATCGGGTGCACTCGCGCCGGGGTCATCGAGACGTCATTCAGGGAAGAGACCGAGACCGATCTCTTTGGCGAGCAGGCGGTGCTCTGCGGCGGCGTCACCGCGCTGGTCAAAGCGGGATTCGAGACACTCACCAAGGCTGGATACCGCCCCGAGATGGCGTATTTCGAGTGTCTGCATGAGCTGAAGCTGATCGTCGATCTGATGTATCGTGGCGGGCTGGGCTTCATGCGCTATTCGATCAGTGATACAGCCGAGTATGGTGACTATACCCGCGGACCGCGGCTTGTCACCGAGGAGACCCGGGCAGAGATGCGACGAATCCTCGAGGCGATTCAGGACGGATCGTTCGCCCGGGAGTGGCTGGAGGAGAACCGCCGCGGCCGGCCCAACTTCGAGCGTGCCCGGCAGGCCGACAAAGATCACGAGATCGAGCGAGTCGGGGCGAAGCTGCGCGAGATGATGCCGTGGTCGGAGGAAGGGCAAAAGCGGGGCAGCGGGGCAGCGGGGCAGGTGGACAGCGGGGCAGCCGGTCAGCCGGGCAGCAAGAGCACACCAGAACACGTCCGGTCACGGGTCGAGCCGCCCCGCCGCCCCGCCGCCCCGCTGCATCGCTAAGTGCGGACTCTCTTCGAAAAGGTGTGGGATGCTCACGTCGTCAGTGAGCTGCCGGGCGGCCCCGCGCTGTTGTACGTGGACCTGCACCTGGTGCACGAGGTCACCTCGCCCCAGGCCTTCGAGGGCCTGCGGCTCAACGGGCGCCGTGTCCGGCGGCCCGAGCTGACGGTCGCGACAGTTGATCACAATGTCTCGACCGGAGACCGTCGGCTGCCTATTGCCGACGAGCTTTCTGCGCGGCAGATCCAAGCCCTGGTGAGTAACGCGCGGGAGTTCGGAATCAAGCTGTTCGACCTCGACTCACCGGAGCAGGGCATCGTACATGTGATCGGCCCTGAGCTCGGGCTTACACAGCCAGGGATGACCATCGTGTGCGGTGATTCTCATACCTCCACCCACGGTGCGTTTGGAGCCCTCGCGTTTGGCATCGGGACCAGTGAGATGGAACACGTGCTCGCCACCCAATGCATCGTACAGAGCCGGCCGCGGACAATGGAAGTTCGCTACGACGGAAAGCTGGGCTCCGGTGTCTCCGCCAAGGATCTCGTGCTGGCATTGATCCGCCGCATCGGAACCGCGGGTGCTGCCGGCCATGTCATCGAGTACACCGGCGAAGCTATCAGAGCCCTCTCGATGGAAGCACGCATGACGGTGTGCAACATGTCGATCGAGGCGGGAGCCCGCGCTGGGATGATTGCTCCCGATCAGGCAACCTGGTCGTACCTGAACGGGCGGCAGTACGCACCCAGCGGCCATGCCTGGGAACGTGCACTCGATTCCTGGACCCAGCTCGGCACCGATCCCGGCGCCAACTACGACCAGCAGGTTGTGATGAATGCCGCAGCCATTCAGCCCCAGGTTACCTGGGGAACCAGCCCCGGCATGAGTGCCAGCATCACCGACCGAGTGCCCGATCCTGATGAGGCTGAATCAGAAGACGACCGGCGCTCCTTTGAACGGGCTCTGGAGTACATGGCCCTGACCCCAGGAATGCAGCTGGAGGGCCTTCGCGTTGATCGCGTGTTTCTCGGATCGTGCACCAACGCGCGGATCGAGGACCTGCGTGAGGCGGCCCAGATCGCACGAGGCCGCAAGGTCGCCGCGAGCGTGCGGGCTATGGTCGTTCCAGGGTCGATACGCGTCAAAGCAGAGGCCGAACAGGAAGGCTTGGATCGGATTTTCACGGAGGCAGGCTTCGAGTGGCGCAACCCCGGATGCTCGATGTGTCTTGGTATGAACGACGATGTGTTGGGACCCGGTGAGCGATGCGCGTCGACGTCGAACCGGAACTTCGAAGGTCGCCAGGGTAGGGGAGGGCGCACACACTTGATGAGTCCGGCAATGGCGGCAGCAGCGGCTATTGCCGGATGCATCGTCGATGTGCGCGCGTATATCCGTGATTGAACGCGGGCCTATGCAGCCTCACAATAAACCTCAGCGGCTGCTTACAAAGTACGCAATAGCAGTCACTTACAGACGCGACCTAACGTGTTTGTTTCGCCTTTCTGCGGTGCAGGCGGCGCATAAACATCAGGTGAGCATGCAGCCATTTATCTGGCACACGGGACGCGTGGCTCCACTGCAACGAGCCAACGTCGACACCGATCAGATTATTCCGAAGCAGTTTTTGAAACGCATCGAGCGATCAGGCTTCGGAGCGTTCCTGTTTTACGATTGGCGATACCGTTCGGACGGAAGCCTCGAACCGAACTTCGAGCTCAATCAACCGGACGCCGCAGGGGCCAGCATTCTTCTCGCCGGTGCGAACTTCGGCTGCGGTTCATCACGGGAGCACGCGCCATGGGCGTTGGCGGACTACGGTTTCCGCGCCATCATCGCCCCGTCCTTCGCCGACATCTTCTACACCAATTGCTGTCAGAACGGCTTGCTTCCCGTAACACTCGCTGATGCCGAAGTAAATGAGCTCTTTCGCCGCCGCGCTTCCAACCGGAACTACGAGCTCACCATCGATCTGGACAAGCAGTCGGTGCACGACGAGCTCGGCTTCCGCGCCGGATTCCAAATGGATGAGTATCGCAGGGGGATGCTGCTGCAGGGCCTGGATGAAATCGGGCGCACCTTGCTGCAGGAGCCTATGATCGCGGCGTTCGAGCGGCGCCGCGCTTCCCAGGGCGTCGCATGACAGATCGCACGGTCGCAGTGCTCCCGGGAGACGGTGTGGGTCCGGAGGTCACGGCCGAGGCAGTTCGAGTGCTGAAGGCCGTAGCCGATCTCTATGGTTACCGATTCCACATGGAATACTTCGGCGTAGGTGCGGCTGGTGTAGCGGAAGATGGCACCGCACTTCCCAAACGGACCCAGGCCGGCGTCCTGGAGGCAGAAGCCGTTCTGCTCGGTGCCGTGGGGAGCCCGGCTTTGGCGAACGCCACCGGGGATCGACGGCCCGAGGCTGGGCTGCTGGCACTGCGACGGCTGCTTGGTGCATACGCAAACCTTCGGCCCGTTTCAGTTCACCCCGCGCTGCGGCATGTGTCCCCACTTCGACCCGAGCGGCTGCAGGGAGTAAACCTGCTGATAGTGAGGGAGCTCACCGGCGGACTCTATTACGGTGAGCCGCGTGGCCGAGACGACAATGAAGCGGTGAACACGCTGCGGTACAGCGTGGCAGAGATCGAGCGCATCGCCAGGGTCGGATTTCAGGCGGCACGCGAGCGGCGCGGTTTGGTCACCTCAGTCGACAAGGCAAATGTGTTGGAGGTTTCTCAGCTCTGGCGCGACACGGTGACGCGAGTCGGCTTGGAGTATCCCGATGTGAAGCTGGAACACCTCTACGTCGATTATGCCGCCATGCGGCTCGTGACGAACCCGGCTTCCTTCGACGTGCTGCTCACTGAGAATCTCTTCGGCGACATTCTGAGCGACGAAGCCGCGGTGCTGACCGGCTCGCTTGGGCTTCTTCCCTCCGCGTCACTGGGAGAGGGACCGGGGTTGTTCGAACCGGTGCATGGTTCCGCGCCGACCATTGCCGGCCGCGGGGTAGCCAACCCGATTGGCGCCATCGCGTCAGCCGCCATGCTCCTGCGGCATGGATTTGGCCTCATCGAGGCGGCCGAAATCATCGATCGTGCCATCGATGCGGTACTGGATGCGGGTGTTCGTACGCAGGACCTTGCGATAGCGGACGAGCGGACATTCGGCACCGAAGAGGTCGGGTCAGAGATCGCCCGGCTGGTATTATGGGGCGGGGCGGTGCAGCCTGCGCTATAGGTCGGTTACGGCACCGATGCTGGCACTCGAGACAAGCTTGGCATATTTGTGCAGAACACCGGTGGTGTAGCGGGGCGGGCGAGGAGCCCAACCGGCACGCCGCGTTGCCAGCTCAGCGTCGGGGATATCCAATTGAAGTAAGCGGCGGTCTGCATCGATGGTAATGCTGTCCCCCTCCTGTACCAGCGCAATCGTTCCTCCGACTGCTGCCTCTGGCGCGACATGCCCCACCACCATGCCGTACGTCCCTCCGGAGAATCTGCCATCCGTGATCAAGCCGACGGAATCGCCAAGCCCGGCTCCGATGATGGCTGATGTGGGAGCGAGCATCTCGCGCATCCCTGGCCCACCTTTCGGCCCTTCATAGCGAATGACAATGACGTCGCCGGGCCGAATCCGGTTCGCGAGAATTGCTTCCAGGCAGCTCTCCTCCGAGTCGAAGACCCGGGCGGGTCCGGTCATGGCGTGCGTCTTTATCCCGGTGATCTTCGCGACCGCTCCTTCGGGGGCAAGATTGCCGCGCAGGATCGCAAGATGTCCCTGTGAGTAAAGTGCCCGCTTCCAGGGACGGATCACCTCCTGATCCGCTCGTGGCACCGGAGGCACATCGCGCAATAGCTCTGCTACGGTCTGGCCGCTGACCGTGAGCGCGTTCCCATGCAACACGCCGTTCTCCAGCAAGATCTTCATGACCTGGGGAATGCCCCCTGCTCGATGAAGATCGGTGGCGACGAACCGACCGGAGGGCTTGAGGTCACAGAGTACCGGAACTCTCGCCCGTATGACCTCGAAATCATCGAGATCCAGCGGAACGCCTGCTGCTCGTGCGATGGCGAGCAGATGCAGGACCGCGTTGGTGGAGCCACCGATCGCCATTGTGACAGCGATGCCGTTCTCGAAGGCGAGCCGAGTCAGGATCTGCCGTGGGAGCCGTTGGGCGGCCACGGCCTGCACCAGCGTCGCCGCCGAGGCCGCGGCGCTTTGTGCTTTTTCGGAATCCTCGGCGGCCATGGTGGATGAATAGGGCAGGCTCATTCCCATGGCTTCGAAGACCGAGGACATGGTGTTAGCCGTGAACATGCCGCCACAGGAGCCCTTTCCGGGGCAGGCTCGGCGTTCCACCTCCAGCAGCTCGCGGTCATCGATCTTCCCTGCGCTATGCTGCCCCACCGCCTCGAACGCGCTTACGACGGTGAGATCCCGGCCGTCATAGTGTCCCGGCTTGATGGTGCCGCCGTAGACGAAAATGGCGGGAATGTTCAGGCGTGCCATCGCGATCATGGCGCCCGGCATGTTCTTGTCGCACCCACCGATGGCGACCAGACCATCCATGCTCTGGGCACTGCAGGCGGTCTCGATCGAATCGGCGATGACCTCGCGCGACACGAGCGAGTATTTCATCCCTTCAGTGCCCATCGAAATGCCGTCGCTCACGGTGATGGTTCCGAAGAGCTGCGGCATGCCCCCGGCCTCGCTCACGGATGCCTCGGCTCTACGCGCCAGGGAATCCAGGCCGGCGTTGCATGGCGTAATGGTGCTGTGCGCGCTGGCGATGCCGATGATAGGCTTGCCGAAGTCGCCATCGCGGAAGCCGACGGCACGGAGCATGGCGCGATTTGGCGCACGCTGCACGCCTTCGGTGATGACGCTGCTTTTTAGTTTGCGGGGCATGCTTGGAATCTAGAGGGCAGCGGGGCAGCGGGGCAGCGGGGCTGTAGAATCACCTCATCCTGAGCATCGCGAGGGATCTACTCAGAGTCCCAGTGATACTCAGAGCGGATCCTTCGCTTCACTCAGGATGAGGTGCTTGTGTTTTCCGTCGGTCCTGACCCCTCTATCCTACCGCCACCGGCGGCGTAACCGCGGCCTCGTTCTTCTCGCCAGTCCGTATCCGGTAGACTTGCGCTACGTCGAGGACGAAGACCTTTCCATCTCCAACTTCGCCGGTGCGAGCGCTACCAAGAATCGCCTGGATGGTAGTCTCCACAAACGACTCCGAAACACCGATTTCCAATCGTACCTTCTCCTGCAGATCGACCTTCACGGTGGTTCCTCGGTAAGTCTCCACCCGCTCGGTCTCGCCGCCGTGGCCAAGCACGCGGGATACCGTCAAGCCGCGCACCTCGGTGCGGTAGAGCGCCTCGAGCACTTCGTTAAGGCGGTCCGGCCGAATGATCGCTACGATGAGCTTCATGGTCATGACTCCGTTCAGCGTGAAGCAGCGTGAGGCGTAAGGGTCGGGAGCGGCTCGAGAACGAGAGGCGCTTCGGGGTGCACCAGAATGGAGCCTTCGCCGCTCGCATAAGCTTCCTCACCGTGCTGGCTGACATCCATGCCCACGCCTTCGATACGAGGCAGGGCACGAAGCGACATCACCAGGCCCAGCGCTTTCAGGATCACGAAGGTCATCAAACCGGCGTAGAGCGCCGAGCTGACGACACCCAGCGCCTGTACTCCCAGCTGAGCTGGGTTGCCGTAGAGCAGACCGTCATTCCCGGCGCCATTCCAGACTTTCTGAGCCAACACGCCGGTAAGCAGGGCACCCGTGAGTCCGCCTACGCCGTGCCCGGCAAAGACGTCGAGTGAATCGTCGATGCGGGTGCGCGACCTCAGCGCGATGACGAAATAGCTCGGCAGTGCCGCGATCGCTCCGAGCAGCAGCGCGCCGGACGGGCTCACAAATCCGGCGGCCGGAGTGATGGCTACGAGACCGACGACGATGCCGGTGGCCGCTCCCACTGCCGTTGCGCGGCCGGTCCGGAAGTAGTCGATCAGGGTCCACACGACCAGGGTGGCCATGGGGGCAAGAAAGGTATTCGTGAACGCCAGCGCCGCGAGCTCGTTCGCTGCCAGCGCACTACCACCGTTGAAGCCGAACCAGCCGAACCACAGCAGGCCGGCCCCCAGCAACGTGAACGGCACGTTGTGCGGCAGCACTGCCTGACGGCCGTAGTCCTTCCGGGATCCGAGCACGAGTGCGGCGACCAGGGCCGACACACCCGCGTTGATGTGCACCACTGTTCCTCCGGCGAAGTCCAGCACACCACGGCTCATCAGCCATCCACCGCCCCAGACCCAGTGTGCGACAGGGGCGTACACGAAGAGGGTCCAAAGGACGATGAATGCGATGTAGGGTCCGAACCGCATCCGTTCCACGACCGCACCGGAAATCAGGGCAGCGGTGATGATCGCAAAGGTGCCCTGGTACGCCATGAACAGGACATGAGGAATGGTGCCCTTCGCCTCCGTCCCAACCCCGTTCAGACCGAGGTAGCCGAGTCCGCCGAGCAGCGGTCCTCCTTCAGCAAGCGCGAGGCTGTATGCGGCCACGGCCCAGGTGACGCCGACGACGCCCAGCGCCACGAAGCTCATCATCATGGTGTTGAGTGAGTTCTTGTTCCGGACCAGGCCCCCATAGAAGAATGCCAACGCAGGAGTCATTAACAGCACCAGCGCGGTCGAGACCAGCATCCACGCGGTATCCGCGGGCACGACGGCGGGCGCGGGTGAAGCGTCCTGTAAGGCGAGCAGGAAAGGTGAAATCGTCACAGCATTGCTCCCGTGGTGGTCTAAGGTCTAGGGTCTAGGATTCAGGGTCTAGGGGCTATCGGTTTGAGGTCAAGGTCCACTCAGTCATCGGGAAGGCGAGGCTCTAGACTCTCCACCCTAGACCCTCGACTTACCGATCACGCGTCGTAATACAGAAAGAACTCGTACGGGTGCGGCCGCAGATTGACGGGTGCGATGTCCTTGGAACGTTTCAGCGAGATCCAGGTATCGATGACATCGGCGGTGAACACGTCGCCCTCCAGGAGGAAATCGTGATCCCGCTCGAGCGCAGCGACGGACTCTGCCAATGATCCTGGTACGGTCTTGATACTCTTTTTCCGCTCGTCGTGCAGCTCGTACAGGTCCTCGTCGATCGGTGCCGGTGGCTCCAGCTTGCGCTTGATGCCGTCCAGACCGGCCATCAGCAGAGCGGAGAACGCGAGGTACGGGTTCGCGGTCGGGTCGGGAGCCCGGAACTCGATCCGGCGAGCCTTGGGGCTGCTCGAGTAGCAGGGAATGCGGCAGATCGCTGAGCGGTTCCGCGCCGAGTACATCAGGTTCACCGGAGCCTCGAAGCCCGGCACCAGCCGGCGATAGCTGTTTGTGGTTGGGGCACAGATGGCCAGCAGGGCGGGTGCGTGAGCAATCAGTCCGCCGATATAGTGCCGGGCCGTTTCGGAGAGCAGCGCGTAGCCGTTTTCGTCGTAGAACAGGGGCTTGTCTGCTTTCCAGAGCGACTGGTGCACGTGCATGCCGGAGCCGTTGTCACCAAAGAGCGGCTTGGGCATGAACGTGGCGGTGAGGCCGAGATTATGGCACACATTCTTGACGATGTACTTATAGGCAAGGAGCCGATCGGCTGTCTGCACCAGCGTCCCGAAACGGAAGTCGATCTCCGCCTGTCCGGCGGTTGCCACTTCATGATGCTGCACTTCGACGGGAATGCCGGCCTCGATCAGCGCGAGCATGATCTTCGATCTGACATCCTGCAGCCGGTCGGCCGGAGGCACGGGAAAGTAGCCTTCCTTGTGACGAGGCCGATGTCCCATGTTCGGCACCCCGTTCCGACCTGAGTTCCAGATGCCTTCTTCCGAGTCAATGTGGTAGTAGCCCTCATTCGCGGTCTGATCGAAGCGAACCGAGTTGAAAATGAAAAACTCCGCTTCGGGGCCCCAATACGACGTCGTGGCGATGCCGCTGGTCTTGAGATGCTCCTCCGCCTTGAACGCGATGAACCTCGGATCGCGCGTATAGGGTTCGAGCGTCAGAGGATCATAGATGTCGCAGCTCAGCGAGAGCGTGGGAACCGAGAGCACTGGATCCACGAATGCCGTGGATACATCGGGCAGCAGGAGCATGTCGCTCTCGTTGATCGCCTGAAAACCCCGGATCGACGACCCATCGAACCCCAGACCTTCGCGGATCATGGTTTCATCCAGCGCCGCGGCCGGAATGGAGAAGTGCTGCCAGGTGCCCGGCAAGTCACAGAACTTCACATCGACCACCTGGATGTTCTTCGCCCTGATCAAGTCCAGAACTTTTTGCACTTCGCTGCTCGGAGAGCTCCGTGACGGAGCGCTCGGCCGTGCCGTGGTTGCCATGAGCTGTCTCGCTGATCGGGTTAGGGTAACGACGATGCCCCTGCGTCGACGAGTCGAACACAGGGGCATCGGGTGGGCATGGTGATTCAGCCCTGAGACCTGGGTTCGCTCGGTATCAGCCGCCGGTTTCGCTGGATTGCCCGTAGGAGGGCGGGGAGAGAAGAAGCAGGCGGATGGCGCATTGGAACTCCACAGGGCGAATTGCTTGGGCTGCAATGGTTACTGCATCAGTATAAGGAAAGATTTGCGAGCTGTCAAGACAAATCTGCATTTTCTGCACAAGAACAGGTACACGGATGCAAAAAGCCCATTGAGACCGGCCATTTTCCGCATACTCGGTGCAGATTGTACAAAATATGCAGTCCGAGTAAGCTGCCGGTAAGTAGGTCTGCAACAGGCGCTTACTCGACTGGATTAAGCTTTATCTCCGGTGACGCACCCCCTCATGAGAGCACGATGACAGAGCCGAACCCCACCCGAGCTTTCTCCGGCCGCCGGGCACCAACCGGTGGCCCCTTCCTTCCTGTCGCTCTGTTGCTGCTCGTGGGAGCTGTTCTCGCAGCGGGTTACTGGGTAGCTCGCCCCCAGCTCCGGTTCACGAATGGTCTGATGGCGCCAGTTCGGGTCACGCTGGACAACGATCCGAGCCGCACCGTCGCGGCCGGAGAATCGGTGCGGCTCGCCGCTCCCTGGCGCAAGGCAGTGCTCGTCTCCTGGGAGATGGTGCGGCCACTTTCAGCCGATGGGAGACCAATGGGGGAGGTGCTTACTGGTTCGCTCATGCTGCCGGACAGCTGGGGTACGACCAAACGGACCGTGGCCGCCCGGGGGTCACACGGGAACTACTTCGCTCCCCTGATTACCAACACCACGTCGGATCTCTTGAGAATCGTTGTGAACGCCGGCCTGGAGGGGGCACTGGATTGCGGCTGCGCCGTCCGGCCTGACGCCAGACGGGTGTTCATCGGGTACTACCGGTTGTATCAGAACAGCACCGTCCAGGCAACAGCAGCTGCAAGGGGCAGTGCAGTATTTCAGGATCTGGGGTCGAGGGTGGCGTCGGACGATGGTTCTGTTGGACTGCGCTTCGAAGAAAAGGATCTGCGGTCGCGGTGATTTAGGGTTTGCCTCGCCGCTGTCGCAGCTCCAGGATGGTCGCGGGCGTCACCGCGTTGAATCCGAACTTCCCCCGGACCTTGTCGACGGCTGCGGTGAGTTGTCGCAGGCGCTCTCGAGCCGGTGACTCGAACAAGTCAGGCTCGGCGCTGGTGTCCAGATTGGTCGCGGCGATCCCGATCAGTCGAACTCCACGGTCACGCCGGCGCACGTCCTCGAATGCGGCTCGAAAGAGAGTTCGTGCGGCATCGTAGAGCTCGGCATCCAGGTCCGTTGCCGTGTCCAGGGTGTGGCGACGAGTCACGGTATGAAAGTCGTCGTGGCGCAGCTTCATGGTCACGGTACGCGCCAGGATCTGTTCATCTCTCAGCTGGCCGGCAACCCGGGCGGTCAACAGTGCCAGGATGCGCTCGAGATGCGCTGGATCCCGCGCGTCGTAGGACAATGTGGTCTCGCGGCTCACCGATTTGGGCAGCCGATGCGGCCGGAGTACCGTTCCCCCCTGGCCCATCGCACGCAGCTTGAGGGCGTGGGCATCCGAACCGATCAGCCGCTCCAGCGCACGCTCTTCCATTTTCTGGATCTGGACCACGTCGACCAGTCCGAGGTGCGACCAGCGTTCGGCCGTTTTCGGCCCGATGCCGGGAAGTGCCCGAAGCGGTAATCCCGCAAGAAATCCCTCCTCCCATCCGGCTCGAACCTCCATCAGCCCGCGCGGCTTGGCAAAATCAGAAGCGAGCTTGGCGATCATGCGGTTAGCGCCGATGCCCACACTGCAGTCCAGTCCGGTCTCCTGCTGCACTCTATCCCGAAGCTCCTCGGCGACTGAAAGAAGCGAGATCGGGTAGAGTCGCTCGGTCCCCCCGAAGTCGAGATACGCCTCATCGAGTGAGGCCATCACCACGGTGGGCGAAAACTCCTGCAGGACCTCACGTACCGCGAGCGAGGCAGTCCGGTACTGCGTGAACGCCCCCTGAAAGAATGTGGCTTGCGGACAGAGCCGAACGGCTTCCGCAATCGGCATCCCGGCATGGACCCCGAAGCGTCGAGCGCCGTAGGACGCCGACTGCACCACCCCGCGCTGGTCACGCCGGCCGCCCACCACCAGCAGCTCGACGTCACGCAGCTCCGGGTGATGCTGGCGGCACACTTCGACGAAGAAGGCATCGAGATCGACATGAAGGATGCGGGCGGGCATAGTGGAGCTTACACCAGGAGAATGGCGGTTGCTTTGAAGGCGACGATGACGCCGGTGCCGATCTTCAGCGCCATGTCCTCGACCGACTGAGTCGTCAGGGAGGCGATCAGCGGACGGCCGACGTCGAGATGGACCAGCGTCACAGGTCCCAGCCGCTCCAGCCGGACGACTCTTCCTTCCATGTGATTGCGCGCCGAGCCCGACTGCTGGCTGAGGCTCAGCACGATATCCTCGGGGCGCAGCACCGCGTGCATGGGGCCCTCGCGCTCCGCGACTACGTCCAGGACCAGGTTTCCTCCGGTGAAGCGACCACGAAACGTGCGGGATACACTGGGCTCATCGGTCCGCTCCACGGTACCCGCGATCACGTTACCGGTTCCCACGAATCGCGCGACGAAAGCCGAATTGGGATAGCGAAAAACTTGCTCCGGCGTGCCGCTCTGCGCGATGCGCCCCTCCGAGAGCACCGCCACCAGATCGCCGAGCCGAAGTGCCTCATCGAAGTCGTGCGTCACCTGCAGGGTGGTGATTCCCTCTCGCTCATGCAGCTCACGCAGCTCTCGGCGAAGTACCTGCCGTGTGGCCGGGTCAACCGCGGCAAACGGTTCGTCCAGCAGCAGGATGGACGGCTTCGGCGCCAGCGCACGGGCCAGCGCTACTCGCTGCTGCTCTCCGCCGCTGAGGCCTCGCACCGACCGGTCCAGCAGCGGCTCGATCGCCAGCATACCCGCGAGCTCGGACACACGATCCGCGGGATCGAGAGTGGAAGAGGCTGAGCGGGCCCGCCCGATACCGTAGGCGATGTTTTCGCGGACGCTGAGGTGAGGAAAGAGATGATACTGCTGGTAGACGAAGCCGAGCCCGCGGCGCTCCGGCGGAAGGTGAGTGACGTCATCATCGTGCATGAAGACTCTTCCCGAGCGGAGCCTTGCATGACCGGCCACAGCCTCGAGGAGCGTCGTCTTGCCCGATCCTGTGGGTCCGATGATGAGAGCGTATCCTCCTTTCGGAACCTCCAGCGAGATCTCCCGCAGATCGAACGCTCCTACACGTACGTGCAGGTTGTCCAACCGAATCACGGCCGCTCCTGGGGCTGCAGGACCCGCACCACCACCAACATTGTCAGCGCCACGAGAAGTAGGATCACGGCCGCCGGCACGGCCGACTGAAGTCCGAAGGTGGTGAACCGGTCGAAGATGTAAATGCTGGCCACCTTCGGGTTGTAGGTCAGGATGACGATCGAGCCGAACTCGCTGACGCTGCGCGACCATGCGAGGATGGACCCGGCGAGCACCCCACGGGCTGCGAGCGGCAGCGTCACTCTCCGGAACGCCCCCCACGCCGTGTCTCCCAATGTTCGGGCCACCCGCTCGAGCTGAGGGTCGACACTTCGGAACGCTTCTCTCGCTCCACTCACGAGGATGGGAGCGGAGACGAACAACATGGCCGCCACGATCCCGGGAACGTGGCTGACAAACTCGAGGCCGATGTTTGCCAGTGCGCCTCCAACTTCGGACCGGCGACCGAGAAACAGGAGGAGCGCGATGCCGGCAACGGGATGCGGCACGACAACCGGCAGATCGATGAGCCCTTGCACCAGGCGGCGGCCGCGGAAGTTCCGGCGGGCGAGCAGGTAGGCGAGCGGGATCCCCAAAAGTGCTGCGATCAGGGTGGCCGCGGTGGCAGTAAACACCGTGAGCGCGATGGAGTCGCGGAGCTCGGCGTCCCGCAGCGCTTCGCCCAGTGTCGCTGGGGTGGCGAAGAACAGCAGGCGCAGCAGCGGCCCTACGATGAAGAGGACGAGGATGGCACCGAGGCCCGCAAGCACCACGCGGGGCAGAGCTGAACGGAGTGGCATGGGAACCCTTGGCGTGATATCCAAACGGAATCTATCTTCGGCGGACTCTCACCTCAGACGAATCCGATGATGAGCTCGCATGGTGCGGCCCCGTTCGCTCTCCGATTGAAGGATCAATTGTACTCCCCGGGTGCCTGCCTCTCAATGCGGGTCTTGCTACGTATGATCGGGAGGAAGGGCTGATGCGGATCAGTTTCCTCGGCCTCGGTGCCATCGGCCGGCCGATGGCGGCACACCTGGCTGCACGTGAGTCGCTCACCGTCTGGAATCGAACAGGGGACCGGGCCCACGAGTTTGCGGACACCCACGGAGCGGTTGCTTCCCCGACGCCGAGGGAGGCCGCATCGAATGCAGAGGTGGTGATTACATGCCTGCCCACCTCCCGCGAGGTAGAGGTGCTTCTGGAGGGCCCTGACGGGTTGGAACAGGGCCTCTCGCGGGGTTCGCTTTTCATCGATTGCACGTCTGGTGATCCGGCGACCTCCCGCCGCATCGCCCGCCGTCTGGCCGATCGCGGCGTATCGTTTGCGGACGCTCCGGTGAGCGGTGGCGTGAGCGGTGCCGAGTCGGGCACCCTCACCATCATGGTCGGGGCGGACGTCGAGACGTTCAACCGCGCCCGCCCCATCCTATCCGCGTTCGGGAAGCGCATCGAGCACCTGGGACCAGTGGGGGCGGGTCACGCCATGAAGGCGGTGAACAACGCTCTCCTGGCGGTGAACCTCATCGCGCTGGGCGAGGGGCTCTCTGGCCTGGTGAAGGCGGGCGTGTCGGCCCGGACGGCCATGGACGTGCTGAATTCATCGAGCGGGCGCTCGTTCGCCAGCGAGTCGCTGGTGCCCGAACGAGTTCTGACCGGTCGTTGGCCTCAGACGTTCCGGCTCGCGCTGCTCGACAAGGACGTGGGTATTGCGCTCACTTTTCTGCGGGATACCGGCATGTTGAGCCCGCTGCTCGAAGTTGCGGGCAGGGTGCTCGCCAGTGCCAGGACGGAGCTCGGTGAAAGCGCCGACCACGTGGAGGTTATCCGCTGGATCGAGCGTCGCGCCGGCGTAGAGATCCGCGGCTGATCCCATTCCCCGGCCCTTGCCGCAAATGGCGGGGCTCGTTCAGTTTCCGGCCTCATGCTCCGAACATATTGTAGATGAGCGACTGGGGAGCTACCCGGCGGATCTCCGCTGAAGTGGTGCTGGCGGACGGAGCGGTGCTCGAGGGCGAAATGCACCTCGTCGCCAGCGTCGCCTATCCGCTGAACTCCGAGACTCCGCTCGACATGCTGAACCGGCCCGAGCCCTTCTTTGCCCTGACCCTGGGCGAGGGCGATGTCGCGTTTGTGTCCAAGGCGCAGGTCGCTCTGGTGTCCTGCCGGGACGGAAATCCTGATGCGGATCCTGAGCGCGCTTCGGTCGCACGGCTGGTGGCCCTGGAAGTTGCCCTGGTAAGCGGGGCAGAGTATCGCGGGCGCTCGAGCTTCGAGCTTCCACCCTCCCGGGCGCGGACGCTCGATTACGTGAATACTCCGGGACGTTTCTTTACCGTGTGGACCAACGACCTCACCCGCTACTTCAACAAGTCGCTCGTCCGCCTCATCCGTCCCCTCGACTGAGACCACATTGCCACGACTCGATAAACTGATTCAGGTGATGCACGAGCAGCGCGCGGAGGCGTTGACCCTCTCCGTCGGCAAGCCGGCCGCGATCACACAGAATGGTGCGGTTCGCCATCTTACCCGCGAGCCACTGAGTGATGCCCAGATCCAGGCGCTGGTACGGGAGATTGCCTCACCCGAGACCGCGGCCCAGCTGGGTTCGGCCCAGCCGCTGGCGTTTGCCTATCGCGCCCCGAGCGGGGAAGTGCATGTCGAGTTGAAGGCGGGTGCCAACGGAACCGCGCTCCTCCGGCCCGCCGGATCGGCCAAGGAAAGCTCTCCTGCCGGCGCGGGCTCTACCACACAGGCTCTCCCCATGGGCGGCCACGCGGCGCCCCCGGTACGGCAGGCGGCCGACCTGGCAGCGGCGCGCGCCCGCCTGGACGAGCTTTTCCGGCTACTGGTGTCGTCCGGTGCCTCGGATCTTCACCTCCGAACCGGCGAACCGCCGATGTTGCGACACCACGGTGAGCTTGCCAGGCAGTCTCTGCCGGCTCTCACCGCCGACGGGCTCGACACGATGCTGGTCAGCATCATGACCGCCAAGGAAATCGGTGAGTTCCGCGAGGGTGGAGACACCGACTGGGCCTATGAGATCGATGGCTTGGCCCGCTTTCCGTTGCAACGCCGGCCGCGATCGTTTCGGACCGATGGCCGTATTCCGCGTCATCCCAAACCTGATTCGCACCGCCGACGAAATGGGATTGAGTCGGGAAGTGCAGAACCTTTGTTATCTCACCAAGGGATTGGTGGTCGTGACCGGGCCAACCGGCTCCGGCAAGAGTACCACTCTTGCGGGGTTGGTTGACCTGATCAATCGCACGCGAACCGATCACATCATCACGATCGAAGACCCGATCGAGTTCGTTCATCCCAGCAAGAAATGCCTGGTCACCCAGCGTCAGGTCGGGCTCCATACGCGGTCTTTCAAGCACGCTCTTCGAGCTGCGCTGCGCGAGGATCCGGACATCATTCTGGTCGGAGAAATGCGCGATCTGGAGACGGTGTCGATCGCGATCGAGACGGCGGAGACCGGACATCTCGTCTTTGGCACCCTGCACACCACCACGGCCGCTTCGACGATTGACCGCATTATCGACCAGTTTCCACCCGACCGTCAGGCGCAGGTTCGCGTCATGTTGTCCGAGTCGCTCAGGGGGGTGATCGCGCAGACGTTGTGCAAGAAGATCGGCGGAGGACGCGTGGCGGCGCGCGAAGTGCTGCTCACCATTCCCGCGGTATCGAACCTCATCCGTGAAGGGAAGACCTTCCAGATTCCCTCTATTATGCAGACCAACCGCAAGGGTGGGATGGTCACCCTGAACGACGCGCTGATGGAGCTGGTGGACGGCAAGCTGGTGGATCCCAAGGAAGCGTACATGAAGGCGGTCGAAAAGGCCGGCTTCGCCGCGGGCCTGAAGGCCAAGAAGCACGACGTTTCGTTTTTAGGAGAGACATGAGTAAGAGGGAAGAGCGGGAGACTTCTCCCATCCTCGTCCTCGTCAACCCCCAGGACATCGTCAACATCGCCAGCGCAGTCAGAGTCGCGAAGAACTTCGGGATCCAGCAGATGCGAGTGGTCAATCCCGAAGTCTTCGATCCGTACCGCATCGAAGGCATCGCCCATAACACCGCCGATTTTGTCGCCACCATCCAGATCATGGACTCGCTGGAGGCGGCGATCGCTGACTGCGTATTCACGGCCGTTCTCACGGCTCGCGAACGGGCGGCCAAGCGGCAGGTGCTCCGCCCCCGCGAAGCGGCGGAAGCACTGGTGGAACGTACCACCGCAGGTCCGGTGGCTATTGTGGCCGGCCGGGAGGACAGCGGCTTGACCAATGCCGAGCTGGATCTGTGCACCGCGCTGGTCACCATACCGACAGATCCGTCTCATCGCTCTCTGAACCTCGCTCAAGCGGTGGCCATTATGGTGTATGAGAGCTGGGTCGCGCGGGGTGGGGAGAAGATCCCGCTGAAGCCGCCGCGCAACCAGTCGGATCCCGCATCATCGGAGCAGCTGGAGCAGCTGTTCACCGATTGGACCGGAGCGCTCTGGGCGATTGACTTCTTCAAGACCCGCCGGTCGGAGAGCGTGATGCGCTCATTCCGGGAGATCGTCTTCCGGGCTGAGCTCGATGGACGGGAGGCGTCGCTGCTTCGTGCGATGGGTATCGAGGTGATTCGGTACCTGGAGCGCAACCCACGAGGAGGTTCCTGATGGGACGCTCGAGCGCCTATTGGAGCACAAATCTCTATACCGATCAGTCGGTGGAGCCAGCTCCCACCGCGCCGCTGGAAGATTTGCCGGCAAACGCCGCGGCCCGGTTTCGAATGCTGCGCGAAGGGCTCCTGCAGATCGATGGTGTGGCAGAGCAGGTACGGTTCATGGGACCCATCTGGCAATGGGCCTGGGAGTATGGCATCGGCAATCGCAAGCTTTGCTGGCTGCACTTCATGCGCAGCAGTTTGGACGTCACGTTCACGTTGTCCGACAGCGAGGAGAGCCGTTTGTCGAAGGGACCGAAGATCGCCGGAGCGCTGGCTCGCTCTATCGTGGAGGGGCAGCGAACCGGACCGGTCAAGTGGTGTTGGCTGGAGATCCCCGACCGGCGCGCGGCCGAGGCTTTTCTGAGCCTCGCACGCAGGAAAGCCGAGTGGCTCACCGAACGGCCCTCACTCAAACGTGCGCCGCGCGCACAGGGCAGCGGATCGGAGGATTCGGAAGCCGACTAGAATAGTCGGATTACTGAGGACCTCGGGTTGTGTAATGGAATGCGCGGACTATACTTCGCGCGCATTGACCGACTCTGGAGATGCTGCGGTCTCCGCATTAGTGAATCGTTTCACGAACAGGGTTCTTCCTCAGCGGTGAGATGATGAATGCGTAAGCTGGCATACGTCGTCGGTGGCGTTGCGGCCGGAGGCGTTGCCGCCCTCCTCACGCTCGGCGGAGTTCCTCCTTACGCGCAGCAGGCCAGCACGGTCCCTGACTCCATCACTGCTCCCCGTCTCTCTACCTCAGATAGCGGTAACCTCAAGGGCCCGCGCCAGCCGATTTTTTTCCGCCACGACATCCATGCTGGGCAGTACAAGATGCAGTGCCAGTACTGCCACTATTCGGTGAACGTCTCACCCGAGCCGGGCATACCGACGGTGCAGACGTGTATGGGGTGTCACCTCGTCATCGCCGGCAGCGACAGTTCGCATCAGACCGAGATCCGAAAGCTGCGCCAGGCGTGGACAGAGAAGAAGCCGGTCGAGTGGGTGCGAGTGCACTATCTGCCCCGCCACGCCCACTTCCCCCATCAACGTCACATCAAGGCCATGGGTCCCAATGCCTGTGCTACGTGCCACGGGGATGTGCAGCGCATGCCACAAGTTTTCAAGGTCAATCAGGTGGACAAGATGGGGTTCTGTATATCGTGCCACATCGAGCGAAAAGTCTCTCGCGATTGTTCGGTATGTCATTACTGACTCGAGGGTCAAGAGTCGAGGGTCGGTGGTCTATGGCAGTCAACTGGGGTCGAGCCTGCGTGGAGCCTAGACCTTTGACCCTAGACCGACCAAACGGAGTCTGAATGAACGACGAAGCCAAATCCACTATCGATCGCCGTCGCTTCCTGAGCGTCATCGGCGTATCGGGTGGCGGTGCGCTCGCGCTGTCCGGCTGTTCGACGTCCAAGGTCGAGAAACTGGTTCCCTATCTCGTCCAGGCGGAAGATCAAGTTCCGGGCGTCTCCACCTGGTACGCCAGCAGCTGTACCGAGTGTTCCACCGGATGTGGTTTGCACGTGCGCACCCGCGAAGGCCGGGCGGTGAAGCTGGAGGGCAATCCCGAGCATCCGGTGAATCAGGGACGGCTTTGTTCGCGGGGTCAGGCGGCACTGCAGGGACTGTACAACCCGGGACGTCTCAAGGCGCCGATGGCGCGAGCTGCCAATGGGCAGTTCCAGGAGATCACCTGGGACGACGCGATTGCACGATTCAGCGATAAGCTCGCCGCCGCGGGAAACAAGGTTGCCGTTATCTCAGGAGCGGGCCGAGGCACCTTCTCGGAGCTGCTGAGCGAGTGGGTGGGCGCACTCGGCGGCCGGCTCGCCCGGTACGAGCCCTTCGCCTCGGAGCCTGCACGTGCGGCCAACCGCCAGGTATTCGGCATCGATCAGGTGGCAGCTCACGATTTCGCCCGCGCCAAGTACATCGTGGCGTTCGGGGCGGACTTCCTCGACACCGGCCTCGCGAGCATCGAACACCAGCGGGGATTCGCGCACTCGCACGGCTTCGCCGATCGTCAGATGGCGCCGTTCGTGTACATCGCTCCCCGGATGAATCTTACCGGTCTGAACGCTGACCGGTGGCACGCCGTCAAGCCTGGCTCCGAGGCTGCGCTTGCCCTGGCAATGGCCAATGTCCTGGCGGGCCAGCAGGGTGGAAATGCTGCGCTTCGGGGAGCGCTGGCTGCCTTTACTCCCGAAATGGCAGCGGCCGAAACCGGGCTCCCAGCCGCGACCATTCAGCAGCTGGCCCGCGACTTCGGTGCGGCCCGACCCAGTCTCGCCATTGCAGGAGGCGCTGGTACTCAGCACACGGGAGCCACCGAGGTTGCGGCGGCGGTGAACATCCTGAACTACGTCGCGGGCAATATTGGACAGACCGTTCGCTTCGGCGCCGACCTTGACGGCGGTGACGGATACGGAGCCCTGCAGCCGCTGCTTGCCTCGCTCGACGGGGGGCAGATGTCAGTCGTAATGGTGCACGATGCGAACCCCGCATACACCCTGCCGAAGTCCAGCGGTTTCGCTTCAAAGTTTCAGAAGGTTCCGTTCAAGGTCTCGACCTCGATGTACCTCGACGAGACTGCCGCGCTCTGCGACCTCATACTGCCGCAGCACCACGCGTTGGAACGTTGGGACGATCTCCGGCCCCGGGCTGGTGTCAACAGTTTGATGCAGCCCGTTATGGAGCCGGTGTTCAATACTCTCCCGGCCGGCGATGTATTGCTCCGCGTTGCGCGGAAGATGGGTGGGCCACTCGCGCGCTTCACTGCGCCAACTTACAAGGACCATCTCCAGGCGCGCTGGCAGACGCTGGCCGGTGTAGGTGACTTTGGTGCCTTCTGGCACGCGGCACTGCAGCGAGGCGGGGTGTTCTCCGATGCGCCGGCGTCCCCGCCGGTAGCTCTCGCTTCCGGTGCTGCACGCCCGACCTACACCAAGCCTACGTTCGAGGGGAATGGTGAGTTCGTCTTTGCCCCCTATCCTCATGCGATGCTCTACGACGGTCGTGGCGCCAACAAGCCGTGGTTGCTGGAGAACAGCGATCCTGTCACCAAGATCACCTGGCACTCGTGGGTCGAGGTTCATCCCGAGACCGCGCGCCGTCTCGATGTACGCGACGGGGAGATCCTGCGGCTGACCTCTCCGCATGGGACCATCGAGGCGCCCGCCTACGTCTATGCGGGCATTCATCCGGATGTGGTCTCGGTACCTCTTGGATTGGGACACACAGAGTATGGGGCGTACGCCCAGGGGCGCGGCGTCAACGCTCTCGACCTGATTGGTGCCCCGGCGGGAGCATTTCTGCCCTACGTGTCGACCCGCGTGACCGTGGAAAAGACGGGGGGCTACAAAAAGCTCGCATCCATCGCCGGCAACCCCCGGCAGCTGGGCCGCGGCATCTCAGAGGCGGTCTCGCTCGAGGCCGCTCAGAAAGGCCTCACCATCGAACAGGCCTATATGGCCGAAGGACGAGGCCGGCACGAGATCAACACTGAGCAGGAGCTGGAGGCGGTCAAGGGGTGGAGCCGTGAGCAGGAGGAGGAGACCCGCTACGGCGACAATGCCCGTGACAACCCCCGGTGGGGCATGGCGATCGACCTGGCGAAGTGCACCGGTTGCCAGGCATGCGTCACCGCGTGCTACGCGGAGAACAACATCCCGGTGGTGGGCGAGTCCGAGATCCACAAAGGTCGGGAGATGACGTGGATTCGCATCGAGCGCTACTGGGAGGGTGAGGCCGAGCCCCGTCAACCTCCCACGGCGCGGTTCATCCCGATGCTGTGCCAGCACTGCTCCAACGCCCCATGCGAGCCTGTCTGTCCGGTGTACGCAGCGTACCACACCGCGGACGGGCTGAACGGTCAGGTGTACAATCGCTGTGTCGGCACCAGGTACTGCGCCAATAACTGCCCGTACAAGGTGCGCTACTTCAACTGGTACAAGTACAACGAGAGCTCCTGGCCGGCACCGCTGCACCTGCAGCTCAATCCGGACGTCACCGTGCGGGCTCGCGGAGTCATGGAGAAGTGCAC
Organism: uncultured Gemmatimonadales bacterium; assembly: GCA_963730915.1. Taxonomy (GTDB): domain Bacteria; phylum Gemmatimonadota; class Gemmatimonadetes; order Gemmatimonadales; family GWC2-71-9; genus CAVVWJ01. The sequence continues at coordinate 612,515 of CAVSTR010000003.1, read as the reverse complement.
CTTCTGCATCCAGCGGATTCGAGGCGCTCAGAATGATGCCCGGCTGGAGGACCGTCCGGTGGGCGATGGCGATGTAGTGACCGCCTGCGCGCAGGCATGTCCATCCGACGCCATCGTGTTCGGCAACGTCAAGGACTCCGGGAGCCGGGTGGCACGGCTGCAGCAGGACCCGCGTGGGTACCGAGTGCTCGAGGATCTCAACACGCGCTCGGCCATCACGTACCTGGCCAAAGTGCTGCTTCCGGCGGAGGCGTAACCCATGGCTGTCGTCGTTCAGCCTCACGAGCTACCCGGACACACCATCACGCAGACGCACGCGGATGTCACCCGCGACGTCGTCGCCACGCTGGGTCCGCCCAGCCGGGGCTACCTCCTGCTCCTTGCCGGTGCTGTATCGCTCTTTCTCATCGGAATTCTGACGTTTCTCGTCCTCATCAAGGACGGGCTCGGCCATGCCGGCTACCAGCCGCCGATCTTCTGGAGCGTGTACATCACCACCTTCGTCTTCTGGGTGGGTATCGGTCACGCCGGCACGCTGATTTCCGCGATCCTGTTTCTCTTTCGCTCGCCCTGGCGCACCGCGGTCTACCGCTCCACTGAGGCGATGACCGTCTTCGCGGTCATGACCGCCGGCCTGTTCCCGATTATTCACATTGGTCGCCAGTGGATTTTCTACTGGCTCCTGCCATATCCCAATCAGCGATATCTCTGGCCCAACTTCAAATCGCCGCTGATCTGGGACGTGTTCGCCATCTCTACTTATCTCACCGTGTCCACCACCTTCCTGGTGTTCGGGCTCATCCCCGATGTGGCCGCGGTGCGCGACAAGGTGTCGGGCTGGCGCAAGATGATCTATTCCTGGAGCTCGGTCGGCTGGCAGGGCACCGACAACCAGTGGCGGCACTACTCGCGGGCCTACCTCTACCTGGCCGCGCTCGCCACCCCGCTGGTGCTCTCGGTGCACTCGGTGGTGTCGTGGGACTTCGCCTCCAGCATCGTTCCCGGCTGGCACGGAACGATCTTCGCTCCCTACTTCGTGGCCGGCGCGATCTACTCCGGCATCGGCATGGTGCTCACACTGATCATCCCGCTTCGGCGCGCGCTTCGGGTCGAGCACATGATCAACGACTACCACTTCGATAATCTCGCCAAGCTCACCCTGCTGACCGGCTCGATCCTGTTCTACGCCTACGCCATGGAATATTTCGTGGCCTGGTACAGCGGCAACACCTTCGAGCAGACGACGTTCTACCGGCGCGCATTCGGCCCCATGTGGTGGGCCGGGTGGACCATGATCATCTGCAACGCGTTCGTGTCCCAGCTGCTCTGGTTCCGAAAGATCCGGACCAACCTCACCGCACTCTTCGTCATCTCGATCTTCATCAACATCGGGATGTGGTTCGAGCGATACGTCATCATCGTGTCGTCGCTCAGCAACGATTACATCCCCTGGGCCTGGGGCCAGCTCAACCCGACCTGGGCCGACTGGGGGATTCTGGCCGGCTCGTTCGGCTGGTTCGGCATGTGGTTTCTCCTGTTTGCCAAGACCTTTCCGATCGTGGCCATTCAGGAGATCAAGGAGATGATTCCCATGCCACGTAGGCGCGGAGGGCACGGGTGATGAACCTTCTGAAGCGACGAAGGGGCAGCGCCACGACACGGCGTGTCCCCGGGCTGATCGCCTCGTTTCTCCACGTGGACGCGGCGGTGGACGCAATCCGTGCACTCCGGGCCAAGGGTTACCGCAACCTGGTCGTCTATTCACCGGCACCAAACCACGAGATCGAGGAAGCACTCGATCACGGTGTGAGTCCCGTCCGCCTGTTCACGCTGATCGGTGGACTTACCGGCTGCACCGCCGGCTTCGCCATGACAATCTGGATGTCGTACGACTGGCCACTGGTCGTGGGCGGCAAGCCGATCGCCTCCATCCCACCGTATGTGGTCATCGGGTTCGAGCTGACCATCCTGATGGGTGCGCTGAGCACGGTAGCGGCGGTTGCCTTGTTTTCCGTCCTCCTGGGCAAGCGTGGCGTGGCCTACGACCCGCGATTCAGCGATGACATGATCGGGGTGTTCGTCCCGACTGCTCCGGAGCAGATCGGGCCGATCGAGCATCTGCTGCGTTCCGCCGGTGCCGAGGAGGTCCGTCGTGAATCGGCGTGAGGGCCGCCGCAGAGCAGCCTTGGCCCTGCTGCTGTTGCTCTCCGGTGCCTGCGACTTCTACTACTATCGGGTCCCCTCTCCCGATGAATTGTGGCATATCATCCCGTGGTTCGATCACATGATCCACGCCCGCTACATCCGTCCGTACGAGACCGGGCAGGTGCCACGGTATTCCCCGGAAGGCTCCGTCCCAGTCACCGGCAGCGAGCCTGACTGGTCGGCCGAATGGACGAAGGGCAACACCGCAACCGCGAACGCGCTCAAGAACCCGCTGAGCACGCCCCGGCCTCCCGGACCTTCAGTTCCGGTGATTCCGAGGAATATCGAGGCTGCAGGCGACACATTGTATCAAAACTTCTGTTCGGTCTGCCACGGACCCACCGGAAACGCCGATGGCACCGTGTCCCGGCAGATGGGTGCACCCTCACTGCTCACGCCGCGGGCAAGGGCGTATAGCGATGGATACATCTACAGCATCATCCGCTATGGCCGTGGTGTCATGCCGCGCTATGGCGATAAGCTGGTCGCACCGGGGGAGCGCTGGGCAGTGGTGAGTCACGTGCGCAAGCTCCAATCGCAGTCGCCAGGAGGGCCGGGTGATGCGACTCCTATCCCGCCCGGTCCCTCGGCCACCGGCTCCACCTCGGCGGTACCACGATGACACCGACCCTGCACGAGCGTCTGGTGCAGCGGGCCGTGAGCGGCCGCTACGATCTTTTCCTGGGAGTCGGAGCCGGACTGACGGTGTTTGGTCTGATCCTGTTCGTGCAGTCCCTGCTTGCAGGACAGGACACCGCTATACGGGCCTGGCAGCTCTTTCACGTGAACTGGCTGTATTTCACTGGCCTTGCCGGCGGGAGTGTGGCTTTCGCCGCGGTGCAGAAGGTGACCAATGCGAAGTGGTCGGGCCTGATCATCCGATTTGCCGAGGCCTCTGTCGCCTTCCTCCCGATCTCGCTGATCGCCCTGGTTCTGATATTCACCGCCGGTTATCCAGCGGTGTACGGACCGATGGAGCATGCCGTCCACAGTCTGCCACACTCGAAGGCGGTCTGGCTCTCCCATACCTTCATGTTCGCGCGTCTTGCTATTGGGCTCCTCGCCCTCACGGTAGTGGGGTGGAAGCTGGTCCAGGCAGATCTGCTGCCGGACGTGCACGCCGTGCGCAGTGCGGTCTCGGGCGGGCGACGTCAGCTTTACGAGAAATGGTCGAACGGGTTTGGCCGTATCCCCGCAGGGCAGCACGATGCCAGGATCTACCGCCTGGCCCCGACCTACGTGGTTCTGTACGCCATCGTGTTCACCCTGGTGGCATTCGACGGCATCATGGCGCTGCAGCCGCACTGGTTTTCCAATCTTCTCGGCGGCTTCTACTTCATGGGCTCGTTTCTCGGCGCCCACATGCTGCTCGCCCTGATGATGCTCTATGGGTCGAGACACCTCGGGGTCGGGGATCTGGTATCCCCCAAGCAGCGGCACGACCTGGGCAAGCTGTGCTTCGGGTTCACCGTATTCTGGACCTACCTGATGTGGGCCCAGTTCCTGGTAATCTGGTACGGCAATCTTCCCGAGGAAACCGGATTCGTATTTGCTCGGCTCTGGGGGCACTGGCTGCCCGTCGGCAAAGCGGTTCTGCTCGGCATGTTTGTAATCCCATTCTTCGGCTTGCTGGGTGTCGCACCGAAGAAGACCAGACCCATTCTGGGATTCTTTGCGACCATCAGTCTGGTTGCGCTCTGGCTGGAGCGGTACCTGCTCGTGATGCCTTCGGTTTCGCCATTGCCGGGTCCGGTGTTCCTCGTCCCTGAGCTGGGGCCGACTCTGCTCCTCGCCGGGCTATATCTTCTGAGCTACGCGCTGTTTGCTCGTATCTTCCCGATGCTGTCTCCCAGGCTGGCCGAGATCACCCTGGACAAGGAGCGCGGGCACGCTATCACGTCGATGGAGTTCGATCACGAGGAAGGAGCCCGCGACTACGTGCCGCAGGAGCTGCTGGATCGGAGGAGTAGACCCCGATAAGCAAAGGCGTGAGCGGGCACAGCAACAGCGTGAGCGGTAAGCGCGAGTTCCTGTAGAACTCGACCCTCCAGTCTCAACTACACCGGAGGGTCGTTTGTTGCTGGAGGATCCCGCTCACCGCTTACGCTATTAGCAGTTCCCCCTCACGCTTTCTATTTAGACCGCATCTCCGCGTTCAGCCGCCGGATCATTGCCAGCAAGCTGTCAGGTGGCAGCGCTCCAGTGATGGCGATCATCCGGTCTCCCCGTTGCATCGCCATGGTACCATCAACTCCCCGGCGAATGATGATGCTGTCACGCGCGGAGTCGATCGGAAAAGACTTCCTCGGGTCCGGGTCGGACATGGTGCGCCGGGCCAGAAGATGCGAAACATCGGATGCGGGCCCCTCGATGGTTCTGATCACTTCACCCGATGAGAGCTGTTGCGCCACCACCATCAACGGCTGTTTACCCTGGCGTCCGGCCTGAACTTGCACCTGCACGACGGGTAGACCATCGATGTGAGGCAGCTTGTCGCCTGCCGCCTCCTGTGCCCCCACCCATGACATTGTGCGCCACATGCCTTCCAGCTCGAAGTCTCCGGAAGGCATATCGACGCTGGAAAGCTCCAGTTCCGCCGGAGCAACGGCGGGAGGCAGAGTGACCTGGGCGGCTTCTGCCCTGGCAATCCGCCGGGCCGTTGGCTTCCGTCTGCTCGTCGCGTCCTTCGCTGAGGCTTGGTTCCTCGACGGGCGGACGTCCGCGGGAGTGGCGGCTGGTGTTCTCGAGTCGTTTGTCACCGCTTGCCGCGTTACGGCTGCGGGCGCCTCCGAGAGTGATGCAGGATTCTCACGCGACACGCCTGCTGGATCGGCCAGATGGTTTGCGGTCCAGCCAAATGCAACGGCAGCTACGATGCTGGCAGCCCAGGCCGCACGGTGAACACGGCGGCGCCGGCTCGATACTTCGATGGCGGCCCGGCGGCGAAGCGTCTCGAACGGGGTAGGGAAGGAGCGTGGGGGAGCGAGACGGGCCAACAAAGCGGTAGTGCGATCGCGAAGCGCGGCGATCCCATCGCGCGCCGACTGGCACGATGCGCATCCGGCAAGATGGCTTTCAATCTCCACGCATTGGGAGCGGCTCAGCCCTTGATCGAGGTAGGCGTGGAGCTCGTCCTCAGGAATGTGCCGCATGGATGCCTTTGTTGGGGTTCTGCCTGTCATGAGCTTCCACCAGCCGGCGCCTTGCCCGTGCCAAGGTCGTGCCAACAGCCCCTACCGCTAGACCCGTCTGTCCGGCGATTTCAGGGTAACTGAGACCTGCATCCCACAGCAGTAGAATCTCGCGGTCCCGTGGTGTTAGCGTATTCAGAGCCTCGTGCACTGAGGCGACTCGCTCATCGTGCTCTACCAGGGTATCGGCCGCCGGCTCGATCGTAGGCTGGGCGACCGGATCGGCCTTGAGTAGCGTGAGGTGCCGCTTCCGGCGTACGGCCGCACGGGCTTCATCGCGTGCCAGGTTCGCCGCCACGGCAAAGACCCATGCCCTGGGCTTTTCCGGCTGGTGTGCCAGCGCTCTGACGAAGACCTCCTGAGCCAGATCCTCGGCGCGCTCTGCGTCCCACACCTTGCGATACAGGAACCGCACAACAGCGGTGTACGTCGTCTGATAGAGCTGCTCGAGGTCGTCCGTCACTCGCGCTCCTGAAGGGCGGGGCCCTGGTACCGGCCACCTGGCTGAATCGTCCAAGAGGACGGCCAAGCTGTGGGAACTTGCACAGATACGTCGAATTCAGCGCCGTCGGCGAGGCGCGAACACACAATCCGGGTGCAGACCCTTGTTCTTCGGGGGCCATTCGCTGCAGAGGTCGGGCTTGGCGGGCCTACCGTCCGCCCGGACGCGTCCGTGAAGGCTGCAGCCTATGCCGTCATCATCCAGGAATCCGCATGCGGAGATCACCTCCGCCTCGATCGAAAAGTCACCCGCACGATCTACCTTGCAGAGATACGGTGAGCGGCGCGATCGCACCAGTGCCTCGAGCCGGCGTTCGCGCCGCGTGCACATGATCTCGATCTGGAGATCGCGGCAGCACGCGGCACCTCGCCGGTTGTCCGCGGTCCGACACGGCGCAAGTGCACAGGGATTCTGAACCTCCATGACCGGAAGGCTCTGGCGCGCGGGAGGTGGGGGTGGGGGCAGGGTTCTGGGCACCGCCCGGCGATTCTCCACCACCAGGAATCGATTCCGCCCCAGCCGCCGCCGTTGGTCTGGCTTGTACATGCCGCGAGGAGCCGGGCCGGCGAAGCCGTGCGCGGTACACTGGGCAAAAGCACCCTCTTGCCGCAGATATCTGCAGCTCACGTGGAGAGTGGCATCGACGTACAGCTCGCCCTCGTCTTCCCAGATGTCGGAAAAGGTGATGTGCTGAGTGTGGCCGATGAGCCAAGTGGCCTCATGATCGAGCGAGGCAGTTCCCTCCTCGAGCGGCCCGATCCGGAGGGTGACCGGAAGGCTGTGACACTGCGAACCCAGAGCACGGCAGGGGGGCACTGCTGGATTAGGTACTGCTGAAGGCCGAACCATTACTGCCATGCTCTACCAGGGCGAAAGAAGCGGGCGTGTCGGGCGTAAACTAACCAGCCCGCTTCGCCGTTGCAGAGTGGGTGTTGGTGCCCTTCCTTTTGGCCACCCCCCGCTTATACTCGTACTCGTGAAACCGTTCACAAAGTCTGTAACCTCACGTTTCGGAGATGGAGCAGCGACAATGCGGAACAGTTCCTTGGTGGCGGGGCTTACCATTCTTCTGGCGGCTTGCGGTGGCGGAGACAAAGGTACGGCGGACCAACAGGCTGGCTCCGATCAGTCAGGAGCGCCCGCGGCAACCCCGTCCGCGGAAACCACCCCTGCGGCAACTTCCCCCACGGCAGCCGGGGCCACTCACGATGTGAACATGGTCTTGGAGGGCAGCAGCTACAAGTTTGTTCCCGAGCAGCTGACCATAAAGCCAAATGATCTGATTCGCTACCACAACAAGAGCGGCGGACCCCACAACGTGGCCTTCTGGGCTGACAGCATTCCCTCGGGCGCTTCCTCGGCCATCACCGTTCCTGAGCCGATGGCACCGCTCAGCAGCAAGCTCGTGGTTGCGCCGGACGAAGTAATCGAAGTGAAGTTCAACAATGCGCCGGCTGGCGAATACAAGTACTACTGCACGCCGCACCTCGCACTCGGCATGAAGGCGAAGGTGACGGTGAAGCAGTAGACGAAAGCGTAAGCGGAGACAAAGGTACGCAGTGAATCAGGTGCCCCGGTGTTACCGGGGCACCTGATCATATCCGGGCTTTCGGTCCCCTCGCACGCCTGGGGCTGTCCGCCCTGACTGTTTTTCCTACCAACCATGTGACCAGCAGCCCCACGGCCACCCCAGCGAGCGCGTCGACTCCGTAGTGCATCTGGCAATACACCACCCCGACCGTCATCAGCATCGTAGGCACCAGAAGCAGCATGCCCAGCCGACGTGAGCTCCTGGCAGCAGCCATTGTGGCTGCCAAGGCCGCAGCGACATGAGAGGACGGAAATGCGGCCCCATAGGAGCTACCGGTGGCCAGAGCCTCGTAGGTGAGTCGGGCCGGGATATTATCGATGAACCATCGGTCAGGCCTGGGAAACAGGTAGTAGGGCCCCGCAACAGGAAAGAAAATGAAAGCCAGATAGCAGATGACGAATGTCGCGATCACAATCAGGACGAATTGCCGCACTGCCTGCAGGTCCCCCCTCCACGCGAAGTAGAGCGCCGGGGCCGAGATGATGAGATAATATGACAGGTAGGCGCCATGAAAGATCGTGGACCACACCCGACTCGGTGCAGACTGCCACCACTCGCGGCTGATCTGTCCTCCAAAGAGCAACACCTCCCACCGCTGCACCAGCGCATCGTGAAGTGGTCCGGACGCGGAGTTGAGAACGTCGAGCTCACTGTAGAGCGCGGGAAGGAGGAGGAGGGGGTAGATCTCTCGTATCGTCTTTCCTACCGGGCCGAGGCCAGGCCGCGTTATCAGAAACAGCAGCGCCGCGAAAAGCACATGCGCCAACAGAAGCCACCACCCTCCCGGGTTTACCGAGAGGCGGAGCGCTGCTACGACCGAAACGACGATCAGGTAGACTGCAAGGATCAGGTCCACAGGACGAAGCGGTTCCCCCGCTGACATGGCGCTGGACTGTGCCGGCAGCGTCACAGCCATCCAGCTTCCCGGTACCAGCGATGCGTATCCGCCAGGCCGAGCTGGAGGTCATAGGCCGCTCGCCAGCCCGTATCCCGCGTTAGAGGCGCTGGATCTCCCGTCCACGCCGGCTGAAAAAATTCGTTCGCCTTGTCGGCGGTGAGGATGGTTGGCCGGCGCGCCAACTTCGCGGCGGCCCCGGTCAGCGAGAGCACCACTCGACCGACGGATTGTGGTATGTGGAGGGTTGTTACCGAGTGCCCCATGGCTGCCGCAACGGCAACCCCGAAGTGGGCGGAAGTAAACACTTCAGGATGACAAGCGGTGTAAGTACGCCCAGTCGCAGCAGGACTCGTCGCCACCGCGATCAATGCGGCAGCCAGGTCTCCCGCATGCACCGCCACGAGCTCCTGCGTCCCGTCTCCGAATACCGGTGCAATTCGAAGCCGTGCGAGTCGGAAGATCTTCAGAACTTCCCGGTCTCGCGGCCCGTAGACGATCGGCGGCCGTACGATCGACCAGGAGAGATTACTCCCGCGAACCGTCTGCTCAGCAGCCAGCTTGCTCCTGCCGTATGCCGTAACCGGTCGGGGCGGCTCATCCCCTCCCATCGGCGCTCCTCTCGGAGAGGGTCCGGCGGCAGCAAGCGACGACACCAGCACGAGGCGCGATACGCCGGCCCGCTCCATGGCGGCGGCAACGTTTTCCGTGCCCCCGCGGTTCGCTCTGAGAAATTCAGCCTCGTTGCGCGCAGCTACCAGCCCGGCAACGTGGTACACCACGTCCTGACCCTCGACAGCGCGCTGCAGCGATTCTACGTCATGGAGGTCCCCCGCGATGACGCTCGCTCCCATTGCCGTGAGGGGCTCGGCTTTCCGTGCAGACCGGGCGAGCGCTGTAACATCATCTCCACGCCGCCGGAGCGCCTCAGCTACGTGACTTCCCACGAAGCCGGTGGCCCCGGTCACCAGCGCCTTCATATTGGTCGATCGTAGAGCCGATAGGTTTTGTACACTCGAAAGGTCATCTTCTCGAGTCCTGCGTTCATCGCGGGGTTGTCCTCCAGTATCCACCCTGCCTCACCCCAGTAGATCTTTCGGTCACCGGATTTCGTCCAGATCCAGTGGTAGAGCATCGCGTCGATGCCTTTACCGCGGTATTCAGGCAGGACGCCCAGCAGCAGAATTCGGGCACGGCGAATCCGCTTCATCTTGAGGGACCACAGCAGATCGAGAATCATGGGGAAGAGGCGTCCCGATCGATGCCTCCGAAAGACCACGTTGAGGTCGGGCAAGGCAATGCCGAAGCCGATCAGCTTGCCATCCTTTTCGGCCATCGGAACCAGGTCCGGAATCACCACCGGCTTGAACTGCTCCGCCAGATGGTCGATCTCGTGCTCCGTCATTGGGACGAAGCCCCAGTTCTTTTCCCATGCCGCGTTGTAGAGCTCCTTGATCCGCTCGACTTCGTGCTGAAAGTTTTTCAGGTCCAGCGCGCGGAGCGTGATCCCTTGCCGTTGTCGAATGAGCTCGGTCCCTCGCGCCAGCCGCTCGGGGACGGGCACGTACTGCTCCTCACTCCCACCCTGGTAGACCCAGAGGTCCTTGGCCTTAGTGAACCCGGCGCGCTCGAGCAGGTCGATGTAGTACCGAGGATTGTGCGGCATCATGAGCGTCGGTGGGGACTCGAATCCATCGACGAGCAGGCCGCACTCGTCGTTCACTGAGAACGATGCGGGTCCCCTCAGAACGTCGTGGTTCCGCTCCCGGCACCACCGGGCGGCCGCATCCAGGAGCGCTGTGGCTACGTGCTGATCATCGATGGATTCGAAGAAACCGAAGAAGCCGACGCGATCCCCGTGGGTTTCATTGTGGAGGCGGTTGCTGATGGCCGCGATCCGGCCGACGACATCGCCGTCGCGTTCAGCCAGAAAGTATTCGGCTTCGGCGTGCTCGAAGAAGGGGTTCTTGCTGCGGGAGAGCAGTAAATCGACGTCCCGACGCAACGGCGGGACCCATACAGGGTCCCGCGCGTGCAGCCGGTAAGGAAAGTCGATGAAGCGTTTGAGATCCTGCCGGGTGCGCGTTGCTCGGACGCGCAGGCCTTCGGTCAAATGACCCCCAGTTCCCTACCTATCGACCCAAACTTCTCGAGGGCAAAGTCGATCTGCTCGAAGGTGTGCGTCGCCATCAAACTGGTGCGAAGCCGGCACTGCGAGGGTGGCACCGCGGGTGGTGCGACCGGATTGGTGAACACGCCGGCGTCGAACAGCCGACGCCACATGAGGAACGTCTTCTCCAGCGGACCGATGAGCACCGGGACAATGGGGGTATCGGTTGGCCCAATGTCGAATCCGAGGTGCCGGAACCCCTCCTGCAAACGGCGCGTGTTGGCCCACAGACGGTCACGCCGCTCGGGTTCCTGCTGGAGCACGGCAAGCGCGGCGAGCACGCCGGCGGTATTGGCCGGCGGAAGCGAGGCCGTGAAGATGAGTGGCCGGCAATGATGGCGCAGATAGTGGATCACGCTTTCGGAGGCCGCGACGAACCCCCCGATCGACGCCAGCGACTTCGAGAAGGTCCCGGCGATGATGTCGACCTCTTCGGTCATGCCGAAGTGCGCCGCCGTTCCATCTCCGTTCGGGCCCAGAACGCCGATCGCATGTGCGTCATCGAGCGCGAGCGCCGCGCCGTGTTTTCTGGCGATCTTCGTCAGATTCGGCACGTCGGCGATGTTGCCTTCCATCGAGTACACGCCGTCCACGATGATCATGGCCCCACGGCTGCCGCCGTTCCGCTCCAGGCGCCGCTCCAGATTTGCCAGGTCGCCGTGGTTGAATCGCTCGGTCTCGCCATAGGAAAGCTTGGCGCCGTCTACGATGGAGGCGTGGTCCAGCTTATCGAGGTAGACCACATCTCCGCGGCCAACCAGACCGGAGATGAGGCCGAGGTTCGCCGAGTAGCCGGTCGAGAAGACGAGGCAGGCTTCCTTCCCGAGGAATTCGGCGAGCGAGGTCTCCAGCTGCTCGTGGAGATCCAGGGTGCCGTTGAGGAATCGGCTTCCGGTGCAGCCCGAGCCATATCGGCTCAGAGCCCGCGACGCGGCTTCCAAAACCTTCGGGTGATGCGTCAGACCCAGGTAGTTGTTCGACCCGAGCATGATCCGCTTCAAACCGTCAATGACAACGACGGTGTCTTCCGACTCGGAAATCGGTCGGAAGTACGGATACAAGCCGACCGCCTGCAATTCACGGGCTTTCGTGAATTGACGGCACTTTTCGAAGAGGGCGACTTGTTGCAGCTCTTGTGTATCCACAGTACCTCGGCGGAGTGGAGGTCGGCTGATCCTCACATCGCTATGTCGCTGAACGGCTTAAAGTAGTATTGGCGGTAGAGCGGCACAAGCCGGAATTGCGGGTGACCAACCGGCGCCAAGTGGCCCGGCAGGGAGCAAGGGTTGCGCCGTTGACCCTCCGATCCACCCTATTAGGTTTGTAGTTCCCTGTCCCCACTCCACATAGGTGCAGATTGTTGCTCGGTCTGTTCCGCTGTACGACGGTGGCGAGCGTCCTCTGGCTGCTCACCCCTGTGTCCGTGCAGGCACAATATCCCCGCGCGCGCCGGGGTCAATTCGAGGTGCGGGGCATGGATTTCCGCCGCGACGGCGCCTGGCGCACCCGGGTGAGCGCGGTTCGCGCCGCTCGTTACCGTCTGATTCGTGACCGGGCGTTCGCGGCTTTGAACGCAGGATCCTTCGCCGCCGGGATGGGGCGGGTAGGTGGTCGTGTCTCCATTCCTGTGCTCCCCCTGACATTCCGAAACGTTCCCGCCCCATTCCCACCTTCGCAGTATGATGAGCTGTTCTTCAGCACGTATTCGCCCGGCCGACCGTATACCCTGAAGACGTTTTACGAACAGGTCTCCAACGGAAATATCACCGTTACGGGACGGGTACTCGACTGGATTGCGGCGGATTCGGTGGACACCTACTACGAAGACGGCTGCAATGGGATTGGGGTGCTGGCGCCATGCCCCGCGCGGCCAGTCAACCGGTTCGGCGAGCTGCTGCTGGGTGCCTTGAGAGTGGTATCTCAAGGTCCGGAGGGCACGACAGTCTGGAACGATTTCGACAACGATGGGCCCGACGGCATTCCCAATTCAGGTGACGACGATGGGTATGTTGACTTCGTCACCTTTCTGAATCCCGAGGAAGATGGCGCATGTCCGGCCTCTCAGAACATCTGGGCCCACCGGTTCGCCGTGCGCGCCTGGAACGGCGGCTCTCCCCACGTCACCCGCACACCCTGGACGGGACATCCAGGCCAGTTCCTCAAGGTCGATGACTACATCATCCAGAGTGGGGTAGGGGGTAACAGCGCCTGCGATGAATCGGCGCTGATGCCGATTGGCACGGTAGCGCATGAGACCGGACACGCGTTTGGTCTTCCGGATCTCTACGACACCGAGCTGAACAGCGCGGAAGCTACACAGGGGATCGGCGAGTGGGGTTTGATGGGCAGTGGGAATTATGCCAGCCCCACCTCACCGGCGCGCATGGAGGCATGGTCTCTCTTCGAGCTCGGCTGGGTAAAGATCGATACGCTGAGGTCGGGCCGCGATCTACGACTGTCACCGGTGGCAAGCTCGGATACCGTATTGTTTCTCCCGCTTCCCGGCAGCGACGAGTTCTACCTCCTCGAGAATCGCCAGGCGCAGGAAAGCGACATGGCGCAGATGGATCCCGCCTTTGGGGTGCGGTACAAGTCGCCCGGCCTGCTCGTATGGCATATCGATCAGGGCCAGGTCGAGGCGCATGGGTTCAGTGGCGACAACCGCGTGAACGTGGGCCCAGTGCACGGCGTGGCGCTGGTGCAGGCCGATGGCCGAGCAGACCTGAGGCAGCCCGGCGGAAAGAACCGCGGGGACGCCGGCGATTCATATCCTGGTGCAACGGCAAATACTTCGCTCTGCCGGACCAGCAACCCGGCGTCCCTGAACAATGATGGCGCGTTTACCGGGTTCTGCCTGCAATCGATTCGACAGGAAACGCCCGGCGGACCGGTCGCGTTTAGATATGTCCCATTCTATTCCGTGTTCGCAGCAGACCACTCCGGTGCGGACATTCTCGTGAATGGGAAACGCACCTCTCGACTCGAGGAATTCTTCCGTCCGGGTACTCTGATCGAGTTGGCGGCCGATTCGCTGCAGACCAACGATCAGCTTCGAAGCCGGTTCGAGTTCCTGTCATGGAGTGACGGTGGAGGCCGCAGCCATACCGTCACCGTCGGCGAGGTTCCCGATACCATCACAGCTCGGCTCGCCGCGGCGTATCAGCTGCGCATGAGCGTGCGTGGAGCAACCTTCTCCTCGGTGACCGCCGGCGTAACCGGGGATATCGGTTCAGGGGTCTATATCGCCGAAGGCACCAGCCTCTCCCTTCGGGCGGCGCCCCAGGCAGATGCCGTGTTCCTCAACTGGACAGGTGACACGATTTCCACTCACGACACCCTCACGCTTCAGATGCGGCACCCCTTCACCGTTGTCGCCAACTTCATCGGGGTTCAGCAGGTGGAGGTGCCGGAGGCGGCTGAGGCACTGCTCGGCGCGTCGGTTCTCAGCACCCAGGAGGGGGTCTATCTGGATGCAGCCGGAAACCGCAACGGGCAGTACGATCTGGGTGACTTTTTGGCTGCGGTGGACCGCTCTGCTGCTCCGAAGCTCGCCGTGAGCGGTCAGGGACTGGGCACACGGTGATGAACACCCGGGGTCTCGCGGCAGTTGGAGCCGTGGCTGCTTTTCTCCTGGCCGGCTGCAACAACAACACCGGTCCTGTCGCCGGGGCACTGAATGTGAGCATCTCCAGTCCACAGTATGATGACGGGGCGCTCATGCTCAGCGTGTATGGAGGTCCGGTCGATTCGGTGGAGTCGGTTGGCTTTCCGGTCTACTCCATACGCTCGGCAGACTCGGTAAAGTTCATCGTTACCGGAAGCCTCGGGTCAGGGACGGTTGCTCGGATTCACATACCTGATGGCCGGCAAGCTTCCCGGTACAGCGCCAAGGTCGGCCAGGTTGCCGCCCGGGTGAGCTATGCCCCGAGGGATCCTGTCACCTACTCCGTGAGCCTGCTCCCCTGAGGGTCTAATACGCTTACAAGCTTGATGTTAGAAGCTTGGAGCGAGGTTGGTTCTGCGCTTGACTTGCCAGGTGGTACACCCGAGCTTTCCTGAAGATGATGTACTCTGACCCCGTACCCCGCCGATCCTTCGTCCGCACCTCCGCCGCCGCCGCGGTTGGGATGATTTTCTCCAGCACCATTGTGAACCGCCTCCTTGCCACAACGCTCGACCCGGAAGATCCGGACGTGCCGAACGAAGAGGTAGCTCGAATTCTCCAGCGGATCTCGGGTGGGCGTCCAATCCGGCGCGGGCACGTCAGCCTGGACATGCCAGTGGTGGCGGAAGACGGCCGCGTCGTTCCGGTCATGATCGAGACGGACCTTCCTCAGACGGCCGAACGATACGTCAAAGCCGTCCATCTGATTGTCGACCACAATCCTGATCCGCATCTCGCCGCATTTCACCTGACTCCACTGATCGGAGCGGCATCCATAACGACTCGCATAAAGATGAAGCGGACAACGTGGGTGCGAGCGATAGTGGAGACCAGCACGGGGGAGATGTGGGCCGACTACAGCAGAGTGCGGGTTAGCCTGAATGGGTGCGGCTGATGAGCCATACAATCGGTGAAGCGCGGATCAAGGTACCCGAGCGGATCAGCCGGGGCGACCTCATAACCGTCAACTCTATTGTTTCGCATCCGATGGACACCGGATTTTTTCGGGACGTGGATGGCGTTCCGATTCCAGCGTACTTCATCAAACAGGTCGTGGTCACCTACGGTGGTGAAGAGGTTGCGCGCTTCGACTGGACATCCGGAATCAGTCGTGATCCGGTCGTGAGCTTCACGCTCAGAGCGGACAAGGAAGCGCCACTGACGATGGTTTGGACCGACAACAAGGGCGCCACCTTCAAGCAGTCAGTCAACGTCAGTTTCGCAGCCGCCTGAAGCTTCCCGGCCCGAACGGCCGAGTGGTGCCCTCCCGCAGGCTCTACTAGTGTCTCCTCTGTATTCTCACTGGTGTGTCCTTGTCTTTGTCGCCTCTGTTCCGTGGGCGCCTGCGCCAAGGTCCGGGAAACCGGTCCTCAGGCCTCTTGCGCCCGGGGTCTACGCATTCATGGGAGACACAGGGCGGGGTTCGGAGGGCAGACCAAACGCGGGCTTTGTAGTCACTGACTCCGGGGTCGTAGTGGTGGATGCGCTGGCGAGTCCGCGCCAGGGGGAGGACCTGCTCCGTGCGATCCGTTCGGTAACAGAGCAGCCGATAAAATGGGTTGTGCTCACTCATCACCATCCAGACCATCATTTCGGAGCGGCGGTCTTCCGCCGACTCGGCGCCCGGATCATCGCGCATCCGGATCGCAGAGTGCTAGCCTCCGAAGGTGGTGAGGACGCGCTGATCGCGGATTGGGTTCGCGTGGTCGGCCTCGATGCCATGCGTGGATTCGAGTTCGCGGATACGCCGGATCGAGCGGTCGTCGCACAGGACACTCTCCGTCTGGGAGGACGGACCCTGGTGATCAGCCATCCAGGTGCCGCGCATTCGGCCGGCGATCTCATCGTCTGGTTGCCTGCAGAAAGAGTTCTCTTTGCCGGCGATCTCCTGATCGAGGACGGTGTGACCATGATTGTGGATGGCAGCTCGAGCGCTCTCCTTCAGGCCCTCACAGCTGTTGAAAAACTCGTCCCTCAGGTGGTTGTGCCTGGACACGGAGCGATCCCCCGGCGGCCGCTCGCGCTGGTGGCCACCACGCGTGCATACATCGCGGACCTTCGGAAGGCGATGCGTTCCGCGGTCGAACGCGGGCTGTCGATGGGGAGAGCGATGTCCTCATTACCGCCCGCCGATGAAACTCGTCCGGTCTCGCTCAACTCCCGGCGCCGGCGGAACGCAGTTCGGGTGTACGTGGAAGAAGAGCGAGCCTACATGGGTCTGGATCCGGCGGAATGATGCCAGGCCGGGCGGCAGCTGGTCTCGTGCTCACGGTCCTCGTGGCGGCGTGTGCCTCGCGGTCGGGGCCGGCGGCGATTGCTGTCTCTGCATCCAAACCGCTACCGTCCCTGGTTGCCACCGAGCAGCTCGCCGGCTGGCAGCGGAACGGTCCTGTCAGCCTGATCGACGTTCGATCAGACGTGTTCACCTACCTCGAAGGTCATCTTCCGGGATCGGTGTATCTCAACACCGAGACTCTGCGCGCCAGCTCGGCCGGTGTCCCAGCTCAGCTTCTTTCCGCGGAAGCGTACGCCGAGCTCTTCGGCCGACTGGGGCTGAGCATCGATGTACCCGTGGTCATCTACAGCGCCGGTGAAACCGGCAACATGAATGCGACATTCCTGGCGTGGTTGTTGGCCGGGTTCGGTCATCCCAAGGTCTACGTACTGAATGGCGGTTACTTCAAATGGGCCCTGGAACACCGTCCGGTAACCCAGCGGTATCCGCACATCGCCGAAGGCTCGTTCCCCGCGGCTGGATTTCGTCCGGAGAGGGCTTCCCTGGGTGAAGTTCTCACTGCCATGCGCACTGGCAACGAGCTCTTGGTCGATGCGAGGCCGACGGAGCAGTACGCGGGGAGGGCGGGTGCACAGATACGGCGGGGCCATATTCCGGGTGCCGTCAGTCACTACTGGGCTGACGATCTCACACAGGTTGGATTTGGTCACGTATGGAAGAGTCCCGCCGTACTGCGGCAGACCTATGAGGGACAGGGAATCACAGCTGATCGAAGCATCATCGCCTATTGCAACAGCACCACGGAGGCGAGTCACGTTCACTTCACATTGCGATACCTCCTCGGCTATCCGAGGGTCCGCATCTATGTGGGGTCGTGGACTGAGTGGGCGGAGCGGATGGACCTTCCGATCGCGGTGGGGCAGCGTTGACGGCTCCCGCTTAGTTCATCGCGATGCCGCTCCGCAGGGCGCCGGGCCTCCAGATTCTCCCACCTTTCATGACCCATTCAACCGATTCGAGGTTCTCGATGTCGGCCAATGGGTTCTTGCTGAGGAGAACCATATCTGCATAGCGCCCTGCCTGAATGGTGCCCACCTGGCGGCTTGGCAGCCCACCCAACGCGCGGGCCGCATCGCGCGTCGCCGCCAGCAGAGCTGCCTGAGGGCTGAAGGCAACCGAATCGACCAGCAGGCGTAGCTCTCCCAATAGAGTCGCACGCTCGATCGCGGGACCGTAGGCGACGTGGTCGCTCCCTGCGCTGATTCGCACCCCGCGTCTCACGGCTTCGCGGGTGACCTCCATGCCGAAGCCCGAGGCCGCACGAACATAGTCCTCCTGTTCCGATGGGATGTGACGGCGCTTGGCGTTGTAGTACGCCACGCTCTGGCGGGTTGCATCCAGGGTCGGCTCGAAGATCGTGCCTCGCCGGGCCATGGTATCGAGCGCTTCGAGAATCCGCGGGTCGTGGGCGGAGCCGACGGTGGCGACTTCCGCGGTGGCGGCCTGCAGATTTCCATCATTGACCAGGGTATCTCGATCTTCGGGCGTGAAGAGTTCTCCGGCCATTCCCGCGGCGTGCACCAGGCCATCCTGTCCCGCAAGCACCTGCTCAAGCGCACTTGCAGGCTGAACCCAGGCATGACCCCACACCGGCATCCCTGCACGATGAGCCGCCTCCGTTAAGAGACGCACCGATTCGCGATCGAGCTGCGCATAGAGCTTGAGGCCCATGGCGCCGGCCTCTCGTGCCGCTTCCACGACCGAATCCGCGTCGTCGTTCCGGGTGTACAGAATAGGCGTCCAGCCGAGCGCCTGCATGGCCAATGCGGGTGGCTGCCGGAAGACCGTCCCACGGGAGGTTCTGACTCCACGGAAACCATTGAAGAAGAAGCGCCGCCCGGCCACCAGCTGCATCGCGTAGACGCGAGGACTCTGCGTGAGGGAATTAACCCGGGTCAGCAGCTCCGCCGGATTGGTGCCCATGTCACGGACGGTGGTGACGCCTTGCGCCAGCAGGTTTTTGAGATCGAGTGACAACGCCTCACCGGCACTGCCGTGGGTGAGAAACAGAAGATGGACATGGCTGTCGATGAGTCCCGGAATGAGCCACTGACCCTGAGCATCCAGGATCCTCGCACCTCTGGGCAGTGGGCATTCGCCGACGGCGCCGGCGCAGACGATCCTTCCCGCGCGAACAAGAGTTACCGCATTCGTGACCACTGGCCGTCCCGTTCCATCCCAGAGATTTGCTCTGACGATCGCGAGTGTCGGGTTGGGTGGCGGAACTAGGCGGGGCTGGGGCGGGCTTCCGCCGCAGGCGTTCAGTGTCAACGTCACGAAGAAGAAGACGGCCGAAGAAACAACCGAGAAGGACGACTTCATTTGTAAGCGCTCCTGGCGCCGGCGGCGACGCGGCGGATTTGCCGCGGGGGGTGTCGCTCACCTCGACTGCTTCAAGTTGCGTGACAGGAATGCGTTTGGCCGTGACCGACAGGCGTGCCCCTGCAGTGATTAGGAACACTACGCCTGATGAGCTAACCGTCTTTCATGCGTTCACTTGCAGCTCCGGACGGGAACGGTGGCCAGCGGCTTCCTGTTGTAAACCCTCCTGATCGGTAACGTAAAAACGTTGTCTGAGGTTCTCCTTTCCTTATAAGGGCAAGGCACATGCCAGAGCCGATGCAAGCTTTGACCGCTGTTGCGGGCAGGGCGGCCGCTCCCTAGTCTTCCTTTGTGACCCTCCCTCTCAGCAATCGACCACGGCGCCGGCGTCGAACCGGTGCCATCCGGCAGCTCGTCCGGGAACACGAACTTGCGCCATCCGACCTCATCCAACCCCTGTTCGTGGTGCACGGAAGAGGTCTCGAGCGCGAGATCCCGTCAATGCCCGATGTATTTCAGCTCTCGGTTGACGAGGTGCTCGACCGGGAGGTCGATCGCGTCCGATCACTCGGAATTCAGGCGGTACTCCTGTTCGGAATTCCGGCCAGCAAGGACGAGGAAGGCTCGGAGAACTACGCCGATAACGGCATCGTACAGCAGGCGCTCCGTCGGATACGCGAACGGCATCCGGATCTCCTCCTGATCTCCGACCTGTGCTGCTGCGAGTACACCAGCCACGGTCACTGCGGCATTGTCCGTAATGGATCGGTCGACAACGACGCGACGCTGGAGATTCTCGGCCGGGCCGCGGTGAGCCATGCGAGTGCGGGTGCCGACATCATCGCTCCCAGCGGAATGATGGATGGCATGGTCGCCGCCATTCGCTCGGCCCTCGATGCCGCGGACTACAGCGATCAGGCGATCCTCAGCTACGCCGTCAAGTATGCCAGCGCGTTCTATGGTCCCTTCAGAGAGGCGGCTCAAAGCACGCCGGCCTTCGGAGATCGACGGCAATACCAGATGGACCCGGCCAATGTTCGCGAGGCGGTGCTGGAAGCGGCTCTGGATGAGGCGGAGGGAGCCGACCTTCTCATGGTGAAGCCGGCGCTGGCCTACCTCGACGTGGTTCGAGCGGTCCGGGAGCGGACTCAGCTGCCGCTTCTCGCTTACAACGTCAGCGGCGAATACGCAATGGTAAAAGCCGCCGCCCGGCAGGGCTGGATCGACGAGGGTAAGGTTGTCATCGAAGCGCTCACTGGCATGAGGCGGGCCGGGGCCGATGCGATCATCACCTACCACGCCAAATGTGCAGCGCAGCTGCTGGTGGAGCACCGCCATGACTGAGGTGCGCGAGGCGAACCGGACTACCACCGCGTCAGAGCGGCTCTTTCGAGGAGGCGCAGCGCGTACTGCCGGGAGGTGTGAACAGCCCGGTCCGTGCCTTCAGGAGTGTTGGCGGCACTCCACGTTTCATGGCTCGGGGAGAGGGTCCCTATCTCATAGACGTCGACGAGAACCGCTACGTCGATCTCGTGCTTTCCTGGGGTCCTCTCATTCTCGGCCACGCACATGACGAGGTTCTCGCGGCAATCGTCGAGTCTGCGGGACAGGGCAGCACGTTCGGGGCGCCCACTGAGCTCGAGGTCCGTTTGGCGGAACGAGTCGTGGCGACCTTCCCCTCCCTGGAAATGGTGCGGTTCGTCAGCTCCGGCACCGAGGCTGTCATGAGCGCGGTACGACTGGCCCGGGCGGCCACTCGCCGCCAGGTCATCGTCAAATTCGATGGATGCTACCACGGGCACTCCGATGCGCTGCTGGCATCAGCCGGCTCCGGCGTTGCCACGCTGGGACTGCCGAACTCTCCGGGCGTCACCGCTGCGACTGTGGCCGACACCGTGGTGGTTCCCTACAACGACCTGTCGGCTGTAGAGACTCTTTTCGCTCGGCGCGCTCACGAAATCGCCGCAATCCTCGTTGAACCGGTGGCGGGTAACATGGGGGTGGTGCCGCCGGTCGCGGGCTTTCTCGAAGGTCTGAGATACATCACGCGAAATCACGGAACGCTGCTGATTTTCGACGAGGTCATGACGGGCTGGCGGGTGCACCCTTCGGGGGCCCAGGTCCTGTATGGGATCGAGCCGGACCTCACCTGCTTGGGAAAGGTTGTGGGGGGAGGACTTCCGGCGGCAGCGTTTGGGGGAAGGCGAGAGCATATGGAGCTCATTGCACCTGCGGGTCCGGTGTACCAGGCCGGGACCCTCTCGGGAAACCCACTCGCCATGGCTGCGGGTTTGACCACCCTGGATGTGTTATCCCGGCCCGGCACCTGGGAGCGTGCAGCTGAGTGGGCCTCCCGTGCGTCAGCAATGATTCGAGCTGCCGCTGAGAAGGCAGGAGTTCCGGTAGTAGTGCAACTCGCCGGAACGATGTTCACTCCGTTCTTTACCGATCAGGCGGTTCAGGACTTTACCGGAGCCAAGCGCACGAACCGCGAAGCGTACAACCAGTTCTTTCATTCTCTCCTCGACGCCGGGGTGTACCTGCCGCCGTCCGCCTTTGAGGCTGCGTTCTCCTCTACTGTGCATGGGGATGTCGAGCTCGAGGTGCTCGAGGCCGCACTGGGGGCCGCTTGGCAGCAGTAGCCGTTGTGGGAGCCGGACTGACCGGTCTGACGGCCGCCTCTCGGCTCAAACGGCGGGGACATCGGGTCGTCGTCTACGAAGCGAGCGAAAGAATCGGCGGGGCCATCAAGTCGGTTCGCCGCGACGGGTATCTGGCCGAGCTCGGCCCGAGCTCCCTGGCAGCTCCGAGCGGCCCCGTTGCATCGCTGCTCTCCGATCTTGGCGTCGATGCTTCGCAGGTGGCTGCATCTTCCGAGGCACGCCATCGCTATATCGTCCGGAAAGGTCGGTTGGTTCGTCTCCCGATGACCCCCGCCGAGCTGCTGACGTCCCGACTCCTGTCTAATGGTGCGAAGCTGGCCGTGTTCGGCGAGCCGCTGGTGGATGTCGGCGATTCGCCTCTGGAAGAGAGTATTGCTGCGTTCGTTCGCCGCCGGTTCAACCAGGAAGTTCTCGACTACATAGTTAATCCCTTCATCGCCGGGATCTACGCCGGTGATCCGGAGCAACTCTCTGTTCGTCACGCGACGCCGAAGTTGCACGGACTCGAGCGGTCGCATGGCTCCGTGATGAAGGCCCTCGTCTCCATGATGAAGGCACAACGGGAAGGCGCACCGGCAGCGAAGGGCCCCGGCAACGTGATCTCGTTCCACAATGGACTTCAGGAGATCCCTGACGCGCTGGCTCGGGAGCTGAGCAGCGAGCTTCGGACCAAGGCGCCCGTCACCCAGATACGCAAAGGACCACGGGGGTGGACTGTGGGAGCGGCGTTCCAGACGCCGGAGCTGTTCGACGCTGTGGTCTATGCCGCTCCGTCGCACGCGTTGGATGAGATTGATCTGGATCTTGCCGGTTCCGAACGGCTGTCGACGCTCGCGAGTATCTTCCACCCACCGGTCGCAGTGCTGGCGCTCGGCTTCCGCCGCGAGCATGTGACTCACCCGCTCGACGGATTCGGATTTCTGACGCCTGAAGTGGAGCGCAAGCGGATCCTCGGTGGCGTTTTCTCTTCATCGCTCTTTCCCGCCCGGGCTCCCGAAGGGCACGTTCTGATCACAGTCTTCGTCGGTGGCACGCGCGATCCGGACCTGGTTCAGGCGGATCCCCAAACGCTTACGGCCCGGGTGCTCGACGATTTGCGTCTGCTACTGGGCACCAAGGGAGAACCCACTTTCCGGGCTGTGCAGGTCTGGCCCAAGGCGATTCCGCAGTACGTGCTCGGGTATGGCAGGTTCAAGGAGATTGCAGACGACGTGGAACGGCGGAACCCGGGTTTTGTGCTGGCGGGTACCTATCGTGACGGGGTATCGCTTGGAGATGCGATCACCTCGGCCGACCGCGCCGCCGGCCGGGTTGCGGACTTTCTCGGGGTCGAAGACATGGCTGCCGCGGGACAGGCCCCCGATCGGGGTATTCCCGCGACGGGGCAGGGGTGAGTCCGCGGAAGGCGCCCCTTCGCATCGGTACCCGCGGCAGCGCACTGGCTCTCTGGCAGACGGAGCGGGTGCGCACTCTCCTCGCGGCAGCAGGCCATCCAACCGATCGAATCGAGATCAAGACGACCGGCGATCTTACCCCTGACGTTCCGCTGTCGCGGATCGGCAGCCGGGCGCTCTTTACGAAGCAGATCGATGACGCGCTCTTGGAATTCCGCATAGACCTCGCCGTTCATTCGCTCAAAGACCTTCCAACCGTCCTTCCCGATGGAATCACCGTGGCTGCCGTCAGCGTCAGGGAGGATCCCCGGGATGCCTTGGTAGGCCGCGGCTCCCTTCGGTGGTCCGATTTACCCCCCGGCGCGATCATCGCGACCAGCAGTCTCCGGCGACGGGCTCAACTTCTGAGCGCCCGGCGCGACCTTCAGATCGCTGACATTCGAGGCAATGTCGACACGCGTCTGGCCAAGCTCGATGCGCGGAAGGACTGGAGCGCGATTGTGCTCGCAGCGGCGGGACTGATTCGGCTCGGCTTTGCCGGACCGAATCGGGGAGCGGCTGTCCCCTGAGATCATGCTTCCCGCACCGGGGCAGGGCGCCCTCGCCGTCACCATCCGGACCGATGATGCAGCGATCCGAGACTGGGTGCGCGACGCCGTGCATGATCCGGGAACAGCTGTCCCGGTCGCCGCTGAGCGTGCGTTTCTCAGGCGGCTGGAGGGGGGATGCCAGGTACCGGTGGCGGCGTATGCCTGCCAAGACCAACACCGCTCAGGACAGCTGAAACTGAGGCTCGACGGCCGGGTGATCGCTCTGTCGGGTGAGAGCATGGTCGAGGGAACCGAGGAAGCAGTTGTCCGCGACGAGGCACATGCTGCGGAGATAGGGACGGTGCTGGCTGAGCGACTGCTGGAGAATGGGGCTGCGGCGATACTTTCTGAAGTCCGTGCCGCAGCTGCTCCGGCCGTAACAGAGCCCTGAGATGGAAAGGATCGTGATAACCGCGTCGGCCGGCAGTTTCCCGGGATTGGCCGAGGCCTTGAGTGCTCCCGGCAGAACCGTAACTGAGCAGCCGCTCATTCGCTTCTTGGCGCCCCCCGATTGGGCCTCGCTCGACCAGGCGCTCGATGGCTTACTGGCGTATCAGTCGGTGGCCGTGACATCGCCCCGCGCGGCCACGGCGCTCGTCACCCGGATTGCACATCGAGGCATTCGGTGGCCGTCCCTCAATGCACCCACGGTGTGGGCGGCCGGAGCAGCCACGGCCGCTGCGCTGGGCGGAAATGTGGGATCGGTCCGCACGCCGGATGAGCGCCAGGTCGGCTCGAACGGTGCCGCAGCGGCGCTCGCTCAGCTCATGCTGGATGCTCGGGTCTCAGGGCGGGTGCTCTTTCCATGTGGCAGCACTCGGCGCGAGCTGCTGTCTCGCCGTCTTCGCGCTGAAGGGCTGAGCGTCGATGAGGTAGTGTGCTACCACTCCGTTCTCGCCGACGAGTCCGATGCTAAGGCGACCGCGGCGGTAGCCACTCTGCTGATCGTTGCCAGCCCGTCGGTTGCGCATCTGCTCATCGGCGCTTGCCCCCCCGGCTCCAGGCCTGCCCTGATTGCGGTGGGCCCGACCACTGCTGCCGCTGCACGTGCCGGAGGCTGGGAGCCCGCGGCTATGGCGTCGTTTCCGACGCGGGACGCCGTGGTTGCCGCGGTAGGCGGGGTACTCGCCGGACGATCCGTCCCATGAACGATCTTTTTCTTCGCGCGTGCCGGCGGGAGCCGGTCGAGCGCACACCCGTGTGGATGATGAGGCAGGCGGGGCGTTATCTGGCCTCTTATCGGCAGGTGCGGGCGCGCGCCGATTTTTTGACAATGGTGGGAACACCAGAGTTGGCGGTTGAAGTCACGCTACAGCCGGTGGATCAGCTGGGCGTGGACGCCGCCATCATTTTCAGCGACATCCTCGTGGTGCCGCAGGCAATGGGGATGAGCCTGAGTGTTGAAGACGGTGTTGGGCCCCGGTTTCACCATCCGCTGCGAACCCCTGACGATTTCCTTCGCCTTCGCCCGGTCACCCCGGAGGAAAGTCTGAAGTACGTGCTCTCCGCGCTGAAGCTCGCCCGCTCAGAGCTCGGAGGTCGGGTGCCCCTGATCGGATTTGCCGGCGCGCCGTGGACGTTGATGAGCTACATGGTAGAGGGTGGAGGGTCGAAGTCTTTCAGCCTCGCCAAGCGCCTGCTGGTAGAGGATCCGGCTCGGGCGCATGATCTGCTGGGAAGACTGGCCGATGCGGTCGGATCGTTTCTGGTGGCGCAAGTCACAGGCAGGAGCGCAGGCGGTGCAGCTCTTCGATTCCTGGTCAGGAGCGCTGGGGCCCCGGGACTTCCGAGAGTTCGTACTGCCGTATCTGGCCCGAGCCGCGCAGAAGGCCCGCTCGGCCGGAGCGCCGGTCATCGTCTTTGCTCCCGGATCCGGCTGGGCCCTTGAAGAGATCGCCCTCTCGACGAAGGCCGATGTGATCGGCATAGATTGGCAGACCGACGCTGCAAGCGCACGTCGCAGGCTTCCCGCGGAGCAGACAGCAATACAGGGGAACCTCGATCCCTGCTGGTTGTACGCCGATCCTTCCGAGATCAGGAAGCGCACGCACCGGATGCTCGACGACTTCGGCCGCGGAAGTCACATCGCCAACCTGGGGCACGGCATCCTGCCGGATGTACCAGTGAGTCACGCGCAGGCGTTCGTGACCGCAGTGAAGGAGTGGCTGCCGCGATGACTGCGGCCCCGGACTTCAGGCAGCGAGTCACCTCCTGGATCGAGCGCCTACACGAAGAGACGACAGCCTTCTTCAGCCACCTGGACCGGGGCGGCACCTTCCAGGAGGACCAGTGGGAAAGGCCCGGCGGAGGTGGAGGGCTCAGCCGGGTGCTCACGGGGGGCACGATTTACGAGAAGACGGGCGTCAATCGGTCGGCGGTAGAGGGCGTGCTCGAGCCTGGATTTGCCCAACGGATCGGCGCGCATGGCGTGGGGATGGAGTCGCTGGCTTTTTTCGTCACCGGGATGAGCGTGGTTGCGCACCCACGCAGTCCCATGGTTCCCACAGTTCACCTCAACGTCCGCTACTTCGAAATTACAAATGAGAGTGGTGAGCGGGTCGATGCCTGGTTCGGCGGGGGGACCGATCTCACACCCACGTACCCCTATCCGGAAGACGCCGTCCACTTTCACCGGACCTTGAAGTCGATCTGCGAAGGCCACCACCCCGATTTCTATCCTCGGTTCAAGATGTGGTGTGACCACTACTTCGTGAACGCGCACCGGAATGAAGAACGCCGGGGGATCGGCGGGATCTTCTTCGACCATCTGCGAGCCGGCGAAGGCGGACTCGATCTCAGTCAATTACTAGAGTTCGTTCAAAGGGTGGGTAGCAGTCTCCCTCTCGCGTACGGTCCCATCGTCGACCGTCGGAGAGACCTTTCTTTCGGCGAGCGGGAGCGTCACTTCCAGCTGGTGCGAAGGGGGCGCTATGCCGAGTTCAATCTCGTGCACGACCGTGGCACTCTGTTCGGGCTACAAACCGGTGCGCGGATCGAAAGCGTGCTCATGAGCCTTCCACCGCTCGCCGCGTGGGATTATTCGCCGGCGTATGCTCCAGACTCATTCGAGGCCGAGCTGCTCCGGATGCTCGAGCCACGGGACTGGGCGGAATAGCCGGACCAGCTCCTCCTTGCAGAAAACCATGTAGCTCCCACCCTGCCACTCGCGGCCGGCAACCGCTGACGGTAACCCTCTGTATCTGCAGGTTCTTCGCTGGTACGCCGCTTGCCACCAGTCTCCCGCCTAGTCTATCCGACGTCATACTCAAGACCGCCGAGCGTCTCATGATCCGGCCTCTGACCCTGGTTTCGTGTGCGGCTTTTCTGCTCGCGCTTCTGGCGTGTGAACGCTCGAAGGCGCCGTGCACCGGATGCGGCACCGCCGTGGTTGCCGCCATCGGGGAGCCGAGCTCGATCCTTCCGCCGCTGGTGTACGAAACAGTCGGCCGGGATATCGGCGACCTGATCTTCGAGCGCCTGGCCGATCTCGAGGCCGGAGGGTCACCGGTCGACACCGGTGCGTTCGTTCCACGGCTCGCATCCCGCTGGGAGCGGGTAGACTCTCTCACCTGGCGATTTCATCTTCGCCGAGATGCCCGCTGGCAGGATGGCCGGCCAGTAACCGCCGAAGACGTGCGGTTTTCGTTTGAGGCCTTCGCCGATTCGGTGCTCGATGCTCCGGCGCGTCTCTCGCTGGTCAACCGCATCCAGGTTCGGGTAGAGGACCCCCGCACCGTAATCGTCCGGTTCACCGAGCCGTCGCCGGAGCAGCTGTACGACGCGACCTTTCACGTGCGCATCATTCCGGCTCACATCTGGTCGGGCGTGCCGCGCGAGTCATGGGTGGCCGATACCAACTCGGAGCGCATTGTCGGCTCGGGCCCCTACCGTCTCCGCCGCTGGAAACGTGGACAGCATCTCGTTCTCGAGGCCGACACCACCGGCGCAAGGCGCCCCCATATCGGACGGCTGGTCTGGCGCTTCACCGGCAACCCGGATGCGGCCCTCAACCTGGTGCTGAGTGGTGACGCCGACCTCCTGGAGACGGTCGGAGGCCCGCAGAACGCCGTCCGCTTCGAGGGTGACACCCTCTTCGAGCTGCGGTCGTACCCGGCGGCAATGTACGGCTTCCTGGCGTTCCAGGTGGCGGATCATCAGGGTAGGGCTCACCCGCTCTTTGGTAACCGGGATCTTCGGCGCGCCCTCTCCTCCGGCGTCGATCGGACCACCGTGGCCAGGGCGCTCTTCGGTGAGGCAACCCAGGCGCCGAACGGCCCGATGTCCCAGCTCCTTTGGATCAACGATCGAAACGTGGCGGTCATTCCGTTCGACACCACAGCGGCCGGGCGACTGCTGGACCAGTCCGGATGGCGGCTGGGTGGCTCCGGTCTGCGCACGAGAAGCGGCCAGCCACTTGCGTTCGACATCCTGGTGCCGAGCTCCAGCGGGATGCGCAAGCAGGCAGCGGTCATGCTGCAGGAGAGCTGGAGGCGGCTCGGGGCCAGGGTCTCGGTGACGGCTGTGGACTTTCCGGTCTTCCAGGAGCGCATCAGCAGAGGGCAATTCGATACCTACATCGGCGCCTACCTCGATCAGCCGAGCGCGCGCGGCCTGGCAGACGGCTGGACCCGTGCAGGATGGGCTGGCGCTAACTATGGCCGCTACGCCAATCCCGTGTTCGATTCACTCTTGAATAGGGCAAGCCGGCTTTCGGATCCGGCCGCAGCCAAAGCTCTCTATCGCGTCGCCCTGGACACGTTGAATGCCGACGCGCCGGCCTTGTTCCTGTATGCCCCGAGCACGGTGGCTGCCGTCCGCCGGACGTTTGGCCGGGTCCGGATCAATCCGTACAGCTGGATCAGCGAGATCCCCGACTGGATCGTCACCTCTCCGGCTCAGGTCCTCACCACCAGGACATCTCCCAAATCGCCGTAAACCGCCTTCGCTCGCTCCTCGCGCGAGCGGCCTGACGCTTGCTTTTCTCCCCTGTCAGGTGACGCTCGCTTCGCGCCCGCCGGTTAGTGTTCAGAGCGCGTCAGGTCTCCCTTCTTTATATATGGCAAGCAGTTCTGCGGCTTGCAGCCGACGTTGACCCGCAAGGGCACGAGCCGAGGTCCGCGTTGACCGCTGTTGGTCTGGCGCCAAGAGGCGTCGCGCGACCACGACAGAAACGTTCAACTTAAAAGCGTCTCCACAGGGCCAGCCCGACCAACATGTCTCTCATCACTTGCCCCGACTGCCAGCACGAGGTCTCCGATGCCGCACAGGCCTGCATATATTGCGGCCGTCCGCTGGCCGTGCCGGTGCAGCCATCCAGAGTGGAAACTCGGCATCATTTCTTCCCGGTTGCCCCCCACAAGTTCATCTTGATGTCGGTGTGCACGCTCAACGTCTATACCCTTTACTGGTGCTATCAGAACTGGTCGAGAATTCGCGAGCGTACGGGAGAACACCTGAGCCCGTTCTGGCGTGCGTTCTTTGCGCCGCTCTGGGTCTTCAGCCTGTTTGCCCGAATCGCCGACCAAGCAAGTGAACATTCGGTGACGGTTGGCTGGAACCCGGCGCCCCTCGGCCTGAGCTACCTGATCATGTCAGGCTTCGGAATGCTCCCGGATCCCTGGTGGCTGGTGAGTCTGGCCTGCTTCCTTCCGTTTCTTCCGGTGGTTCATACCATCCAGCAGCTGAACGAGGGCGAAGCCGCGACTGAAAGCCGAAACACAGCGTACTCGGGAGCCAACGTCGCCACGATTCTGGTGGGAGGGATCATTGTCCTGCTGGCAGTTGTGGGGACCTTCATGAGCGAGGAAGAGGAGCAACAGGAGTTCGAGCCGTTGCCGGAGTCCACTGGCTGGACTTCGA
Source organism: uncultured Gemmatimonadales bacterium (assembly GCA_963730915.1). GTDB lineage: Bacteria > Gemmatimonadota > Gemmatimonadetes > Gemmatimonadales > GWC2-71-9 > CAVVWJ01. The sequence continues at coordinate 583,173 of CAVSTR010000003.1, read as the reverse complement.
GCCGCCCGGCCGAAGCGTCACGCGCGGGGTACTTCACGACCTGAGCCCCTGGCCTGGGTCCGCTGGGGTGTTACCATAAGGGGAACCCCAACCCAGCCGGAGCCGCAACATGAGATCTGCACTTCTGGTCACCGCTGCCATTCTCGGTGGTGGGCTTTCTACGTCACTACAAGCACAGAACGGCGCCGCGGGGAGCATAGCGGTGCCAACCGCCAAGCTCCTCTGGGAGCCGATGATCGGCTACATCACGGCCGTCGCAGAGGAGCTGCCCGAGAGCAAATACTCGTTCAAGCCCACACCGGAGGTGCGGAGCTTCGGCGAGATGTTCGGGCACGTCGCTGGTGCGCAGTACATGTTCTGTGCTGTGGCGCTGGGCGAGCCACCCCGCCAGGAAGATGACATCGAGAAGAGCAAGAAGAGCAAGGCGGATCTGGTCGCTGCACTGAAGGCCTCGACCGAGTACTGCAACAAGGCGTATGCCCAGGACGACAGGACGGCGCAGGGGAAGATCAAGCTGTTCGGACAGGAACGGAGCCGGCTCCACGCACTCGGTATGAACGCCACCCACGACGCCGAGCACTACGGCAATCTGGTGACCTACATGCGAATCAATAAGATGGTGCCGCCCTCGAGCCGAAGGCAGTAGAACCGACGCAGCTTCGCAGGCGCTCGCGGCCTCAGGAAAAGGCCTCAGGCAGGTCGGAAAAACAGAATGGCGCGAAAGTCCCTGAAGATCTTTCGCGCCATATTCATGCGTGCTCTGGTCCTATAGGGACTTCAGATATTGAACCAGATCCAGTTTCTGCTCCGCCGTCAGGTTGAGTCCTTTCCGCGAGTCATACAGCTCCACTACGTCTTCAAGCGTCGCCGCTATTCCGTTGTGGAAATACGGCGGGTGCTGCCACACCCCGCGTAGCGGGGCAGTGCGGTACATCTTGGTTGCGCTGCGCCCGGCATAACTCGGCGCACCATTAGGCTCCGGCTCGCTCACGACATCGGCAGGCGGGTGAAGCCGTTCATTTGCATCGGTAAACAGGGATCCAGTGTGACAAGTTGCGCATTGTCCCGCCTCGTTGAACACCTGTTGTCCGCGCGCCGCCGCGGCTGCGTCGAAGGTCGTTGGGAGTGGGACGGGGGCGTTGAGGCTGAGCTGGTACGCCTGCAGCGCCTCGAGCTTCGAGGAGATGAGATCGGGCGGGTTGTTCACGCTGATTCCCAGTCTGGGTTCGCTGAAGGAGCCGTGCCCATGCATCTGCGTGATGCCCACGTACCGGTTCCAGTACGCCACATCGTCGCCGTCACCAGTGACCGTGATCCTGTTGATCCCGAGAAGGCCATAGGCGGGGGGAATAACCTGCGGGCCGTTGTGGCCGTCGAAGTTGAACCGGGGGTCGTACTTTCCGGGGCCCCAGGAATTGTAGACCGCCTTCTGCTCCGGAGTAGGCGCGGCAGAGAGCGCGATGATAGCCCCGGGGTTGAGATCGCGGTTGGCCCAGCCATCGAGCCGAGCCCCGATACCCGGCGCAAAGGAGTTGTTGACCGTCGAGTGGCACAGGGCGCACGTGGTTCCCACCCGGGTAAGGGTGTCTTTTCCGTTCACCGTCTGGACCGTGCCCTTCAGCCCCACTACAGCATTCAGCTTGAGAAGAGCCACAGTCGTCGCGGGATCAGTAAGGCTGATGCTTCCGCCTTGAATGCCCTGCACCACCTCCGCCGGTAGCGCCTCGGCATCCACCTTGAGACCCACCCCGAGCGCGGTGGTAGGATCGACCGCACTCGTGATGACATCGTGAATGCGTAGCGTATCGGTCCAGAATGTTTCGTCTCCAAAGGTGTCGAAGCGGAAGATGTCCTTGCCTTGGGTGACGAGGTCCGGGTCCAGCGGCTCCGGACCAGCGGGCCCGTTGTCGCCACAGGCGACCATCAGCCCCAATCCACTCCCTACAAGAAAGGCTCCGATCACCCCAAGTCTTATGTGCAGCTTCATTACTCCTCCAGGTGAGCCGTCACGGCTCGAATATCGGTCGAGAGATCCGCTGCGTATGTTGTCGGCCTAACATTTCATGTATCAGGCCTGATTTATCGACTCCAGCAAATTCTGGAGCGCGTCACTGTCGACGACGATGTAGCCGCGTCGGGTGTAACTGATGAGTCCCGCTTTCCGCAGCTCGTTGAGCAGGCTGGAGACCACCTCGCGGCGGGCGCTGATCAGCCGGCCCAGCTCTTCCTGGGTGATGTGGTGACGGATCTCGATCCCGCGCGCTGCGGGCTCGCCGAGATCTGAGGCAAGTTCGAGGAGGGTGCGGGTCAGGCGGCCCATGGCGGGCTCAGCGGAAAGGCTCTCGAGCCGTTCATAGCTTTCCAGCAGTCGAGCGGAAGCGGCCGTAGCGAAATCCAGGGCCGCCCCGGAGTCCCGCCGTAACTGCGCGATCAACAGGTCGACGGGGATCTCAACCACGCGGCTCTCCTCCAGAGCGACCGCCTGCTCTCGTCGCTCACCCATGCAGAGGCAGAGTTCGCCGAGTATGTCGCCGGATTTGTGGAGCCGAAGGGTGAGATCGTGGCCGCCCGGGGAGACGAGACTGGTCTTGATCAGGCCGCCACGGACCAGGTAGGCGCTGAGTGCAGCCTCGCCCATATGGTACAGAAACTCCCCGGATTCCAGGCGACGTGCCGGCCTTTGCCCCAGTTCCTCACAGAGCCTTCCACGAAACAGATCTGAGATGGCGACGCACTCCGAGTGGTTGCTCAAACGACCCGAGAGAAGGAGACTCCCCTCCAACCCGAAGGCTCCACTTGACCTTTACGCTTACGCTGCTCCAGAGACATCCACTCTCTCAGGGACTGGATCCACGGCTCCATTCTAAGGTGCCAACGGGACTTTGTCAAGATATTCCTTGACTTATTTGACTTACTAGGAGCGGGTCTCAGCAGCACAGATCGGCTAGGCGTCCTATGCGGTTCGCCACACCACGCTACCAGGTAGAGAGGGAAGTCACTTTCTTGAAGGATCTTCGGGGCGGTAGTTAGCTGGGAGAGCACCCTGCGTTTGTAAGCGCGACCTCTAGTGACTGCCGGTTCGAACATGAGCGCTGCGAAACACCTTCTGAGTTTCACACCGTTTCTGATTTGCCTTTATTGACGAGCCGTTTCCCAAACAAGCTCCCCTACAACCACTAGGCGCGGTCGCCACAGTTGCAGGTTTGCAGCACAGCCATGATGGTGGAGCTTTCAGCTGTAATTGCGTACCCGGTATGGCGTTGCGAACATGCAGCTGGCGTGTACAAGTTCCCATGCGACTGGCACGGCTCTGGCGCATGGGGCCAGGGAGGGCGTGTGTATGTCACCGCTCGAAACCCGTTGGCTCCCTGAACACATCTTCGTTTTCTGGCTGGGATGATTCTATGCGATCGATTGGTCTGCTGGCGGTAGTCACTGGAACGCTGGTCCTGGCTTCATCGTGCAGTGAGGGCAGCGGCCTGATCCCACCGGAGAACGCAGCGCCGGTCGCGAATTTCGAGCTGCCGGCATGCACGATCGACGTATCGTGCGAGTTCGTCAGCACCAGCACCGATGATGCCGGTGTGACAGGGTGGAGCTGGGACTTTAACGGGGACAACATTCCCGACGCGAACACCACCACCGCCGCATACACCTACAGGACGGCGGGTCCTTTCGACGTCAGCCTGACGGTGGTCGATGCCGAGGGATTGAGCCACCGGAAGACCAGCGGCATCACCATCGATCCGGCTCCGGTCACCACCCCACCGACCGCGGGCTTCACCCACAGCTGTAATGAGCTGAGCTGCACTTTTACGAACACCAGCAGCGACGCAGCGCCGGGGACGATCGCGACCTATGCCTGGACCTTCGGCGACGGCGGCACGTCGGACCAGGTCAGTCCTTCGCATACCTACACCGTATCCGCCGCCACCGACTTCACCGTCACACTCACGGTGACCGACAACGAGGGCGCTACCGACACTGAAACTCAGACCATTACAGTCACCCCCGCTGCTCCACTGAGTCCGCCGAGCGCCGGGTTCACTCATGCCTGTACGCTGGCGGTCTGTAGGTTCGTCAGCACCAGCAGTGACGTACCGCCCGGCACGATCGCGAGCTACGCCTGGACCTTCGGGGATGGTGGCACCGCTGCAGTAAGCAACCCCTCACATACCTACAGCGTCACGGCGCGCACCGACTTCACGGTAACACTCACGGTGACCGACAATGAGGGCGCCACCGCTGTCGTGACTCGGACAATCACCGTCGATCCGGTACCACCGTTGAACAACCCACCAACGGCCAGCTTCAGCTACGCTTGTGCCGCTGCTGCCTGCACTTTCATCAGCACCGCGACGGACCCGGAGGGTTCGCCGATCGCTGCCTTTGCGTGGACCTTCGGTGACGGCGCTGAGGCCGTCGGAAATAATCCAGCGCATACTTACACCATTTCCGCCGTTACGGAATTCACCGTTACGCTCACGGTTACGGACAACCAGGGCGCTACTGCTGTCGCCTCGCAGACGATAACAGTAAATCCGGACCCTTCGGTTAACAGTCCACCGACCGCGAGCTTCGAACCAAAGTGTTATGGGGAGGGCTGCGTCTTCATCAACAACAGCACCGACCCGTCCCCCGGTGCCATCGTCACCTATGCCTGGACTTACGGCGACGGTGGAACTTCGAGTCGGAACACGCCGTGCTTCCCGTGGACTGAACGGTGTGGAGTCGGCAGGCACGTCTACAGCATTACCGGTACGACGACCTTTACGGTCACGCTCACCGTGACGGATAACCAGGGGGCGGTCGCCGTTGCAACGAAGACGATCACCGTGAAACCCCTCCCCCCTGCGGTTCAGGGTTGCACCACCATCGACAGGATCGTGGAGTGCGTCCTCGACATCCCGGCACGCTCCAGCCTGGTACTCACGGTGCTCGGCGTCAACTGCGACCTGGGTGGGCAATTGATCAACGCTCCCCCACCAGTGGCCGATGAATTGTTCACAAAAGTGTGCAGCTCAGTGCAGGTTGGCGACTCGACGGGGATATTCGCCGGCAACGACGAAGGCTGGTACTTATACGGTGCGGGCACTCAGGCCCGGATACGGCTCCAGCAGGCCACTTCTACTCCCGCGCTAAATCCCCGTGCGGGCCGTGTGGACGGGACCTACCCCAACTGGACGATCAGCTTCGAGGATGGCGACCATGCCGGCGCACCAGGTGAGCCGGACTTCACCGATCTCGTAATCGGCGTCCAGGCGACCGTTCGTTGACTCTTTGTCAGCATCTTAATCGCCATTAAGATTGAAGCTCATGGGGCGGTAGCTCAGCTGGGAGAGCACCTGCTTTGCAAGCAGGGGGTCACCGGTTCGATCCCGGTCCGCTCCACTCATCAGAACGTGTAATATCCCAACAGTTCGAGGTAGCCGGCGTGATCCCGAGCGGTTCCTAAGGAGCTTGATAGATCAGCGCGATACGGTCATGGGGCGCATCGTCATCCTGGGGCGGACTCCTCTACAGCCTGGCAGGGCGGAAGTCAGCATGAGTGCAAGCACTTCCCGCCAACTGAGTGCGCGCAGATTGCATGGTGCACTACGTCACCAACCGCAACGATAGCAGAAGGATCAGGCACGATGATTCCTCTGGCACTTAACAGCGACGTGCCTACGAAGCTTCCGGTTCACCCCGGCTCAACTACCCACGAGCCACCGGCCCCCCTCCGCAACTGATCTCCTAGGGATAGCTCCGCCCAGCAGCCAGGTTGGCTGCTGTTAGTACTACAACCGGGAGATCACTCATGTTCAATCTACGCACGGTCGCTGTTGCGGCTGGGCTCTATAGCTCATTCGTGGGACCGCTGTCAGCCCAGATCGACTATAGAAATCTGGACGACGACCGCCCCGTCGTCACCGAAGATGCCTATCCTATCGAGCGCTACGCCTTCGAGCTCCTCGCTTCCTACCGGTTCGAGGCTGAGGCAGATGGCGGGCAGCTTCACACCACAGTGCCGGAGGCCGCATACGGACTCGCCAGGAACACGCAGATCGGGCTGAAGGTACCGCTCGCAGCAGTGGATGAGGGCACCGGCACCCACTGGGGGCTCGTTGGGCTGCGACTTTTCGGGCTCTACAACTTCAATACCGAAAACCGCTGGCTTCCCGCGCTCTCTCTTCGAGCGGATGCCAATTTCCCCATCGGTTCGCTGGGCGGGGAAAGGAGCCGCTTTGCGGTCAAGGCAATAGCCACACGCAGCTGGGGTCGAGTGCGGGCGCACCTCAATCTTGCCCGGGGATTCGGGTCAGAGGACGCAGTCTCCGTTGTAGAGCCTCTATCCCGCTGGAATGCCAGCCTGGCCGTTGACCGGACGTTTTTCCGCTCCAGCATCCTCTTCATCGCCGAGGTCGCTCTCTCGCAAGCCGTTCAAGCCGCGCCTACTGCATTAAACGCCTCGATCGGCGGTCGTTGGCAGTGGACGCCCACCCTGGTTCTCGACGCCGGGGTCACACGCCGCCTCCGCTGGGCTACTGGCCCCGACATTGCGCTCACGATCGGTCTTTCACATCCCTTCGCGCTCCGGGGACTGATGCCCGCCGGCCCGCCGCCGACCCGGAGATAATCGACATATCAATGAAAACCATCACACGAAGGTTCACGGCCGCCGCTGTCCTGCTCGGCACCAGCCTGAGCGCAGCCGCCGCTCAGACCCAACGCGACGAGCAGTTCTACTATCCTGGCGACTTCAACTGGCAGTTCCTGGGCAAGTATCCCGAGGCTGCGAGGCTATTCAACGCCTTCGACTATGGACACGCCGTGCTGTACGAGCGCCTTTACACTAAGCGTGGGAAGGCATCTCGCGAGCTGGAGAAGGAATACCGCTACCTCACCACCGATCTTTTAGTTCGGCCACCGCGGTTTGCGGTTGCCGAAGAGGTAGTAATGCCTTCGTATGTCAAGCTCGCCTGGCGCGCGAAGATGATGTTCGACTGGGCTCATATTCTTCACCGCCAGATCTATGACGTCTATGCAGATGAGCGTCTAACGCTCGAGCAGCGGGACCGCGAAATCGAGCAGCTCACCGACTACTACCTGAGCAATCGCAAGTACGCGTTTACCGACAAGCCAAAGTCGATGGCCCTCATGGACGAGCAGTACTTCAGTCGGACATTCCGGAAGACCTATCCCAAGTTCAACGGTTTAATCTGGTCCTACCACTGGCTTCAGATTGGCCTGTACGAGCCATTCATCGAGGCGCAGACGGCGGCGGAGCGGAAGGCGGGGGTGCAGGCAACGGTCGCGCGGTTCTGGTCCATGTTGGAGGACTCACCCAACAGGTTCCCCAAGTACATGCCCATGACTTCAGCCATCGCGCCGAAGTTCAGCGCGGCGCATCCTCGTGCGGCCGTGATCTTCGACAACCTGCACATGATGCACGACATAATCTCGGACGTCCTGACGGCTGACACGATTCCCCATAATCGGAAGGACGAGATGATCGACCAGCAGCTCGACAAGCTGCAGGACGCCACTCGTGATGTGATGTCGATGGACGAGTGGCGTATGATGGCTGACCGCATGGGCGGCGTGGATGCGATGGGTGGACCGTCCACAGGACTCCTGGTGGAGGTAAAGCCGGGAGTGACGCCGCGGCCGGACGCCTCGAACGCGGGAGGCCCGGCGCGGGGTGCCGCCGACATGGCCGACACAACGAAAACTGGTGGGCACGACATGCAGGGGATGCAGCGCCCGAAGGAAAGATCGCCCACGGACTCCGCCCCTCAGCACGAGGGACACTGATGATGGTTCTTACCGGGACGACCAGTGAATGGCGGTGATGGTCCAGCCATCAGGGGAACGAGTCAGGACCATGAGTTCCGCACCAGCCGAGTGATGCCAGGCGTCAGGGCTACGAGCTGCACAGTGTCCAGTTCAGCCAAGCGGCACAGACGGCATCGCGCGATCTGGAGGGGCTGCGTCGCCGATCGACGAGCCGGTCATGGGGCTTCGATCGCAGAACGCTTCAGTGCCATCATAGCTGTAATATCGCGCGGGCTGCTACGTCTACGAAGTGAACCCGGATTGAGCGGCACATGAAAGACCTTCATCACCATCATAGTCCAGAAGCTCCGGCGCCTGCCGAACCAGGTTATCCGGATCACCCTGAGCTGGATCCGTCCCCGAGCGAGGAGCGGATCGTCCATAGTCGGCACGACCGTCACGGTATGTCTCATGCCGGCCACGGCGGCATGGTCTCGGGTAGCACTGCAGCCGCCCATGGTAGCCACGACAAGCATGCCGGTCACAGCGTGGCCATGTTCCGCGACAAGTTCTGGATTTCTCTCCTGCTGACGATTCCAACCCTGATCTGGGGTCACATGCTTCAGCGGGCATTCGACTACAGTCCGCCGGCAGTCCCCGGCGCCAGGTGGATTCCGGCAATATTCGGAACCGCCGTCTTCCTGTACGGCGGGTTGCCCTTCCTTCACGGCGCCATACGCGAGCTGCGTGACCGGCTGCCGGGAATGATGACCCTGATCGCCCTGGCGATCTCCGTAGCCTTCGCCTTCAGCGCGGCGGTGACGCTCGGCTATCCCGGGATGCCGCTCTGGGAGGAGCTGGCCACTCTGGTCACCATCATGCTGCTGGGCCACTGGATCGAGATGCGCTCCATCACTCAGGCTCAGGGCGCGCTCGCCGAATTGGCGAAGCTCCTGCCTGACAGCGCAGCCCGCATTCGCCGGGATGGCGGTAGTGAGCGGATCGAGGATGTACCGGTCACCATGCTGCAAGAGGGAGATCTGATCCTGGGCCGTCCGGGTGCGCGCATACCCGCGGATGGGGTCGTGCGTGAGGGCCACAGCAGTGTGAACGAATCAATGATCACCGGCGAGTCCCGACCGGTCGAGAAAAATCCGGGAGACCGGGTCATCGCGGGCACGGTGAACGAGGCAGGCTCACTCCGAGTGGAGGTCACCGGCACCGGCGAGAAGACCACCCTCGCCGGCATCATGCGGCTGGTGGACCAGGCTCAGCAGTCCCGAAGCCGAGCCCAGGCGCTAGCGGACCGAGCTGCGTTCTGGCTGACGATCGTTGCACTCGCCGCTGGGACCATCACTTTTCTGGTTTGGATTGCTGCGGGTGCCGAAACATCCTTCGCGGTAGAAAGGCTCGTGACGGTTCTTGTCATCGCCTGCCCGCACGCTCTGGGGTTGGCGGTTCCACTTGTGATCGCGATTTCGACGACGCTCGGCGCGCGAAGCGGTCTCCTCGTGCGTGATCGCCGAGGGCTGGAGGAGGCCCGGCTTTTGAACACGGTGGTCTTCGACAAGACCGGGACTCTCACCCTGGGCGAGCACCGGGTGGTCGAGATACGAGCTGCTGCTGGAACCGATGAAGCTGACGCGCTCGATCTGGCGGCCGCTCTCGAACAGGATGCGGAACATCCAGTGGCGCAGGCGATCGTGACCAGCGCACGGGAGCGCGGCCTGCCGGTTCCACGCGCCACCGACTTCAAGGCGATTCCAGGATACGGAGTGCAGGCCACGGTGAGCGGACGTCAGCTCAGCGCTGGAGGGCCCAATCTCCTCACCCGGCTCGGCATCCGGCTTGATCATGATTCGGCCGCGTTCACCGACGCAGCTGCTCGACGGGGGCAGGGTGTCGTGTATCTCACCGAGGGAACCCGGGTGCTGGCCGGGTTCGCTCTCGCCGATGCCATACGGCCTGAGTCTGCCGATGCCATTCGGCGGCTGCATGAGCTTGGTCTGGAAGTGGCCATGCTCACCGGCGATGCGCAGGTGGTGGCGGACACGGTGGCTAGGCAGCTTGGCATCGACCGCGTCTTTGCGCAGGTCCTTCCCGACGGCAAGGCGGCAAAGGTCGAGGAGCTTCAGCGACAGGGTAAGCGCGTCGCCATGGTGGGCGACGGCGTGAACGATGCTCCCGCGCTGGTGACGGCGAACGTCGGCATCGCCATTGGTGCCGGCACCGATGTCGCCGTTGAAGCGGGTGACGTGGTCCTCATGCGGAGCGACCCCCGGGATGTGCCACGCATCGTGTCGCTCTCGCGAGCCAGTTATCGAAAAATGGTGCAGAATCTCTGGTGGGCGGCCGGGTACAACATCGTTGCCATTCCGCTCGCTGCCGGTGTACTGGCGGGGCAGGGAATTCTGCTGTCCCCAGCCGTCGGCGCAATCCTCATGTCGCTCAGCACGGTGATCGTAGCGATTAACGCTCAGCTGTTACGCCGCGAAAGGCTGTAGGGCATGGAGACTGCTCGGTGAAGCCCTATCCCTGTAATGCGCCTCACGAGCGTCGCCGAGTCGTGCTGACCGGCGGGAACTGCTGGGCGTTCCAGATGACATCCTGCTCAAGCCGGGTGCGCTCACTCCCGCAGAACGCACGTCGGTGGCATTCCGGCGTGGCATGGATGTAGATCTCGAGCATGGCTCGCGCGACCCGCAACGTGACACACGACGATCCCGTACTCACCTCCAAGATCGCTTTAGCTCATATGAGGGACTATCCGGACTATTACGAGCTGCTATTTCCGCCGGGTTAGGTGCCCGTGAGCTCATGGTGCCTGGTCTAATCCTGATGTTCGCTGGCTGCGCTCTCCTGGCACTTACGGGGACATATGTCCTGGCGGCCTTCGGCTTTCATTCCTAAAGCGCTTCGGACTTTTATGAAGAATGGCAGAGATCGTGCTGTTATGCGCCCCGGGCTTTTGTACGATCAGCGCCGTCACCATCCCAATTATGCCGTGTTCCGACTCGGCGTGCGGCAGAATGATGGCTTGGTGAGTGTCGAAGTGAGTTGAGGTCACGCGCAAAGCATCGGGCAGGGGACAGGAGCAGAGTAGTCTGATGCTACCGGGTCCGCATTGCCTCATCCTGAGTGGCCCGCCAAGGCGGCCACATGGGACGACGTCTGGATGGGTGTCTGTCGATCGTCTTCTGGGTGCTTACTCTACCGGCACAGTGCATCATGGCATGGCTGCTAGCGCGAGTTGGCAATCGTCCGCGCGACCAGCGCCAGCAAGGCGTGGATGCTGAACGGCTTCTCGAACGTCTCGATGGCGCCCAGTAGCTTCGCATCCTCCAGAATGTCCAAACGTCCAGTCGTACCGCCGCCCGAAATCGCGATGATGGGAACCCCGGGACTGTGAGTACGCAGCTCGACGATCGTCTCCAGTCCGTCCTTCTCCGGCATGAACATGTCGAGGATGACGAGATCGCCACCGTGAAGCTCGCGCCACTTGGTGACGGCCTCCACCCCGTTCGCGGCGCACACCACCTCGTAGCCTGCCTTGGTAAGGGCGTTCTCGAGCGAACGCCTTACGTCCGGATCATCGTCCACCAGCAGGACCCGGCGCCGGGGCGCTGCCCTCGCTGAGCTTCTCTGGGGCTCGGCTTCAGATTTTACCGAGCCAAGATCGATAAGCGCCTTTTCAACGAAGGGCCGGAAACGGCCCAGCGTGCCCCTGCTGTCTGCATGAAGCCTGACCAGGAGCTCGCGTACCTCCTGTAGCAGCCGGGGCTGAAACGGGGAGGTGAGGCAGCGGGCCCGAATAGTCTCCACCTGGCTCCGAAAGTCATTGAAGTCCTCGTCCGTATCGAACTCGGCGAGAGCCTGATAGGTGGAGTCTTCCTCCAAACCTCCCAGGGCGAGATTCACGAGCTGTAGTTGGGCTTGGCTCATCGGGCAGAAAGGTACTGAGGGCAGGGGCGGCAGTGCAGGGTGATCTGGCTCGCGACCCCTCCGAGATCTCGCGTGGTATAACCTCAAGATCGAAGAGGATGGAATGGAGGACTGAGCCCCAGGGCGCGGGAGTGTGAGTGGTGGTGTCCTCAGCTTTGAGCCGCGTGCACCACTAGGTGACCTCTCCGGGAGGAACCAGCACCTGAGCGATCCGTTCGAGGACCGCGATGCGTTCCTTCTCGCATACATCTGGAGCCTCACCCGCCATCGCGCCGGGAGCCACCCAGCGGCTGGTCGATGCTACCTCCGACTGCTCGGAGCTCCCATTTATCTGGAGCACGGCCGAGACGTGGCATGCTTCCGAGGAGCCCTGTTTCGCGCTCGCGCTCGGCCAGCGAGTCCCGACAAGGCGGCCTCCCGTAGAGTCGACCACGTCCAGAGTGAACGACTCACCTTGCAGCCCTCGGCGTGCACGAACGTACGCGGAGTCACGAGAGGCGGGCACCGGGATGACGCTTCGGCTTTCCGGACCCGCGGTCAGGCCGGTGCAGGCGTTCCCGCTCACCGCAAGAAACAGGAGCAACCCAACGCGAGATGGTGGTGCTGTGATCATGAGGTCCGTCGCTGAAGGAGTGTGCGCTGAAGCCCGAAGCCTACGACACTCGGGTAGAGAGTCGGTCACTGCACTGTCACAATTCAGTGATGGCTCACACGGAGCACTGACAATCGAGGCAGCCGTGCGTCAGACAGGTCCCGCAGCTGCGGGCGACCTGTCGGCCCAGGGCTTCCCGGGCACGGTGCAGGCGGACTCCCGCATTTCCAGGCGTGACCCCGGCTTCCGCTGCGAAGTCACGGACGCTCAAGCCGTCGAGATCCACGCGGCGGATCGCCGCTCCGTATTCCGGCTTGAGGGTTTCGACCAGCCTCAGCACGCACTGACAGACCGCGGCCTCCAGCTCACTGTCCGGAGCGTTCGAAGCTTCGGTTTCGGCGGCGAACCGATCGAACGCACGGCCCTGACTGTTCTGCCGTCGGTAATGGTCGGTGATCGCATTTCGAAGAACGCGGTAGAACCAGGCAGTGGCCGAGGTCGAGCTCCGGAGGGACGAAGCATGGTCCAGGCTCCGGACGAATGCTTCCTGAAGAATGTCCTCCGCTTCGTCTCGTGATCCAAGTCGCCGTTCCAGAAAAGCCAGAAAGCGCGCGTGGTTGTCCACCAGGACTTGCAGCACCTCAGGCGTTGCCGGGTCGCGCTCGGCTACCTCGGTGACAGCCGAGCGCGCTGCGTCATCTCCGCTTACTCGCATCCGCACCCACAACCGCAGCCACCATCGCCGCAGGGACACGCCGTGCCACAGCTGCAGTGACAGCCGCAGGGACATTCGCTAGGAGTATTCTCGAGGTTCAGCATTTTCAACTCCTTGAAGTATGGGTCAGGTTCTCATTGCCGTCTTCATACCTGCTGACGCACCGGCTGCAGAAATATTACACCTTTCGGGGTAGCCAACTACGAGCCACCATCGAGGGACACCAGTGAACGACTCTGGAGGCGTCTCAGCGAGAAGAACCCGGCTGGCGAGTTACCTCGCAGTCGAGCGCAACACCGGTGCGGTTGCACTCGCGATGTTCACTATGGCACTGGGTGAACACTTGTGGCGGAGATTCCTGCCCAAGTACCTGGAGGCCTTGGGGGCACCGTGGCTGGCGATCGGCCTCTATGGCAGCACCCAGGATCTGTTGGACGGTGTTTACCAGTACCCTGGTGGCTGGGTCGCCGACCGGTATGGCCGGAGACACGCCCTTATCCTGTTCATCTGCCTGGCAGCTGTGGGTTACAGTCTGATTGCACTCGCACCGAGCTGGCCCGTCGTGTTGCTCGGCATCGTGTTCATGATGGCCTGGTCCAGCATGGCGAGTCCTACACTCTTTGCGGTGGTAGGGGATGCACTGCCGCCGGAACGGCGGGCGCTGGGTTTTTCGGTGCAGGCCATCCTGCGGCGGCTTCCAATCGTCGTTGCCCCTGCCCTTGGTGGACTCCTCATTGCGACCCACGGCGTGCGGGAGGGAGTGAAGACCGGAGTAACTGTCTCGATCGCTCTGGCGGTACTCACACTGCTGATCGTGAGCCGCATACGATTGACCCTGCCCCCGCTTTACGCGGCCGGCGTACGAGGCGTGTGGGATTCGCTTCCGGTTCCGCTACGGCGTCTGCTCCTTTCGGACATCTTCATTCGCACCTGCGAGGGAATGGTGGATGTCTTCCTGGTACTGTATGCCCTGAACGTCGTGGGTATAACTGCGCCGCAGTTCGGTATCCTCATAGGCGTGCAGGTGACGACCTCGATACTCTGCTACATTCCTGCGGCCCGCCTGGCCGATCGGGCAGGACGCAAGCCGCTGGTCATTGCCACGTTCATCGCTTTTTCCCTCTTTCCCATAGCCGTCATTGTGGCGCACAGCTTTGCGGGTCTTCTCGGCGCCTTTGTCATCGGTGGCCTGCGGGAGCTTGGTGAGCCTGCGCGGAAGGCGCTGATCCTCGACCTAGTACCCGACCGTGCGCGTGCGCGAGGTGTCGGATTGTACTATCTGATCAGGAGCATGGCGATCACGCCGGCTGCGCTGACAGGTGGTCTACTCTGGAAAATTTCTCCCGAGGTGCCCTTCCTGCTGGCCGGTGCGGTCGGGCTCATCGGCACCGCCCTCTTTACGGCCACAGTCGAGGAGCGTTATGCGGCATAGGGCCGCAGAGGACTACACCTAGTGCCGGTCGCGATACCGGCTTCTCTTTCACACAGCAGTCTGAGTTATAGAGGGAATTTCGAAACAGCACCGGACGCGATTATAGCGATCGCAGCACTTGTTGACCTGGCTCCCGACGAACACGCTCAACATGCTTTCGAGGGCGTTACACACCTCCGGATGATTCGCCGTGGCCGCGGCGAGCGGGCACCCATGGCTGCGAATGAGATAGGATCCGTTCTCCTCCTCGACTTCGGTCAACCCTCCGAGCTCGTTGAGCAGCGCGCTCGCACCAGCCACACGGTCCTTCAGCGCGCCTACCGCAAGCCGATGCCCCTGCATCAGCTCCCGGCCAACCTCCCGCATGGTCGCGTCGAAATCCGACGGGGCCTGACTTCGAGCCAGCACCTGCAGCAGCCGGGTCAGAATGGGGACGTAGGCACGGGAGAACAGCAGCTCGGCTTGGGAGGTCACACCATAGAGACGTGACGGCTTGCTGGTCCCCCTCCGACTGCCACGCTGCTCGATCAGATCATCGCGTTCCAGTGTCGCGAGCTGCGCACGCACCGCCGTGCGGGTCACTCCCAGCGCCAGGGCAAGCTCATCGACGGTCATGGAGCGCCGCCGGAGCAGCTCCAGCAGCTGTCCGCTGGTCCCCTCCTTCGCCTGCTTCAGTATGTGTCTCCTCATACTCCAGCCCCAAAACGAAAGATAAAGATAAGAAATCTTGCGTTTCTAGGTAATCTTTCATATCAGTAATGGTGCCGCGGTTCAGGCGCCCGGTTCAATGCTACCGGGGCGACGTCCTTATGGTGCCAGGATTCGAAAGCAGAAATCGTTGAAGGGAAGTTCGAAGTGGGAAACTGAGGAGGGCATATGAATTCATCATGGCGAGCAGGTGCGCTTCTGACTGCATGTATCGGCGCCGGCATGTTTACCGGGTGTAAAGATCGCAGTGCTGGTGACGCATCCGCGAGGATGGAATCTGCGGATACGATGGGCGCCCGGACTGAAACGGCCGATGCCGGTGCAACTGGGGCGGGGCAGCTGAGCGACGCGAATATTGTCGCACTGTTGGATGAGGCGAACATGGCTGACAGTGCCTCGGGTGCTTACGCACTGGGAAAGGCGACGAATCCGGAGGTAAAAGCCTTTGCCAAACTGATGATGGGTGAGCACCACTCGTTGCGAGTCCAGGGTCAGCAGCTGGCGAAGCGCCTCAACGTTACTCCTGCGCCTCCCGCAGATGATCCCTTGAAGCCGGCTGCCGCCAGCGAGATGGCCGCACTCCGGGCCGCGCCCAAGGGTGCTCAGTTCGACCGAACCTATATCGAGCAGGAGGTCGGAATCCATAAGGCAGTACTCGACCTGGCCGAGAAGGCGCATGGTGCGGCACAGAATGAGGAGCTGAAGAAGCTGATCGAGCAAGCCAAACCGGTTATCGAAAAGCATCTAGATCGCGCCGAGGAGATTCAGAAGAAACTCGGCAAGCCAAGCGCCTGAAGCAGTCATGAGAAGCAAGGCGAGTTTTCGAGGGCATC
Source organism: uncultured Gemmatimonadales bacterium (assembly GCA_963730915.1). Classification (GTDB taxonomy): domain Bacteria; phylum Gemmatimonadota; class Gemmatimonadetes; order Gemmatimonadales; family GWC2-71-9; genus CAVVWJ01. The sequence continues at coordinate 567,193 of CAVSTR010000003.1, read as the reverse complement.
CGATACATCCTGCCCTCATACCCTTTCCTTTCGCATTTCTGTACGGGGCGTTCTTCTTCGACCTGGCTGGGCGAATCACTGAACACCCGCCCTGGTGGACCACGGGCGGGTATCTCGGACTGCTTGGGATTGTCGCCGCCCTCGTTGCGGCCGTTCCCGGCTTCATCGATTACCTCAAGACCGTCCCGCCGAACAGCTCAGGCAAGCGTCGCGCAACCAAGCACATGCTGACGAATCTGACCGCAGTGATTCTGTTCGCCGCGGCCTGTTGGATACGCGGCGATGCCGGTGCTCTGCCCAGTACCACTGTCCTCGTTCTCGAAGGGTTGGCGCTCGCGCTGCTGACGGCAGGCGGATGGATGGGCGGAGTCCTCGTCAACCGGAATCAGATCGGCGTGGACCACCGCTATGCCCAGGCGGGCAAATGGAAGGAAGAGACTCTGCATCAGGTCCCGGGTCAGCCGTTAATCGTGGCCCGAGCGGACGAGCTGAAAATCAACCAGATGAAGCTGCTCCACTTGGAGGGTGAGCGGCTGGTGCTCGCCCGGACAGAGCAGGGATATGTGGTGTTCAATGATCACTGCACTCACCGTGGCGGCTCGCTTGCCGGAGGAGTCATGATCAAAGGTGTGGTGCAGTGCCCATGGCACGGCTCGCAGTTCGATTGCAGAAGCGGCAAGGTCACGGCGGGGCCGGCAACCGAGCCGATCCTTACGTACCAGGTAGCGGAGCAGGGCGGAAGTGTCGTGCTGACGTTTAGAGTGCCCGAGCAAGCCTGAGCTTTCTCCAGCCACCGTGCGACGGCTAGGGTCTTAACCGGGATCAAACAACAACGGAGCGAACGAGCCGCGTTGGTGGCCACGTTCGTCAGAACGCCAACCCAATCGCGGCTCCAACCAGAAAGCCTGCACCTCCAATGAGCAGGTAGCTGTCAAGCGGGCAGAAGGACAATCCTCCTGCGGCCGAGTCGCTAATTAGTGTCGACATGGCGGTACAGAATACGATGCCGGCCGCCGCTCCGACGACACCTGGAATGAGCCACCGGTTTTTTCGATCTCCCTCTCCAGCGACGATCCTGCCAGCGGAGGATAGGGTGTACCGGTGAAGCGGCGCGGCTTGCCAGGAGTCGAATTGCAGGGGCGGAATGGCCGGTACGGGGACCGACTGTTGTGCTGGAGCTGGCTGTGCCAGGGTAATGAGAAGGCCTGCAATCAGAGGCGCAAATCGGCTCGGCACAGAGGCTCCTGGTTAGGATGCCTCATCATACTAACAGGCCGTCCTCCTGCCGTGACCTGACAAGAGCAATCTTATCGTGGGAGCCGGCGCCTGGATCCACGCGGTTCCGGAGAAGAGCCTGACCCCGCACCCGCGGCCTCCAGCACCCGCCGCCGCTGACCGGGCGTGACGGTATCCTGCTCCACCACCTGGCGAACGATTCGAGCCACGAACGAGTATCCTCGTGGCTCCCCCACAATCCAGCGGTGCCACTCCAGCTCATCGAGTGCGCGGGCGACCTCTGCCGGAGGAAGCGAGAGCACGCGCTCGAGCAGGGCCGGGGGCACTAACTCTCCCAGGATCGCGGTAGCCGTCAGCACCCGCTGGGCTGTGGGGCTGAGCTGTCGCACCCCGATACGGATGGCTGCGACGACTGCATCGGGCAAGTTCCCCGGAAGGCTCTGGTCGAGGGTGCGAAACGGCTCGGGCCACGCCCCCTGAATCGTTCCCAGATCGAGACCCAGTGCGACGGCGCGGAGGAGCTCCACTGCCAGCAGCGGGAGTCCAGCCGAATCGGTTGCTACCCGGCGCACCACGCGCTCGATGGCGACGGGGTCATAGCCCGGCAGCATGCGTTGTGCGAGGTGTCGGAGACCTGCCCGATCCAGCACCCGGAGCCGCACGGTCTGACCGCCAAGCTCACTACCGATCTTGACGCGCAGCTCGTCGAGCTCCGGTCTTGGCGGATACGGCGCGACCCCAAGGAGCACGATGAGCGGCGTGGCTGCGAGATCGCGGAGCAGGACGCCCAGGGAAAGTGCTGAGTCCGCATCGAGCCATTGCGCATCATCTACGGCAATCGCAATCGGTTGTTCTTCCAGCGCCGCTCGAAGTGTTTCGGCCAGGGCGCGGCCAAACGGGTATGCCGCCGCCAGGGACCCTACTCCCCTGAACCTCTCCGCCCACTCGGGCAGAGCCTCGGCAAAGGCCGCGAGTGCTGCTGAGGGTGCCGCGGCAACTCCGGGAGCCTCCAGCAGCCCGCCTCGGGCGAGCGCCAGCGTTCCGCTCCATGGTTCGGCACGGTCTGCCTCGACTGCGCGGGCGGCTGCCACCGAGATCCCATCGAGACGGAACCGGCTGAGCAGCTCATCCAGCAATCGTGTCTTGCCTATGCCTGCACCACCCTCGAGCACGAGCAGCGCAGCCCGCCGGGTGCGTACGGCGCTTGCAGCGGTCTCGAGCAGCTGTTGAAGCTCCTGGCCCCGACCCTCAAGCGGCGGCCGGCCGATCGGCAGATCCTCGGCGTGCAAACGCTGGGTATCGACCTGTAGTGCCCGCTCCCGGCGCACCCGCGCGACCAGCGACCGGGTTTCCTCACTCGGCTCGACACCTACATCGGCTGACATACGAGCCTGGAAACGGTCGAACAGCGCCAGGGCCCCGGTGCGATCGCCCGCGAGCGACCGGCAGCGCACGGCACAGCGTAGCGCCAGTTCGGATGCCGGCTGCAGCCCTAAGGCACGGGCCGCAAACTCACAGGCTTCCTCCACCTTTCCTACCTGGGCATGGGCGTCGGCGCAGCTCACCAAGACCTCCACGCCCCGCCGGCCCCACAATTCCCGCTCAGCGGCAAGCCAGTCCTCGAATTCAGACGCTTCCGCCAGCGCGAATCCCTCCAGAAACTCGCCTGACACCAGCTCGGCTGCGGCCGCCCAATCGCCTGCTGCAGCCAGCTCCTCCAGCCGGTCCACGTCCAACCGCACCGACTCCGGCTGGAGCCGGACCTGTCCGACTTTAACCTCGACCGAGCCCTCCCCTGCGTGATGGCGGATCACCCGCAGAGCCTCGCTCAGGGAGTGCCGGGCGGCTGCCTCGCTGCGGTCGCCCCAGAGCAAGCCGATGAGATGCTCGCGACTCCGGCCGCGGCGGGGTGACCGCGCAAGGTAGACCAGCAGCGCGAGATGTTTCCGCCAGAGCAGCTCGGGAGGCGCTGGACCTCCGTCAACGCTCAGCTCAACCGGACCAAGGGTACGACAGAGAATCATGATTGAGGGAAGGTTCCGCCCCAGGTGGAGGTTGTCAATTAGCCCTCTCAGCGCTTGACGACCACTTGATAACCAACGTGCAAGCTGGCGACAGAAGGCAGGAACACTACCGCCAGGAGGCTGGATGTCCTTCCAATCGTGTGCGATCTTCGACGCGCTGGGCCTGGTTCAGGCTCGGAATGAGGTCCGGTTGCGCTCCCAGGCTCGGTTCCCCAGTCTGGTTGTGCCACGGACCGGCCAAAACACCGTGGTTATGACCATCCGATACGCCCCGGAGGCCACCCCCACTGCCAACGCCGTTGATTTGATCGATGATCAAACCACCGGGCCCCTGTCCCTCGGCTTTCAATTCGAGTTCTTTGGCGTCAGCTACGGCTGGTTCGACCTGTCCGCCGGAGGGTGGGTCAGGTTCGGAATCGAATCCCCGACGTTGTGGCCTGGTTCTCGTCCCGGGCGCCGCTTCATTCCTTTAAGTCGCGACCTCAACAACTTTCTCGCTCTTGGGTGGGCTCAGGGCCACATGATGCGCCGGGTTCGAATTGCCTATGAGGTACGTGGACCTGAAGGGCGGCGACGTATGGTGCTCTCGATGATGGGAGTGGGATCACCCCGTGCCAGCCCCCAGGGGGTGGTTGGACAACTGATTCTTCGTGAGCGGACCGGTATGATCGAGGTTCACACCGCTCGGTACACCCTCGGGGAATCGAGGATCGACGAGCGTGCCATCCGATTTACCACACCATCCTGTTAGGCGCCGTGCCGCTTGACACCTCGGCCGGCAGAGGAATACTGCAGGTAATGCGCTTGCCTATGTCTCGCCGGTGGCTGGTTCTGTGTGTCCTGGGATTTACAGTCGGCGGCGATTTGGAGGCTCAATCGGCGCAGACCTTTTCGCTTCAGGTGTCAGGGCTGGTCAACGGTGTTCTCAAGGAAGTGTTTGTCGGCATGCAGAATGGAGTGGGCGCTGAAGCCCAGTTCCGCTATACGCCAGGGGCGTTGTCGGTGGGAGCCGGATTTCAGTTCACAATCCACGAACTACAAGATAGAACCGACAACGCGCGATTTTACGGGGGGTTCGTGGAGCCACGCTACCGGATTCACGCCGGGAGCAACGTGGTAGCGCCCTACGTCTCCACCCGGCTCGCCGTGTTCAAAATCGGCTTCTCCGGTGAAGACCTCTCACTCTCTTCGACCTTTCTGGAGCTGAATGGCGGCGGTGGCATTCTCGTACGGCTCGGGCCGCGGGTCAATCTCGACGTGGGAGCTACGCTTGGGTATGACCATCTGGGACAGGGGATATTAACCAGCAGCGTTCGCCGCACGTCCGCTCCGGTCGCCTCGACCTCAGGCTCGAGCCTCGTGGCTCACCTGGGCGTCGCGATCGGACTGCGCGATTGAGCGGCGGCTATAGCTTGGGCGATCCTACTATGCGGCAGCTGGAGAGCTCCCACTGATCGCCCCTGCGAGCGATGACGGTGCGGAAGACGGGACGGCTGGTCAATCGTCCCCCAAACGCGTCTTTCCAAACCAGCTGGAAGGAAAACTCCATTGCGGGCGATTCCCCTGCGAGACGTCGCTCTCCATTGACCCGCTCGCCTACTACCGCCCCCCACTCCTCCGTTCGCAGAATTCGCTTCAGGCGGCCCAGCTTGTCCTCGTCTGATACACCCTCCGGGTGATAAAACACTTCCAGACGCGCGACATCCCTCGACCGTATTGCCTCGTAACACTGCTCGACTGCGGTCAGGAGCCAGGCTTCACGCCGGCGGCGCTCCGCATCGTTGAAGAGAGGCACAGTGGTCTCAGCTGCGGCTTCTTCCTCACGGTAGGCGGGCTCGAACTCCGGTTCGTATCCCTGACCGGCGAGTGACTCCGAAGGAGCATCCTCTGGGACGCCCACTGCCGAATCGCTCGATGTCGCGGTCGTCTCTAAAGGAAGCGATGGAGATCCGCTGGGATCCTGAACCGAGGTGCTCGGAGCGATGGTGTCTTCCACGCTACGTGAGCTCGCGGGTGCAGTGGCGATGGAGGCGGTGTCGGAGGTCCGCGGCGGGGCAGGCCGCACAACGATCGCGGTGCTGTCTCTCCACTTGCCGTTGGTTGCTATCACGCTGGCGCGACCAGGACTTACTGCCCGCAGCCACCCGGTTGCCGAGTCCACTCGAGCGACGTTTCGATCGGTCGAGAACCAGCTGATCGCGGAGTTGGACAAGGCTTGACCGGTGCTATCCCGGACCTCCGCCAGCAGCTGCCGTGATGCCCCGGGAATCAGTGGCTGCCGAGGCCTCCGGGTGATGTTTACAGAAGCAGAAGCTCCCCTGAGAATGGCCGCGACCGGTTGCCCTGACACTTGCGTCGCTGCATCGTCAGCGGAATGCACGGGAGCAGAGCGTGTGGCAGACCTGGACTTAATCCGATCGCCCAGCCCGCTATAAAACCAGATCAACGGCATCGAAAGAACGATGGCCATAACGAAAAAGAGCCAGCGCTGAGCAGAGCGCCTTCGGCGGCGCCGAGCCGGGCGGAGCGGTTCCTCGGGCAGAGGAGTGACGGGCTGGGCGTGCTTCACCGCCGGCTCGGCGTGCTTCACCGCCGGCTCGGCGTGCTTCATCCGCGGCTCGGCATGCTTCGCCTTCGGCAAAGCCGGCTCGCCGCGTTTTGCGGGGCGACCTGCGTCCTCGACGTCGATCCGGACTGAAGCGCTGGCTTCGTCGCAGGTGGCTTGGAGTATCACCGGTCCCTGTCCCAAGGTCGCGACCCAGCCGTTCGCCGTGACTACCGCAACTCCCACATCACTTGTGCTCCATTGCACCGTATGGCCCAGAAGGACACCACCCCTGTGATCAACCGGTGTGGCGGTCAGAACAAAGGAGTCCCCGGCTTTGACCGACTTTGGTGGCGCTGAGACCTGGATCCCTGCCACACGCGTTCTAGGCTGCGCATCGGCCTCCTCCGCGGGTGGAGCGACCTGCACCTGTAGACCGGCGACGATGCCGTCGCAGGTGGCGGCAAGCCGGGCGGAGCCAGGTGCAACCGCTGTGGCCACACCACGCGCGCTATCGACGCGGAGCACCTCAGGGGTGTCCGTGGCCCAATCAACGGGACGTCCGGGTAGCAGCACACCGCGCTCTCCTCGCAGCGTGGCTACAAGGGTGAAGCTGTCGCCTGTCTCCAGCGCATCCGGCGGCGGAAGAATGGAGATATTGCGCACCGCTCCACCCGGTGCGGTTGCCCGGCCCGGGGAGAGATTCCGTCCGGAGGGGATACGGGACGGGACTGTGGCGGTCGCACTGTCGGGTTTTGCGAGCCGGCAGAGCTCTGCGAGAAGCGGATCATCCTCGGCCAGGGGCGAGGCCGCGGCTGCTGCCTTTGCCTGCGCGATATTGGGCCAGCGTGCTGCGGGATCCTTGTCGAGCATCCGGAGCACGGCAGCCTCGAGGTCCGGCGGGCAGTCGGGGGACCGGCTTCGAACCGCCTGTGGTGGCTGCTCGAGGTGGGCTTGCATGACGGTAAGCGTCGAACCGGTGAACGGAGTAACGCCGGTGATCATCTCGTAGGCCACAGCACCGAGCGAATACTGGTCGGAGGCACCGGAGACCTCGTCCCCGCTACACTGTTCCGGACTCATGTATGCCGGCGTTCCCACCAGAGCGCCCGGATGGGTCTCGCTGGGCAGCTCGGCGACCTTGGCAATACCGAAATCCGTCACGACCGCGTTGCCGTCTTCGTCGATGAGAATGTTCGCCGGCTTGATGTCGCGGTGAACAACTCCAGAGCGGTGGGCGTAGCTGAGCGCTGATCCGACCTGAAACAGTATCGAACGAACGATCGGGATCGGGAGCCGGCCGGCCTGGTGGATGACCTGCTCCAGCGAGCGGCCGCGGATGTACCGCATCACGAAGAAGTGCAGCCCCTGAGCCTGCCGCACTGAGTGCACCGATACGATGTTCGGGTGATTCAGGTTCGCGATGGTAATGGCTTCCCGCCGGAACCGCTCGGCCATACCCTCATCCATCAGCAGGCCGGGTGACATGACCTTGATGGCTACCTTGCGGTCGAGTGCCATCTCGTGAGCCAGGAAGACCGCGGCCATGGCCCCCCGGCCCAACTCACCGCCGATCTCGAACTCACCCTGTGTAGCTCGCCGGAGGCGCTGAACCACCTCTGCCCAAGCAGAGCCTGCCTGAGATGACGGGGAGCCGTTGGACATTTGAGACGTCGAGGATCCCGCCGGGCTGCCGCACGCGGAGCAGAACCCGTCCCCTTCAGCCAGGGTTTTTCCACAGGTCGCGCAGGAAAAGACCCCCGCACCGCAGCGCGAGCAAAATGGATTCCGCCCGTCGAGGTCGTTACCGCAGGCAGAACAGGTTAGAAGGGTTGCCATCGAGGCCTTGCAGAAGGTCAAGAGTACCAACGACAAATATGCAGGACGGCCGGAGAGAGGCGCAATGTGGGAGGACACACAGACAATCGGGGTTACGCCTCATGCAGGTGGTGTGTTCAGGGCTTGAGCACCGTCCATTCGACCTCATTCAGCAGGTTGCCCACCGCCTCCGCCGAATCGCTGGTGTAGGCGAAGCAACCTCGCCCGCCATAGAGGTTACACCCTCAAGCCGGCCGACGGTCTCCCGCACCCACGTATCCTCCGTGAACGAGCGCCGGAGACAGAAGCGCACTCGGTATGGCTTTTCGATCGTGAGCGGGCGGAGCTCGCCGGTCCTGGCCCGTCGAACCGCGCGGGTGGCGGCCTGCCGCAGCATCCGGTGGACGGTCGCCGGCGGAAGCACAGCCGCCGCCGAGCGGGAGAAGGCGGTCTTCACGGCCACGGTCTCGAGCGGCCCCAGCATCTCTCGGGTCTCTGCGGCCAGCACGTCGTCTCCACTTGCCAGCACCATGGGCACGCCCATCTCGCCACCGATGAAGGCGGCGATGGCCGCCTCGTTGAGAACCTTGCCGTTCACCGTGAATGAATCGAAGGCAAAGTTGTGGGAGATGACCCCGGGGCTTCCCGCATTGGCGTGGGCACCCACGATCATGATGGCATCCACCATGGGATTGAGACCCGTGGACATGACTATCGGCTTGGGATAGCCGCGGATCAGAATCGCCTCGGGATCGAGCCGGTCGACCAGCACGTTGCGGAAGAGGGTGCCGCCATGCCCATCGTTGACGATGAACTGCGTTGCTCCGCCGGCCCTGGCTCCGGCGATGAGCGCGTTGACCTCGTCGGTCAGCTCCTGGCGGAACCGCTCGTGCTGGGGTGAGCCGCCTCGGCTCACCGGACGCATCTCGGTGCCGTTGCGCACCGCTCCGGCCAGCCCCTCCATGTCGGCGATGATGTAGACGCTGAAGCCGCCGTGCTGCATGTCCAGCTCCAGCTTCTCGCGCGCGAGCCGGTACTCGGTCACGCCGAAGGAGGCCGCGGGCGGCGTGGTGTCACGGGGGGTCGCTGTCGCGCGGCGCCTGCGCCTTTGCGCTGTCTTGCGACCGGCTGCACCAGCGCGAGTGCGCAGCAGTACGCGCCTCATCGGATCACCGTCTCTTCGATCGCATCCAGCAGCCAGCCCATCTTGCGCGCGCTGTCGGTCACATACCGGAAGGTCCGGCTCCCGGTTTTCTCCAGCTTGAACTCCGGCAGCGCGGCGACTTCCTGTACGACGCTGTCCGGGTATGACTCGCCGCAGCTGCAAACTCGACCCGGTACGGCCGCTCCATGGTGAAGGGCTTGAAGTCGCCCCGGCGCTCTCGGCGCACCGCCTCCGCCGCCCCGGTCTGAAGCATCCGGCGCACCTTGCGGGACTGTAGGTGATGGCGGCGCTGTGCCCCACCGCGCGCTTCGTCACGATGGCGACGAAGCCGTTCGGCAGCATCTTCTTCGTTTCCTCGATCAGCACGTCGTCTCCGCTCACCAGGGAGACCGACACCCCCAGTTCACCGGCGATCAGCGCGTTGATGCCGACCTCGTTGAGCACCTTTCCGTTCACCGTGAACGAGTCGAAGGCAAAGTTGTGCGCCAGCACGCCGGGGCTGCCGGCATTGGCGTGGGCACCGGTGAACATCAAAGTGCCGAAGCTGCTGTCGATGCCGGTGACCATCACGAGCGGCTTGGGGAAGCCGCGCACCAGGATGGCGGAGCTGTCGAGGTCCCAGGGCAGGACGTTGGCGAACAGGTTGCCGCCGTGACCCTCGTTCACCACGAAGCTTCGGGCCCCGGCCAGGCGCGCGCCCGCGAATGGTGGCGTTCACCTCCCGGGTGAGCAGCAGACGGAAGCGATCCCAGTAATCGGGGCTGGTGAGGTCCTTGTAACGCTCGGCCTCGTTGCCGGCGATCACCTCGTGGATGTCCACCGCGCTTCCCATGCCTTCCATGTCGGGCACGATGAAGACCCGGAATCCGGCTTCGTGGGGGATCTGCTTGTCTCGAAATTGTACCGACGAGGGCGGCGGAGACTGGGCTTCCAGGACGGAGACGAGGCAAAGCAGGGTGGGGAAAAAGGAGACGCGCATAGGTCACTCTGCTCCGGTGAACCAAGTAGCCCCGTAACACCTCACCACGGAGCCACGAAAAAGGACGGAGGCTGCAGGGAAGTCATGAAGTACTGTGGGTCGTGCGGAACTCAGAAAGTACGCGTTCAGCCGCCGCTACCGCCCGGTCGACATCATCTTCAGTCGTGCGCCAGCTGGAGACCGACACCCGCATGCAGCGTCGCCCTTTCCAGGTGGTACCAGTAAAGAACGCCTCGCCCGTGGCGTTGATCGCGGCCATCACCTCGTCGGTCCGCCGATCGTGGTCCTCCTCGCCCGGCCCCCGGCGTGGGTCGTGGAATCGCACCAGCCCCTGATTGATCTGCGGGATGCACACGACACTGGCGTCCGGCAGCGCGCCGATGCGAGTGACGATGTCGTGTGCATGGCGGCAGCAGCGGGCCACAAGGTCGCAGAGGCCGACGCGTCCCAGCTCCCGAAAAGCCGCATAGGTAGCAAACCCACGCGCCCGGCGGGAGTGGTCCGGGGTCCAGTCGAGCTGATCGCGCGCGTCATCGGCGTGGACCAGATAGCTCGCATGATGCTCCATTGCGGCGCGGTGATGCTCCGGGTGCGCCACGAACGCATAACCGCAGTCGTAGGGAACGTTGAGCCACTTGTGCCCATCGGTCGCCCAGGAATCCGCGAGCTCGGCGCCGGCAAGTAAGTGGCGCAGCTCAGGTACGGCGTTGCACCAGAGGCCCATGGCGCCGTCCACGTGCACCCAGGCTCCGGCCTTCTGGGCCAGAGGAATGAGCTCGGAGAATCGGTCAAAGGCGCCGCAGTTCACATCGCCGGCCTGAAGCACCACGATGGTGGGCTGCCCGCGGCTCGCGGTCAGCGCTGACCGAAGCACATCAGCCGTGCAGCTGCCCTGCCGCGTCGCTGGGCAGCATGACGATGTTGGCTGGTGCCGATGCCGAGGAGCTTGGCCGCGCGCGTGGTGGTGCCGTGCACTTCGGTCGACGTGAGAACGCGGATCTTCGGTGCCCCGCTCAGCCCATCCCGGTTCACGTCCCACCCTGCCCGCGCGAGCACCGCGTGCCGTGCCGCGGCAAGACAGGTGACGTGAGCCATCTGGCAGCCGGTCACCAGCGAGTACGATGCTGACGCCGGCAGACCGAGCACGTCCTTGAGCCACGTACCGCAGACTTCCTCGACGACGGCGGCGGCCGGGCCGCAGGCATACAGTCCGGCGTTCTGGTCCCAGGTCGCGGTCAGCCAGTCTGCCGCCAGTGCCGCTGGGAGGCCCGCACCGATGACCCAGCCGTAGAATCGCCCGCCGGCACTTCCCAGCAGGCCTCCCCGCCGTGTCGCGCGCGAGCTCCTCCACCACGGTAACTGGGTCGACTCCTTCCGCAGGTAACGCGCGGCCGAGGCGGCTCCGCAGCTCCACTAGAGGAGTGGTGGCAGTAACCGGGGCGGCATCGAGCGACTCGAGGTAGGTGAGCGCCAGCTCCAGGGTGCGTTCGAGCGCGGCCTGCTGTCGACCGTGCACGTTACCTTACTACCTGGAAGGTGCCCTGAACCGGGTGCCAGTCCTTCGAGCTCGAGGCGAAACCGACCATTCTTTTCTCGCGGAAGTTGAGGACCACGGTCAAGGTATAGCCGGAGCCGGCGAGATACGAGACGGCATAGATGTCATCAGTCACTCTGACTGCCGCGTACTCGGGCTTCTCCTTGGCCGCGGAACCTGCTTCAGCAGGTGAGCTCTTTCGCGCACCGGGATCATACCATTCGACCGTGCCGTCGTCGTGAAAGACATGTTCATGCGTGCTGCCTTTGGTGGGACCAGCTGTCCACGTCATTCGGATCGTCTTACCACGCACGGCAGCGGCACGTTCCAGATCTGTCATATCGACTTCCTCACCGCGACTCAAGCAACCTTGATCCTGCGATATCGCGCGTTGACCAGCTCATACACACCGTAGGCGATCAGTCCCAGGGCAACCACAGCGAAGGGCCAGCGTCCCAGGTTGGCCAGCATGTTCAGCGACTCGCGGATGCCGCCCACCTCCCGGGCGTCGTGCCGTTGGGCGGCGCGCGCAAGAAACAAACCTATGAGGCAGAAGATTACGCCTCGCGCCGCGATCCCGAAGCGGCTGACCCTCACCACCCACGGCCGCATCTCCCCGGAAACCGCGCTGAGGTCGAGCTGTCGGCCCAGCTTGCTGGCATACGATCGGTACAACTGATACAGCCCGTATCCGGCCACGAAGGCGGCGCCCGCATAAATCAGCAACTCTCCGCCGGGCACGCGAAAAGCGGAGGCCGTGAGCTCGCGAGCTTGAGAGTTGCTTCCACCGCTACGGTCGCCCAGTGCCGCGCGGAAGGCGGCCACGCCAAGCGCACCGTGAAAGAGTCCTCGAATGGCGAAGCCCGCGCGCAGAGCGATCCCCTTGAAGTTGCTCCCTCTGCCATCGGGATCCAGTATCGCTTCCACCACTCTCCAGACCGCATATCCCACGAGCCCTGCCGCGATAATCAGCAGCACGATGCGTCCAAACGTCATATCACGGACGACCCTGAGGGCTCCCTGGGTATCGGTGGTTCTGCCACCGGGTCCGAGAGCCGCTTGTGCGGCAAGAATTCCGATCGTGATGTAAAGCAGCGCCTTGGCGGCATAGCCCACTCGGGCGAGCCGCTCGACCCAGGGCGCCACGTCCCGCACTTCAACTGGGGTGCTCATCGCAACCATGCGTTAATCCAAACCGTACCGCGCGGTTTCAGTATCAACAAGGAAGGTCTCCGGAAAGAGGGAGAGCGCCTGGCTCCAACTTCCATGTGGGTCACCCAGGGACTGACAAAAACCGCCGCATCCCGGGGCAGTGTCAAGGTACCCAGAGCGATGTCGTGCCGGGATCCGTACGATTCAGCTGATGGGAGGAAACAACCCGTCCGTGGCGAAGCTGACGGGCGAACAGGCGACCTCGTTCGAGACGATCAGCTCGGCGCGAAGTTTCGACGTGCTCCTGGGGCACAAACACCAAACACCGACACCCTCGCCCGTGGGCGGGAGTGCCGGTGAGAGGGACGGGTGCTCCCGAACGCCGAGGCGCCCGGGAAAGCTCAGGTCGAGAGTACCGTACCGTAGCGGGTGAAGTCGTCGAGGATTCGGCCGGTGCCCCGAACCACGGAGGTCAGCGGGTCCTCGTCGACTCGGACCGGTAAACCGGTCTCATCCATCAGACGCTGGTCCAGTCCTCGAATCAGCGATCCACCTCCGGTAAGCATAATGCCATGCTCGAGAACATCGCTGGCCAGCTCCGGAGGCGTCATCTCCAGGGCCCGGCGAACGGCATTCACGATGTGCAGGACCGGCTCCTGGATCGCATCGCGAACCCCGGCGGAGTCGATCCGAATGGTCTTGGGGAGGCCAGAGACGAGGTCGCGGCCTTTGACGTCCATCTCACCTTCGCGCTCCAGCTGCGTCGCCGATCCCAAACCGATCTTGATTCGCTCTGCGGTGGGCTCTCCGATGAGAAGGCTGTACGTCTTGCGCATAAAATGGACGATGGCCTGGTCCAGCTCGTCGCCTCCGGTACGGATCGATGCGTCGCAGACGATGCCCGACAGCGCGATGACGGCGATGTTCGTGGTGCCGCCACCGATGTCGATCACCATGCTTCCCACCGGGGTTTCGACCGGGAGGCCGACACCGATCGCGGCAGCCATGGGCTCCGATACCATATAGAGGCGCTTTACCCCGGCCGATTGGGCCGAGTCCCGGACCGCCCGGCGTTCGACTTCGGTAATGCCGGAGGGGACGCAGACGATGACGGTTGGCTTGACCCTCAGAAACGTTCGATCGATGACCAGGCGGAGAAAGTGACGCAGCATCTTCTCGGCGACATGAAAGTCGGCGATGACCCCATCCTTCATCGGCCGGACCGCGGTAACGCCCTCAGGCGTCCGGCCCAGCATCCGCTTGGCCTCGAGTCCGATCCCCAAGATGTTTCCCGACATGTCAACGGCGGCCACCGACGGCTCGTTCAGGACCACGCCCTCGCCCTTGACGAAGATGAGGGTATTGGCGGTTCCGAGATCGACTGCCAGCTCGCTGGCCGGGCGCCAGGTCTTCCGCTTGGCCAGCTGGCCACGACGGGCGATCGCATTGTTGATGAAGGCTTCGGCCACGGCCGCGGAATTGGTGCCGATCGCTACAGTCACTGTGCTGGTGTCCCTTCTGCTGATGGCACCTGGAGCCGGTAAGAAGGTGTCGGATAGCCTTGCAGATGTCCGTTACGATTGCGTTTCACCGGACGTACCAGGCTGATGCCGGCCGGCAGGCTTATCCGCGAACGATCCGATTGTCAGAGTGAGAGACGGACTCTCGAGTCAAGCCGAGCCGCGCTCGCGTCTTAGGACAGTGCAAGATGTGATCCACTCCTGCGGCAAGCGTACTATGCCATTACAGCAAGTGAGCCGAGCACCGGCTCTCCCAGGAGACGCTCTCCCGCGATTTGGACTCGCTTCCGCGCTGCATCCGGGTCAAGTCCCTTGGAGAACAGCTTCCATGCGGTTTCCTGGTCCAGGGTAACGACCGCGTCAGGGTGGCTGCCCGGACCCTCGAATAGCTCCCACCCTGTGTTTCCGCGGACCAGGGTCCATACTCCTCCAGCGTCACCCAGGATCTCGACTCGAACGCTCCGGCCGGCCGAGGCCTCGACCTGCCGGTAGGTAAACGGCAGCGCACGCACGAACACATCCAGCGCGGGATGCAGCCACTCACGGCCGGTCAGTCCCGATGCCCCGACCGCCTCACGAATCTGTTCCTGGTGAAGCCAGCGTTCCGTGTACTCCCGGCCGATGTCGAACCAGTTGGGCGACACGTCATCTCCCGCCCACGAGACCGGGAAAACCGCTGGGGCATGAGGATCGAGTGACCCAAAGAAAGCATGCACCTGCCCGGCGGTGAAGTCGAGCAGGTCCATGAGGATCTCGGGACTGAGCCTGCGGCAGGCGGTGACCCACTCCGCGTTCAGGCGATTAAGGTACCGGACCAGGTCGGAGTAGCTGGCGATCGGAGTGTCTGGGGTCGACGGCAGCGCATCGCGACCAAACGAGAGACGCCGAATACTGGTGTCGAGCAGGTGTGCGACGATGTCCTTGACGGACCAGAGCGCGCACGCCGTGGGCCGGCTCCAATCGCTCGGGCCCAGGTTGCGAAGCAGTGACATCAACTCCGTGTGCAGTCGGACAAAGCGGTCCAGCAGCAGGACCGGCTGCATCGGCGTCAGCTCGGCGTGATCGCCTACTTTCATTTGTCGTTGACCCCCCCGGAGACCGGAATCATATTTCGCGCGAGTTCGCGAGGAAAGTTCTTTGCGGTTGCATCAACCCCTGAGGAGTCGGCCGATGGCATTTACCCTTCCCCCGTTGCCGTACGACTACAAGGCCCTCGAGCCGACGATCGACGAGCAGACGATGCGGATACATCACGACAAGCATCACGCCGCATACGTCAATAATCTGAACGCCGCTCTCGAGCCCCATCCCGATCTGCAGAAGAAATCCATCGAGGAGCTGCTCGCCGGCGTCGACACACTTCCCGAGGCGATTCGCAAGCCGGTCCGCAACAATGGCGGTGGCCACGCGAACCACACGATGTTCTGGGAGATCATGGCACCGGGTGGCGCCAAGGAGCCCACCGGGGCTCTCGCCGACGCAATCAAGAAGGCGTTTGGCGACCTCGCCTCGTTCAAGGAGAAGTTCAACAAGGCATGCGTTGGCAGATTCGGCAGTGGCTGGGGTTGGCTCGTGGTGGACCGTTCAGGAGGCCTGACGATAGAGGATACGCCGAACCAGGACACACCGCTCATGGGCAGCAGAATTCCCATCCTGGGGTGTGACGTGTGGGAGCACGCGTACTACCTGAAATATCAGAACCGAAGGCCTGACTACGTGGCGGCGTGGTGGAATGTCGTGAACTGGACCGACGTCTCGCGGCGCTTCGAGAAGGCCAAGAGGTGAGCGGCGACGGATCGTCGCTCCCGGCAGTCGGCACGCCCGCTCCTGATTTTACGCTGCCTTCCACCTCTGGTGCGGACGTGACGCTCTCGAGGCTGCGAGGCAAGAATGTTCTGCTCGCCTTCTTCCCGCTGGCGTTCACCAAGGTGTGCACCCAGGAGATGTGCTCGCTCACGGAGGATTACGGCCGCTTTCGGGATGCGAATACCGAGGTTTTGCCGATCAGCGTGGATTCGGTTCCCACCTTACGAGAATTCAAGGCAAAGGAGCGGCTCACCGTGGACCTTCTCAGCGACTTCAAGCGAGAGGTCAGCCGCCTCTACGGAACATTGATCGAAGACAAATTCTTCTCCAACCGCGCGTATGTGCTGGTGGGTCCGGACGGCCTGGTTCGATGGGCCTATGCGGAGGATACGCCGGGCACCCGGAGGGACAACGACGAACTTCTCTCCCAGGTCCTGGAGACGCACCAACGGTCCGCTTGAGCGGTCGGCGTCTGGCGGCGATCCTCTGCATCGGTGTTCTGCTGGCGACGGGATGCCGGATCGAGGATCGTACCCCCACCGGTACCCGGAGGGATGAGGATACGATTCACCAGCTGCTGGGCCAGTATGCTCGCCGGCTCTCAAACCGAGACTGGCCCGGCGTGCGATCGCTCTTCTGGCACGATGGAACCTATTCCGGGCCGATCGGACCCGGCGCTCCAACCGACTACCGTCAGGCAGTATCCATAGATGCGGCGCTTCGCGTCCTGGAGCGTTGGCTGCGGGGCGTCGAGCCGCAGAACTTCGACGTCAGGGTTCTCCGCACCGACTTCCGACAGCAGGGTGATCTCGCGGCGGTGTGGGTCGTCACCCGTCGACGCACGCCCTCAGGGTCGACCGCAATCGAGCGAGACTGGTTCGAGCACGTCGTCTTTCGCAATATCGATGGAGACTGGCGGATTCTGAGTGTAGCGGTCGTGTCGGCTCCTCGTGGGGGCGCTCGCTGACGGGAACATCCAGCCTTGCCCTGGTCGGATCTGTGGCCAAGCTGCTGAACACCGGGCTTGACGCGGGGGAGGCACTCTCTGCCGTAGCCGTGACCCTGCGCGATGGTCTTCAGGCGCAGGGGGTCGCCATCTGGTTCCGGGATGACTCAACCGGATCCTTTCGCTCCATCCAAGCGCCGAGCGGGAACGGCGCTTCACCCCTGCTGGAGTCGCTGAACGCTGTGCCGGCCACTGGTACCGGTGTGCGCCTGCCGCTGCAGCACGACGAGGTCCAGATCGGCCTGCTCGAGGTTCGGGGGACCCCCGGACCCGCAGACCTCGAAGTTCTGGCCATCGTCTCCAACCTTCTGGCTCCCTTTCTCGCATCCCTCGCTCTCTCGGCTGACTTCGCCATCGAAGTTGCAGCGCAGTCGCGCGAGATCGAGGAGCAGCGCCGTTTCACCGGGCTCATCATCGACAGCCTGCCGGTCGGACTGTATGTGGTGGACCGGGACTATCGCATCCAGATCTGGAATCGTCAGCGTGAGATCGGTGCGCCGGGACTTCGGCGCGATGAGGTGGTGGGTCGCCAGGTCTTCGAAGTGCTGACTCGGCAGCCGGCGGGAGAGCTGCGCGCCGAGTTCGACCGGGTCTTTCAGACGGGTGAGGTCATACAGGCCGAGCTCGATGTGACGCTGGGCGGAGAGCCACGGTCGTTTCGATTGACCAAGATCCCGATGCGCTTGGATGGTGACCAGATCAGTCATGTCATCACCATCGGCGAAGACGTGACGGCGTCGCGGAGAATTCAGGGTCAGATCATGCAGAGCGAAAAGCTCGCCGCGATCGGCCAGCTCGCCGCCGGTGTGATGCACGAGATCAATAATCCACTCGCCACTATCAGCGCCTGCGTTGCGGCCATCACCGGGCGGCTCGACGGTGCACCCGGGGCCGAGCGCGCCGCAATGGAGGAGTACCTGGAGATCATCGACAAGGAAGTCGATCGCTGCACGCGGATCGTGGATGGGCTCCTCGACTTCAGTCGTCCCAAAGGCAAGGCGAAGGGCCGAGTGGCGCTGAACGCGTTGGTCGATGAGACCCTGTTCCTGATGAAACACCACCAGCGGTTCAAGCATCTCACCGTGGCACGGGAGCTGGACATGACACTCCCGGCGACGGTCGGCAACGCCGAGCAGCTGACCCAGGTCCTCATGGCTCTCATGCTGAACGCCGTCGATGCCATGGATGACCGCGGTAAGCTCACCGTGAGGACGGCGAAGGGACCCTCCTGGGCCAATGAGGTCGTGGTCGAGATAGAGGACAATGGGATCGGGATTCCCCGGGCTGAACAATCCAAGATTTTCGAGCCGTTTTACACCACGAAGCCACCGGGACGCGGCACCGGTCTGGGTCTCTCCATTTGTTACGGTATCGTCGAGGATCACCACGGCCGTATCGAGGTCGAGAGTCAACCGGGACGCGGCAGTACCTTTCGGGTTTTCCTTCCGGTTTATACATGAAAATTCTGGTGGTCGAAGACGACCGCACCGTTGGACAGTATGTGAAGCGGGGCCTTGAGGAGCAGCGCTACCATGCCGATCTGGTCGCCGACGGAATGGAGGGGCTGCGTCTGGCTTCCGGAGGGCGGTACGATCTGATCGTGCTGGACCTGCGTCTTCCCGAGATGAATGGGCTGGAGGTACTACGCACGCTCCGCGACCGGGGAAATACCACACCCATTCTGGTGCTCACCGCGCAGGATGCCGTGGATTTCAAGGTGCAGGCGCTCAGGTCAGGCGCGGACGACTACGTCACCAAGCCCTTCTCTTTCGAGGAGCTGCTGGCGCGGGTCGAGGCCCTCGGCCGGCGACCCAAGGAAATCCAGGCGCAGGTGCTCCGGGTCGGAGATCTGGAGCTCGACATGGCGGCCCGGGAGGTGACGCGCGCGGGAGAGCGGATCGACCTCACTCCCAAGGAGTACACCGTGCTCGAGTATTTGATGAGACACGCCGGTCGCGTAATGTCGCGCACCCTGATCACCGAATACGCCTGGGACTATCACTTCGACCCGGGAACCAACATCGTGGACGTGGTCATCAACCGGCTTCGGAAGAAGGTCGATTCGGGTCACGCGCAGAAGCTGGTGCACACGGTGCGCGGGGTCGGGTACGTCGTGAAGGCCTGAGATGACGACCATCCGCCGGCGGCTCACCCTCTGGTACACGGTGGCCCTCGCGGTGACGGTGCTGGCCTTCGGAACCGCGCTGTATCTGGAGCGCCGGCAATCCGGGATCAAGGAGCTGGACCACCGCATCAATCTCGAAGCCGACCTTTCCCACCGCTGGCTGGGAGAGTCCTACAAAGTTCTGGGTCGGATCGTGACGAGCAGCGGTGCCAACGCCGCGCTCGACCCCGGTATCAGCGCCTACCTCGAATCCGTGCGCGACTACCTCATCGTGGCCGATACGACCGGTCAGGTACTCGCGCTGTCCGAGGTCACCCGGACATTGCCTGCGGATGCGCTGGAGCTCCTGGCGGCTCCGCTCGCGCGAACCGATCTCCGGCGGCATATCGGGACGCTCTCATTGGGAGCACCCGCCGGGGAGGTACGCTTCGTCGCCATGCCGGTTCCGGATGCAGGACCGGCCATACGTGGATTGCTGGTAGCCACACCCACGGATCAGGCGGCACTCGGGCCGGCTGACCTTCTGCGCTCCATGCTGCTCATCGCGCCGATCATCCTGATAGGAGCCGGGCTGGTGGGATACTGGCTGGCCGACACCAGTCTGCGTCCAGTGGAGACCATCATGGACGAGGTCGAGGCGATCTCCGACGGCCGGAGCCTTCATCGCAGGCTGGCCGTTCCGCTCTCAGGCGACGAGATGGCTCGTTTGGCATTAACGGTGAACGGCATGCTCGCGCGTCTGGAACAGAGCTTCGGCAGCCTGCATCGTTTCACGGCCGACGCCAGTCACGAGCTGAAGACGCCACTCATGGTGCTTCGCGCCGGCGTCGAGCGTGCGCTGGTCCATCCCGGCACCCCACCCGAGATTCTGCAGTCGCTGGATGAAACGCTCGCGCAGATCAACCAGATGACCGAGATGGTGGAAAGCCTCCTCACACTGGCGCGCGCAGATGAAGGACGGGCGCCCCTCGCCGTGGAAGAGTGCGACCTGCGTGAGCTCGTTGTGGACGTTGCGGAGACCGCAGGGATGTTGGGTGAGGGTGTGGGCGTCACCGAGGTGCACTCGGTGCCTGATAAGCCGGTGCTTCTGGCGGTGGACCGCGGGCGCATCAGGGAGCTGCTGCTGAACATGGTGACCAACGCGATCAAGTACACGCCGCACGGTGGTACCGTCTCGCTGAACCTGGAGCAGGACGACGACTCTGTCACACTGTCGGTTCGGGACAGCGGCATCGGGATCGCCCCCGGCGACCTGCCTCACATCTTCGAGCGCTTTTGGCGAGCCGACCCCGCGCGCTCCCGTACCGGCGACCGGCCCGGGGTAGGGCTCGGTCTGGCGATCACAAAGTGGATTGCGGAGGCGCATGGTGGCTCCATAACGGTGCAGAGCCGGCCAGGGCGCGGATCGATTTTCACCGTCCGTTTACCGAAGGCACCGATGAGCATCGGCTAGGATTTCTCACCTAGCCCTCATGGTTTTGTCACGTCGGCTCCACGAGGACGCCAGCTGCGGAGCATATCTAGCAGATGGTCCTCTATTGGAGCCGCGATGTTCGAAGCTCTTCCCGCATCTCTTCAGGCCGCCCCGCCGCGGGCCCGGGTCATCACCTCTGCGTTGCTCGTGCATGCCGTGCTGATCGCGGCGGCGGTCACCACCACCGCGTCGTCTGCCGTGGATGCACCACTGGCCGCGCGAGATACGATTCGCCTCGACCTTGCGATCGTAGAAAACCGACGAGCGACAATCCCATCTACGGCACCAGCACCGCTCCTGCCCGCCGCACCGAGGCTGCCGACGGTTCCCCCCACTGCTCCAAGGCTGGAGCCGCCGGAACTCCGCTTCGATGGACCCCTTACCGCCGCCGCAGGTGACCCGGCTCCATTACCGAGCTTGAGTACCTCGACGGGCACCACGGATTCATCGCCCTCGTTATTTCGCTCAACCGAGGTTGATGAGCTACCACAGCTCCTGACCGACCTCCATCCTGAGTACCCTCGTGTCTTACAACGTGCCGGCGTCAGTGGGGCAGTAGAGGTCGAGTATGTGGTAGGACAGAAGGGGAGCATCGACGGCCGCTCGCTGCAGGTGCTTACGACCGATCACGATCAGTTCACCGTGTCGGTGGTTAAGGCCCTGCGGGGTGCCCGTTTCAAGCCGGCACGGAGAGCCGGGCGACCGGTAGCCGTCCTGGTGCGGCAAGTCATCCGTTTTCGTGCTGAAGCACCCTAGACCTGCTTCTTGCCGAAACCCGGGGGGCAGGTAACATAGAGCGCCTGTGAGTCAGGTCACGGGAAACTTCGGCGCTCATCGATAGGCTTGTGCGGCCGCGGCATTTCGAGACCGCTAATGCGGTTGTAATCGAAATGACATCTCCGGGCAAAGAAGGTGTTCGACGCCGGCCTTACTTTCCGGGCACGATCAATCCTCCATCGGAGGTAGTAGCGTGTTCGAGAACCTGATCGAATCGAAACAGCAGAATAAGCGCAGTCTGGGGCAGACCGTTCTTTCGGTCGTCCTGCACGTGCTCCTCGTGCTGGGTGCGGTGAAAGCCACTCAGGGCGTGGCCGAAACCATCAAGAATCGTCCGGTGGACACGACGATGGTTTTCCTGAAGCCCCCTGAGCCACCCAAGCCGCCACCGGAACAGCCCCCACCAGACGTCGTCGTCGCCGCGAATCCGCCTCCCAAGGGATTTCAGACCGTGGTGGCGCCAACCGACATCCCCAAGGACATTCCGCCCGTCGATCTGGATCAGAAGCCGTTCGACCCGCGGGACTTCACCGGTAAGGGCGTGGAAGGTGGTATCGGTACCGGTCTCGAAGGCGGAACCGGGCCCGTTACGGGTGAGGTGTTCCTCGAGGCACAGCTGGACGATCCGGTACAAGTGATCTCCCAGCCTCAGCCCCGCTATCCGCCCGTGCTGGCCAGCGCGGGAATCACCGGCCGGGTCGAGATGCAGTTCATCGTCGATACCACCGGCCATGTGGAGCCGCCGTCTTTCAAGGTGCTCAAGACCAGCCACCCTGCGTTCGCCGAACCGGCGCGCGAGGCGATCCTCAAGAGCGTCTTCAAGCCGGCGAAGTTCAAGGGCAGGCCCGTTCGTCAGCTGGTTCAGCAGGCCGTCGCGTTCAAGCAGCAATAGCTTCGTTCCCCCAGGAGACATCACAATATGAGCGTAGATCTTCTTCACCTCTGGGGTCAGATGGGGTACTTCGCCAAGGGCATCGTAGTGATCCTGGCGATCATGTCCATCTGGTCACTCACCATCATGATCCAGAAGTTCATCCAGTTCAAACGGGCCCAGGCCGAAACCCGGAAGTTTGCCCCCCAATTCTCGCGCGCCATTCAGGAAGAGAACCTGGATCAGGCGATCGCGCTGGCCGAGAAGAGCAAGAAGAGCCATGTGGCCCGGGTGGTCGGAGAGGCGCTGGCTGAGGTGAAGCCGCTGCTGCGCGATCGCGCGACTATTACGGCAGCAGACATCAACTCGGCAGAGCGTGCGGTCGAGCGCCAGATGCTTATCACGCTGGCGGATTTCAAGCGCGGTATTGGTATCCTCGCGACCGTGGGCTCAACGGCACCGTTCGTCGGACTCCTCGGCACCACCATGGGTATCGTTAACGCGTTCACCGGCATGGCCTCACAGGGCGCCTCCGGCGGCCTGGCCGGCATTTCAGCCGGTATCGCCGAGGCCCTCATCACGACTGCGTTCGGTCTGATGGTCGCCATTCCGGCGGTGTGGGCGTACAACTACTTCACCACCAAGATCGAGAATCTCACCGTCGAGATGACCTACACCTCGAAGGAGCTGATCGACTACCTCATCAAGAGTGTCGGCAGCGAGTTCGGCCGGTCGATCTTCACCAAGGAGTTCCAGGCCCAGAAGGCCGTCACGGGCACCGGGCACGTTCATGGCTAAGAGCGGCTCTGTACCGGTCACCCGGGCCAGGAGGTAAGGGTTATGGCAGGAGGAACACTCGGTGGTGCAGGGCAGACCTCGGTCAAATCGGAACCCAACGTGGTTCCGATGATCGACATCATGCTGGTGCTCCTGATCATCTTCATGATCGTGACACCGCTGATCGCCGCGGGATTCAAGGCTACGCTTCCCAAAGGAAAGAACCTCGACCCGCGGCCCGAGGGTGAGAATGAAGTGATCCTGGGAATCGATGAGGCGGGCCGTTACTTCCTCAATCAGCGGCCCATCGCGGATGGGGCGCTCGAAGATCAGCTGCGGTCGGTGTTCTCGTCTCGAACCGAGGACAAGATCCTGTACTTCAAGGCCGACAACAAGCTGAAGTACGGTAAGGTGCAGGAAGCGGTCGAGACCGCGAGGCGCGCCGGTGTCCGGGTCATGGCAGCCATTACCGAGCCCACGACATCCGGCCTCTTCGCGACCGAAAAGAAGAAGGAGGACTGATATGGCTGGTGGAGCCGGAACCGCCCGGGGAGAGCTGTCGAACGAACCCAATGTCGTTCCCATGATCGACATTCTCCTGGTGCTGCTGATCATCTTCATGATTACCCAGCCACTGTCGCGCATGGCGCTGGACGTACAGGTCCCGCCGCCGGATACGCCCACGGTGAACAAGAACCCTCCCAGTCAGATCGTACTGGAGCTCAATGACGACGGTGGGTATGCCATCAACGGCCAGCCGGTGCCGAAGGACCAGCTCGATACCCAGATTCACGCTATCTACGATGCCCGTCCGGCCAAGCTGCTCTTTATCAAGGCGGGTCAGAATCGCATTTATCAGGACGTAATCGACGCGATGGACGTGGCCCGGGGAGCCGGAGTACAGATCATCGGCTTTACCCCGAAGGAAGCGGACAAGAAGGCAGGGGCGCCGGCGGCAGCTGGCTCATAGCGGCGCGCTCTGCTGGTACTCGATTCACCGCGGGGACCTACTTGGTCCCCGCGCGTGCTTTCAGGCAGTCGTACAGCGTCTCTGAGAGAAGGCCGGCCACGCGGAGGGTCTATCTTTCAGATTGACGCATCACCTAGCTCCGAGGCGTTTACGCGGTCACCTGTTACGCCAAAGCTCACGATGCCGCCGCGACCACGTCGTTTGAGCGGTCTAGCGGGCTCTCTGGTACTCCACGGCCTTCTCATTGCTCTCATCGCGTTTCACGGAGAGCGGCTCTGGAGCCGTACTCCATCGGCAGGCGATCCGACGCTTGCTCGAGGTGCCACTGCGGGCGGTGGCGGGGGTCGCCGCGTGGCGTATATTACGCTGCCTTCGATCCCGCGGGTGGAAATGGCACCGAGGTTTACGGTGACGGCTCCTGTCCCTCCGGAGAAGACGAGGCCAGTTCCGCCGCCGAATCCCGTAGCAGCGGATCACGTGACTCCCGAGCCAGCTGACACAGCGGTCGTCGCGGCGTCGGCCGACACGGCGCGGAGCACGGATTCTGGAGGCGGCCTGGGGAAGGCTGAGGGTGCCGGATCTGGCAACACAGCGGGGATGGGCGGTGGAGCCGGTGCCGGCGGTAGTACCGGGCCTGGCGGGGGCGGTGAAGGAGGGACCCTGCGCCCGCCTGAGCCCCGCGACATGGCTTTTCCGTTCGATGCTCCGCCGAAGGAGCTGCGCGGTGTCTCGCTGAACGTGACGTTCTGGGTCCGCGCTGATGGGCGAGTCGAACGCTATCTGGTGGAGCCGGAGATCAAGGATCGCAACTACGCCAAGAAGTTCGACGAGGTCATGCGAGCTTTCCGTTTCACTCCCGCCCGTGCCCCTAATGGAACACGCGTAGCCGGGACAACCCGTATCTCGTTCACCCTGCCAGGCAAGAGCAGCTCCTAGCTGCATCCATGATCATAACGCTCGGGTGAGGCGAACAGCTTCGTACGAGCGAGAGCCGTTCCACGCTTTCGAGGGACTATGAGCCGGCTTTTCCTCCGGAAATCCGTTCAAGACTGCGAAGACGACATCCGCGAGCGCGGCGGGCTGCGACGCTCTCTCAACAAATGGCATCTTACCGCCCTCGGAGTGGGCGCCACGATCGGGGCCGGAATTTTCGCGACGACCGGCACGGCGATCGTGGGCGATCCGCTCCGGCCCGGCGCCGGTCCCGCCATCGTGATCTCGTTCTTGATCACCGCCATGACGTGCGGCTTTGCCGCCCTCTGCTATGCGGAGTTCGCCGCCATGGTGCCTATCTCCGGCTCGGCCTACACCTATGCCTATGCATCGCTCGGCGAGCTGGTTGCATGGATCATCGGCTGGGATCTGATCATCGAGTACGCCGTCGGGAACATCGGCGTGGCTATCGGATGGTCGGGATACTTTCGAGAGCTGCTGACACACTTCGGTGTTTCACTTCCGGGCTGGCTGGCTACTGATTACCGATCGGCGCAGATGGCGGCGGAAGCGGTTGCCGCGGGAGCCGGGGATCCGTCGAGTGTGTATCTCGCTTCCGCCCTGGCAACGGCGCCACACGTTCTGGGCTTCCCGTTCATTGCCAACCTCCCGGCCTTTCTTGTCGTTCTCTGCATCACGGTCGTGCTGGTCATCGGTATCCGCGAGTCGGCGAACTCGAACACAGCGATGGTCGTGCTCAAGATCGCTGTGATCCTGTTCTTCTGCGCCGTGGGAGCCACCCTGATCAAGCCAGCCCACTGGAGCGACCCTTCACTGGGCGGCTTCGCGCCGAATGGATGGGCCGGCATCAGTGCCGGCGCGGCGATCATATTCTTCAGCTACATCGGATTCGATGCCACCTCCACTGCCGCAGAGGAAGCCAAGGATCCCGCGCGTGACATGCCGTTCGGGATCATCATGAGCCTGATCGTATGCACGGTGCTGTATATCGTGCTCGCGCTGGTCATGACGGGCATGGCGCCATGGAACAAGCTGGGCACGCCGGAACCGATGGTAACGGCACTCGCGCTGGCGGATGGCTCACCCAGGCTAATCACGATATCGCGCCTCATCGTGTCACTCGGTGCCGTGATTGCCATGAGCAGCGTGCTGCTCGTCTTTCAGCTCGGCCAGCCCCGCATCTTCATGTCGATGGCACGAGACGGGCTGTTGCCCCCATTTCTGGCCCGGATTCACCCGCGGTTCCGGACGCCATACATCGGGACGATCATCACCGGCCTCTTCGTGGCGAGTTTCGCGGCATTCGCGAACATCGCCGAAGTGGTCGACCTGACGAACATCGGAACTCTCTTTGCGTTCGTATTGGTTTCTGCTGGAGTGCTGGTGCTGCGGCGGCTGGAGCCGGATCGGGTCCGACCATTCAGAGCGCCATGGGTCCCGTTCACACCGATCGTTGCCATCCTGGCATGTCTCTATCTGATGCTACAGCTGCCCCGGCTGACCTGGATACGCTTCGGTATCTGGCTGGCGATCGGCCTGGTCATTTACCTGTTGTATGGAGTTCGGCACAGCCGGCTCCAGCGAGTCGCACGAGGCGGGAGCCGCTAAGCGCCGTTGCCGGCGGCCAGTCGAAGCGCACCCATCACCGCATCTACCGGCGTGTCGGTGGTTTGGAACGCCGGTTCCTCGGCCAGCTTTGCCAACAACGTCTTCCGGAGCGGCTGATCAGGCGCCAGTAGTCCACCTGTTACCGCCACCCGGACCGGAGGAGTGAGCTCCATCTTGGGCAGCAGGCAGATGGCCAGCTGCGACAGCTCCCGGGCGGCGTAATCGACGATGCCTCGGGCAAGCTGATCCCCGTTCGCGGCGATTGACAGCACGTGCGGAGCCAGCGCCGCAACCTCGGCCGGTGATGCCGTTGCGGCCCACCTCACCAGCGCGTCGAAGTCGTCGCTACGCGTGGCCTGAAGGACCCGGTCACTGAGTGCGGTCTTGGGACTCCGGGCATCCACCGCCCGGCTCACGGCTCCCAGCGCCGCGCGACCGATGGCGTATCCGCTGCCTTCATCGCCCATCTGCCATCCGTAGCCGCCAATCCGGTGCCGCTTGCCTGCCTGGTCCCGTCCTACGGCGATACTTCCGGTCCCCGCGCTCACGACGATTCCCGGTCCATCGTCGAAGGCCGCGGCCAGGGCAATATCGATGTCGGTGGTGACCACCACGTTCGTGGCGATGTTCTCGGCGCGAAGTGCCTTGCGCAGCTCTTCTCGCTCCGGCTCCCGTCCAGCGCCGGCGGCGCCGACCACCATGACATCGGCCGTAAGGCGGCCGGCCGCAGATAACGCGCGCCGCACCACCTCGGTTATGGTCGTCGCTGCGACGAGCGCTCGGCCCGGGCGCACCGCACCTCCGGGACCATCGGCACGTCCCAGGATCTTTCCGTCCTCGGACACCGCAACAGCGGTTTTGGTGCCGCCGACATCAGCGCCAATCAGAATCTTCGACATGGCTTACCTGTTTGACAGTGCTTCGGGCCTGCGCGTTTGATGGGGAAGATAGCTCAGGACGATGCCCGTGCTCACCGCGATCAGGGTACCGAGCGGAACGTACCAGGGCCACGCGAGCCTGCCCGTAGGTCCGAGCCATTCGAGGCCGGAATACCCCGACAATCGTTTGGCGAACACGACGACCAACATGAGTACCACGGTGATTGCCACCGCCCCTACCACGTCTCGCCCCTGTGCTCTGGGCCAGCGACCGGCCAGAACATAGGTGCCCAGC
This sequence comes from uncultured Gemmatimonadales bacterium, assembly GCA_963730915.1. Lineage (GTDB taxonomy): Bacteria > Gemmatimonadota > Gemmatimonadetes > Gemmatimonadales > GWC2-71-9 > CAVVWJ01. Next base: position 539,679 of record CAVSTR010000003.1, on the reverse strand, counting down.
AAGGGGCCATATGTGACCGAAGCGATCGAGAGTGCCAGGACCACCACGGGGGTGTCGTTGCCCATAGCGGCGTAGTGGAAGAAGAGCGCGCCTCCGATCAGACCGAGCGCCCAGATGGCTGACAGCAACCTACCTACCTTGAGCAGATGCACCGGATCGTGGCGCCCACTCCAGGACGCATACAGATCGTGGGTCGCTGAGGACGCGAGAGAATTGATGGCACTGCTATGGGTGCCCATGGCCGCGGCAAGGATACCCGCAACCACCAGACCCGCGAGACCGGTGGGAAGATGGTTCACGATGAACGAAGGAAAGAGCTGATCGCCCGAGGTGCCCTCTGGAGCGAGCCGGGCTGACCAGATGGCAGAGCCGACCAGGAGAAAGAGCGTGAATTGAAATATCACCATCATCCCGGAGCCGACCAGAGCGATGCGGGCATCCCGCAGTGAGCGGGTCGCCAGAAGTCGTTGGACTATGAGGTGATCGGTTCCATGAGACGCGGCCGACAGCAGGGCCCCACCCAGCAAGCCGCCCAACAACGTGTAGGTGCGGGTAAAGTCGATTGCGGGGTCTAGAACCTTGAGCTTGCCAGCTTCTCGCGCCAGGTCGAATGCTGCGCCCGGCCCTCCTGATAACGACCATGCGATGAACAGGGCGCCGATGCCACCGGTCAGATAGACGGAAAGCTGAAGCACATCGGTCCACACCACCGCCTTGAAGCCGCCGATCCAGGTGTAGATCATGGTGATCACACCCATGACCACGATCGATGTGGGGATGCTCCATCCAGCGACAAGTGCCAGGGGGATAGCGCTGGCGAAGACTCGAACCGCGTCTCCCAGGAAGCGAGTCACCAGGAATACGGTGGATGTGAGTCGGCGGGTGCCCACGCCAAAACGCGATTCGAGCCTGGCATAGGCAGTCTCCTGCTCTCCCCGGAAATATCCCGGCAGGAGCCAGATGGCTACTCCAATGCGTCCAACGAGATATCCGAACGTGAGCTGCAGGAAGGTCAGATCGCCACGGGCACCGATGCCCGGCACCGAGATGACGGTCAGCGCTGAGGTTTCGGTTGCGACGATCGAGAGCAGAATGGCCCAGGCGGGGAGGTCGCGAGCGCCGAGGAAATAGTCGGTGGCGCTCTTCTGACTGCGTGCTACCCAGAGGCCAAGCCCCAAGGTGAAGACAAAGTAGACGACGACAACAGCGAGGTCTAAAGAGCTCAACAGCGTGAACGGTTGACAGTGAGCAGCGAATCGGTGTCTGGACGTACGAAGGGCGGCCCGGAGAGAGCTTCTCTCATGACCGCCCTTTAACGTTCACCGTTCACGTTTACAGCTAGGCCGTAAAGCTGCTGCCGCACCCGCATCCGCCGGTGGCGTTCGGATTGCTGAAGGTGAAGCCAGAGCCCTGCATCGACGTGACGTAGTCGATCGTGACGCCGGTCAGATACTGAGCGCTGAAGCCGTCTACGAAGACCCGCACGCCGTTCACGTCGGCGACAATATCGTCTTCCAATGCCCGCTCTTCGATGTTCAGACTGTATTTAAAACCGGAACAGCCACCCGGCAGCACACTGACCCGAAGGCCGGCGCTCTCGACTGGAACCTGCTCCTGGGCAATGAACTTCTGCACCTCTTCAGCGGCGCGGCCCGTGATGACGAGAGCGAATCCCGTGGTTGGGGCTTGCTGCTGTTCAATGCCGCTCATTCACGACTCCTATGGCCTGCCCGGGAGGGGCAAAACCGGCTAGAGATCACTTTTGCCTGTTCAAACCTAACTCAGGGCGCGCAGCTGTGTCAACGCCGTGAACCAGCGTGGGGTCGGCACGCAAGTTGAGTTGTATCAACAGGAAAGCGGCAATTGCCCCGACTCCATACAGAAGTCCCCGGAGCTGCGTTCCTGTCAAGAATGCGCCTAGCGACACCACCGCGCAGTAGACCGCGGCCACCCCCGCCACCCAGTTGACCCAGGACAGCGCCCCGCCGGGAATCGGATCGTTGGGGAAGCCCAGCCGCTGCGACACTGCCCGCCAGCCCGGGCCTCCCGGCCGCACCCTCCGGTAGAAGGCGTCCAGGGTGGCATTGCTCTCAGGTGCGGTCAGCATCGTCACAGTCAACCACACGGCGGTTGTCACCAGAACCGTGATCAGCATGGTCTTGGCGTAGGTGGCGCTCGCCGGATTGCCTAGATCGTAGTCGAACGCCGCGAGGAGCACTGAAGTCACAAAGGACGCGATCATGGCGCTGATCTCCGACCAGGCATTCACGCGCCACCAATACCACCGCAGGATGAAGACCAGACCAGTGCCGGCACCCAGGCCGATGAGGAGCTTCCAGCCTTGCTCCACGCTGCTGAGAAAGCTCATCACGACCAGGGAGAGCACCATCAGCACACCGGTCGCAACACGGGAGGCGATGACCTGGGATCGACGGCCGGCATTCGGTCTCAGGAACCTGAGGTACACATCGTTTACCAGGTACGACGCGCCCCAGTTGAGGTGCGTACTGATCGTGCTCATGTATGCGGCGGCAAAGGCCGCGAGCAGCAGGCCCTTGAAGGGCGAGGGAAGTACGTCGACCATGACTCGGACGTATCCCTCTTCGGGATTGGAAAGCGACGGATAGCGAATCAGCCCGACGAAGCCCACCAGGATCCACGGCCACGGACGCAGGGCGTAATGCGCGATGGTGAACCACAGGGTCGCGAGAAGGCCATGACGCTCATCCTTGGCCGAGAGGATTCGCTGCACCACGTAGCCGCCACCGCCGGGTTCCTGCCCCGGGTACCACGCTGCCCACCACTGCACGCCGAGAAAAATCAGGAGAGTGGAAAGCGGAAGCCACGCTTGATCCGTCGGGGGCAGGACCCCGAAAGCGGCGTTGGCCGATCCAAAATGCGCGGCGGCCTTGTCAGTGAGACTGCTCAGTCCTCCGACCGATTCGACCGCAAACACCGCAAGCAGGATGGTGCCTCCCATGGCTACCACGAACTGGAAAGCGTCGGTGACGATGACGCCCCAGAGCCCCGAGAAGATGCTGTAGAGCGCTGTTATACCGAACAGCAGTATGGCCGCACTCCATGGATTCACATCCAGCGTTACGCCCAGAATGGTAACCATCGCCCGAGTGACCCACCCCATGATGATGAGGTTGATAGGCAAGGCGAGATACAATGCCCTGAATCCCCTCAACACCGCGGCGGGTTTTCCGCCATAGCGCAGCTCGGCAAACTCCACATCGGTGAGCACTCCGGCGCGGCGCCAGAGCCGGGAAAAGAAGAAGACCGTGAGGACCCCTGAGAACGCTCCGTTCCACCAGAGCCAGTTGCCGGCGACTCCGTACTTTGCGACCAGACCGGCCACAGCCAGCGGCGTGTCTGCGGCAAAAGTGGTGGCGACCATCGACGTGCCGGCGAGCCACCATGGAAGCGCTCGGCCCGACACGAAGTAGTCTTCCAGCGAGCGGCTCGCCTTCCGGGTGTACGCCAGCCCGATCGCCGCCGAGATGGTGAAGTAGAGGGCAATGATGAGCCAGTCGGACAGGATGAGTTTCATCTGACGTCCTCGAACAAGGTGGTCATCACGAGATCCGCGATACGGCCCCGCACCGGATTCCAGCGCGGGTTGATTCGGGTGGGATTCACCCGATTGCTGAGCAGGACGATCGCGAGGCGGTGCTGCGGGTCGATCCAGAGCGAGGTCCCGGTGAAACCGGTGTGACCGAAGCTGTTGGCGGAAAGCAGGCCGCCAGCGCTGCCACCGGGAGTCGGAGTGTCCCAACCCAGAGCGCGGCTGGAGCCGGGGACCAACTCCTGGCGGCGGGTGAACTCGCGGAGAATGGACGGACTGACGGCGGGCCGGTCCGAGCTCCTCAGTACACCGCCGCTCCGGCTGCCCTCCTGTCCAGCCGTCCACCCGTCGAGCACCCACTCCGCGAATGTGAGCAGGTCGGGCGCTGATCCGAACAGTCCTGCGTGTCCCGAGACTCCATCCATTCGAGCTGCGTTCTCGTCGTGCACCTCACCACGGAGCACCCGGCCGCGCCATGCATCGAGCTCGGTGGGAGGGATTCGCTCGGGGTCGGCTGGCCGAAAGCCAACCGAGTGCAAGCCGAGTGGTCGGAAGACGCGACGCTCGAGCAGAGAGTCGAGTGGCTCGCCATAGATTGTTTCGAGGGCGTGGGTCAGCACGATCAATCCGAGGTCGGAGTAGGCCTCTCGCGCTCCCGGTTCCGATTCGAGTGGTGTCCCAGTGGCGAGTTCTATAGCATCGGCTCGGCTTTGTGTCTCGCGAAAAAGTGGCCGCCATGCCGGAAGCCCACTCGCATGTGCAAGGAGCATGCGGACAGTGACCAGTTCCTTGAGCTCGCCGGAGAACGCGGGCACGTAGCGCTGGATGGGAACGTCCAGGTCCAGTTTCCGTTCTTCGACCGCCAACATCATCGCGGTGGTGAGACCGACCACTTTCGTGAGCGATGCCAGATCGTACCTTGTGGATACTTCCACCCGAGTGCCGTCGTCCGCTCCCAGTTGCCCGGTGGGGTGGAGAAAACGAGCTCCGTCGATCGACACACCGAGCACTGCTCCTGGAGCGGCACCCGCCGCCACCGCGGAGTCGAGGAAAGTGGTCACGGCCCGCCAGTCGGGCTTCACAAACGGACTCTGGACCGGACCCGGCTCAGTCCGACGTGGAGCACAGGCAAGAGCAGCTGAGGTGAGCAGCAACACACCCCGGCTCACCGCACCCGCCGTTGGACCCCCCAGCCACGCCGATAGCTCGGAGGTATCGAGATCGGCAAAGTCCCGGTAATCGCCGTCTCTCCGGCAAGAGCTCGAGCCACAGCCTGCTCAGTGACGGTGTTCGCCCGCCAACCGATCAAGTACGAGCCGACATTGGGCAGTGAGGATATGAGATAGGGGTTCCCGAGCGACACGAGAATCGTAGGCCGTGCAACGGCGGTGGAGTCCATCAGCTTCATCATGGCGTCCGGCAGCCCCACGCTCCCACGCCAGGGCACCGGACGATCGACCGCCGCGAACAGCGTCACGCTAGTGCGGCCTATGACGGCAGCCGCGGAATCGTAGCTGGCGGGACCGCTCGCCGGCCAGAGCTTGAAGACGGAGACTGGGTATCCACGCGAGCGAAGCTCACCGGCCATCGTATTCCCGAGCGACCGAACGTCGTCATCTCCGTACGAGATCAGGCTGAGAGCCGGGCGAGAGCGCTTTAGTCCATGCACGGTTCCACCTACGTCCTTCACCATGACGATCGAACGAGATGCCATGTCCCGCGCCTCGGCCTGGAATTCAGCTCTCCCCACGATCGAGGAAATGCTGTCGAGTGGCACTGTCCGCCTCTGAAACAGGCCCAGTTGGCGCTTGATCTCCAAAACGCGGCGCACTGAACGATCCAGCCTCTCTTTCGAGATCTCTCCGCGTGCTACGGCCGCGACCATGGTGTTGATCGCGATCCTGGGATCGGCCGGCTGGAGCAGGATATCCGCGCCGGCGACGAACGCGCGCACGCCTGCTTCTGCTCCGTAGATGTTGGCCACCCCGCCCATGTTGAGCGCGTCGGTCACGACCAGCCCTTTGAAGCCAAGCGAGTCACGCAGAATACCCGTGAGGATGTTGGGTGCTACTGTTCCGGGACGCAGGAGTCCTCCATCGACGCCGGGGAGTGCGATGTGGGCCGACATGATCGATGTGACCCCGGCAGCGATTGCGCTCCGAAAGGGTACCAGCTCCACCGAGTCCAACCGGCGCCAGTCTACGTTGCTGACCGGAAGTGCAATGTGTGAGTCCGTGCCGGTGTCACCATGACCGGGAAAGTGCTTTGCTCCCGACAGCATGCCATGCTCTTGCAGTCCGCGAATTTCCGCTGCCACGAGGCGGCCAACGGCCGCCGGATCTTCGCCAAACGAGCGGGTGTTGATAATGGGATTCGCCGGATTGTTATTGACATCTGCGACCGGCGCAAAGGCGAGATGAATCCCGACCGCGCGACCCTCCAGTGCGGTGATGCGTCCCAGCTCGTAGGCGTTCGAGTCGCTGCCGGTAGCGCCTATTCCCATGTTGGGAGGAAACGGCGTCCCTCCGTTCAGGCGAATGGCCGTGCCGGCCTCGAGATCCGAGGTCACCAGCAGCGGTAGCTGTGAGCGCTCCTGGAGGCGGTTCAGCTTGGCGGCCACATCCAATGGAGAGCCAACCGACACGAGCAGTCCGCCGATGTGCAGTGAATCGACCCACTCCTGCATGCGCGTGAATGCGTCGTCGTCGAACGCGGCATAGCTTCCGGCTATCCAGGGCACGACGAGTTGCGCAATCTTGTCGCGAGTGGAGAGTCCATTGAGCAAGGCCTCCACGTCGATCGGCGCTTCCTCTCTCGGCGGAAACTGTGCCGGTTGAGGCTGCGGAGGGGGTGCGGCACGGCCGCAGGCCGCGAGCACAACAATCAGAAGGCCGAGGTACTTGAGGTGCACAGATCTCTCGTGTTGCGGGGAATCTGGGTGTGTTGCCTGAGCTGCGCGGCTGGTGCCGGTACGGAGGCAGCGCCGAGGCGAGTACGCCCCGGTATCGAAGTCCTGTTGACGGACAGCATCCATCTGGTCCGGAACCGACGCATCGGCCTGGTCACAAACCAGTCCGGCGTAGATTCTCGGGGCCGGCGTGATCTCGATCTGCTTCTCGCGGCTGGGCTCAAGGTGACAGCAGTTTTCGCGCCCGAGCACGGACTTCGCGGCGCCATCGATGTCGACGTGGCCCCCACCACGCGGCAGGAAACCGACTCCGCCACCGGCACGCCAGTGTACCTGCTTCACGACGGCGTGCGGCTGCACCCGCCATCGGCGAAGATGCTGGAGCATGTGGACATTCTGGTAATCGATCTTCAGGATGCCGGCGCGCGATACTACACCTACCCGGCGGCGGTGGCCACGGTCATGGAGGCCGTGGCACCCGCACGTCTCTCGGTGATCGTGCTCGACCGTCCTAATCCGATCGGAGGTACGGTTCAGGGGGATGTTCAGGACAGCGTAACAGCTTCGGCGGTGGCGCGTTTTCCGATCGCCATGAGGCACGGCATGACCATCGGCGAGCTGGCTCGTCTCGCCAGGCACACGCTCGGTCTCAAGGCCGACCTTCAGGTGGTTCCGCTGGACGGATGGCGCCGATCCATGGATCTGGAGGCAACCGGTCTGCCCTTCGTGCCGCCGAGCCTCAATCTACGCACGCTCGAAAGTCTGTACCATTACCCGGGCCTCTGCATCTTCGAGGGCACCAACCTGTCGGTGGGCCGGGGGAGTGACAATCCATTCGAGCAGCTGGGCGCCCCGTGGCTCGACACTGCCGCAGTGCTCGCCCGGATTCGACGCGCCGGACCGCCCGGTGTCCGGTTTTCCGGTGTCACGTTCACTCCAGCCTCACCGGGCGACGGAAAATATGCCGATACGCTCCTGTCCGGCATCCGTCTCATCACCACGGACCGAACTCGTTACGATCCGACCGTCACAGCCGTTCATCTCCTCGCCGCCCTGAGAGCCGTCCATCCGGATCGGTTCGCGTTCCGGCCGGCACAGTTCGACCGGCTGACAGGCGGTCCTGATTTGCGTTTGGCGGTCGAGCGCGGAGAGCCAGTCGCCACCATCGCACTTCACTGGAGCTCGGAGTTGGAGCGCTTCAAGCAGCAGCGCCGGCACTTCCTGCTCTATCCGGAATAGTCCGCAAACCACCACTCGTCCTGCATCCGCTCCGATTGCCCTAAGCGGTTTCGCCAGTTATCCTTTCGCCCGGCTACTTGCTGAGGAAACACCACGGTGAAGCTGCTGGGTTCACTGGAGAAGCCGTTCTACGCCACGGTCAACCCCTTGGTGGAACGTCTGATCCGGGCGGGAGTGCGGCCGAACACCATAACCACGGTGGGCACCGGCTTGGTGCTCGTCTCCGCGCTGGTGTACGCCACCGGGCACGTTCGCATCGGCGGTGCCCTGTTGCTGTTGAGTGGCATCGCCGACACGCTCGACGGGCAGGTCGCCCGAGGCGGGGCCATGGTGACCCGGTTTGGTGCCTTCTATGACTCGACCCTGGATCGAGTCGGCGATGGCGCCACGTTCATCGGCATCGGAGCGTTTCTGCTGACCGCCCCGGACGTCGCCTACCGGATCCCAGCGGCAATTCTTTGTATGGTGGCAATCCTGGCGTCCGTGCTCGTGTCGTATGCCCGAGCGCGGGCCGAGGGCCTGGGCCTCGATTGCAAGGTCGGAATTGCCCAGCGAGCTGAGCGAGTTCTCGGGCTCGGCATAGCCTCGCTCGTGTTCGGCGCCGGCCCGCACGCCCAGCTGCTGGAAGCGATGGTGGCGCTGCTCGCGATCGCGTCGATCATCACCGTAGTTCAGCGCTTCGTGTATGTGTATCGCCACGCCGAACGGGTCGACCAGGCGTTAGGGCTGGAAGAAGTGAAGCAAGCCGTAGAGCTGAACCGATCTGCCGAGGTGCAACACGCCTCGCTCGATACTCTCGCGAAAGGACCGTAGCAGTGGCGGAACAGAACGCCCGGAAGATTGCGCCGGCGCAGGGGAAGCTCGGAGTGTTGTGTGTGGGGCTTGGTGCAGTCGCCACGACGTTCATCGCGGGGGTGGAAAACATCCGGCGCGGTTCAGCCCGGCCGATCGGCTCGATTACCCAGATGGGCACCATCCGGCTGGGTAAGCGAACCGACAAGCGCGTGCCGTTGATCAAGGATTTTGCTCCCCTCGCATCACTCGAGGATCTCGTGTTCGGGGCCTGGGATCCGATTCCGGACGATGCGTACACCGCCGCGGTCCGTGCCGGCGTGCTGGACCGGCACGAGCATCTGGAGCCGATCTCCGCCTTCCTCAAGGGCATCAAGCCGATGCCCGCCGTGTTCGATCAGAGCTACGTCAAGCGCCTCGAAGGGAAGCACGTCAAGCCCGGCAGCAGCAAGCGCGAAATGGCCGAGGCCCTCCGGAAGGACATCAAGCAGTTCAAGACCAAACACAAATGCGACCGGCTGGTCATGGTGTGGTGCGCCTCCACCGAGATCTTCATCAGCCCGGGTCCGACGCACTGGACGCTCGAGGCGTTCGAAAAGGCGATCGATGCCAACGACCCGACGATTGCTCCCTCGATGCTGTACGCCTACGCGGCCATCCTGGAGGGCGTACCATTCGCCAATGGCGCTCCCAACCTGACCTGCGACTTTCCGGCGATGGAGCAGTTGGCCAAGAGCAAGGGTGTCGCGATCGGGGGAAAAGACTTCAAGACCGGGCAGACCATGGTGAAGACCGTGCTCTCACCCATGTTCAAGGCCCGGATGCTCGGAGTAGCAGGCTGGTACTCCACGAACATTCTCGGGAATCGCGACGGCGAAGTTCTGGACGATCCTGAGAGCTTCAAGACGAAGGAGGAGTCGAAGCTCGGGGTGCTGGAATACATCCTCCAGCCCCAGCTCTATCCCGAGCTCTATAGCAAGATGTATCACAAGGTCAGGATCAACTACTATCCGCCCCGCGGTGACAATAAGGAAGGCTGGGACAACATCGACATCTTCGGGTGGCTCGGCTATCCGATGCAGATCAAGGTCGACTTCCTCTGCCGCGACTCCATTCTGGCGGCTCCTCTGGTGCTCGACTTGGCCCTGTTCTTCGACCTGTCGCAGCGCGCCGGGCTGAGCGGAATTCAGGAATGGCTCTCTTTCTACTTCAAGAGCCCGCAGGTGGCACCAGGATTGTATCCCGAGCATGACCTCTTCATCCAGCAGATCAAGCTGAAGAACACGCTTCGTTTCCTGATGGGCGAGACGCAGGTGACGCACCTGGATCCCGAGTATTACCAGGATGCGTGAACGCAGACCGCGCAACGGGCACCGGCATCTTCGAGCAGCCAGTGAAATACTTTCATAGAACCCACCTTCCGCCGGATGAAGTCATGGCCGGCGCGCGGCAGTTCTTCGGGGCAAACCTGACTACCGGGACGCAGCAGCCGCGCCGGCTGGAGTTCGCCGGAACTATCGGACGCATCACCGTCACCGTCATGGCCGAAGGCGGCCACTATACGCTGGTCACGGTAAAGACCGATCAGGTCGGCGAGAGCGAAGCCGATAAGCTCGCCAGGCGTTTCCTTACAAGAGTCCACACCATCGCCGAGCCGACGCATCGTCCCATCGGCGCCTACTGAATTTCCTCATCCTAACGACACCGAATTCCATGCCAGTGACGCCCAGGAGATCCTTCATGATCCCCGCCTCTATTGCCCGACTCCTCCTTCTCGTCGGAGCCGTGTTGGCGCCGATCGCACCCACCGTCCTTGCCGCCCAGGAGGTCGCCCAGGGCGTTGGTGGGCCCGAACACCGCCCCGGCGGGGAGGTAAACCTCCGGCTCCCCGATCTGAACCAGGGAGACTTCCTGGGGTTCACCGGACACCAAATCCTGCTCTCGGGCCTGCTGGTCTGTGTGTTGGGTCTGCTGTTCGGACTGTGGAGCTACAACCGGGTCAAGAATCTTCCGGTGCACCGCAGCATGGCCGAGATCTCTGAGCTGATCTACGTGACGTGTAAGGCATACATGGTGCAGCAGGGCAAGCTGCTGCTGGTGCTGTTCGGCTTCATCGGCACTGTCATCGTCATCTACTTCCTGGTCACAGGGCTCGAGCTGCCGAAGATCGCCGTCATCCTCCTGTTCAGTCTCATCGGAATGGGCGGAAGCTATGGCGTGGCCTGGTTCGGAATTCGAATCAATACGCTTGCCAACTCGCGGACGGCATTCGCCAGCTTGAGAGGCAAGGCATGGCCGGTGTCCGACATTCCGCTTCGGGCGGGCATGAGCGTCGGCATGATGCTCATTTCGGTCGAGCTGCTGTTCATGCTCGCCATCCTGCTCTTCATTCCCGCGGACGTGGCCGGCGCCTGCTTCCTCGGCTTTGCAATCGGCGAGTCACTGGGTGCGGCCGCGCTTCGTATTGCCGGCGGCATCTTCACCAAGATTGCCGACATCGGGTCTGACCTGATGAAAGTGGTCTTTAAGATCAAGGAAGACGATGCCCGGAACCCCGGTGTCATAGCCGACTGCACCGGCGACAACGCCGGTGATTCGGTCGGTCCCACGGCCGACGGCTTCGAGACGTACGGCGTCACGGGCGTCGCGCTGATCTCGTTCATCGTGCTGGCGGTGACGGACACATCGGTGCAGGCGCAGCTGCTCGTTTGGATCTTCCTGATGCGCGTGATGATGGTGCTGGCCTCAGGCTTCTCCTACCTCATCAGCAACGCGGTTTCGCAAAATCGGTATCGTGATGCCGTGCGATTCAATTTCGAGACGCCGCTGACGCAGCTCGTGTGGCTCACCTCGATCGTATCGGTGGTGCTCACCTATCTGCTCTCGTATGTCATCGTTCCCGACCTGGGTGGCAACTCTGATCTATGGTGGCAGCTCTCGACCGTGATCACCTGCGGAACTCTCGCTGGAGCGATCATTCCCGAGTTCGTGAAGGTGTTTACATCCACCGAGTCGCGGCACGTGCGGGAAGTCGTCAGCTCCTCTCGTGAGGGCGGCGCCTCCCTGAACATCCTTTCCGGGTTCGTGGCCGGAAACTTCTCTGCCTACTGGCTCGGCATCACCATCATGGGCCTCATGGCCATCGCGTATGGCGTGAGCACCATGGGCATGGGGGAGTTGATGAAGGCCCCGGCGATCTTCGCCTTCGGCCTGGTGGCGTTCGGGTTCCTGGGGATGGGCCCGGTCACGATCGCCGTCGACAGCTACGGCCCGGTGACGGATAATGCCCAGTCCATCTACGAGCTTTCGTTGATCGAGCAGGTGCCCAATGTGAAGCAGGAGCTCAAGCGGGATCACGGAATGGACGTGAACTTCGAGACCGCCAAGGAGCTGCTGGAGGAGAACGACGGGGCGGGGAACACCTTCAAGGCCACGGCAAAGCCGGTGCTCATCGGCACGGCGGTGGTTGGAGCGACCACGATGATCTTCTCGATCATCATGGCGCTGACCCATGGCCTGACTGGGGGAATGGAATATCTCTCCATTCTACATCCCCCGTTCCTGCTCGGGCTGATTACCGGTGGGGCGGTGATCTACTGGTTCACCGGTGCGTCGACCCAGGCAGTGACCACCGGTGCCTACCGGGCAGTCGAGTTCATCAAGGCAAACATCCGGCTCGAAGGTGTGACCAAGGCGTCAGTCGAGGATAGTCGTCGGGTAGTGGAGATCTGCACCCAGTACGCCCAGAAAGGCATGTTCAACATCTTCCTTGGTGTCTTCTTCTCCACCCTCGCCTTCGCATTCATCGAGCCTTTCTTTTTCATCGGCTACCTGATCTCCATCGCGATGTTCGGACTCTTCCAGGCGATCTTCATGGCGAACGCCGGCGGGGCCTGGGACAACGCCAAGAAAATCGTGGAAACCGAGCTGAAGATGAAAGGCACTCCGCTTCACGATGCGTCGATCGTTGGAGACACGGTGGGCGATCCGTTCAAGGACACCTCGTCAGTGGCCATGAATCCGGTCATCAAGTTCACCACTCTGTTCGGGTTGCTCGCGGTGGAGCTCGGCGTGTACCTCACCGAGGGTGGTTCCGGAACCCTGACTCGACTACTGGCCGTTGCCTTCTTCATCGCGTCGATGTTCTACGTGTACCGGTCGTTCTTCGGCATGCGCATCGAAAGCGGCATTACCGCAACGTCGGAACGGTCGGTCCGGCCGGCGGCGCTGAAGGTCTAAAAGCTCGGAATGCAGCGGCGAAGCTTTCTCCAGATGGCGGGCGCCGCGGGAATAGCAACCCGGTTCCCGCGGCTTGCGAGTAACCGACGGAGCCCCGTCGATGTGGAGGAGGCGACGCTCGCGGATCTTCGGACGGGGCTGGACCGCGGCAGCTTTACCTCGCGCGACCTGGTTCAGGCCTACCTCCGTCGCATCGAGGACCTGGATCGTAAAGGCCCATCACTTCACAGCGTCATCGAAACCAACCCCGATGCGCTGAACATCGCGGACGCGCTCGACCGGGAGCGTAAAGCGAAGGGACCCCGCGGACCATTGCACGGGATTCCGGTGCTGCTGAAGGACAACATCGACACAGCCGACCGGATGACTACGACCGCGGGGTCTCTGGCTCTGGAGGGCTGGATCGCCAGATCCGATGCGGGAGTGGCAGCCCGTCTCCGCCAGGGCGGCGCCGTCCTGCTCGCCAAGACCAACATGAGCGAGTGGGCCAACATCCGCTCGACTCGATCGACCAGCGGGTGGAGTGCTCGAGGAGGACAGTGCCGTAATCCCTATGTGCTCGACCGGAATCCGTGCGGGTCCAGCTCAGGCTCGGCTGTTGCCGTCAGCGCCAACTTGGGCGCAGCAGCCGTTGGTACCGAGACCGATGGCTCGATCGTGTGTCCCGCCTCGGCCAACGGGGTAGTGGGTCTTAAGCCCACGGTCGGTCTTCTCAGCCGTTCAGGCATCATCCCCATTTCTCATACCCAAGACACTCCGGGGCCGCTCTGCCGCACAGTAGCTGACGCAGCCATGCTCCTCGGGGTCATGGCCGGGGTCGATCCGCGCGACCCAGCTACCGCCGACGCGGCCAGGCAAGCGAAAGCGGACTATTCGCAATTCCTCCAGACCGGCGGTCTGCGCGGGCTCAGGATTGGGGTCGCGCGCGCGAAATTTTTCGGGTACAACAGTGCCACGGATCGGATGGCTGAAGAGTCACTGGAGGTCCTGAAGCGCGAGGGAGCTGTCCTCGTCGATCCCGCCGACATACCGAACGTGGGTGAGTACGACGATGCAGAGCTGCAGGTGCTGCTCTACGAGCTGAAGGCCGACCTGAACAACTATCTATCTGGCACCGCTGCCAAGTCCGGCAACAAGACCCTCCGCGATGTGATCGAGTTCAACGAGCGCCATCGGGATCGGGAGATGCCCTACTTTGGACAGGAGCTCTTCCTTCAGGCGCAGGAGAAAGGGCCTCTCACCTCGTCCGAGTATCAAAAGGCGTTACGCCAGTGCCGCCGGCTGTCGCGGGCACGAGGGATCGACGCGGTCCTTACACGGAATCGGCTGGATCTGCTCGTCGCGCCCACGGGGAGTCCTGCGTGGCCGACAGATCTCGTCAACGGGGATCACTTCACCGGATCGAGCTCCACGCCGGCGGCGGTTGCGGGCTATCCCAGCCTCAGCGTGCCAATGGGCTTTGCATACGGACTGCCGGTGAACCTGTCATTCATCGGCGCGGCCTGGAGTGAGCCGACGATGATCAAGGCAGCCTACTCGTACGAGCAGGCCACGAAGCACCGTCAGAAGCCGCGGTTTCTTCAATCAGTCGCTCTTCCTCCGGCTTGATTCTCCCTTTCGGCGGGTCAATCTTCCTGCGCCTGACCACCTGCACCCCGGACTCGAATGGCTGTTACCAGCACCTCCCAACGTGCCTCCAGCACTCTGCTGACCAGGGAACAGCTGCTCGAGCTCTACTATTACATGCGGCTCACGCGGTCTCTGGAAGAGCGTCTCGTCAATCTCTACCGGCAGACCAAAGTGGTCGGTGGCCTGTTTCGTTCTCTGGGACAGGAGGCCGACGCCGTGGGATCGGCATACGCACTCGACCGAACGAAGGGTGACGTTCTCTCTCCGCTGATTCGAAATCTCGGATCCATGCTGGTGCAGGGGGCAACTCCGCTCGAGATCTTGCGGCAGTACATGGCCAAGGGCGATTCGCCGACGCGGGGCCGGGAGCTCAACATCCACTTCGGGGATACGGTCCGCGGCTTCATCGGGCAGATCTCGCACCTGGGTGACATGGTACCGGTGATGGCCGGCGTGACGCTGTCGTTCAAGCTGAGACGAGAAGAGCGGGTGGGATTGGTGTACGTGGGCGATGGTGCGACCTCGACAGGCGCGTTCCACGAGGGAATCAACTTTGCCGCTGTGCAGCGCTGCCCACTCGTGGTGATCGTGGAAAACAACGGCTATGCCTACTCGACTCCTACTCGCAAGCAGACCGCCTGCACCAGCTTCAAGGACAAGGCGATCGGCTATGGCATCCCGGGTGTTCGCGCGGATGGAAACGACGTCGTTGCCACGTACCAGGTCACTAAGGAGGCAGTGGACCGTGCCCGCCGGGGCGAAGGCGTGACTTTGATCGAGCTGGTGACCTACCGCCGCAAGGGTCACGCCGAGCATGACAACCAGTCGTATGTGCCGGATGGGGAGATCGACCGGTGGGCTCGTGAGAACGATCCCATGGACCGGTTCATCACCGCACTTACTGGAACCGAGGGCGTGCCGGCGGCGGAGCTCGAGAGGATCGACGCACGGGTTACCGCCGAGATCGACCGCGCGACGGATGAAGCGGAGTCGTCACCGCCTCCAGAGCAGCGGGATGGATTGATCGGCGTCTATGCCGAGCCCGCGGTCGCACCCGTTCTCTGGTACCGTGAGGGTGTGCGCTCGGCGGTAGACCAGCATGAACGGGCCCAGGGCTGGGGAACCCACGACGATGCCTGAGAGCACATACCTCGAAGCCATTCGGCAGGGTCTCTTCGAGGAGATGGAGCGGGACCCCAACGTTCTCTGTATGGGCGAGGATATCGGAGCGTACGGCGGTGCATTCAAGGTCACTGAAGGGCTGCAAGCTCGCTTTGGCGAAGACCGGGTCATCGATACTCCACTCTCGGAGGCCGCTATCGTCGGCGCGGCGGCCGGGGCAGCCCACATGGGGATGCGTCCGGTGTGCGAGATGCAGTTCATCGACTTCATCTCCTGCGCGTACGACATGCTTACCAACTATGTCGCCACCGCCCGTTACCGAGCATTCCTGCCTTGTCCGATGGTCGTGCGTGGACCCAGCGGTGGTTACGTGCGCGGGGGTCCGTTTCATTCGCAGAACCCCGAGGCTGCGTTCCTCCACACACCCGGCCTGAAAATCGTCTACCCCGCCACGGCGAGTGATGCGAAAGGGTTGATCAAGGCCGCCATCCGTGACGAGGACTGCGTGCTGTTTTTCGAGCACAAGTATCTCTACCGGCGCATCAAGGAAGAGCTGCCGGCTGGAGATCACCTGGTACCGATCGGCAAGGCGCGATTGGCGAGGGAAGGACGCGATCTCTCGATCATCACGTACGCGGCTACGGTGTGGAAGGCGTTAGAGGCGGCGGAGCAGCTCGAGCGGGAGGACGGCCTTTCAGCCGAAGTCCTGGATCTGCGGTCGTTGTTACCGATGGACGACGAGGCCATCGCCGCAACCGTGAAGAAAACGAACCGTGTGCTCATCGTTCATGAAGACACGGTGACCGGTGGAGTCGCCGGCGAGATCGCCGCGCGCATCAACGATCTCGCCTTCGAGTGGCTGGATGCCCCGATCAAACGGGTCGCGGCTCACGACGTTCCGCTGCCGTACGCACCGCAGCTCGAGGACTTCGTGTTGCCCCAGACAGCTGATATTGTACGAGCGGCGAGATGGCTTGCGCACTACTAGTCTAGGGTCTAGGGTCTAGGGTCGAGGTCTCAACAGCAGGTAGACTCTTGACTCTCGACCCTCGACCTGCTGCAACGACGGAGCTGAGTATGTCCCGTATAGATGTAATCATGCCGCAGATGGGCGAATCGATCGCCGAGGGCACGCTTTCGCGCTGGATCAAGAAGGTGGGAGATCCGATCAAGCGGGACGAGCCGATATTCGAGATTTCGACCGACAAGGTCGACGCTGAGATCCCAGCTTCGACCGCTGGTGTGCTGGCAGAGATCCTGGTGCAGGAAGGCGAGACCGTCGCTGTGCAGACGGTGGTCGCCCGGATCGAAACCGATGCGTCGGCCGCGGCCGAAAAGCCGAAGGCGCCTGCTGCACCGTCCCCCGGGGCTCCGGCTCCGCAGAAGCCCGCCACTCCGAGCGGCGCGCCCCCGGCACCCCTGGCCCCAGCGCCGGCCGTGCCGCCCAAGAGCGCTGCTCGCCCGAGTGAAGCTCCTCCATCCAGGTCGATGCCTGCCGCTGCCTCAGCCGGTTCCGCGCCGGACAGCCGCTCTGTGAGCGACTCTACTGGTGGAAACGGCGCCTCAGAGTCAATGGAAGAGCGGCTCCAG
The DNA here is from genome assembly GCA_963730915.1 of uncultured Gemmatimonadales bacterium. Taxonomy (GTDB): domain Bacteria; phylum Gemmatimonadota; class Gemmatimonadetes; order Gemmatimonadales; family GWC2-71-9; genus CAVVWJ01. Next base: position 522,589 of record CAVSTR010000003.1, on the reverse strand, counting down.
CGGAAGTCCACGCCGTTGGTGCGCAAGATGGCCGCCGAGCATAAAGTCGACATCAGCGCCATCCATGGCACGGGCATCTCGGGCCGGGTGACGAAGAACGACATCCTGGGATACATCGAAGGCGGGGCGACGACGGCGGGGCAGCGAAGCAGCGGGGCAGTCTCCGGTGCCCCGGACCGCGCGGGTACCACCCAACCGCCCCGCGCGCCGGCGGCCCCGCTGCCCACGGCAGCGACCGTTGATCCATGGGAAGGAGATCGGGTCGAGCCCTGGTCGCGGATTCGAAAGCTGACGGCCGATCACATGGTCATGTCGCGGCGCGTCTCGCCGCACGTGAACACGGTTTTCGAGATCGACTACACCCGCGTCGCCGGGGTCCGCGCACGAAGAAAGAAGGAATACGCCGACCGCGGCGTGAACCTCACCTATCTGGCATTCATCGCCAAGGCCGTAGCTGACAATCTTCGGAAACACCCCGTGCTCAACTCCGCTGTATCGGGAGAGAGCACCGTGCTCCGCCGAGACATCAACCTCGGGATCGCAGTGGCGCTGGATTGGGGACTGATCGTCCCGGTGATCAAGCACGCCGATGAGCTCTCGCTGCTCGGTATCGCCCGCGCGATCAATGATCTCGGCGAGCGCGCGCGGACGAAGAAGCTGAGCCCCGACGAGGTTCAGAAGGGCACCTTCACGATCACCAATCCTGGGGTGTTCGGATCGGTCATCGGAACCCCGATTATCAATCAGCCGCAGGCAGCAATCCTCTGTGTCGGGAGCATCACCAAGCAGCCATCCGTCATTACGGTGGACGACACGGATATGATCGCCATTCGCGTCAAGGGAATGCTGTCGCTGGCCTTCGATCACCGCATCGTGGATGGAGCCGATGCCGACCGGTTTATGGCGTCAGTGAAGGCGACACTCGAAGAGTTCGCAGAAACGAGCGCCTGACATGCCCCGTCGCATCATCGAGGTCGATGGCGATCAGTGGGAGGTATCCGTCAGCGGCCGCTCGACTCAGTACGTCAAAGACGAGTTCGGCGTCATCTTCACCCGGGGCGTCGGACCCGACCGGGAGCAGCGGGTCGCACGTTACTCCCCTCTCGGACCGAAGAGCCGCGAAGCCTCGTTGAGTCAGATGACTGATGCCGAGCTGCGGGAACTGCTGTCCTACTCCCAACCGTCCTGGACTGCTCCGGAGATGGGGTACCGCCGCTGAGTCATATGGCCGAGAACGTGGGCCGGGTTGCAACCATTGACCTGCACGTTCACTCCACGGCTTCCGATGGAAGTCTGACGCCGGAGGCGGTGGTAAAGCGTGCCCTTGCCGCCGGTCTCACCGCCATTGCTCTCACGGATCACGACACACTGGGTGGCGTTCCGGAAGCTGTTGCTGCCGGTCAGCGGCTCGGAGTTCGAGTCGTAGCGGGATGCGAGTTCTCTGCTGCCGCTCCCTGGGGCGAGATGCACGTGCTCGGGTACTACTTGCCGGAACAATCGGCCGAGCTGGAGGCGTTCCTCGGAGCAGTGCCGGGCTGATCGGGTCCGCCGGGCTGAGGCCATGGTGGCGCAGCTGCAGCGGCTGGGAATACGTCTGTCTTTCGACAACGTGCTCCAGGAATCCGGAACGGGTGCGGTAGGGCGGCCTCATGTCGCGCGCGCCATCGTCCGTCAAGGTGGCGCGGTGGATCTGGGCGACGCATTCGATCGGTTTCTCGCTCGGGGCAAGCCGGCCTTCATCGAGAAGACGCTGCCGGCATTCAGCACCATCGCAGAATTGGTGCATGCCGTGGGCGGCCTGGTCTCGGTGGCGCATCTCAAGGAGCGGGGAACCCGCTCCTTCATCGAAAGACTCAAAGGCCAGGGACTCGATGCCGTGGAGACACGGCACCCGAGCCACGATCCCGACCTTCGCGCGCGGCTCACCGACATCGTGCTCAAGCTGGGCCTCCTGCGGACCGGCGGCAGCGACTGGCACGGCGACCCGGAGCCGGGAGTCACGCATGGAACGATCGGGTCGCAAGCAGTTCCGCTCGACTGGCTCGAGCGCCTGGATGATTTCCGCAGCCATTCTCTCAGCCGTGTGGCCTCATGAGCTTGCTTCAGCCCGGCAGTATCGCACCCGATTTTACCGCGACCGCCTCCGATGGTCAGACCTATCAACTCCGGCGGCTCCTGCAGGAGTCCCGGGTCCTGTTGGTTTTCTATCCCGGGAACAACACACCTGGCTGAAACCGTCAACTCTCCGCCGTGCGCGACGAGATCCAGCTGTACCGCGACAATGACATTCGGCCTTTTGGCGTGAACCCGGCGTCGCCGGACCGTCACGCATCATATGCCGCCAAGTTGGGGCTGCCGTTTCCCCTCCTCTCTGACCACGACCTGGCAATCAGCCGGTCCTATGGCTCGTTGAAGCCTTTGATGCCTGGCATTGCGCGGTCGGTCTGCCTGATCGATCGTGACGGAACCGTCTTGTACAGCCAGGCCGGAGCGCCAGGCGCTGCGATCGTTCTCGAGAGTCTGGAACGCCCATGACTGGCAGGAGCTTCGACTTCAAGGGCAAGGTCGCACTGATAACCGGCGTGGGCCGGGCCGGGCAGATCGGAAATGCGGTTGCCTTGGCGTTTGGGAAAGCCGGTGCCAAAATCGTCGCCTGTGATCTCAATGCGGTCGGCGTGAGCGAACGGGTTCGCGAGTTTGCGGCTCAGGGCGTCGACGCCAGACCTTCGGCCGGCGACTTGACCGAACCTGACATCGCGGCACTCGCGGTCGAGGTTGCCCTCAAGCACTTCGGCCGGTTGGACATCGTCGTCAACGTGGCGGGTGGGTTGACCACGTACGGTCCTATCAGTGATATCACCGCTCAGGCGATCGACCGGGAGATCGCGATAAACCTGAAGACCACTGTGCTTGTCTCCCAGGCGGCCATCGAGGCGCTGACCTCGAGCCGAGGCTGTATCGTGAACTTCGCCTCCATCGCTTACTTCAATCCGCAAAGCCCGATGGCGGTCTACTCGGCGGCCAAGGCCGCGGTGGCCGGGTTCACTCGGAGCCTCGCGCTGGAGCTGCAAGACCGTCACGTCCGCGTCAATGCCATTGCGCCCGCCATGGTCCGAACCGTCGATAACGTGGCTGCAGCCGGTGAAGAAGGTCACTACGTGGAAATGGAGGAGATCACGGATGGAGTGATGTCCTTCGCGAGCTCGGACGCGACGGTAACCGGGCAAATTCTTCCGATCTCTCCTGTTCCCGCCGGATCACTCTGATGGAGCTGCAGGGCCGCGTCGCCCTGGTTACCGGTGCGGGGCGGCGGCTCGGTCGCGCGATGGCTGCAGCGCTGGCACAACGCGGGATGACGCTCGCCATCCATCACCACGCGTCGAGCGAGGGAGCGTACCAGCTGAAGCAGGAGATCCTCGACTCGGGTGGACGGGCAGCGTGCTTCGACGCTGATTTGACTGATGCCGCCGCGGCGAGCGCTCCTTCCTCGGCGTGTAGTCCAGGAGCTCGGACGTCTCGATGTACTCGTCAACTCCGCAGCCGTCATGCACCGGCTGAGCTTCGATGAGACGACACCGGAGCAGTGGGACGCCATCCACAATCTCAATCTCCGTGCAGTATTTTTTTGTACCCAGGGCGCCGCGCCCGCGCTCCGATCCTCTCGTGGACGGGTAGTCAACCTCGCGGATCTGGCAGGACTCGAGCCCTGGCCGGGCTTCGCAGCGCACTCGATCAGCAAAGCCGGCGTCGTGATGTTGACGAAGGTTCTTGCTCTGAGTCTTGCGCCGGATGTCACTGTGAACGCGATTGCGCCCGGCGCCGTCCTCGTCCCCGAAGACTACGATGCCGAGGAACGGGAACGACTTGCCCGCGGGACCCCACTCCGGCGGCTCGGTGCCCCCGGCGATGTGGTATCCGCCCTGCTATACCTTCTGGAAGGGGGAGACTTCGTGACGGGGGAGGTCCTGGTTGTCGACGGTGGACGACGTATTCGATAGAGTCGAATTTCGGGACATCGTCATCGTCGGTGGCGGTTGTTACGGCACCTTCTACGCAGGCCAGCTCGCCCGTGCCCAAGCTCGGGACCGAGTTGCATATCGAAGACTTCTGGTGGTCGACCGGGATCCGAACTGTCAGCTCAGTCGGGAGATCGACGAAAGACCCGAAGTCGACAGCTGGTGGTGCAGGAATGGGGCGACTTCTTCGACGAGTACCTCGCCGGCACCTCCCCCGCCACCGGCAGCCCGCCGGATGCCATCGTTCCGTCTCCCTTGATGCCCCATTTGATGTACGAGTGGCTGGTCCGAAGAGCCCGCAGCCGCTGGCCTGGTCGCGCTATCGAAACTCGGCCGTTGACGCTCGATCCCGAAACGCCGTACGACACGAGCGCGCCGGATGGAACCCGCTATGTGTCGTTTGCCGATTGGACCTGTCCTACCCACTGCATCGAGCCGGCTATCTGCCCGGTCATTCGAGCCCCGAGAACATGGGAGATGGCAGACGCAATGGACGGATTGGCCCGCCGGCTCGAGCTCTCCTCGCCTACCGCGGGACCGGTCCTCTTCGTATGCGAACACCGGGTGTTTGGCGTCGGAATGTTCGATGTCAGCGCCGTCCTGGCTGGAGACGCCTCGGTCGCCTCCGCAGGCCAGCCTGGATCGCCGGTGAACGTATTGGTCGGTACCATCTCCAGGTGCCACGGAGCGGTCAATCTTCTGCACTTGGGCTGATCGGAACAGACGGGAACCTCGGGACGTTCTATATTCTGAGGAGTGTTGAAGCCACTAGCCACCGAGCCAATAGCCCTGGGTTTGTCATGACGCGCAGCGAGGAGATGGACGTTGTCATCGTAGGTGCAGGGCCTGCCGGTCTCTGTGCCGCGCTCTACGCTGGACGGGGCATGCTGAGGTCCGTACTACTGGAGCGGGGAGTTCCCGGCGGAGAGCTCCTGAACACCGAGTGGATCGACGACTATCCAGGCTTCAAACATGTGCTCGGTCGGCAATTGGCGGATTTGATGACCGCACACGCAGTGGAGTTCGGGGCCGATATTCGGCAGGACACCGTTGAATCCATCGTTCGACGTGATGACGGCATGTTTGAAGTAACCACCGCGCTCGGTCACTCGTACGAGGCTCCGTCTGTCATCCTCACCGCCGGCGGCACTCCTACCAAGCTGGAAGTTCCCGGTGAGCTCGAGTACGCCGGCCGTGGGGTCTCCTACTGCGCCGTCTGCGATGGCGCATTCTTCAAGGGTGAGATCCTGGCGGTGATCGGCGGCGGCGACGCGGCTGTCGAGGAAGCTGATTACCTGACCCGGTATGCGGAAAAAGTGTATGTCATCCATCGCCGGGATCAGTTCCGGGCCTCGAAGATCCTGCAGGAGCGCCTCTTCGCCAACCCGAAGATCGAGGTGATCTGGAACAAGCAGGTTCGTGAATTCAAGGGCGCCCCGGCCGGGTTGCAGACGGTGGAGATGGTCGACACCGTGACCGGTGAGAAATCCTCGCTGGCGGCCTCAGGCGCCTTCATCTTCATCGGTTTTCGGCCCAATACCGGGCTGGTGAAACAGCATGTGGCGCATGACCCCTCGGGTTATCTGATCACCGACGACAGAATGATGACCTCGATTCCGGGGTTGTTTGCCGCCGGCGATCTCCGGTCTCAGCTCACCCGGCAGATCACCACGGCGGTGGGAGATGCTACGACGGCTGCCATAGCCGTCGAAAAGTATTTGACCGATCGGAAGAGCCGCCTCGCTGCCAAGGCACAGGTCGGTGTCTGACCTGGAGGTCGTGTCACTTCCCAACGGGCAGTTCGTCGAGAACTGTTATTTGCTGGCCGACCGGCGGACCCGTGAAGCGGTCATGATCGATCCGGGTGAAGATCACCGGTTGTTTCTTGGCGAATTGAGCTCACGCAACTGGCAGCTGCGTGAGATCTGGCTCACTCACGGTCATATAGATCACATCATGGGTGTGGAAGCTGTCCACGGCGCAACGGGAGCGCCGATCAGTCTCCACCCCCTCGATCGACCGCTCTATGACGCGCTGCCGCAGTACGGAGCGTGGGTCGGTCTCGAGCTCGGGCCGCCGCCTGCGCCGCACCGGGAGCTTCAGGCCGGGCAAGTTGTGAGTGTGGGGAGATACGAGTTCGTGGTGCGGTTCACACCCGGCCACTCTCCCGGCAGCGTCAGCTTTCTCGGCGAGGGCATGATCTTCGGCGGCGATGTCCTGTTCAGCGGTTCCGTCGGACGTACCGACCTCCCGGGTGGAGATGCATCCACCCTCATGGGAACGATACAGTCCGAGTTTCTATCCCTGCCGGATTCCACGGTGGTTCACAGCGGTCATGGTCCTGATACAACTGTGGGAATGGAGCGGTTGACCAATCCGTTTCTCACGGGGGCGTATCGGCTTGGGTAGTCAGCGGGGCAGCGGGGCAGCCGGGCAGCAGCAGCGAGGTTCGACGCTCGTGTCCGCGCCACTGCCTAGAGCTCCTGGTGTAGAATCTGCCCCGCTGCCTCGCCGCCCCGCTGAACACCTGACATGCAATCGCTGCGGCTTTGAAGTGCCGGATCGCTTGTGGGGCTGCAAGAACCGCTGCCGCAACTGTGGAACGATGTATCCGCTAGGCGATTGTTCTGACTGAGTCCACTCCCGGCATACTGGATCTAAAGCCCCTCGGCATAGCACCCGGCACGGCGCTCGACATCGCACACTCCGAGCTGCCGCCACCCCTCCGCTCGGGCGCGCTCGGCATCCTGGATATCTCGGAATTCTTTGGCGAGAGCACGGGAGGTGTTCGCACGTACCTCCTCGAGAAGGCTCGCTACGTTCAGAGAGATCCTGCTCTGCGGCAGGTGCTGGTGGTGCCCGGGGCGGCCGACGAGATCCTGGAAGGATCCGGGGTGCGTTGCTATCGGCTCCGCGGGGCTCCGATCCCCACGCAGAAACCGTATCGGTTCATGCTTGCCACGAGATCCACCAGCCGAATCGTGGCTCATGAGCGCCCCGATGTGATCGAGGTGGGGAGCGCGTGGTGCGCCCCCTGGTTGATTCACCTTGCGCGGCGGCGTTTGGATGTCCCCGCCGTGTGGTTTTACCACAGCAACTTCCCCCGCATCATCGCGCCCCGCCCGGCGTCCGCGGGTTGGCTACGCCGGACTGCCAGTGCGGCAGCATGGCGCTATGTCCGGCGACTCGCCGGTTTGGTGCAGACCACTATCGCTCCATCAGAAACCGTGCTGAAGCAACTCCAGCACGAGGGCGTGCGAAACGTCGTGAGTGTCCCGCTGGGAGTGGACCTCGACCGCTTCCACCCGCGACGTCGACTCTACGCAGCCCAGACCCGAAAAAAGTTCGGTCTGCCCGATGGAATGCTCGCTATGTACGTGGGCAGGATAGCGGGTGAAAAGGATCTCGATGTGCTGCTGCGCGGGTGGATGCAGGTGGAGCGATACTGGTGCGCGACTCGTGATCGTCGGAGACGGTCCGGCTCGCGGCGCGCTCGCCAATGCACCAGGAGGAGACCGCGCTATCTGGCTTCCATTCCAGCACGATCGCGACGTGTTGGCTGACCTGTATGCGGCAGTCAACCTCTACGTGGCGCCGGGCCCCGCGGAGACATTCGGTCTCGCGTCACTCGAAGCCCTCGCCAGCGGCAATCCTGTGCTGTCGGTCAATCAGGGTGGCGTTGCCGACACGGTCACCCGCTCAGGCGCCGGCGCGCTCTACGGCTCAGGCGACCATGACGACCTGGCTCGAGCCGCCGAACGAATCCTCAGCGACGATCTGTCGCGACTGGGAAACACAGGGCGTGCGTACGTTGAAGCCCATCACGGTTGGAGCACGGTGTTCGACCGTCTGTTCGCAGTCTATCGAGGGGTGATCTCCTCGTGAGCGTAATGGAGGCTCACGTCCTCTGCGTGGGACTCGTCGCAATCGACTTCCTGGTTCGCGCGTGGCGAATTCAATGGATCATGCAAGGACTCGGCAGCCGTCTGACAGTACGAGATGCTCTGGTCACGAACGCATTTGGTGATGCCGCCAACGCACTGACGCCCATGCGGCTCGGTGGTGAGCCGGCTCGGCTGGCGGGGCTTTTGAGAAGCAAGACTCGCCTGACAGCTGCTCTCGTGGGGGTCACACTCGAAGCCATAGCGTCGCGTGTGGTGCTGTTCGCCGTTGGAGGCTGGCTGATCTGGAGGTATGCGCCGGAATGGTGGGCGACCGCGGGTCCCGGCCTCAGGTCCGCCGCCGCACGCGCCTGGCCATGGCTGATCCTCGTCTTGGTCGTGGGCCTTCTCATCTGGTGGTACACTCGCCGGCTTGTTTCACCCACGACCAGCCGGGTCCGCCGACCATTGCGCCGAGTGTTGGTGTATCTCAGAAGAATGCCGCGCTGGCCGCTGCTCGCGAGCCTGCCTCTCAGTTTGGTTGCAATGCTGACACGCATCGCAATCCTTCCGGTGCTCCTGCTGACATTGCCGAATCCGCCGGAGGTGCCGGCCATGGTGTTCGGCTCGTTCGCCCTTCTCTATAGCCAGATGGTTCTACCGACTCCGTCGGGGGCCGGTGTGGTGGAGCTCGGATATCTCGGGGGTGCCGCGGGCGCCCTCGGCGAAGGGCATGGCTGGATTCTGATTGCGTGGCGCTTCTACACCAATGGGATCGGAGTGCTGCTCGGCGTGTGGTTGGCAGTCACTATCTACGGATGGCCAGTAATGCAGAAGCTGTTGAGGGGGAGAGCGCCTCAGGTTGCCGGTGGGGCGGATGCGTGAACGCTGTGCGGCGGCGGAGCGATGGCTACCAGCATCACGGTCCGCTCCACCGCCTGGAGCACTCCATGCGGAACATCGGCAGGCGCCCAGACCACGGTTCCGGCGCCGACCTCACGGGTGTCGTTTCCCACCACCATCCTCGCCTTTCCCGACATGACGAGATAAAATTTGTCGGACCCGGCATGCACGTGAGTTTTCTGCGACTGTCCGGGCTCGAAGCAGTTCAGGCCCACAAATATCTGCCCGCTCGCAAACAGGTCCGTCTTGGTGCTCTTGTCACCGCTGAACGCGGCCAGGCTCTGTATCGATTTGAAGTAGTCGGGCATACGCCTCCACAGACGCGACGGTTTTCATGACCACTACTCGAATAGAACGTGATCCGCTTGGCGAGAAAGCGGTTCCCGCCGGCGCGCTCTATGGTATCCAGACGCTCCGGGCGGCGGAGAACTTTCCGGTTTCGGGCCTGAAGCCTCTGCCTGCCTTCGTGGACGCGGTCATCTGGATCAAGCGTTCAGCGGCGCTGGTGCACAAGAAAACCGGGCGGCTCGAAACCCGGCTGGCCGATGCCATTGTGCAGGCGGCCGACGAAGTGCTCGGCGGACAACACCGCGAGCAGTTCATCGTCGATGTGTACCAGGCCGGCGCCGGCACCAGCCACAACATGAACTGTAATGAGGTGTTGGCGAACCGGGCCAACGAAATCCTCGGTTCTCCGCTCGGTACCTATCAGCCGGTGCACCCGAACGACCATGTGAACATGGCGCAGAGCACGAACGACGTCATCCCCACCGCCATGCGCCTGGCCACGCTCGCCACGCTTCCCGCCACACTCCGGAGTCTCGAGCGGCTCTCGGCATCGCTGCTCGCAAAGGGAAAACAGTTTGATGGTATCGTAAAGTCGGGACGCACGCATCTGCAGGACGCCACCCCTATTCGCCTGGGGCAGGAGTTTACCGCCTATGGCGGAACGGTGGACCGGCACCGCCGGAAGATCGAAGAAGCGGCCGAGTGGCTGCGTGAGATGAACATCGGTGGCACCGCCGTAGGCACCGGCATCAACGCCGAGCAGCAATACCCGGCGCTGATGGTGGCGGAGCTTCAGCGCGTCAGCGGACTGAAGGTTCGAGTCGGGCAAGACCGGGTACAGCTGATGCAATCCATGGGAGACATCGCGACGCTCAGCGGCGCACTGCGCGCCTACGTGCTGGACCTGAACAAGATCGCCAACGACATCCGGCTTCTGGCATCGGGCCCGCGCACTGGTCTGGCGGAGATCCTTCTCCCCGTCCAGCCCGGCTCCAGCATCATGCCGGGGAAGGTGAATCCCTCGATCGCCGAAATGGTCAACCAGGTGTGTTTCCAGGCACTCGGACTGGACACTACCGTAGCACTAGCGGCGGAGGCAGGGCAGCTCGAGTTGAACGTCATGATGCCGGTCATGGCGCACAATATCGTGTTCATGCTGATCATCGTGGGCAACGCCGGCGCACTCCTGGCGGAACGGTGCGTGGATGGCATCGCCGCAGATGAAGCTCAATGCGCCTACTGGCTCGAGCGAAGCCCGGCGCTGGTAACGGCATTGGCTCCCAAGATCGGATATGCCGAGGCGGCCAAGCTGGCCAAGGAAGCAGTGGCCCAGGGCCTCACAGTGCGTGAGCTGGTCGTGAAGAAGGGGATTCTGAGCGGGCGGGAGCTGGACGAAGTACTGGATTTGCGTGCGATGACCGAGCTCGGCGTACCTGGAGGAAAAGGAATTCCGTCAGGAGGCTGACGGAGGAACGAACAAATTCGACTCTACGCGTTCGTTCGATCGGTCACACGGCGATGTGGGGTTGCTCGAGCGGCGTCATCCCGTCCATCGGCGGGACGGTTTACGGGAAGCTCCACCACGCGGAATGCAGGTCGATCAGGAAAGCTCTCCTGCAGGAGCACCATCGAGACATTGTAAACCGGTACATCTCCCATGGTTCGGCCCTCGGGCGATCCATGGTGGGCGTGGCCGTGGAACACCACATCCACAGGATACCGGCTGAGCGGCTCCTCCAGTCTGCTGGACCCCAGGTAGGGATAGATCTCGAGTGGCTCACCAAGTACTGTGGCGGCAATCGGTGAGTAATGCAGCAGGGCGACACGGCGCTCGGTGCGGAGTTGGCTGAGAGCGGTCTCGAGTTTCAGTGCTTCGTCCAGGGCCTCTCGTACGAACTGCTTGATCAGGCCCTCGCCCCAAGGTCCCAGCGCCCTCCGTCCGAAACCGCCGGCGAATCCCTTGATCCCCGCAAATCCGACCCCGAGCACCTCATGAGCCTCGCCGTCGAGGACGTGAACGCCGGCATCACAGAGAATCCTGGCGACCTCTCGCTCCTTGCCAGACTCGTAATCGTGGTTGCCCAGTACGGCAACGATGGGCACGGACACCGCCGACAAAGCCTTCGCCATCAGCCGAGCTTCTTCGGGGTCACCCCGGTCGGTGAGATCTCCACAGAGTGCCAGCACGTCGGCGTGGTCGGATACCTGGCCGAACAGAATCTGTAGGGGGGCGTCCGATCCCTTGCCGCCCAGATGGATGTCGCCGACGGCGGCGACGCGCACAGTGCCAGTTTTCTTGGTCATCTCGCCCCAATCTCTTCTCATCGGCTACTATCGCGGTGATGTGGGCCACACCTCAATCGGCTGAGGATCAATATCATAGGCCATCCCCCAGGAGGCTTCATGGCGCTGGCGCCTACGCAGTCATTGGTGGAGACTCCGTCCCGCCTGTTCTACCGAGACGCGATGGAGGTTTTAAACCGCGCCGGCGTTCCATTCCTGGTGGGAGGAGCCTTCGCGTTCATTCATCAGGCCGGCATCGACAAGTCCACCAAGGATCTCGACATCTTTGCGCGTCCGGGCGACGTGCAGCGCCTGCTGGAGGCCTGCGCCGCTGCGGGATACGAGACCGAGCTCGTGTTCTCTCACTGGCTCGCCAAGATCCGGTCGCCCGAAGGCTTCATCGATGTCATTTTCAGCTCAGGCAATGGCATCGCGGCAGTAGACGACGGCTGGTTCCAGCACGCCACCGACCAGACTGTCCTCGGCGTACCGGTCAAAATTGCCCCGGCTGAGGAAACCGTCTGGTCGAAAGCGTTCGTGATGGAGCGGGAACGCTTCGACGGCGCTGATGTCGTCCATCTGATCCTGGCTCACGCAGAACGTATGGACTGGAACCGATTGATCGAGCGGTTTGGCAGCCACTGGCGCGTGCTTCTGGCCCACCTGATTCTGTACGGGTTCATCTTTCCCTCGGAGCGTTCGCGGATTCCCGCCCCCATCATGCAGCAGTTGCTCCGCCGCCTCGACAAAGAGTTGTCGGAGGAGGAGAAAGCGGAGCCGGTCTGCTATGGTACGCTGCTCTCGTGGTCGCAGTACCTGGGCGACGTGCTGGGCGGCTCCTTCCGGGATGGACGGATTCGCCCGTTCGGGAACATGAGCGCGGAAGAGGTGGCGCGCTGGACGGCGGCAGACAAGAGCTGATTGATTCCCGACTCTCTCCGCCCCATATTCCCATCATGCGGGTCACCACCTGGACCGAATACAGCCTGATTATTTCGATTCACCTCGCCAAGCGCGGACGCAGGGGTTCCGGTCCCGTCGCAGCGCGTGAGCTGGCCGATATCGAGCGCTTGCCGGCCGACTATGTCGAGCAGATCCTGCTCCGCCTCCGTCGGGCCGGCCTGGTGCAGAGTGTTCGGGGAGCAAAGGGCGGATATTTCCTGGCTCGCTTGCCGGAAGCCATCTCCGTGCGTGATGTGATGGCCGCCTCCGAGCATCAGACATTCGAGATCAACTGCGAGACGCACCCGGTGGAAGCTGGGCGATGTAGCCCTGGCAGTACCTGCAGCATTCGGCCGGTCTGGCAGGCACTGCAGCAGCGCGTGGATCAGCTGCTGGCTGGGATTACCCTCGCCGATCTGATGCGTCAGGAGACCGAAGTTCAGGAGCTGGTTGGGATTTCCTCGGCAAGTTGAGCGTCTCGGATCGCGAGCATCTCCCCGGCCACTGGTCGGGTTTTTTGTTTTGAGGAGGTCGGATGAGGCGGGTAGGCCAGGAGGGGTTCCGGGAGCCGGCGCTGTGGAACGCGGTCGGCAACACGCCACTGCTCCCGGTAGAAACGGATTTCGGAAGGCGGCCACTCTACCTGAAGGCCGAGTGGCTGAACCCAGGCGGCAGCGTAAAAGATCGCGCGGCTCGCGCGATTCTCCGCGACGGGCTCTGCCGGGGCGAGCTGCCGGCCAAGCGGCTTCTGGACGCATCCAGCGGCAACACGGGGATCGCCTACGCCATGCTCGGCGCGGCCGCCGGGATCGGCGTCACGATTTGTCTTCCCGGGAACGCCAGTCCCGAGCGACGTGCCCTGCTTGAAATCTATGGGGCCGAAGTGGTGCTGACTGATCGGCTCGGCGGCACAGATGCCGCGGTGGAGCGCGCACGGGAACTGGTTGGGGAATTTCCGGAGCGCTACTTCTACGCTGACCAGTACAGCAATCCTGCGAATCCGCGGGCCCATCGCGAGACCACCGGACCTGAGATCTGGGCCCAGAGCGAGGGCGAGGTGACCCACTTTGTGGCTGCGCTGGGGACGACCGGAACCATGATGGGCACCGGGGGGTTTCTCAAGGAAAGAAATCCGCGCGTGCAGCTGGTGGGGGTTCAGCCAGACTCGCCCCTGCATGGCCTCGAAGGACTGAAGCATCTGAGAACGACCGCCCATTTGCCGGCTCTCTATGACCCCAGGTTGCCCGACACGGTTGTTGAGGTGGCGACCGAAGTCGCCGACCGAACCGCGCGCGAGCTGGCCCGCACCACTGGGTACCTGGTGGGCTGGTCTGCCGGAGCAGCGTTGGCCGCCGGACTGGAGATATTGAGCAAAGATTCCGCGGCCTACGTCGTTGTCGTCGGCTGCGACACAGGAAGCCGGTATCTGAGTGAGCCACACCGCTGGACGGTGGCCTGATGCTACGGATGGACCACGCTCTCGTTGACGACATCCGGCGTCAGGGGGAAGGAGCTTATCCGGCTGAGTGCTGCGGAGTCCTCCTGGGCACAGCTGGCGAGGTGAAGCGGGTAACAAGACTGGTTCCGGCAACGAACCGTCGCACCGATGATCCTCATCGGTACCTGATTGCACCTGATGATCTGCGTCGGATCGAAGCCGATGCACGATCCGTCAAGCAGGAGGTTCTGGGCTGCTATCACTCTCACCCTGACCATCCGGCCGTGCCTTCGGCGTTCGACGTGGAGCAGGCGTGGCCCTGGTACAGTTATCTGATCCTCAGGGTTGCTGGTGGGCAGGCAGCTGAGGTGGCCAGCTGGGTGTTGGACGATGACCGATCGACGATGCGTTCTGAACCGATAGACGTCTTGAGTGAGGTCTGACACTATGCCAGTCACTGTCTCGATCCCGACGCCACTGCGCCCGTTTACTGGCGGTGACGATTCCATCGTGCTGAGCGGCGACACCGTCGGGCAGGTGCTCGAGGGGTTGATTGCCAAACATGGTGGTCTCAAGCGGCACCTGATGCAGGAGGATGGACGGCTCCGCAGCTTTGTGAACCTCTACCTGAACGAGACCGACATCAGGCACCTCGCATCTACTCAAACTCCGGTTCGCGCCGGAGACGTGCTTACCATAGTGCCAAGCATCGCTGGCGGATCTCCGGCGGCGACCGAGGCAAAGCTGCCGCTGTCACATGCTGAGATGCTTCGATACTCGAGGCATCTGCTGCTGCCTGAAGTCGGAGTTGCCGGCCAGCGAAAGCTGAAGGCCGCGAGGGTGCTCACGGTCGGTGCCGGCGGACTCGGCTCGCCCTTGTCGCTCTATCTTGCCGCGGCCGGGGTAGGGACGATTGGCATCGTGGACTTCGACGTTGTCGATCTGACCAATCTTCAGCGGCAGATTGTGCACGGGACGTCTACCTTGGGCCGCCCAAAACTGGACTCTGCCGAAGAGCGTCTTACTGATCTCAATCCGAACGTCAGGATCGAGCGGCACGAAACCAGGCTGACGTCACAGAACGCGATGGAGATACTCCGTGAGTACGACATCGTGGTCGACGGCACCGACAACTTTCCCACCCGATATCTGGTGAACGACGCCTGTGTACTGCTGGGGAAGCCGAATGTTTACGGCAGCATCTTCCGGTTCGAAGGCCAGGCCTCGCTGTTCTATGCTGAACAGGGCCCCTGCTACCGTTGCCTGTACTCAGAGCCGCCACCTCCCGGACTGGTTCCGAGTTGCGCCGAAGGCGGTGTGCTTGGAGTTCTACCGGGCATCATCGGTAGCATCCAGGCGCTGGAGACTATCAAGTGGATCATTGGGGCGGGAAAATCTTTGATTGGCCGACTGCTCTTGTTCGATGCTTTGAAGCTGCGCTTTCGTGAGCTCGAGCTGCGGAAGGATCCTGCCTGTCCCCTGTGCGGGACGAATCCGACTATTCGTGAATTGATCGATTATGAGGCCTTCTGTGGCATCGGGGCTGAGCCTCCGTATGAAGGACCGGAGATTACGGCGGAAGAGCTCAAGGTTGAGCTGGACGATAAGGGCGAGGACCTGGTGCTGATCGACGTACGGGAGCCCCACGAGTGGGAGATCGCGCACATAGCGGGCGCCAGGTTGATTCCGCTGAACCAGCTGCCCGAACGGCTGGGCGAGCTGGACGGTCATTCGGAAATCGTAACCCATTGTCATCATGGCGCCCGCTCAATGAAAGCGCTGGAGATCCTGAAGGGGGCCGGCTTCAGCAAGGTTCGAAGTCTTGCCGGGGGTATCGATGCGTGGGCGGAACGAGTGGAGCCGGGATTAGCCCGCTATTAATGTTGACCCCGCGCCAGTGGGGCAGCTAGTTTGCGCCCTTCGCCGAAGTGGTGGAACTGGTAGACGCGCTGCGTTCAGGGCGCAGTGGGCGCAAGCCCGTGCGGGTTCGAGTCCCGCCTTCGGCACTGTGTTGTTTGGCTGTCCTTCCATCTCTTGCGGTCCTTCCCGTCTCTATACCCGAAACCGTTGACCCACCCGAAGTGGTGGCCTATCCTTTGCTTAGGTATCCCGAGTGAGCCCCGAGACCACCCCGCCCGCTGAGCGGAAGCAATCAGTCGCCCGCAATCCCAAGGCGACTCACGACTACCACATCCTCGAAACATGGGAAACGGGAATCGTGCTCACCGGCACCGAGGTCAAGTCGCTTCGGAACGGCAAGGCGTCCATCAAAGAGGCGTACGCGAGGGTAAAGAACGGGGAAGTCTTCCTGGAAGGCATGAACATCACACCCTACGAGCAGGGCAACCGCTACAACCACGATCCGGTTCGTGCTCGCAAGCTCCTGCTGCATCGCCGCGAAATCGAGAAGATGATTGGAGCCGTCGAGCAGCGGGGCCTTACCCTCGTTCCGCTCGAGCTCTATTTCAGGCGCGGCCGAGCCAAGGTCGTGCTGGGCCTCGGCAAGGGAAAGAAGCAGCATGACAAGCGTGAAACGATCAAGCGCAAGGTGATGGAGCGGGAGGTAGCGCGCGCGGTCTCGATTCGAGGGCGGCGATGATCGGTACTCTCCTTATGCTCGTCCTCACTGCGCTTGCGGCCGACTCCGCACCCGGTGTTGTCACCATTACAGGGGTGAACGGCGAAACCAGAATCCCGATTCGAGCCGATGGCAGCGGGGCGCCAGTCATAGCGGCACCCAGGCTCATGCGGGCTCTGGATGGATCCGAAACGGTGAGCGATGGCTGGGCAGAAGTGTCGATCGGGCCTCGGTCGTTCCGCTTCCTGCTGGGAGCACCACTCTACGTCTTCGATGATCGGCTGCTGCCCCTGGCCGCTGCAGCCTCGATTTCCCGCGACACTCTTTTCCTGCCGTTTCAATTTATCGCCGAGGTACTCCCCTCCGCCCTCGGCGACCGCTATCGCTACGATCGGAGGCGCGCTCGTCTGATCGATGCAGGAGTGGGAGCTCGCACGCCCGTCGCCCGCACTCCAACCGAGACTCGGGAAGCTGGGCGGCTCCCGAATGGTCTACGTCCGGGACACATCGTGACCATCGACCCCGGCCATGGCGGGGTGGATCCCGGAAATCCAGGCGTGTTTTTCCCTCGAGGTACGCGGGAGAAGGAAGTCACCCTGGCCGTTGGGTTGCTCGCTGGCGGAGGAGCTCAAGCGCCGGGGCGTAGGGGTGAAGATGACCCGGACCTCCGATACCCTGATTGCGCTGGGTGACCGGGGCGCCTACTGCACCGACGATTGCGATCTGTTCGTGAGCCTGCACGTGAACTCGCTGGCGAGGCGGCGTGGGTACACCGACATTCGCGGCTTCGAAACCTACTTTCTGGCGGAAGCCAAGACTGAAGAGGCGGCACGGGTTGCAAAGATGGAAAACGAAGCCGTCCGTTTCGAAACTGGCACGGCCGCAGCGGCAACCGGAGACGGGATTGATTTCATCCTCAAGGACCTCCAGCTGAACGAGCATCTCAGGGAGTCCGCTCGAGCCGCAGAGCTGGTACAGCGAAACCTTGGAACCGTGCACACCGGCGACAGCCGCGGTGTCAAACAGGCCGGCTTCATGGTGCTCACCACGGCACGGCGTCCAGCCATCCTCGTCGAGCTCGGCTACAGTACCAATCCCCAGGATGGGCAGTTTCTGACTACCCGGTCCAGCCAGAAGGCCATGGCGGCTGCCATTGCCGACGCGATCGTCGCGTACCTTATCGAATACGAGCGGAAAACCAATCAGGCGCGTGACTCGGGAGTCCGGCAATGATGCGCCGCCCGGTAACCGGTCTCCGTGCGTTTGTCGCCGGGCTCTGCTGCGCTGGTCTCCTGGCGGGATGCGTGTACTACAACGGGATGTATAACGCGAATCGTCTCGCCAGCTCGGCGCGTAAGGCCGAGCGCGACGGGCGAACCTTCGAGGCGAACAATTTGTGGGGACAGGTTGCAACGAAGGCAGAATCCGTTCTGGTCCGCCATCCCCGCAGCAAGTACGCCGAAGAAGCGTCGATCCTCCGGGGGCTCGCCCTGGCAAAACTGGGTCAGTGCGAGCAGGCGCTCGGACCGCTGAGCCGCGCAGCTGTCGCGAACCTGAAGCCCGAGCTCAGGGAAGACACGTGGCTTAGCCACCGGACGCTGTCAGGCCATGCTTGGCAACATCGTAGCAGCAGACGCGGCCTTTGCGCAGGTCATCGAAAGCAAGAGCACGGCCCGAAAGGGAGAAGCCCGGTTTCAGAGGGCCCGAACGCTTCGCGCGCTGGGACGGTATGAGGAGGCGGTGACCCTCCTCGAAGGCTCGCCGGAGCCTCGGGTCTTACCTGAGCTTCTCCTCTCGCTCGCAGGCGCGGGTCGGCTCCCGGAAGCGATGGCCCTGGCCGACTCACTGATCTCCAAGGGCGACACCACACAACCTTGGGACTCGCTGGTAGTGACGCTCGGCCGTCAGGATCCGTCGAGCGCGTCCGGCCTGGTGGATCGTCTTCGGCGTCTGGAGCGAACCGACGAGAAACAGGCCCGGTGGCTCCTTGACGACGGACTCCGTCTCGCCGGTAGAGATACGGCTCGCGCTCTGGCGCGCTTCCGGGAGGCCGTCAAGGTCGGTGGTGCTGGAGATGCTGCCGGTCGGGCCAGCCTGGAACTCGTTCGGCTGGATCTCCGCCGAGTGAGCCGGCCTGGGGAGCTTCCCCCGGTAATCAAGGCCCTGCGGGCAGTCGCCGAGAAGCATCGGACACTCACACCCGAAGTGGGCCAGTTACAGGCGACAGCCCTGCGAGTGATGGCCTCGTCCGATTCCGTTCCGGCAGGTTCAGCGCAGGGGGATCTTCGTCTGTTCCTGCTGGGTGAGGCGGCGCGCGATTCTCTCGAGGCCCCGCGGTTGGCCCATGGAATCTTCCTCCGCATCGTGAACGAGTGGCCGGTTTCTCCTTATGCGCCGAAAGCCGTCCTTGCCGCACAGCAACTCGACCCCGAATGGGCTGACTCTGGGCGAGTGATCCTCGAGAGCCGCTATCTCGACAGCCCTTACCTGGCGATGATCAGAGGCGAAGAAGGCTCCGCCTACCGCTCCCTGGAAGACTCCCTCGGCGCCTTTGCCGCTGGTGGAACGCTTCCGTCCCGCCGTGGCCGCCCGCGAGCGGGCCAGCCCGATGCTCCCGCTCGCGACGATGATGACGCACCCGGTCGGCGGCGCCCGCAGCCCGCTCCCACCGTGCGGGTCGTCGAGCCCTAGTGCCTGGCCAGGTTCTCTCCCGCGAACTGTTCGGCAGGCGGTTCCAGAATCCCATTCTTCTTGCTGCCGGGACTGCCGGGTTCGGACAGGAGCTGAACGGCGTCGTAGATCTCGACCGGCTCGGTGGCATCATCACGAAAGCCGTGTCTCGGGAGCCACGAGCCGGCAACGCTGCGCCCCGTGTGGCCGAGTTCACCGGAGGCATGCTCAACTCGGTAGGCTTGGCCAATCCGGGCATGGCTCGAGTCCGGGATGAACATCTTCCATGGCTGGCCTCCCGGCTGCATCGCACGAACGTCATCGTCAACGTCGTTGGCTTTGCTGCCGAGGAATATGCCGAAGTCGTCGGTGAGCTGGACGGCAGCCCTATAATCACGGCGTTCGAGCTCAATCTTTCCTGTCCTAACACCCACGCCGGTGGTATCGAATTCGGCGCCGACACTGCTTCCGTGCACCGCATCGTGTCGCAGTGTCGTGCGCGCACCCGCCTGCCGCTCATCGCCAAGCTCTCGCCGGTGCTGCCCGACATTGCGGGCATGGCGATCGCAGCACGTGATGCCGGTGCCGACGGTATCAGCGCCGTGAACACCATGCCCGGTCTGCTATTTTCCGGACCGCGAGGCACCAGGCTGGGAAACGGCAATGGGGGTGTCAGCGGGCCGGCGCTTCTTCCCATGGGAGTACTGGCGGTGTCCCGTATCGCCGAGCGCATCGGAGAGACGCCGATCATCGGGGTTGGTGGCGTGCGATCAGCTGAGGATGCACGACAGTACCTCAAGGCCGGCGCCTCGCTGGTAGCCATCGGCACTGCGGGGTTGGCGGACCCACGTCTGCCCGAGCGGATTGTCGCCGATCTGGAACGGAGCGGATGAGCGAGCTCGTTCTGGCGCTCGATACCCCGCGCGCGGCCGACGCTCTCCGGCTACTGGATCAGCTTCCAACCCTTCAGTGGGTCAAAGTCGGTTCCATCCTGATGACCAGGGAAGGGCCCGACTTCGTCCGGCAGCTGACCGCGCGAGGCCTCAAGGTTTTCCTCGATCTCAAATGGCATGACATACCCAACACGGTTGCCGGCGCCGTTACCGCGGCCCGGGAGCTGGGTGTCTCCATGGCGACGGTGCACACCCTCGGTGGCAGTGCCATGATGGAGGCCGCCGCAGTTTCGGGGGGAGGTGACGTGGCGCTGGTGGGCGTCACGGTGCTCACGTCGCACGACCCGGCGGGGTACGGCCGTGCGGTGGGACGCGCAGACGTGGATCTGGGAAGCGAAGTAGAGCGGCAGGCTCTTGTGGCCGTGGCCGCCGGGCTTCAAGGCATCGTGTGCTCTCCTCAGGAGGTATCGGTCTTGCGTGGCCGGTTGGGACCCGAGCCGCTGATCGTAGTTCCGGGGATCCGGCGCCGGTCGGATCCGGCCAGCGACCAGGCTCGGGTGGCCACTGCGAAGGACGCAGTGACGAACGGAGCGACCCATTTAGTGGTCGGCCGTCCCATTCTGCAGGCAGTCGACCCGGCTTCGGCTTTTGAGGAGTTCCTGGAGGAGGCGCGGTGAAGAGGCTGTGTTTGATCCTGATGCTGATCATGAACGCCGTTGCCCTTCGGGCTCAGGACGGTGGTTTGCTCGAGGCCGCGGAACGGGCGCGCGAGGCGTGGTTCACCCACAACCCGGCGGCCCTCATAGCAGAGAGCCCACGGGTCCTCATCCAGCTGCCGGGGGCCGATCCGTCGGTGGCCCTGGGCCCGGCCCAAGCCGCCGCGCTGTTGACTGACTACCTCTCTCCGTCGCAGGAGGTAGAAGTCGTGGTCCGGGCCGCCCGTCAAGTGGAGACCGGCAGAGGGTACGTTGAGTTACAGCGGCGGTACCGGGTCACAGGGACTCAGGATGTCCGGAGCCAAGTCCTGCTTCTGGGCTATCGACTCGGAGCAGGTGGCTGGAGTTTGGTAGAGTTCCGGGTGATCGGGTAGGTGAGGCTGGCACTTTCACTTGCGTCTGTTTCCCCCCCTCCCTATATTGGGTAGCTATTCCAGAAACCCGGTCCGGAGAGACGCGTGAAGGTTCGTTCCAGCGTGAAGCCGATTTGCGAGCACTGCAAGGTCATCAAGAGACAGGGTGTCGTCCGCATCATCTGCAAGCGCAATCCCAAGCACAAACAGCGGCAAGGCTGATCATGGCACGCATCGCAGGCGTGGACCTCCCACGCGAGAAGCGGGTGGAGATTGCGCTCACCTACATCTTCGGCATCGGTCGGCCTACTAGCAGCCGCATCCTCGGTGAAACCGGCGTAAGCCCGGACACCCGAGTTCGCGATCTGTCCGACTCCGAGGTGGCCCGGCTGCGCCAGATGATCGAGCGCTCGGTCAAGGTGGAAGGCGCGCTTCGGACCGAAGTGGCCATGAACATCAAGCGGCTGATGGATATCGGCAGCTATCGCGGCATTCGCCATCGCCGCGGGTTGCCGGTTCGCGGCCAGCGGACCCATACCAATGCGCGGACCAAGAAGGGTCCACGGCGCGCTATCGCCGGCAAGAAGAAAGTGACGAAGAAGTAAATGACAGCACCGGCTCCAGCGAAGGCGCCCAGCGCCAAAAAGTCCAAGAAGGTCGTCGAGTCAGAGGGCATCGCGCACATCGCGGCGACGTTCAACAATCTTCTGATCACCATCACCGATATGCGGGGCAACACGCTCGCATGGGGATCAGCTGGTAAGGCGGGCTTCAAGGGCTCGAAGAAGTCCACGCCATTCGCGGCCACTGTTGCGGCCGAGAACTGCGGACGCGAGGCCATGAACCTGGGGCTTCGCCGCGTGCACGTTCGGGTGCAGGGCCCGGGCAGCGGACGTGAGTCGGCCATCCAGGCGCTGGCATCTGTGGGGCTCCGCGTCGTGTCCATCCGGGACGTGACGCCGATTCCGCACAACGGTTGTCGCCCACCCAAGAAGCGGCGGGTTTAATTCTCAACGCGAAGTGACCATGACCATTGATCTGACTGGATTGGTGCGCCCTCACCTGGTCGAGATGACCAAGCGGGACGACAATCCGAACGCCGCTGAATTCCGGCTTCAGCCACTCGAGCGTGGCTTCGGCTACACCCTGGGCAATTCGCTGCGCCGCCTGCTCCTCTCTTCGCTGCGCGGGAGCGCCGTGTGGGGCTTCCGCCTCGACGGAGTGGTGCACGAGCATCAGACTGTGCAAGGCGTGCTCGAAGACGTCCACCAGATCGTGCAGCGGCTCAAGGCGCTGACATTGGTCGTGGCCGAGGACGTCGAAGACGCCGTCCTGCACATCCGCCGCGAAGGCGCCGGTCCGGTGTACGCCCGCGACATTCAGGAGCACGGCTCCGTCCAGGTCAAGAATCCCGATCATCTGCTCTTTACGCTGCAGGACGATCGGGATGTGACCATGGAACTCTACGTCAACAAGGGACGTGGCTACGTCGAGGCCGAAATGCACCCGGCCGACCGATCACTCCCGATCGACCTGGTTCGCATCGACGCCATCTACAACCCGGTGCGTCGGGCAAACTTCACCGTGGCCGAAACCCGTGTTGGTCAGCGGACCGACTATGATCGCCTTACGGTGTCGGTCGAGACCAATGGCACCATCACCCCGGAAGATGCGATCGCCTACGCGGCCGCGCTCGCCCAGGTTCACTTCCAGTACTTCGTCGATTTCGGCAAGGTACCGACGATGCGAGATGGCGGTCAGGCGGCCGGCGGTACCGGCGGCAGCAACCTGCGCCAGCGGCTCAGCCGCCCGATCGACGACTTCGGGCTGACGGTCCGCTCCCTGAACTCGCTCAAGAATTCCAACATCCGGACCCTTAAGGATCTGGTGGAGTTCTCCGAAGACGATCTGCTGAAGGTCAAGAACGTCGGTGAAAAGGCGCTGAGCGAAATTGCCGAGCTGCTGCAGCGTGAAGGGCTCAACTTCGGAATGGCCTTCGAGGAGACCGACGGCGAGCTGCGGATTCTACGTCCCGGGCGTTGCGCCGGTCGTTCAGCCTTCGATCGGGGCAGGAGAGGGGCTCTAATGCGGCACCGGGCAAAAGGCCGTCAGCTCTCCCGTACCTCGAGCCACAAGCGGGCCATGCTGAACAACATGGCATGCAGCTTGTTCGCGCATGGCAGGGTGATCACGACCGAGGCCAAGGCCAAGGAGCTCCGCCCGTTCGCCGAGAAGCTGATCACCATGGCGCGCCGCGGAGATCTTCATCGCGCCGCCTGGTCGGCGCGACGATCAAGGACCGGGAGGTTCTCGGGCAGCTGTTCAGCGAGATCGGGCCGCGCTTCGCCGCGCGTCCGGGTGGTTACACCCGCATTCTGAAGATGGGCCACCGGGTGGGTGACGGTGCAGATGTGGCGAGGATCGAGCTGCTTGCGGAGTAGCGCCGAGCTGCAGCTGCGAGAACGAAAAAGGGGACCTTCGGGTCCCCTTTTTTTAGCTGGCAACGTTGGGCGGCGGCTCAGCTGGCTTTCTTGATCCGGTTACTCTTCAGGCACTGCGTGCACACCCGGATCCGTTTCGCAGCGCCGTCGACACTGACGCGCACCGTCTGCAGGTTGGGGTACCAGCGCCGCTTGGTGCGGTTGTTCGCGTGGCTGACGTTATTGCCGGTAACCGGCCCTTTTGCGCAGACGGCGCATACCCGTGCCATAAGCTCCACCCTGTTTCGTGTACGAACGCGGAAGAGCCCCTAAACTTAGTGAGCATAGCTGCATGACACAACCTCAGCGTAGGAGCGGTCGTGCCTAGGGCCCTGATCACCGGCGTCACCGGGCAGGACGGCTCCTATCTGGCGGAACTTCTGCTCGCCAAGGGCTACGAGGTCGTGGGCGTGGTGCGGCGAACCAGCCATCACAGCTACGAGCGCATCGAACACCTGCTCGACCGGATCGAAGTGGTGGCTGCCGACCTGCTCGACCAGCACTCGCTGACCGTTGTGCTGCAAGACACTCGTCCCGACGAGGTCTACAACCTTGCCGCCCAGTCCTACGTCCCCACGTCCTGGACTCAGCCGGTGCTCACCGGAGAGTTCACCGCACTCGGCGTCACCCGGATCCTCGAAGCGGTTCGACTGGTCCATCCCGACGGCCCGGTTCTATCAGGCCAGCTCGCTCCGAGATGTTCGGCCGGGTGACAGAGACTCCGCAGGGGAGACCACGTCGTTTTATCCCCGTTCACCCGTATGGCGTCGCCAAGGTTTACGGCCACTGGATCACGGTGAACTACCGGGAGTCATACGACATGTACGCGGTCAGTGGAATTCTCTTCAACCACGAGTCTCCCCGCCGCGGCATCGAGTTCGTCACCCGCAAGGTGACCGATGGCGTCGCCCGCATCAAACTAGGACTGGCCGACGAGATCAGTCTCGGCAACCTCGACGCCCGGCGCGACTGGGGCTTTGCCGGCGACTACGTCGATGCCATGTGGCGGATGCTGCAGCAACCGTCGCCGCAGGACTACGTAATCGGCACCGGCGCAGACCCACAGTGTACGGGATCTGGTCGAAGCCGCCTTCGGCCACGTCGGCCTCGACTGGCAGAAGCACGTGGTGACCGATCCCAAGTTCATGCGGCCGGCGGAGGTCGATCTTCTTCTTGCTGATCCCGCGCAAAGCCAAGCAGGAGCTGGGCTGGACACCCCAGGTGGATTTCAAGCAGCTGATCGCCATGATGGTGGACGCTGATCTCGAACGCCTGAGCTCGAGCCGATGAGGCCCCGCGGCTCGTGAGAGTCCTGGTCACGGGTGCTGACGGCTTCGTTGGACGGCATCTCGTGGAGCAGCTGGTGCAGGAAGGTCACGAGGTATCGGCCGGTTGTCGTCCCGGCGGCGAGCCGCCTGAGAGTTGGCTGAGTCCCACCGCGCGGCGAGCGCACTACACTGGTGCCACTCGAGGTGTGCGACAGCGACGTCGGTTCGCTTGGCGCTCAGCCGGCCGGTGGATGCCATCGTTCATCTGGCGGCTGTGGCATCAGGAAGTGAAGCGCGCCAGGACCCGGGCCGGGCATGGGTGGTGAACGCGGCGGGCACCGCTCGCCTGGTCGATGCGGCCGTGTCGCTGAAGGATGCCAGTGGAGTCGACCTATTGGTCCTCGTTGTCTCGAGCGCCGAGGTATATGGCGATGGCCCGGCCACGCCTCGAGTCGAGACCGACCCACTGCTTCCCCAGTCGCCATATGCCGCGAGCAAAGTGGCGTCGGAAGTGGCTGCACTGGAGGCATGGCGGCGTGCAGGACTCAGAGTGGTGATCGCACGGGCATTTCCTCACACGGGACCCGGTCAATCCTTGCTGTACGTCGTGCCTGCGTTCATCCAGCGGCTCCGTGCTGCCAGGGCAGCTGGCGCCGGCCGCGTGGCCACAGGAAACCTGGAACCGGTTCGCGATCTGGTCGATGTTCGGGACGTGACCCGGGCCTACGTTGCCCTCTTGCAGCGCGGCGTGCCCGGCGAGGCCTATAATGTCGCGCGCGGGGAAGGTGTCACGCTGAGGGAGCTCTTTACCCGCCTGGCCACGTTGATCGGTGTGCGAGTAGAGCCCGTCGCCGACCCCACGCTGATGAGGTCGGGGGACATCCGGTATCTTGTCGGCAGCGCCGGGAAACTAAAGCAAGCGACCGGGTGGTCGCCGCAGATCACTCTGGAGCAGACCCTTCGAGAAATGGTCGATGCCCAAGCGTACTGATCTCTCTACCATCCTTCTGATCGGCTCAGGGCCCATCGTCATCGGTCAGGGTGCGGAGTTCGACTATTCGGGCACCCAGGCGGTGAAGGCCCTGAAGGAAGAGGGGTATCGGGTGGTCCTGATCAACTCGAACCCCGCCACCATTATGACCGATCCCGAGCTGGCGGACCGGACCTATATCGAGCCGGTAACACCGGAGTGGGTTGCCAAGGTGATCGAGCGCGAGCGTCCCGAGGCGTTGCTGCCGACAATGGGTGGGCAGACCGCCCTGAACGTGGCCATGGCTCTTCAGCGTGACGGCACGCTTGAGCGATACGGCGTGGAGCTGATCGGAGCGAACGAGCGCGCCATTCGACTGGCAGAGGACCGCGAGGAGTTTGCCCGCGCCATGCGCCGTATCGGTCTGGCGACACCCGAAGGACGTACGGTCCGAAGTCTCGAGGAGGCCCTGGTGGCGGTCGAGGCCACGGGGTATCCGGCTATCCTCCGCCCTTCGTTTACCCTGGGGGGATCGGGCGGAGGCATCGCCTACAACCGGGAGGAGTTCGAGGCCCTGATCCGCCGCGGGCTCGATCTCTCTCCAGTCGGATCCGTACTCGTCGAGCGAAGCATCATCGGCTGGAAGGAGTTCGAGCTGGAGGTCATGCGGGATGGTGCCGACAACGTCGTCATCGTCTGCTCGATCGAGAATATCGATCCGATGGGTGTGCATACCGGCGATTCCATCACCGTCGCTCCCGTGATGACACTGACGGACCGCGAGTACCAGGATATGCGGGACGCCTCCATCCGCATCATCCGGGAGATCGGTGTGGCGGCCGGTGGCTGCAACATTCAATTCGCCGTGAATCCCACCACCGGCGAGCAGCTCGTGATCGAGATGAATCCACGGGTGTCACGCTCGTCGGCTCTGGCCTCCAAGGCCACCGGCTTCCCCATCGCACGGATCGGAACGAAGGTAGCGGTGGGCTATCGTCTGGACGAGCTGCCCAACGATATCACCAAGACGACTCCTGCGTCCTTCGAACCGGTGCTCGATTACGTCGTCGTCAAAATTCCCCGGTTCGCCTTCGAGAAATTCCCGGCCGCCGATCCGACTCTCACCACGCAGATGAAATCGGTGGGAGAAGTCATGGCGATCGGCCGCACCTTCAAAGAAGCATTCCAGAAGGGGCTACGCGGGCTCGAGGTGGACCGCACCGGTTGGGTGGTGGGGGCGACGCCGCAGGATGATCGGCTTCAGGACACCAGCCGGGAAGCGGTTCTTGCCGCGATACGAACGCCGACACCCGAGCGGATCTTCCAGATCAAGTATGCGCTCCAGCTGGGGATCGGCATCCCCGCGATCGCCGAGCGCACCGGCATCGATCCCTGGTTCCTGTATCAGCTGGAGGAGCTGCTGGAGGCTGAGAAGGAGTGGGAAGTCAGCGGGGCAGGGGGGCAGCGGGGCATCGACGACGCCGGCCGTGCGGCAGAGTTGCGAACCATGAAGCGACTGGGGTTTTCGGATCGCCAGCTCGCCGAGCTCCGCGGTACAACCGAGGCAAAGATTCGGGGCGAGCGCCATCGTCTTGGCATTCGACCGGCTTACAAGACCGTTGACACGTGTGCCGGGGAATTTCCCTCTTCGACCCCCTACCTGTACTCCTCCTATGACGAGGAGAACGAGGCGCGAAGGAGCGGGCAGCAAACCGTCATGATTCTGGGGAGCGGGCCCAATCGAATCGGACAGGGGGTCGAGTTCGACTACTGCTGCGTGCGAGCCGCGATGGCGTTCCGGGAGCTGGGGTATCGCACCGTAATGGTCAACTCAAACCCTGAGACCGTCTCTACCGACTTCGACATCTCAGACGCGTTGTACTTTGAGCCTCTCACGCTGGAGGACGTGCTCGAAGTCGTCGCCATCGAGCGGCCCATCGGCGTTGTCGTTCAGCTGGGAGGGCAAACCCCGCTGCGGCTGGCGAAGGCGCTCGAGCGTGAAGGCGTGCGCATCCTTGGAACCTCCTCCGATGCAATCGATCTCGCGGAAGACCGCGGGAAGTTCGAGGCGATCACTCGCGAATTGGGCGTAGCCCAGCCTCCCAGCGGCGTCGCCCAGTCGGTTGAGCAGGCGGTGGCCGTGGCGGCGCGGGTGGGTTATCCCGTGCTGGTGCGGCCCTCCTACGTTCTGGGTGGCCGGGCGATGGAGATCGTCTATGATGACAACTCACTCCGCAGCTACTTCGCTCAGGCAGCCCGGGTTGCGCCCGAGCATCCCGTACTGATCGACAGCTTTCTCGAGGACGCCTTCGAAGCCGACGTGGATGCGATCGCTGACGGCACCCGCTGTGTGATTGGTGGTGTCATGCAGCATATCGAAGACGCCGGCATCCATTCCGGAGACTCGGCCTGCGTGCTTCCGCCTTATCTGATCACGGAAGCACAGGTCGAGGAAATGCGGCGACACACCCGGGCGTTTGCCGAGCGGCTCGGCGTGGTAGGATTGCTCAATGTGCAGTACGCCATCAAGAACAGCGTTGTCTATGTGCTTGAAGTGAATCCCCGGGCTTCGCGGACGGTGCCATTCGTATCGAAGACGACCGGAGTACCACTGGCCGGTCTCGCGGCCGCCGTGATGACCGGAAAGACGCTGGACGAGCTCGGTCTCCACGACGATGTGCTTCAGCCCTACGTCGCCGTGAAGGAAGCCGTCTTCCCCTTCAGCAAGTTGCAGGGCGTCGACCTCATCCTTGGCCCCGAGATGCGGTCCACCGGCGAGGTCATGGGGATCGCCGATTCGTTCGGAATGGCATTCGCCAAGGCTCAGATATCCGCCGAGGGAGCGCTGCCGCTGGAGGGTACGGTCTTCGTCACCGTCAACGATCATGACAAGGACAACCTGGTGCCGATCGCCCGGCGATTCCACGCTCTCGGCTTTCGATTGCTGGGCACCGAAGGAACCGCCAGGTATCTCCGCGCCAGGGGCATTCCGACCGAACGCGTGCTCAAAGTGTATGAGGGACGTCCCAACGCAATCGACCTGCTCGTCTCCGGTCAGATTCAACTACTGGTCAATACGCCGCTGGGCAAGCTGACGCAGCAGGACGACTACGCCATTCGTCGTGCCGCGCTGCAGCATCAGGTTCCATATACCACCACCCTCTCGGCCGCATCTGCCGCATGCGACGCGATCATAGCCCTGCGGAGTCGCGCAGGCGAGGTGCGGGCGCTTCAGGAATGGCACGCACTCGCGCGCGAGATGTCACCGGAGTGGACCGGGTGACGGCTCGGGCACCACAGTTTGTCGAAGCTTTGCGGGGTCGGGTGGCCGGGAAGGTACGAGATGCCGAACCGGTCGCCCGGTACTCGACCTACCGAATCGGCGGTCCGGCCACCGTCCTCCTGCCCGGCAACGCCGAAGACGTCGCTATCGCCCTGCGGCTTGCGTCTGAAGCGGGCATACCGTGGTTCGTGGTGGGGCTCGGCTCGAACATTCTGCTGCCGGATGAGGGACTCGACGCGTTGGTCATTCGTCTCGGCAAAGGCGTGGATCGGGTAATCCAACGGGAGGACAGCTGGACCATCGGGGCAGGACTCCCGGCGCCACTGGCCGCTCGGCGCACCGCCGAGGCTGGGTTCGCCGGCTTGCATATCTTCGTGGGCGTACCCGGTACGGTCGGTGGAGGCGTGTACATGAATGCCGGCTGCCACGGTGGAGACTGGGCGTCAGTGGTTGAGCGCGTAACCGTTGTCGATGCAGTTGGCCGGGACACGGTTCTGCAGCGCGCCGACATTCCATTTACGTACCGGCGCAGTGGGCTGGACGGCCGTGTGGTGCTTGATACTACGGTGCGTCTGCGATCCGAGGAGCAGAAAATCCTGGACGAATCGATTGCGGAGATGTTTGAATGGCGTCAAAGCGGCACGCCGTTCAACCAGCCCTGTTGCGGGAGTGTGTTCAAGAACCCGGCAGGACCGAGCTGGAAGCAGGAAGGTGGCCCCAGGACGGCTGGGCAGCTCATCGAGGCGGCGGGACTCAAGGGATTCACGGTCGGTGGTGCACAGGTCTCACCGATGCACGCCAACTACTTCGTCAACACCGGCAGCGCCACGGCTGCTGACGTGAAGCAGCTGATCGAGCACGTGCAGCAAGTGGTGCTGGAGAGGTTCGGGGTCAGCTTGGAGCCTGAGGTGAAGATTATCGGATCCAGGGGCGAGTACTTGAACAGCGTGAACGGTGAACAGTGAACAGGTCAACAGCCATGATATTTCGTTCCGGTTTTCGGTTTACTGTGTACGGTTCACGCCTCTAGGATCACCATGCTCGATTACTTCGCCCACGAGTCCGCGTATATCGATGACGGCGCCATCATAGGGCGGGGCACCAAGATCTGGCACTTCAGCCACGTGATGCCAGGGGCGGTGATAGGAGAACGCTGCAATCTGGGGCAGAACGTCGTCGTGATGCCCGGTAGCCGACTTGGCAATAATGTAAAGATTCAAAACAACGTCTCGGTGTACGAGGGCGTGATCCTGGAGGACGACGTTTTCTGCGGGCCCAGCTGTGTCTTCACCAACGTGGTCAATCCTCGAAGCCACGTCTCTCGTAAGTCCGAGTATCAGAAGACTCTGGTGCGCCGGGGTGCCTCCATCGGGGCCAACGCCACGATCTTGTGCGGCATCTCTCTCGGCGAGTACAGCTTCATCGGTGCCGGAGCGGTGGTCCGAAGCGACGTGCCGGCGTTCGCGCTGATGGTCGGTGTGCCGGCGCGGCGGGTCGGCTGGATGTGCCAGTGCGGGGTACGGCTGCATCTGCGCGACAACCACGCTTCATGTGCTGCCTGTGGATCTACCTATCAGGAGTCCGACGGGGTGCTTCGCTTGATTGACCCACCTCGGTCACTCGGCTAACTTCCTTGGCTGTCGAAGGTTCCGTGTTTTCCCCGCTCCAGGGTTTCCGGTGACCGTACCCCTGCTTGATCTGGTGGCACAGTACCAGACCATCAAGAATGATGTGCTCGCGGCCCTGATGACAGTGATCGAGCGTCAGGGCTTCATCATGGGCCCTGAAGTGGCGCGTCTCGAGGCCGAGATCGCCCGGCTTTCGCATACCAGGCACGGGATTGCCTGCGCCAGCGGTACTGACGCCCTGCTCCTTCCCCTCAAGGCGCTGAACCTGCAGCCGGGTGATGAGGTGATTACCACGCCCTTCACCTTCTTCGCCACCGCCGGAACGATTCACAACGCGGGCGGAACACCCGTCTTCGTGGATATCGATCCTGCAACGTTTAACATCTCGCCCGCCGCGATCGAGGCGGCAATTACCCCGCGCACGCGCGCGATTATCGTGGTCCATCTCTTTGGCCAGATGGCCGCCATGGAAGTCATCGGTCCCCTGGCGGCCCGCCACGGCCTGGTGCTCATGGAGGATGGCGCACAGTCGATCGGCGCACGGCGGAAGATCAGCGGCACCTGGCGGATGTCAGGAGAACTCGGATCGGTGGGTACCCTGTCGTTCTTTCCTACCAAGAATCTGGGGGCCTGGGGCGATGCGGGGCTGATAGTCACGCAAGACGATGCACTGGCTGAACGGTTGAGCAAGCTCAGGCTTCACGGGGGGTCGCGCCAGTATCACCACGACGAGGTGGGCACCAACAGCCGGATGGACACTCTCCAGGCCGCGGTGCTGCTGGCGAAGCTCCCCTATCTTGCCGCATGGACGGACGCCCGTAGGAACAACGCCACACGTTACACGGCCGCCTTTACGGGGCACTCGGATATCTGTCCCCCCCGAGTAGACCCCGCAAACGATCATATCTTCCATCAATACACCATCCAAGTCCCTCGCCGCGACGAGCTCCAGAGCCATCTCAAGGCGAAGGGAATAGGTCACGCGGTGTACTATCCGCTGGCCCTTCACTTGCAACCGTGTTTTTCGTCGTTGGGCTACAAGGCGGGCAGTCTGCCGGTGGCCGAGGCCGCGATGCGGTCGGTATTGTCTCTTCCGATCTATCCGGAGCTGCCGCGGGAGCAGCAGGATAGCGTCATCGAGACCGTCACATCCTTTTATGACTGAGCCGAGCCGCATGAGTGTCGCGCAGAACCTGATCAGCAAAGCCGAACGCCGGCAGATACTCTTCGGAATCGTGGGGCTGGGGTACGTTGGGCTACCCCTCGCCGTTGAGCTGGCGCGCGCCGGCTACCGAGTCCTGGGCTTCGATGTGAATCCCGATGTCGTTGACGGGCTGAACGAGGGACATTCGCACGTCAAAGATGTTACGGAAGCTCAGCTACAAAAGGCCATGGAATGCGGCCGTTTCAGCGCAACGACCGACATGGCACGGCTAGCAGAGACTGACGCCATTTCCATCTGCGTGCCCACGCCTTTATCGAAATTCAAGGACCCCGATGTCAGCTACATCGTCGCTGCCACCGAGGCCGTGAAGAAGCACCTCCGGCGCGGTCAGGCGATCGTCCTCGAAAGCACGACTTATCCGGGCACCACCCGTGAAATACTCCTTCCGGCACTGGAGAGCACCGGCCTCACCGTGGGCCAGGACTTCTTTCTCGCCTTCAGTCCCGAGCGTGTGGATCCTGGAAATCCCAAGTATGGCACCAGGAACACACCGAAAGTCGTCGGCGGAATCACGGCCGATTGCCAGAGGGTCGCGGTGGCACTCTACCAGCCAGCCATCGACACGCTGGTGCCGGTGTCCACCACGGAAGCGGCAGAGCTGGTCAAGCTGCTGGAGAACACCTTCCGCAGCGTGAACATCGGCCTGGTAAACGAGATGGCGATCGTCTGCGACAAGTTGGGAGTGAATGTCTGGGAAGTCATCGAGGCCGCGGCCACCAAGCCGTTCGGCTTCATGAAGTTTTTACCAGGTCCCGGGTTGGGTGGCCACTGCATCCCCATCGATCCGCATTACCTCGCGTGGAAGATGCGCGGGCTCAACTACAAGACCCGGTTCATCGATCTCGCGGGAGAGCTCAACACCGAGATGCCGTACTTCTGGGTCCGGAAGCTTTCCGAGGCCCTCAATAGCCAGGGCAAGGCGGTGCAGGGTGCTTCCGTCCTGGTGCTCGGCGTTGCCTACAAGCGCGACATCGAAGACATCCGCGAAAGCCCGGCACTGGACATCATCCGCCTCCTCGAGGGCCAGGGGGCCACGGTCACCTACTTCGACCCACACGTGCCGCGTTTTCGCGAGGACAATCGTGAATTCCGCTCGGTGGAGCTGACACCTGAGCGGGTTGCCGCGGTCGACTGCATCATGATCGTGACCGATCATTCGTCAGTGGACTACCGAATGATCAAGCGCAACGCAAAGCTGATAGTCGACACACGCAACGCAATTCCGAAAGAGGCTTGAAATGCACGTGGCGGTGATCGGTAGCGGGTACGTGGGCCTGGTGGCCGGAGCATGTTTCGCGGAGACCGGCAACGACGTGGTGTGCGTGGACGTCGATGCCGACAAGATCGCCCGCCTCCAGCGGAACGAGGTTCCGATCTATGAGCCTGGTTTGGAACCGATGGTCAGGCGTAACCAGGAAGAGGGGCGCCTCACATTCACGACCGACATCGGCGCAGCGATACGGAGCTCGCGCGTCGTGTTCATCGCGGTGGGAACCCCGCCCGGAGAGGACGGATCCGCCGACCTCAAGCACGTCTTGGCTGTCGCCAAACAGGTTGGTCGCCACATGAACGAGCCCAAGATCGTAGTGACCAAGTCCACCGTGCCCGTCGGAACGGCGGAGAAGGTGCGAGCTGCTGTCAAGGCGGAAACCAATGTGTCATTTGCCGTCTGCTCCAACCCGGAATTCCTCAAGGAAGGCGCAGCCATTGAGGACTTCATGAAGCCCGACCGCGTTGTCGTAGGCGTCGACGACGATGAGGCAAGAGAAGTGCTGGGTGAGCTGTACGCTCCCTTTACGCGTCAGGGTGGCAACCGGGTACTCTTCATGGACATCGCGTCCGCGGAGGTAACCAAGTACGCCGCCAACGCGATGCTGGCCACACGTATCTCCTTCATGAATCAGATCGCACTCTTTTGCGAGCTGGTTGGCGCCGATGTCAACCACGTGCGTCTGGGTATCGGCTCCGATCAGCGCATCGGACGCGCGTTTCTGTATCCTGGTCCGGGTTACGGCGGATCCTGCTTCCCGAAGGACGTCAAGGCGTTGATACGCACCTCGGACGATCTCGGTCTCTCGCTGGATGTGTTGAAGGCAGTCGAGGAAGTCAACGAATGCCAGAAGCGAGTCGTGCTCCAGAAGACACTCCGCTACCTCGGGCAGGACCTGAACGGAAAGAACATCGGTCTCTGGGGATTGGCGTTCAAGGCAGAGACCGACGACATGCGCGAGAGTCCCACGATCCCGCTGATTGAAGGATTACTGAGCGCCGGCGCCCGGGTGCAGAC
Organism: uncultured Gemmatimonadales bacterium; assembly: GCA_963730915.1. Taxonomy (GTDB): domain Bacteria; phylum Gemmatimonadota; class Gemmatimonadetes; order Gemmatimonadales; family GWC2-71-9; genus CAVVWJ01. The sequence continues at coordinate 488,487 of CAVSTR010000003.1, read as the reverse complement.
CCACGACCCCAAGGCCACCGACTCCGCCCGCACCATTTTCGGAGACCGGGTGATGTATGCGGCCGATCCCTATAGTGCGGCACACGGTGCCGACGCGCTGATCGTGATGACCGAGTGGCTGGTGTATCGCAATCCCGACTTCGAGCGAGTCCGGAAGCTGGTGCGGCGGCCGCTACTCATCGACGGACGGAATCTGTACGATCCGGAGCGTATGGCCGCACTGGGCTTCGAATACCATGGGATAGGCCGGGCCAGCAGGTGAGCCGGGTGCTGGTGACCGGTGCGGCCGGTTTTATCGGCTCTCATCTGGTCGAGGCGCTATCAACTCAGGGCAACGAGGTCGTGGGCGTCGACAACTTCGACGCTTTTTATCCCCGTGCCATGAAGGAGCGGAACCTGGCGGAGGTCGGTGCCCGCCCCGGGTTTTCCTTTCGTGAGCAGGACATGCTCGACGTTCCCGCACTGCGCACACTCCTCACGCCCGAAACGGTCATCGTTCACCTGGCGGCAAAGGCGGGAGTACGTCCGTCGCTGGCAGACCCGGTCGGCTACGCTCGGGCAAACGTCACCGGAACGGCGGCGGTGCTCGAGGCGGCCCGGCAAGCTGGTGTCAGCCGAATCGTATTCGGGTCGTCGTCCTCGGTATACGGCGACAGCACCCCGGCTCCTTTCAGGGAAGACGCGGTGGCGATCGTCCCCGTGTCACCGTATGCCGCAACCAAGCGCGCCGGAGAGCTGTTTCTGAGCTCGGTGGCTCCGATCTATGGCTTCAAGACGGCATCCCTGCGGTTCTTCACCGTGTATGGCCCGCGGCAACGGCCCGACCTGGCGATTCATTCGTTTGCCCGGAAGATGGTTGCCGGGCAGACGCTGACCCTCTTCGGAGATGGAACCCAGGCACGCGACTATACCTACTGCGACGATATCATTGCCGGTGTGATTGCCGCGATCGACTGGACAGCGACAGCGAATATTGGGGTCGAGCACTTCAATCTTGGAGGAAATCGCTCGATCCCCACTGAAGCCATGGTGGGTGAGATTGCCCGCGCACTTGGGATCAAGCCTCGGATCGAGTGGGCTCCCATGCAGCCGGGTGACGTGCAGCAAACGGCTGCGGATTTGACCAAATCCGGCGCAGTGCTCGGATACGCGCCGAAGACGCCCTTCCCTGATGGCATTCGCCGATTCATCCGATGGTTTCGGGAGGCCTATGGCCGTTCAGACTGAGCTCCTGCTGGCACGGGCCCGGGAGCGATTCGTCGTGCAGGATTACTATGGTGCCGTACACCTGCTCGAGTCGGTGGTCGATTCTGGACGAGCCTTTGCCGACGTTCACCACCTGCTCGGTGTATCACTCTCGCTCCTCGGGCAGAGCGACCGGGCCCTGGGCGAGCTCGACCGGGCTCTGGAGCTGAACCCGAAGTACGTAGAGGCGCTGATTCATCAGGGTCTGGTACTGAATGAGCTGGGCCGGACTGATGAAGCGCAGGAGGCATTCGGCCGGGCCTCGGAGCAACTGTCGCGCCCCACCGCGGGACTTCCGACGCCGGTCGCATCCCAGCTTGCCAACCGGCACGCGGAGCTCGCAGAAGACTACGCCGCTGCCGGCGCGGTCAGCCGCGCCATCGAGCAGTATGAAGCTGCGCTCGAGCTGGGCCCCGAGTTCCACGATCTCCGGTATCGCATGGGTCGGCTTCTGCTGGAAGCAGGTCGGCCCTTGGAAGCCAGGGAAGCGTTGGAGCAGGTGGTACGCGCCAACCCGAACTTCGTCGACGCCGAAGCGGCGCTGGGACTGGCTCACTATCTGTCCGGCGATGCCGGCGGCGCCCGATCCGTCTGGGAGGCGTGTCTGGCGCGTCGCCCGGAGAACGCGAGAGTCGAGGCCTACCTTGCCATGCTCGAACGGGCGGGTCAGTGAGGCTGTACCGCTCGACGCAGGCCATATTGGTCGTATGTGTAGCAGCGTGCGGAGGTGCCGGAGACCGCGAGCGATCGGGTGACCGGGCCTACGGAGAGGGGCGCTACGCGGAGGCGCTCACCGAGTATCGGCAGGTGCTCGCTGACGATCCCGACGCGCGGATTTGGGCGAAGGCCGGTGCGGCGGCGCTCCGTACCAGCAATCTAGAAGTAGCCTCCGATGCATACCTCAGACTCGCCGCCGAGGATCCCACGCGGGCAGAGGAGGCAGCCGAGGGACTGGAAGCCGTAGCCCGTGCCGCTGAACGGGCCGGCGATACCAAGCGCCTTCAGGCAGCGGTCGTCGGGATGGGTGCTATCGCGCCGGACCGCTCCATTGGCCGCTATGCCCTGGAACTGATACGGCGGCCCGGTGCCGAGGCAACCGACCTCGTCGCTGTGCTGCCGGGTGCTATCGCGGTGGCGCCCGATCCGGAGACCGTCGATTCGCTCCTCGTGGTCTACGGCACTGCGCTACGTGAAACGAGCGGGTGTGGTGAGGCATTAGGTGCATACCAGGCTGGGCTGCGGCGGACGAAGCTGGCCTCATTGCGTGCTCGCGCCGAGGAAGGGGTCGCTGTCTGCTCCCTGTGGATGGGCCTGCGCTCGGAGGCCATGGGTGAGCCCGACAACGCCGCGCGCTGGTTTGCGGCCAGCATCCGTATCGATTCCAGCACAACGGTCGGTCGGCGGGCACTGGTCGGCTACGGTGATGCGCGGCTTCGCCTGGGCGACACCCTGGGAGGTGCGTTGGCGTATCAAACTGTTGTCTCCGACGGCATTCAATCCGACTCGATCCATCTGATGGCACTCGATCGGCTGGAGAACCTTCGCGCGGTGGCTCGGTTCGGACACCGCCCGGATCATTCTCCGATGAAGCCCGGGTTCTGCTTCATCACAGCGGTGTTCCTGGCGGCTTGCGGTGGCGGCCGCCGGGTAGCCGATCCTGCGGTTGCGCCCGCGGCTCGGGACGGGCAGTTGGAGAGCGCGACGCCGGGAATGGTGGACTCACTTTGGAAACGCGCAGAGTGGTCCGTTCGCCACGGGAAATGGGGAGACGCGGAAAAGCTGCTGGAGCGAGTGTTGCTCGAATTCCGGCCGGGCGATTCTCGCATTCCGCAGGCGCACTACTGGATCGGTGAGGCGTACTTTGCGCGAGGTCGGCAGCTGGAGGCGGCAAGAGAGTTCCGCAAGACGTCCGACGATACCCCCAATCATCCGATCGCCCCGGAAGCGCTCCTCCGCGTGGGGGACGTCTATGCCGACCTCTGGCGCCGGCCCGAGCTGGACCCGACATACGGCCAGACGGCGCTTGCCACGTATCAGGAGCTGCTCAACCGATATCCTGCAAGCACCGCCGCCAAGCGGGCGCAGCTTCGGATCAACGAGTTGAACGAGCGCTTTGCCTTCAAGACGTATCGCGCGGCGATGTTTTACTATCGCCTGAAGGCGTACGACTCGGCCATCCTCTATTTCAAGGATCTCATCGCCAACTATCCGAAGGCGGCAGTCGCCCCCGATGCCCTGGTCAAGCTGGTGCAGGCATACAAGACGCTGGGCTATCGCGAGGATGTTCAGGAAACCTGCGATTACATCCGACGGTTCCATCCCAAAGCGCATGGAGCGGGGGAGGTCTGTCCCAGGGCAACCGGCGCCTGAGCGGGCCCATGATCGGACTCTTTGGAGGGTCATTCGATCCGATCCATCACGGACACCTTATCGTGGGACAAGTGGCGTCCGAAAAGCTCAAGCTGGATTCCCTGCGCTTCGTTCCAGCGCGTGAGCAGCCTTTCAAAATCGGCCGGCACCGAACCTCCTCCGAGCACCGCGCCGCTATGCTGACGCTCGCGCTGAGCGGGAGTGCCTGGGTTCAGCGTTGAGCCCAGTGAGTTGGCCCGGCCGGCACCGTCCTACACGGTCGATACCCTGCGTCAGTTACGGCACCGTGAGCCGGGGGTCGAGTTCGTACTGCTTCTGGGCGCGGACGCTGCCGTGGACCTTCCCGCATGGAAGGAAGCGGAGCAGGTCATGGATCTGGCGAAGATTTTCGTATTCGAGCGGCCCGGAACCGCCGTTCCGTCCCTCTCCTGGATAGCGGGAACCGTGCAGGTTCCCGCTATCGACATCTCGGCCACCGAAATCCGCAGCCGGGTTCGTGCAGGGCAGTCAATCCGCTATTGGGTCCCTGATAGCGTGGCGGAGTACATCAGGGCGCACCGGTTATATTTGGATACAGAATGATCAAGACTTTGATGACCTCGGTCTTCGGCACCCGATTCGACCGAGAGCGGAAGCGCATTCAGCCGATCGTGGACCAGATACATATCCACGAGGAACGGCTGAAGGATCTCGCGGAGGACGAGCTCAAGGCGCAGACTCTCGCGCTTCCGGGAGCGTCTCGCCGAGGCCACGGGCGCTCTCAAGGCCGAGCTCGAGGAGGTGCGCGAGGCCAAGCACGGATGCGCCGACCCGGTCGAACGCGATCGGCTGGAGGGTCGTTTTCAGGAGCTGGAGCGCGACTACAAGAAGGCACTCGCTGCCGGTCTGAACGAGATTCTTCCTGAAGCGTTTGCCACGGTGCGTGAGGCCTGCCGCCGTCTGTTCGGCACCACCGTCATGGTAACGGGCCGGGAGCTGGTCTGGGACATGGTCCCCTACGATGTCCAGCTGATCGGTGGCGTCGTTCTGCACCAGGGTAAGATCGCGGAAATGGCCACCGGCGAAGGCAAGACCCTGGTGGCCACCCTGCCGCTCTATCTGAACGCGCTCGCCGGCCGTGGCTCCCACCTGGTTACCGTCAACAACTACCTGGCCCGGCGCGACTCCCAGTGGATGGGGCACGTCTTCACCTATCTGGGCCTGTCGGTAGCGTGCCTGGACGATACTGAGCCGTCGTCCCCCGAGCGGCGTGCTGCCTATCTCTCTGACATCACCTACGGCACGAACAACGAGTTCGGCTTCGACTACCTGCGCGATAACATGGTGTTCTCGCTGGATCAGCGGGTGCAGAGGGAGCATGCCTACGCCATCATCGACGAGGTGGACTCGATCCTCATCGACGAAGCCAGGACGCCGCTCATCATCTCGGGGCCGGTGGGGAACGAGAGCGACGAGAAGTACGCGCAATTCAGTCGGCAGGTGGCCGAGCTGGTGCGGAAACAGACCGGTGTGGTGAACACGCTGTTGTCGGAAGCGGAGAAGCTGCTGGAGGACCCCAAGACACGGAACGATGCGGCGCTCAAGCTCTACCAGGCGCGGTTGGGCATGCCGAAGAACAAGCGGCTGCTCAAGATGCTCAATGAAACCGGGACGAAGCAGCTGGTGCAGCGCATGGAGCTCGACGCGATCGCGGACCGCAAGCTGCCGATGAAGCAGCAGCGGATGCGGGATCTGGAAGAGACGCTCTACTTCGTGCTCGACGAGAAAGGCCACTCGGTCCATCTGACCGATCGTGGCTCGGAGGCCATGTCACCCAATGAGCCGGGACTGTTCCTGGTTCCCGATATCTCAGAGGAGATTCACGCGATCGATCGGGATCAGGATCTGACACCCACCGAGCGGATCGAGCGTCGGAGGCAGGTCGAATCCGACTACGCCATCAAGAGTGAAAAGCTTCACATCATCCACAAGCTCTTGCAGGCGCATGTTCTCTACGAGAAGGAAGTCGATTATCTGGTGCAGGAAGGCCAGGTGATGATCGTCGATGAATTCACCGGCCGGGTCATGACTGGTCGGCGGTGGGCCGACGGGCTGCACCAGGCGGTGGAGGCCAAGGAAGGGGTTCAGGTCAAAGGCGAGACCCAGACCTTCGCCACTATAACCATCCAGAACTATTTCCGGATGTACGACAAGCTGGCGGGCATGACCGGCACTGCCGAGACCGAAGAAACCGAGTTCTATCAGATCTACGGTCTCGATGTCAACGTCATTCCGACTCACCGTCCTATCCGACGGCTCGATCAACCGGACCGGATCTACAAGACCCGGAAGGAAAAGCACGACGCGATCATGGCCGAGGTCGAGCGCCTGCATGGGCTGGGGTGGCCCATTCTGATCGGCACTGTGAACGTGGACGTGTCCGAGACGCTGTCGCGCCAGCTCAAGCGCCGCGGCCTGAAGCATGAAGTCCTCAACGCCAAGTACCACCAGCGGGAGGCAGAGATCGTCGCCGGCGCCGGTCAGAAATCCGCAATCGTCATCGCCACGAACATGGCGGGGCGCGGAACCGACATCAAACTGGGCAAGGACCTCGATTTGTCGCAGCCTGAAGCCGGTCTCCAGATCATCGGCACGGAGCGGCATGAGTCCCGCCGAATCGATCGCCAGCTCCGCGGGCGCTCCGGACGCCAGGGCGATCCGGGCCAGACCATCTTCTTCCTGTCGCTCGAAGACGATCTGATGCGCCTGTTCGGCTCGGACCGTATCGCGCGCTGGATGGACAAGAGCGGTGCGGAGGAGGGCGAGGTCATCACCGGCGGGCTGGTTACCCGAGCCATCGAGCAGGCGCAGAAGCGGGTCGAGCTGCAGAACTTCCAGCAGCGCAAGCGGCTCCTCGAGTACGATGACGTGATGAATCAGCAGCGCGAAGTCATTTACTCGCTGCGTCTGTTCGCGCTGGAGCGGGGCGAGGAGCTGAAGGCCGAAGCGCGGCGCATGATCGAGCTCGCGCTGCAGCGCGCCGTTCATCAGTACCTCACCGGAACGACCCGGCCGGAAGAGTATGATCGCGGGGGCCTGCGCGAGTCGCTCACCATGCAGTACCTGGTGACGGTCGATCCCATCGTCGATGCTGCAGCTAGCCCCACCATCGAAAAGATGGCGGAGGCAGCGCAGGCGGAAGGCGAGCAGACGTTCCAGCGGAAGATCAAGTACTTGAGCGATTTCGGCCGGACGATCGGTCTCCCGGAAGTCGACAATCAGGTGCTGTCGCAGGTCATGCTGTCGGTCCTGGACGAAAAGTGGAAGGATCATCTGTACGACCTCGATCAACTCCGGAACGCCATTCAGTATCGCGCCTGGGGACAGAAGGACCCACTCGTGGAGTACAAGCGCGAGGCGTTCGAGATGTTCGAGGATCTGATGCACGACATTCAGTCGACCTTCACCGAGCGCTTCTTCAAGATTCAGGTCAGCGCCGATCCTCCGCCTCCGGAGCCCCGGGCCCGCCGTGCGCCGGTGGCCGAGCCGGCACCAGTTGATCCTTCGGGGACGGACGATCTGTTCGCCTCCAGCCGGAGGGTTCCGGCGCCTCCTCCGGTTAGCCCTGGGATCAACAGCTCCGTAGGCCCGCTTGGCCGGGCCACGGCGGCGGTGCCCGAGGTTGGCCGCAACGATCCCTGCCCCTGCGGCTCGGGCAAGAAGTACAAGAAGTGCCACGGCGTCGGCCGCTAAGATGCCGGTTTGAATCTCTCGATTGCCGAGTACGTCCCGCCCAGCCGAAACCTGGCGATCCTATTCGCAGCCATCCTGGTTATCGCGTGTGCTGAACCAACGCACGCACAAGATGATGTTTTGGTGGTGGGTCGCCCATCGCCCCTCTTCGAGCTGGAGCGGCTTGAAGGTGGGCGGCTCACGCTGGGTGAGCTCAGGGGACGTCCGGTCGTCATTAACTTCTGGGCGTCCTGGTGTAAGCCGTGCCGCACGGAAATGCCCGACTTGATCGATGCCTGGCGTGCAAGGGCCGGTGCAATTGAAATTCTGGCCGTGAACTTGACCGACCAGGAAAATCGAAAGGACGTCACCCGGTTCGTCGCAAAGCTTCGGATTCCATTCCCCGTGCTCCTGGATGTTCGAGGCAAGGTTCGCGCGATGTATTCTCTGGTCTTACTTCCCACGACGGTTTTCGTGGATTCCGGTGGGATGGTGCGAACCGTACATTCAGGACCGCTCACCACCGAGGCGCTTGAGCTCGGGCTTGGGACGATCCTCCCTCATAGCACCGCCAACCAGTCCAGTCCCGCCAAATCTTCCGACCCTCGAAACTAGCGTGCGCCGGAGCGACTTTTCGGCTCCGAGGTTTGCTGAAACCGTAACAGTACGGTAGTTTGCCATTCAGATCCCCCGAACAATCGAGGTGTCATGCTTCCGCACTCGCCGCACCCTGTGCCACGTGGGGGGTTCGCCGTCCTCGCTGCAATTGTCATTCTCGGGCTCTTTCCCAGGATCGCACTGGCCCAGGGCTGAATGCCGGTCCGCTTTACGTCCCCCAGTCTGGGTGGACATCGACAAGCCATTCTACCAGCCGGAAGATTCGAGCTAAACCTCTCGTATCGGAACCTCACTGCGGATGACTGGTTCATCCTCGATACCCTGACTCCCTCGGATGGATCCAGGGCGCCGGGCGGACAGCCAAACCGTTTCAGCATCAACTCGGTCGATCTCTCTCTGGCCTATGGTGTGAGCAACCGCTTAAGCCTCCAGCTAACAGTGCCCACCGCGAGCGGCAGCAATTCACGAATCCACGGCGACGGCAACCGTCGTGTCACGAAGGGTTCTGGGGTTGGCGACATCAACCTTGTCGGCACCATGTGGCTGCTGGACCCACTCACCCATGGCTCTGGCAATGTCGCCGTGGGCTTGGGAGTGAAAGCCCCGACTGGGAGCAACACCGTCGAGGACGATCACATTTTCAATCCTGCCTTGGGAATCGTTCAGCACCCCGTTCATCCCGGCATCCAGATGGGCGACGGCGGTTGGGGTATCATGGTGCAGGCCCAGGCGTTCAGCAGGCTGGCGGGAAGGCTGTCCGGATATGTCTTCGGGTCCTATCAGCTGAGCCCAAGGAACACTAGTGAGGTGAGGTTTACGCCGACTTTCGTGACTCCCCTGTCGGTGACCGATGTCTACCACGCCCGTCTAGGGCTCGCGTTTGCTGTCTTGCCGAGACAGGGGCTGTCCGCCAGTCTCGGGCTTCGGACCGACGGCATACCGGTCCAAGACCTGATCGGAAGCAGCGACGGATTCCGCGCCTCCGCTCGCTCGGTCTTCATCGATCCAGGGCTCTCACTCAGCATCGGCCAGAACGACTTCACCGTGAGCGTACCGATCCGCGTTCACGGAGAGTTCTACCGTGGCCAGGTTATTCCCGAAGGTCAGAGCTTCCAGGGGGACCTCGCCAAGAGGTTGATCTTCCTGGGGTACACCAGGCGCATGTAATTCAGGATCCTACCGTGAGCCCAATCCGGCGGACCAGGTCGCGGAAGCGAGGGTCAGCGCGGAAGGCGTCGAACTGCGGATCCACCGCCAGGAACACCAGATAGGGCACTCGCCTGGCGTACGCCTTCTCCAGCCATTCCAGCGTCCGCGCTCGGTCGCCGAGCCCGGCATAGAGCGTAGCGAAATCGAACGGCGAGACGTAGCTGGTATCCGACCGCGCCTGCAGTTCCTTGAGGACCTTTTCGGCCTTCCCCCGCTGGCCGCCCACCGCGTAGGCGTGACCTAGCGCCGCGAGGTGCAGTGACATCGGGGCTCGGGCACTGAGCTGCTCGAACTCCCGAATGGCGTCGGCCGGCCGGGGCAGGTGCTCGTAGGACAGGCCCCGCCAGTAGTGCGCGCGACCAAAGGTCGAGTCGATCTCGAGGGCCTTCTGCGATTGGGCGATCGCCTCGTCGTATCGTCGGGCGTTGTAATAGGGCCGCGCGGCAGCGGCGAGCATGATGAGCGAGAGGGGATCGACCTCCTGCGCGCGCTTCATCACGGCGATGGCTTCCTCGCTGCGATTCTGCGCCACCAGCAGCACCATGTAGTTCAGGTAACCTCTGGCGTAGCTCGGATTGAGCTCGAGCCCGCGCCGGAACCCCCGCTCGGCGGCGGCGAACTCCCAGCCAAAGACGAAATCGACATAGCCCAGCGCCACATGGGCTTCTCCGAGTAAGGAGTCCAACTCCAGGGCCCGGAGGGCGGCGGCCCGAGCCAGCGGAAAGACCGCTTCGGGCGGATCCAGACCGAGATAGCCCATATCGGCGTAGCAACTGGCAAGCTCTGCGTAGGCGGCGGCGTAGGTTGGGTCCGCCTCGATCGCCTGCTGCAGGTATCCGATCGCTTTCTGAGAGTCCGCCTTGCCCACGGCTCGGCTATGGAAATAGGTGCCGCGGACATAGGCATCGTACGCGACAGGATTGACCGCGGGGCGTTCCACCGTGAGCCCGGAGCGTTCCTGCCTTGTCGTCGAGGCGCGGAGTTGGGTGGCGACTGACCGTGCGACTTCTGCCTGCAACCTGAGGATATCGCTCAGCTCGCCATCGTAACCTTGGGCCCAAAGGGTTTGGTGGGTTGAAGCCGAGACCAGCTTGACAGTGATGTGCACCGCATTGCCCGCGCGCTGAAGGGATCCCGCCAATGTGGCATCGATCCGGTTGTCCTTCATCGCCTCGTCGTTGGCTTCCTGGCTGCGGCCCTTCAGGGAAATCACTCGGAGGGCGCTGACTTGGGCCAGGCTGGTCACCAACTGGTCAGTGAGGCCCTCCGCGAGATACACCTGTGCTGTGTCTCCGGTGAGGTTGCTGAAGGGGAGGACGGCCAGGGATGTAAGAGCGTGTTTGCCGGCACCGGCCTTGTCCCCGCGCCAACTGCGGGCGCCGAATAGCAGCGCGACCACCAAGGCGACGACCGCGGCTCCGCCCAACAGCGGAAGCCTGCTGGGGCGCCGGGTATTCGCAGAGTGCAGGCCCTGGTTCAGGGCTCTGGCGAATGCCTCGGCGCTGGCAAACCGATCCGCCGGCACCTTATTCAGCACGCGGGAGATCGCCGCCTCCACACCGGCCGGGACCGTCGCGCGGACCGTGCGCAGGCGAGGCACTGGGTCCAAGGCGTGGCGCGCGAGGATCGCCTGAGCGGTCGAGCCGGTAAATGGAGGTTGCCCGGCGAGCATCTCGTAGATCACGCAGCCCAGTGCGTAGAGATCCGACCGTCCATCGAGATTGAGGTCGGACGCCGCCTGTTCCGGACTCATATACGCTGGAGTGCCCAGAGAAAGCCCGGTCTCCGTCAGCCGCTCGTCGCCGGCTGCGCTGACCGACCGGGCCAGACCGAAATCTGCGACGACGGCATGGCCGTCTGACAGCAGAATATTCTCCGGCTTGATGTCGCGGTGGACGACTCCCTGGGCGTGAGCGTAGTCGAGCGCCTGGGCCACTTCAGCACCTATTCGCACCGCGTCTTCCACCGCGATCTGCCGCTCCCGGGTCATCCGGTCGCGCAGCGATTCGCCCGCAATGAATGGCATGGCGTACCACAGACACTCCGCCTCTCGCCCGTCTTGCGACGGGGCGGCACCGCTATCGAACACCGGCAGGATCAGGGGATGCTGCAGCCTGGCAGCAGTCCCGATCTCTCGGAGGAAGCGTTCGGGACCGAGCACGTGCGCCAGCTCGGCGCGGAGGACCTTGATCGCCACCTGCCGGTCGTGCCGAAGGTCACGCGCCAGGTAGACGATTGCCATGCCGCCCCGGCCGAGTTCGCGTTCGACCCGATAACGGCCGGCGAGCGCTTCGGTGATGTGTGCCTGCTGGTCTGAACACCAGAGCAAAGCTCGCGGTACGATGAACAGGGAGATTTCGACGCGAAAGATGCGGCAGGAGAGGATTGCTCGCTAGCCGCTCGCAGTATCAAGTACGGCAGGACACATTACAGCCTGACCCACATCATTTCAGATCTCCTCCCGTTGCCGGCGCGGACTGCCTCGACCACCACGGAGCCACCTTGAGTCTGGTCGATCGCTTGCAGGACGGTTTGGGCCAACGCTACCGGATCGAGCGCGAGCTGGGCCGGGGCGGCATGGCGACCGTCTATCTCGCCGAGGACCTGAAGCACGGCTGCCGTGTTGCCCTCAAGGTGCTTCGGCCCGAAATTGGCGCCGCCCTCGGCGGTGACCGCTTCCTGCTCGAGATAAAGACCTCCGCCACCCTGCAGCATCCCCACATCCTCGGTTTGCTGGATTCCGGCGAAATCCCGTCGGACTCGGGTATCGGCCCCGGTCTGCTGTTCTACACCATGCCATACGTAGAGGGGGAATCGCTTCGCGACCGGCTGAACCGCGAGCGCCAGCTCCCATTGGATTATGCGATCACGATTACGCGCGAGGTCGCCGATGCGCTGAGCTATGCGCACACCCATAACGTGGTACACCGGGATATCAAGCCGGAAAACATCCTGTTGTCGGGCGGACATGCGATGGTGGCGGATTTCGGCATCGCAAGGGCGCTGAATTCGGCGGGTGGTGAGAAGCTGACCGAAACCGGTCTCGCGCTGGGCACACCGTACTACATGAGCCCGGAACAGGCCACCGGAGACTTCCTGGACGGCCGAGCCGATCAGTATGCCCTCGGCTGCGTGCTCTATGAAATGCTGGCTGGGACGCCGCCCTTTCAGGGCTCGACCGGACAATCGATCCTGGCCCGGCATGCAGTGGATCCCGTGCCCAGCCTGCGGACAGTGCGATCAACGATTCCGGTGGGGGTGGAGCGAGCCATCACCCGCTCCCTTGCGAAGTGCTCGGCCGACCGGTTTGCCACCGCGGCCGAGTTTGCGCTGGCCCTGACCCAGGCGGACGCGGCGCAGGCGACCGTCACGACCAATGTGGCCGCGTCAATCGCGGGCTCACATCGCCGCCGCAACGTTTGGCGGGCTGTCCTTGCCGGGATCGTTGCTATTGGGCTGCTCAGCAGCGTGCAAGCCGTTCGTATGAGGCAAAGCGCAGCAGTCTCGGCCGGCGAGCATTTGTTCCGATCGCTGGCCATTGCCCCGTTCGGAAACCTTACCGGGGACCCTACTCAGGTGTACTTGGCCCAAGGCATCACTGACCAGCTGATCACGGAGCTGGTGCAGATCACGACGCTCAAGGTGATCAGGTTGCGCGACGAGAGAGCCGACCTGGAGTTGGCGCGCGACCGGGGAATCAATATTGATGCGGTCCTGGGCGGCTCGCTGCAACGGGTGGGAGACGGATGTGCGTATCACCGCCCAAATCAACTCGACCAGCACCGGTCAGGCCATCTGGGCCAGAAGCTACACCGGTGATTTCCGGAACATCCTCAACCTGCAGGATTCGGTGGTGCGCGCAGTCGCGGACACACTGCGGGTCTCGCTTGAGCCCAAGGGACAGCACTCGCCTCGACACAACGAAGCGCCAGATCAATCCCACTGCGTACGAGGCTTACCTGCGGGGCGTCTACTTTCTGGGCAAAGTGAGCGGGGCGGACTTCAGGAAGGCAATCGGCTACTTCCAGCAGGCGATAGATGCGGAGCCTTTGTACGCGGCCGCCTATGTCGGCCTCTGCTGGCTGCTACTCCGAACTTGGCTACTACGCCCTCGGGACACCGGAGGAGACCTTCCCCAAATCGCGGGCGGCGGCGCTCAAGGCCTTGGAGATAGACTCCACGCCGGGAATGGCCTATGTCGGCGCTCGCGCGAGTTCAGATGCTCTACTCGTGGGAGTTCGCGGCAGCGGAACAGCACTATCGGCGCGCGATCGCGCTCGATCCCCGCTCGACCGGTACTGGCGGGGGGCATGGTGGCCTCGCTTTTTTCCTGGCCGTGATGAATCGCCCGGACGAGGCCATCGCCAGCTCCAGGGTGGCGGTGGAACTCGACCCGCTCTCCCTGCTCACTCAGGCCGCGGCCGCACGTCCCTATTACAATGCCCGCCGATATCCCGAAGCGATCGCGCAGGCCAAGCGAGCGCTCGAGATCGACTCCACCTTCAGCCGCGCACACTACTGGCTGGGCATGTCCTACGAGCAGACTGCGCGCCTGCCCGAAGCAATTGAGGAATTTAAGGAAACCATCAAACGCGCGGGGCCAATTCCGGTGTATTCAGCCGCACTGGGGCACGCGTACGCCATCGCCGGGCAGCGCGCTGAGGCGCGCCGGATCCTCGAGGAGCTCGAGGTTCGCGCCACCCACGAGTACATCTCGCCCGTCGACATTGCCATGATTTACAGTGGGCTCGGGGAACAAGATCGTGCCTTCGGATGGCTGGAGCGGGGATTCGCGGAGCGGGCCTACGGCTTGGTCTTTCTGACCACCGATCCACGCTTCGACCTGCTGCGCGGCGACAAGCGCTACTCCGCACTGATGAAGCGAGTCGGGTTGCCGACGAGCTGAATTGCCGGTGCTCCGGGCGTACCACGGCCTTCTTCTGATAGTCCGGGACGTCGCCTCCCAGCGCCCGAATCACTGCTTCCGCCTGCCCGAACCTTCAGCGTAAGTTGTCTTGTTGCGGCAGGATAATGGCACAGCACCGTGCCTCCGGCCGGGCTATTCTGAGCTATGGCCTTGCCGTTCTCCAACTTGCGTGAAGCCGACAGGCCCCGTGAGCGGTTGTGGTCCCTGGGGCCGGCTGCGTTGACGACTGCCGAACTTCTCGCCATCCTGTTAGGTACAGGAGGGGGCGGCAAGGACGTCTTGGAGCTGGCGTGTCGTCTCCTCGAGGTGAGTGGCGGATCCCTACGCCGTCTGGCCCAGCGGCCGGGAGCCGAACTCCTCCGCTCCCGTGGCATTGGCCCATCGAAGGCAGGACGTCTGCTGGCTGCGTTCGAACTGGGTGCCCGGAACGCACGGGAGGAGCGGCCTCCGGTTCACCGCATCCGGGAACCAGAAGACGTTCTCCGCCTATTTGGATCCAGGCTTCGGGATCTTCAGGTGGAAGAGTTTCACCTCCTGGCGCTGGACAGTCAGAGTCAGGTGCTTCGCGAGGTGCTGATCACCCGCGGACTGTTGAACAGCTCGCTGGTGCACCCGCGGGAGGTGTTCCGCCCGGCCATCGCCGAGGCAGCAGCTGGAATTATTGTGGTGCACAACCATCCCAGTGGCGATCCTACCCCGTCGGCGGAAGATCGGGCAGCCACCAAACAGCTGGTTTCAGCCGGACAGCTGCTTGATTTACCGGTGTACGACCACGTGATCATTGCAGGAGACAGATTCGTGAGTTTCGCAGCAGCAGGACTGTTGTGACCGGAACCCTCCCATCGCTCGCTCCCGATCTCGGGGCGGTGCTCGAGCGTCACGCCGACAGACTCGACCTGGAGCTGGTCGAGCGCGCGCTCCGCTTCAGCGCGTCGGCCCATCGCGGGCAAAAGCGGATGTCGGGAGAGGACTTCGTTTCCCATACTATCGCGGTGGCGCTGATCCTGGCCGAACAGCTGCTGGACAGCACCACGATTGTGGCTGCCCTGCTGCATGACGTGGTCGAAGACTCCGATGTCCGGATGGAGGACATCGCCCGCGAGTTCGGCCCCGAGGTCGCCGGTATTGTGGACGGGCTCACCAAGATCTCGAGCCTGACGTTTCACTCGTCCGCCGAGGAGCAGGTCGAGAACTATCGCAAGCTGCTGCTGTCGATCGCTAAGGATGCCCGGGTCATCATCATCAAGCTGGGCGATCGGCTCCACAACATGCGCACGCTCGAGCATCTGCCTCCGGAACGCCGAACCCGCATCGCTCTCGAGACCCGCGAGATCTACGCTCCGCTTGCGCACAGATTCGGCATGGCCGGCATCAAGGCGGAGCTGGAGGATCTGGCTTTTAAATTCCTGGAGCCGGACGACTACCGGGACCTGGCCCTGCAGGTCGCCGCCAAACGGGCCGCCCGTGAGCAGACCATCCTGAAGCTCAAGACCCCGCTCGACGTCGAGCTGCAGGCGGCCGGCCTCGACTGGTTCGAGGTTACCGGCCGTCCGAAGCATCTCTGGTCGATCTTTCAGAAAATGAAGAAGCGGGGCAAAGCGTTCGACGAGATCTACGATCTCATGGCGGTGCGAGTGATCGTCAGGAGCGTGCCCGACTGCTACCACGTGCTGGGGATCATCCATCACAAGTGGACGCCGATTCAGGAGCGGATCAAGGACTACATCGCCAGTCCGAAGTCGAACGCCTACCAGTCACTTCACACGACGATCTTCGGGCCCGGCGGCCAGCTGTTCGAAGTGCAGATCCGCACCCAGGACATGCACCGCACTGCGGAGTACGGCATCGCGGCGCACTGGGTGTACAAGCGCGATGGAACCCGGGATGAGCTGGATCAGCATCTGGGCTGGTTCCGGCAACTCCTCGAGCTGCAACAGGACACCCACAGCCCCGAGGAATTTCTCGAGTTCCTGAAGATCGACCTGTATCAGGACGAGATCTTCATCTTCACGCCTCAGGGAGACGTGAAGCGGCTGCCGAAGGGCTCCACGGCAATCGACTTCGCCTTCCACGTCCATACCGAGGTCGGGCTCAAGTGCCAGGGCGCCAAGGTGAACGGGCGGATCGCGCCGCTCCACCGTGAGCTCAAGAGCGGAGACACGGTGGAGATTCTCACCAGCGCCTCGGCCAAGCCGAGTCGGGACTGGCTGAGCCATGTACGCACCGCGCGCGCACGCCAAAAGATCAAGCAGTGGGTCAATCACGAGGAAGAGACTGTCAGCCGGAGTCTGGGTAAGGAGATCCTTGCCCGTGAAGTTCGCCGTCGGCGGCTGGAGCCGCCCGATGATGTGCGGCTCGCCAAGGCTGCGGTCACGCTGTCACTTGCCGATGGGGCCGGTCTCGAAATCGCCATCGGGCGGGGCGATGTGCCAATCGGTCAGGTCATGCGGGCGCTCTATCCCGACCTGCCGGGCGACGAGCTACAGGAGCCGAAGCCGACCGTCTTCGGACGCGTTATCGATCGCATTCGCCTCGGCCGGGGTATCAAGATTCAGGGCGTCGACGGGCTCATGGTCCGTTACGCACAGTGCTGCCAGCCGGTGCCGGGAGACTCTGTGGTCGGGTACGTGACCCAGGGGCGGGGAATTTCGATTCACCGTGCGGACTGTCCCAACCTCCTCACACTGGCCGCGGATGGGAGGCGGGTGGATATCGATTGGCAGGAGACGGCCGGGGAAGCGTTTGCCGTGCGCCTGGCGGTCACGGGCGAGGACCGGCGCGGGCTCTACGCCGACATCATGGAAGCCATCAGTCAGACCGGCACCAACATCCGGGGCGCAGACCTGCACACCAAGGATGGATCGGTGTTCGGTACTATCTTCGTCGAGGTAGACAATCTTCCTCACCTGGGCAAGGTGATGAAATCAGTACGGAAGGTCAAAGGTGTCACGGAAATCGAACGGCGCGAAGCGCCACCCAACCAGTAGTCGAATCCAAGGAGCGCGAATGGTTCACGGGGCACGTGGGGGGGCCGCACTGCTGATTTCGGTCCTGGTGGTGAATTGTCAGGGGGGACCTTCCCGGGCAGAGCAGGCTGAGAGCGCGGCGGCTGACAGTGCGGCGGCGGCGGCAGCCTCGGCCAAAGCCGAAGAGACGTCCAAGACACTCAAGATCACGCACGTCATGATCGGAAAGCGCATCGGAGAGGGAAATCGCGTCACCGAGCCAACCTTCCAGTTCGCGCCTTCAGAGACGGTGTACGTCTCGGTGGGGTCGGTCGGTTCGCCGGATACCGCGGCGCTCTCCGCCCGATGGACCAACCAGAAGGGTGAAGTTATCGACTCGGCAGCAAAGACGATCCAGCCCAAGGGTCGCGAGAACACCGCACTGCTCGCCGCCCGGCCCAAGGGCTGGGCACCCGGAGCGTACCGCATCACGGTCTACGCCAACGGAGATTCGGTCGACTCCAAGACGTTCGCGGTCGCGAAGTAGGCCCACTCTGTCCTACTGGATACTGAAGACCGACACGGACGTCTATCCCTACGATCAACTCGAGCGCGAGGGTCATGCGGTGTGGGATGGCGTGACCAACGCGCTCGCTCTCAAACACATCCGCAGCATGTCGAAGGGAGACGCGGCGCTCATCTACCACGCCGGTCAGGGCAAGGAGTTGGTCGGCCTGGCCCGGATCAGCAGTGACCCGTATCCCGATCCGAAGCAGGACGATCCGAAGATTGTCGTGGTAGACGTAACCGCAGAGCGCCGGCTGCCGAACCGGGTTTCTCTGGCCCACATCAAGTCTGATCCCCGTTTTTCCGATCTCGGACTGGTCCGCATGTCCCGTCTGTCCGTCATACCGGTGCCGCCGGATCAGTGGAAGAGCCTGCTTCAGATGGCAGGTCTGTAGCGGCGGCGGCTCTCCCGAAGAAACACCGGCAACGCTATATTCCCTCTGATGACTACTCAGCGTTTTGAAGTCGTAGCGCCGTTCGACCCCGCCGGTGATCAGCCCAAGGCCATAGCTGAATTGACAGCCGGACTCCAGCGGGGAGACAGGTATCAAACGCTGCTGGGGGTAACCGGGTCGGGTAAGACGATGACCCTGGCGCACACGATCGCGAACTACGGCAAGCCAACGCTGGTGCTCTCCCACAATAAGACGCTTGCAGCGCAGCTCTACGGTGAGCTTCGCCAGTTCCTGCCCCGCAATGCAGTCGAGTACTTCGTCTCCTACTACGACTACTACCAGCCCGAGGCGTACGTCCCATCCACCGATGTGTATATCGAGAAGGACGCCTCCATCAATCAGGATATCGAGAGTCTCAGGCTGAGAGCCACATCGAGCCTGATGGAGCGTGGCGATGTCGTGATCGTGGCGACGGTCAGTGCCATCTACGGCTTGGGCGATCCGGTCGAGTACCGCAAGCTCATGGTCACAGTGAAGCGGGGAGAGCAGCGGGGAAGGGATGAGATCCTGTCCGAGCTGGTGCGCATTCAGTATGGGCGAAATGACGTCTCATTCGAGCAGGGTACGTTCAGGGTGCGGGGCGACTCGGTCGAGATATTCCCGGCCTATGCCGAGCAGGCCATCCGGATCGAGCTGTGGGGGGATGAGGTCGAGCGAATCAGCAAGATCAATCCGCTGACCGGCGAGACTATCGCTCAGCTCGACCAATGTGCGATCTATCCGGCGAAGCACTTCGTGACCCAGCGCCCGACCATCGAGCGCGCGGTGAGGGCTATTCGCGAGGAGCTGGCCGTGCGACTGGCCGAGCTCAAGGGCGCCGGCAAGCTGCTGGAGGCCCAGCGCCTCGAGTCCCGGACCTCATTCGACATCGAGATGCTGCTGGAGGTGGGGACCTGTGCCGGCATCGAGAACTACTCGCGGCACCTGAGCAATAGGCTGCCGGGAGAGCGGCCCGCCTGTCTCATCGACTACTTCCCGCCCGATTACCTGGTGGTCGTCGACGAGTCGCATGTGACCCTGCCGCAAATCGGCGGGATGTACAACGGAGACCGGGCGCGAAAGCTGACGCTGGTCGAGTATGGGTTTCGCCTCCCGTCGGCCCTGGACAACCGGCCGCTTCATTTCGATGAGTTCATGGCACTCGCACCACAGATGGTGAATCTCTCGGCTACACCGGGAGACCTCGAGCTCAAGCTTTCCGAGGGTGTTGTGGTCGAGCAGATCATCCGTCCGACCGGTCTCGTCGATCCGGAAGTGGACGTGCGGCCGGTCCGAGGGCAAGTGGACGATCTGCTTTCCGAGATCCGGGTCAGAGAGGGTCGGGGGGAGCGGGTACTGGTTACGACACTGACGAAGCGAATGTCGGAGGATCTGACCGACTACCTGCAGCAGGCGGGAGTTCGGGTGCGCTATCTCCATTCGGACATCGATGCCATCGAGCGCATGGAGATCCTTCGGGGTCTCCGGCTCGGAGATTTCGACGTGCTCGTCGGAATCAACCTTCTGCGTGAAGGCCTCGATCTACCCGAGGTCTCCTTGGTTGCAATCCTCGACGCCGACCAGGAAGGATTTCTCCGCTCCGATCGCTCGCTGGTGCAGACGATTGGTCGCGCGGCGCGGCACATCAATGGGCGAGCGATCCTGTATGCCGACCGGATCACGGGCTCCATGCAGCGCGCCCTGGAAGAGATGGACCGGCGCCGTACGATTCAGCAGGCGTATAACGAGGAGCATAGGATCACACCCACATCCATCGTGAAATCGATGGAGGAGGTGCGGCTTTCGACCCACGTTGCTGATGCGCGCACCGAGCGGCCGGAGCCGAGGGCACCGTTGCACGAGCGGGTTGACCTCCACGATCCAGCCAAGCGCGCGGCCGCCATCGCTTCCATCGAGCGTCAGATGCGGGAGGCCGCGTCCAACCTCGAGTTCGAGACCGCCGCCTTGTTGCGGGATCAGCTCAACGAGCTCAAAGCCCTCGGTGCTCCGGACGTGCGCCGAAGTCCCTCCGGCAAGATTCGTCGGCACGCATGACCGACGCACTCACGCTGGATGAGCTGGATGCCCGGGGAGAGGAGCTGGGCCGGGCGCTGCGCGCGGGGGAGCTGCTCACGTTCGAGGGCGAGCTGGGAGCAGGGAAGACGACGTTTATCAAGGCAGTAGCTCGAGGCCTCGGCGTCACCGCACCCGCGACGAGTCCGACCTACTGCACTGGTTCATCGGTATCACGGGCGGCGAGGGCCAGTGTTCCATCTGGACTGCTTCCGCCTGCGTTCTCCGGAGGAGGCCGCTGATCTCGACTGGGAGGGCCTCATCTCCGAAGGCGATGCGATCTTGATCGAGTGGCCCGAGCGTGCCTCAGGTTGGATCCCGACTCCGAGCCGGCGCTTCCGGCTACTTCACCTTACCGATCCCGCACGCCGTGGGCTGGAAGTACTCTGATGCTGCTCGCCATTGATACCGCGACTGATCTTGCCTCCGTGGCGGTGAGCCAGCTTGGCGGCAAAGAGCCGCTCGAGGAGAATCTTCCCGGTGCCAGGCGGCACGCCGCTGCATTGGTTTCGATGGTGGAGAGCCTGCTCCGACGGGCTGGAGCCTCGCTGGACGATGTGCGTGGCATTGCCCTGAGCGATGGGCCGGGCAGCTTTACGGGGCTTCGCGTGGGTGCGACGATGGCCAAGGCGCTGGCGCACACCCGGCACCTACCGCTGTGGGTCGCGCCATCTCTCCTGGTGCGCGCCGCTGGAGTGGCTCAGGACAACCGTCTGGTACTGGCAATTTCCAGTGCGCTTCGGGGAGAGGTGTACGCGGCCGCCTACCGTTTCGTCGGTGACCGGATCGATGCTGCGCTCGCTCCTTCGGTACGAACCTTGGATGAGCTGATGGCGCTTGCGCTGGAGCCGGACGTCGTCGTAGGCGACGCGCCGGAGCCGATACTGTGCCGGGTAGAGAAGTGGACCGGTCGGCCCGTCGTCGGGCCGCCAGTTGGATCGCCCCACGCTGCATGCCTCCTAGGGCTAGTAGGTCGTACCGGTGGTGCACGACTGGTGAACTCGGTCTCGGACTGGGAGCCGGTGTACGGCCGCCCTGCGGAAGCGCAGGCGAGGTGGGAGATGGTGCATGGACGTCCCTTACCGGATTCGGTCGGCAGTCCCGGCTGATGCGGCCCCGCTCGTGGCACTCGAGCGCCGCTGCTTCAGCGATCCGTGGAGCGAGAACAGCTTCCGTGACGCGCTCGATTCGCCATGGTCGTTTGGGCTGGTGGCGTACGCGGGTAAGGCAGTTGCCGGCTACCTGATCGCCCGCGAGGTCGCTGGAACCGGGGAAGTTCTGAACCTCGCCGTTTCTCCGGATTTCAGAAGGCGGGGAGTCGCGCGCGCTCTCCTCCGCTCCGCCCTGGCCTACTTCCGCAAGCGTCGGGTGGAAGAAGTCTTTCTGGAGGTGCGCGAGTCCAACCGTTCGGCGCTGGCGCTGTATCTCAGCTCCGGATTCAGGCCGGTTGGTCAGCGGGCGTCGTACTATCGAAATCCCAAGGAAGATGCCCTGGTGCTCTGGCTGGCACTGAAGCAGCATGCGTAGATTGGGTAAGAACGAATGCCAATTGGTTTGAAGCAGAGCTTGTGCTCGCCCTATTATGCGCGGGTTCACCGCGGACCCACGTCGAACTCGGGAGGTACCCTGTGAGTCGGAGTATGAACAAGGCCATTTTGGTCGGAAACCTGGGAGCAGATCCGGAAGTCCGCAGCACCTCCAACGGGTCCCGGGTGGCAACGTTGTCGATCGCCACCAGCCGCCAGTGGAAAGACAAGGCGGGTGAGAAGCAGGAGAAGACGGAGTGGCACCGCGTGGTGTTCTGGAATACCAAGTTCTCCAACCTGGCGGATATAGCGGAGCGGTTCTGCAAGAAGGGAGACAAGGTCTACGTGGAGGGGAGCATCGAGTATCGCTCCTGGCAGGATCGCGAGGGTCAGACTCGCTACACCACTGAGATCAACGGGCGCGAGCTCATCCTTCTTACGGGCAAAGGGGAGGGCGCGGAGGCCTTCTCCGCACCCAGCAAGGTTGCGGCTGGTGCAGCGGCGCCCAAGGGAAAGGAATCGTTCGACGATTTCCCCGAGGCCCTGGATGCCGAGGACGACGACCTGCCGTTCTAGGCGGGTCAGCGGGGCGGCGGGGCAGCTCAATGGGAGTTGAAGCAGTGACGAGGTTCGCTCGCCTGGTGCGGCCCCGCGGCCCCGCTGCCCCGCTGTCCGCCCGTTCTCCCGCCGATCGCCAGACTTCTTGGGGCTGTCTCCGCACCTCCTGACTGCTCTCTATGCGTAAGTACCGCAGTAAGTTGCGGTACAGATCTCACCCTGCTTCACAGTGGCGTTGATTTTGCGACTCCGCCGGCGAGACATCTCGCGTACGGTCGAGTCCTTGGTTCCCTACAGACAGCGACGCCGCTGGGAGACCCCGATGCCGCGTAAGTTTTCCTGCAGTCACCGCCGGCCTTTACGGCGCGGGGTTCGCGCCTTCGGCTGGCTGGCCGTGCTTACCCTGGCGGTTCCGGCAACGGGAGCGCTGGCGCAGGAGCCGCTGCCGAAGACTCACACCGTCCGCAAGGGCGACACGCTGTGGGACCTGGCCCAGCTGTACCTGAAGGATCCCTTTCTGTGGCCCGGGATCTACCGCCTGAACACTGATGTGGTGGAAGATCCTCATTGGATCTATCCTGGTGAAATTCTTCGTATCGCTCCCGATGCCACCGTCGCCGCGGTTCCTACCATGGACACGCCGATACCTGCCGGGATCGATACCTCCGCGGTTGGTACAGTTGGAGATTCCAGCGAAACGCTCGCTCGCGGACCTCAGCAGCCCTCCTCGGCCGAAACCCCAGCAGAGGAGTGGGCTCCGCTGTTCGAGTCTCAGCGCGCACGCACCGTGGCCGAAATCCTCAAGGCGTATACCGATCAGCCCTATCGGCCGCTCCGGCCGAGTGAGTTCTACTCCTCCGGCTTCCTGACTGAGAATCAGCGGCTGCCGTATGGACAGGTTCTCGGACCGGTGACCCCATCACAAATCAAGGCAACAAGCAGCCGCGCCAATGCGCTGCCGTACACCACAATCGCTCTGGCGGCTCCGCGGGGTGCCACGTACGAGGTCGGTGACACTCTGCTCACCGTCCGTATCGGCGAGGAAGTCGAGCCATATGGTCGTGCGATCGTCCCAACGGGCTTGGCTCAAATAACCGAAGCAGTTGACGGGCACTATCTGGCCAGCATCGTTGCCGTGTACGGCCCCATCCGCAACGGTCAGCAAGTGCTGCCAGTGGAGAGCTTCACGCAGGGCGCTGGTGTGCGCGCCGTTCCGGTTGCCGACGGTGTGCGGGGTGCTTTGCTGGGTGGGCTTGGCCGCCAGGATCTCAAGGAGCCGCAGATGGTCGTGTTCATCGACAAGGGTCGAGAGCACGGTGTGGCCCCGGGGGATTTATTCGAGGTGCGTCGCCGCCCCACCAAGCTTTCGGATGGCACGGTGCGCGTGAACGAGCTCATGGCCACGCTCCAGATCGTGCACGCGCGTAACCGCACCGCTACGGCAATCGTTCTGAATGTGATCTCTCCTGATATCCCGCCTGGCACGGGTGTTGTTCAGGTGGCAAAGCTTCCGTCGTAACAGCGGGTAAGTGGGTAAGCGGGTCAGCGGGTAAGCAAAAGCGTACGGGCGTCGTACTGGCGCATGTGAAGGGGGTCGGGCTCTACAGAAGCCTGTACCCCCTTCGCCGTTTTCGCGTGTCGTACCGCTGCCTACCACTTACCCACTTACCCGCCTACCTGCTTACCCGCCAGCCGTTCCCGCTGCCCTGCTGCGCCACTGCTCTCTATATTGCGGTGCGCTTCAGGGTCATTGTTCTTCTACCAACATGTTGCAGGAGTTTGGAATGCCGAGACGCGTAGCATGAGCGGCAGGGTACTGGTCACGGGTGGCGCGGGGTTCATAGGCTCTCACATCGCGGAAGCCTATCTGCGTGAAGGATGGGAAGTCACCGTTCTCGACGACCTCTCGCGGGGGCACGAGTCGAACATCCCGAAAGGCGCCCGTTTCGTGCGCGCGGATATCCGTTCGCCGGAAGCGCGGCAGGCGATCGCGACCGGCAAATTCACGGTGCTCAACCACCACGCAGCTCAGATCGATGTCCGGGTTTCGGTTGACCGGCCGGCCTTCGACAGCCACATCAATGTGGTCGGGTTCGTCAACCTTCTCGAGGGTGCAGGGGAAGGTGGGGTCAACCGGGTCATCTTCGCCAGCAGCGGCGGGGTGGTGTACGGTGACCCCGAGGTCATTCCGACACCCGAGACCGCACCCAAGCTCCCGGTCTCTCCGTATGGCGTCAGCAAGCTGGCCGGGGAGTACTATATGCGGGCCCTGGCGGCGCTACGAGGGTTCGAAGGGGTTGCCATGCGATACGCCAACGTCTTCGGTCCCCGCCAGGACCCCAAGTCGGAGGCCGGTGTGGTGTCCATCTTCGTCTCGCGGCTGCTCGAGCGGAAGCCGCTAACGGTGTTCGGCAATGGCCTTCAGACCCGCGATTACGTCTTCGTCAAGGATGTGGCGCGTGCCAATGTGCTGGCCGCTACCCGTCCTATCTTAAGCAACGGCGAGTTCGACGGATCAGCCTTTAACATCGCCACATCGATTCAGCGCAATGTGCTGGAGCTCGCCGCGTCGGTGGGACAAGTGATGCGCGCCGAGCCGAAGATCGAGTTCGCCGAGGCTCGTCCCGGCGAGCTGTTCCGCAGCGCACTCGATGTTTCCAAGGCCAAGCGAGTGCTTGGCTGGTCACCCGAGTATGTCTTCGACGATGGACTGCGTGAGCTGGTCGACTGGTTCAAAAAGGAGGCGAGGTGATCCTGCAAGGTGGCGGCGCGACTCCCCAGTCCTCCCTGGAGCTGGTGCTCTCCGCCAGCCCGGAAACGAAGATCGTGCTGGCGATCCTCACCGTCTTCTCGCTCGTCTCCTGGTTCATCATCATCTTCAAGTGGTGGCAGTTTCGAAAGCTCAATCGGTCTGGCGGATCGTTTTTTTCGTGAGATGGAGCGGACCACCCGCCTGCAGGATGCGTACAAGTCGGTCATGAAGCTTCCGCCTTCACCCTACAACCGGCTCTTCCGCGAGGCGATCACGTTCTATTCCGAGCTTCGGCCTGGTGCCTTACGAGAAGACCGGGACGCGGACCGGAGCTCACTGAGCATGACTCAGCTGGAGGCCTTGAAGATGGTGCTCGGCAAGGAAGTTGCGGCCGAACGGGACCTCCTGGGCCATTACATTCCCTGGTTGGCGACGATCGGCAGTGTCGGGCCGCTGCTTGGGCTGACCGGCACCGTCTTCGGCATCATGAGTGCCTTCATCGGCATCGCCTCCAAGGGATCGGGCAACCTTTCTGCGGTTGCGCCCGGAGTAGCCGAGGCACTCGTGGCCACAGCCGGCGGCCTGCTCGCCGCCATTCCCGCGGTGATCGCGTACAACATCTTCGTGAACCGCGTCCGGCTGTTTGCGGGCGAGCTGGAGGGATTCGCCAACGAGCTCATCGGAACTATGGCGCGAGAGGGGCTGGTCTAAATGGCGGCCGGTTTAGGTGGCGGTCTTGGGAGCCAGCGCGGCGAGCTCCCGCTCATGGCGGACGTGAACGTCACTGCATTGGTGGACGTCATGCTGGTGATGCTCATTACGTTCATGATTACGGCACCGATGATGCAGGGAGGCGTGGACGTCGAGCTCCCACGAGCAGAGGCCCGCCCGCTTTCCCCCAAGGAGGGGATGGTGGTATCCGTCAATCGGAACGGCCGAATTTTCGTAGATCAGACAGCAGTGTCCTATTCTGACTTCAGAGTGACCTTCCGGTCCCTGGTCGCCACCCGGAAGCCGAGTGGCGTATACCTGCAGGCCGATGCGCGCGTGCCCTACGGCGACGTCGTCAGAGTGCTCGCGATCATCCGCACGGCGGGCGTGCAGAACGTGGGACTCGTGGCGGCAGAGGAAGAATCGCCGTGAAGATCCACAAGCCCCACCCGGCTCCACAGGGAACGGTCGCAGGACTGTTAGGAACGATTGTTGTTCACGCGGGTGCTGTGTTTTTCCTCGTCGCTGCGGTGAAGCCGGCCCGGCCAGCTCCCCCCTCGTACGCGGTGGATTTAGTGGCCGCACCGGCTCCGACGACGAAGCAGCGACTCGCTCGCGAGGCGCTGCCTACGCCTCCACCAGAGGAAAAGCCAGCGCCCACTCCTCCAAAGCCTGCGCCCCCGAAGGACAAACCCGCGCCGGTTATACCCAAGCCCGCGAAGCCGGTGAAAACGGCCCCTGCTCCTGCTCCCAAACCGCCACCAGTAGAAAGTGAGCGAGAGCCTGCGCCGCAAACCGCCGCACCGGTGGCTCCTGCCCCGGGGGAGACGCCGAGTACCGGCACCGATGTGGCAACCATCAAGACTCCCGGGCTCGCATTTCCGTATCCCGAGTACCTGCGCAACATCGTCACGCAGGTCTATCAGCGTTGGGATCGGGCTTCGGCCAAGCAGAGCAACTTCGCCGAGATCAGCTTCCTTATTCTTCGCGATGGCATCGGTGCGGGACATTCACTTCGTGACCCGCTCAGGAAGCTTTGCCTTCGATCTGGACGCTCAGGGTGCGATCGAGGCTGCCGGGAACAGCCGGCGCCTTCGGTCAGCTCCCTGATGGTTGGGAAACATGACGTCCTGCCAGTCAGCTTCTACTTCAAACCAAGCCGATGACACGATCTCTTTTTCTGCTTGTTCCGATCTGGATGGCTGCCGGCAGCGTGGTGCTGGCTCAGGATACCACCCGGGTGGAGGAAGGAGTACGCGTGGGGGTCGACTATAGCCCCGGCACGCGGCCAGGGCTCGTTGTCCTGCCCGGCTCCGGCATCGACTCGGCTCGCGCAATGATCCGGCGCGACCTCGATTACAGCGACCGCTTCGAGATGATCACGGTGGGCGACCAGGTTTCCAGCACAGGAACCGGTACTGGTCCGCAGGCGGGCCCGGTGAACTACGAGCTCTACAAGGGAATGGGGGCCGAGTTTGCGGTGGAGCTGAGCCAGGCCACTGGTGGGGTGACCGTGCGGCTGCACGACCTCAACGCCGCCCGCCTCCGAAATCAGCAAACGGTTTCGCTCTCGACCGGCCCCGACTCCCGACTCGAGGTTCACCGGCTGGCCGATGAGATTACGCGCTGGGCGAGTGGGACGCCGGGCGCCGCCGCCAGCCGGATGCTGTTCGTCTCTGGCGGTCGGGTGTATCGAGCCGACAGCGATGGCCATGATATTACCCCGCTGACGCCGGCCGGACAGACGGCGCTGTCTCCGGCGTGGTCTCCTGACGCGCAGCGCATCGCGTTCACCCAGCTTGGTGAAGGCCGGGGCGGCATCGTGGTGCAGGCGCTCTCGAATTGCTGCCAGCTTCGTAGCTCCGGGTTCACAGACGGCGCTCAACATCACACCGGCCTTCTCCCCCGACGGGCGGACGCTCGCGTTTGCGCACTCCGACGAGCGCGGCACCGACATCTATACCGCCAATGTGACGGAACGTTGTTGCGCGCAACGCTTGACCGTAGGACGCTACGCGGACAACTTATCCCCAACGTTTTCGCCAGATGGGCGGCGCATCGCGTTCATTTCCACGCGTGCCGGACCGCCTCAGTTGTACGTGATGGCTGCGGACGGAACCGATCAGGAGCTGCTGGCGCCATTCGATTTCGGCGCCACCGGAAGTTCGAATGCTCCCGAGTGGTCTCCGGACGGAGCCAGTGTCGTATTTCATCGGGAAGTTTCCGGGAGCCCGCAAATTTTCCTGGTGGATGTATCCGGCCGGCGAGTGCGCCAACTCACGTCGTCCGGCCGAAACGAAGATCCCACCTGGGCTCCGGACGGCCGGCACGTAGCGTTTATCTCTGATCGGAGTGGCCGTCGTCAGATCTGGATTCGTCGATGTCGAAACCGGCCGCGTCCGGCAGTTGGCGACTCCAGGTGCGAGCTCGGCTTCCCTCGTGGTCCCGCCGCATCGGACGGGCCACACCCGTTCCCAACCCATGATTACGGAGTGATGATGCGTGCACCTTCTCTGCTGATGCTCTTGGCTGCTGGCGCGTTCACTGTCGCATGCGGGGGTCGTTCGGCTCCCGAAGAGCCTGCCCCCGAGCCGACCCCTGCCGCTGAGCCGGCACCGGCCCCGGCGCCAGTGGACGACAGTGCCGAGCGGGAGCGCATGGAGCGGGAGCGGATGGCTCGCGAGGCGAGCGAGCGCTCACGTGCCGTGGCCGCGGATCTGGCTGCAATGATCAACTTCGATTACGACCAGGCTGCCGTTCGTCAGGCGGATCAGGCCACGCTGGATCGGAAGGCCGCTGTTCTTCAGTGCCAATCCGAACGTGAAGCTCCGCATCAGCGGCCATGCCGATGAACGGGGGTCGGATGAGTACAACCTCGCGCTCGGTAACCGGCGCGCGGCCGCAGCCAAGCGCTACCTGGAGAACAAGGGAATCGACGGCTCCCGCCTCGAGGTGATCTCCTATGGTGAGGAGCGACCGCTGAATCCTGGCACCGATGAAACCGCGTTTGCCCAGAACCGCCGGGATGAATTCGAAGTCACGGCCGGCGGCGACGCTCTGGTCGCGCCGCAGTGAGACGGATCTCCCGGGTCCCTCGACCCCTGCTGCTCGGAGCTCGGGGTGGTGGCTGGTATGAGCGGGTGTGTCAGCAAGGGTGACGTGCAGCAGGTGCAGGACGATATCGCCCTATTCAAAGCGGAGACGGCACGCCGCGACTCCGCTCGCGCGGCCCAGCTCACGCAAGTCATCCAGTTGCAGCAGCGGGTCATGGACTCGCTCACCAACAGCCGGCGAGCCGTGGGCCAGCTCCGGGGGGATCTCGCCAGCGATCTCTACAACATCCAGCAGCAGCTGGTGCAGCTCCAGGAGCTGACGGGCCAGAGTCAGCAGCGGCTCAGCGAGCTCCGCACCCAGCTGGAGGCCCGCGGGGAGCAGATTTCGTCCACCACGCCGCGCGATACCGCTGCACCACCGGCCCAGTCGCGCCGCATCCGCCGATCAGATGTACGAAGCGTCGCTGGCGCAGCTTCGGCGGGGGAGCACCTCGACCGCACGCCAGGGCCTGCGTGAGATGCTGCAGGACCTATCCCACCAGCGAGCGGGCTGGCGACGCGCTGTACTTCATCGGGCAGAGCTTCGCCGCCGAAAATCCGGATTCGGCCGCGTTCTATTACGACCAGGTGGTTCAGAAGCACCCCTCGTCCAGTCGGGCCGCTTCTGCGCTTTACAATCTGGGCCTGGTGGCCGAGCGGCGGAAGGAAACGAGCAAAGCCAGCGATGCGTATCAGCGCGTAGTGCAGAAGTATCCTCAGTCCGACGAAGCAGCCCTGGCTCGTGATCGACTGAAGGCGCTCGGGCGGTAAATCCCGGCGCGTCTTTCGTCTTATGACCGGCTCACCTGGGGAAATGCCTTTCCTCGATCATCTCGAGGAACTGCGCTCCCGGATACTCCGGTCGCTGGCTGCCGTGATCCTGGGCTCCGCCGCAGGTCTGTGGGCAGTGCAGCATTTCCAGCTCGTCAATCTTCTCAAGCGCCCGATCGCGCCCTACCTCACCGGATGGCAAGCTCGTAGTTCTCAGCCCCACCGAGCCGGTGATGATCGTGCTCAAGCTGGGCTTCTCGTCGGGCTGGTCCTGGCATCTCCCGTTTTGCTCTGGCAGACTGTGGGCCTTCCTGGCTCCGGCGCTGTACGCCCGGGAAAAGAAGGCGCTGGTGCCCTCGCTGTTCATCGGATTGCTGCTGTTCATGACCGGAGTGGCGCTGGCGTATTTCTTCGTCGTCCCCCAGGCGCTCCGGGTTCTGTTCAGCTTTCAGACCGAAGCCATCGCACCGTTCATCACCTACGACAAGTACTTCAGCTTCGTCATGCAGGTCACGCTGGCGCTCGGCATATCCTTCGAGCTGCCCCTCGTCATCATCATTCTCTCGTGGCTCGGCGTCATCGGCCCCGCCGAGCTCAGCCGCTTCCGTCGGTTTGCCGTCGTGCTGCGCGTTCATCGCAGGTGCGGTGCTTTCGCCAGGTGCCGACGTGCTGTCGATGCTCATGATGACCATACCGCTCCTCCTGCTGTACGAGGTGGGGTTCGCCGGGTCGGTGGTCATCAGCCGGCGGCGCTCGGCCGGCAGCCAGTGGTGGGTGGAATCGCGGGGTTGTTCCTGCTCCTGGCGTTGTTTGGAACTCCGGCCGAAGCCCAGCAGAGGCCGACGCAGCGCAGACCGCAAACGCGCGCCGATTCGCTACGAGACTCTCTCGCTCGTGGCCCGGACACTCTGAGGCGCGCCGGGCAGTCGCTCGACACCGCGACCGCAGCTCGAATGGGCCTGCCAACCGGTCCCATCCCGCAGCTTCGCTACCCCGGATTCGGTCGTCAGCGAGCTGCTCGGCCGCTCCGGTTATCAGGCCACGCGTTACCGGGCGGATTCCGCGACGGTATTCATGGAGGATCAGCGGGTACGGCTGGAGGGTCAGGCCCTCACCGAGCGGCGGGGCTCGACGCTGGAGGCGGATACGATCACCTATCGGGGTCGAGCTGCCTGCTCGATGCCTCCGGTGAGCCCAAGCTGTTCGACCGGGGGCAGGTGCTGATCGGTGAGAGATCCGCTACGACACCTGCGTTCGGCGTGGGGTCATCAGCGACGCCCTGACCAACTTCACCGAGGGATCCACCGTGTGGTTCCTGCGAGGTGACGTCTCGCAGGATTCCAGCTCCAACCGGATCTATGCGGCGTCGAGCGAGATCACCAGCTGTGATCTTCCGGTGCCGCACTATCACTTTTCGGCCCGCCAGGTGAAATGGGTTTCGCGGAACGTGCTGGTAGCCCGGCCGGTGGTGCTCTATGTACGCGATGTTCCCATTCTCTGGCTGCCGTTCATGTTCCAGGACATGCGGCCGGGCCGGCACTCGGGAATTCTCATTCCGCAGTTCGGCTTCAACGACCTGGTGCGGCCCAACCGATCGTACAACCGCCAGATCAGCAACATCGGGTACTACTGGGCCCCCAACGATTACCTGGACTTCACCGGCCGTCTGGACTGGTACTCCAACCGCTACGTTCAGTACGGCATCGGCGGACAGTATCACTGGCTCAATCGCTTCGTGAACGGGTCGATCGCATTCAGCAAACAGCAGCAGACCGGAGGCTCAGCCGCCACCTCGGTCAGCTGGGATCACCAGCAGACGTTCGATCTCTCCACCAGCCTGAACCTCGATCTCAACTACGCCAGCAATACCTCCGTCATCCAGCGGAATGCGATCGATCCGCTGCTGAATACCCAGCAGATCACCAGCTCGCTCAACTTCTCGAAGCGCTACGGATGGGGAACCGTGACGCTGGGCGGAAATCGCCGGCAGAGCCTCTCCGACGGCAGCGTGCAGCAGCTGCTACCGGCGCTGACGATCTCGCCGGCATCGATTGCTCTCGGCTCCAACATCACCTGGTCGCCTGGCCTGAGCTTCACCAACAACACCAGTTCCAGAACTCCCGCTGGACCCGCTGGTACAGGCTGCTCGCCAGCGGGGGAGTGGACACCGTGGAGCAGACCGGCAGCGGGCGCATTACCGCCCTCAACTTCGAGACCCCGCTCCGATTCGGCGCCTTCAACTGGCAGAATTCGGTTCAGGTAACCGATGAGCAGAGTACCGAGACGGGAATGCGGATAGCATTCCGGGTGGATGATCCGAGCACCCCCGACCCGACCGATTCGATCACGGTCACCAGTAGCTTTCTGGGGGACTTCTCGAGCGGGATCGACTGGGATACCGGTATCAACCTTCCAATCCTCTTTCGAGGATCGTGGAAGCTGCAGCCGATCGTCGGCATGGCCAACACGACATCAGGGCCGTTCGCCATTCGGAATCGCAAGACCGGGCGGCTCGTTTGTCCGCCAGGGCAAGCGGTTCCGCTTTTGCGGTAAGCGCGTCTCCCACGCTCTTTGCGTTTCTTCCCCGGCTTCGGACTGGCCAGCCGGGTCCGGCACAGTCTCTCTCCTTCGATCAGCTGGAATTTCTCGCCCGCTGCGGATGTGCCGGAGGAATACGCCCGGGCAGTCCGATGGGCCCGGGCCAGACGTTCCAGCTCAGGAGCGACGCCACCCAGACCTTGAGCCGTCGGGTCTGTCCCAGACGTTCGAGGCCAAGGCCAAGACCGCGGCAGGCGACACCGCCGCTGCAACCGATGCTCGTAAGTTCCGCGTGCTGAGCATCAACACCAGCTCGATAACGTATGACTTCGAGCAGGCCAAGAAGCCGGGTCGGACCGGCTGGGTCACCCCGAGTATCACCAATTCGCTTCCTGAGTGATCTGCTTCCGCAGTTCACCTTGAGTCTGACGCACGATCTCTGGGCGGGTCCGGTTGGGGTCGACACCACGAAATTCGACCCGTTTCTCAGCAGTGTCAGCGCGAGCTTTGCGATCTCCGGTAACACGCTCCGGAGCGTGGGCTCGATCTTCGGTCTTGGTGGGGATGGCCCCCGAGGCTGACCCGCGACGAGGTGCCCAGCTCGTACGTGGCAGATGTAGGCAGACGGAATCCATCGTTCTACAACAGCGGGCAGGTGCCATTCTCCAGCGGGGGCCGCAGCTTCTTCTGCCAACTTCAACTACACGCTCTCGCGGGACCGGCCGGTTCCCGGACGAGACAGGTCGAAATCAGCAGAACCTGGGATTCAGCACCAGCTTCTCGCCGACACCATTCTGGTCGCTGTCCTGGTCTTCACAGTTCAACATCACGGACAGCAAGTTCGAGTCACAGGTCGTGAGGCTGGAGCGCCAACTTCACGAGTGGCGTGCCGGCTTCAACTTCGTGCGGAATGCGAACGGCAACTTCGCCTTCTACTTCTCGATCTACCTGACCGATCTGCCGGACCTCAAATTCGACTACAACCAGACCACCTTTGAGCAGTAGCGTGTCCTCGCGGGGTGACAACAAAGGCGGGGCAGCGGGGCAGCGGGGCATGGGTAAGCACATAGCTCACGTCCTTGGCCTGAGTTACAGCTGCAACGCACCGCCTCGCCGCCCCGCTGCCCCGCTACTATCCTGGCACGCGATCTGCCGGGCCTCCTGCTATCCCTCTCTGGAGCAAGTGTATGCGGGGCTGGTTCGCGCCGGTTTTCCTCGGTCTGAGCGCTGGCATGCTCATCCGATCGGACCGCACCGGGTATTCCGCCCGATGTTCCAGCTAACCTCGAGAGCACCACGCTTGACCAGGCCGTGGCCCTTCTCTGGGACGATAATTCCTATCTCGCCGACCCCGCGAACTTCGCCGCGTACCGGATCTACAGCACGAGTTACGACCTCGATAACGATGTATGCGGAAACACCTGGGCCCTCGAAGGAACCACAGTTGCACCTGAGTTCGTGGTTGGTGCGCTGACCAATGGAGTTCCCCGCTGCTTTGCCGTGAGCGCCCGGTCGGTCGAAGGTGCGGAGAGCGCCCGATCCACGATCGTCTCCGACACGCCCAGGCCGGACAGTCGCAACCTGGTCCTCAACGTTATGCAGACCCAGGACGCCGGCAGTGGCTTCCGTTTCTGGGATGATTTCAACGGCGATCAGCTGGTGCAGGACGGCGAGCTTGCGCTGGTCCGCTCGGGGCAGCGCAGCCGACATCGACTTTTGCCGTCGAGCGGGATGGGACCGGCTCCGTGTTTCTGACACCGGTTCGGCCGGGCACAGGCGTCGAGTTCTACTCGGATGTGCCCGGTCGAGGATCTCACCAGTGTTTCGTTCGCGCCCTGTATCGCGGATGCGAGTCCTGACGGCTGTGCCCCCTATACTGCTTCGCCCATCGAGGCTTCACCCGGCTTTGGCTACGTCTTCGAGACCGATGGCGGGGACGGCTTTCTGCGATATGGCGCCATCCGGGTGACTCACGTGGGGCAGACCTTCCTGATTCTCGATTGGGCGTTCCAGACTGACCGTGGGAATCCCATGCTGTTGAGTGGGCAAGACAGCAACAGCAGGGTTGAATCGGCGTAAACTTCGGGCCATGCCCGAATCAAAATGTGTGCTTGATGGCGAGTCACTCACGATCGACGATGTGGTGAGGGTTGCCCGAGATCCAGGCGTTGCGGTCAGCCTGCACCCCGCTGCGCGCCGAGCACTGGTTGAGAGCAGAGGCAGGGTAGAGCAGGCCATCCAATCCAACCAGACCATCTACGGCATCAACACCGGGTTCGGCAAGCTCGCCAACGTTCGAATTCCCCCGCACCAACTCGATCAGCTTCAAACCAATCTCATTCGCAGTCACGCCGCTGGTCTGGGGAATCCTCTTCCCGTCCCGGTGGTGCGTGCCGTCATGCTGCTTCGAGCGAACGTGCTGCTTCGGCCTACCAGCGGGGTAAGACCGGAGCTGGTTGAGGCGCTCGTTGCCATGCTCAATGCCGGTGTAATGCCGCTGGTGCCGGAGCAGGGAAGTGTGGGCGCCAGTGGCGACCTGGCGCCATTGAGTCACATCGGACTGGCGCTCATGGGGGAGGGTCAGGTTCTCACCTTGAGCGGGGCGTTGGGCCCTGCGGCGGCGGCGCTGTCTGCGGCCGGTCTCGAGCCCTACCGCTTTGCGCCCAAAGAAGGCCTTGCCTTCATCAATGGCACGCAGGCGCAGACCGCATTGCTCGCGCTGATGGTCCACGACGCCGACGTGTTCTGGCGGACGGCTGTAGGGGCGGCGGCGATGAGCCTGGAGGCACTCAGAGGAACGCCCGACGCCGCTGGACCCCAGGATTCACGCAGCCCGTCCTCATCGAGGACAGATCCGAGCGGCGGCTCTGATGCGAGCATTGCTGGATGACAGCGAGATTCGCGAGTCGCATCGGGAGAACGACCCGCGGGTGCAGGATGCCTACAGCCTGCGATGTGCGCCACAGGTCCTCGGGGCGGTCGCTGACGCGATTCGTTTCGCCGAAGAGACAGTGGAGGTCGAGCTCAACGCCTCCACCGACAATCCACTGGTGTTCGAGAACGGGGATGTCATCTCCGGAGGAAATTTCCACGGGCAGCCGGTAGCGCAGGCGCTCGATATCCTGGCGCTGACGCTGACGACCTTGCAGGCCATTGCCGAGCGGCGGGTGGAGCGGCTGGTAAACCCGGATCTCTCTCAGGGACTCCCGGCGTTTCTCACCCAGCGATCCCGGGCTTGTCGTCCGGGCTGATGATGGTTCAGATCGCAGCCGCCTCGCTGGTAGCGGAGTCCCGGTCTCTGGCCATGCCGGCCAGCATCGGATCGATCCCGACCGACGCCAACCAGGAAGATTTCGTTCCCATGGGAATGGCGGCTGCGTTCAAGGCAGGTAGGATCCTCACCAACGCCCAGCGGGTGGTAGGGTCGGAGCTGCTCTGTGCCGCTCAGGGGCTGGAGTTTCTCAAGCCGCTGACCCCGGGCAGAGGTGTGGCGGCGCTGTATCACAGAATCCGGCACCTGTCCCCGCCGGTACCGCCCCTGAACGCCGACCGGCCGCCGGCCCCCGATCTGGAACGAGTCGCCTGGGCCGTGGCCGTTGGGAGAGCTGGATCCGGGCTGACGCCGGCGCCTAACTGGCCGTTGCTGCCCCCCCAGAGGCCCGGTATCTTTCAGCTCACTCCGCCTCTTATCCCCAGTCACTTCCTTCTCAGCCCGAGCCGCATGAATCTTGAAAAGCTGAAAGACACGGCGCGCAAGCTGGAGCAAAAGGAGGACTGGCGAAAAGCCATCGAAGTCTACCTCAAAGCCATCCAACAGGCCGAGTCGGGGGCGGACACAGCCCCGGACCTTTCCCTGTACAACCGGGTTGGCGACCTCTATCTCAAGATCAACGATACTGCCGAAGCCGTGCGCTCATATGAGCGGGCCGTAGATCTTTACGCCGACCAAGGATTCTTCAACAACGCGATCGCTCTCTGCGGCAAGATCCTGCGAGTCAATCCCGGCCGCACTCAGACCTATCTGAAGCTGTCCCAGCTCCATGCACGGAAAAATGTCGTCATCGAAGCCAAACGGAATCTGATCGAGTTTCTCGAGCGGATGAATGCGCTGGGGCAGCTCGACCAGGCATTCCAGGCGGTCAAGCTCTTCGCCGACCAATTCTCGGGTAGTCAGGAGATCCGGAGTATGCTGGTGGAGCTGCTGCGTGCCACCTCCCGGGAGGACGAGGCCCGTGAGCAGCTCGAGAAAATGGCCGAAGACCTGGAAGCTATCGGCGATAAAGCGGGAGCAAGGAAGGCTCGCGAGCGTCTTAGCAGCGCTGCCGCAGATGGGGTTGAGTCCGCCCCTGCCCCGGTTCCGCCACCCGCCGCCAAGTCAGGCTCTTCCCGTAGTGATCTGATTTTCCTCGACACCGGTGTAGAACTCGCTTCACCGCCGCCCTACATATCTCGTCCGGCGCCAGAGCCGGCGCGTCCTCGAGCTGTAGAACCTCCACCTCCCGCTCCTGCTCCGCCGGCACCCGAACCGGATCAGCTCGAACCCCCCAGTCTGCTCGAGCCCGATCTAGAACCTGCTGCGGAGCCGATGGAGGATCTGATCGTCGATTCGCTGGTAGTTGAAGATCACAGTGCCGACGGATTGAGCTCGGTGGATCTGACTGCCCCGCTGGAGATTCAGCGGCAGGAACCCCCTGACCTCGCTTACGAGGGTACCCCGCTGGAGGGGATCGAGGGAACCTCGTTCGGCGAGTTCTCACCCGACCTCGGCGCCAGCTCGTTGGACGTGCCGGGAGATCTCATCGTCTCCTTTCCCGACGATGAGATCGTCTTGAATGTCCCCGCCGAACCGGAGATGAGTCCCGATCCGGATCGAAGCATGGCGGAGGTAGCTGAGACGGACTCACTCTCCCTCACCCCGGCAGAGGAGCCTGGAGCGCCGCTGACGCTGGCTGAGCTGGAAGACCGGGTTCTGGACGACCCGGAAAACCCTGATGTGCACCTGGCGATGGCCGATGGTCTTACGGCTGCTGGTGACACGGGACGGGTTGAGGAAGAGCTGGCCCTGGCACTCGCTGGCTACGAGGATCGTGAGGATTGGGTCCGAGCAGCGGAGATGGCCGATCGCCTGGTCCAATTGACTCCGGATAGCGTCAGTCACCATCAAAAGCGGGTCGAGCTGGCGTACCGCGCAGGCGATCGGGGTCCGCTGCTGGAGGCCTACCTCGGGCTCGGCGATGCGCTGTCGAAGTCGGGCGCGCTGGACAAGGCAATAGCAGTGTACGGGAGGGTCATCGAGCACGACCCGAATCACGTGCGTGCGGCCGCAGCTCTCGCCAAACTGGGCGCGCCGGCACAGAGCAAGGTCGAGCCCCCCGCCGAAAAACCCAGAACCAAGCCTGCGCCTGCACCTGAACCCGCAGCTACCGCTGCACCCAAGGCGCGCGAGGCAGCGCAGCCGCCCCCACCTGCACCCAAGCCGGCTCCGGAGCCGCCGCCCGCCACTCCGACCAAGGCACCGCCGGCCAGGAAGCCTGCAGCAGCGGCGGCCTCCGGTGATTTCGTCGACCTGGGTTCAATGGTGTTCGAGGAAGAAAATCAGCGTGACACCCGCATGCGGGTGAACCGGCGGGACCCCCAGGGTCAGGACGAGCAGCGCGAGTTCCACGAAATCCTGGAGCAATTCAAGCGCGGCATCGATCAGAACCTCGAGTCAGACGACTACGAAGCCCATTATGACCTGGGTGTCGCTTTCAAGGAGATGGGTCTTCTGGACGAAGCCATTGGAGAGTTCCAGAAGGCCCTCCGCTCGCCAGAGGGACGGCTTCGGACATCCGAGGCCTTGGGCATGGCGTTTTTCGAGAAGGGACAGTTCGCCGTTTGTGAGTCGATTCTCCGGCGAGCAATCGATGGGACCCCGGGCTCGGATGATGCCAAGATCGGGTTGCTGTACTGGCTGGGCCGTGCCGCGGAGGCGCTTGGGAAAGGAATCCGATGCGATCACCAGCTACGAGCGCGCCCTGGTGGTGGACATCAGCTTCATGGATCTGAGCAAGCGAGTTCAGCGTCTGACCGCCGCGCGCCGTCAATGAGCTTCGCAGACCGCTCCCATTACCCTGGACGATCTTCAGCGGGGTGTGCGGCCCCGCCTCGAGCGAGTGCAGCACGAGCTCCGCCGGATCGTCGAGGCGGATTTCGGCCTGATCACCGAAGTCAATTCGCATTTGTTCCAGATGCAGGGAAAGATGTTCCGGCCCACCCTGCTGCTGCTGGCGGAGGAGGCCACCGGAGGTGAAGACCCGCGGGCCACCAGTCTGGCCGCGGTCGTTGAGCTGATCCATCTGGCCACCCTGGTGCACGATGATTCGGTGGACCACTCGGTGCTGCGCCGGGGCATGCCCACGATCAACTCACTGTTCAGCCATCAGGTCTCCGTCATCATGGGCGACTATCTGTACTCGCGCGCCGTGATCGAGCTGGTGGGTTTGGGCGACCTCGAGCCTCTACGGGTGCTGAGCCGGGTGACCAACGACATGACGGTGGGCGAGATGCGGCAGCTTCTGGCGCATGACCCACTGGAGTTCTCCGAGGAGCAGTATGACCTCCTGATCCAGGCCAAGACGGCGTCGCTCGTGTCAGGGGCCTGCGAGATCGGTGCTCTCCGGGCAAGTGCGGACGAGCGGGCCGCCCTGCGCCGCTTCGGTGGTGCCCTGGGGATGGCTTTCCAGATCGTGGACGATTTGCTCGACTACACCGAGGATGCAACCGTCACCGGAAAACCCTTCGGCTCGGACCTACGGGAGCACAAGGTGACGCTGCCGTTGATTGCCGCGCTTCCCCGAATGGCGGACGCCGAACGCCGGGGAGTGTCCCGGCTGCTGCAGACACCCGAGCCGAGCGATTCCCAAATTGCTGAGGTGATCATGGCGGTGAGCCGAGCCGGCGGACTCGACTATGCCAGGGAGCGAGCCTTGCGCCTGGCCCAGACGGCGGAGGGGGAGCTCGATCTGCTGGCTCCCTCCGCAGCCCGTGAAGCCCTGCGGGCGAGTATCACCTATGTCATCGATCGCAGGCGCTGATGCCGTCCGGACCACGTCGCCCCGGGTTCTACCTGGGAGTGCTGATCGCCGGGTTCGTTGCGGGAGGCGCCCTCAACGCCCTGGTTCGGCAATCCCTCCCCGAGAGCGCGGCACGGACCTTCTTTACCAGCACCTGGACCGCCACCTTCGGCCCTGTCTCAGCCGATCTCCTGGTGGTATCCTTCACCCTAGGGCCAGTTGGGCTGCACGTGTCACTGCTGAGCCTGCTGGGAGTGTTGCTGGCGTATCTGATCGCGAGATCGCTTTTCTAGGAGGTCCCCGTGGGTAACCTTGGCTTCACCGAGATCATGGTCATTCTGCTGGTGGTACTGCTCCTCTTCGGCGCCAAGCGGCTGCCGGAGGTCGGCGCGTCCATCGGCAAAGGCATCCGCGAATTCAAGCGCAGCATCTCGGATACCCAGGACGCCATCATGAGCAGCGACGACCAGCGCGCCAACCTACCCCCGCGGCAGCCTGATGCAACTCAGCCGCGTGCCGCCCAACGGCGAGCCTAAGAGGCTTTCGCAGTAGACGATGGCGGTAGGGCGGTAAGGCGGATCGAGCAGAAAGAAGCTCCTCTCCCAGGTTCACTCGGGATGAGGAGCTTCTTTGTCTTCTCGCGATACCGCCTTGCCGACCTACCGCCTTACCGCCCTTATAGTGCTGCCGCCTGATCCTGAGCCGGCCCACTCTGCAGAACCTTGGCCCGGTTGTCCACGACCTTCGCCGCACTCTGAAGCGCCGCTAGATAACTCCGAACCCGTTCCTGCCGCGCCATGTTCACCGATCGGGCGCGATACTGGTCGAGCTCCTTCACGAACTTGGCCGAGTCCGCCTTGGTGTGCGACAGCGTTTCGAGCACATAGAGCCCGTCCTCGGTGTCGAGCACCCCGCTGCGTTCGCCTGCATCGAGACCGAACGCGGTACCCACCACCTGCGGACTGGTCAGTGGCGGGTTCACCCGGCTGAAGGGTCCGAACTCGCGATGAGCCAGCTTCATCGCCTTCGCAGCCTGCTCGAGGGTGCTCCCTTCCTCAACCCGCTTGAGGTAATCCTTGGCGATGCGTCGTGCCACGTCCCACTTTTTCTTCTCTCGCACAGCGTGCTCAACTGTCGGCCGGATCTCCGCCAGTGTGGGCACTCCGGCATCGTGCAGACTGTCCAACCGGAAGAGATAGAAGGCAAACGGTGTCTCGATGACGGGACTGCTCGCGCCAGGTTTGACCCCGCTGAACGCCCAGACACCGGCGTCAGGAACGACGTAGTTGCCGAGCTGGACCTTCGTGCCCTCCTGTACCGGTGCCGATTTCCCGATTGTCAGCTTGAGTGCTCGCGCAACGGTATCCAGCGCGGCCGGATCGGTCCGATCTGCCCCCAGGCTTTCGAGACTATCGGCCTGAGCATCGAGCCGGTCCCGGTGAGCTCCGGTCACCTCGATGGGGAACAGGATGTGACGTCCCTTTGCCTTGTTCCCCTTTCGGCTGGTGATCTCGATCAGGTGATATCCGAACTGAGAGAGGACCGGCTTCGAAACGGTCTTGAGCGGCAGGGCAAACGCAGCGGAGTCAAACGCGGGGTCCATCGCTCCCTTGGTCCACTCGCCGAGGTCGCCGCCTTTGGCAGCGCTCGCGCTGTCAGCCGATTCTCTGGTTGCAACCTCGGCGAACGGGGCGCCGCCCGCTATCTCCTGACGAACGGAGTCGGCCCGAGCCCGCGTGGCGGTAGTATCCGCTGAGGTGGTAGCTCTGGCCAGAGCCACGTAGCTCAGGTACGCCGTTCGAGGCCGCTGGAACTCGTCCCTGTTGGCCTTGTAATAACCTTCCGCCTCGGCACCCGTGACCTTGATGGCGGAATCCGCCACTACGTTCCGGGGAATGATTGCGGTAAGGCCGATCTTCACCGTCTCATTTTCGTCCCGATAGCGCTCCCACAGGGCCGCATCCGACAGGTAGACATCGGCAGTTACAACCCGCAGAAGCTTTGCCCGCTGCAGCTCCTCCCGATACTGAGCTTCCAGGCTGGGGAGATACTGCTGGGCAATGCTCGAGGTGAGCCAGCGCTGGTACTTGGCCAGATCGAACTGACTGTCAGTCTGGAATTCAGGCACGTTCTGGAACTCGGCCAGGGGAGAGTTCCTGATGGCCTGAACGATCTCGTCCTCCGTGACCGTGATCCCGCGGCGACGGTACTCGGCCTCGAGAACCCGGCTTTGGACGATCTGGTTCCAGACTTCATTACGCACCTGCTCCTGATCCTCGAGTCCAAGGCTCCCGGGGCTCTGTTGCTGGCGCGCGCTGATGGACTGCTGGACGATCGTCTCGTAGGTCCGGGCATCGATACTCTGCCCGTTCACCTTGCCGACCGAAGTATTCGTCAGCAGGCCTGTGCCGCCGGTAATGCCGCTCAGGTCGAGAACGAGCCAGGCAAAGAACGTGATTGCGACCACCACCATGATCGGTTTGGCCGCGTTCCGGAATGCTTGCATCATAGAGAAATCGGGACTCCAACCCGGGTGATTCTGAAGAGCCAGAAGATTAAGGCCACCGACGCAGAACCTCAAGGCGCCATTCTGGTTAGCAGTTGACACGGTGGGCGCCGGTCACTACTCTCACCTACTCCCCGGAGCGACGCACACCGGTTTTTTCCCTGGCCGAATTCTGACCTCGAATAGCGGAACCGATGGCCACGAGCGAAATCGAAAAACTTGAGCGCCGTTACGCCGAAAATCCTCACGGGCTGACCTTTGCGCCGCTCGCAGAGGTGCACCGAAAAATCGGAGACGTTCCACGGGCTCTCGAGCTGCTCACGGCCGGACTCGAACTTCATCCCAATTACATCCCCGCCAGCATCGTGCTCGGCCGATGTCACCAGGACCAGGGTGATCTAGGCGCAGCGGAGGCTGCGTTCGCGCACGTCCTGCGTCTGGACGACGAGAATGTCATTGCTCTCAAGTCGCTGGCGGACATCAACGAGCGGCAGGAGCGTTACGCCGAGGCAGAGACCTGGCTGCGCCGGCTGGTGGCGATCGATCGCAGCAACGAGGAGGCCAGGGAGCAGCTTGAGCGCGTAGAGGCGGCCCGGCAAAGCGGTGCAGGAAAACAATCCCTCGCGAGCGCGCCGCCGGAGCCGGCACCTCCGGAAGAAATAGCGCCGGCTCCGGTCCTGGAAATCATCGATCTCACGCCAGAGCCCGTCGCAGCTCGGGAGGAGCCCGTTGCGGCCGAACCGGCCCCGCCGGTGGAGCTGGCCTCACCGACAGAGGAGCGCCAAGCCGAACCCGAGACGATGGCAACCGAAGGACAGGCGATCGAGCCGGATGAGCCGAAGCATCGAGATCGTAGGCCAGAGATCAACCAGCCTGAGGTCATCTACGAGCCGCCGCCACCAGCTGCGGTCGGTTCCGAGCAGGAAGCCGAAGCTCCGGCGGCGTCGTCACAGGCTTCTCCTGCGACTGAGGAGAGTGGCTCAGCCGATGAAGGGGTGCAGCCACTGACCGGCCTGATCAGCGCCGAGTTTCAGCCGCCGCTCGAGGCGACCGGTGGGCTCGGAGTCGAGACGAGCGAAGATGTGGTGCTGGAGGTGTCGGGAAACTCTGAGTTTAGCGTCCCCGACGCGTCCGAGGACCTGAAGTCGGTGGCGGCGAGGCTCGCCGCACCCCGGCCAGCTCCTCCGGCCGAGGAGAAAGAGCCGGCTCCTGCCATTGCGGACGAGCGCCAAATAGAGCCGGTTGCCGCGGCCGAATTCGTGCTGACTGAAACGATGGCCGAGGTGCTCGCGAAGCAGGGGCACCCGGAAGAGGCGCTCCGAGTGTATCGCGAGCTCGTACGGCGGAACGGAGCGAGCCCCGAGCTGGAGAGACGAATCCAGGAGCTGGAGTCTGGCCCGGTGGGCCTGCCTCAGAAATCGAGGTCGTACCTGGCTCGCGACACGAACGGGCAATCGGTCGGCGCCTTCTTTCAATCAATGTTGTCTGCTCGAGTTGCGGGAGCCGACAACGCCGGCAGGCGGGAAAGCACGGGGCCAAGTCGAAAGCGCCGGCCAGAACGGCGGCGGGTTCCTCGAGTCGAGTTACAGTGATGAGCAGAGCCTGCCGGCACCTCCAGCGGTATCGTCGGAGACGGAGGCCAAGGCCGATGTGTCTTTCGATGAGTTCTTCAACTCTCAGCCGAATGAACCCACACCGCCGCGGCAGGGAAAAGGCGAGGCTGGAAAAGACGATCTCGACCAATTCCAGACCTGGTTGCAGAACCTGAAGCGCTGAATGCGCATCGCGGTGCTCAATGGCCCCAATCTGAACCTGCTGGGGCAACGGGAACCGGAGGTCTACGGCAGAAGTACACTGTCAGAGATCGAAGCCGCTGTCAGGGACGCGGCAAAATCCCTGGATGCCGAAATTCAGTGGTTTCAGAGCAACCATGAGGGTGCCCTTGTGGAGGCGGTGCAGGGGCTTCAGGGTCGGGTGGACGGAGCGCTTGATCAATGCCGCTGCGCTGACACATTCAAGCCTGGCTTTACGCGATGCCTTGCTCGCGGTTCGGATCCCGTTTGTCGAGCTGCATCTTTCCAACATTTTTGCGCGCGAGCCGGAGCGGCGACACTCGGTCATAGCCGACCTCGCAATCGGTATGGTGACGGGTTTCGGGGCCCAGAGTTACCTGCTGGCCCTGCAGGCGCTGGTGGCCCGTCTGCGTGCCACCTGATCGACGTGCCGAACGGCAGGCCGCTCTAAGGGCCGCCTTGCAGGGTGTGGGCTTAGATGGGCTGCTGGTGACCCACTTGCCCAACATACGGTATCTGACGGGCTTTACCGGCTCAGCCGCGCTGCTTTTGATCCGGGCTGATGCCAGTATTCTCATCTCCGACTTCCGGTACTCGGAACAGGCGCTGGTGGAGGCGGGAGCCGCCGCCACCGTGGAGATCGACCAGCGCAGCGTGTGGGAACGCCTGGGCCGCATGCTTGCAGGGCGGCCGGTTGAGCAACTCGGGGTGGAAGCGCAGTCGCTCACGGTTCGAGACGCAGAGCGGGTCAGCGGGCTCACCCGTGGACGAGTACTTCCAACGTCCGACCTGGTAGAAAATCTCCGAGTGGTGAAGTCGCCAGATGAAGTCGCCGCTATCAGGGATGCCGCGGCACTGGCGCAGGAAGCCCTGGCCGAGGTCCTGCCGACCGTGCGGCCCGAGCAAACCGAACTCGAGATCGGATCAGTGCTCGAGGCGGCATTACGGCGGAGAGGCAGTGAGTGGCACCCGTTTCCTACGATCGT
The DNA here is from genome assembly GCA_963730915.1 of uncultured Gemmatimonadales bacterium. Lineage (GTDB taxonomy): Bacteria > Gemmatimonadota > Gemmatimonadetes > Gemmatimonadales > GWC2-71-9 > CAVVWJ01. The sequence goes on along the minus strand of CAVSTR010000003.1, from coordinate 444,100 downwards.
TGCCTCCGGTCCGCGTTCGGCTCTGCCCCATGCGCGGACCAGCGCCAGAACGGTTCGGGCCGGGGAGCTGCTGCTGCTGGATTTTGGGGCGCAGGTGAACGGATACTGCGCCGACCTGACGAGAACCGTGATTGTGGGTGCCCGGGCAGACGACCGACAGCGCACGGTGTACCAGCTGGTTCAGGCGGCACAACGCCGGGCGATCGAGCATCTGCGGCCGGGCATGCCGGCACGTGAAGGTGATGCCTTGGCGCGAGACGTCATCGCGAGCCGCGGATTCGGAGACGCATTCGGGCATTCCCTGGGGCATGGACTCGGGCTCGAGGTGCATGAGGCCCCTCGCCTGCTCTCCGATGTCCGACACACCGTTGCCGGAACACGCCGTGGTGACGGTGGAGCCGGGTATCTATTTTCCGGGCTGGGGTGGGATTCGCTTAGAAGACGATGTGTACCTCGGCAGCACAGGGACAGAGTGCCTCTCGGATGGCCGGACGGAGTTGGTGGAACTGGTCTAGGTGGGAGTCATGGAATTGTCGCCTTCACTCGACGTATCACTTTGACGTCTTTACCTCGACCTATAACTACAATGGCCTCCACTGCTGACTTCAGAAACGGCCTGGTACTCGAGATCGACAACCAGCTCTTTCAGCTGGTCTATTTCCAGCACGTCAAGCCGGGGAAGGGCGGAGCGTTCGTTCGCACGAAGCTCAAGAACATCCGGACCGGTGCGGTCATCGATCGCACATACAATGCGGGCGAGCGGGTACAGGAAGTCCGGCTGGAGCGCCGCCCGATCCAGTTCTCGTACGGAGATGGCCACTTCTATCATTTCATGGACCAGCAGACGTACGATGACATCATGCTGACCGATGAGGTCATCGGACCTGACCAGCTCAAGTACCTGAAGGAAGGCATGGAGTGCGAGGGACTGCTCCACAACGATCGGGTGATCTCGGTGGAGTTGCCGTCGTTTGTCGAGCTGACCGTCACCCAGACGGCTCCCGGAGTTCGCGGAGACACTGCGACTGGTGGAACCAAACCCGCCAAACTGGAAACTGGGGCAACCGTGCAAGTTCCTCTCTTCATCGAGGAGGGTCAGGTGATTCGGGTTGACCGCCGCGAAGACAAGTACCTGACCCGCGTATGAGCCCAAAAGAAATGCAGGAGCTGGCCGAGCTGCTGCAAAACGTGCCCGGCATCCATTCGATCGACCTGAAAGACGTCCGGCGTCTGGCTCAGCTGCTGCGAGAGACTCCTGAGATCGGTTCGATCGAGGTGAAGGGGTGGTTCGGCACCGGCGTGGTGATAACCCGAACGTCGGCGGCACCGATCGCGCCGGTAGCGGTACCTATGGCTGCGTCGCTGCCGCCGGCTGCGCCCTCTACCGATCAGCAGCGGACAGACAGCGGCGCACGTCCGGCGGCACCGGCCGCAAATCTCAAGGAGATCCGCTCGCCCATGGTAGGCACCTTCTACAAGGCGCCGGAGCCGGGTGCGGAGCCGTACATCAAGGTCGGTAACCGTGTCACCTCGGGTCAGACGGTCTGCATCATCGAGGCGATGAAGATCATGAACGAGATCGAAGCCGAGATCACGGGCGTCGTCCGCGAGATCAACGTGGAGGACAGCCAGCCGGTAGAATTCGGCCAGGTCCTATTCCGGGTAGATCCGAATGGCTGAGGCGAAGCCCACCACTGCGCCCACCTCGACCTTCAATTTCAAACAGACCATCTCTCAGATGGTTCAGAAGAACGCATCGGACCTGTTGCTCAAAGTTGGCCGCCCCCCGACGGTCCGGCTCAACGGTGAGCTCCACGGTCTGGAAATGCCGCCGGTGAAACCGGAGGACCTGAAGTTGCTCGCCGAGCAGATCATGACGCCGCGGCAGGTCAAGGAGTTCTCGGAAAGGAAGGAAGCCGATTTCGCCATCGGCGTGCCCGGTGTGGGACGCTTCCGGACCAACATCTACCAGCAGCGTGGTACCCTGGCCTTTGCATTTCGCGCCATTCCTTACGAGGTGAAGACGGTCCGCGAGCTCCACCTGCCTGTGGTGCTGGAGGAGATCGCGCTACGTCCTCGTGGTCTGGTGCTGATCACGGGCATCACCGGCTCGGGGAAATCCACTGCCCTCGCGTCGATGATCAATCACGTGAACCAGAATCGCCGCGTTAACGTGATCACGATCGAAGACCCGATCGAGTTTCTGCATCGCGACGTCCAATCCAACATCTCGCAACGCGAGGTCGGCAACGATACGCTCTCGTTCGGCTCGGCGCTGCGGCACGTGTTGCGGCAGGATCCCGATGTGATCCTGGTCGGCGAGATTCGGGACGTGGAAACGCTGGATACGGCTCTCAAGGCCGCGGACACCGGACACCTGGTGTTCTCTACCCTGCATACTACCGATGCCACTCAGACGATCAGCCGTATCCTGTCGTTCTATCCGCCCCACCAGCACCACGAAGTCCGGATGCTGCTGTCTACCGCCCTTCAGGCAATCGTTTCGCTGCGGCTGGTACCGCGATCGGACGGGCGGGGACGGGTGCCCGCCGCCGAAGTCCTGATCAATACCGCTACGGTCGCCGACAACATTCGCGACATCGAGAAGGCCCTGCACATTCCCGATCTCATCGCCGGCGGCGCCATCTCGTATGGAATGCAGACCTTCGACCAGTCCCTCATGAAGTGGTACAAGGACGGCATCATCTCGTACGAGAGCGCGCTCTTCTACTCCACCAATCCGAACGAGTTCGCCCTCCGCGTCTCGGGCGTCGATTCCGCGTCGGATCGCAGCTTCTCCGAGATCTCCGGTGAGTCGGCGAAGCCGCAGCCGTTGGACCTGACCCCGTAGATGTTTAAGAAGGTCCTGATCGCCAATCGCGGGGAGATCGCCCTGCGGGTGATTCGGGCATGCCGCGAGCTGGGCGTCCAGACCGTGGCGGTGTACAGCGAGGCCGATCGGGAGTCGCTCCACGTACGGTTTGCCGATGACGACGTGTGCATCGGTCCACCGCCCAGCCGCAGCTCGTACCTTCGAATCCCCAGCATCATTGCCGCCGCGGAGATTACCGGCGCCGACGCGATCCACCCGGGTTACGGCTTTCTGGCCGAGAACGCCGAATTCTCCGATATCTGCAAGGCCTCGAACATCACCTTCATCGGGCCGACCGGGGATCAGATCCGGCAAATGGGCGACAAGGCAACCGCCCGTCGCCTCGCGCAGCAAGCAGGCGTGCCGACCGTGCCGGGGACCCCGGGCACGATCGAAGACGTCGATGAGGCAATGGCTGCTGCTACCGAGATCGGCTTCCCGGTCATCATCAAGGCCACGGCAGGTGGGGGCGGGAAGGGAATGCGCATCGCTACTGATGCCGAGCAATTTCCCCAGCTCTTCGGACTGGCGCAGAACGAGGCACTGGCGGCATTTGGTAACGGGTCGGTCTACGTCGAGAAGTATCTGGAGCATCCTCGGCACATCGAGATCCAGGTCATGGGAGACAACCACGGCAAAGTGGTGCACATGGGCGAGCGCGACTGCTCGGTGCAGCGTCGGCATCAGAAGCTGATCGAGGAGAGCCCCAGCCCGGTCATGACGGACGAGCTCCGGAGCCGCATGGGAAAGGCCGCCGTGGCGCTTGCCTCCAACATCGGCTACAGCGGCGCCGGGACGATCGAGTTTCTGGTGGACCCGCAAGGCGATTTCTACTTCATGGAGATGAACACCAGAATCCAGGTGGAACATCCCGTGACGGAGATGGTGACCAGCTTCGACATCGTGAAGGAGCAGATCCGCGTCGCCTCGGGCGAGCCGGTCAGCTTCCAGGGTGATGGGAGGCGCCTCCGCGGACACGCCATCGAGTGCCGGATCAACGCGGAGGATCCGTACCGGAACTTCCAGCCGAGTCCCGGGCTGATCACCGCATACCATCCTCCAGGGGGACCGGGGGTGCGGGTCGATACCCATGTCTATGCGGGTTACTCGGTGCCACCCTACTACGACTCGCTGCTGGCAAAGGTCATCGTGCACGGAAACCAGCGGGAAGAGGCGCTCAGTCGCATGGGCCAGGCTCTCGACAGCTTCATTCTCGAAGGTGTCACCACCACGATCCCTTTTCTGGCTCGCGTCATCCGCCACCCCGACTTTGTCTCGGGGAAGATCGACACGCGGTTCCTCGAGCGGGAATCCCACCTTCTGCGTCCCGAGGCATGAGAGTCGACGTCGCCTTTACTCCCGCCGGGCTGAGTCATGCCGCCGTGCAGCATCGGACGGTGTTCGTGATCGATATCCTGCGGGCTACGACGACCATGTGCGCGGCGATGAGCAATGGTGCCAAGGCCATCATCCCGGTTTCCTCGACCGAAGAAGCGCTCCGTCTGGCGCAAACGATCGGCAGCAAGGACGTGCTGTTGAGCGGTGAGAGAAAGTGCGCCCGCATCCCTGGTTTCCATCTCGGCAATAGCCCGCTCGAGATGAAGGAGGAAGCCGTTCGGGGGAAGACGCTCATCCTCACCACGAGCAACGGCACCAAGGCGTTGCTGGCCTGTCAGGGCGCCGGCGCGATCTATCCTGCCGCCGCCTCCAATCTGAGCTCCGCCGCCCAGCGGGGTCGCGAGGCGCTGGAAGCAGATGAGCCGATCCTTATTGTGTGTGCCGGAAGAAATGGAGCTTTTGCACTCGACGACGCATACTGCGCCGGCCGGCTCGCGGCTGCACTGCTCGGGGGAACAAAGCCCCGTAAGGGGCTCAACGATGCGGCGCTTGCGAGTATCGCCCTGGTCCGCAGGTACGGAGAGGCGTGGGAGCGGCCGCTTCGTTCCAGCCGCTCAGGGCGGGAGCTACTGAGGCTCGGCTTCGCCGAAGACATCCGCGACGCGTCCCGGTTGGATGCCTACCCGATCTCCCTGCATTTCCATGAGCGGCGGGTCACCTCCGCACCCGCCACCCGAGCTGCGTTTGCTGCCGAGCCAGAGCGCCGTGAAGGAGTGGGACACGCATGAGCACCGAGTCCCGGCGCAGATTGGGCGCGGTGACGGCTTTGGTCGCAGGGGTGTTCGTCGGACTGACCTTTCTACCCATCAGGCTCACGGGACCGCTGGGCGAGTACATGGGCCAGGGTCTGTGGCGCATGCTTGGTGCCGGTGCGTTGGGGATTCCCGCGTTGGGGGTCGGTCTGGCGCTCGCCGGCTTCGACCGCCTCGGCAAACTCGATATGAAGCGCTCGGCGATTCTCATTGTCGGCCTCAGCCTTCTGTTGCCGTATCTGATCGGCGTCTTGACCGGTGTAAGTCGGACCGACCTGGATTTAGACCAGCGTGGACTGGCGACGTCGCTGGTTGGTTGGCTTCCGGGATTTTTCGCGGAGATCATCTCGGGCGCCGTGGGAGTGCTGGGCGCCGTATTGCTCGGCTTTCTCGCGCTCTCTGCCCTGACACTGGCCACTTTTGCGTGGCACCCGCTGCAACGGCTGGAGCGGGGAGGGCCAGCGGGGCAGCGTGGCGGTGGGGCAGGGACCGATGGTGCCTCGAATGGAGCGGGAGAGCGTCGCAAGTCACCCCGTAAGGCGAGCCCGAGCGACACTGAGCTCGGGGCAAAAGCGACCGACGATCTCTTCTCGCCTGCCGCCCCTCACGCCGCCGTCCGTCCTCTGATCGACTCGAAGGTCCGCAAGGAGAAGAAGAAGCCGGCGCCCAAGTCCGGCGGGGCCGCGGTCATCGACGAAGAGTCGGACTTGCCGCCGATCGATCTTCTCACCCCTCCATCTCAGCAGGATGTCGACGCGGGTGAAGCACAGCTCGACCGGCTGGGTGAATCGCTGATCGAAACGCTGCGCACCTTCAAGGTGGAAGGGCGTCCCGGTCTTCGAACCACCGGACCAGTGGTGACGCAATTCGAAGTGGTCCCAGCTCCGGGAGTGAAGGCCGGTCGCATCGGCGCGTTGGCGGATGACCTGGCAATTGCGATGAGAGTGCCGTCTGTTCGTGTCGCGCCGATTCCGGGGAAGGGGGCGGTAGGCGTCGAAATTCCAAACCCGACAGCCCGCATCGTGACTCTGCGGGAGCTGTTCGAGACGCCGGATTGGGAGAGCCGACGGGCCACGCTGCCGATCGCTCTCGGCCACGATCTAGAAGGGAAGCCGGTCATAGCGGACCTGGCCAAGATGCCGCATCTCCTGATCGCTGGCGCGACGGGAACCGGCAAGTCTGTCACCATCAACACGATCATCACCAGCCTGATCTACCGCTACACCCAGCGGGAACTGCGGCTGCTCATGATCGACCCGAAGATGGTCGAGCTGTCGATGTACAATGCGCTACCGCATCTGCGCCATAAGGTGGTTACCAACAACCACGACGCAGCCACGGTGCTCAAGTGGGCCGTGCTGGAGATGCAGCGCCGCTATGAGCTGCTCCAGGTGAACGGCGCTCGCAACATTGCCGACTTCAATCGCAAGGTTGAAGAAGGAAAGTCGCTCCGTAACCCGCCCCGTCCGAAGCCGACGCTCACCACCGTCAATGCCGAGGCTCCCGACACACCGCCCGAGCCTCCGACTGATGAGGTGTACAGTGAGGGCATTCTGCCATTCGTCGTGATGGTCATCGACGAGCTGGCAGACCTCATGATGACGGTTCAGGCCGAGGTGGAAACTCCGCTGGCCATTCTGGCGCAGAAGGCGCGCGCCATCGGGATCCATCTCATTCTCGCGACACAGCGTCCCTCGGTGAACGTGATCACCGGCCTGATCAAGGCGAATTTCCCCAGTCGGATCGCCTTCCGTGTCGCCTCCAAGGTCGACAGTCGCACTATCCTCGATCAAAACGGAGCCGAAGCTCTACTGGGCAATGGTGACATGCTGTTTCTCCCTCCCGGAAAGAGCGAACCGTTGCGCCTGCAAGGCGCCTACATTGCCACCGAGGAATCGGAGCGAGTCACCGAGTGGTATGTTCGCCGCCGGGCTGCTCGCCGAGTTGCACAGGAAACCGCGGCGCAGGAGCCGGACATCCTCGAGATCGTGCGGGCTCAGGAGGGCGACGGGGATTCGGCAGCTGCCGAGGAGGAGGGCGAGCGTGACACGCTCTTCCGGGAGGCCGCAGAAGCCTGTATCCAGAATCAGGGCGGTTCTACCTCACTGCTCCAGCGGCGGCTTCGTATTGGCTACGGCCGCGCCGCACGCATCATCGATCAGCTCCACTACTCCGGCATTCTTGGCCCGCCCGACGGAAGCAAGCCCCGGGATGTGTTGATCGGGTTCGATCAGCTGGATGAATACTGTCGATAGTTTGAGCGGCTGTGCGGTAATTGGGTGAAGCTGGAGTATCGAAGACTGAGATCTTCCATCACCACAGGAGACAAAGAGCACCAGCAAACACGAAAGCCCGAAAACGCGAAAGCCCGAAAGCAGTACACGATGACGGGACGTTTGTTCGAACAACTCTCGGCCGACATCATCGGGGCAGCTTTGGCAGTACACCGTGAACTAGGCCCGGGTTTTCTCGAGTCGATCTACCATGCTGCAATGCGCGTCTCCCTTGCTCATCGCTCCATGCCATTCCAGTCGCAATTTCCAGTGAGTGTCTCGTTCGAAGGCGAGGTGATAGGGAAGGCACGTATTGACCTCATCGTGGCCGAACAAATTATCCTGGAGTTGAAAGCTGTGGAAAGCCTGCGAGACATTCATTTCGTGCAACTCAAGTCGTATCTCAGGGCAACCGGATTGCATGTAGGCCTGCTATTCAACTTCAACGCATCCACTCTAGTCATCAAACGTGTAGTGCCACACCGATAAGGTTGCTGCTCGTTTTCGGGCTTTCACCGTTTCGGGCTTTCGTATTCTGTTGTCGCCTTGGCGCGCTTTCCCGCTCCGTGCCGCAGAGAGTCGGTTTCTTCACTGCGGAACTCTCCCGTATCGTGTGCCATGTCGCGCACTCGCCGCTTCATCCCGACCAGCCGAGTGGGAAGACCAGCGTCAGCTGCTCGGACTTCGTGGCGAACAGATCGCCATGGCGTTTCTGATCTCCTGTGGCTGGTCGGTAGAGGCGCACCGCTTCAAACTCGGGCGGCATGACCTCGATCTGGTAATCCGGAAGCGGAGCACGGTGGCGTTCGTAGAGGTCAAGACGAGGCGGTCCGCCAGCTGCGGAACGGCGCTCGAAGCGGTCAGCGCTCGGAAGCAACGAGAGATCGCGCGGGTGGCTTCGGTGTGGGTGCTCCGCCAGGGTCGTCCAGGAGATGAGTACCGCTTCGATCTCGTCGCCATTCATGAGCAGCGGGGTGGAGAGCCCGTCGTTGAGCACGTACCCGATGCCTGGCGGCTGACGGGTCCTCTGGGGAGCTTCTAAGATGACTCAAAATCGACCACTTTTGACTATTGCTTCGGCAGACGTTCGGTACTAAGTTGGGTTCCAAGACTTACCGTGTAGCAAAATCGGTCACTTTTACAATGAGGAAGCAATGGCTGCTGATGAAACCCGGCTCGAAGCCGATCGCCGGAAGGCCCTCGGTCTTGCCATCTCCCAAATCGAAAAGCAGCTCGGCAAGGGATCTATCATGCGGATGGGGGCGGAGTCGGCCCGGGTCAAAGTGGCGGCCATTCCCACTGGCGCCATCAACCTCGATGCCGCCACCGGCGTCGGCGGCATTCCTCGTGGTCGGATCACCGAGATCTACGGCCCCGAGTCATCGGGCAAGACCACGCTGACTCTCCATCTCGCCGCCAACGTCCAGAAAATGGGCGGTGTCGCGGCGTATGTGGATGCGGAGCATGCCCTCGATATCGATTATGCCAAGAAGCTCGGTGTAGACATCGAGAATCTGTTGGTGTCTCAGCCCGATACCGGCGAACAGGCACTGGAGATCGTCGAGATTCTGGTCCGTTCGGGTGCAGTGGACCTTGTGGTCATCGACTCGGTCGCCGCCCTGGTGCCCAAGGCCGAAATCGAAGGAGAGATGGGCGAGAGCCACATGGGACTGCAGGCCCGGCTCATGAGTCAGGCGCTCCGGAAGCTGGCCGGTGCCATCAACCGGTCCAATTGCGCAGTGGTGTTCATCAACCAGCTCCGCGAAAAGATCGGAGTCATGTTCGGCAATCCCGAAACGACCACCGGTGGAAAGGCGCTCAAGTTCTATGCGTCCTTGCGGCTGGACATCCGGCGGATCGGACCGGTGAAGGAACGGGAGACGGTGATGGGAAATCACGTCCGCGTCAAAGTGGTCAAGAACAAGGTGGCGCCGCCGTTCCGCCAGGCGGAGTTCGATGTGATGTTCGATGAAGGCATCAGTCACACCTCTCTCCTGGTAGACCTCGCCTCAGAGGCCGGGATCATCCAGAAGTCGGGTGCCTGGTACTCCTATGGCGACCAGCGCATTGGCCAGGGTCGTGAGAACGCGAAGCTCTTCCTCCGAGACAATCCTGTGCTGATGACGGAAGTCGAGGGGAAAGTGAAGGATCTGCTCGGGATGCGTACTCCCGTCGGGGTGGGGGCAGGCGACGAAGCGGAGGAATAGGCCGTGGACACTGCCTGCCGCATCACCGCAATCGAGCACGATCCGCGACGGCCCGGAACCGTGCGACTGGAGCTCGACGGCTCTCGCTTCGGTGTTGTACCTGCTGATCTGATAGTCGCAGAGGGATTGAGTCCGGGACAAACAATCACACCCGAGGTCCACGAGCGGCTCGGCGCCGCCGCCGACGTCGAAGCGGCATTCCGCACCGGCCTCAGAGTGCTGGAGCTGCGCCCATACGCTCGCGCCGATCTCGGCCGTCGACTGCAACGCAAAGGTCACCCTCGGGTTGCAGTCGACGTCGCACTCGAGCGGCTGCTCACGTTGGGGCTGCTCGACGACGAGGCGTATGCCCGAAGCTACGTACAGACCCGCGCTGCCCGCGGGCGCGGCCCGTCTCGTCTGATCCGGGATCTGCTGGCCATGGGCGTCCAGCGGCCGATCATCGACCGGGCTGTCGCGGCAGAGTGGCCAGAGGGCAGTGACCGGACGTCGATGCCTCAGACGCTGGTCTCGAAGCGCGCGGCCCAGCTCGGTGCGCTCCCACGACAGACCAAACGACGCCGGCTCCTGGCGTACCTGGCGCGCCGAGGATTTTCAGGCTGGGAGGTCAGCGCCATGGTGGAGAGCGTGCTGTAGAGAGAAGCTCCTAGCTCCCGGCTCCCGGCTGTCCGTATATTCCCCTTCATGCAATCCAGCGAAATCCGTCGGCTGTTCCTCGACTTCTTCGTGACCCGTGGGCACCGCGAGGTGCCTTCGTCGTCACTGGTGCCCGCGGACGATCCGACCCTGCTGTTCACGAACGCCGGCATGGTCCAGTTCAAGCGCACCTTTCTGGGTCAGGAGCAGCGCGATTATCTGCGCGCCACCACGTGCCAGAAATGCGTCCGTGCCGGCGGCAAGCACAACGATCTGGAACAGGTGGGGCACACCAAACGGCACCACACCTTCTTCGAGATGCTCGGGAATTTCTCCTTCGGAGATTATTTCAAGCGCGACGCCATCGCGTACGCCTGGGAGTTCGTCACCGGCGCCTCCTATCTCGGGATCTCGCCGGACCGCCTCCGAGTCACCGTCCACCACACCGATGATCAGGCTCGCGCGCTGTGGCGAGAGATCTCGAGTCTGCCGGACCACCGGATCTACGGGTTGGGTGACAAGGACAATTTCTGGCAGATGGGTGACACCGGACCCTGCGGACCGTGCACCGAGATCTACGTCGATCTGGAACGGGATGCAGCGCAGCCGGGCGGCGAGGCAGAGGTAATTCCCCAAGCAGAATTCGAGCGTCTGGCGGAAGAGGGGAGATTCCTTGAGATCTGGAATCTCGTCTTCATGCAGTACGACCGCTCCGCCGATGGCACGCTCACTCCGCTGCCGAAACCATCGGTAGACACGGGGGCCGGCCTGGAGAGAATCGCCGCAGTCATGCAGCGCGAGGACGACAATTTCCATACCGACGTGTTCCTGCCGCTGATCGAGCGTGTTGGGGAGCTGGTCGGCCGTTCCTACGACCGGAGCACCGACGAGCGAGCCTCCTACCGGGTGCTCGCTGATCATGCTCGCGCTGTCACCTTCCTCCTTGCCGACGGGGTGTATCCCAGTAATGAAGGGCGCGGCTACGTATTGCGACGTATTCTGAGGCGGGCGGTGCGGCACGCCTGGCTGCTCGGGCGTCGAGAGCCGACTTTGGCCCTGCTCACCGAAACGGTCGTACGCCAGATGGGTGGTACGTATCCCGAGCTGGAGGCAAAGTCCCGCGACATCCGTGAGATTACCGAGGCCGAGGAACGCCGCTTCCTCGAGACAATCGAAGGTGGGCTCCGCCGGCTGGACGAGATCTTTGCCTCGGGCGCACGTTCCATTCAGGGAGAGGAGGCGTTCAGGCTCTACGACACCTTCGGATTTCCCATCGATCTCACGGGGATCATTGCCGAAGAGCGCGGTGTAACGGTGGATCTGGAGGGGTTCGAACGCGCCCTCGAGCAACAACGCACCCGCTCCAGAAGCGCGCGAACTTCGGGCGCTGTGCCGGTCGCAACCTCGGGTAGACTCACTCCGGCGAGCGGAGTCGATGCGCCTGCGGTCATTATCCCGTCATCGGAGAAGTGGCGCACCGTCAAGCGTGGCAAGCAGAGGTTCGTGGGTTATGGTACCACGGAAACCGATACCGACGTGCTCGCCTTCCGGCAGGATGGTCCCCGGGTCGAACTGGTGTTGAAGGACAATCCCTTCTACGCCGAATCGGGTGGGCAGGTGAGCGATGTGGGAGCGGTGACGGCACCAGGGTTGTCAGTCGCCATAGACACCGTGCGAAAGGATCCGAAGGGAACCGTAGTCGGCGGAACTCTGGGCGAAACATTCGAACCTGCGACACTGCATGCCGCAGTCGAAGCCGCACGGCGCCAGGACATCGAGCGGAACCACAGCGCCACCCATCTGGTGCACTACGCACTGCGAAAACAGCTCGGAACCCACGTCCGGCAGCAAGGATCGTTGGTGCAGCCGGAGCGCCTGCGCTTCGATTTCTCGCATCATGGGCCGATCGATTCAGGCACACTCCAATCGATCGAGTCCGAAGTCAACGACCTCGTGCTCGGGAACGCAGCCGTCGACACCCGCGAGCTCCCGTACGCCGACGCACTCGCTCTCGGCGCCATGGCGTTCTTCTCCGAGAAATACGGCGACGTCGTGCGTGTCGTGCAGATGGGCCCATCGATCGAGTTGTGCGGCGGCACGCACGTGAGGAGCACCGGTCAGATCGGCACCTTCCGCATCGTCGGACAATCGGGCGTGGCCGCGGGAGTTCGCAGAATCGAGGCCGTCACCGGGAGCGGGGCGCTTCGCGCGGTGCGCGAGCTGGAGCAGCGGCTCGCAGCAGTGGCAGAGGCGCTGAAGGCCCAGCCCGAGCACGTGGTCCGGCGGATCGAGCAACTGCTGCAGGAACGGGAACGTTTGGAGACACGGCTGGCCGAGACATTACGCGACGGGGCTGGTGCGGGGGTACGCGGGGACGTGTCGAGTGTCGGAGGCGTGGAACTCACGGTTGCAGAGACCTCCACGGAGGATCGTGCCGAGGTGGCCCAGATCGCCGACACCTTCCGTCAAGGCAAGCGCAACGCGGTACTCGTCCTCTTCAGCTCCTCCGGTCGCGGGGCGATCCACGTGACCCTGACCGATGACCTGGTCAGCGCCGGCCGAAAGGCGGGGGACCTGGTCAACCGCATCGCGGCCATGAGCGGCGGGAAGGGCGGCGGGCGTCCTCACTTTGCGTCAGCCGGCGCAGGAGACCCGGAACGACTGCCCGCCGCACGTGCGGCTACGCCAGAGTTAGTGAAGGCCTGGCTCGGCAACGGGCGGACCGACCAGACGTCCGGCAATTGATGCCGGTACAAGCCTGGCTGGACCGGCGTACCAGCCAGGCGCCACCCGCGCTCCGAACCCGTGTCACCGAATATGCGCTGGCCGCATCGGGCGATAGCCTCTCGGCGTTACTGTCAGCGGCAGCGCACGCGGCGCTCTCCCGGGTTCTCTCGCATTCCGGCGACCGCTCGGCAGCTCTGGACCTGCTCGCAGCCGACGCCTTGATCACGCTCGCGCTTCGGGCCCAGGCGGAACAGGCGCCAGAGCGACTGGAGGAGTTTGCCACGGCCGTGCTGCGAACCAGCCGTCACCCCGCGTGATCGACCTCCATTCTCACTTGCTTCCCGCGGTCGACGACGGCTCACGGTCGGTAGAGCAGTCCGTCAACGTGCTCTTCGACATGGCCCGACAGGGCGTTACCGACGTCTGCCTCACACCTCACATTCTCTCCGGCCGGGCCGACGTCGGACCCCCGCTCGCCCATAACACCGCCTTCGACGCGCTCCAGTCTCAGGCGCCGCAGATGCCACGTCTGCATCGCGGTGCCGAGATCATGATGGATCGCCCGATCACGGCGGGCATGGCTGCGGCACGCAAGGTTACCCTTGCCGGAACCAGGTATATCCTGGTGGAATTTCCTCGCTTGGTGGCCTATGACACCGTGGTCAATGCGCTGTCGCAAGTCGTCGAGTTCGGGCTGGTCCCGCTCTTGGCGCACCCCGAGCGTTACAGCTGTTGTTCGGTCGAGGCAGTACGCCAATGGCGTGCTCTCGGAGCGAAGACACAAGTGGACGCTACCACGCTCCTGGCCTCTCAGGCCCGGGGTCAACGGGCCCGTCAGTTGGTCTCCGAGGGACTCGCGGACATCCTGGCCGGCGATAATCACGGCGATGCGCGCACCGTTGCCACCGGCGCTCGATTCCTGAGAGCCCAGGACGGGTATGATCAGGTGGATCTGCTGGTGAGAAGAAACCCCGCTGCCATCCTTGCAGATGGCGACCTCACCCCGGTGCCGCCTCTGCGCATTCGACAGAGCTGGATGAGCCGAATCAAACAGTTTCTCGAGGGATCCTGAATGAGCCGCGGCCATGTCGATCGAGGGTTGGACGCCGTTGCCCAGGCCGCACAGGCCTCCAAGGTACTCAGCGGCCAGGCCACGGAGCTCGCGGCACACTATGCCCGCGTTCTGCGCGGTGGGGGAACTTTGTTCTTCTGCGGAAATGGTGGCAGCGCAGCTGACGCGCAGCATATCGCGGCAGAGTACGTGGTGCGCTACGCCGGCAATCGCAGGGCCTATGCGGCGATCGCTCTCACCACGGATACCTCGGTACTGACCGCGGCTGGAAACGATCTCGGATATGAGCAGGTGTTCGCGCGTCAGGTGGAAGCACTATGCACCCCGCAGGACCTGCTGATTCTGCACACTACGAGCGGCGAAAGCAGGAACCTGCTCGCCGCTGCGCGCCGAGCTCGGGAGCTGGGCGTGCCGACTGCGGCATTCCTGGGCAAAGGCGGTGGGGCCCTGGTTGCCCTGGTGGATGAGGCACTGGCCGTTCCATCCGACCGAACCAGCCTCGTGCAAGTGATCCACCTCGCGCTCGAACATCTGATCGTCGAGCTGGTCGAGCTCGAGCTCAGCGCAGGATGATCGAGTTGCGCGGTCAAACCGCGCTGATCACCGGAGGAAGTCGTGGCATTGGCCGCGCGGCGGCACTGCTGCTGGCGAGTGCCGGTGCCGACATTGCCCTGACTTACCATACGCGCGCCGAGGACGCTGAATCCACCGCACGGGAGATTCGCAGCCTGGGACGGCGCGCGTACATCAGCGGCGGTGATCTTGGTGCGCCGGAAACCTCGGACGCCCTGGCGGCTGCGCTGAAGCGCGAGTTCGGCGGACTGGACATCTTCGTCGCCAACGCCGGCGTGTGGCCCGTCGACGAGACGCCGCTTGCCGAGCTGTCGGTAGAACGTTGGCGCAAGACTCTCCACGCCAACCTCGACTCGGTATTTCTCTCTACCCGGGCCGTGTTGCCGCTCGTCCGATCCGGCGGCCGCGTTGTCATCGTATCCAGTACAGCCGGGCAGCGCGGTGAAGCGTTTCATGCGGACTATGCGGCCACCAAGGGCGCACTGATCTCTCTGACCAAGTCTCTCGCCGTCGAGTATGCCCCGGGTATTACCGTGAACTGTGTCGCCCCTGGCTGGGTTGATACGGAGATGAGCGCACCCGCTTTTACCACTGAGAACAGGGAACGGATACAGGCCGGTATTCCCGTTGGCCGGATAGCGACGGCCGAGGATGTCGCGGGGCCCATTCTCTTCCTGTGCAGCCCGCTGGCCCGTCACGTCACCGGTGAGGTGCTGAACGTGAACGGGGGGAGCGTGCTTTGTGGGTGAACCGATCCATCTTCTCTTTACCGGGGGTACCATCTCGATGCGACGAGACGAGGTGGCCGGCGGAAACGTGCCCGCCCATGGAGGTGAAGCCCTGGTCAGATTTACGGAGGGCCTCGAGGGTATCAGTCCGTATCGCGTCGAAAACTGGGCCATGCTGCCCGCGTGTCACCTGGGGCCGGACCGGCTCTGGGCGTTGCGCGAACGGGTTCGCCAGATTGCGGAATCGGGCGAAGTCCGCGGCGTCGTCATAGCGCATGGCACGGACACGTTGGAGGAGACGGCCTACCTGCTGGATCGAACGCTAGCGTACAACGTGCCCGTCGCGATTACCGGTGCTATGCGCACCTCCACCGATGAACACTGGGACGGACCCCGGAACCTTCTCGATGCAGCGACCGTCGCTGCTGATCCGCAAAGCGCCGGCCGGGGTGTGATGGTGGTATTTCACGGAAAGGTTCTGGCGGGTCGCACCGCCGTGAAGACCGAGACCACGGATCTCGATGCGTTCGAGGCGCCGCACGCGCTGCCGCTGGGGCGTGTCAAGGAGGGCAAAGTCGAGTATCTGCGAGACGACAACATCTCAGGCCAGCTCACGCGGCTATATCCCTCGGCCTTGTCGGCCAGAATTGCATTGGTGCCGATGGTTGTGGGCGACGATGGCCGGATGCTCGACCTGGCACGCGCCCATAACGATGGAGTCGTGGTAGTAGCGTTCGGCAGCGGGAACGTCCCACCGGGAGCTGTGCCGGCCATCGGTCGGTGGGTGGCCGATGGGAAGCCAGTGGTCCTGGCAAGCCGGTGCCCCAGAGGCGTAGTCGCTCCACTCTATGCGTTCGAGGGGGGCGGAGCCCGCCTCATGGCAATGGGCGTTATCCCGGCCGGTGCGAGAGCAGTGTCACAGGCTCGCATGGAGCTGATGATATCATTATCGGCCGGCACTGCATACGGCAACTGAGGTGACCTTCCCGAAGCTCGAAATACCAGAGGGCGTGCTCGATATCGCGCGAAGGCTGGAGGAGGCAGGTTTCGAAGCCTGGTGCGTCGGAGGCAACCTCCGCGACGCGCTGCTTCAGATCCAGCATTCCGACTACGACATCGCCACGTCCGCGACCCCCGACCAGGTACAGAAACTCTTCCCCCGCACAGTTGAGGTAGGGATCAAGTATGGGACGGTGGGCGTGCTCGATCGATCGCGGGTCCTGCATGAAGTCACCACCTTCCGGCGCGACGTGGCAACGGACGGCAGGCACGCGGTCGTGACATTCGGAGCCAGCCTGGAGGAGGACCTATCCCGGCGTGACTTCACCATCAACGCGCTGGCCTATCACCCCTTACGGGGTGAGTGGAGAGATCCCTTCAACGGCGCAGCGGACATCGAAAACCATTTGGTTCGCGCGGTGGGCAATCCGGGCGAACGCTTTCGAGAGGACTACCTTCGCATCCTGCGCGCCATCCGCTTTGCTGCCCGGTTCGATTTCTCAATCCACCCGGAAACGTGGGAGGCCGCACAGTCAGCAGCGTCGGGCCTGCGCCAGCTTTCCGCCGAGCGGGTCCGGGACGAGTGGTTCAAGAGCCTCAGAACGGCCCGATCCATCACTCAGCTCGTGTTGTTGTGGATCCGCGTTGGAGCGGCGAGCGCTTGGATTCCGGAGCTGGAAGGTGTCACCGGCTTCGAGAATGCGTTTTCAGATTCTCCACTCGACCGTAGGGATCCTGTGGTGCTGACGACGCTGCTTTGCGGTGATCCGGTTGCGGTGCTGCGCCGTCTCAAGGCATCGAATGCGGAGATTGCCCGCGCCGCGGCCATGCTCCAGGGGCCCGAGGAACCGAGCGCGCTGGATGAGCGCTCCGTCCGGCGCTGGCTCGCGCTCGTCGGTCCGGCCGCCGATGATCTGGGTCATCTCTGGCGCCTGCGTCATGGGGGAAAGCCCTCGTGGATGTCGATGGCGGCTGAGATTCGCCAACGCGGCGATCCGCTCACCCGCGGTGACCTTGCCGTCAATGGCAGCGACCTCCAGGCTCTGGGAATCACCGGACTCCGTCTGGGGGAAACGCTGGCGGCTCTTCTCGACCGGGTGCTCGATGACCCCTCGATCAACACGCGCGAACGATTGCTGACACTTGCCCGCGATATAGCGTGAGCCCACTCGGATTCGCAGCAGCAGCTGCGCTGGGCAATGTGATCGGTGCCGTTGCGGTGGTGCGCCACCTTCGGAGGGGCCTTCGATTCATTGACGCATGCCTCGCCTTTGGTGCCGGGTTCATGCTGGCGGTGACCATGCTGGGCGTAATGCCTGAGGTGCTTCGTGACTCGTCGGAGGCGGCGTTGTACATCCTCGCTGGGTATGTCGCGGTGCACCTCGCCCAGCACGTGTTCACGCCTCACTTTCACTTCGGTGAGGAAACCCATCGAGTCTCGGCAGCAACCGGCAACTCAGCCCTGCTGGGACTCATGCTGCACACGTTCTTCGACGGAGTCGCCATTGCCAGCGGCTTCCTGGTCTCAAACCGGCTCGGCGTTCTCCTGTTTCTTGCCGTCCTGCTGCACAAACTTCCCGAGGGTGTAACCATCGCCAGCGTTATGGTGGCTGGGGGCGGTAGCCGAGCCAGTGCGATAGGCGCTGCAGCAGTGCTCGGCGGGTCAACGGTACTAGGGGTGCTGCTGACGGAGCATATCCAGCCTCTGGCGCTACACGGCCTGGCGCTCTCCGCCGGAGTCACCCTGTACGTGGCTGCCTCGAACTTGGTACCCGAGTTTCAAGCCAAACGCGGCTGGCTCTCGGCTCTCGCCTTTCTGGGCGGCGCCATGGGATTCTTCCTTACAGAGCTGCTGCTGAAAGGCTGGCTTGGGTAATGCCCAAGAAACGTTCGCCTACACGGCAGAACTCTCTCTTCACAGCGGGACGCGAGACCCGGCCGCTGGCTGCTCGAATGCGGCCGGCGTCACTCGATGAGTTCGTGGGGCAAGAGCATCTGCTGGGGCCAGGGAAACCGCTTCGGGATGCGATCGAACGGGGCACGCCCGGTTCGATGATCTTCTGGGGCCCCCCTGGCAGTGGCAAGACAACTCTCGCACATCTGGTAGCGAGCTCCACCGCCCGCGTGTTCGTGCCGTTCAGCGCTGTCACCGAAGGAGTGCCCCGCATCCGGGAGATCATCTCGGAGGCCACTGCACGACTCGAGTCTGGGGGCGAGCAGACCATCATGTTCGTGGACGAGATTCATCGCCTCAACAAGGCCCAGCAGGACAGTCTGCTGCCGCCGGCAGAGGACGGTACCATCACCTTGATCGGGGCCACGACCGAGAATCCCAGCTTCGAAGTGATCGGCGCGCTGCTTTCGCGTACCCGTGTGTTCGTGCTGCAGCCGCTGAACCCCGAGGATATCGAGCGGCTGCTGGAGCGCGCGGTAGCAGATTCGGAACGTGGACTGGGAGGGTCGGTCACCGTAGAGCCGGACGGGATCAGGCTCATGGCGGCTGAGGCGGATGGAGACGCGCGGCGCGCGCTCACAATTTTGGAAGCCGCCGCGCTGCACGTGGGCCAGAGGGGCACCGTGACGGTCGAGGTAGCGCGCGAGGCGATGCAAAGGCGCTTCGCTCGCTACGACAAGGCCGGCGAGGAACACTTCAACCTGCTTTCCGCCTATCACAAATCTCTCCGCGGCAGCGATCCGCAGGGAGCGCTGTACTGGATGGCGCGGATGCTGGAGGGTGGTGAGGACCCCATGACACTCTTCCGCCGGGCGATTGCAATGGCAGCGGAGGACATCGGCCTGGCAGATCCGAACTCGCTCATCGTGGCGGTGGCAGCCAGAGACGCGTTCCACATGCTGGGACCGCCGGAGGGATATCTGCCCCTGGCCGAAATGACGATCTACCTCGCCACGGCTCCCAAGTCGAATAGTGCAAAGACGGCGCTCGGTGCCGCCCTGGATGCTGCCAGGACTACTCCAGCCGCGCCGGTGCCACTGCATATCCGCAATGCGCCTACCCCCCTCATGAGAGAGCTCGGATACAACCAGGGGTATCAATACGCCCACAATTCACCGGATGCGTATCTGCCTCAGGAGTACCTTCCCGATCAGCTTCAAGGCATGGAGTTCTACCGCCCCGGAACGTTCGGGTACGAAAAGGAGATTGCGGAGCGGCTTGAACGATGGTCGAAGCTGAAAAGCGGTGAGCAGTAGACCGGTCCCACGATCTCCCCGTCCCACCCATCGGATGGGGTATATTGGGACATGACGATCTCGGTGGTGTGACGGCTATGCGTCCCTGTCTCACCGGTGCTCTGGTCGTGCTGACAGTTTCACTGGGGGCCTGCAGTGTCATTACCGATCTCTTCAAGGAACCGGACGTTCAGCTGCAGCGGGTCGTCGTCCGGGGCATCGGGATGAGCGGAGGGAGCCTGGATCTGATCGTCGACGTGGACAATCCCAATGGCTTCGAGCTCCATGGCACCAAGCTCGAGGTAGGATTCGACGTCGAGGGACAGCACCTGGGCGACATCGCGTACGACGACGACTTCTCTGTGACCGAGAACGGCAGAACGACTCTGACACTGCCTCTTACATTTGGATGGGCCGGCGTCGGCAGCGCGGTACGAGCGGCACTCGGCTCGGGCGACCTGCCTTACAAGATGAACGGCCAGGTCGAGCTCCAGACCCCGTGGGGAGGCAAGCAAGTTCCCTTTACTCGTGAGGGCCGAGTTGCCCTTACTCGCTTGGCTCGAGCGCTCACGATCCCCGGATACTCCGAATGACAAGAAAGGTTACCCTATCCGTCCAATGATCCCCGTCCGCGACCCGGTGGAGCGCGCCGTACTCGTGGCCGCGCCTCGCAAGGGATCCAAAGACGCACGGCATATCACCGAACATCTGGAAGAGCTCACCCGGCTGGTGGACACCGCAGGCGCCGAAGTCGTGGGCCGCGTCTCCCAACACATCGCTTCCCCCAATCCCGCAACTCTCATTGGAGAGGGCAAGGTCGAAGAAGTCGCTGCCGAGGTTGCGGCAGCGGACGCTACCCTGGTCATCTTCGATGAGGAGCTCTCACCGGTGCAGGGCGCCAACCTCGAGCGAGATCTGAAAGTCAGAGTCATGGATCGCGCCGAGGTCATCCTCGATATCTTCTCGACCCGAGCACGGAGTCACGAAGCCAAGCTGCAGGTCGAGCTGGCCCAGCTGGAGTACATGCTGCCGCGCCTCACCCGCATGTGGACCCACCTTTCGCGTATTCGAGGTGGTATCGGCTTGCGGGGACCGGGTGAGACCCAGCTCGAGACCGACCGTCGGAGCATCCGCCAGAAGATCCAGGGGTTGAAGGTCAAGCTGAAGGACGTCGAGAAACATCGCGAGAATCTTCGTGCGGGGCGGGACCCCATGCTCAGCGCCGCGCTGGTCGGCTACACCAACGCCGGGAAGTCCAGCATTCTCCGGGGACTCTCCGGGCAGCACGAGATCGTCGTCGAAGATCGTCTATTCGCAACGCTTGATACCCTCACCCGGGAAGTCGACCTGGGTGAAGGTCAGCGGGCCCGCGTCACCGATACCGTCGGTTTCATTCGGAAGCTGCCGCACCATCTGGTCGCGAGTTTCCGCGCCACTCTGGAGGAGGTTCGCGGAGCCGACGTTCTGCTGCACGTCGTCGACGCCAGCCATCCCGACTGGGAAGGTCAGATGCGAGTGGTTGAGCGCGTGCTGGCGGAGCTCGATCTGGCTGACCGGCCAATCATTCCGGTCTTCAACAAGATGGACGCGGTTGCAGACCCGTCGTCGTTCACGGGTCGCATGCGGGCGCTGCATCCTACCGGCATACTCGCCACCTCGATGCGCACCGACGGATTGGCGGCGTTGAAGACCGCCCTGCGAGACCTGGAGCGCGTCGGCCGTCCCACGGTGAGGGTGCGAGTTCCGCTCGCTGACGGCGCACGAGTTGCGGCGCTCTACCGTGATGGCGAGGTGCTGGCTCGAACTCAGACGGAGACCGAGTACGAGTTTGTCGTTCGTCTTGAAGTCTGGCAGGTAAAGCGGCTGCGTGAAGAAGGTGTGACAGTGTCACCGCTGGAAGAGACCACCGGGCGAAGAAAGGTCAGTGGGGCGTAAGCGGGCAGCGGGGCAGCGGGGCAGCAAATTGTCGCCCTGAGCGTAGCGAAGGGGCCGAAGCTGAGATACGCTTCAGGCCCCTCGTCTTTCTACTTTCGCGCTTACCCGCTTACCCGCTTACCCGCTTACCCGTACCCGGTTACCCGCTTACCACCCGCTGCCCCGCTACTTCTTCCCCCCGCTCAGCACCTGCTCCAGGATCAGCCACCGGTTCATGCCGGCAAACTTCTGGTGCATCTTGGTCGTGGGCGACCCCCCCTGGGCCTCGTCCTCCTCGATCTGCAAATCAGCCAGCGCGTCGATCCCGCTGTTCAGGAACTTCTTCAGCCCCTTCTCGAGAGCCATTCCCGCAGTGCGGAAGTTGAAGAGGGTCGAGAACTGGAGCGTGAAGCCAAGTTGTCCCAGCTGCTCGTTCGTGATCAGCGTGCCCGCCTTCTTCGCTTTTCCGAAGTACAAGGACGGCGACAGATTGAAGCCGAGCATCTGATCGGGGTAGTACTTTCGCACACCCTCGGCGAACTCCTGAGGCTGATCGATCTCCGTGTTGTTGAACTCAGGCCAAATCACATCCACGCCGAGCTCGGCGGCTTCCCAGGCGTCTTCAACTGCCATCTGGACACCGCCGGGTTCCTGATCCGGCAGGGCGCCGTCGATGGAGTCGGTCCGGGCGATGATGACGACGTCGACACCCGTCGCCTGTGACGCGGCCTTGATAGCCTTCAGCTTTGCCAGCCAGTCTTTTCGCGGCACCAGCACCTTGTTGCGCTTCTGCTTGCCGACGTTGACGATATGTCCACAGGTTCGGTTGGAGGGATCCTGGTTCTCCAGGTGAACCCCGGCAGCGCGGGCGCGAATCAGCTCCACCGCGAGGGTAAAGGTCTGGGTTGGCCCACCGAAGCCGGCTTCCATATCCACGAAAGCGGGCGGGGCCTCCAGCACTTCTTTTCCGTCGGTGTCGTAGTAGTGCGTATTCCGCGCGCCCTCGATCCCCATCCACATCTCGTGCACCAGCTTGACCATGTCGTGCGAGGCATAGACGCCGATATCCGGGAACATGCTCTTGGTAGCCGCAAGCTGCCATCCGCTCCCATACAGCGCCTTGAAGCCGAGCCGTGTCATGATCGCCGAGGTGAACGCGTCATAGGCGCCGGCGGTGTGGAGAAACGACTTCCGGTCCCGGGCCTCATGCAGGAGGCGGCGGAGCTTATCCGCGGGTTGCTCGGTCTCTGGAGGAGCAAAAAGCTTCGCAACGCCATCAGCAGGGTAGATCGAATGAACAGACTCGGGACGGGTCGCTGTGGCCATCAGTGATCTCCTTAGGTGCTTCGGTCCACTTTGTGAAACTATTCACATGATAACGATTGGTGTCCGATCGCGCCAGAGTGTGGCGCATTTTCCACGTCTGCGCTGCAATGCCGTGCAGGGCAGGGTTCTGCTATCTTCCCGGCCATCGTGGAAACCCCCGGGATGTTCATCACCAAGCCCTTTGTCTCCGGCCGGCGCATCCGGTTCGCGCTCGTCGGCTGCGGACGGATTTCGGAAAACCACTTCTCCGCTATCGAAAAACATGCGGAAAGGGCTGAGCTGATCGGCGTTTGCGACATCGACCCCGCCGCTCTCGCACGGGCGGAAGAGCGGACTGGTGCACCCGGCTTTCGGAGCGTGGAAGCGCTGCTGGCCGGAACTGATGCCGACGTCGTGATCCTCGCTACCCCCAGCGGGCTGCACGCCGAGCAGGCGATACAGGTAGCCGCGGCCGGTCGTCATGTCATGACTGAGAAGCCCATGGCGACCCGCTGGCGCGACGGCAAGCGCATGGTCCATGCCTGCGACCAGGCAGGGGTCCACCTCTTCGTCGTCAAGCAGAATCGCCGAAATGGCACGCTCCAGCTGCTGAAGAGGGCGGTCGAGAAAGGCCGGTTTGGCCGGATCTACATGGTGACCATCAACGTCTTCTGGAGCCGGCCACAGTCATACTACGACAGTGCACCCTGGCGCGGTACCTGGGAGTTCGACGGCGGCGCCTTCATGAACCAGGCGAGCCACTACGTGGACCTGCTCGATTGGCTGATCGGGCCGGTCGAAAGTGTTCAGGCGTATACTGCAACCCTCGAGCGGAACATCCAGGTCGAAGATACCGGCGTGGTGAGTATCCGGTGGCGTACCGGGGCGCTCGGGTCCATGAATGTCACCATGCTCACGTATCCGAAGAACCTCGAGGGCTCGATCACGGTCATCGGTGAGAAGGGGACGGTTCGGGTTGGGGGCGTGGCGGTAAACCGGATCGATCATTGGGAGTTTCGCCGACACCGACCCGGACGACGCCAAGATCGAGCAGGCGAGCTACGAGACGACCTCGGTGTATGGGTTTGGGCATCCATTGTACTACGACAACGTGATCAAGTCCCTTCGGGGAGAGGCAGTTCCCGATACCGACGGACGCGAAGGGCTGCACTCGCTCGAGATCCTGATTGCCACCTATCAGTCGGCGCGGGATGGCCGCCGGGTCGCCCTGCCGCTGGAGTACTGACGTGTGGGCGAGCGGAGGCTGCTGGTAACGGGGGGAGCCGGCTTTATCGGATCCAACTTCGTTCAGTACTGGCTCGCGGCCCATCCCGATGATCGAGTCGTGGTGCTCGATGCGCTCACGTACGCCGGAAATCGGGACAACCTTGCAGCCGGCGCAGGATCACCCGCAATTCAGCATGGTTCACGGGGACATTCGCACTCCGCACCTGGCCGCGTCTCTGCTGCGGCAGCACGAGATCAACATCATCGTGCACTTCGCCGCCGAGTCCCATGTCGATCGCTCGATCGCCGGCCCGGATGCATTCATAGACACGAATGTCCGTGGAACCCATGAGCTGCTCAAGGCTGCTCGCGAAGTGTGGCTCGAAGGCGTAGCGGGCGGTTCAGCGCTCCGGTTCCACCATATCTCCACCGACGAGGTGTACGGATCGCTCGGCCCCCAGGATCCTCCATTCACCGAAACATCGCGCTACGCTCCGAACTCTCCCTATGCGGCCAGCAAGGCCGCGGCGGATCATCTGGTCCGAGCCTATCATCATACCTATGGTCTGCCTGTCATCCATCACCAACTGCTCCAACAACTATGGTCCTTACCAGCTCCCGGAAAAGCTGATCCCGCTGATGCTCGTCAACATGCTCGACGGGAAGCCTCTGCCGGTCTATGGCGACGGACTCAATGTGCGTGATTGGCTGTATGTGGAGGATCACTGCCGAGCAATCGAGGCCGTACTTGCTGCGCCCTGCGGAGGGGGAGACCTATAATGTCGGTGGCCGCAACGAGTGGAAAAACATCGACATCGTGCGGCTGCTATGCCGGTTGGTGGAGGAGGCTTTCGCCACTGACCGCTCGTTGCAAAAACGATATCCCGACTGTCCCGCCGCTCACGGTCATCCGCTGGGGCCACTGATTTCTTTCGTGCCGGACCGACCCGGCCACGATCGCCGTTACGCGATCGATGCCGGCAAGATCGACCGGGACCTCGGCTTCTCGCCGCGGGAGAGCTTCGAGACTGGCATCACGAAAACGGTCGAATGGTATCTGTCGCATGAAGCCTGGTGGCGCCCGTATACCCGGAGGCAGGCGTGACGGCGGATCGTTCCAGCGCGAAAATTCTCGAGTCGGGAAGACGCGTCATCCGAATGGAGGCGGCGGCAGTGGCTGCCCTGGAGCAGCGACTGGGCGAGCCATTCGTCCTCGCCGTGGAAGCCATGTTGCACGCCTCCGGCAGAGTGATCGTATCCGGGCTGGGAAAATCGGGGATTATGGCGCGGAAGATCGCTGCGACACTCACCTCCACGGGCAGTCCCGCGATTTTCCTGCATCCAATCGATGCTCTGCATGGCGATCTCGGGATCGTAGGCCCGGCCGATGTCGCCCTGCTTCTCTCGAAGAGTGGGGAATCTGAGGAGCTGCACGCGTTGCTCGAGTGTCTGGCCCGGTTCGGCGTGACGATCATCGCGCTCACCGGCAACCCCTCATCGACCCTGGCGCGTGAAGCGAAGATCGTCCTGGACTGCGCGGTCGACGAGGAGGCGTGCCCTCATGATCTCGCTCCCACCAGTAGTACCACCGCGGCGGTCGCGATGGGCGACGCGCTTGCCGTGTCCCTGTTGATGGCTCGGGGGTTCAGGCAGGAGGACTTCGCCCGCCTCCATCCAGGCGGCACGCTGGGCCGACGGCTCCTGCGGGTGGAGGACATCATGATTACGGAACAGATTCCCATGCTTCCACCGGGGGCCAGCATGCGGGAGTGCGTTGTCCTGCTTGCGGAGCGACGAGGGACGGTCGCCATCGTGGACCAGGATCAGCGGCTTCTGGGCGTCGTCACGTCCGGCGATCTGACTCGGCTGATGGAGCGGCAGCAGGATTTTCTTTCGGTTCCCGTGGAAGACGTGATGACCAGGTCTCCCAGAAGCACAGAGCCGAATCAGCTCGCGGCGAACGCGGTAGGTGTGATGGAGCGCCACGGGATCATGGCTTTGCCGGTGCTGGGAGAGGGAAATACGGTGGTTGGGATGGTCCACCTGCACGATCTGATGCGTGCCGGAGCGGTTTGATCTGAAGAGGTAAGAACACAAGACCAAAATCTCTACAGGCGACGCTCGCGCGTGTCCGTCTGACGCGCGAGCATCGTGTTGGCTATATTCGTCCCGGGTTGTGAAAATGTTCACATGACCCCGATGTGCGTAGGGTTGCGCCGGATATGCATTTGGCTATGTTCGCCCTTGCCGCTTCCGGGCGGTGTCGAGCCAGCGCAAAGTTTGTCACAAGTGGCGTACGTCTTGCATGGAAGCGGAGTTGCAGAGCCTTGAAGGCGTAAAAAATCGCGCAGATTGGGATTCTTCACCCCTCTTCCCAGTGGTGCACGTGGAACGGACGTCATGACGGCGGTAGGCCAGCCTCAGCTCAGCTCCCGGCCGCTGCCTTCTTCTTCGGAAACCGACCAAGCAGCGGTCGCTGTAGCGGCTCCTCCGGGCCTGGAAAGGCCTTTATCATCTCCCGCACGGGCGCTCACTCCGCCTGCCGGTCCCGGCGCGGTCGAGCGACTCGCACTGACCCGTCGTGCCCATCATATCATGCGGCTCCACCTGGTTCGCTCCGCCGTGCGCATCACGGTGCTCATGGCGGGGGATGCGGCGGCGCTGCTTCTCCTCCGGTTCGTGCTCCGGGGAATTCGCGACGAAGCATGGTTGGGCTCGGTTGTCGCCAGTGTGATGTCTAAGCTCGTGCCCCAGGGTGCTTTGCCGCTGGTTCAGTTGCTTCCCGCCGTGCTGCTCGGGCTGATCGTGCTCGATACGTATGGAGCTAGCGACCGCCGCAGGGATGCCGGACGGCTGGTCGCGGGTGCGAGCCTGGGCTTGGGACTTCCGTTCTGGTCCTATGTCTGGTCACAGTTCACGCCACTCGCACTGCCCGGATTCGTCATCCTCGCGATGGTGATCGGAATGGCGCTCATCGTCGAGCGTCACCTGATCGATCATATGGTTCGCTCGCTTTGGCCGATCGGACCGGGCGCCGCCCGCGCCCTGTTGATCTGCCGGCCCGAATACAGCAAGCGGGCGCTCGAGCACCCACTGTTATCCGATGCTCGCGAGTTCGCGTTCGGCGGCATCCTGGATCCCGAAGAGTTCGGGCACAAGGCTGGAAAACGCGGCTTCAGCCGGTTGTGTCAGACCATTAAACGCTATCGTGCCGACACAGTCGTTCTGAGTGGGCCGCTCGATGATGATGCCCTATCACTCGTCATCGATGCCGCTGGTGCCGCGGGCTGCCAGTTGTTTGCGATCCCCCGCGCGTTCGCGCTCGGCGGCGTCGAGTCACAGATGGTGTGGCGTCGCGGGGCGCCTCTGATCGCACTCAATCGACCGGGGCTTCGCGGACGGCAGCTCCTCATCAAGCGCACCCTCGATGTACTGGTGGCGAGTCTCGGAATCGCGCTCCTCAGTCCCATATTCCTGCTCGTCGGGCTGGCGGTGTACGTCTCGTCTCCGGGGCCGATCTTCTTCCGCCAGACCCGGGTTGGACTCGGTGGCAGGCTCTTCAAGATCACCAAGTTCCGGAGCATGGTGCATGACGCCGAAGCGAAACGGGACGACCTCTCGACCCTGAGCGTCTACAGTGATCTCCGGCTCTTCAAGGTGAAGGATGATCCACGGGTCACGCGGTTTGGAGCGTTCCTGCGTCGCTCCAGCCTGGACGAGCTGCCGCAGCTTTGGAATGCGCTGCTGGGCGACATGTCGCTGGTCGGCCCACGCCCGCCTTTGCCGTGTGAGGTAGAGCTCTATGAGGAGCATCATTACACGCGCTTCGACGTGAAGCCGGGAATCACCGGCCCGTGGCAGGTCAACGGGCGGAACCTGATTACCGATTTTGAGAAAGTGATTCAGCTGGAGACTGACTATATCCGGGAGTGGAGCATCTGGAAGGACTTCGGGATTCTGCTCAAGACCGTCCCGGCGGTTCTTTACATGCGCGGCGCAAACTAGGATTGTGTGTCAGCTGTGGGCTTCTGGTGAACGGTCAGGAGCCCGCCCGCGGCAGACATAGTACACCGTATAAACCCTATCCTTCCCTCGTTCCACAGTAAGTATTTCCCCGCCGCACGCCTCTACGACAAGCTGTACTTTTCGCTCCGGAACGAAGTTCATACGCATCGGTGTCAGCTTGAGCGAGTTGAGGAGGTAGTCCTCGCGCGCACCAATCGCCCGAAGGAGCCGATATACCCTTCGCCGCGGCTGGAGCCGGTTCTTCCATGGGATTTGACTCGGCAGCTGAAAGACGAGAAGTCCACCGTGAGCAAGGACACGGATGAACTCGGCGATGTAGGATTCGATCAGCTGAGGATTGGGAAGGTGCTGCAGCACGATGCTCGAGTAGACCAAGTCGAACGAATTGTCCTCGAATGCCCCTAAATCTCCTGAGGCGTCGGGCACAAATCGGCATGTGGGCCATGCGCGGTGCAACTCGCGAGCTTTGGCAATCATGCTGTCCGAGATGTCGACGCCGACGCATCGCTCGAAGTGCCTGGCGAGCGCGCGAGTGAGCCTGCCGACTCCACACCCGAGATCTAGAGCCGTCCTCTTCTCACGGGGCAGTCCCAGGCGGCCGGCCTGCTGCATCACGCGCGAGATTTCGTCGGTGCCGGTCTGAAAAAACTCCTCGAGGTTCCACTTGCCGTGCCTGTGCTCGCCGCTGGTGAGAACGGCCCACAGGGGGTCTACCCGGCTGAGATCGTCCCAGTCGCGCTTGTGTTTTCTCAGGGACCGCGAGAGCCTATGACCACTCTCCATTCGGCATCATTTCCGAGCCCACCCGGCGGGGCTGAAGCCGGCCCACCAGCTTCTTCGCGACATAGCCGAGAGACGAGGCCGGCGCGATCTGCAGGGCCCTGCTGTATGCCGTAACGGCTTGTACAAAGTCGCGCCGGCGCACCGCATTGGCTGCACACACCGTCCAGCCGCGGGCCCGATCCTCCGGCAGTGAATGGCCGAGGTAGGGAAGGTGGCGTCGGAGTGCACGCTCGGCGCTGGTTCTGATGGCCAGCCGGTTAGCGGACTTCGTGAGCGACTGATCGTGCCAGCGGTACTCATACAACGTCTTGTGCAGCGGAGCGAGCTCGAACTGCCGGTATGCCCGCAACCAGTACTCGTAGTCTTCCGCCAGGAAGAGGTCCGTATCGTATCCGCCCAGCGTTTCGTACACCTCTCGCCGATACAGAAAGCAGGCGCCCAGAGCGTCCATGTACGCGAGCCGGGACGGCGGGAGCGCCGGAAAATCGTTCAGATACGTTCCCGCATCGTCAATCAGAACGCAGTCGGTGTAGACGATTCCGACTGTCGGATGCTCCTGGAGATAGCGGGTCATCTCCTCGATGGCAGGCGGTAGGAATCTGTTGTCGTCCGACGTCCACGTCAGATACTCGCCGCGGGCAGCGGCGTGGCCGGTGTTCAGAGCTTGCGGCAGCTTCTTGTTGGTCTCGTGCCGAATGGACTTGATGCGCGGATCACGGCTGACGTACTCGGCGACTATGCTGGGCGTGGCGTCCGTCGAGCAGTCGTCGACCACGATCAATTCCCAGTTCTGATATGTCTGTGCCACGCAGCTGTCGATCGCCTCACGCAGGTACCTGGACCCGTTGTACGTGGGGAGCACGATCGAAATCAACGGCTGAGGCTCAGCGGGGCGACTTAAGTCCGACGGTGACAAGCAGATATCCTTGATCGCGTTGTAGAGGATCGTCCGGCGGAAGTCTGGCCCACCAGTTCGATGCAAGCGCATAAATACTTGGATCGGTTGGACGCAGCAATAGCAGCGCCTCTTCCGGCACGATGGTGAATTCGCGGATGGAATCGAGGCCGGCGCGGTCGAAAACGTCTTCCAGGCTGGCCTTGGGAAGCTCACGTCCATAGGGCCATAGCCCTGCGTCTTCCATCAAATGTTTTCCCATCCGATAGAAGACAGATCGAGCATTCGGAACCAGGGAGATCACGCCTTTGCGAGAGACCCGCGCCATCTCCGTCAGGATGGGCTCGAGCTCCTCGTCGGTCCAGTGCTCCAGCACTCCGCTGCTCCACACCCAGTCTACCGATTTGTCGGGCCATGGGAGGGGCCGAGTGATATCGGCCAGGGTCAGGCGCGGCACCGGCAGGTTCGATCGCTGGAACAGTGCGGCAGCGCGATCGAGAATGTCCTGGCTGAAGTCACAGAGCTCGATCTTTCGTCCGGCCAATGCAAGCTCAGCGGACAGCCGTGCGTGGCCGCATCCGGCTTCCAGCAACACGTCCCCGGCCGAGGTCAGTTCGATGATTGTCTGAGCCACTGGGCTCTCGAGCCGATCGATGATCTCGCTTCTATCCGGATAGAGCGCGGACCATTCTGAGGCCGAGTTGGGACGTTCTACTTGCGACTGAGCCTTCCGCCTCAGAAAGGTCAGTCGCGCGCTACGGGTCAGCCGCCAGGCGCCCTCCAATGCCTGTCCTGCAAGCCGCCTCAACCCCATAGTCGCTCTTCGGTCGGATCCTTGAGATATCCCGGACTTCCGCCTCCGGCTTCGCTGTTCCGGACATAAATCCAGAAATAGACGAACTGGATTGCGGTGTGTATCAGGTACGCTACGGCGTATGTCAATGCGAGCCCAAACGCGCCGTGCCGGGGAACGGCGATGATCGCGGTGCCGATCATCAGAGCTGCCCATACGCTATTGAACAGAAAGCCGGTCCACATGGCCCCTGTGCTGCTCAGGAGGGCCCCCACAACAGTTCCAGCGGCGAGCAGTACCGAGACCGCCATAATCAGGTAGAAGATGTCGGTTCCGGTTTCGAACTCCCTGCCGTACAAGCGCATGATTTGTCCGGCAAACAGTCCCAGCAGGATGGCGATACAGCCCACGGTGCCAACGCTCAGCGCCAATGTCTTCAACAGCACGCGTCGGAGCCGGAGATATTGGCGGGTAGTGTGCAGCTGTGTCATGATCGGAAGCAGGGGCGTGAGCACAACCGCCGGCACGTACATCAGCAGCGTACGCCATTGATTGGCGGCATTGAAAATTGCCATCTGCCCGTACCCACCGGCGGAGTTCACCAGGATTGCATTCGTTACCCAGACGACCGGCGTGACCATGAGCCCATTCAGGAGAGCGGGAACCGCCAGAGTCCAGACTACCCGTGTTTCCTGCAGCGTCCAGGTGAGCCGGAGGGGTATCGACGCACGTCTCAACGCCTGCACGTAGACTCTGCTGAGCAGTGCCAGCGAAACCGCGGCTCCAACTGCCGCACCTGCCATGGCCCAGGGCAGACCACCGGTCCATGCGCCGCCGACTGTGAGCAGAACCGTCACGACGGCACCCGCGGTCATCAGCAGATTCTGGGTGCGAAACAGCTCCAGGCCCGATAGCACACCTCGAAGTACACCCGTCACTGCACCAAGCAGGAGGATCGGAGAGGCGATACGGAGGGCACCGGCAAGCTCTTCGCTGCCCAGAAACTCACGCGAAAACGGGCGGGCACAGATGGCGAGCACCAATCCGACGAGTGTTCCCGTCACGACTGCGACCACGAGGGACAACCCCGCGACGCGTCCGGTCCGCTCTCTGTCGGTGCCGACGGACTCAGCTACCTGCTGACTGGAGACATAGCCCATGGACATCCCGGCCAGCAAGGAAAACATCCCGATCGTGCTCTGCAGGATGCCATATTGCCCGAAACCGACGATGCCGAGAATGCGGGCCAGCAGGATGGAGCCAACCGCAACCACACCTTGTCCCAGAACGCTGCCGAGCGTGGTCCACAGAACACCTCCAGCCAATCGCCGCCGTATGCTGCCTTCGGGCAATGCAGAAACCGCCCTGGCTCTGAGCAGCGACCACAACACGGTTCCACGTCTCGGGGGTGGCTCAGGAATACTGCCCGCGTCGTGGGGCGGCATCAGGAGGGCTTGCGCTTCCGCTGAAACTCGTGGCTCAGCGCCTGCACGTGCTGGGACAGCTCCTGGCGGAACCGCGCCGGTGCGAAACGAAGCGCATTCTGACGGCAGATGTCCGGAGTGAACCGAGCCATCTCAGTTTCAAAGGTGGCGACCGCCCTCCGTAACGTTTCGGGGTCCTGCTGATCGTACAGCACGCCGGTCGGCTGAGAAGAGTCAAGACCAGGAATAGTTTCCATGACACCTCCCTTGCCGTATGCGATTACCGGCGTTCCGCACGCCTGCGCCTCCAGCGGGGCGATCCCAAAATCCTCCTCTGCAGCGAAGACGAAGGCGCGAGCACGTCGCAGGTGATCGCGAAGGACGTGGAAGGGCTGCTGGCCCAGAAATCGGACATTGGAGCCTGCCCGCGTTCGTACCCGAGATGCCTCCGGCCCATCGCCGATCACGATCAGCCGTCGTTCCGGCATGGCTGCAAACGCTTCCACGATCAGATCGATCCGCTTATACGGAACCATACGCGAGGCTGTGACGTAGAAGTCCTCTCGAGGCCCTTCAGGCGAGAAGTTGTCTACATCTACCGGCGGGTAGATGACCGTTGATTCCCTGCGATACACTTTCCAGATACGGCGGGCGATGAAGTGCGAGATCGCTATGAAGTCATCCACTCCGCTTGCCGTGCGGTAGTCCCACATTCGGATCCGATGCAGCAACCATCGCGCTGGAATTCCCCTGATGCCATCGAGCCGGGTCTCCCGGAGGTATTGGTGTTGCAGGTCCCACGCGTATCGTATAGGTGAGTAACACATGCACACGTGCAGCTGGTCGGGGCCGGTCAGGACACCTTTCGCCACGGCGTAGGAACTCGAGAGCACAAGGTCATATCCCGAGAGATCGAATTGCTCGATCGCGAGCGGCATGAGCGGAAGGAAGCTGCGGTACCGACGCCGAACGCCGGGGAGCCGCTGGAGAAACGACGTTCGAACCGCGCGGCCGCCCAGGAAGGCGCGCTCCTCGTCGGGAACAAAGTCGATCAGGCTGAACAGATCCGCATCCGGGTACACGGCAAGCATCTGCTCCAGCACGCGCTCGGCGCCAGCATAGGTCACCAGCCAGTCGTGGACGATGGCGACTTTCATCGAGCCGGCAGAGCGTCCAGCAGGTGCAGCAGAGCAGTCCCGGAATGGCTCCATGTGAACTGAGCCGCCCGTTCCTCACCGCGGCGCCGGAGGTCGCTTCGGAGCTCGGCGCTTTGGAGCACCTCGTCCAGAGCTCGTCCGATGTCTGCCGGATCGTTCGGGTCACAGTACACCGCGGCGTTGCCACACACCTCGGGGAGTGACGCTGCGCGTGATACGACCACAGGGCAGCCGCAGGTCATGGCCTCCAGCGGCGGCAGCCCGAAGCCCTCGTAGAACGAGGGATAGACGAAGCACTCGGCATTCTCATAGAGCGCGCGCAGCTCCGCGTCCGTAACCCGTCCTGTCACGACCGACTCACCTGCAGGCGCTTCACCGGGGTTGAAGATCCGGGAGTTTGCTCCTCCTGCAAAGACGAGGGTGAAATCCTGCCCGCGCATGTGCTGCACGGCCGCCTGGATCCCGGCAAAGTTCTTGTGCGCGCTATGACTGCTGACCGCCAGCACATATCGCCGGCTCAAACCGAGCCGGCGCAGGATCCCTTTATCGGCCGGATCCCTGAGAATGTGCTCGCCGCCATTGGGAATGACTGTGAATCGATCGCCAGCGATGCCGAGATAGCGGCTGAGCTCGGCTCTGGAGAACTCGGACACGGTCAGCATGTGCACCGCGCGCCGCCCCAACTGGGGGTGAAGGAGGCGGTACCACGTTCGGAACGGTCGCGAGTATGCCTCTGGAATGGCAAAGACGCCCGCGTCATGAATTGTGACAATGGTAGAGCTGCCGCGCAGTGGAGCGGTGTTACAGAGATTGAGCGAGAATCCGTCCCGGGTATACCGCGGCAGATCGAGCTGCTCCCACGCCTGTCCCTGAAGCCTTCCCACGGGTCGGGACTCGATCTCGCGCAGACCGGCGGGGGGTGTGGCACCCGGCGGAGTCAAGAGAGCGAGGCTGTGCTTTCGGGCACTTCGCTCCGACGCCAGAAGCGTGTCGACCGCTCTGAGGATCTCGCGCGCGAAGCGCTGCACACCGGTGGTTTGTTGCGTAAGGAATCTGCCATTGATATAGATCCGGCTCACCGGGTGGCAGCGGCGGGGAACCGGGAAGAGATCTCCGCCAGATACATCAACATCCCCATGTTGATCCAGAAGAACACGTGCAGCAGCTCATAACCGATGAGCATGTTGCAGAGGATGGCGAGCGCGCCGAGAAAGAAGGCGAGGTATCGGTCGCGCTGATCGGTGGCTATCTGCTTGTATCCTCGCGCGACCAGGCGTATGAGGGAGGCGAGCAGGGCTACCACGATGAAAAAGCCGATGATGCCCACCTCTGCCAGAATCTTCAGGAAATCCATGTTGGGGTAGTACGTCGGGGCGTAGTTCGCGTCGCCGAAGAGGGTGATCCCCCGGAAGACCCCGTACTGTCCCGGTCCGATGCCCAACAATGGATTCTCCCGGAACACACTCACCAGCAGAACCAGGTTCTCCAGACGTTCTACGAACGCTCCGGCAGAGGTGCCTTGCCGCAGCGTTTCGGCGAAGGTGGGCAGCCGGGCCACGAACACCACCAGAATCGGGGCGAGCAAAACGAGGGCACCGACGATGAGCTTCCAATGCCTTCGGTAGACCAGCATGAGATACAGCGCCACAAACGCCACCGACACGACCGCGAACTTCGACTGCGACAGCAGCATTGCCAGCAAGCCAAGTCCAGCGACCGGCCAGTACCTGCGCAGGTGGGCGCGCGACATCATCAGCAGCAGAGGCGTGAGCAGAAGGACGGACAGTTGTTGCGGTTCCGCGGCTGTGCCGGCCAGACGCGGCAGAACGCCGGCCGTGGGCCAGACTCCGAGTGCTCTCCCGAATGTCGGAGCGAGAAGCTCGTTGTCGGTCCTGAACCCGAGGAAGTACAACGAGAGAAACAGGTAAACGAGAACAGTAGAGAACGCGCCCGACAGCAGGATCGCGCGAGCGAAGCCATCCTCATTCACCAGGCGGGTGGCCAGGGCATAATATGTGAGAAACGCCACCAGGAAAATGGCGACGTACTTGGAGAAGTCCATCGCAAAGTAGAGCGTATGGAAGTTGTTACCGTATGCCAATTTCTGTATCAGGTTGACCAGCATGAAGGCGAGAAACAACGCGGTATACTTGAGGAACCGGCGCCCGCTGGGGCCGACCCACACGGAACCCTTGCTCGCGATCAAAGCGAGCAGCACCGCCAGCCCACTCCACGCCACCAGCCGTTGAATGGGCAGCGCTACCCCGGCCAGGTCCGGAATGCGCAGCCATACAAAGCAGTAGAGCAGGGCCAGCAGGTAGGTGAGGCCTCTGATCATCTACGATCGTACGCGTGCGGACTTGCCGCGCACCTCATCGAGAGCTGCCTGGAATTCCATATAGTCGGGAGATCCGTCCCGTCGAATTCTGCGCCGAAACACTCCCAGATACACCAGTGAGATGCCGAGCACTGTTCCCGCGGCAAACGCGAGGATGACGCCGAGCGCCCGGCGAGGCCGGCTTCGTTTCGCCGGCGGCACAGCCGGGTCGACGACGGTGAGCACGGGTGTGTCCCGAACCTCCGCGATCCTCGCTTCCTCGTGGGCTTTGGTCAGGGTGAGGAAGACTTCCTGCTTCAGCTGGACCCCGCGCTCCAGCTGCTCGGCCTGAAACTCCAGCAGCGGCGATCCCTGATACTGGCGGTTGTTCTGAAGGAACCGCAGCTGAGCCCGCTCGGCCTCGCGCAGCTCCTGCTCCGCTTCCCGCAGCCGGTCGCCGGTGAACCGCCGCTGCTCGTGCGACTGTGATTGCCGCCGCTCCAGATTGAACTCGTTGAGCAGCTCGAGCATGCGATTGGCGGTCGCCGCCGCGAGCTCCGGCGAATGCATCTCGACCGAGAGCGTGACGATGCCGGTGGCTTGGTCGACCTGTGCCTTGGTGGCCTGGGTGAGCCGACGGGCCCCGACCTGGAGCCGCTCCTCCAGGCTTTTCCCCTTGATCTCGAGCAGATCAAGCAGCTGTCGCTTCGCGCCGCGGGCGCTGCCCGCATCAGGGAACTCGGTCTGCAGTGTGGCTCGTAATACTTCTCGGCTGTGCAGCAGCCGGGCAAAAAACTCAGGCGACGCGCCACCGGACATGGCATCGCCAAGGCCGAGCTGGCCGGCGAGGCCCGCCAGTCCGACGAGACTGCTCGCCAGGCCTGAAGTGTTGGGGGTTTCGGGTGTGAAATTGGTTTCAGCGGTGTAGACCGGCCGCTGGAGGAGCAGCAGCACAGCTGTGACAGCAGCGCACGCGGCCGCCGTTCCAAAAACGACCTTCCAGTGGCGCACCAGCGGCGTGAGCAGCTCAAACATGGAGATATCGCGGTTATCGCCCGAACGCGTGGCCGTGGGTTCCGGCTCGAGCCCTGCCGCCACTACCGTGTCACCACGACAATCGTGACGATGGCGCTGAGTACCTGCGCCGCCACCGACAGCACCCCTGCGAGATTGCTCGGCTGTTCCTGCACCCGCCGAATCGGCACGAAGACCATCGCTCCCGACTTCGGCTTCGGCACATGATCCGCCAGGATAGCGCGCCGCTTGACCGCCTCGCGCTTACCGTCCGGCTGCGTGACGTAGGCCCGTTTGTCGTCGCCGTTTTGCGTATACCCGCCGGCGGCACTCACGTACCAGTCGAGCGATTTCCCCGGCGTATAGACGACGGGTCCTGGTGAATTCACCGATCCGTCCACGATGACCACCGGATTGAACTCCGGAATGTGGATCGAGTCTCCGCCGGCGAGGATGACGTTGTCGGGCGCCTTCCGATTCTTCAAGGCACGCGGAAGATCGATACCGACCCGCTCGCGGAATCCGCGCGGCAGCGTGTCACGCGGGGCATCCGTCGGCTGTGCGATCGGTTCGGGCGGGCCGGTGATCGGTTTATGCCCTGGCGCATATGACCGATAGAACTGGATGCCTCCGGGATACGCCTGGCCGGTGAGACCGCCGGCGCGCGCGATCAGGTCGCCAATCCGCTCTGTCTTCGAGCGCAACGCGTAACGTCCCGGGTGCTTGACTTGACCAGTGAGATACACCAGCCGCTGCGATTCCCAGCCCGGTTTGCGGCGAATAAGGACATTATCGTACGGCAGCAGGGCGACATCGGGAACGCCACCGGTGGCCGGTTCGGTATCGAGCTCGTTGCCGCCGCTGGAGCCACCGGGCACGAGCCGGGCCGAGTCGAGCGGCACCGCGATGGACTTGGCCAGCGCACCCGGGTCGCCAGTTGCCGCTCTGCGTGCAATCTCCGCCTCGGTGAGATCCGCATCTTCGGTGACGCCCTGCGCCAGGAGGACCACGTCCCGCATAGTCATCCCGCGCCGGTACGGCACTCGGCCGGGATTGCGCACGGCACCAACGACTGTGACATACGGCTGGGGAAGGAAGCTGGCACGGGAGAAGACCTGGACCTCGTCCTGATCCTGGAGCGGCAAGTCTTCGCTGACTTTTCCGGTTGAGTCCGCGAACGATGAGCGGAGCTGAGTCCGGCTAGAGTCGTCGTTGGTACGAGAGATCAAAATGCGGTCGAGGTAGACGTCGGGCTTTGGCCCGCCCGCAACACGGATCGCATCGCTCAGCTTCATGTCCGGAGTGAGCCCGACCTGTCCCTCGACCCACACGTTGCCCTTCACCGTCACATAGCCGCGCACTCTCTGCGGAACCGCCAGCACCGTCACGGAGTCTCCGGCTGACACCGGGACGGCGGGCACGCCTCCGGCGAGCTGGTCCGGCGCGACATCTACCACCACCCGCGCTCTTCCTCCCGGTCCACGGGTGTCTGGGGGAAGGATTCGATGGATGCGAACTCGAGCCTGGTATGCGGCAGGACCGAATCCTCCGCCGTAAGCGATGAGATCCCGCAGCGTTTCACCGTCTCGCAATTCATATATCGCGGGGCGGGTCACTTCGCCCGCAAGCTTTGCGAACCCGCCGTGAACCGGAACGAAGACGACGTCTCCATTCTCCAGCCTGATGTCGCTTCGGTTGATTCCCTGGAGCAGATAGTCGTAGAGGTCGAGTGAGTCGACCAGCTTGCCTCCGCGTCGCACTTCCACTCGCCGGAAACTTCCGTTGGAGGTCGGACCTCCCGCGGCGTACAGGGCCGTGAGGACGGTTCCCGCGCCTGATATCTGGAATGCTCCGGGACGTACTACGTCTCCCACGACGAAAACCTGGATGTTTCGAATCCGGCCGACGGAGATCTGGAACCTGGTCGAGGCCCGGGCTCCGCGCCGGACGCCGGAGTAAACCCGCCCGAGCCGGCCGTAGAGCACGTCCTCCAGTTGGGAGAGCGTCAGGTTGGCGACGTGAACCTGTCCCACCTGCGGGATGACGACGAAGCCCTCGCGGTTGACGTCGAGAGAATAGATCTCCTCGACGTCGCCGGTGAGTATCAGGACAAGGACGTCACCGGGTCCCAGCCGGTAGTTCTCGTCCACCGGTCCCGACTGCGTCGCCTGAAAGCGGGTCGAGGTGCGGCGAAAGGTTTCCAGTCCGAACTGCTTCAGTCCGCCCGTATGCAGCACCCGGATCGAATCGGCCAACGAATCCGCCCGAGCCGAGTCGGCCCGGACGAAGCGAAGGGAATCCAGCACTATCTGGAGGGAGTCGGACACCTCCATGGTGGAGTCCTTCACCTCCAGCGAATCCAGCTCGGCCACGCTCAGCAGACCCAGGGCGCTCACCGCCTCGAGGTCTCTCTGGCCCGGCTTGATGGCACGTGTGGTATCCGCGCCGGTGAGGTACTGGTCGAGCATGTTCTCGGGGTACCCCGCGGCGCGGAGCCGGGCCCGGACCTGATCGGGCGTGAGCCCGGAGTCGAGCAGGCGCTGGCGCAGCTGCCTCACCAGCTCGGGCTGGTTCTGGAGCGCTCGCCGGGCCTGCTCGGCTGTGGGGAGATTCTGGCCCTGGGGTACCTGCGGAACCTGCGCCCCGAGCACGGCGGCCCCGAGCGTGAAAACCCCGAGGAGCGCGGCCGACGCCCTGGCGCAGCGAAGCAGCAGGCTGATACGGTGCATGAGGGCCGAAGATCGCTCGTAAGTTACCAGATGTCAACCGGTTGCGGGCATCAATGTACGCCAGAACGCGAGGGTTTTCCCGGCCACCGCAGCATCTGAAAACTGCTCCTGCACGCGTCGCCACCCGATCGACCCGAGCCGATCGCATTCGGAGCGATTGGCGTACAGATCCTCGAGTGCGGCAGTCAAAGCGGCGACGTCTTCTTCGGGCACGATCCTGCCGGCGTCACCGATGATCTCCGGCAGCGTCCCCGAATCGGTGCCGACGACCGTCACGCCATGCGCCATCGCATGGATCGCCGCACGACCTTCGGTCATGACCCAGCGCTCTGTGGTCCGGCTCGGCAGCACCAGGCAATCGAGGCGGCTCCACACCTCCTCTACTGCCTGGCGGGGCAGGGGGCCGAGCCATGAGATCCGTGCGGCAATCCCGAGCCGCTGCGCCAGGGCCTCGAGCTCCTCCTGCGATGGTCCGGTCCCGACCACCGTCAGAGTCCACTTCCCCGCCAGGTTCACGCAGGCACGAAACAAGAGGTCGAGGCCGCGCTCGGGAACGAGCCGGCCGACAAAGCCGAGCGAGAATTCCGGCTGCCGGTCACGGGGCCGGCTGTCCAGCGGAGTGATGCCGGATTGGGGGATGACGGTGTGCGCGAGAGCTGGGCGCCGCTTAACCGCAAGCGCAAGAGCCAGACTATTAGAGGCTACCAACCCCGCCGCCTGCCTCAGGCTCCGTTCCCGCCGCAGACGCTGTGCGATGCTGTAGCTGCGAGGCAAGCTTTCGGTAGTCGCGAGAACTCCCGGAACGCCGAGCCTTCGGGCCAGTCGAAGTCCCAGCACGGCCGGCTTGGGTCCAGGGCTCTTCCTCTATATGTACGACGTTCGGGCTTGAGATCGGTAAGCTGCCGCCGTAGCGCCTTCGCGTTCCACAGCAGGAGCCCGGGGTTGGCCGGAATGCCGCGTACGGGAATAGTGGTGAGCTGCACCCCTCCATCATTTCCGGGCTTGCTGGTCTGGGCTGTGCCCTCTTTCGACACCCAGCGGTCCGGAACGATGGCCGTTACATCCACGCCGAGGCCGGCGAGCGCCTTGAGCTTGGCTCGGTTGGCCGGATCGGCGTAGCGATGGGAGACGACAACGGCGCGCATGTCTACGGCAGTCGGGAGGGCGGCTGCGGAATGGCACTCGTCCGGTCGGAGCTGCGATGGCTGACCGCAAGCGAATTCTCAGGTTGACAGCTATTGGGATGGCAGGTGAAGTTGCCCGAACTTGATGTGAATATAGCCCAGGGACCGCTCTGACCACCGAGGTTACTCCGAGCCATGCGCATCCTGCACTTCGCGAAGTACTACTGGCCGCGGTCCGGCGGCATGGAGCGGGTGGTCCAGACGCTGGCGGAAGGCGCCGCCAACCTCGGCCACCAGGTCGAGGTGGTGGCGGTCGAGAGTCGCGGCCGGGCCGGCGAGTCGGGACGACACCGCTCGGGCGTGACCCGGGCCTTTTCGTTCGCGGCGCTTGGCAGCCAGGAAATCGCGCCCGGATACATCGCGGCCGCCTGGAAGCGCGCCGATATCATCCACGTCCACCATCCCCATCCACTCGCCGACCTGGCCTGCCTGCTTCGTGCGGGTCGAACGCCGGTGGTGGTGACTCAGCACGCTGACTCCCGCCGCACCTGCCTATCGCCCCTTTACCCGTCTCGTCCTCAGGCGGGCACGAGCCATCGTGGTCCCCAGCCGGGCTCACCTCGCGCTTTCCACCGAGCTCACGGGCCACGAGGGCAAGGTCGAAGTCATACCGTTCGGTATCGACCAGACCCGCTGGCAGAGCGTGCCGCCTCCCCCACCTGGACGGCAGGCTGCGGGCTATTTTCATTGGGCGGCTGGTGGCATACAAGGGGTTGGACATTCTGCTGCGCGCGATGGAGCAGGTGCCGGAGCTGAGGCTGGATATCGTTGGCTCCGGGCCCGAGGGCCCGCGGCTCCAGACCTTGGCCCGGGCTCTGGCGATCACTGACCGGGTTCGCTTCTACGGCGAGTATCCGGACGACGACCTGCCAAGACGGATGGCGGATGCCGACTTCCTCGTGCTCCCCTCCGTAACAGTGGAGGAGATGTTCGGGCTGGTCGTCTTGGAGGCCATGGCGGCCGGGCGGCCGGTGATTACCACCGCGGTGCCGAGCGCGGTGCGCGAGGTGAATGTCCCGGGTGTCACCGGTATCGAGGTGCCGTTGCGGGACGTACCCGCGCTCGCCCGCGCACTGGAGACATTGAGTCGAGACCCGGATCGCCGCCGCAGCATGGGCGAAGCCGGACGGAAACGGGTGGCAGAACGGTTTACCCAGCAGGCAATGGCGGAGCGTCACATCGAGCTCTACGAGAGAATCCGCGTCAGCTGACGGTGGGCTTGGCACCTTTATGGGAGCAGAAGATGGCGCCGACCATTCTGGTGGTGGACGACGAAGCGATCGCCCGAGCATACATCGAGCGTGCGCTCAAGCAGGATGGGCACCAGGTCATCCTGGCCTCGGACGGAGAGGAAGCGCTGCAGATTCTGAACACGACCAAGCAGAAGATCGCCATGATCATCACTGACCTCGTAATGCCCGGCATGGGAGGACACGCCTTCGCCATCGAGGTCGCCCAGCTTCCCTCGCCCCCGCCTCTGCTGTACATCTCGGCGTATGAGAAGCCACAGGGAGAGATGGCGAAGAGGTTTCTTCAGAAGCCATTCAGCATTGCGGAGCTGACGACCGCGGTAAGGCAGATGCTGGGGGAGGGAGCGAGGCCGGTATGAGTACTCTCGAAGGATGACGACTCCTAGCTGAAGAGAGGACCAGTCTAGTGGGACAATTCAACAGCAGGATCCGGCTCGTGCGGCTGCGGCCAGAGTTCGCGAGTTTCTACCCCAACCTGGACCCGATGGTCTGGGAAACCGCAAGCGAGCTCGCAGCCAGGCTCTTGGCCCAACACACAACAGAGCCGAGATCAGGGCGAATGCGCGGCAATCGAATTCTCTCGGAGGAGCATTTCGAGTTTCAGGGCGGGAATCCTCGGGGCACCACGAGCATCGGGCTGCGTTCGCGGGTGACTGATTCGGCATGATGCGCCCTGATCCCAGATCTGCTGAGCACTGTCGTTACTCTGAGTATGGCTTCGCCCGTCTCGATCGAATTGAAGGTACCTAGCGTGATCGTTCGCTCCATGGCTGAGAAGGCTGGCCTGATCAGGTTCTGCCTCGTTCGCGATTAGGAGCTACTATGCAGATGCATCATCTCTGGTTCACACTCGTCGCTTGCGCCGCCTGCGGTAACAGGGCGGCGCGGACTTCAGCGGTTCCGCCAGCTGTTGCGTCTGCACCAACCAGCCCGGAAACTGCGCGGCCGGCTACGAGCGATCCCGACACGCCGTCCGGCGCTGCTGCCATCCGCGATGCCGAGCTGGCCCAACAGGTCACGCCGCTCGTCGATGCGTTCGTGAACGACGCTGGCCGGCTTGTGCCTGACGGCCAGCGGCTGGTGTTCCGCTCGAACCGCGATGGCATCAATCAGCTCTACGTCGCGGGAGCCGCTCGTCCTGATGCGCCAGCGCAGCGCCTGGTGAGGACACCCGATCGGGTGGGCGACTTCGTCGTCACGCACGACGGCCAACACGTGATCTTCGCGTCGG
This sequence comes from uncultured Gemmatimonadales bacterium, assembly GCA_963730915.1. Lineage (GTDB taxonomy): Bacteria > Gemmatimonadota > Gemmatimonadetes > Gemmatimonadales > GWC2-71-9 > CAVVWJ01. Next base: position 401,425 of record CAVSTR010000003.1, on the reverse strand, counting down.
ATAAGGGTGCCGATGAGAACTGGAGCCTCTGGCGCGTGGACCTTGACGGCAAGAACCTGACGGAACTCACGCCCGGCGAGATTATGGACCGAGACTTCCCGTTCACGCCGGCCGAGCTCCCGGATCGAATCTTCTACTCGAGTCGCAAGAATGAAGCGCCGGCGACCACTCTGTACAGTCTTGCGGTTGCCGGCGGCGAGGCACCAAAGAAGCTCTACAGATCCGAGCAGCCCGGCTTCATGGTCGACGTTCGCTCCGATGGCAAGATGCTCGCCTTGATCCGCACTCCCTCGGACAACGACAACTACCTCGACCTCATCGATCCCACGAGTGGAAAAGCGCGGACGCTGTATCCGACGAGAGGCAAGGCAACCATCACGGACGCAACGCTGGCGCCGGACGGCCGCCGCGTCTTCGTGGCCACCGATGCGGGCGGAGAGCAGGGAGTGCTCCTCGCCCTTGACACCCGGACGGGGGAGGAGCTTGCCCGCTACGTGGATCCGGTCAGCCCGACTGCGAGCGTTCTGGGGTGCCAAAGCCCGCCCGATCGCTCGCGCCTGGCATGTGGGTGTCTCGGCCGGGAATCACTCGCTGATCCGCCTGCTCGACGCTCAGACGCTCAAGCCGACGGCCGAGATCAAGTTGCCGCTCGGCTCCGGCTTCCCCACCTACTTCGCCGACGACGGCCGAAGCTTCGTCGTTCGCTGGTCGACCCCGAATGCACCGACCGACCTCCTGCTCATCGACACTGGAAGCGGCCAGGTCACGCCGCTCCGTTCAGAGCCCCGGCCGTCGATCACCCGCCTGCCACTACTGGAGGTCAGAGTTAGTGAGATCGCAGGGCACGACGGGCTCAAGATTCCGGTGCACGTCTTTCTACCGGCGTCCGCCAAACCCGGTACGAAGCTACCGGTTATAGTGCGTTACCACGGCGGGCCCAGCAGCGTGTCGGAGATCCGCTGGAGCCCTCCTATTCGCTTCTTCACGTCACTGGGCTACGCCTGGGTCGAACCCAACGTGCGCGGGTCGAGTGGCTTCGGGCGGGACTACGTCACCGCCGACGACGGCGTCAAGCGGCGGGAGGCACTCAAGGACATCGAGACCACCGGCAGGTGGGTCGCGGTGCAGCCGTGGGCCGACAAGGACCGCATCGTGATTTACGGTGGCAGCTACGGCGGTTACACCACCTTGGTGGGCCTAACCCGCTATCCCGACCTTTGGCGCGCTGGCGTCGACCTTTTCGGCGTCGCGAGCTGGGTCACCTTCATGCAAAGCACAAGCGGCTACATCCGCGAGGTTTTTAAGGTGGAGATCGGAGACCCCGACAGGGAGCAGGCACTGCTGGAGGAGCTGTCGCCCATCCGAGACGTGGCCCAGATCCGGGTGCCGCTGTTCGTCTATGCCGGCGCCAATGACCCGCGCGTGCCGCGGTCCGAGAGCGACCAGATTGTGAAGGCCCTGCGCACGCATGGCGTGCCAGTCGAGTACATGGTCTCACCCGATGAAGGACACTCGCTGGATCGACGGGAGAACCAGATCGAATTTTTGACACGTTGCGCGAGGTTTTTGGAGCAGGCGCTCAAGTGACGCCGTCTGAGAGCCCACGGCGGGTGCGGGCGAAGTTCGCCAATATCTACCCCCGGGTTGAACCCTTGGTCTGGGTTCCGGAGACCGAGCTCTCTGCCAGGCTCTTGGTGGCAACAAGTGCTGCAACCCAGCCCGCGTCCTATGCTCAGTAATCGCATCCTCCCGGAGGAGCATTTCGAGTTTCAGGGCGGGAATCCGCGGGGCACCACGAGCATCGGGCTGCGTTCGCGGGTGACTGATTCGGCATAATGCGCCCTCTCCTACTATCCATCCCCGCTATCGAAGAGTAGGATGTAGCGAGTTCGCTTGTGGATTTGGTGCCTAAATGCGTCCCCTCGCTTCTCTGAGTCCTCCCATTTGAGATCCCGGCCCTAGTCCGGTGTCCGAATTTGCCTACAAGAATCCACCGCGAGAACAGCAGTTGACCACGGCCCCCTGCGCCCGCTGCGGGGCCCAACACGACCCCAAAGCGAGTCCGTGCCCCGAGCCCGGCCTGGCGGGCCGAGCCCTCCATGGTGGGATCCGAGTCGGTGAGCGGCTGGGGGACACCCCTCTCGGACCGCTCTACCGTGCCGAGTACCCGACCGGGCTCGAGGTCGCCGTCGTGTTCCTCGGCTCCACTTCCCCCGACTCTGGTGCACTCGCTCCCCTCCGGCGACGCTGCCGCGACGCCCTCCAGCTCCAGCATCCGAGTGTGCCTGCTATCCATGAGGTTCGTGAAACTGACGACGGGTTGGTCTACCTGGTGACCGACCTTTCCACGGGCGAGTTGCTGTCGGAGACTCTGGCCGGTCGCGGGGCGCTGCCGCTCGACGAGGCCGTAGACCTCTGCCTGCAGACACTCGCCCGGCGCATCGAGCCGGTGGTCAACCCACTTCCCGAACCCACCGGTGCTGCCAGGCGCAAAATTCTCGGGGATCTGTGGCCCGAACAACGCGTCGTTGCGGCCGTGCTGTTAGCCGTCTTCGCCGGTCTCTGGCTGCTCTGGGTCGCGTACGAGCCCGCGCACGGACGCAGCTGCGCCGGCCCGGCTTGGAGGAATCCGGCTCCGCAGCACAACGCGAGTCCGATTCCATATTCTCGCTACATCTGCATCATTGGCCCCGGCACGTCCTCGCGTTAGATCAATCCCTGGAGCCCCAGCGCGGCGTGAGTCCGTAGAAGTCTCCGGTCCCCAACGCATCCGGTCTTTCCCCGGCCTCCTCCAGCACTGCGGTCTCAGACTCGCTTCTGATTGATGTACGCTCGAGCGATCCCACCATTCAGACCGATCTTCGCTACGCCACGGCGAACAACTTCACGGGTGCTCCGCTCCCGGGCTACGAGGCGCCGCGCGCGCTGCTCCGCCCGGAAGCGGCCGCCGCACTGAGCCGGGTGCAGGCCAGGCTCCGCGGCAAGGGCCTGGGGCTCAGGGTACTCGACGCGTACCGCCCGGTCAGGGCTTCGCGCGCGATGGTCGACTGGGCCCAGCGCACTGGGAACCGGTCGCTGTCGAGAAGGGCTACATCCCGGAGCGGAGCCGGCACAACCTGGGCGCGTCGGTGGATGTGACGCTGGTGGATCTTGCGACGGGAACCGAGGTCTTACTGACCACCGCCTTCGACAACTTCACCGGCGCAGCTGACACGGCCAACGCCACCGCCCAGGCGCTGCGCTACCGGAAGCTCCTGGTCCAGGCCATGGAATCCGAAGGGTTCAGTCCGTTTGGGCGGACGTGGTGGCATTTCAACTACCCGGCGGAAGGGGCGGTGCCCCTGGATCGGGTCATCCGGTAGTCCTCCCGCACGCACCCGAGCCCGTGAGTGTCATGTTTCGACCCGCTCTGACCGTGTGGCCCTGCGTCATTCGCGCTGCTGGGCGCTGTCGCCTGCAGCAAATCCGCCGATCGGATCAATCAGGAGATCCGCAGCATCACCGCGGCCGAGAGCCCCCCGGCATACCTCGAGGGGGTCCGCTGGAAGTTGGTCAGGCAAATCTACGAGGATCGACAGTACCGACCGCTCTGGGTTGGGATTCGTCCGCTGCCGGAGAGAACCAAGGAGTTGATCGCGAACCTGTCTGACGCCGAACGGGAAGGACTTCGTCCTGCGGACTACCGTCTTTCCGAGCTCCGCCGCACGCTGGAGCGGTTGCAACCGAGCCTCGATAAGCAGAGGCCCGAAGCCTTCGCCGTGCTCGACCTCGAGCTCACCAGACGGTTCCTCGACTACGGAGCTGATTTGCTCGCGGGCCGGCTCGACCCGAAGGTGGTCGCGAGCGAGTGGTACATCAGGGCGCGGCGCTCGAGCATCGAGGGGACGCTGCGGGGGGCGGTGCAGGCGGAAGAGTTCCAGGGCATGGTGGCTCCGCTCCGGCCACAGCTCCCTGGGTATGCCGAGCTGGTGAAGTCGCTTGCCGGCTACCGTGAAATCCTCGAGCAGGGCGGCTGGCCCAGGGTGCCGGGACGTAGCAGTCTCCGGCGGGGCGCCCGCGGCTCCCGCGTAGCGGTGCTGCGTCGGCGACTCAGGATCACGGGCGACCTTACCGGCTCGGCGGGGAACAAACCAGTCTACAACCGCGCGGTGGCCGGAGCGGTGGCGCGTTTCCAGTCGCGCCACGGGATCCCGAGCAATGGGATTGTGGGCGCCGCGACGTTGGCCGCCCTCAACGTGCCGGTGCAGGTCCGGATTCGGCAGATCCAGCTCAACTTGGAGCGCTATCGCTGGCTGCCCGCGGAGTTCGGGTCCCGGTACATCTATGTGAACATTCCCGATTACAGACTTTCTGCCTACGACGTGGGCAAGCCGGTGCTCAACATGCGGGTCGTGGTGGGGGACGAGTACAAGAACGCTACTCCCGTGTTCGCCGACTCGATGACGTTCGTGGTCTTCCGGCCCTACTGGTATGTGCCGCATCGGATCCTGGTCCGCGAGATTCTCCCCAGAGTCAGGAGAAAGCGCTCCTACCTAACCCGGAACCATTTTGAGGTGGTCGATGCCAAATACGAATCGACGGTCTTAACCCACGGCGGATCAACTGGTCCCGGGTTGATCTGACGAAAGTTCGAATGCGGCAGAGAGGGGGAAGTCCCACGAACCCGCTCGGGCGGGTGAAGTTCATGTTTCCAAACCAGTTCGCCATCTATCTGCACGACACACCCACTCGGGGATCGTTCAGTCGGCCGCAGCGGACGCTGAGTCACGGCTGCGTCTGGGTGGAGAAGCCCGTGGAACTGGCCGACTACGTACTTGCGGGCACAGGGCGACTGGAACGAGAAGAAGATCCGGCAGGCAATGCTGACCGCGCACTGCAGGGAGCGCGGGGGGAAGGGTGGACGGCCAGAGCGTCACCCTGGAGCAGCCGCTGCCGGTCTACATCGTCTACTTCACTGCATTCGTCCGGGACGGCATCGTAAACTTTCGGCGCGATCCCTATGGAAAGGATCGCGAGGCGATTGCCAGACTGGGTAAGCTGAACCCGACCGATCCCCGACTTCGCGAGGAGCTCCAGAAACTTCTTGGAGGATGAGGTTCCTGTTCCTGTCCCTGCCATCACTCCTACTCACACGACGTTTGTGCACTTGTCTGAGCGGCTGTGTAGGATGAGTTTTTCCGAGAGGGCCCTTAGCTCAGACGGTTAGAGCAGCGGACTCATAAGGGCCTGCTCCGCTTTCCGGCTGTTTCCGTCTCAGTCCTTCCTGTTCCCTCCGCTTTGATCCGGGCTGTTATCTTCTTTCCGGCTCACACCTCTGAGTCCGCGGAAAGAGAGCAGGTCCGAGCCCGGTAGAACGCCTGCAATTAAAAGGGTTGACGTTGAAGCTATAGAATGTGATTTGAGGTTTGCAATGTCACGTTCAGCTCGTGATGACCTTCTGGCCTTGGCCGTTCTGGTAACACTGTCCCTGGCAGTTCAGCGAGGCGGGCTCGGGTTCTACAGCGACGATTGGTCCCTGCTCAGGTCGTTCACGTTCTCGGCCGACCAGACGCCAACCGGCTTAATTCGGGCGATGTACGCACCTCGCGGTCAGGTTCAGATGCGGCCGGGCCAAGTACTCTATCTTTCCTTCCTCTACTGGCTCTTCGGTGCCCGGCCCCTGCCGTACCATCTGGCCAACGCGGCGGTGCTGATTACGGTTGCCCTCCTCTTTTACTTGGTCCTCCGTCAGCTTGGGCTCGACCGGAAGATCAGCTTCGCCGTGCCCCTCGTCTACTCATTGCTTCCGCATTATTCCACTGCCAGGGTCTGGTTTGCCGCCTTCCAAGCCCCCCTCAGTATGGCGTTCTACTTCCTGAGCCTTTACGCAGCTCTCGCATCGCTCCAGGCATCGCGTCCGAGCAGCCTTTCATGGCAAGCGTTGAGTGCCTTGAGCATCCTCGCGAGCGGCCTTTGTTACGAGACGGCCCTACCGCTGTTCCTACTCCATCCTGTTCTCATCGCTGGCGTCGCGCGCCAGCCTGAGCTTAAACGCTATTCATTAGTGAGAGTGAGGCGCCGAGCCACGGCCGCCAGTGCGACTGCACTTGTCGCGCTCGGTGGGCTAATCGCTTTCAAGCTGCTGACCACAAACCGGTTGGCCCACCCACCCACGACCGAGTCTCTGGTCTCCTTTGTGAAGCAAGTCGCCTGGATAAATCTCTGGTACTATGGCCTCGCATTCCCCCGCGCCTTATGGATGGCGCTCAAGGTCGCCTCGCCCCAGGCGTTAGCGGTAGCGGCTTTGCTCGGGCTGATGACCAAGTGGTATCTCAGCCGCATCTCTCCGCTGCAGGACGAGTAGCAGCTCAATGCGCCAGACGCCCTGCGCCTCATAGCGTGGGGCGGCCTAGTCATCGTGCTGGGACACGCGATCCTTGTCAGCGGTGCGGATGTGGGCCTTTCTCCGACGGGTCGGGCGAATCGCGTGGCGATCGCCGCCGCTGCCGGGGTGGCTCTGGCGCTCGTGGGCGCCGCCGCCTGGACTGCAGCCCGCCTCCGGCGCCACTACTTCTCCACCCTCGTGGCGATGGCGTCCACCGGCGCATTCATCATTGACGCGTATCTCATCTCGTGGTGGGTAACCGCCTACCAGGTGGAGCGAGAAGTCGTAGCGGCGGTGCGGGCAGCTTTCCCAACCCTTCCACCCCATACGTCGATTATCCTCGACGGTGCGTGCCGCGAGGTTGGGAGCGGAGTCAGCTTTCATTCCCAGTACGACCTACGTGGCGCCCTCGCGCTGGAGTATGGTGATACAACTTTGCGAGGTGACGTGGTGTCACCATGGCTGACGGTGCACGGCGATGGCGTTCACACGCATAAGTACGAGGAGGATAACAGGTATCCCTATGACCGACTGAACGTCTTCAATTTTGCTCGCGGCACCACCCACCGCCTCCGCGACTCGGCAGCAGCCCGTGCGTATTTGGACCACTACAACCCCGGGGGCAAGGAGGGCTCGTGCCCAGTGCGCCCTGTCGGTTCGAACTCATGGTTAAGGACGAAGCCGAACTGAGTAGTCGTGAACGCCCTATGCGCACCGGGAGACGTCATAACCACATCCGCTAGAATCTCGTGGGTTTGACACTGTTCGCGGCGGTGAATCTCCCTCACGCCGCACCGGCCTCAAGGCGTCCGGGATTGGAGAGACTGTGGCACACAGAGGGCCTTAGAACCCGCGGCTGCCGCTGACGGAAAGATCTGAAACCGCCATCGACAGCGTAGACTATCCATAACCTTGTACCGCTGTAGAGTTTGCACCCTATTTAACTGATGGCTTACCCAACGTCCGAATTGGTCGGGAGACCTGAAGCCGGAAGGCTTGCACCCCACGGCCCCAAGCCGTGGGATCACCCATAGGCTGAACACAGTTATCGGAGCACAGAGACTATGGCAGGGACGAAGAGAGTGGTTCGAATAGCAATAGCGGCTTTGCTACTTCTGATTACTTCCGCATTGGTCAGCGGGAAGGCGTACAAACTGATCGTTGCTTATCGCGGTGTTCAGGCGCTGAAGCGACACCTTCCGGACCTGCCGACGATCAGCTCAGGCAGATGGCCGCACCAAACTGAATTTCCTGTAATTTGGCTACACCGCGTCAATAGCGTGGAGCGCGCTGTCGTGATGGCGAAAGAGTTCAAGGGTATGGAAATAGATGTCGTCTATGACCTAGCATCTGATTACTTCGACGTTGGTCATCCCCCGGTGCCATCTCAAGGGATCTCTCTCGACAGCATTTTTTCCTCTCTGCCTGAAGTGAGAGGTCACTATTTCTGGATCGACTTTAAGAATTTAACTGAGGAGAACAAGGAAGCGGCCTGCGCTCATCTGCTGTCAATCAGCTTGAAGTACAGGATTGTGAGCCAGATAATCGTCGAGTCGCCCAACCCCAAAGCGCTTGCGTGCTTTACCATGAATGGGTTTTACACCTCATACTACCTGTTCCCAGGAACCAGGCTGTCTGACATGAGCCGGGGACAGATAGTAGAGTACTATAAGGAAGTAAGGGCAAATCTGATGGCCAGCAAGGTCAATGCGGTCTCATCTGACTATCGGTCTTTGCCCTTTATAGACAAATACCTCCCCAACGAGGACACCCTCATTTGGTATCTCCAACCAGGTAAACACCTGGGGTACTATGCTGCCCTAGCATATTTCAGGTCTAACCCCCGCGTGAAAGTAATTCTTGTGGCCCAGTGGAGTCCAGGTTATAGGTGAGGTGAATTGGCGCTGTTCGTGGGGTAGAACCAGGGTTTCCTCAGATCTTCGTCGGAGCCGTTTAACACACACAGAACCTTTGACCATTTCGCGAAATGGGCAGGATCAGTGCGAGTGATACCTAAATGCTAGCAGTGGGGAGGTTGGTGTCTCTGGCTCGATGGGCACCGGAAACGATTCTGTTACTCGCCTCTACAGGATTGGCGGCTTTTTGGGCCACCCGTGTAGGGACTCTTCCCGGAGGGTCTTTTCGCAGCATCGGGGCCGCGATCCAGGGAATACTCTGGGCTGGCTTGTACGCGGGGCTGGCGTTGACTTATTACGGGGTCGCGCTCCGTAGCAGAACTACTCGCCGCTGTGTCTTGCTCAGGCTGGGTCTCTGCCTGCCACTCGCCTTGGTATCCTCGTACGTCTGCCAGCTCCTACTAACTCCACATCTTGCTCCAGCGCGGTGGCGTGATTTTTTCTATCTGCGGCTCCTCTTACCCCCAGCTTTCGTCGTGCTCTGGTGTCTTGCACTCCTCCCTCGAGAGTCCCGAGCGACATATCGAGCAGTAACTAACAATCTTGCATTCGCTCCACTGCCGCAGCTTGCGGTGCTGCTCGCTTCAGCTGCAATCCTTGTGTCATGTGCCGACCTCGCGTTTCAGTGGCAAGGTGTCTCCGCTGTTGAATACCGCCTGAAAACCGATGTTGTAATGTTGAACGCCTGGATCATCAACCTCCTTTTGCTGTTCAGCGCTTTCGCTTTGGTTTTCGCGGTAACCAACAGTATTGCGTCCGGACTCCTGCTCGTATCGCCATTGTACCTGGCTTTCGGCATTGCAACGGCGGCGAAAATTCAGTTTATGCACTCAGCCGTCCAGCCGCTCGATCTGATCAGAGTTCCGGAGTTCCTGCCCTTGATCCGGAGCTTTTTCGGTGCCAAGGTGCTCCTGGCTACTGTCTCTGCTGTTGCTATTTGGATTCTAGCGCTTCTATCACTTCGTAGATACGACAGCAGCCGGGTCCCTAAACAGCGTCGCTGGCTGGTCGGGCTTAGCGCGTCCATCCTCTTGCTCGTGGTCCCAACCGCGTTTGTGGTCGCGCCTTCCCATCCGGCCACCAAGGCGTTACTGGTGCGCTTGAAGCTGCCAGGTGACGACCGGCACCGCGAGACAGTGAGAAACTACGGTCTCCTGCTATCCTTTTTGTCTGAGCTCCCATCTGTATTTGTGCCCGCACCGCGGCACTACTCACGAGAAGCGGTCGCAAGCACCTTGGGCAAATACAAATTTCGCCCAGATACAGTCCTGAAGCGCTCACGAGTCAATCTGATCGTTTATCTGGTGGAGTCCTTAATGGATCCAGAGGACCTTCACTGGAACTACACCTCAGACCCTATTCCCAACCTCCGGGCACTTCGTCGAGACCACCTTAGTGGGTATGGCATCGTTCCTGAGGAGTTCGGTGGGTCAGCCAACACCGAATTTGAAGTGCTTACCGGGATGACCAGGTTGTTCTTGCCGGAAGGGAGTCTTCCTTATCGGCAGTATTTGAGACGCCCCATGCCTGGTCTCACTCGCACCTTGAGGAACCTAGGCTATCGAACAATCGCCATCCAGGCTGATCCCAAGTACTACTACAACCGAGAGCGAGTGTATGACTTACTAGGTTTTCAGCATAGCGTGTGGCTCCATGATTCTTCCGGTATTTCCCGGGCACCTCGCGGCTGGTGGCCCTCTGACAGCGCGGTCGTAAACGCTATTATTCAAGTGAGCCAAGGACCCCAACCTTTCTTTGCATTTGCTTTTCCTTCCTCTACTCACTCGCCCTACAATGTGGGGCTCTACAAGGACTCCGACCTCGACCTAATTGGGGGTGTGGGTTCGGCGTCTGGTGAGGTCAAGGAGTACGTCAATGCGGTCCGGGATGCTGACCGAGCCATCGGTAGGCTGATCGACTATTTCCGAGATCAGCCCGATTCGACGATCATCGCCATCTTAGGCGACCACCTGCCTCCACTCTCTGCCGGAGCCTTGGAAGCATTCAGTGACAGTCTTTTACGAATGGCAGAGCCGGAGCGTGTCCAAAGGCTCCACAGGGTACCCCTCATGGTGTGGGCCAATTTTGCTTTTCCCCAGGGAAAGGCGGAACTGAGTACTAATGCACTGCCGTCGTTGCTTCTCGAAAAGATGAAGATCCCGCCTTCAGGTTTTCTCAAGATCAGTGACGCCGTCCGGCGCAGGCTTCCGGTGCTCGGCAGGTATGTGCACGGAGCAGATGGACGCATTTGGAAGCGCGACTCAGTGCCAGATGAGGAGCGGACTTTGTTGGAAGAATACCAGCTCCTTCAGTATGACTGGCTGCTGGGCAAACAATTTGCGCGTGACAACTCTTTCGGGGCGGACAGCTCGCCGGTATATCACGCTTACGGTCAAGGACACGACTGACCTGAACGAGACACGTCATACATTCGAGACACTACTCTCACAAAAGAAACGCCTCGTGCCCTTGTCGAAGCAGCTGTGTAGAATGAAGTTTTCCCGAGACGGGGCCCTTAGCTCAGACGGTTAGAGCAGCGGACTCATAATCCGTAGGTCCTGGGTTCGAATCCCAGAGGGCCCACTGGCAGCAGAAGGTTTCCTCCCATCATCTACCGGCAAAACAGACAAGGACCTCGACCAGTAGCGATCGAGGCCGGTGTCTCTCTCAGTGTCGCACCATTTCTTCTCGAGCGAGATGCTGCGGCAGCTACTGGCAGATTCCCCACGGCGCCTTGAGCGGCGTCTCGCCCTTCTGGCGAAAGACGCCGGACGCGCAGAACTGTTGATCCTTGCCATCGAGTGTCCGCCATGCCGCCGCTTTGAGCCTTCGCGATGCCTTGGTCTCGCCACCGGTGTACCGCTCGGTCTGGCTGGGCACGGTGAACATGGACAGGACCGGGGCCATCCACGCCTCGCGACTGGGCAACGGTCGAAGGTCGTCATACCAGCTTCCCCGGCGTGCGTCCTTGTTCACCGGGTAGGGCCCGAAACGCTCTCGCCAGTTCCGAGTATCGAGTACGTTCCACGCGGCCTTGTTCCACTCCATTCCGGCGGGATACGAACCGGTCTTCACGAGGTCACCTGCACCGATTCCATTGCAGTTCAGCCCGCTTCGGTTTGCTACGCAGGCGTTGTCGTGCAGGACGCTCCCCACCGCAACTCCAACCTCAATAATCCCCATCTGGGTGCCGTCGGGAAGAGTGAAGTACCTGACCCATCGGGGCTGAACCTCCGAGTAGGCTAGCGGAATTCCGCCCTCGCATTTATCTCCGACTGCGCCGAAGCACTGTTCCGGAACGGGCAGCGACTTGAGCCCGAATTTCTCGGCTGCCTGGCTCGGGCTGGAGAAAGGGGCGGGAGCGTAGTACCCGAACTTCCCATCTCGCTCGGCTGAGGTCGCAATCTCCCGCCAGAAGCTCTGCCAGTTACTACCCGCAGCAGCCGACGCATACTTCTTCACCTCATCGCCGGTGGGCTGGCGCTGCAGGATGTTCTGGTACGCGTAGTCCACCACAAAGATCCCGTCCCACGCCGCGACCAACGGATCGTACGACATGCCTGAGATGTCCGCCAGCGCGAGCCAGCGGCTCTGAGATGCAGCTTTGTAATTGGGGAAGCGTTTTCCACCCTCGCCGTATGCTCGCTGCAGCATCTGGGCTCGGGTCTCGGGGGCCGCGGTCGCCGTGTCGCCCGCATTCACGGTCGACGTATCCCCACCCGTTCCGCCTGTGGGACCGGGATCCGGAGCTGCCGTCACCGAGATCGTGGCCAGCACTGGAGCCGTGCCGACCTTGAGCCCCGTGATCCCGTTCGAGCTGACCGCGTTCACGACATAGTAGTAGTACAGGCCCTTGGTAACATCCGAGTCCAGGTACACCGTGTCACTCGGATTTGGCCGGCTGATCACTCCCGGGCCGACGTTAGGGACTGATCGCGTGAGAGTGTACTTCGACGCGCCCTCCACGGTGTTCCACACCACCCGGATCCGTCCATCAGGCTGCTGGGCTGCGTTCAAGGTCGCCGGCGATGGCAGCCGGTCTGCCGTCGATATGGTGATCGGTTTGGTGATGTCGTCCTGGGCTCCGGCACGCCCGACCCACAGCACAAGACCAGTCGTGGCCAAGAGAGTCCATCGAGGTAAGAAGCTGAGCACTTTTTCCTCCTGAGCTGCGAGAGTTGAGCGCGACGCCGGCGGGCTGATGACCTTGTTATGGATAGACGCAGCTGAGGCATCGCTGTTCTCACCCACCCAGGTAATGCTATGCCCTATCTCTCCTGAGATGAGAAGAAATGGTGAGTGGATGCGTTTCAGAATCAGATGTCGCATCCTCGTCATCATTCCGCTCACCAGGAGAAGCCATGCGTTTCCTACCCGCAACCGCCGTTGGGGTCGTAGCCTCCGCCCTCGCCCTCGCTGCTTGTGATGGACAAGGTTCAACTGCGCCGAACGAGGCCCCCAGTTTCTCGAGGATTTCTGCGCAAACCGAGTACACCGCCACGCTGACATGTAGCGCCGCGGCCAGCCGTTCTTATGCTACGATTGCTTTTCGGGGGGTGCTCGGCACCAACCTCTTCTGCAACCCTACGGCGGGCAACCAGGCGAGCGCGACATCGTTTACTGAGTTCAACTGGACGATTGTGCTGCAGGACAATACAGGGGATGTAAAGGCGTGCCCCCGCAAAGGGGAGGTGTTCGGCAGCTCGAACCGTACCGGCCAGTTCGTCTGCAAAGACGCGAAGACCGGCTTGTCGGTCGTACTGACCCTGGAGCCTTCGTAAGCCATCGCTTTGAGTCACGAGCCTAAGACGACTCTGCCGCACCGATGAGAAAAATCCGGCGCGGCAGCGTCATACTGGCAACCGCTGGTTCCTCGGTCCGTCCGAACGTCTGGAGATCATATGCCGCGACTCTTCCCGCGCCCCCGCTCCCTTTTTCTCTTGCTTGCTCTGGCCATCGCCTGCGGCTCCGGCGGAGACTCCACCGCACCCGAGGATCCTCCTCCAGCCGCAAGTAGCCTACCCAGCGAGCTCGTGGGTGAATGGCACTACCAGTTCATCGGAATTCCGACGTGCGACCCGAACACGGGCCAGTGCGCCTCCACCGCCAACCAGAGCGAGACGCTCAAGCTCTCCTCTACCGGCGATTTCGAGCACGTATTCGTAGGGGAGTCGAACTTCCCACCTTGCCGCATGGAAGTGCTGCATGAGTCCGAGGGTACTGCTGAAGTCCAGGGCCCCAACCTGTTGCTCCACATCAGCACCGGCACAACCCGGGGGACGAACACCTGCGGGAACAACGAGACCAACGACGAGGCCGGCGAGACCGACACCTATACCTGGACGCTCAGCAATACCAGCGGTGCCCCCCAACTCACCTTGACCAATGAGAACGGAACGGAACTCGGCCCATTCGACAAGAAACAGTGAGGCCCACGTTCATCACCGTTGGATCACTCGAAATGAGCAAGGAGAAACCATGGCGACCTCACTCCGGCTAACCGCCGCTCTCACCCGGCTGGGGGCGGCGACGCTCCTGGCCATCACCACCGCCACGTCGACCTCCGCGCAGGTCAATCTCAGGAGGCCGCTCAGCCAGAGGGGCGGATCGCACGTGGCTAGCGAAACGGCACCTGTCGCCGCGACCGAGACGATCGTGCTCACCAAGGAGGTGGTGAGCCGATTGATCACCGGGCTCAAGGCCGGACAAGCGGAGCGCCAGCGCGCCGAGCAGGAGGACACCCCCTACGGACGTTACCAGAGGGGCAAGGCGGCCTATGCCGCCGCAAAGTCCAAATGCGAGGCCGCACAGCAGGCGTTCGGCGCCCGGATGGCGTCGGACGAGAAGCTGATGACCAGGTATGGAAAGCTCCAGGAGCAGCAGCTGGCGGCGCTGGAGAAGGGCGACCAAAAGGCGGCCACCACTTACCAGGATCAGATGCTTGCCATGGCCGACTCCAGCTGCATCGTGAAGGAGCCCGCCCAGCGACCAGACGGCTACTACGACGCCCAGCGCGGGATCGACCGCAGGGTCGACACGGTGATGGTGAAGGTGACGGGTTTCGGTGCGGGAGAGCTGGCGATGCTTCAGGAGCGGGCCACCGCAATCCTCCTGGGAAGCACCGCGGGCGATGTGTCGGCCATGGAGAAGTCCGCTGTGTCCGCCCGGTCGACTGAGCTGAGGCCGCTCCTTGGGATGCCGGAGCAGGCAACTGCCGCCGCCACGCCGCCGGAGCCGGTGCCCGCTTCCACCCCCGCTCCCGCCGCCGAGGTCGCTGCGTACCCGGCAGGTGCCCGCCGGCGCAGCGGAGATGAACGCCTGCTTGGTGAAGAACGTGCAGCTCCATCAGGCCGAGCTCGGGGCGCTGGGGAAACGAATGCAGGCGGCGCAGGCTGCCGGTGACAACTCCAAGCTGATGGCCCTGGCCGACACGTTGCAGCGGATCCAGCTGGCCGGCTGCCAGCGGCGTTAGGGCATGCGTCCAGGACTGCGGGTCGCCGGCTTTGCCGTCGCGGCCGTACTCGTCAGTGCGACCGGATCCCGGGCGGACCGGGCCGGGGACACGCTCGCGGTCAGAGACGGGGCTCGCTGGGTAACCTGGTGGCGTCGAGCGGCGGCGCCGGTCCACTGGGGCGGTGCGAAACGTGATGCGCCGCTAGCCGGGCGGGTTGCCTGGCGCTCCGGTTCAACCGGTGTGGAGTGGGGCGAGCTTCAGCTTCGGGGAGCGAGTACGGCCAGGCGCACTCGTGTGGTGCTGGTGCGGATCGATCCACGGCAGGTTGACTTCTCCCTGATCACCGCCTTTGCGCGGAACTCGCGCTGGACCGTGGCCGACGCAGATACTGGGGCAGTGGTCGCCCTCGATGCTGGGCAATTCCGCCGCTCATTACCCTGGGGATGGGTCGTAAGCAAAGGACACGAGATACTCGCGGCCGAGTACGCTCCACTCGCGGGGGCAGTGGTCATCGACCATTCGGGCGCGGTCCGGGTGATTGCACCGGACGATGTAGCGGCAGAGCGCGAGCGAGGCACTGCGCGTGAGGCGTTTCAGAGCTACCCCATGTTGCTGCAGGATGGGGTGGTGCCTAGGCGGCTGTCGCAAGCAGGTGCCGGAGTCAATGTCGAGCATCGGGACGCCCGACTTGCGCTCGGGACACAGGCAGACGGCAGGGTTCTCGTTGCTCTCACGCGGTTCGATGCCCTGGGTCCGGCTCTCGGTTGGGTGCCATTCGGCCTGACCTCCGCCGAGATGGCGGCGGTGATGGGCGCGCTGGGATGCGACCAGGCGCTGCTGCTTGACGGCGGAATCTCGGGCCAGTTGTCGCTGCGGGACACCGATGGATCGGTGCGGAGCTGGCCGGGAGCGCGAGCAGTTCCGCTCGGACTGGTGGCACGGTTGAGGGCTCTGGAGTGACCCGAGAAGTGGATCTTCTCTGTACCTTCCAGTATGCCGGCCGGCCATCAGCATGCTCCCGATCCCCTCTCGTCTGCGCTCGAGGCGGCGGTGACCAAGTTTGCCGGTCTGGTGCGCGGCGTCGCATGGCGGCACCGGCTCTCCGAGACGGACGTGCATGAGCTCCTGCAACAGGTACGGATCCGGCTGTGGCAGGCGCAGGGCACGGGTGAGCAGATCAGCCGCGTCTCTCCGTCCTATGTGTATCGGACCGCCGTGTCGGCGGCCCTGGATATGATGCGCCGGCGGCGAGCCCAGCGAACTGACCAGATGCTCACGATCGAGGACGGGATGGTGGCGACCGCGACAGCCACTCCAGAGCGGGATCTCGAGTCCTCCGAGGTGGTTGCCCAGGTGACTCGGGCCATCGACTCGATCCCCCTCTCGCGCCGGGCCGTTGTGCGGATGTATTTGGCGGGCCATCCGCGCGAGGAGATTGCCGACCTGCTCGGCTGGTCAGAGGCCAAGACGCGAAACCTGCTCTACCGCGGGCTCGCGGACCTGCGAGCCCGGCTGACTGAGCAGGGCATTGGATGGGAGGCCGACGGATGAACGAGGAGCGGCTGCGCAAGCTCTACCAGGACGCCTTGGCCCCGGGCTCCGATGCGACTGCGACCGGGCGGACGTCGTGCGTTTCTCCGGAGCAACTGCTCGCTCTCGTCCGGCGCGAGGGAACGGAGAACAGTCGCCTTGCTACCCTCGATCACGTCATGGTGTGCCACTCGTGTCGCCATGAATTCGATCTGCTCAGAGCGGTGGAGCAAGCGGGTGTCCAATCGGGCGCCGGCCCGAGGGCTCGATGGCGCTGGCACAACCTTGCGCCGATCGGACTCGCCGCCTCGCTGCTGCTCGCACTGGGAGTGGCCATCGGGCTCAACCGCGCGGGCGAGAGGCCGGACCAGCTACGGGGCGCCTCCGATGGCGTGACTCTGGTCGCGCCCTCGGCTCAGGTTGGGGCCGATGAGCCGATCACCTTCGTCTGGCATCGGGTCCGCCATGCCAACCGATATGTTCTGGAGCTGCTCAAAGGAGGCGGTGATGGCGAAGCGGTGTTGTCGCGGGAGACATCGGACACCGCGCTGGTGTTGGACCCCAAGCTAATCCAACCCGGAGCACAGTATGTGTGGTGGGTACGCGCAGTTACTTCGGCAGGGGAGCTGACATCGCCGCTGCAACCGCTGCGGGTACGAAATCGTTAGTTGCTGCTGAGGATCATGCCCGGCGGCGCCGTCTCCGGATCAGCAGGTAGCCCGCGACGAGACAACCTGTCAGGACCGAACCGGCGAGTAGGGCTGGTCGGCTCGGGAAGCGAGGCGGCGCCCGGAGGGGCACGCCGACCGCTGGATCTCCTACCGTAACGAACGCCGCCCACTCCCGTGGGAGAGCGCCCTGGCGCAAGACCTCCAGCTTCGCTCGATGTAAGGCATCTCCGACCTGCGCCCCACCGGCCAGGTTGCGATAGAACGATTCGATCAACCGCAAAGTACTCCGGTCGCCCACCTCCCATTGGCTGGCAACCACGGAGCGAGCCCCGGCCTGGAGCAGCGGGGCAGTGAGACCTTGCAGTCCCTCACCCTGAACAATGACGCCGCCCGCAGAGCGACAGGACGAGAGCACAACCAGATCGGCATCGAGATGGAGCGAAGCCAGCTCGCCAGGCCCCACCAGGCCACTCTCGCCTCCGCCGGGAGAGAGCAGCAATGCGGTCCGCGCCGCCGTCTGCTCATCGACGAGCGTATGGGTGGCGAAGTGCAGCACCCGAAACGGGTCGAGGCTGGCATTCTTGAGAAAGGCCTCGCTCGCATCCGCCCGGGTCCGGACCACCGAGGCCGGCGAGTAGCTCGCCACCAGCCGCGCCTCCCGGCCCGAGCTGGGGAGTCGCTGGAATCCTCCGGCCCTGATTTCCGCTCCCGTGGGGAAGTCGGGATCTCCGAAGGCGAGCAGGCGCATGTCACGTTCGCTACCGCTGCGAGGTCGTCTCCACAGTGCGGCCAGAACTCCGGCCGAGGGGGCGAGGCTCACCGCATATCGCTCGGCGATGTATCTGCCGTCCGGCAAGCGAAGCGCGTCGAAGGCCACCCGGTGCACCGGCCCGTCGGGGACGATGATGAGCCGCCGCACGGAGGCACCGAGATCGGTGAGAGCCTGGCCCAGCAGCGCATCGCCCAGGGTGCGGGCGAGGTCGTTCGATGGGGAGCCGTTCTGAATCAAGGCGGCAAATCTGGCGATGGGGACTTTCAGGGAATCCGCGGGCGGGAGCCGGTACCCGCGTACTCTGCCTCCAGCGGAGTCGCGGGTGACGACGAGCAGGGTAGTCGGCGCGGCGAGTGAGCCGGTCACGTATTCCAGCAGCGCGGTGCTGTCCGGCATCAGCCGCGCGACCTCATCGACGGCCACTCCAGCGCCACTCTGCGAGGAAGTATCGCCAAGCTCTGCCTGGCCGCGGCTCTGAAGAGTCTTCGCCTGGAGAAGGCGGTCTGCCAGTTCGCGGGCGCGGCGGCGCTCCGCCAGCCCGAACACCTCTTCCGTTTCACCTCCCTCAGCCAGCCGGGCGAGCACTCGGACCACGCCGGCATCGCGGTCGCTCATTTCCGTGGGCGAAGTCTGGAAGGCCAGAACCCTGAGCTCTTGTTCACTGAGCGTCGCCCGCCACCGTTCGAGCTCGTCCCAGGCTTCCCCTGCCTCGCGCTTGGCCCGACCCAACTCACCGCTACGGGCGTAGACGTCAGCCAGTCGAACCCTGACGTCATGCCGCAGCACGTGCTGGCTGGTGTCGAGCGTAGCGAGATATCGGGTCAAGCCTCGCTCCGCGGCCGGAAGGTTCCCGCGAAACAGCGCGAGCCGGGCATCATCGTACGCAAGCTCCGCCGACCACAGTGGCCGCCGGAGTCGTCGAGCCAAGGCGTGCGCGTCCAGCAGGGCCCGCTCCGCTTCAGCCCATTTTCCCTGGTGCATGGCGATGATAGCCAGGTTGCGGTGGGCCGAAAGCTCAATCTGTGCCTCTTGTGTGCGGCGATACCACTGGAGAATCTGCAGGGTCAGCCGGCGCGCCTCATCCGGGTTCCCCGCCGCCAGGGCCGTCACTGCGAGATAGTCCCGCGCCTTCATCGCGCCGGACGAGTCACCTACCTGTTCGAACATCTCGATGGAACGATCGAGATAATCCGAGGCTGCGGCGAAATCGCTGAGGAAAATCGAGATGGAGCCCAGGGCCGTGTACGCCGCGGCGACGCTGAACCGATTGTGAGCCGCCTCGCCTTCGCTCAGGGCGAGATGGGCCAGCACATTGGCTTGGCTCAGGTCCCCCTGTCCCAGCAGTGCGTTGACATCCCAGAGGAGAGCGCTCGAGAGCTGAGCCCGGTCGCGAGCCCGGCGATAGAGCTCCTCGGCCTGACGCAACACGGTGATGGATGAATCGCGCTTCCCTTCGAACTGCAGCACCTGAGCGGTGGAGCGGAGCGCCTGGCCGGCCAGGCGGTTCAATCCCGTCTTGTAGGCGATGGTGAGCGCCGAGTCGGCGTCGGTTCGCGCTCCCGGACGTCCGACGATTCCACGTAGGGCGGCGCGCTGTCGGAGCCGCTCCACGTGCAGCTCATACACCTCGGGGGGCACCAGCCGCGCGACTGTGTCCAGAGTGACGAGCCCGGCCTCGATCCCTTCCGTAAACGCGCGTTGTAACGACAGGCCGAGCAACGCTTCTCCCTCGACGGCCGGGTCGCCTGCCGCGCGTGCTGCCGCGCGCGTCCGGATCAGCTCCGTCGTGGCCTGGGCGCTCAGGCCTTGGGCATCGAGGCCCTGCGCCAGACCAAGTTGGGCATACAACGCCAGAACATCCGGGTTGGTCGAGTCACGGCGGATGACACGGTACAGCCGCTCCGCTGTCCCGTAGTCGTAGCGCAGGCGTGCCAGTGTGGCGAGTCCCAACAGGGCGGCGCGGTCGGAGCTGTCCCGGCGCACCCGCAGCTCCCACTCGCGAGACAAGCTGTCCACCTGGCCTTGCTCGGTCGCACGGAGGGCTGACCTCACCAGGTCGCGAGGGTTGGAGATGGTGTCGGCCGGTGATACTAAGAACAGCCCGAAGGCGACCAAAGATTCGAGCATGAGAAACGCTTGCGGGGGCCAGGACTGTCGGGAGTCAGCACTATAGGGATGACTGTTGAGACCCGCAAGTTATGACACGCACTCGGCCTCTGGCGATGCCGTCCGAGCGGGATCAGGAAGATTCTCAGCGGGCGCGGACTATTCCGTAGCGTCCTTGTCGGCGTCAGCCGCGAAACGTTTGCGCAGCGCCGCGCTCATTGGGTCCTCAACCGGTAAGTAGTGCCCTGGTTGCACTGGTTTCCAGATGGTATAGGGTGAACGTGACTGCGCCAGCGCAGAGCGAACAGCCCGAAATCTCCGTAGATCTCCTGATAAGAAGTCTGATGCCGTGCGCTCGAGATCGGTTCTCATGCGCTGCAGCAGTGAGGGGAGCTGTCGGACATCTCCGAGCAGGTAGGGCTCCGCCGTGATCTGAACGGGTCCCAACTGCCACAGGGCAACCGAGTTCCAATCGGCCTCAGGGAATTCGTGTGATCCCTCACCGACGAGCAAGCTGGTACGTGCTGGCGCGTCTCCCGGGTGTGTGATCGCCGAGACACGGACGTAGAGTTCGCCCGCTCGGTAAAGCCGTGACGCGAAAAGTTTGTGCTGCCTTGGTGCGCCCCGGATGGGGGTGAATCCGTAATGAGCGAGTGGCCCCTTGAACGCATGATCACACAAGGTGGCGAACCGACGCAGCGGTTCTCCCGTTGCCGAGGAGGGTACAGCATCCATGCGGAGGCCTCCGACCACGCAGGGGTCATCCGTTTCGTACCGCCAGAGTTCCCAGTAAAATCATGGACCGCTTGAAATATTGACCGGCTGTCGAGCAGTTTCAGTACCCACAATTTGAAGTGCAAGGAGAGAAGTGAATGCGGCTCGCAAACCACTTACTCGTGATGTTGGTGTGTGGCAGTAGCCTGGTCGCGGCGCAGGCGCCGGCGCCGAGCTCGGCCCAGGAGCTGTGGGACGACTATGTGGAACTGGGCACTGGCTTCGATCCCGCGCTGGCGGACCTGTACGCCGACGATGCCGTTATCCAGCTAACCCGACGGTACCCGGATGGGCGCACTCGCACGCTCCAGCTCACCGGCAAGGAGTACAAGCCCATGGTGCGTCAAGCGATGCCAGTAGCTCGAAATCGCGGGGATGTGGATGTCTACTCCAACGTAAAGTTCGAGAATCTGGGCGACCGCACCCGGATTACGGCTACCCGATACGGGACATTGAAGAAATACCGGGCACCTCACGAGCTCATCGTGGGCAACGTGGGCGGCTCCGGGTGGAAGATCTTGAAGGAGACCGGTGAATCCGGACCCTAGGCGCCTTCTCCCCTACGGACACACTTCCTTCCGCTCCGCGCCCCAATTCCGCCACTGTCAGCCCCAAATTCACCACACACCGGACTTACTCTGGCGCGCGCGGAGATTGGTCGGGCGCACACGGAGCCTGGCCGGCGCTGACGTCACCGGATCCGGTGTGCACGCGACCTGATCCGATCCGCACGAGACACGATCCACTCCGCACGAGACACTATCCAACCCGCACGGGACACGATCCACTCCGCAGGAGACACGATCCACTCCGCACGGGGACCTGATCTGCCGTCAACGGAACACGATCACCTCGCACGGGAGCCGATCCGCTCCGCACGAGACACGATCCACTCCAAACGGAACCCGATTCGGTCCGCACGAGACACGATCCACTCCGCAGGAGACCCGATCCACTTTGCACGGGACCTGATCTGCCGTCAACGGAACAGGATCACATCCGCACGGAGCACGATCCGCTTCGCACGAGACCCGATCCACTCCGTATAGGACCCGATCGGCTCCGCACGAGACCCGATCCACTCCAAACGGAACACCATCCGGTCCGCACGGAGCACGATCCGCTTCGCACGAGACCCAATCCACTCCGTATGGGACCCGATCGGCCCCGCACGAGACACGATCCACTCCAAACGGAAAACCATCCGGTCCGCATGGGGCCCTATCCGCCGTCAACGGAACCCTATCCAGTCCGCACGGGACCCGATTCAGTTGGCACGGAACACGGTCAGGCGCCAGCGGGACCCGATCCCCCCTGCAAGGGACCCGATCCGGCGGCGACGAGACCTGATCCGCCTGCCGGATGCCTCACACCGGGGTGCTCGTACTGCCCCGCTGCCCCGCTGCCCCGCTGCCCCGCCTGTAACCCCGGTCACCACACCCCTTGACGGGCAGCTATATTCTTTCCACTCGGCTGGGCGACGAGCCCGGGACCGTCCTCATAGTTCATCTGATCCGCGCCCCTGGGGCGTCGTTGCAAAGAGTCGAATCGGTGCGAACGCCTTCCGGCCCGTTGTACCCTCACGCGACAACCGCTCTTTGTGCTGCTCTCCTGTTCGGCGCCTGTGGTGGCGGGGACATCAGTCTCCCTCCCGACGGCCAACCGGCTACGCTCACCATCCTCGACGGCAACGAGCAAACCGGACGGGTGGGGGAGCCGCTGACGCTGCCTCTGCTGATCCAGGTCTCGGACTCCAGGGGTGAACCCGTTGAAGGCGCCACGGTGGCCTTCGAGTTCAGCTCGGCGGGACCGGGCGCTCTGGTAGTGCCGGAGCAGAAGACCACCAATGCGGCCGGTCAGGCCGACGCACAGCTGGTCCTGGGTACCACCGTCGGACGACAGGCGGGCCAGGTACGTGTAATCGCCCCGGCGGGCAGTGAGTCGGTACAGGCATCGTTCAGCGCGATCGCCTTGTCCGAGAACGCCAACAGCATGGCTGCTGTCGGTGGGCAGGACCAAACCGGGCACGTGCTCCAGCCGCTGGATGACCGGCTGGTAGTTGAGGTCACCGATGGATTCGGGAACCCGGTCGCCGGGGTGCCGATCACCTGGGCAGCCGCGGGTGGGGGGAGTGTCAGCGAGACCATTGTTCCGACCGACGAGGACGGTCGGTCCCGTGTGGAGCGGATCCTCGGGCCGACCGTGGGCCAGCAGACCACGCTCGCAAGCTCCGAAGGGCTCGCCGGGTCGCCCGTGGTCTTCGTTCATACGGCCATTGCGGGTGACGCTTCCCGGCTGACCATCGTCTCGGGTGATGACCAGACCGGGCAGATCGGCACCCTGCTCCCGGCTGAGCTTGTAATCCGCCTGATCGATTCCGAGGGCAACGGCGTTCCCAACACGGCCGTAACCTGGGTGCCCGCCATCGGCGGTGGAACCCCGAACCCGCAGAACACCACAACCGACGCCGATGGGCGTACCGCTACGCAGTGGACCTTGGGCCCGGCACTCGGAGACCAGAGGATGGACGCCGTGGTCTCCGGAGTGGGCGTCGTCAGCTTTACGGCCACAGCCACTGCGGCCGCGCCGCGCATCTCTGTTCATCCGGACCCAACCCTCGGCCTCGGCTCGTAACGGGATCCCGTTCGAGCGGCAGCCTGTCATCCAGCTGCGCGACCCACAGGGGAACGACGTGGCGACAGCCGGCGTGCAGGTGAGCGTCTCCCTCAATGGCGGCGGCGAGCTGGAGGGAACCACTCGGCAGACCACCGATGCATCCGGGCGGGCGACGTTCACCGATCTGGCAATTTCCGGGGCTCCCGGCACTCACACCCTCGTTTTCCAAGCAGTTGGGTTTGCCCCGGTGACATCCAATGAGATCGCGATTTCGGCTATTGGAACCACGACGACGATCACGGGTGACTTGCCCGACCCCTCGCAAGTCGGGACGCCTTTCACGGTGAGCTTCCGGGTTGCATCCGACGGGCCCACGCCGACCGGGAATGTCACTGTCAGCGATGGGGTTCAGAGCTGCACCGGTGCCTTGTCGAACGGCGCCGGCAGCTGCCAGCTGTCGCTGTCGACGCCAGGAGAGCGCACCCTCACGGCTACATATCCCGGCACTCCAGGCCTGGCGGGAAGCTCCGATAGCGAGGCCCACACCGTAACAGCCGCACCGCCGCCGCCGCCGGCCGGCACCACCACGACCATCACGTCGGACCTGCCTGATCCCTCGGTCAGCGGTGGCACTGTAACCCTGGGCGTTCGGGTGACATCGGGTGCCGGTACCCCGACGGGGACGGTTACGGTTGGTATCAGCGGAGCAAACACCACATGCACCATCACGCTATCGGGCGGCGAGGGAAGCTGCTCGATGGTGCTCGATGCGGTCGGTGAAAGAACATTCACGGCGACGTATCAGGGTGCAGCTGGCTTCGCGGGCAGCTCAGATACCGAGGGACACACGGTGGTGGCGCCGCAACCCACCAACCAGGATCCCACTGCGGAGTTCTCGGTCAGGTGCGATGAGCTGGAGTGCCGGTTCGAGGACCAGAGCAACGATCCTGATGGCAGGATCGAAGAGAGATTCTGGGAGTTCGGCGACGGGCAGACCGCCGACAACCGCGATCCTCGACATGAGTATGACACCGGCGGCACCTATACCGTTCGGCTCACGGTTACCGACAACGACGGCGCTACCGCTACCGCCAGCCACGACGTGACCGTAGCAGAAGATGCTGCGAATACGAATACCCGCTTCGAGGCCGATGATCCGGATCCCACGATTCCAGGACAACCGTTCACGGTGACCCTGAGAGTGAGCTCAGGCGACGGAACCCCGAACGGCACCGCGACGGTGAGCGACGGGGTGGATGGGTGCACCGTCCAAATCGTTGACGGGTCCGGCAGCTGCTCGCTGGTGCTCAACTCAGTGGGCAAGCGAACTCTCACCGCTACCTACCAGGGGAACGCGAGCTTTGCCACCAGCTCGGCGACGGAAGAGCATACAGTGAATCCGCCTCCGCCGGCCGCCACGGTCACCACGATCACGTCCGACGATCCGGAGCCTTCGGATCCGGGGCAGGCGATTACCGTCAGCTTCACCGTCAGCTCGCCCGGCGGAACGCCATCGGGGACTGTGACCGTCAGTGACGCGAATGGTGGTGGCTGCACCGGAAGCGCTCCGTCCGGCAGCTGCAGCTATACGCCCACCGGGACTGGCAGCAGGACGATCACCGCTACTTATGAGGGAAACTCCAGCTTTGATGAGAGCTCGGATACCGAAGAACACACGGTGACGACTCCACCTCCACCGCCGGCCAGCACCAGCACTACGATCACCGGTGACAACCCTGACCCGTCTGACCCGGGTCAGCCAATCACGGTGAGCTTTACGGTCACCTCCGAATCGGGGACACCGGCCGGCAACGTCCTAGTCACTGCCGACGGGGGCGGTGGGTGCACTGCCACAGTCGCCGATGGTAGTTGTTCACTCACTCCCGGCGCCGGTACGTCTACCATCACTGCCAGCTATGAAGGAACCTCTGCCTTCACGAGTAGCTCGGACACTGAATCGCACGGCTTCAACCCGCCTCCGGCCGCAGGCACGACTACCAGCATCCGCAGCATATCGCCCGAACCTTCGGTAGAGAATGAAGCGGTAACCGTAATCGTTGACGTCACCTCGGCTGCAGGAACTCCGAGTGGTACCGTATCAGTGACCGATGGCTCGGAAACCTGCTCCGTCGGTCT
This sequence comes from uncultured Gemmatimonadales bacterium, assembly GCA_963730915.1. Classification (GTDB taxonomy): domain Bacteria; phylum Gemmatimonadota; class Gemmatimonadetes; order Gemmatimonadales; family GWC2-71-9; genus CAVVWJ01. The sequence goes on along the minus strand of CAVSTR010000003.1, from coordinate 376,086 downwards.
AAGCAGCGGTTCCGGTAGCTGCGTGCTGACTCCCACCTCGTCCGGGACCATCACTGCCACATATTTGGGAAACTCGGGTTACGCTGCAAGCAGCGGCTCATCATTGCACACCGTCAATCCAGCGACGGCCGCTTCCGTCGCGACAATTGCGGCGGACTGACCGAGCCGAGAAGCCTTGCCGTACCCATCGCTGGCGATATAGAATCCCGTCCCGGATCAACGGGCGATTAGCTCAGCTGGTTAGAGCGCGCGCCTCACATGCGCGAGGTCGGGGGTTCGAGCCCCTCATCGCCCATGCGACAACCCAACGCCCCGCCCTGGAGAACGATCTCTGGGCGGGGCGTTTCACTGGAACGTAAGCCGAGAAAACGATGGGGAGACCAGACCGGCCCGAAACAAGGCTGATGATGCTGCCTGGGCTTTACTGGGCCTCTTGGCTTGACCAGGCCTGCTGAAGCAACCGGGAGGACGGCCCGGTGGTGCCGGACACCCCCCGGGTTTAATGTTCGCTTCCGGATGAATCCGGACCCCCATGAAGGTCCGGTTTTTGTTTATATGGGCAGTCTGCCCCCTTGCCGAATTGCCGTTTGTGGAAAACATTGGGAGGCTTCCAACCCTGGATAGTATTTTGACATTTGCGCCTTTCCGAAACTCTGCGGTTCTGACGGACGACGATCCGAGCTCGAGTGATCTGCTGAGCTTCGTCGGTGATCGGGGGCATGCTGAGTTCCGTTGTCTGTCACCGAACCAGAACCCCTCTGCGTGTGTACCCTGCATGGACTTCTCGCCCTGGCTGCGCGAGCGGGCGCGGTTCCACGACGTCGAGGGGCTCGGGGAATATTTATGGCGCGTGCGCCGAGCGAGTCCGGAGCAGGGCGAAACAGGTGAGCAGCTGCAGCGGCAGTACAATCAGGTGGCCCGCTCAATCATGGTGGCCCGTTTAGATCAGTTCCTCGAGGACGGCACAGCCGAGGGGTACCTCGATCTGCGGGTGACACTGGTCATGCTGGCCGCTCATGAGACGTTCTCGGGTTTCATCATGGCAGGGGAGGCCGCGGACTTCGTGGCGGCGGTCATGTCTCCCCACAGCTTCCGCCTAGTCGCAGCTCCCACTCTCATCGAGCGACGCAACCAGTTCGTGTCCGACATGGGACAGGGCATGGACTATTGGGCCTGCTGGGCACCGCTGTCGGTGGAGGCAATTCGCTCACCCCTACCGCCACCTGACGCCGCGTTTCAGGCCATGCTGCAAAGCCTTGGGGAATTGCCGCTTGGCTCCCGAGCGCACGCGGTTGACGCGTTGCGACACCTGAGTGCCGATCCTGGGGTGCCGCGCTCGTTGACCGGCCTGAGCCGCCCAGAGACTCGTCGGCGCGGGCTCGATGCAGCCGAATCGGCGCGGCTGATCATGCAATCGGGTCTCGTAGTCCCTGCAACTGATGCCGAGTCGTGGTTGGCCGGCTGGACCCGCCGCGACCTGATGGCGTTCCTCTTGCAATGCGGCGTGAAGGCACCCAAGTCCTGGAGCAAGGAGCGCCTGGCGGAATCGGCAATTGCCGAATGTCCGTCTGCGGTGCGAGAGCGGATGGACGAGCAGGGAGTGGTCGAACTCGCCCCGGAGCACACCGAAGCCGCCGGCCGACTCGGCAGCTACATAGAAGACGTGAAGGAAACCTGGCGCGTGTGGCTGGGGTTTGGGACCGGGGTACGTGGGAGGGTGAGGGATGGAGAGGTGAGCACTCGGGCGTCATCCCGAACGCAGTGAGGGATCGCTCGGGTTGACGTCGGCAGAAAGATCTCTAAGGGACGTCTCGTTAAGCCATCCCTCGCTCCGCTCCCCCCAGCCCCTTAAATAAGTCCGCCTCTTCGCAACTTCCCGATCTGATCGAACCGCTCCTCGTGCACCGCGAGCACCTCCTCGGGTGACACCGTGGCGACCCCCGGCTTACCGACTTCGACGCCCGCCGCGTAGTTCGCGAGCTGGGCCGCTTCTCGCACCGAGGCGCCTGCCGCCAACGCCGTGCCCAGCCAAGCTGTAACGGTGTCCCCGGCGCCAGAGACATCGTAGATCTGGCGAGCGATGCTCGGAATCTGAGTCAGACCCCCGTCCTTGGTTAGCAGCACCATTCCCTCCGGACCCAACGTCACCAGCAGATTGTCTACCTTGAGCCGGGTGAGCACCTCGGGTAGCGCGGCGCCGTTCTGGAGGTCGACCGCTGCGCCGAGGGCAGACTCGAGCTCTCGACGATTGGGCTTGAAGACGGTGGCGCCCGAGTACTCGAAGAATTGGCGGTATTTGGGGTCGACCACGATCGGGATGCCCCGTCGCTTCGCGACCTCCATCACCGCCATGATGAGAGCGGGAGAAAGCGCGCCCTTGTTGTAATCTTCCAGAAGCAGCGCATCGGCATCGGCCAGCGCCTCTCGTGCAGCTGCGGTCAGCTTTGCCAGGTCCGGACCATCGAGCAGGGTGTCGACCTCGTCATCGATTCGCACGATCTGCTGCCCTCGGGCTATGATGCGCGTTTTCGAGGTCGTCGGCCGGTCTGCCACGGTGAGTACGTGACGATCCTCGAGCCGAGCCACGGCCAGATCCTGTCGAATCGTGGCTCCGTCCACGTCGTCGCCCACGGCGCCGACCAGCAGACAGCGCGCTCCCAATGCCACCACATTTGCAGCAACGTTCGCCGCACCACCGAGCGCGGAGTGTCGTTCCCGCACCGTCACCACCGGAACCGGTGCCTCGGGCGACAGCCGCTCGGTGTCTCCGATGAGATAGCGATCGAGCATGATGTCGCCCACCACGACAACTCGGCTGCTCTTCATCCGCTGGATCAGCTGGACGACGCGATCGCGGGTGAGCGGCGGAGGCGACTGTCTCATCGAATCACTCCTCTCCGGGAGAAGCCCAGAGTCGCCTGAATCCGGCCGACAAAGCGGTCTTCGGTCCGCCCGGCGACATGTCCGTCATTGACGACGTGATGGAGGCCGGCCTCTCCGGTCAGCTCCACCGGGCCGGACCCGCCACTGACCGCCACCGCCGCCCTGTACGTGCGCTCCGTTACGCCGATGAACAGTGACGGGGTATCCAGTACACCGTTGGCGTCCGGCACGGGATACGGCGTATTGATCCGGCCCTCTCCCTGGCGCAGCACCGTGAGCTCGGGTGAGACGAGCCATCGCTCCATCACGGGCAGTGTGACTCGAACCGAGAGCTGGTCGTAGTCGCTGAAGTTTCGGCCGATTCCCGTACCGGCGTCCGTGAAGTTTTCGTGCGGGTTAAACGCCCGAAGCGCAAGACTCGAGACTTGAGTGTACAAGCCATGCCAGGATGCTGCGGCACCGAGGGGACCCTCAGCCGAGAGAGTAAATCCCCAGCGGTCACGATTGCGCTCGCGGTTCTGATACCAGAAGTCGTCCACCGCAATCTGGGCCTGGAGCGTGGTCCGGCCGAACGCTCGCCAGCGTGCATCGATGCCGAGCAGCACGTTTCCACGGTCACCGAGGCCAATGGTGCTGGCCAGATAGCTCAGTGACAGGGGATTTCGGTAACGCGTCTCGAAGTTACGGTCGGTCCCGGCCAGCACCACACCTTCCCACAGCGCGAGAGACAGCCGGCTCGACAGCTCTGACTGGAGCCGATGCAGGAAGTAATAGCGGTGTACTGTCTGGCCCAGGCTGTCGATCTCGTCGTGCAAGTCGGTGGCAAGAGCGGAGAGTCGCAGCTTGGAGACGCCGAGCTCGAGCGCCAGGCCTTCCCGCTCGTAGGCATAGCCGCTGATCGGCAGACCCGGGTAGCCGGGTGGGCCCCAACTACGATCGAGCTGCCCGTACAACAGCGTCGCATACTTGAACTGCGCGCTGAGATAGGCGTCTGCCATCCGTCCGGCCACTTCGACATCACGCCGGCCAGGCCAGTCGACATCGTCAGTGATCCTGGGCTCGATCACTGGTCTCGTCACCGCGATGATGCTCCCGAAGGTGGCCGTTCCACGCAGCTCGATGTACGGTCGCGCTCCCGAAGACCCGGCGGGATGGAGCAGCTCTCGGCGCGCGTGCGAGTACGCCTGCGCACCCGCACGACCATCGAGCGACCAGCCAGTCTCCGGCAGGTCTTCCAGGTCCGCGCGCAGCCGGCGAATGAGTGACGAGGGGCTCGCTGCGGAGCTGTCGGCGGCTGCGAGCACGCGTACGGCATCGGAACGCCGGAAAGGGCGGACCATGGGTGAGGGATCGTGGATGTCGCCGCGGGCGATCAGATGCTCGAGCAGGTAGAGGCGAGGGTCGTCGAGCGAGATGTACGCCGATGCCTGGGCCATGGCTCGCGCGGGAGCGAGCGCGCCGGTAAGTGCCGACGCGATAAGGAAAACCCAGGCTTGTGCGGGCATCGCCGAAAAGGTAAGTGGTAGGCGGGTATAGGCGGTAAGGCGGTAAGGCGGTAGAGCGGTAGGGCGGGAGGGCGGTAGGGTGGAAAGGACCCGAGCACTTGCAGGTCATCCCGAGCGGAGCGAGGGATCGCTGTAACAAACGTCGGCACGGGTATCCTCGAACTGACGTCTCATGGGACGATCCTTCGCTGCGCTCAGGATGACAGCCGTTACTTACCAGCCAACCCGCTTACCCGCTTACCCTCTTACCCGCTTACCCGCCTTGTCTCTCTATCGCCGCCGTGCGTTTTTCCGTGGCCGAACGCGGTAACATGGTCGGGAAGTCGGCCCCAGAACTGGGTAAGATGATGGCGAAGCAGGACAGCTTAGAACCTCAGACGCGGGACCTTGTGCGGTTTGCTGCCGCAATCGCGCAGGGCTATGAACCGGAGCTGAGGGAGCGGATTAGTCCGCTTCGCTCCTCGCAGGTTCCGACCATCTGGGTTGAGGAGCTGCTGCTGCAAAGCGTGCTGATGGTCGGTTACCCGCGCGCTCTGATCGCCTTTACGGCGTGGCGCAAGTTTGGTGGGGTGGAACCACCGTCCACCGATCCGGATACGGATTACAGCCGAGCTCCCGAGTGGACTCGGTTAGGCGAGCAGCTGTGTGCAGTCGTGTATGGTGAGAACTACCGGAAGCTTCGCGAGAGCGTCCGCCAGCTGCACCCAGCCATCGACGCCTGGATGGTAACCGAGGGGTACGGACGGACGCTGGCCCGTCCGGGTCTCGAGCTGAAGCTGCGCGAGCTGTGCACCGTTGCCCAGACGGCCGTTCTCGAAGCACCCAGGCAGCTGCACTCACATCTCCGCGGAGCACTGCACGCGGGTGCCACATTCGGGCAGATAGAAGGAACACTCTCCATCGTGAATCCGTTGCTCTCGTTCGATCAGTGGAAGAAGGTCAAGCAGCTCTGGCGCACCGTGCGCGAGGGCTGGGCGCCGGGGGATTGATGCTGATCGATCGTGTAGTGGTGCGGGTAGTGGCTGGAACCGGGGGATCGGGCGCCAGCTCGTTTGCGCGCTTCAAGTACAAGCCCAAGGGTGGGCCCGATGGGGGAGACGGTGGCCACGGCGGCAGCGTCTACGTCAAGGCCGATCCGAATCTTTCCACCTTGCTGGACTACCGTTACCGCACGCTCTGGAAGGCCGACCGTGGCGAGCATGGAAAGGGCGCCACCAAGACAGGCGCCTCGTCGGCCGATCTCTACCTACCGCTGCCACCCGGTACCGTGGTGAAAGACGCGACCACCGGTGAAGTGATCGGGGAGGTGCTGGAGGCGGGAGATACCCTGCGCGTGGCCAAGGGTGGACGGGGGGGCAGGGGCAACGCGCGGTTCGCCACCTCAACGCACCAGGCCCCGCGCGAGTGGGAACCGGGTGAGGAGGGCGAGGACCGGCAGATCGAGCTGGTGCTCAAGCTGATCGCCGACGTCGGGCTGGTGGGCGAACCGAACGCCGGCAAGAGCACCTTGCTGTCCATCATTTCCGCGGCACGTCCCAAGATCGCCGATTACCCGTTCACGACGCTGGAGCCCAACCTCGGGGTGGTAGGCCTTTCGGGTCACCGGTCGTTTGTCGTCGCTGACATTCCGGGCATCATCGAAGGGGCGCACCAGGGCAAGGGGCTCGGGATCCGGTTCCTCCAGCACGTGGAGCGAACCCGGCTGCTCGCGTTCCTGGTGCCGCTCGACAGCGCCGACCCACAGGGCACCTACGAACGACTGCGCCAGGAGGTCAGCCAGTACAGCCGTGACCTCGCCGAGAAGAGCCACGTCGTCATTCTTACCAAGCGCGACCTGCTACCGGCGGGCGATCCAGTCCCACAACTGCAAACACCGGATGCGCTCGGCGTGCGGACCGTCTCCAGTGTTGCAGGCTCCGGAATCGAGGAGCTCAAGGAGTATCTCTGGAAGCTGGTGGCGGACGCGAAGGCGGCCGCAGGTTCAGCCGCGGATCTTCAGGAAGCGGAGGACGGGACTGGTGGATGACGAACGCACCGCGTACCTGGCGCTGACCCAGGTACCAGGGATCGGAGCCGCCCGGCTCGCCGCCCTCCTCTCAACCTTCAACACCGCACTCGGCGCCCATTCGGCGCCGTTCGCGTTAATAAGGGACCATGCCGGATTTTCCAGCGCCGCGGCGACAGCCATCAAGGCGACGCCTCTCGAAACCGGACGGAAGATCGCCGAAGCGGCCACGCGATTGGGTGCGGAAGTAATCGTCCCTTCCGATCCAGGCTACCCGGCTTTGCTCAGAAATATCCCCGATCCGCCCCCGGTTCTCTTTGCGTTAGGCGACCTGACTCTCCTGACCCGTCCAACCCTGGCAGTGGTCGGCAGCCGCGATCATTCGAGTTATGGCGGCATCGTGTGCCGAGCGCTGGCCGGAGCTGCCGCAGAATCAGGTATCGTCATCGCATCCGGGATGGCGCGAGGATTGGACGCGGTGGCACATGTGGCTGCGCTCGATGCCGGCGGAACCACGGTTGGCGTGCTCGGCAATGGGCTCGGTGTGATATACCCGGCAGCGAATCGCGCCCTCTACGAGCGCGTGGCTGCGGACGGCTTGCTGCTGACCGAGTTTCCTCCGGGAGAGCGGCCGATGGTCGGAAGCTTTCCCAGACGGAACCGGCTGATCAGTGGCATCTCCCGAGTCACACTGGTCGTTGAAGCTGCCATAGGATCGGGAGCACTGATCACTGCAGGTGCGGCGCTGGATCAGGGACGGGAAGTCATGGCTGTGCCGGGTAACATCACCAGTCCCGTGTCGGCCGGCAGCAATCGTCTGATCCGCGACGGGGCGGCACCCGTGCTCGAGGCCGCCGACCTGTTCCAGCACTTTCCCGAGCTTGCGCCAGCTGCCGGCAAGAGCTCCGCTGTAAGTGCGAGCCGAGCGTTACCTGAAGCGCTATTGCCCGAGGAGCGCGACCTCGCCGGACTGTTCGGCAGCGATGCGGTTCATCCCGACGAGCTGGCGGTGAAGTCCAAACGGCCGATCGGCGAAGTGCTTGCGTTGATCTCGGGATTGGAGATTGCTGGAGTGATCGAGCAGTGTCCCGGGAGGCTGTTCCGCCGCGTGCTGTCACCCTAACCCTCCCGGGTCGCTGAGCACTCACGCGTCTGCCGAGCACTCGCGCGTCTGCCGAGCACTCGCGCGTCATCCCGAGCGTAGCGAGGGATCGCTCAACCGTCTCTTAGCACAGGGATGTTCGTCTACATTCTTGCAGGTAGTACCAAACGCCTGTACGTCGGGGTCACCAACAACCTGGTTCGAAGAATGTATGATCACAAGACGCATTCGATTCCGGGGTTCACGCGGCGCTACAATATCGATCAACTGGTGTACTTCGAGCCTTGCTCAGGGCCTGCTCAAGCGATAGCTCGTGAGAAACAGATCAAGGACTACGCTCGAGTGAAGAAACTCGCCTTGATTGCGACGATGAATCCGAATTGGAGCGACCTGGCTGAGCACTGGTTTGAGGACGTCTCGATGAGCGATTCCTCGCTACGCTCGGAATGACGTGCAACCCCCAGGAAAAGGCAAAGTTATGACGCTGCTGCCGATCGGATAACCGAACTCCGCTCACGCGCTGGTAGCGAGCCCTCTAGATTTAGGCGTGCACCTCTACATCCACGTACCCTTCTGCGCCCGCCGCTGCAGCTACTGCGATTTCGCGATTGCAGTGCGCCGCAACGTTCCCTCGGACGCCTTCGTCGCCGCCGTGCTCAGCGAGTGGGACATGTGGCAAGCCGATCCGGTGTGGGAGCAGTCGCCGGAAATCCAGACTGTCTACTTCGGAGGCGGCACACCTTCACGCCTGGAGCCTGCGGCCATCGCCCGGCTGCTCCATGGATTCAGACGTACGCGGCCGGTATCAGAGGACGCAGAAATAACCCTCGAGGCCAATCCCGAAGATGTCACCCCCCACGCGGCTGCTGCATGGCGCGATGCCGGGATCAACCGGATCTCACTGGGAGTTCAATCATTCGATCCGGCTGTTCTTACCTGGATGCATCGGACCCACACGTTCGAGCAGGTCGGCCAGGCGGTGGACATCCTGAGGAGGGCCCAACTGGATGAGATCTCGCTCGATCTGATATTCGGCCTTCCGGCGTCGCTCAATCGAGACTGGTCGGCCGACCTGGATCATGCGTTTGGCCTCGACCCCCAGCATCTATCGCTGTACGGACTGACCGTTGAGCCGCAGACGCCGCTCGGCCGGTGGACCGCGCGCGGGGATGTCTCACCGGTCGACGAGGAGCGGTATGCGGCTGAATTCCTGGAGGCGCATGCCGCCCTGACCGCTCACGGGTACGAGCACTATGAAGTCTCCAACGCGGCCAAGCCCGGGCACCGCGCCCGCCATAACTCGGCGTATTGGCGGCGAGCGCCCTTCATCGGCTTGGGCCCTTCGGCCCACAGTGGCTTCGGCCGGGAACGCCGATGGAATGTCAGGGACTGGGCCGCCTACGAGCGGTTACTGCAGGCGGGCCAGTCTCCTGCCGTGGGTTTCGAGCTGCTGGGCTCTGAGTCGATCGGGCTGGAGGAGCTGTATCTGGGTCTCCGCACCCACGAGGGACTGGATGCGCGGCGGGTACCCCCTGCGACCACCACAGGCCTGGGAGTCCCACGGCTGGGCGCTCCAAGTCGGCGATAGAATTCAGCTTACATCCGAGGGCTGGCTCCGCCTGGATGCGCTCGTTCCCACACTCCAGAGCTGAGACGCCCCCGCATTTCACTTCTCACTACCCCCGGCAGGCTCTAGATTTCGCATCATGCCAAGTATGGATCAACTCACCGAGCGCCAGTTGCGCGTTCTGGAGGCTGTGGTGCACAGCTACATCCAGACGGCGGAACCCGCTGGCAGTCAAACGATTGCCCGCAGATTCGGCCTCGGTGTATCTCCAGCCACGATCCGAAACATCATGAGCGAGCTGGAGGATAAAGGCTATCTGTTTCATCCTCACACGTCGGCTGGCCGGATTCCCACGGATCGAGCTTACCGCATGTACGTGGACGCCATCATGCGGCTGTCGCCGCCGAGCGATCAGGAGCAGCAGGCGCTTCGCGCGGAACTGGGCGGTACCCGGAGCGCGGTGGAGGAGGTGCTTCGCCGGGCGGCGCAGGTGCTGGGTGTACTCACGCAGGAACTTGGCGTTGCCGTTGCGCCGGCGCTGGACCAGATGGTGCTCGAGCGGCTGGAGCTGGTGCATGTGTCATCCGACCGTCTACTGCTGGTGTTCAACCTCAAGAGCGGGGTAGTCAGAACCATCTTCGTCGAGGTACCGGGTGTGGTGCCCGCCCAATCGGTTCAGCAGGTGTCGGGAATTTTGAACGAGCGCTTGTCCGGACTGACCCTGCAGGAGATTCGCGGCACTCTGCCCGAGCGGCTGCGGGATGCAGGCGGAACCGAGGGTGGCCGCGAGCTGTTGAACATCTTCATCGCCGAAGGCGACGGTCTTTTCGATCTGTCGAACGAGGATAGCTCGGTTGTGCTCGGCAGCGCGCAGATGCTCGCCGATCAGCCCGAGTTCGCGTCCAACTCGCGCATGCGCGATCTGCTTCGCCTTACCGAAGGCCGCGACTTGCTGAAGCAGGCCCTGGAATCTCGGCGGCAGCGGGGTCTCTCGATCACTATCGGAGGGGAGAATCCGGACACTCGGCTCAGCGGCTTTACCCTCGTGACCTCATCGTACGAATCGGGTGGGCTGAAAGGTGTGATCGGGGTCATGGGCCCGACCCGCATGCCCTACGACAAGATCATCGGCCTGGTGGAACACACCAGCCGCCTGGTGGAAGGATTGCTGGAGTGAGCGATTACTACGTCCTGCTCGGATGCTCGCGGACCGCAACCGAGACGGAGATCAAGAAGGCCTACCGTAAGCTTGCCATGGAGTACCATCCGGACCGGAACTCCGCTCCGGAGGCGGAGGCGCGTTTCAAAGAGATCACCGAGGCGTATGAAGTGCTTCGGGATCCCGAGAAACGCGCGATGTACGATCGCTACGGCAAGGCCGGTGTCGGAGCCGGTGGTGGCGGCGGCTTCCATCATGTGGATCTGGGCGAAGCGCTCAACATCTTCATGCGCGACTTCGGGGGAATGGGCGGGTTCGAGTCCCTCTTCGGCGGTGGCCGCTCACGTGCCGACCAGCGCAAAGGCCAGGACATCAAGGTCACGGTTCGCCTGACCCTCACCGAGGTAGCACTCGGGGCAAAGAAGAACGTGAAGATCAAGAGCCTCGAGCGCTGTACCGTCTGCCAGGGAAGTGGCGCCAAGGCCGGGAGCAAGCCGACCACCTGCACCGGATGCGGCGGCAGTGGCGAAGTCCGGCGCGCGGCGCGCAGCATGTTCGGGCAGTTCATCTCCGTTGCCCCATGTCCTACGTGCAATGGCGAGGGCACCGTGATCGCCGAGCCATGCGAAGTCTGCCGCGGGGAAGGGCGTGTACGGGGTGAGCGAACTGTTACGGTCGAGGTACCCGCCGGAGTTTCAGGGAACAACTATCTGACGCTGCGTGGCCAGGGCGCTGCGGGACCGAGGGGCAGTCCGAGTGGCGATCTGCTCGTCATGCTGGATATCAAGGAAGACGAGCGCTTCGAGCGGCAGGGCGATGACCTGATCTACGACCTGTCGCTCTCGTTTTCCCAGGCTGCCCTTGGTGGAGAGCACGAGGTCCCAACGCCGTATGGAGAGGAAACTCTGAAGGTTCCCTCGGGCACCCAGCCCGAAACGGTTCTCCGAATCAGGAACAAGGGCCTGCCGATCCTCGGACAGGACGGGCACGGCGATCTGCTGGTACGAGTACACGTGTGGACGCCGGAGCAGCTGACTGACGAACAAGAACGGCTCTTCCGCGAGCTGGCCAAGCTCGAGGGCGAGGGCCCCAAGCGCGCACCTGGGTTCTGGTCGAAACTGAAGGAAGCGCTCGGGGCATGAGCTGGTGGGCCATCGATGTCCGAACGGCGCCGGAACGCCGCGACGGACTGACTGCCTGGCTGGTGACCCGAACCGGGCAGGCTGTGGAAGAACGGGACGACGGCACGCTGGTGACCTTTGCACCGGATGAAGAGTCGGCCGAGGCGCTGGTGGCGGAGCTGGAAGGGCGTGTGGATGGGGCAGCCCAGACCGCGTGGCGCCGGCTGGATCCGGTCGATTGGTCGGTCGCATGGCGGCACGGGCTGAGTCCGCGCCGGTTCGGACGTCTTACTGTGGTACCCTCGTGGCTGCCCGAAGCCACAACTCCCGATGACCATACTGTCGTGATCGATCCCGAGACGGCTTTCGGCAGCGGGGAGCACGGCTCCACGCGCGCCGCGCTCACCTTGCTCGAGCGGTTGCTGGAATCGGGGCAGCGGGTTCTCGATCTCGGGAGCGGCAGCGGCATTCTTTCCATCGCGTCAGTGAAGCTGGGCGCCGCTCGAGCAATCGGCATCGAGATTGATCCCGAGGCAAACGAGGTTGCGAGCCGGAATGCGGAGCGGAATGGTGTGCTCGGGAGAGTCCAGTTCCTCGATGGAGATGCCGACGTTCTGGCGCCGCTGGCGGGTCCTGCCGAAGTGATCCTCTCGAATATCCTCCGCACCGCGAACACTGCTCTGCTGCCTACCATTGCGAGTGCGCTCGTTCCTGATGGCGTCGCCATCTTCTCCGGCATGGAGCGGAATGAGGCGACAGAGTTTCGCCAGGCGCTCGAGGCAGCGGGCTTCAGGGAAACCCAGGAGACCGTGGATGCCGGCTGGTGGGCCGTAGCCGCGGGAAGATGAGAGTTCTGGTTCCCCCGGGTTCCGCCGTCATCGGACAACGAACGACACTGGACGACAGCGAAGTCCACCATCTCAAGGTCCGTCGCGCCCGGGAGGACGAAGGTGTCGAAGTGCTGGACGGGGCTGGACTCAGCGGCACTGGTGTGTTGGTACGTGATGGGACGAAGTGGCTGGTCGACATCATATCGGCCGAAAGGAAGCCGACTCAGCCCGAGCTGACGCTGGCCGTGGCGGCCGGTGACCGGGAGCGATTCACCTGGATGGCAGAGAAAGCGGTCGAGCTCGGCGTCACACGACTCGTTCCGCTGGAGACGGCGCGCACGGCAGGAGTGGCATCGCGGGTCAAGCAGTCCCACCTCGAAAAGCTCCGGCGTGTCGTGCTGGAGGCGACGAAGCAGTGTGGTGCGGTGTGGGCTCCCGGCGTCGAGGAACCGCTGCGCCTCGACGAGTTCCTGGCTGGACGGATAGTCGGAACCCGGTGGCTGGCGGATGAGGCGGGAGGCGTTCCGCCAGCCGACCTGAATCACACTCCTCTTACTATACTGGTTGGACCAGAGGGCGGCTTCAGCTCCCAGGAGCGGGCTGCCATCATAAGCGCCGGATACCAGCCAGTCGCTCTCGGACCCAATACCTTGCGATTCGAGACCGCGGCCCTTGCCGGCGCCGCGATTGCGTCTGCCGCACGACTGCGGGGAACCCATGGCTGACTGTCTGTTCTGCAAAATCGTGGCGGGAGATATTCCGGCCAAGATCGTGAAGCGGTCCGATGAGGCGGTGGCGTTCCGCGACATCGATGCCAAGGCTCCCGTCCATCTGCTCGTCATCCCCACTCGGCATGTTGCCGCCGTTCGTGATCTCAAGGGTGACGATGGCGAACGATTGCTGGGACGATTGCTCGCGTTTGCCGCCGAGCTCGCCGGCGAGCAGGGCTTGGACCCGGATGGTTATCGCATCGTGACGAACACCGGCCGGAACGCAGGGCAGAGCGTGGATCATCTGCATTTCCATGTGCTCGGGGGGAGGAAGTTGAGCTGGCCTCCGGGTTAGGCGGATGTCATTCCGAGCGCAGCCGCTCAAGTCTGTCATCCTGAGCGAAGCGAAGGATCGGCCAGATACAAGTCCCATTCTGGCGACAGGTCCTTCCAGTGAGGGTTCTCAGCCTCTATTAGATCTACTTTCTTGCACCGCAACCAACCTTTGATCTGCTTTTCCCGAGCGATGGCGTCGCGAACTGACCAGGTCGTCTCTACATGGACCAACCGAGTTATCCCATACCGGTGGGTAAACCTGGAAGCAGTCCCGCATCGATGTTCTGACACTCTGCGCTTCAAGTCATTGGTCATGCCCACGTAGAGTCGCTGGGTCGCGCTGGCGAGAAGGTAAACGAAGTATTGGTGAGTCCTCATGCGGGCCGATCCTTCGCTTCGCTCAGGATGACAGACCCAGTTTGTAGTCACTGCTCGTTTTCAGGTGTACCGCGTTCGCGCGACGTCGGGCTTCTTGCCCCTCACCCTGCCCCCGAATAAATTTCGAAATCTTTACGACATTTGCCCTTACCGGGCTCGAGAGGGGTGAGTCAGCGAATGCCAGAAGTCATCATTCATGATGACGAGAGCTTCGATCGGGCGCTCAAGCGGTTCAAAAAGAAGTGCGAGAAGGCCGGCATCCTGTCGGACCTCCGCAAGCACCGACACTTCGAAAAGCCAAGCGAAAAACGGAAGCGCAAGATGAGCGCCGCCGTGCGCAAAGGCCGGCGTGGTCCCCGTGTCCCAAGAGTCTAGCCTGACCGCAACACTGCGAGCCGCACTCAACACCGCCCGCAAGGCGCAGGACAAGGAACGCACTCTCGTTCTCGGCACGATCCTCGCCAATCTCAAGAACCGTGAGATCGATCTTCGGCGTCCTGCGAGCGACGACGAGGTGGTGGACGTGCTGCGAAAGGGCATCAAAATCCGGCGGGAAGCGATCGAGCAATACTCCGCAACCCGGCCGGATCTCGCCGCGAACGAAGCCTCACAGATCAAAGTGCTGGAGGAGTTCCTCCCACCGGCAGTCGATCCCGAGGAGATCCGAACAGCGGTCAGACAGGCAATCGCCTCGGGCGCAAAGGACATCGGCAAGGTCATGGGACAGGTGCTGCCCAAATACAAGGGCAAGGCCGATGGGAAGGTGATCAACCAGATCGTGCGCGAGGAGCTACAGGCAGGCTGATGCCGCAGGCAGAACCTCTCTCTCCCAGCGGGGTGCCGGCCCAGACTCAGGGCAGCACCCCGTTGCCGTTGCCCCCGGACCAATCGGCCGACGCGCTCGAAACGATAGAGTTCGGCTCGGTGCTCGAGCTGGTAGCGGCTCACACGGTTGGTCCGTTGGGAGCCCAGCGCGTGCTCTCCCGATGGCCGACCGATGACATCGGCTGGATTCGGGAGGAGCTCGCGAGGGTAGGAGAGGTGGCCGCTCTGTTTCGCCGTGGCGACGGCCTGGTGTCGGAGCCGATTCCTGATGTCACGGCTGCGGTAAGCCGCCTCAGGATCGAAGGCAGTGTGCTCGACGGCATGGAGCTGGCCGGACTGCATCGAGTCCTGACCAGCGCGCGCGTGATCCACGCCGATCTGCGGCGCATTGCCGAATGTGGCTCCCCACACCAGCCGGCTCAGCTCAGAAGTGCCGGACAAGTCGATCGAACGCCGGCTGGAGCAATCGGTCGATCCGGAAGGCAACCTGCTCGACACTGCCAGCCCACAGCTCGCGGGCGCGCGACGCGAAGTCCAAGCCGCCCGGCAGCGTCTCCTTCGCCGCCTGGATGCACTGCTGCGCTCCCTCGATGCCGGCTCGGCCTCATCGGATGCGAGCGTCACCGTGCGCGGCGGTCGTTACGTGATTCCGGTGCGGCGCGATTCCCGGAGCCGGCCGGCCGGGATCATCCACGACGAGTCGGGCAGCGCCGGCACCCTCTTCATAGAACCGTCCGAGACGATCGAGCTGGGCAACGCTCTCCGTGAGGCGCAGGTCGAAGAAGAGCGTGAGACACTTCGCGTTCTCCGTGCGCTCACCGACATGCTCCGTCCGGAGCTCGCGCTTCTGCGGCAGTCGATCGAGATGTGCGTGGCGGTCGATGATCTGGTTGCTCGTGCGCGGTATGCGGTGAGCACCGAGGGTGAGGTGCCCGAAGTGGTGGCGGCGCCCGCCTCCGTTCGCATCGTGAACGGACGCCATCCGCTGCTGTTGGCAGGAACGGAGCCGGTGGTCCCGTTCGATCTCGACCTGCCGGAGCAAGAGCGTACCTTGCTCATCAGCGGTCCGAACACCGGCGGCAAAACCGTGTTGCTCAAGGCGGTGGGTCTCGCAGCGGCGCTTTCGGCGAGCGGTATCGTTCCTCCGGTGGGGTCAGGGAGCCGCCTTCCCGTGTTTCGCCGATTCTACGCCGACATCGGCGATCGGCAGTCCATTGCCGCCAGCCTCTCGACCTTCAGCGCGCACGCGCGCATGCTGCGCCGAGTGCTGGAGGAGGCCGATGATGCCACGCTGGTGCTGATCGATGAGATTGGGAGTGGAACCGATCCCGCGGAAGGAGCCGCTCTGGCGGCGGCTGCTTTGGTGTCGCTCACACGACGAGGCTCATTGACGCTGGCGACGACGCACCTCGGCTCACTGAAACAAGTGGCGGAAAACACCCAGGGAATCGTTAATGCGTCGCTTCAGTTCGATTCCGTAACTCTCAGTCCCACATATCGTTTCCTCAAGGGAGTTCCGGGAAGATCTTACGGGCTTGCGATTGCGCGCCGGCTGGGCGTCGCCGCGAGTGTTCTGACGGACGCCGAGGCCCGGATCCCTGACGCCGAAAGAAGTCTCGACGCACTGCTGGCCGCGGTCGAGGCGCGGGAGCAGGAGCTCCGAGCCGCGCAAACTCTGCAGGCTGAACGCACTCTCGACCTCGATTCTCTATCCGCCCGACTCTCGGCGCAGCAGGAATCGCAGACAGCGCGCGAGGCTGAACTCAAGCGCCGAGAGAAGGAAGCTGAGCGGGAAGGACGCAAACAGGCACGGGCCTATCTGCTCGAAGCCCGCGAGCGGGTCGAGGAGGCACTCGGCGTGGCTCGTGGAGCGGCGGACGAATCGGCAGCGCGAGAAGCACGGAGGCTGGTGGAGGAAGGGGTAAAGGAGTTCGCGGGGCAGAGCGGCGGGGCAGGAGATCAGGGGGGCAGCGGGGTAGCGGGGCAGCAAAGCGAAACAGAAGCGCTAGCCATCGGGGCCCGAGTTCGTCTTGAGAGTGGTGGCAGTGGTGACGTGGTTGAGATCCGGGGCGACGGCAAGGTAGTCGTTGCTGTAGGCTCGATGAGAATCGTGACCGACCCGTCGACCGTGACGGTCACGTCACCGAAGGAGCAACGCAAAGGGCGGGGTGAGACTGCCCCGCTGGCTCGCGGCCCCGCTGACGTCGCTGCCTCACTGGAAGTCGACCTCCGCGGGATGACGGGCGACGAAGCCGAAGTTGCAACGGTTGCAGCGGTGGACGCGGCCGTGCTGGCTGAGCAACCGTTCCTCCGCATCATCCATGGCATGGGCACTGGCGTCGTGAGAGATCGGGTCCAGCGTGTCGTGTCCAAGGACCGCCGCGTGTCGCGCTATGCGTTCGCGCCTCGCAATCAGGGCGGCACCGGGGTCACCATCGTGGAGTTCTCCGCGTGAGCATGATCCCGGATGAGACCATCGAGCAGGTGCGCGACAGCACCGACCTCGTGGGACTCATTGGAGAATCAGTGGCCCTCAAGCGAACCGGGTCGGACTACCGAGGGCCGTGTCCCTTTCACGGGGGGACGAATCGGAACTTCGCGGTCATCCCAAAGAAGGGCCGCTACTACTGCTTCGTGTGCCACGAGTCCGGAGACGTGTTCTCCTGGTTCATGAAGCGCATGGGCATGGACTATCCTACCGCCGTGCGTGAGGCGGCGCGTCGAACCGGCATTGTCATTCCCGATCGTGGCGAACGGGCTGGACCGGATCCGCATGAGCCGCTGTACAGCGCGATGTCGGTGGGACACGACTGGTTCGCGCGTCAGCTCCTCGAGCTGCCCGACGCGAGTGGAGCGCGCGAGTATCTGCAGAGCCGCGACATACCGCTGGAAACCGCCGCGATGCTCGGCCTGGGCTTCGCCCCGGTAGGGAACAGCTTTCTCAAGGCGATGGCCGAGCTCGGGGTCGAGGAGCGAGTGCTGCTGGAGGCAGGGCTCGCGGCGCAGCGCGAAGACGGCACGGTCAGCCCCCGCTTTCGCAGACGGCTGCTCTTTCCCATTCACGATCTCCGCGGACGCGTGGTCGGCCTTGGTGGCAGACTGCTGGGACCGGGAGAGCCGAAGTACCTGAACTCGCCCGAGACCGAGATTTTTCATAAGGGTAAGCAGCTGTACAATCTGCATCAGGCGCGCGGTGCCATTCGCAAAGAAGAATCGGTGTTGCTGGTAGAGGGATACTTCGACGTCATCCGCCTGTCGCTCGCCGGCGTCGATCACGTGGTGGCGCCGCTCGGCACGGCATTGACGCCTGACCAGGCGGCCCTGCTGCGGCGCTTCACCCAGGCCGCCACGCTCCTGTATGACAGCGACCTTCCCGGTCTCCGCGCCACCTTTCGGGCCGGCGACGAACTTCTTCGTCACGCCATCCGAGTGCGAGTGGCCACGCTGCCGCCGGGTGACGATCCGGATACGCTGGTGAGAAAGAGCGGGGTGGAAGGTCTCGACATCGTTCTCCGTGACGCGCTCGACCTGCTCGAACGCAAGATCCAGCTGTTGGAGCGGAAAGGTTTCTTCGAGGGCGTGGAGCATCGCCGTGACGCGCTCGACCGCCTCCTGCCGACGATACGTGCGGCAGCCGATCCCATCACTCGTGAACTGTATCTTTCACTCGTGGCTCAACGCGCCGGCGTGAGCAAAGAGGTGCTGCGAGCGGGAGCTTGCGGAAAGCCAGGCAGCGGGGCAGCGTGGGCCCGGGACCTCGAGCGACCTCCAGCCCCGGTCGAGCTGGCGGTGCGCCACCACGTGTTCGTGGCCGGCGTAGCCCGGAGACGCAGCTCCTGGCTGCGATGCTCGCGGCCCCTGAGCTGATTCAGGGAGCCAGGCAGGATATACCGCCATCGCTGCTGGAGAAGCCTCGGCTGCGTGAGGTCTTCGAAGCTCTCATCAGGAGCGAGGGTGTCACTGCCCAGCTGCCTGAGGGCCTGTCCGAAGATGCGGAAGCGGTGTGGTCATACCTGAAGGAAGCTGCCGACGAGCTCAGCAGGCAGGAGGTCGCTGCACTGTACGATGAGGCTGCCCAGATCCTGCGGGCCCGTACCAGGTACAGAGAAATGGATGCGTTGACCGAGCCCGGCGAAAAGAAGCGATTACGTGCAGAACTTCGAGCCCAGTTTCCTGCAGCGGACAGGTGGTATGCGTGGAGAAAAGCCGCCACGACAACCGGGCGAGTCGCGAATCGTTCAAGGGGAGCATGAATGCACGCTGATTTGCTGAAGTTGATCGAATTGCAGGCAAAGGATGCACTCGTGGCCCGTGCCGAGGACCGGCTGGCCGCCCTCAGTGCTGAGACCTCGGGCCTGGACCAGGTTCTCCAGGCTGCGCGGGCCAAGCTCGAAGCGGCTCGGCGTGCGGCAGCGGACGGACAACGCCGCCGTGACGATCTGGAGACCAAGATCGAGAGCTACCGGATTCTTCAGGATCGACGGCGGCAGCGCTTAGAACAGGTCCGCAATCCGAAGGACGCCTCTACGCTCATGACAGAGCTGGACCTGGCACAATCAGTCATGGCCAAGGAGGAGAACGATTGGCTGCGGAGCGCGGAGATGGTCATGCAGCTGGAGGTCAAGCTCAAGGAGGAGGAACGTAATTTCGCTGCGGTTGAAACAGCGCAAGCTCCCGAGCGAGCGGAGGTCGCCCGGCGGAGAGCCGAGCTCGAGTCCGAGCGTGATGAAGCGGTTCGCGTTCGGGAGGAAGCCGCGGCCCTGGTCAAGAAGCCTCTGCGCGCGCACTATGACCGCCTGCGCCGCACCCGCTCGAATGATGTAGTGGTCCCGCTGGTCGGAGGCGCGTGCGGCGCCTGCCACACCGCCATTCCCATGAATCGACGAAGCCAGATCAAGGCCGGAACCGTCATCGATGCCTGTGAGGCGTGTGGAGCGATTCTGTACCCGACCGAGCCGGCAGGGTCGGTTTGATGAACAGGCGAGGCAGTAGACTCACATGGTGAGCGTCTTTCCAGCGCCAATGCTGCGATGGGCGGTGGCCCCCCAGCCGGATCGCGCGGAAGTCGAGGCATTCGCCGCGGCACTCCGGGTGCCGCCGGCTCTCGCCGCGCTGCTCATCCAAAGAGGTCATGGCACCGAAGAGGCGGCCCGGTCCTACCTCAGGCCACGGCTCGCCGACTTGTCCGATCCTTCCCGCCTCGCGGGGATGGCCGAGGCAGTAGAGGTTATCGCACGCTCGGTGCGGGCCGGCGAGCGCATCATGGTGCATGGTGATTACGACGTAGACGGGCAGTGCTCCTCCGCTCTTCTGACGCGCGCGCTGCGAGTGGCCGGTGCCGATGTCGTGCCGTTCCTGCCTCACCGTCTCCGCGATGGCTATGACTTCGGCCCCGCCGGCCTGGCAGCGGCAAAGGCTGCGGGCGCTGCTCTAATCATCACGTGCGACTGCGGCATCACCGCCATGGAAACCGTGCGCTCCGCCGGAGAAGCCGGCATCGGTGTCATCGTCACGGATCACCACTTGCCCGGCGCCGAGCTGCCAGCTGCGCTTGCGGTGGTCGACCCTCAGCGGGCGGACGATACTTCCGGCGCCAACGATCTCTGCGGAACCGGCATTGCCTTCAAGCTGGTTCAGGCGCTGGTACCCGCGCTTGGTCTGCCTGCAAACCTCGCGTTCCACCTGCTGGACCTCGTTGCCCTCGCTACCGTCGCCGACGTCGTGCCGCTGCAGGGAGAGAACCGGATTCTCGTGAGGCACGGCCTCAAGTTGTTGGCTGACAGTCGCTGGGTAGGAGTGCGCGCGCTGGTAGAAGCGACCGGGCTCACGGGGAAAGAAGTCGTGGCGCGGCATCTGGGATTTGTGCTCGGCCCCCGCCTGAACGCCGCGGGCCGAGTGGCGGATGCTACGGATGGATTGCGCCTGCTGTTGAGTGACGACCCGGTGGAGTCCGCCGAGCTCGCCAAGCGGCTGGAAGGCCTCAATATCGAGCGGCAGGCGCTGGATCAGCGCATTCTCGACGAGGCCCTCGAGCAGGTCGAACGCACCGGCGATCCCGAACGCGATGCCAGCTTCGTCCTCGCCGGGGAGGGCTGGCACCCTGGTGTCGTCGGCATCGTCGCCTCCCGGGTGGTGGAGCGGTATGGCCGTCCAACTTTTCTCATCGCGTTCGATGGTGAGATCGGCAAAGGATCGGGCCGAAGCACCTCCCGCTTCGATCTCCATGCCGCGCTGCTCTCCTGTGGAGACCTCCTGGAGCGGTATGGCGGCCACCGGATGGCCGCTGGTCTCACCATTCAGCGTGACAGGCTGGAGGCGTTTCGGGACCGCTTTGGTGACATTGCGCGGGAGACGCTCGCACCGGCGGATTTAGGACCGGAGCAGCGCGTCGATTTGGAGGTCGGGTTGCACGAGGTCACGCGAGACCTGGAACGTCTCTGCCGCTACCTGGAGCCCTGCGGGCAGGGAAACTCCAGTCCGGTCTTCGGGGTACGGGGTGTGCGATGGACCGATCGGAGTATTGTGGGGAGCGGTCATCTGAAAGGCGTGCTCGACGACGGCAATTGCCGGGTTTCCGTCATCGGATTTCAATGGGCCGACCGGGTTCCCTGGCTGGGTGATGATCTCGTGGACGCGGCGTTCCGAATCGAGTGCAACGAGTGGAACGGCACGAGCACCCTCCAGGCGCGTCTCTGCGCTTTGACGCCTCACTCGGTGTGACGGGCTTCTCTCGCCCTTGAGAATCGTTGGCGGGCAATTCGGCGGCCGGCGGCTCGTCGTTCCCAAGGATTCGCGTGTACGGCCCACCGCCGATCGGGTGCGCGAAGCATGGATGAGCATCCTCGGGGAAGAGCTCAGCGGAGCCCGGGTGCTGGATCTGTTCGCCGGGAGTGGGGCACTGGGTCTCGAGGCACTTTCGCGCGGGGCAGAATCGGCGACATTCGTTGAGTTGAATGCTCCGTCGCTCCAGGCGCTCCGGTCCAACATTGCCGCGCTCGCCGTCGAGGGTGCCGTGACGGTCCACCGCGGCGATGCGCTGCGCTACGTGGAGCGACTGCTGCCCGGTCAGTTTGACCTCGTCCTGGCCGACCCTCCCTATACTACCGACCAGGCGAATCGACTGGTCTCGCACTTCCGCCACCAGCCGTTCGCACGCATTCTTTCGGTCGAGCACCACTCCGATCAGGACCTGAACGGCGACGACACCCGCCGCTACGGCGACACTGCCATCACCTTCTTCCACGCGCCATGACCCACATCGCCGTGTATCCCGGCTCATTCGATCCGCCGACGAAGGGACACGAAGACCTGGTTCGCCGAAGCCTGGCACTCGCGGACCGCCTCATCGTGGCGGTCGCCGTCAATGTGGGCAAACAACCGCTCTTCTCAGTCGAGGAGCGACTGGACATGCTCCGCACGGCGGTGGGCGATGATCCCCGAGTCTCGTTTCAGTCCTTCGACGGACTGCTCGCGGAATTCGCCAAGAAGGTCGGCGCCACAATCATCGTGCGCGGACTTCGAGCGGTCAGTGACTTCGAGTACGAGTTCCAGATGGCCCTCATGAATCGCCAGCTGCATCCCTCGCTCGAGACGGTCTTTCTCGTTCCCGCCGTTGATCTCACCTACCTGAGCTCGAGTCTGGTGCGTGAGGTCGCGCGGTTCGGTGGCGACGTCACGCCGATGGTGCACCCTGTCGTCGCCACCGCGCTGGCTCGGCGCTTCCGCGCATGAGCTTTCGGGCTCAGCTGCTCGAACGGGCCGCCCGTCGCCGAGCGCGCGTGGTGCTCTGCGAAGGCAGCGATCCGCGCGTCGTCCAGGCAGCGGAACGGCTTCGGTCCCAAGCGGGCATGGAGCCGATCGTGCTCGGTGGGGCAGGGCTCGATCCGGCAAAAGATCAGCGGCTCGGCCGGATCGCCGAGTACCTGCGCGAGCGAAGGCCGGACCGCGTCCGAGACGGCGTGCATGCGCTCGACCTGGCCGCGGAGCCGCTTCATTTCGGTGCCGCACTCGTGGCGCTGGGTGAGGCCGATGGCTGCGTGGCCGGTGCCACCGTACCTACGGGCGACGTGGTTCGCGCGGCGCTCTGGGCCATTGGCACTGCCCCCAGCGTCAGCCTGGTCAGCTCCTCTTTTTACATGGTGCTTCCGGATGACACGGTGCTGACCTTCACCGACTGCGCGGTCGTTCCGGAGCCCACGCCTGGGCAGCTCGCCGAGATCGCGCTTGCCGCGGCGCGTGACCGTTCCAGGTTGGTGGGCGACTCCCCCCGGGTGGCCTTCCTGTCGTATAGCACCAAGGGCAGTGCCAAGGGACCGCATGTCGCCCGAGTACAGGAGGCGGCCGCTCACTTCCAACAGCTGGCGCCCAACATCGCGAGCGACGGTGAGCTCCAGGCCGACGCCGCACTCAACGCCGACGTCAGCGAGCGGAAGGCGCCCGGATCTCCGTTAGGCGGAAGAGCGAACGTGCTTGTCTTTCCCGATCTGGACGCCGGCAACATAGGATACAAGCTGGCGCAACGGCTGGCGGGAGCTACAGCGATCGGCCCCATCCTGCAGGGGCTGGCTCGCCCTATGGCCGACCTGTCGCGCGGGGCCACTGCCGATGATATTGTCGAAGTGGCGGCCATGGTTGCATTGCAATCCGATCGCGCAACGAGCTGAGGAGAAAGCACGATGGGCTTCAGCCAGACCAAGGATTCACGTGGGGTGTTGGTCGTCCAGGTGGATGGCCAGCTTATCGTGGGCAACCGCCACGAGCTCAAAGACCTGATTCAAGCAGCGCTGGACAAGGGTGAGCGCCGGCTGCTCATCGATTTTTCCCGCACCGGTTACATCGACTCATCCGGGCTCGGTGCCCTGGTCTCCATCTCCAAGCGGGTCCGTGAGGCCGGTGGCGAGCTCCGCCTTTCCGGGCTGAACGACGACCTTCGCTCCCTGTTCGAGCTGACGAAGCTCGACACCCTCTTTGCGATCACCGAGACGCCCGAGCAGGCCCTCACCAGCTTCTAGTCGCGCTCGATGACCTCGCCCCTCCGCCTCTGCGTCCGCCGTACGTCGGCATCGGAGGCTGACGGATCGGCGACGCTGGTAACGCTCCGGCTTCCGAGCGACGTCAACTGCATCGAAGAGGCAGTGGAGCTCGTCACCCGCCATTGCCTGGCCGGGCACGAAGCTACGAAGACCACACGGTTCCGGCTTCGCGTGGTGCTGTCGGAGGCTCTGACCAACGCCATCGTGAGGGGCAACGCAGAGGATCGGACCAAATGGGTGGACATCCGAGCCGAGCTGGTCCCCGAGTCGATCAGGGTCTCGGTCACCGACGAGGGACCCGGCTTCGATCCCGAGCGCAGTACCCGAGCCACTCACCCCTGAGCAGCTCGATGAGGCCAATGGCCGGGGCCTCTATCTCATCCGCAAGCTCGTTGACGGGGTCCAGTTCAATGAGCGAGGAAACTCCATCTGCATGATACTGCGCCGCCCGTAGGGCGGCTCGAGCATCTGCTGCAAGGTCTCGGCGCACTCGTCGGTGGGCGAGTGCGGCTGTGGCGCGTCGAAGGCCAGGCACTCCACCTCTCCGCGGGAATCGATCCGGGTTGGTCACTCGATCGTCCCCAAGGCTCGGGTCTGACGACCACACCCGGCGGTCCCGCGTGGCTGGAGCCGCTCGATGGCTCATCCGGCCTCTGGCTCGAAGTGGGCGCCCTCACGCCGGGGCAGCGGAACGGCGAGCATCTGCGTGAGGCCGCGCCCAGAGTCCTGTCGCTCGTGGCGGCTCTGCTCGATGCGGAGCGGCAACGCGCTCACGTTGCGGAGGAGCTGGCGGGACGCTACGAGGAGATCGAGCTGCTCTATGCCATCAGCGAGATACTGGGTCGGACTCTACGACTCGAAGAAGCAGCCCAGATCATCGTGCGGGAGGTGAGTGCCGTGGTAGGCGCGCGGCGGGCCTCGATCATGGTGTTCGACGAGGGCACCGACACGTTGCGAACAGTGGCCGCGAGAGGCTTCGCTCCGGAGGGACTGCTCCCCGTTCCGACCGACGACGACTGCTCGATCGCGGCTCGCGTGTTCCGGGAGCAACGCACCGTGACCTTTGATCCTTCGGACCCGGAGTCGGTGCCATCCGAGTGCGGTGGTGCTCGCGGTTACCGGGGGGACTCCTTTCTCAGTGTTCCCATCACCTACGCCGCTCCTGGCAGCGAGGTGCGATGTGTCGGCGTCATGAATCTGACGGACCGAATCGGCGGAGACCGGTTCACCCTCGATGACCGCAAGCTGGTTGGAGCAGTGGCCAATCAGATTGGCGCCGCGGTCGAGAATGCACGGCTGGCTGAGCGGGACGCGCAACAGCAGCGGCTCCAGCGTGAGCTTGAGTTGGCGCACGACCTGCAGCTCAAACTTCTTCCATCGCCTGCAGTGTTGCAGGGGTATGCCGATGTAGCTGCACGCTGCTTGCCCGCCGATTCAGTGGGAGGCGACTTCTACACCTTCAGCCGGCTGGGCCACGGCAGGGTTGGCGTGATGCTCGGCGACGTGGCCTCGCACGGCTTCTCGGCGGCACTCGTCATGGCGCTCGTGATGGCCGCTGCCGGCATTCATGCCGCCACTTCTGACAGCCCCGACGAAACCCTGAGCGCGCTGCTCGGAAGTCTTTCCAGCGAGCTGGCCCGGACAGAGATGCACTTCAGCGTGTTCTATGGTGTGCTCGATCCGGTGGCTGGGCGCCTCGACTACGCCAACGCGGGGCATCCCCACGCCTTTCGGGTACCGCGCGAGGGCCTTCCTGAACGGCTCGAAGCCACCGCGCCGCCGCTCGGACTCGCCATTGCGGGAGACATCCAGGCACGGCAGGTGCCCTGGTCTCCGGGCAACGATCTGCTCGTGCTGTGGACCGATGGTCTGGTCGACGCTCGAAATGATGCGGATGAGCCGTTCGGAGAGGAGCGCCTGCTCGCCGAGATTGCGGCACACCGGATGCAAAACCCGGAAGCTCTCGTGCAACGGGTGCTGGAGCAGAGCGATGCGTTCGGGGCTCATCCGAACGATGACCGCACGCTGCTGGTGCTCAAGATCTAGCGATGGCCCGCGCCAAACGGCGGCTGGGCCAACACTTTCTCAGCGATCCACGGCTGCTGTCACGCATCGCCGACGCGCTTCAGGCCGGTCCCGGTGACACGGTGCTGGAGATCGGTCCTGGCCCGGGCGGACTGACCGCTGCCCTGATCGAAAGAGCTGGCCGTGTGGTCGCGATCGAGAAGGACCGCGATCTGGTGCCTGATCTGAGATCACGTTTTCCCAACGTGGAAGTGATCGAGGGCGACGCCCTCGAGGTGGATTGGCATCGGGTGGTCCCCAATGGCGGTCGTTTTCTGGTCACCGGCAACATTCCTTACAACATCACGTCGCCTCTCCTCGACAAGGCTCTGCTGCCGCCACGCCCCATTCGGATCGTTTTCCTGGTGCAAAAGGAAGTGGCGGAACGTGTGGCTGCGGACGCGGGAACTGAAGCGTACGGCGCGCTGACGATCGGGATTCAGGTGGTTGCTCGGGTGGAGCGCCTCTTCACCGTGCCGGCCGGCGCGTTCCAGCCCGCACCCAAGGTTGATTCGGCGGTGCTCCGCCTCACTCCGCTGGATCTGCCACTGGTGAACGACGCCGAGCGGGAGAGCTTCCGTGCTCTCGTGGTCGGCTTGTTCGGCTTCCGCCGCAAGCAGCTATTGCGTGGACTGCGCGAATTCACCGGCTGGAATGTCGAGCGGCTCACGGAGTTGTTGCGCATCCTCGGGGTTGACGGCACCGCGCGTCCGGAAGTCCTGAATCCCACCGAGTTCGTTCGGTTGCATCGTGCACTCGTTGACGGAGGATGGACCATGCGGTAGCTTTGTGAAACATTTCACATAAAACCGGAACGCATGCGCAAAGTTGCCGAATCCACCGTCCGCCGACTGTCGCTCTACCTCCGTTTTCTGGAGGAGTTCGAGGAGCAGGGGATCGAGACGGTCAGTTCCGGGGCGCTCGCATCACGGGGAGGCACGACCTCCGCTCAGGTCAGAAAAGACCTGTCATTCTTCGGCTCCTTTGGAAAACGGGGATTGGGCTACCCGGTGCCCGAGCTGGCCGACCAGATGCGCGGTATTCTCGGGCTCAAGCGACGGTATCGAGTGGGAATGATCGGGGCTGGGAAGATCGGCAGTGCGTTGGTTCAATACCGTGGGTTCAAACAGCGCGGATTCGATATCGTTGCCATCTTCGACAGCGACCCATCGAAAATAGGCCGCCAATGGAACGGCCTCACGGTCCTCGACATTTCCACTCTCGAAAAAGAGGTCGCTCGACAGCCGCTCGATATGGCGGTCCTGGTAACCCCAGCCGACGTTGCGCAGGCTGTTACCGATCGCCTGGTCGCACTGCGGGTGAAGGCGATTCTCAACTTCGCCCCGGTTCAGCTCTCGGTGCCGGATGATGTGGTGGTCAAGACTGTGAACCTCGCGCTGGAGCTCGAGACCTTGAGTTACGCTCTCGTGAATCGATAGCATCAACGGAAGGGACCCCATGCGTTATGCCGTGTGTCTCCTGCTCATCGCCCTTCTTCCTTCTACAATCTTCGGACAAGCCCCTCAGTTCGATCTGATCATTCGCAATGGTCACATCATCGATGGCACTGGATCCCCATGGTACGCGGGAGACATTGCTGTGCGTGATGGGAGGATCGCGGCGGTGGGTTCTCTGGTGGGCGCCCGCGCTCGTCAGACGATAGATGCGGCGGGTAAGGTCGTGGCTCCCGGATTCATCGATATGCTGGGCCAGTCGGATTTGACCATCCTGGTAAACGCGCATCTCCCCTCCAAGATTTTTCAGGGCATCACCACTGAGATAACCGGCGAGGGGGGCAGTGCGGCACCGCTGAACGACAGCATCATCGCGGCCGGCAAGCTCGGGTACGAGTGGCTTAAGATTACCCCGGACTGGCGGAGCTTCGCCCAATATTTCGCACGGCTCGAGCGGCAGAAGATCGGTATCAACGTGGCGCACTACGTCGGGGCTACACAGGTGCGCCGCATGGTGCTCGGCGACGACGACCGGGATCCGAATCCCGATGAGCTCAAAAGGATGCGGGACCTCGTGGCGGCCGCCATGCGGGATGGTGCGGTGGGCCTTTCGACATCACTCCAGTACCCACCCGCGCCCTACGCGGAGACGGAGGAGATCATCGCCCTGGCCCGCGAGGCTGCAAAGTACGGGGGCGTGTATGCCACCCACATGCGATCCGAAAGTGATGAAATCCTGCCCGCAATCGACGAGGCGATCCGGATCGGCCGTGAGGCGAATATCCCGGTTGAGATCTGGCACCTGAAAGTGGCGGGAACGAAAAATTGGGGGCGCATGCGCCAGGTGCTCGCGAAGATCGACTCCGCGCGGGCCGACGGCGTCGATATCGCGGCCGACACGTACGCCTACACCGCGTGGTTCAATTCCCTGTCGGCGATGGTACCGCCCTGGGCTCACGACGGTGGCACCGCTCGGCTGCTCGAACGCCTGCGCGACCCGGCTGCGCGCCGGCGAATTCGCCGCGACATGGAGACGCCCGGCTCCTGGGAGAACAATGCCTGGAAGGAGATCGCCGGCCCCGAGGCCATCCTCATCGGTGCGGTGCAAAACCCCAAGCTCCGCCCGCTCCAGGGTAAGACGCTGGCGGCCGTAGCCAAGCAGAGAAAAACGGATCCGATCACGGCGCTGCTGGATCTGTTGGTCGAGGACAATGCCCTGACAAACGTCGCGGTCTTCGGTATGGCCGAGCCCGACGTGGTCCTCGCACTGCAGCATCCGTGGGTCTCCATCAACAACGACTCGGAGGGAACCGCGCCCGATGGTCTGCTGGGCGAGGCCCACCCGCACCCCCGGGCGTACGGCACCTTCCCCCGCATCCTCCGCAAATACGTTCGCGAGGAGAAGCGGCTCACGCTCGAGGATGCCATCCGCAAATTCACGTCTCTGGCGGCTCAGCGGATGCGTTTGGACGACCGCGGTGTCTTGAAGGCGGGCATGTGGGCCGATGTCGTGGTCTTCGATCCGGCGCAGGTGCGCGACCTCGCCACGTTCGATGAGCCCAATCAGCTCAGTGTCGGGATGCAGTGGGTACTGGTGAACGGGGTTCCGGTTATCGCGGAGGGCAAGGCGACCGGCGCACTACCGGGAAAGGTTCTACGCGGACGGGGTTTCAGGGCCACTGGCCCGTAGTCCGTTGTCCTGAATAGCTTGTTGTATGCCCCTCCACGTCACGTCTGAGATCGGCGCGCTCGAATCCGTACTGGTACACACTCCCGGCCGTGAGCTCGAGGCGGTGACGCCGGGCAATCGCGCAGACTATCTCTACGACGACATTATCGATCTGGAGATCGCCCAGCGGGAGCACCGGCAGTTCGTCTCGGTGCTGCGCCGGTTCTCCCGTGTGCTCCAGGTCCGCGATCTGCTCGCGGAAATTCTGCATGAGCCCGAGGCTCGCGAATATCTGATTTCCAAGACGATGGACGTGGTGCCCTCGGATGAGCTGGCCCAGCGGCTGAGCGGGCTGCCCTCCGATGAGATCGTCACCATGCTGATCGAAGGTACCGAGGAGGAAAGCGGTCCCATCGCACGGGCGCTCAACGAAGTCGGATTCGAGTTCCCGCCACTCCCAAATCTGTTTTTTCCTCGTGACATCGGCATGGTCATCGGCGAGCACGTGGTGGTCGGGGCTATGCGCCATGGCGTGCGCTGGACCGAGGAACTGCTGATCAACGGATTGTTTCGTTTTCACCCCGAGCTGAGCAACGCGGGAATCCTGTACGACGGATCGGAAGAGCGGCGCAGCAACTACACGCTGGAGGGTGGCGACGTTCACTATCTTCGGCCGGACGTGCTGGTGCTGGGCTTCAGCGAGCGTAGCTCGCCCGCGGCTCTCGATCAACTGTGCGAAACGGTCTTTGCGCAAGGCGTCGTGACCGACGTGCTCATCGTTGTGATGCCAAAGGCGCCCACCGCCATCCATCTCGACATGATCTTCTCCCAGATCGACCACGAGCTGTGTGTGGTATATCCGCCGTTCTTCCTGGGTCCGGAGCGGCTCCCGGTGTTGCATCGGCACAAGGGAACCGATGCCGTGCATGAGATGCCCAATTTCTTCGATGCGCTCCGGGCAGTGAGGCTGCCGCTCGAGCCGATCCTCGCCGGTGGGGCGCGGCGAATCGACCAGGAACGGGAGCAGTGGAGCTCGGCCTGCAACTTTCTGGCGGTCCGCCCTGGTACGGTGGTGAGCTACCGGCGCAACGATGAAACGCTCTGCGAAATGCAGAATGCCGGGTTCAGGGTTGTGCCCGCCATCAATTTCCTGGCGTTCGATGACTGGGCCGATGCCAAGCACCGTACCGTGATTACCATCGAGGGCAGCGAACTCGCTCGCGGCGGTGGCGGACCTCGCTGCATGTCGCTGCCGCTCAGGCGAGCCGCGCTGTGATCGGCACATCGGCGTATCCCGACAGCACCTTGCTGGAACGGGTGCTCTCGCACCTCCGGTCGGGTCCCCGATCTCCATCTACCCTGTGTCACCAGGTGCTGGGATTGATGGGGGCGCCGCCGACCATATGCGACCGTGTGGCCGTGGCCTTGCTGGGAGCCGATCCGCGTGTGCGACAGCTGGCCGATGGCAGCTGGGCGCTCGTGCCCGAGGCACAGGGCTCGCCGCTGCTGGACGACTGCGCCTTTGCCGTGGTCGACGTGGAGACAACCGGAATTCGGGCCGGAGCCGGAGACAGGATCACCGAGATCGCGGTTGCGGTGGTGCACGGCGAGCGGCGCGAGATCGTCTTCGAGTCGTTGGTAAATCCCGAACGTCCGATTCCGCGGGGCATCTGCGCCATTACCAACATCACGAATGAAATGGTCCGTCATGCGCCGCGGTTCGCCGACTTATCCGAGCGACTGCTGGGGGCGCTCGCAGGCCGGGTCTTCGTCGCACACAACGCGCGTTTCGACTGGAACTTTCTCAGCGCGGAGCTGCGCCGGTCGCGCGACCTCACGCTCGATGGCTCCCGGTTCTGCACCGTGCGTCTGGCCCGCCGCCTGGTGAAGGGAGTGCGCTCCTGCGGGCTTGGACAATCTCTGCCGCTTCTTCGGCTTCGTGAACGGCGCGCGGCACCGTGCGGCCGGTGACGCGCTGGTGACGGCCGAGCTGCTGTGCCGTCTGCTCGCGTTGGCTCGCGAGGAAGGTGCCCGCACTCTTCAGGATCTCACCGTGATCGAGGCCCGCCGCTTCCGCGACGGCCCGGCGCAAGCGCCGTGCGATGCCGACACCGCCTCGGGCGGACTCGATTCAGGAGGAGCTGACATGACGTTGCTCCGCTCGTTCCAGGTCGGCGGGCTTCGCTGCCATGCCCTCGAGGGAGGGATGCAGCGTCTCGATGGCGGGGCCATGTTCGGCGTGGTGCCGCGGACGCTCTGGCAGACCCGGTTCGAGCCGGATGAGCGGAACCGCATTCCGATGGCCATGCGCTGCCTGCTGGTCGAGCATGAGGATGGGCTGGTTCTGATCGACACCGCGCTTGGGCAACAAGGAAGACCCGAAGTTTCTCGACATCTAT
Source organism: uncultured Gemmatimonadales bacterium (assembly GCA_963730915.1). Classification (GTDB taxonomy): domain Bacteria; phylum Gemmatimonadota; class Gemmatimonadetes; order Gemmatimonadales; family GWC2-71-9; genus CAVVWJ01. The sequence continues at coordinate 345,047 of CAVSTR010000003.1, read as the reverse complement.
GGGGTGGAGAACCAGGGGCTCGAGGGGGCCACCCAGCTGGAAGACGCGCTTGCGTCGGCCGGATTCCTTCCACGCGACATCACCTGGGTGATCAACACCCATCTGCATTTCGATCATGCGGGCGGCAACACCACGATGGATCCGGATCTGGAGAATGATCCACGCCGGCACGTGCGGCCCACCTTCCCCAACGCCACGTACGTAGTGCAGCGCGGCGAGCTGGAGTTCGCCCGGCACACGAACGAGCGCACCCGCGCCAGCTATCTGCCGCACAACTTCGAGCCGATCGCAGCCGCGCACAGGTGGCGGCTGCTCGAAGGCGACGAAGTCGTGCTCCCGGGTATCTCGGTGAGGCTGACTCCCGGACACGTGCCGTACCATCAAGCCGTGCTGCTGAGTCACCGGGGCGAGACGGCGGTGTTCGTGGGAGACCTGTTCCCGACCACGGCGCACCTGCCGCTGCCCTGGATCATGGGCTACGACCTGGAGCCGCTCCGAACGCTGGAGAGCAAGCGCGCGTTGCTGAGCGATGCGTTGGCCGGCGGGTGGCGGCTTGATCTTCGAGCATGATCCCCGGATTGTGATGGCGACGCCGGTGCGGGAAGGAAAGTGGGTCGTGCTGGGTGACGTGATGACTGCGCCCGAGGCCAGCGCAACGTTGTTTCCGGTTGACACTTGGGTTGGTCGCTGGCTACCTTCCGCACGCTTGTGAAAGCGGGGAAGTCGATTTCCCCCACCCTGAGCCTGCCGGCCCGATGCCGCAGAGCAACCGGGTCCTGGCTTCGAAGCGGATCGGTGGCTTCTCGCCACCGTGAGCTTCGCGTCGTGGGCATCCGGTTCATCGCCGGGTGCCCTTTTTCTTTCTCACGTTGGAGGCACGAACTGTCCACGAACGATCGCGAAAAGCGAATCCGCGTTAACCGCATGATCCGGATCAGTCCCGTGCGTGTGATCACCGCCGCCGGTGAGCAGCTCGGGGTCCTGCCGATCGAGGAGGCCCTGGCGGCCGCCCTGGAACGCGGGTTGGATCTCGTGGAGGTAGCGCCGACCGCTCGGCCCCCCGTGGTCAAGATCATGGACTACGGGAAGTTCAAGTTCGAGGAGGCCAAGGCTGCCCGCGCGGCCAAGAAGAAACAGCACATCATTCAGCTCAAGGAAGTGAAGTATCGTCCTGGAATCGATGACCACGACTTCGACTTCAAGACCCGCCATGCCCGGGAGTTTCTGGGCGAAGGCAACAAGGTCAAGGTCACCATGATGTTTCGGGGCCGGCAGATGGCGCATCTGGAGCTGGGCAAGGCGGTGCTCGACCGGGTGGCGGCCACCCTGGCGGATGTCGGGAAGATCGAGTCCGACGCCAAGCTCGAAGGCCGCAACATGACGATGGTGCTCGCGCCGAAATAGGCGGTAGAAAACGGCGGCAGGACCGAGGCGGTAATAACTGAGGCGGTAATGACGGAGGCGGTAGAGTTACCGCCCGAGGCGAGCGCAAGCGAGGCGAGGATACCGCCCGTACCGCCGTTTCACCGACCGCCCTGAGTCGCGCAGCGACGAGGAATAGAGATGCCGAAGCAAAAGACCAAGCGTGCCGCAATGAAGCGCTTCAAGAAGACGGGCACCGGGAAGCTCAAGCGCTGGCACGCCAACCATACGCACATCCTGACCAAGAAGACGCGCAAGCGGAAGAACCGGCTGAAGAAGGGTGACCTCGTCAGCTCGGCCGATTTCCCGCGCGTCAGCCGTCTCCTTCAGGCGTAAGGAATAATCCATGCCTCGTGTCAAGAATGGCGTTGCCCACCACGCCCGGAAGAAGAAGATCATGGAGGCCGCCAAGGGTGCTCGCGGCGGCCGGAGCAAGCTTTACAAGGCGGCCAAGGAGACGGCCGAGCGCGCCATGCGCTATGCCTATCGCGACCGGCGGAAGAAGAAGGGCGAGTTCCGCGCGCTCTGGATCACCCGGATCAACGCCGCCGCACGGACTCAGGGTATGAGCTACAGCCGCCTCATGGCCGGACTGCGGAAGGCGGGCGTCGATATCAACCGCAAGGTGCTCGCCGACCTGGCCGTCCACGATCTCGATGCCTTCGCCAAGATCGCGGAGATGGCTAAGAGCGCAGATCGCCAATAAGCGGGCCTGCACCGCCGTGCAGGCTCACCGATCGGAGCCCGGATGGGGTCGTTCGCACTGGGCGGGCGACCCCTTCGTTGTTCTCACATAACCGCAACCTCGATTCCATGCCTGACCCCACCGGCTACCCCGATCTCGATGCGCTGCTGCCACGGCTCCAGGCCATCCCAGGCCTGAACGTGGATGCGCTCGCCTCCGAGCTCATCGCGGTGCTCGGGCGGAAGAACGGTGCTCTGACGGAAGCGCTCAAGTCGGTCGCCTCGCGTCCGCTCGGAGCAGCGCAAGGCCTATGGCGCCGCCGTCAACCGGCTGAAAGCCAGCTTCGAAGAGGCGTTCGCGGCCCGGCGGGATGTGCTCGACGCCGATCGTCGCCGCTCCGAAGCTGCCGGCGTCGATCTCACCATGCCGGGCCGGCGTCGCTGGACCGGCTCGGAGCATCCGGTCACCAAGGTGGTGGACGAGATCGTTGAAATCTTTCGTGGCATCGGGTTCACTGTTGCGGTGGGCCCCGAGATCGAGACCGACTGGTACAACTTCACCGCCCTGAACTTTCCGCCTGATCACCCGGCCATGGACATGCACGACACGCTGTACGTGGATGCGCCACCGGTTGCGGGAGAGCAGGGTGGACGGCTTCTCCTGCGCACCCATACCTCCCCGGTACAGATTCGGACGATGCTGGAGTCACCACCGCCGGTCGGGTCGTTATTCCGGGCCTGGTCTACCGCAACGATCCGTTCGACGCGTCACACGCGCCGGCGTTCTCCCAGATCGAGGGCCTCGCGGTGGACGAGGGCATCTCCTTCGTCGATCTGAAGGCCACGTTGGTACACTTCGCCCACACGCTTCTTCTCATCCACGCACCAAGGTGCGGTTCCGGCCGTCGTTCTTTCCTTTCACCGAGCCGTCCGCAGAGATGGACGTCGAATGCCAGCTCTGCCACGGCAGCGGGTGCCCGGCGTGCAAGGGCACCGGCTGGATGGAAATTCTGGGCTGCGGCATGGTGCATCCCGCTGTGTTCGAGCATTCGGGCCTCGATGCGGAGCGGTATACCGGCTGGGCCTTCGGCATGGGACCCGCACCGGATCGCCATGCTGCGATACGGCATTCCCGACATCCGGCTGCTCTATGACGGGAGACATGCGGTTTCTGGAGCAGTTTGTTCAGGCGGGGCAGCGGGCCAGCGGGGCAGCGGGACAGTGAACGTCTCGCTTCGCTGGCTGGAGGAGTTCCTGCGCCGCCCGCTCGATGTCAAGGACGTCACCGAGCGTTTGGCGATGTTGGGTGCACCGGTCGATACCGTGGAGCCGCTGCATACCGATCTTCAGGACATCATCATCGGTCTGGTCGAGGATGTCCGGCCCCATCCCAATGCGGATCGGCTCCGCGTCTGTGTGGTCAATGATGGGACGGAGGAGCGGCGCAATGTGGTGTGCGGTGCCGCGAACGTCGCAGCTGGGCACAAGTATCCCTTCGCGCCGGTGGGGGCGACGCTTCCAGGCGGCCTTCGAATCGAAAGGCGGAAGCTTCGAGGTGAAAACTCCGAGGGTATGCTCTGTTCAGCGCGCGAGCTGGGGCTGGGCCAGAACGGAGACGGACTCTGGGAGCTTGGCACCTCTGCGTTGCCCGGCAGCCGACTGCTCGAAGCAATCCCGCTCGCCGATTACCGGCTGGTGGTGGACGTCGGCCCCAATCGTCCCGACCTGCTGGGACACAAGGGTCTGGCACGGGAGCTCGCGGCCTCGTATGGAGTTCCGTTTCGGCTGCCGTTGATCCCGGGAACTCCTGGTATCGACATGCCGCCGGTACGCCGTGTCGGCAATACCGGTGAAGTCGGAGGAGTCCGGACCTCCACAGAGGACTCCGATGGGTGTCCCCGACTCCTTGGCGCCGTGATCCAAGGTGTAAAAGTGGGGCCCTCGCCCGAGTGGCTGGCCCGGCGGCTGGAAACGGCTGGGGTACGCTCCATCAACAATGTGGTCGATGCCACGAACTACGTGATGCTGGAGCTGAACCAGCCGATGCACGCATACGACATCGCACGCTTGCGCGGTCCCAGCGTGGTGGCGCGGCGAGCTCAGTCGAACGAAGCTGTGGTTACCCTCGACGGCGTCGAGCGCAAGCTGACCCCGGAGATGACGGTGATTGCGGATGACGGAGGCGCCATTGGAGTGGCGGGTGTGATGGGCGGTGCCGCCACCGAGGTCACGTCCGACACGGTCTCCGTGTTTCTGGAGTGCGCCTACTTCACTCCGGCAGGAATCCGGCGTACGCGCAGAGCGCTGGGACTCTCAACCGAGGCGAGCTATCGGTTCGAGCGCGGCATCGACCGCTGGGGCGGAGTGGAGGCGCTGCGCCGCTGCATCGAGATTATCGGCGTCACAGCCGGTGGCGAGCTGGCCGGGGCTCCGGTCGACGTTGGTCCTGGTCCCTCCAATCCGCCCCGGATATTCCTGCGGCCAGCGCGGGTCGCACAGCTGCTGGGCGTAGAGCTGCCGTGGCAGTCGCTCGAGAACTACCTCGTAGCAGTCGGGGCCACGCTTGTCTCCAAGCCGGAGGATGGGCGTATTGCGGTTGAAGCTCCGAGCTGGCGCCCTGACCTGGCTCGCGAGGTGGATCTCATCGAAGAGGTTGCACGGCTCCACGGCTATGAAAAATTCCCAGCCGATCTCAGGCCATTCCGCCTGGGCACACTGCCGGACGCCGCCATCGAGCAGATCACCAGGGAGCTTCGTCGAGGACTCGCCCGGCAAGGGTTGCTCGAAGTGTCTCCACTCCCGACCGGTCCGGCGGACGGCGCCGACAGCGTTCGTCTCTTGAACCCTCTATCCAGCACCGATGGCTATCTGCGCCGGAGATTGCTGCCCGGCCTCATCCGGCTGGTCGAGAGTAACTGGGCTCATCGAGTCGAGGATGTGCGGTTGTTCGAGATCGGCACCGTGTTCATCGCCGCATCACCCGGAGAGCGCCCACGTGAAGAGCGACATGTCGCTGCCGTGCTGACCGGGCATCGTGACCCACCCCACTGGACTGGTACCGGTCAGCAGCACATAGACATGTGGGACCTCAAAGGCCAATTCGAGGCCGCAGTTGCTCTGGCGATTCCGGGAGGCGCGGTGCAGGTTGAAGGATCCGAATGGATCGCTCGGGATCGGGAGGGCCGCACGGTAGGAAGTGCAGGCCCAATTGCGGCGGATGCTCCGCCTTGGGCGGCGCAGCTCTTCGGCTACGAGTTGACGGTGGATCCGGCCTCACGGCGCCCGCCGCGCTATGCCGGACTTCCATCCACGCCGTCATCCGAACGGGTGCTCGCCCTCCTCCTGCCCGAAGGCACCACGGTGCGCCAGGTCGAGGACGTGCTCGGCCGATCCGGTGGCGATCTGCTCGAACGGGTGACGATCGAGAGTGATTATCGCGGACCGGAGCTGCCGGCAGGAACACGAAGTGTGGCGTTTCGGCTGACGTTCCGCGTTTCGGACCGTACCCTGCGCGATACCGAAGTGGATGAGGTGGAGACGCGAATGCTCGCAATGCTGAAGGCCGAGCTTGGCATCCTTCGCCGTGAGGGAGGGCCTCGGGTTGATGGAGAGTAACGTGACATATCACTACGAACGCCCTGATCAGAAGGCCATTGCGGACCTCGAGCAGCTGCTCCACAACCTGGCCGAGGAGCTGGCAGGCTGGCGCCGCCGGACCTTGAAGGCCGAGGGTGAGCTCCAGGAAATGCGTGCCAACGGAGGTGTGCTGGTGGGACCGGAGCTGAACCAATCACGCCAGCGAGTGATCGAGCTGGAAATGGAGAACCAGGCCTTGCGACAGCGCATCGATGGTGCCAAAGAGCGGCTCAAGACGCTGGCGGGCCGGTTGTTGTTCCTGGAACAGCACGGTGGAGGTAACGCCGCGTGAGTACGACCAAGAACGCCGTCCGGGTTTTCATTGGCGGCGAAGAGTTCACGGTTCGTTCAGAGCTGTCGGCCGAGTACACCCGTGAAGTGGCGGCATATCTGGATGTCGCACTGAAGCGTGTTCGCGACAGCCTTCCCATGGTCGAGTCCCACAAGGCAGCAATCCTCGCGGCGCTTTCGATCACCGACGAGCTGTTCCAGGCTCGCCGCGGCGATCGTGAAGTCGCCGACCGGCTCTCGGCCATGGCAGACGATCTGGCGCGGCTGCTGCCCCCGGCCAAGCGCGGTACTCGCGCGGCTTCCTGAGGAGAGAATCCTAGATGGTTGAGACCCTCCTCCTGGCGGTCCTCGCGGGGGTGGCGGTCGCGCTTGCGGGCGTGCTGCTATTCATGCTGTTCTACACCAGGAGCCAGCGCCGTAGCGCCACAGGCATCCTCAGTGTCGCGCAGGCCGACGCGGAGCGCATCCGCTCCGAGGCGCAGCGTGAGGCCGAAGCCGCGCGGTCCGACCTGCTGCTCACCGCCAAAATGGAGACCCTCAAGCTCCGCGAGGAGCTGGATCGCGAGATTCAGCGCCGACGCGAGGAGTGGGACCGTCTGGAACGTCGTGCGGAGGAACGCACTCGGGCCCAGGATCGCAAGCTGGAGGAGATCGACACGCGCGAGCGCGGAGCCACCCGCCGCGAGGAGGCGTTGACCCAACGCGAGCTTAGCCTCCGGAGCAGAGAGGGAGAGGCGGACCGGCTGGCGCAGGAACAGCGAGTCAAGCTGGAGCGCATAGCCGGCCTGACGGCGGAAGACGCTCGTCGCGAGATCCTGCAGCGCATCGAGGATGAGGCGCGGGGTCAGGCGGCAGCGCTGGTGCGCGACATCAAGGAACAGGCCCGCCGCTCCGCCGACCGCGACGCCAAGCGCATCATCAGCATGGCCATTCAGCGCCTCGGTGCCGAGCACACCGCCGAGAGCACCGTCGCCGCGGTGGCACTGCCGACCGATGAGATGAAAGGCCGCATCATCGGACGGGAGGGCCGTAACATCCGCGCCTTCGAGACCGCCACCGGTGTGGACGTGATCATCGATGACACGCCCGATACCGTGATCATCTCCTGTTTCGATCCCATTCGCCGCGAGGTGGCCCGGCGCGCCCTGGAGGCGCTCATCGTCGATGGGAGAATCCATCCGGGACGGATCGAGGAGATCGTGGTCAAGATCCGGACTGAGCTCGATACGCAGCTGGTCGAGCTGGGCGAGCAGGCTGCCTACGACACCGGCGTTCACGGACTCCATCCCGAGATGATCAAGCTCATCGGCCGGATGCGGTACCGCACCTCGTACGGTCAGAACATCCTGGAGCACTCGAAGGAAGTGGCCTGGCTCGCCGGCATGATGGCCGCCGAGCTGCACGTCGACGTACTCCTCGCCAAACGGGGTGCGCTTCTCCACGACGTAGGCAAGGTGCTGACACACGACAGTGAGGGAACTCACGTGGAGCTGGGTGTGGAGGTGGCAAAGAAGTTCGGAGAGAGTGCCGCAGTCATCAACTGCATCCAGGCACACCACGATGATGTGCCCCACGAGTCCACCGAGTCGGTCCTGGTACAGGCCGCCGATTCCATCAGTGGATCACGTCCCGGAGCCCGCCGCGAGGCCTTCGAGAGCTATGTGAAGAGGCTCACGCGGCTGGAAGAGATCGCAAACGGCTTTGCCGGAGTGGAGAAGAGCAACGTGATTCAGGCTGGACGCGAGATTCGGGTGGTAGTGACACCCGATCGGATCGATGACGGCGCCGCCGTGCAGCTCTCCGAATCGATCGCCCGGAAGATAGAGAACGAGCTGCAATATCCCGGGCAAATCAAGGTGGTGGTCATCCGGGAAACCCGGGCGACGGACTTCGCGCGATGAGCGCCAGAGTTCTGGACGGCACGGCGATCGCCAAGACGATCCGCGAAGAAGTGGCGGTGGAGGTGGCCCGGCTCAGGGCAGACGGGCGGAAGCCGGGTCTCGCCGCGGTGCTCGTGGGAGAGGATCCGGCGAGTGCCGTATACGTCCGCTCCAAAGGGAAAGCGTGCGAGGAAGCAGGCATGCACTCACTGACTCTGCGGCTGCCGGCAGAGACCAGTGAAAGCGAGCTTCTCGACACCGTCGACCAGCTCAACGCGGACCCGAAGATCCATGGCATTCTGGTTCAGCTGCCGCTCCCAAAGCACATCGACAGCGAGAAGGTGTTGCGCCGGATCGATCCTGCTAAGGACGTGGATGGGTTTCATCCGGTGAATGTCGGAAAGCTGGTGACGGGCGACAAGACTGCCTTCCGCCCGGCCACGCCATATGGCGTGCAGCAGATGCTGATCAGATCAGGAATAGAGACGAAGGGGGCCCATGCGGTCATCGTGGGCCGCTCGAACATTGTCGGCAAACCGATGGCGAACCTGCTGATTCAGCAGGGACCGGGCGGAGATGCCACGGTGACGGTCTGCCACTCACGTACTCGCGATCTCCCCGCAGTCACGCGGCTGGCCGACATTCTCGTCGCAGCCATTGGAAAAGCGGAGTTCGTGACCGCTGACATGGTGCGACCCGGAGCGGTTGTCATCGACGTCGGGATCAACCGGGTTGACGATGCCTCGCGCCCGAAGGGGTACCGCCTCACCGGCGATGTGGCGTACGAGCCGGTCTCGAAGATCGCGTCTGCCATCACGCCGGTACCGGGCGGGGTTGGACCGATGACGATTGCCATGCTGCTCCAGAACACTCTTCAGGCGATGAAACAAGCACATCTCGACTGATTCAGGCTCACTCCATGACCCTGTCGTTATCCCTCGACACTCCGTCTCCTGCCGACCAGGTCTGGTCGGTGGCGCAGCTCAGCACCGCGATCAATCGTCTGGTCACGGGGGAGTTTCCGCCGATCTGGGTGCGGGGCGAAGTCATCGGATGCAAAGCCTGGTCGAGCGGCCACTGGTACTTCACTCTTCGCGATCGCAAGAGCCAGGTGAAGTGCTGCATGTTCCGCCTGAATGCCTCGCGTGCCGGGAAGCCTCCCGCGGATGGCACCGAGGTGTTCGTACTGGCCAAGCCGGGCATCTACGAGGAAAAAGGCGAGTTCCAGCTGGTCGTATCCCGCATGCTTCCCACCAGTGCAGTCGGACAGAAGCAGCAGGAGCTCGAGCGGGTGAAGGCCTTGTTGCAGCAGGATGGCCTCTTCGATCTGGCCCGGAAGCGGCGGGTTCCGAGCTACGCTTCGACGGTGGCGCTGGTGACGAGTCCCGATGGAGCCGCCCTCAGCGACGTGGTTACCGTCACCCGGAAGCGCTGGCCCTGTGCCAGGATCCTGTTTGTGGCGGCGCGGGTGCAGGGCGAGGGCGCTGTTCAGGAGCTGGTTCGTGCGCTTCGGCTGGTTAACCGGATTCCCAATCTCGATCTCTGTATTGTCGGACGGGGCGGCGGTGGCCGGGAAGATCTGGCAGCGTTCAATAGCGAGGCGGTCTGTCGCGCGCTCGCCGACGTCAGGGTGCCGACCATTTCGGCGGTGGGCCACGAGATCGACATTTCGCTCACCGATCTGGTCGCCGATCTGCGCGCACCCACACCATCGGCGGCCGCGGAGATGGCGGTGCCGGACCGCCGGGATGCCCTCCGGCTGGTGGACGACCTATCCATTCGCCTGGCGACAGGCCTCACCGGTCGAACCCGGCTGGCCGGCGCACGGCTGGCACGAAGCTCGGATCGGCTGCGATCGGTCGTGCGGGGCATGCTGCAGCTGCATCGTGGCCGTGCCGACCGCCTGGGAGCCCAGCTCGATGCGCTGAGTCCGATGCGCGTTCTGGGACGCGGCTACGCGGTAGCCCGGGATGAGGGAGGACGAGTGCTCAAGCGGCGCGCCGACTTCGACAAGACCGATCGCTTTCGCTTGCGCCTGGCAGACGGCGAGATCCGGGCTCGTGTGGAGTGAGGGCCATGGCCAAAGCTGATCCCGCCGGCTCCACTCAGTCGCTGGCCGATGAGCTCGCCCGTCTGGAAGAGATCGTTCGCAAGCTCGAAGCCGAGGACGTCGAGCTCGATGCAGCGCTCGCCCTCTTCGAGGAAGGCGTCGCCCGGCTCCGAGCCGCTCGGGAGCGACTGGCGGCTGCCGAGCTCAAGGTGCAGTCGGTCATCGAGGAGGCAGGTGGCGACATCAGGCTGACCGATCTCGATGCATGAAGCCGCCTCAGCGTCCGTTACGGATCTGCTGAGCGAAGCCCGAGAGCAGACAGATGGTCTCCTGAATGGTTGGGCAGAGCGACTGGAGCACGAGGTGGGTGGACGCGAAGGACAGGCTCTGGCCTACGCGTTGCGGACCCCGGGCAAGCGAGTTCGAGCCGCGCTCCTCCTGGCAGCGTATCGGGCCACGGGTGGAGAGGCGGCCGCTATCGGTGGGGTAGCGGCGGCAGTCGAAACCGTGCACACCTACTCGCTGGTCCATGACGACCTCCCCTGCATGGACAACGACGATCTCCGCCGCGGCCGGCCGACTACCCATCGGGCGTTTGACGTGGCGACCGCTACCCTCGCCGGATATCTCCTGGTACCGGTAGCGGCCCGCATCCTCGCAGCGTCGGCCGGCCAGCTTGGTCTGCCCACGCCGATTCTGGGACAGATGGCGGAGGAGCTGTTCGATGCCGGCGGGATCGAAGGGATGGTTGGCGGGCAGTGGCTCGACCTGGAAGCCGAACGCCGTCGGCTCCCTCTGCCGGAGCTGATCGAGGTCCACCGAGGAAAGACTGGAGCGCTGATCCGCGCCTCCTGCACGCTCGGCGCTATGGCTGGTCGGGCGACGCCGGCCCGGCTTCAGGCCCTGACGGCGTATGGAGAGGATGTTGGCCTCGCCTTCCAGATAGCGGACGACATCCTGGACGCCACCGGAACCAGTGAGGAGCTGGGCAAACCGGCCGGTCGGGACGCCCAGCTCGCAAAATCCACCTATGTAGGACTTCTCGGCATCGAAGGGGCTCGAGCCGAGGCCGGGCGGCTGGTCCGCCGAGCCGTAGCTCACCTGGAACTGGCGGGAGTACCGTCGGGGGCACTGGGTGCTTTGGCCGGGTATATTGCAAGCAGGACTTCATGACAACAGCGGGGCGGCGGGGCAGCGGGGCAGTGACGGAGATGTGTACCGGCTTTCGTGGCTCGCCGGTGTGCTGTGACCGCCTCGCTGCCCTACTGCCCCGCTGCCCACCACAACGATGCTCATGACACTGCTCTCGACCATCAGATCGCCTGCCGACCTCAAGCGCCTTCGCCGTGATCAGCTTCCCGAACTGGCTCAGAACATCCGAGAGCGGCTGATCGAGTGCTGCTCGATTACCGGGGGGCACATAGGTGCCAGTCTGGGTGTGGTCGAGCTGACGATTGCTTTGCTCTACGAGTTCGACTCTCCCGGAGACAAGGTGGTCTGGGACGTAGGACATCAGGCCTACGCGTGGAAGCTGCTCACCGGCAGGGATGAGTCCTTTCCGACCCTCCGGCAGCGTGACGGCATCTCAGGCTTCCTGAAGCGGAGCGAGAACGAGCACGATCACTTCGGGGCCGGCCACGCGGGCACAGCGATGTCCGCGGCCCTCGGCATGGCCACGGCGCGAGACCTCAAGGGCGAGCAGCACAAGGTCGTTGCGGTGGTGGGGGATGGGGCGCTCACCTGTGGCCTGTCGTATGAAGGCATGAACAACGCCGGCCACTCGGATCGAGACATCATTCTGATCGTCAACGACAACGGGATGTCGATCTCACCCAATGTCGGCGCGATCAGCAAGACGCTGGGTCGCATCGTGGCCGATCCGAGAACCAATCGGGTGCGCGAGCTCATCAAGGGACTCACGCTGAAGCTGGGAGGAGTCTTCGGGGAGGGAGTGGTCGACTTTGCCCGCAATGTCGAGGAGAGCGTCAAGAACCTCTTCTCGCCCGGCATGTTCTTCGAGGAGCTCGGGTTCCGCTACTTCGGCCCGATCGATGGACACGACCTCAACAAGCTCTGCGACACTCTCAAGTTCGTACGAGGAATGAGTGGCCCCCGCGTGATTCACGTCATGACCCAGAAGGGGAAAGGCTTCTCGTTCGCTGAATCCAACCAGGAGAAGTGGCACGGCCTCGCCGCCTATGACCCTGTTACCGGCGAAGCCAGAAAGAAGAGCAGCGGACCTCCCACCTGGACTCAGGTCTTCGGCGACGCTCTGACCGGACTCGCCACCGAACATCCGGAGCTTGTCGCCATCACCGCCGCGATGCCCTCCGGTACCGGGACTGGTGTCTTCGAGAAGAAGTATCCTGAGCGCTTTTTCGACGTGGGCATAGCGGAGGGTCACGCAGTGACCTTTGCCGGAGGACTTGCGACCCAAGGAATCCGGCCGGTCTGCGCGATCTACAGCACGTTCCTTCAGCGGGCCTATGACAACGTCATTCACGATGTCGCAGTGCAGCATCTGCCTGTGATCTTTGCCATGGATCGCGCCGGTCTGGTGGGGGAGGACGGCCAAACCCACATGGGTCTCTACGATATCGCGTACCTGCTGGCGGTTCCCGGCATGACTGTCACTGCGCCGAAGGACGGCGATGAGTTGATCGGCCTGCTCCGCACCGCGCTCGGCCATGATGGTCCATTCAGCACGCGCTATCCCCGCGACAAGGCGCCCGACGATCCCCGGCCAGTCACCGAAATTCCCCCCGTTCCTTACGGTACCTGGGAACAGCTTCGCCGAGGAAAGGACGTGGCCATTCTGGCTGTGGGGACGATGGTACTCCCCTCGCTGGAGGCGGCCGAGCTGCTGGCGCGTGACGGAATCGACTGCGCGGTGGTGAACTGCCGATTCATGAAGCCGCTGGACCTGGCCATGCTGGAGGCGCTCGCACAGCAGCATCGCATCCTGGTAACGATCGAAGAAGGCACGATCGTGAACGGATTCGGTGCGTACCTGGCAGAGACGCTCCAAACCACCCACCCCGAAGTCCGCGTCGTCGCGCTGGGCGTACCCGACCGGCTGATCGAACAGGCCCCTCGGGCCGAGCAGCTGGACAGCTTTGGCCTCAACGCCGAGGGAATCGCCCGCAGGATCGCGGCGCTCCAGCACGAGGAGAGCCTGGAGGCCAGATGAAAGTGGGTGTCGTGGGGAACCCCCGCTATGGCGATCTGAAGACGGTGCTGGAGCAGGTCGCGGTGGCGGCGCCGAATAGAGGAATCACGCTGTACAGCGAGCCTCGCCTCGAGTCCTTTTGGAACCGGGATGTGCCGGCCTTTGACTCGGTGGACCTCGACGCACTGATCACTTTTGGGGGCGACGGTACCCTCCTGCGAGGGGCCCGCCTGCTCGGCGGCCGCGAGACACCCATCCTGGGAGTGAATCTCGGGCGAGTGGGGTTTCTGACTACTGCCACTCGCGAGTCGCTCGACGCCGCGCTCGACGCATTGGTGGCGGGAAAGTTTCTGATCGAGAGACGCCAGGCGCTTCGTGCGGCCATACGCGATGCCGAAGCCGAAATCCGTGCGACGCAGATGGCCATGAACGACGTTGCTGTTCACAAGGGCGGTGTCGCCCGTGTGATTCGGGTCAACGTTTTCATCCAGGGCGAGAACGTCGGCCCCTACAGCGCCGACGGAATCATCGTTGCCACGCCGACTGGCTCGACGGCATACAGCCTGAGCGCCGGCGGGCCGATCGTCGTACCAGGCGTCGAGGGCCTCATCGTCACGCCCATCGCGGCCCACACACTCGCAGTCCGCCCACTCGTAGTTCCTGCCACCTATCGAATCGTGATCGAGCCGATCGCTGGGTGGTCGGACGACCTCCTCGTCTCATTCGATGGTCAGACCGGAACCACGCTCGCGCCTGGCGAGTCCGTAGATGTGTGTCGCGCCGACAATCGGGTCTGTCTCATCCGCTTGAGCGGTGACGGATTCTTCAGCCGCATGCGGCAGAAGCTGCACTGGGGCGACCTATCGGGCAGGCAGTCGCAGTCCTAGTCTCATGCTGACCGAACTCCGAGTTCGCGATCTCGCCACCATAGCCGATGTCACGCTTCAGCTCGGCCCGGGCCTCAATGTCCTCACTGGGGAAACGGGGGCTGGAAAATCGATGCTGATCGACGCGCTCTCGCTGCTCCTCGGCGAGCGCGCAGCAGGCGGCAGCGTGCGGCCCGGTGCGGCAAAGCTGGTGGTCGAGGGTGCGTTCGAAGGAATCGATGGTCCGACTCGCCGGCTCATCGAGGAGCTCGGGCTCGACGTGGAGGAAGGCCGAGTCGTGGTGCGGCGGGAAGTCTCCGCCGAAGGCCGGTCCCGAGCCTGGGCCAACGGAAGTCCTACGACCGCCGCGGTGCTCAACCAGCTCGGGGCGCTCCTCGTGGACCTTCACGGGCAACATGAAACACAATCGCTGCTGCAGGCAGAAGCGCAGCGTGACATTCTCGACGCCTTCGCGCACGCGGAGCCCGACGCGGCCGCAGTGGCCGAAGCGCACGCGAGCCTGGCCTCCCTCCGGAGCCAGGAGGCCGAGCTGATACTCCGGCGAGACGAGGTTCGTCGGCGGGCTGATTACCTCCGGCATGTGGTCGCTGAGATCGACTCGGCCAGGATCAGGGCCGGAGAGGACGAGGAGCTGCAGCTCGAAGCGCGCAAGCTGAGCCAGGCCGGCGCATTGGTCGAGCACGCGCAAAGGGTGGTGGACGCACTCGAAGGGGAGGCCGGCAACGCTCTCGGTGCGCTCGGTGTTGCCGACCGCGCACTCACCGCGCTCGAGAAAGTGGATCCCGAGGTGGCAGCATGGCGCGAGCTGCTCGACGCAGGCTATGCCAATCTCACAGAGTTGACCCGGATCGCCGGCGAATATGCCGGCTCGGTTCAGGAGGATCCTGAGCGGCTCACCTTCATCGAACGCCGGCGCGACCTGCTGTTTCGCCTGATCGGGAAGTACGGCCCCAGCCTGGAGCAAGTGCTCGCCACCCGTGACGAAGCCGCTGCGGAGCTCGATCTGCTCGATACGGCGGACACCGACCTACGCGCCCTCGCGGCGCGGCGAGTGGCTGCCGAAGGCGCGCTGCGCAGCGCGGCCGCTACACTCACGACCAAGCGCCAGGAAGCGAGCCAAAGGCTGGCGCGGGGGGTCAATCGTTTGCTGCCATCGCTCGGTCTTGCCTGGAGGCAAACTCACAGTTCACCTGGCTCCACTGGGGGAGCCGGGGCTGCACGGGCAGGAGACTGTGCAGCTGAACGTCCAGCTGAATGTCGGACTCGATGCCAAGCCGCTTGCCAAAGTGGCATCGGGTGGTGAACTGTCGCGCCTCATGCTCGCGCTCAAGGTGGTGCTCGTGAAGCACGACGCCATTGCCACGCTCGTTTTCGATGAAGTGGATCAGGGAATCGGCGGAGAGACGGGGGCTCAGGTCGGATCAGCGCTCGCTGAGGTGGCCGAACGTCATCAGGTGCTGGTCATCACCCACTTGCCTCAGATCGCAGCCCGCGCCGACGGCCATCTCGTAGTGTCGAAGCGTGCCAAGAGCGGGATCGCTACCAGCGATGTGCAGGTGCTGTTCGGCGAAGATCGCATCCAGGAAATCGCACGGATGCTGGGCGACGCTGAGGGAGATGCGGCACGGCGGCATGCTCAGGCGCTGCTACGAAAGGAACGGGTTGCCCGCCGGTAGCCGCTACCAAAGCCCGAAGTACACCCGGAAACTTCCCCGGACCCGGTGCGCATTGGGTACCGTGCCGCTCCCGGATCGGATGACCCGCTCGTAGCTCCAGCCCGCATCGACCGGCAGTCCAGTTCCGCCTTTGCGCAGACGGCCAGGATTGGAGTAGCTCACACCGGCCGAGAACATCGTCGCATTGGCTGCTGCCTCCGCCAGGATGGATGGGTCGATGCCCGGTAGCGCATCTGCCGGAGACCGATACGACACCTGATCCACCTTTCGCGACCAGCGCTGCAGGCCCACTTGAAGAGCGAAGGTGCGCGCAAGCCGGATGAATGGCTGCACGCTTGATCGCGAGTATGTCGCCGGGATCCCTCCGTACGAACGCCAGCCGCTCGGGACCCACCAACGTACCGGGTGCGGCAACGCGGAGCTGCATATCGGAGGGGAGCTGGCGGACGTAGCTTCCGGAAAGACGGGCTCCCACGCTGCCGCTGCCCACATCGGCGATGAGATCGACCTGAATGTCTGTGTGTCCCTTCCCGGTACCGAGATCGAGCGGCCGATCGCTCCTCTCGCGCACGCCGGTGGGCAGACGAACCAATCCCGATATCGCTGTGCGGAACCCTCCTCGCCGAGACCCTTGGTCCCATTTGTCCACCAGGGTGAGCGCTGCCCCAATCTCGGCATCGCCGCGGAACGACACCGGAGCGTCGTCGGTTCTGAGCGCGAGCGAGCTCGTGAGCACCTGGCGCAGGCCATCGGCGCCCAGCGGCGCCGCCGCGAGCTGGGGCGCAGCGTCGAAGCCCGGAACACTCAGACTGGAGCCGAATGTCGTTTGGAGCGCGGCTATGCGCGCCAGCACCGCGGCTCCCGTGGTGCTGCTGCTCACAGGCACGACTGGGGATGCGGTGGTCGGATCGGCGAGCAGCCCAAAAAGATCCGCCCGCAGCGCAGTGGCCTCCGCAAGGGTAGCCTCGGCGAGCGCTCTGGTATTCGGATCCGCATTGTAGTCGCCGGCTGCGAGCTTGCCGTTCAGCGTCGCGATCGCAGCATCGAAGTTATCGAAGAAAGGTTGCTGCCCAGTCTGGCCAGGATTGAGCCCGGCGTCAGCGCCGCTGGAGTTCAGGCTGGTCGACGTTTGGACCCGGGAGCGCACCAGCGGAATCCGGCCAAAGATGGTAATGCGGTTGGTGAGACCGACGCCCAATCCCAGGAAGCCGGTTCCGACATCTGCCAGCGCATCCGTTGTCAGTGCACCTAAATTGAGCCGGTAGCCAGGATTGTTGATGATCCGGGAAATGCGTTGATCAGCGTCCGCAAGCAATGGGATCAAGTCGCTGCCGAGGGCAGGACTGCTCAGGGTGGCTCCGTAACTTTCCCGCTCCCCATCGCGGAACTGGCGATCGAACGTGGCCAGCGACCCGTCGAGCTCTACTCGCAGCGTTCCGCCCGGCACCCCGATTGGTGCGAGCTGGGCTGCTGCGGGCACAGGCATAATCAGACAGACGACAACCCCGAGGCGCCATACGCAATGCCCCACATTCCCTCCCAAGAGAAGCGATCTACAGTCCGTCGTCTTTCGCCGGCGAGGCTGGCAACTTCGCTGTTTACCGCGAGCTTTGCCACCCGGCCCACAGTGGTCGTCTCTGCCCCGGGTCGCGTCAATCTTCTCGGTGAGCACACCGATTATAACGGCGGGCCGGTCCTGCCGGTGGCAATCGAGCGGCGCACCGGAGTCGCCGCACGGGTAGCAACTGGTTGGGTCTTTGCCTCTGCGACTGAGGAGGGAGTTCACCAGCTGGACATCGACGCGCCCATGCGCCGGGCCTGGACGGACTACCTGGTGGGGGTTGTGCGTGAGCTGCGTGCGCTTCGAGCGGCCCCGCCAGGTGCGGAGGTGGCAGTCGCTACGAACCTCCCAATCGGTGCGGGACTCTCTTCGTCAGCCGCACTCACGGTGGCCGCGGCCAAGGCGTTGAGCCTGCTTGCCGGAAAGCGCCTCTCACCAGCTGCACTGGCGGAGATTGCCTTTCGCGCCGAGTACCATCAGGTCGGCGTTCGATGCGGCCGAATGGACCAGACGATTGCAGCCCATGGGCAGCCCGGCTCGGCTTTGCTGTTCGAGACCGCAGCCGGGACCCTGCACCCGGTGCCGCTGCCGGGCCGGCTCTGGATTCTGGAGACGGGCATTTCGCACCGGCTCACAGGCGGCGCGCTCAACGAGCGTCGCAGGGAGTGCGAGGAAGCACTGGCCTTCTGCCGCGAGTGGCGCCCCGGACTCACCTATCTCGCGCAGCTCAGAACCGACGACCTTCCCGAGGTCGAGCGCCGGCTCCCTCCACCACTGGTCCCGCGGGTGCGGCACGTCGTCACTGAAACGGCCCGGACCCGAAAGGCAGCGGAGGTGCTCGCCGCGGGGGACCTCGCCGCCCTTGGCCGGTTGCTGGTGCAGGGGCACGAGTCGCTTCGTGGGGATTACGAATCCACAGTTCCCGAAGCCGATCTGCTTGTAGCCTCGGCTATCGAACACGGAGCCTACGGAGCTCGGCTGACCGGCGCCGGATGGGGCGGGGCAGTGGTGCTGCTGGCTCCTCCCGATCGGGAGATGAGAACGGTGGCAGAAGTCGGCAGTGATTTCCAGCGGCGCTTTGGGCGTATGCCGGTCACATGGAGCACGAGGGCGTCACGAGGCGTGCGGCGTGAGACGGTGGCTGGTTAATCCGGTATATTCCTGAGACCCAAGCCCGGGTGGCGAAATCGGTAGACGCAAGGGACTTAAAATCCCTTGGGAGTAATCCCGTGCGGGTTCGAGTCCCGCCCCGGGCATGACCTGCAGCAGCTACTGCGGCGAGATCGACCAGGTAATCTCTTCGCCTCGGCTCACACCAAACGGCTCGCTGGTTACCGTCTGTCCGGAGCGCCGGACCGGCCGGGCCTCGAACCGGATCGACATCGCTCCAGCCGTCAGGGTTACCGGTAACGCGAAGGTGCTGGTCTCACCGCCCGCAACGAACCCCAATCGTATCCGCTGTCCGTCATTTCGGATCAGGTAGACATCCATATCCACTGACGCGCGGTTCTCGATCCGTGCTCGGGCCTGTTCGGTTCCGTCCGGTTCGGGTCCCGCCGCAGGCGCAGTTCCGCGATTGCAGGCAGCCACGAAGAGCAGGAGCAGCAGAGAGATTCCCAGTCGCTTAAGCATCATTGACCTCACCGAGGCTGAAGATGATTTTGCGACATGATCCCGCTGCAGGGTATGTCGCTTTTGGGCCCTGGGCGGTCGACTTTGCGTCAACTTTTGGCGCTTTTTGCCCCGGTCGGCCTTCTCGGGTTCCACCCCCGTAAGTAACTTCAAGTCTCCCCCGACCAGAAGCCCGAGCATCCGTTCGCTGACTGGCCCGAGTCGTGACAACTGAGCAGCTGGACCGCGAGGTGCGCCTTTCGGTCTACCGGTATCTGGTTCGTACCGGCCAAGCGTCCATCACTTCACGATATCTGTGGAGACGTAGGTGTCGAGCCAAGCGACATCGCCGCCAGCCTTGAACGGCTCGACGCAGGCCATGTGCTGGTGCTGGACCCCGCCACCCGCGAGCTCTGGATGGCGATGCCGTTTTCGGCCACGCCTACCCAGTTTCGGGTCACAGCGGGGGAACGCGCCTGGTGGGCGAACTGTGCCTGGGATGCTCTTGGCATTTCCGCCATGCTTCAGCTACCGGCGGAGATCACGACGAGCTGCACTGACTGTGGCGACCCGCTCACGGTTCGGACCACGGGTCAGGCACTCTGCGATCCCTCCGGCGTGGTACACTTCGCCGTTCCAGCGGCCGCGTGGTGGGACGATATCGGCTTCACGTGATCCACCATCCTGCTCTTCCGGTCGGAGGATGACGTCAACCGTTGGTGCGCGACGCGGAACCGCCCTGTCGGAGCGATAATCTCCTTGCCGACGGCGTGGGCATTAGCAGTGGCCTGGTATACCGGACGGTTGGACCGGGAGTGGCGCCGCCGCACACCGGCCGAGGCCCAGGCGCTCTTCACCTCACTCGGCCTGGTGGGCCCGTTCTGGCGTCTGACGTGACCGTTCTAACAACGAACCGGCTGACTCTTCGCCGGCTCTCGCCAGACGACGCCGACTTCATTGTCGAGCTGTTGAACGATCCGGCGTTCATCCGGTTCATTGGAGATAAACGTGTTCGAAACGCTGCTGACGCGCGCGAGTACATTCTCGAAGGGCCGGTGGCGAGCTACCAGCGCAACGGCTTCGGTCTCTGGCTCGTCGAGCTGAAGGATTCCGGTTTGCCTGTAGGCATGTGCGGATTGCTGAAGCGTGACAGCCTCCCGGATGTCGATATCGGTTTTGCCTTTCTTCCGGCGTACCGATCCCAGGGCTATGCCTTCGAGGCCGCCTCCGCGGTGCTGCACTATGGCAGGACCGAGCTCGGGTTAAAGCGAATCGTGGCGATCACCGACCCGGAGAACGCAGACTCGATCCGGGTGCTGGGAAAAATCGGGATGCGGTTCGAGCGGATGGTCACGGTCTCGGAAGGTTCACCCGAAATTCAGCTGCTCGTCTCCGAGGGATAGAACAGATGCACTACCTGCTCATGTACGATCTGGTGGATGACTACGTGGACCGGCGCCAGCCACTGCGTCCGGCGCATCTCGCGCATGCCAGGAAGTTCGTCGACCGTGGTGAGCTGTTGCTGGGCGGAGCACTGGCCGAGCCGGTCGATACGGCGGTGCTGTTGTTTCGGGGGGAATCACCTGCAGGGGCGACTGCATTTGCGAAGGCTGATCCGTATGTGCTCCAGGGGCTGGTCAAGAGCTGGCGAGTTCGCCCCTGGTCTACCGTCGTTGGTCCCACTGCCGAACTGCCGATACCCTGAAAGACCATGATCGAAGCCATTCGGCAGTTCTTCAAAGATCGTCTGGCCGACAACGGAAGCTCGTCGCCTGCTCGAAGTCCCGATCACCCCTCTCGGGTTCAGCTTGCGGCGTGTGCACTCCTGCTCGAGCTGGCGCATGCCGATGACGAGTTCAGTGCCGAGGAGCGGGCCCATATAGAGACGACCCTCGCTCGCCATTTCAGTCTTCAGCATGCTGAGGTATCCGAGCTGATGGCGCTGGCGGAGGTCGAGCGGTCTCAGTCCCTCGATCACTTTCAGTTCACGCGGCTGATCGCGTCCGAGTACGATCTCGGGCAGAAGATGGTGCTGGCAGAGGTGATGTGGGGCGTGATCCTGGCCGATGGCCAGTTGAGTGATCACGAGACCCACTTGCTGCGGAAGATGGCGAGCCTCATGCAGATCGAGCCGGGATATCTCGCCGAGGCCCGGCGCTCGGCTGCCGCGAGATCTTAGCGCGGACGAGAAGCTGGTCTTTTCCCCCTGTCGTAGGCACCCGTTTACTTCAGGAGATCCTCATGCGTGCCCTGTTCCTGATCCTCGTTATCGCCGCATCGCTGGCTGGGGCTTCCTACGCTGGAGCCCGCTTCACGGCGGGCAAGATGATCGGGCCTGGCCCCAGTACCCTGGGCCCTGTCGAAGCACATTTCGCCTTCGCCGGAGTTCCGGGTCTCCCATCGAAGCCTCGTGCGTGGATCATGTCGTATCCCAATGCCAGGGGGTACGGACGGGGCGGCCCGGAGATCTATGTGAGTCCAACCGGCGAGCTTCTAGGGACCAAACCGCGGGATCTCGTCCGCCAGCTCGAGGCGCAGCGCCCCGTGGATCCTGAGCTGCGATGATCGAAGTTGGTGGTTTGGCACATGTCAGCATCCCGGTAAGGGATCTGAATCGGGCCCGAGCGTTCTACGGCGACGTACTGTGCCTCACCGAGCTCGAACGGCCTGCCTTCCGCTTTGAGGGCGCCTGGTATCAAGTGGGCGACCAGCAGCTTCACCTGATCGTGCATCCGGGTTCCCGAACAGATCGAGGCACGACCGACATCACCAGGCTCTGGAGCACCTTCAGGGGCACGGCATCGCGTGCCGTGAGCGTCTCCGGAACCGCACGCCGTGGCCCCAGATCTTCCTGACTGATCCGGATGGCAATGTGATCGAGCCGAGTGCTGAAGTTCCGTAACGCTGAAGCGCGAGCACTCGCTCCTCGCTGGAAGGGACAGCCTCTGAAGATCTGGATTGATGCCGATGCGGCGCCGCGCGATGTGAAGGAGCTCGTGTTCCGCGCGTCCAAGCGGCTTGGTATCGAAGCAATATTGGTAGCCAATCAGCGACTCGAGGCACCCGCCGGTAATCCCCTGGTTCGGACCGTTCGGGTAGACGGTGGCGCTGATGTGGCCGACCAGTATATCGCGGCGCACGCCGAACCCGGAGATCTGGTGGTTACCCAGGACATTCCACTTGCCGCTACGCTGGTGCCAAGACAGGTGACGGTGCTGGACCCGCGCGGTTCCGAGCACACCTCGGAGACGATCGGCGAGCGCCTGTCGGTCCGTGATTTCATGGAGGCTTTGCGCATGGCCGGCACTGTCACCTCTGGTCCGCCTCCCTATGATGCTCGTGCCAGGAAGGCCTTCGCACAGGCCCTGGACCGAGTGCTTTCGAGACTGACACGGGCACGATGAGCTGAGCTATCCCCTCGCAGACCATCGAGTTGCGGTCCGACCCTCCTGAAACGCATCAAATGGGGTTAAGTTTCTCCATCCGACTCACCACGCTGTTGCTTCCCTTTCCGGCGGGACCCATGCCCAAACAGAATCAGACGCCGTCAGGCTCAACGCCCAATGGCTCGGCACATCCGCTTGCCGACCGTGTGCAGGCCCGTGTCGCAGAGGTTGGTCAGGCTCTGGACCAGCGCGCGCGCGCATCCAGGCCCCGTAGCAAGCGCCCCAAGGAACCGGCCGCTCCAAGTAGCGTCTCCGGGGCTGGACGAGAGGCAAGTTCTCTGCGCCGAGTCTTCAATGAGCTCGCAGTGACTCACCGTCAGTTCCGTCTGCGCAGCGGGCAACACGCGTCACCCGCGTTGCGGGAAGCTGCGCAGGCGTTCAAGGAGTCGCCCAGTATCCCGTCGCTGGTGGCGGTTGCCGCTTTCCTGGAAGAAGACGGCTTGCTCGAGTGGTAACATTCTAACCGGGAGCATTTCTGCCAAAGCGAAATTACGGATTCGAGAAGCGTCAGAAGGAGCTCACCAAGCAGCGTCAGAAGGAAGAGAAGAAGCAGCGGAAGCTGGAGCGCACTAAAGAGGCTTCGGCTCAAGACCTGCTCGAGAACGCCACGGGAGAGGGTACGCCACTGGAGGAGTAACCCTCCTGGAGTCACCGGATGCAAGAATCTGTAAGGCTTCTGGGCCCGGTGGGATTATCTCGAGAGTGAAAGAGCCTCTCTTCGACTCTTCCCCCGGATTTGATGGAGCAGGTGCGCGGACGGATCTGTCTGCTCGCCCTGCTCCTTTTTGTAGCCTTCAGCTGCGATTCGATCACCTACTTCGGCACCTGGCTCATCGCCACGCCGCCACCTTCCTGGTGATGTACGGCCGACTCCGGCTGAGCGATCACATCACAGCAAGCATTGACCTCGGCGCCACTTACTCAGAAAGCAGGTAGAAATGGAGTCCCAGAAAGCAAGCATCGAGCGGTCGAATCGTAAGTCCATTGACAGGGTCGACGTTCAAGTCACGGTGACCAATTCCGGATCCGGTCGCCAGTCCTGGCGCGGAGAGTTCATGTCTCGTACCGCGGACGGATTCCTCCCGAGTGAGAGGATCTGGCTGACGCTGGACAATGGCCAGCGTGGCATGGCCAGCATCAGTGAGACGCACTTCAACAGCCGGACACCCGAGGCAACGCTGATCCAGTTCATCGGCAAGGGCCCCCTGGCCTGAGACAGATCGGTTCCGAAGCTCGTCTGTTGCATGCCCGTTCGTGTGGTTCGTCTCGGAAGCCAACGCGAGCCCGACGAGGGTCTCCGGCTGGGTACCGTGCGCCGGCCTCCCCGCGGAGTCCCGCGTGATCAGTTTGCGGCTCGGAACCACTTCGACCTGTGGCTTCCCGAGCTTGCGCCCAGCACGGAGCTGCTGTCCTGGGCACACGCCGAACCGTTGAACGACAAGCGCTGGCGGGTGTTTGCCCGCCGCTATCTCAGTCAGATGCGGCAACCTTCCACCCAGCGGCTGATTGCCCTTCTGGCCGCATTATCCTTGCGACAGAACTTCTCGGTTGGGTGCTACTGCGTGGAAGAGGCGCGGTGCCACCGCACCTTGTTGAAGCAGCTGCTTCGCGATGCCGGGGCAGCACTGGAGGAGAAATGAGGAGCAGAAGCCTTTGCCTATTGTTCGCTTCGCTGACTGCGTGTGCTCAGGGCTCGGAACGGCCTGCTACTACGCGGCCGATATTGCGGCATTTCAATACCGAGGTCAGCTCGATCAGGCTCGGCGAACAGTGGAGCGCGGAGGAGGTGCCCGGCGCCGAACCAAGCGATACCGTGGTGGCTCTTCCATCCGGCACGTTCGAGAGAGCTCAAGCGGTGAGAGTACATAGGACCTCGACCGGTGTGGTCTCATCGATAATGTTCGACTACCCTCAGGCGGCTGATTTTCAGACGATGCAGCAGGAGTACACAGGGCTCTACGGGCCACCCATCAAGCACGAACGCTCTGCCAAGCCGGAAGCCCGCGAGCGGCTGGTGTGGCAGGACAGTCTGACACTCTTCGAGCTGGTTCGAGACCCGAAGCGAAGCGTCTCCACCATTTACGCCAGATTGATTGATCGCTCGCGGACTCCCTGACCCTCTTCAACGCTCCTCGAAGTCTTCGGGAGCGGGAGGCCGGAAAATCAAGTCAAACGCGAGGAATAGCGTCTTGGCGAATGGATAGAAAATGAAAGGTGCGATGATCATGAGGGCCACACCTCCGTACAGCAGCTCATCCCACGGCGGAGTTGGCCAGGTGTAGACGAGCACACTCAAGAAGATCGCGGCAAAGATGAGCTCCGCCGCTACGATGTTGAACATGTAGGCGCCGACCTGATAGCCCTCCTCTCCTCTATGTAAACGGATCCGACAGACTGGACAGCGCTCGCGCATTCGGACCCAGTTGTCGAAGAGCGGTCTACCCCCGCAGTTGGGGCAACGGAGCCGCATTGCGCGCCAGAACAACACAAGGGACCTCTTCGCGGGTGACTCCATGCCTCAGTATAGCGACCAAACGTTCTTGCGTTAGCTTGTCCGGCATGCACCTGCGCGCACATCAGTCCGGAAAGATGCGCTAGCATGGCCTCGTTCGACGGGAAGGTCGTGCTCGTCACGGGGGGAAGCTCCGGGATCGGCCGTGCAGCGGTGCGGGCATTTGCAGATGCCGGAGCGCGTGTAGTCCTGGCGGCACGTCGAGTGCAGCCCGGAGAAGAACTCGCTACTGACATCCAAAGCCGCGGTGGCCAGGCGCATTTTATCGCCGCGGATGTATCTCAGCCGGCTGATGTTCAGCGTATGATTGCCGAGACAGTTCGGACTTTTGGGAGAATCGACGCGGCCTTCAACAACGCCGCCACTACTGACGGGGCATTCGCTCTGACCGCCGAGTTCGAAGAACCCCAGTTCGATGCCGCGATCCAGTTCAATCTCAAGAGTGTGTGGCTGTGCATGAAGTATGAGATCCGACAGATGCTGGCCCAGGCCCCACCCGGTGGCGCGATCGTGAATACCTCCTCGGTGAATGGCCTGGGCGGTGCTCCTGGCGGGGCGCTCTACTCGGCCGCAAAGGCGGGTGTTCTCGCGTTGACCAAGTCGGCGGCACAGGAGTACGCTGGCCAGGGAGTCCGGGTAAATGCCCTGGTAGCCGGAGCCTTTCGTACGCCCATGCTCGAGCGCGTGATCGACGTGGCCGGAGGTGGGACCGAGCAGGGTCGCTCCGCGGTCGAGTCTCAGTATGTCGGTCTCAATCCGATGCGGCGCATCGGCACGCCCGAAGAAGCCGCGGCAGCCGCGGTGTGGCTTTGCTCTGATGCCGCTTCGTATGTCACGGGACACTCGATGATCGTGGATGGCGGAATGACTGCTTCTACCCGCTAGAAGGAGGGCCGTGTGCTCATCTGCCAATGGCATCTGGATATTGTATACGGCAAGCAGGCCGAAGCGGTGCGGATCATGAGAGCCTGGGGAGCCGATAAATTCGCCAGCTCGGAGTTCCGGCGGGCCAGCGGTGCCCGGCTCCTGGCCGGGTATCTCGGCGCATCCGCCTCACACATTGTCGACGAATACACCTTCGCTTCACTGGCGGACTTCGAAACCGCCCTGGCCAGCATGTCTGCTCCTCAATTCCGCGCGCACTCGGAGGCCCTGGCCGACTACATTGTTCCAGGATCACAGCACTGGGTGGTATACCGTGTGCTCGAGGAATAGGCTGCTCCCTTGAACTCGGAGGCGATATGCTCGGTGGAAAAAGTTGGGATGAGTGGATTGGCCAGTATGGCCGCAGTCACCAGCATCCGTTCAATCGTCTGTGCCATACTGTGGGTATCCCGCTGATTGTCCTCTCACTACCACTGCTGCTGGCCGCCCTCTGGGTCGACGGGCTGTGGCCGTTTGCGCTCGGCATGTTCCTTGTTGGGTGGGCGTTTCAGTTTCTGGGACACGCCGTCGAGGGGAAGCCTCCCGAGTTCCTGCACGACTGGCGCTTTCTCTTCGTCGGACTCAGATGGTGGGTCGCAAAGATGAGAGGGCGGGCGTGAGCTCAGAGTCCGATGGTCAGACCTACCAGGAACCCAACGGTATGTGCTCGACGTCCGGTGACGCCCAGAGCCGCAGCGTCATCTACGCTCTTGAATGAGGCGAAGTAGTCCTTCACCCGAGCTTCGACTCCAAGACGTTCACCGATGCGAGTCGTGATACCCAGACCACCTACCAGGGCCAGGTTGGTTGCTTGTCCTTCCAGCAGCGAGTTGTTGACGGCGTAGCGAATGGCGCCTGCTCCCGCTTCCACGAATGGCAATACAGTTCGAGCGCTACCCAGCGGGAAATGAAGCCGTAATCCTGCATCAAAAAACCAGAGACTAGCACCTCCGATCGTGAGACTTCCAATCAACGGAACTTCCTGGAAGCTCCAATCCGACGTCGCATGCAGCACGTTTCCAACTACACTGAGGTCACGCCAGACCGGAAACTCCAACCCGCCGCCGAAGGCCGCCGAGTTGTCGTTGGAAAATTGGAGACCGCCAGGACCGGTGAAGTAGGGACCGAACGTGAGGTAGCCTGCGGTCGGACCTATGCGTATGGCCTGAACTGAGGGGGATTGCTGCGCGACGAGAGGTAAGCCGGCCAGCGCCAGGACGGTGAGCAACAGAGTGCATCGGTGGGCGATCGTCATGCCGGCCGCTCGCGAGAAGAATCTCTCGCACGCTAGATAGAAGTACCGGCTCAGGCTGTGAGGGTGGTCACCCCTGTGTACCAGCCGAAACGACGTACGCTTCCATTGCGAAATATTCTGCCAGCCCCAGCCGGTCCAGCTCTGCGGCGGTGCCCTTGTTCCGCGCTTCGACGCGTTGCCAGAACTCTCGCTCGTCGGGTCCGGGGAAGGGCGCCGTATCCTTCTGGGACTGGTGCTTGAAGATCGCCTGGATCTTGAGCCGAAGCTCCTCCTGCGAGAGTGGCACCAGCCAGGTTGCTTCGGTCACCGGCCATTCCTGCCATGCGCCGCGGTAGAGCCAAACCTCGGGGCGGGGGAGACCTGCGGCGACGGATTCTTCCAGGGCGTGCTCGACCGCCTCCTTGCAGAGGCGATGGGTACCGTGTGGATCCGACAGGTCCCCTGCCACGAATACCAGGTCGGGCCGGATCTCCTCCAGTAGTTCACGCACGATGGCGATATCGGCCTCGCCTACCGGATCCTTCTTCACCTTTCCGGTCTGGTAGAACGGAAGGTCGAGGAATCGCGCTGCACGCTCATCGAGTCCCAGCGTTCGGATCCCTGCCACGGCCTCGGACTCACGGATGATCCGCTTGGCGTCCTGTACCTCAGGAATGTCGACATCACCCGGGCGTTTGGAAGCAAGGAACCGGTCGATCCGCGCCCCCAGTGCATGGGCCGCCTCTTTCGGCAGGTGGTGCTCATCGGCAACACGCCTGAGAAAATCGACATGCCGCCGGACATCGTGATCGAACACGGCCAGGTTTCCGCTCGTCATGTAGGCCACGGTGATCTGGTTCCCGTTCACCGCCAGCTTGTGGAGGATCCCTCCCATCGAGATCACGTCATCATCCGGATGCGGTGAGAAGCAGGCGATGCGTTTTCCCGTCGGCAGCTTGGAGCGTCCTCGTATTCTCGATCCAAGAGCGTTGAAGACCTCCCCGTTCAGCGCACCGGGGGAGCCGTAGCGCGCCACGAGCGAGGACAGGTGATGCTCGGCATAATCGCTTTGGGTCAGTTTCAGAATCGCTTTGCCGGTGCGATGCGAGAGCCAGACCACGGCACGCACCACCAGGTCCTGCTTCCACTCCACCGACCCGATCAGCCAGGGTGTTGCGATCCGTGTCAGCCCCGCGGCCGCTGCTCGGTCGAGATAGAACGTGGTGCTTGGATGCCGCTGAAGGAATGTGGCCGCGACTTCGTGGTCGACCTCGCCCTCCACCGCCCGCCGGACGATGTCGGCCTTGTGCTCGCCGGTTGCGAGCATCAGGATCTCGCGGGCCTCGAAGATTGTTTCTACGCCCATGGTGAGGGCTTCCCGTGGAACGTTCTCCTCACCAAAGAAGTCGGCAGCGGTGTCCTTTCGGGTCACGAGGTCCAGGGTGACCAGACGGGTGCGACTTTCCGCGCCCGAGCCGGGCTCATTGAAGCCGATGTGCCCGGTGCGTCCGATGCCCAGCAGCTGAAGATCGATGCCGCCCGCCGCCCGTATGGCCTCTTCGTATCCGCGACATTCGGCTTCAACCTCGTCGCGGCGAACATCTCCTCGGGGGATATGCACGTTGGAGGGCGGAATATCGAGCTGCGAGAACAGATTCTCCCACATGAAGCGATGGTAGGAGTGGATGCTGGCAGGATCCATCGGGTAGTACTCGTCGAGGTTGAAGCTGAGCACATTGGAAAAGCTCAGTCCTTCCTCGCGATGCAGACGAATCAACTCCCGATACACGCCGATAGGGGTCGATCCGGTCGCCAGGCCGAGCACCGCCTGCTGCCCCGCTGCACGCTTGCGTCGGATGACCTCGGCTATGCGCGAGGCCACCAGTACGGCCGAGCTCGTCGTGGTCGTCCACGATGACGGTTGTGATCCGCTCGAGGCCGGTGCGGGTATCGTCCTGGCGACGTATCATCGCTCCAAGTATCGGATGGGGGGCCGCGCCCCTGCATCCAGGACCCACGTCCCGGACCCAGGAAAGCCATGGAACCCCGGATCAGCTTTGTCACTCTTGGCGTTACGGATCTGAATCGGTCGATCAGGTTCTACGAAGAAGGTCTGGGCCTGCCCCGGCTCAAGTCTCCCCCAACAGTCGCGTTCTTCGAGCTGGGGAGGACCTGGCTGGCCCTCTACCCCAGACACCTGCTGGCACAGGATGCCGGAGTCCCTGCCGAGGGTTCCGGGTTTTCCGGAGTAGCCCTGGCGCATAATGTCCGTTCACCTGCCGAGGCTGACCGCCTACTACAGGACGCGGCTGCCGCGGGTGGCCGGATCGTCAAGGCTGGTCATACGGCCGATTGGGGTGGGTATTCCGGATATTTTTCCGATCCTGACGGGTTCCTGTGGGAGGTCGCCTGGAATCCCCGCTTTCCCCATGTCTAAGCCATGCTGTCGGGGCGGCGGGTGCTGTAGTATGATGGGGCCAACTGCTGTATTGTATGGGACCTGATTTTTACGCTGAGGAGTGAGGACCAGTGCACACCGAACCGGTACTGCACACCGCGGAAGATGCGTCGCCCCGCGAGCTGTGGCGGGCGAGCTGGCGGCTGCTCCTGATGCTCCTAGCTTTGGGGCTGCTGGTGGTGCCGCTCATTCGCGAGTTGCCGCTCGGCCAGAGTACCGGAATCGGTGTGGTTGCCTGGCTGCTCGTGGGGCTCGCCCTGTACTGGCTCTACGCCGGCATGGGGTACCGGCCTCTGCTGCTGCTGCAGCTGATGCTCTTCTCCAGCGCCGCGGCCCTCGTCAGTACCAAGCTGCTTCTCGTCGCGATCGACATCAGAACGCTGACCGTTCTCCGCTACATAGCGAGGGGACTGATTCTGGTTGGGGCGGGCTGCGCCTTCGCCAATCTGCTGGCCATGCTGATCACCCTGTGGCGACGCTCCCGGCCAGACTCCGGCCCCCAACAGTCTTGAGAGCCGCGCCGCTCCAGACGACTCCTTCCCGTTCACATACTTCTCTGTACATGGGGCTTCGCGGCACGTGACGCTCCGCTGGCTGCTTGCCGGATTGCATCTTCTGGCGTTGGGCCTGGGACTCGCGGCGGTCTGGGTCCGGGGGCGGGCACTCTCGTCGCGACTGGATGAGGGCGGCCTTCACGCCGTGTTTCTAGCCGATACGTTATGGGGAATCGCGGCATTTCTGTGGATCGGGACAGGGCTCTGGCGTCTCCTCGCCGGACTCGAGAAGAACACCGGCTACTATCTCCAGAATCACCTGTTTCTGGCCAAGATGGGCTTTCTGGGACTCATCCTGATCCTGGAAGTCTGGCCCATTATGACCCTGATAAAGTGGCGGCGGCAGGTGGCGGCCGGTGAACTCCCGGTGACCACGGCAGCGCCGGCCCTGGCACGGATCAGCTTCACGCAGGCCGTTCTGGTGGTGGTGATGGTGTTCCTGGCTTCCGCCATGGCACGAGGGTATGGCGTCTGATGCACTTGCCCCCGTGAAGGGAACGGGGATTCTTTTCGATTGTCGGATGGGGGTCCCACGCGGCAGCGGGAGGACCGATGGCAGAGCCGAGCTTCCAGCAGCAGGTCGCCACCTTGAATGCAACCCTGAGCCTGATCGAGGAGAGTCTCGTAAAGGGGAACACGCCAGTGGAGGGGCTGGAGAATTTCAAGAGCGCGCTCGACGACGTGCGGCTGCGTCTGTGGGGTTTGCTGAGCGCGGCGGGTGGAGATGACTACAAGGGTTTCCAGGAGCGGTTCCGTATACGCCGCGCTACCGAGATGAGTCGTGGCCTCGGCGGTGATCTCCGCACCGGGACCTTGAGCGGGCGCCACCGCGAGCTGGCCGCGCTCAAAGAAGCCGCTGCGGAACTGACGCAGAGCATCGAGCAAGCACAGCGGTACGTACTCTGACGGAGTACGGCCTACCAACCTGGAGGTGCAATGTCGAAGCGTGAAGATCAGCGACTAGCTGCGTTGGCCAAGAAGAATGCAGAGAAGGTCGTGCCTCCCAAGCGCGACCGTGCCGCCCAGTTCGATTCCACTCTCCGGCAGAAGCCCGAAGAAGAGGAAGCCGAGACCCGGCAACTGTTCAAGGACATGAAGCGCCGGGAATTCTGAGCGGCGGCGTGGCCGATCCGCGGCGCCGCCGTCCGAGAACGGCGGTTCTGATTCCCATCGGGCTCCTCTGTGGGGCCCTGATTCTTATCGGTGTTGCCGTTCAGCGTTTCTCTCCAGCTGCCAGCCGGCTGTTCCCCAGCCGCGGCCAGACCGAAGTGTCCCATGGCATCGTCGTCGAACGCATACGCTCCGTCGCCCAGCTCGTGACCAGCGAGACGACGGTACGGGACGTCGTCGTGTATCAGAACAGCCGGTTGGGCTCAACCAAGCGGTCGCTCGTGGTGGTCACGGGGAAGGTGATGGCCGGGATCGACCTCGATGCCGGGACCCAAGTGGACCTCGACCACGATGCTCGTCGGGTCCGGATCGTGTTGCCTCCGGCCAAGGTTCTGACGGTCGAGGTCACTCAGCTTCGGACTTATGACGAGCGGAGCGGGCTGTGGAATCCCTTCCGCCCGGCCGACCGCGATACCATTTATCAGCTCGCACGCGAGCAGCTGATCAGCGCTGCGGGTGAGCTGGGCGTGGCAGCGCATGCCGAGGAGAGTGCGCGCCGTCTGCTGGACGCCTTGATTCACGCCGACGGCTACACGCTGGATGTTACCTTCTCCGCCACTCCGCCCTCGGTGAAGCCGCCGACAGAACAGTAGCGGTTATCTCGCACCCCGTTGAGGACGCCGTGCCATTCAGTGGTTTGAAGCTCCACCCGGACCTGCTCAAGGGAATACGCGAGCTCGGCTTCAGCAGGCCAACTCCCATTCAGCAGGCTGCCATTCCGCCCGCCCTGAGTGGACGCGATGTGCTTGCCTGTGCGATGACGGGAAGTGGAAAGACCGCGGCCTTCCTGCTGCCTATCCTCCATCGTCTCATCGACAAGCCCCGCGGAACCACCCGTGCGCTGGTGCTTACGCCCACCCGGGAGCTCGCAGCCCAGGTGCTGGAAGACTTGAACGATCTGGCGGTGCACACGCCGATCACTGGCGCTGCGGTGTATGGTGGCGTCGGCATGGGTCCCCAGGAGCACGCGTTTCGGAGTGGCGTTGACGTTCTGGTGGCCACCCCTGGACGCCTGCTCGATCACTTCAAGGCGACGTACGCCCGCCTGGCGGGCGTAGAGTACCTGGTGCTCGACGAGGCGGATCGCATGCTCGACATGGGCTTCCTCCCTGACATCCGCCGGGTGCTGCGGCACCTGCCGCCCCGCCGCCAGACGCTGTTCTTCAGTGCAACCATGCCCGCCCCGATTCAGGCGCTCACCCGCGAGCTGCTGCGTAGCCCCGAGATGATCCAGCTGGATCGGAAGCCGGCGCCGGCGGTGGGGATCACCCAGGCGGTCTATCCGGTGCCTCAGGAGCTCAAGTCATCGCTGCTGGTAACACTCCTCGAGCGGGGCGAGATGCAGGAGGCGCTGGTGTTCACACGCACGAAGCACCGAGCGAATCGGCTGGCAGAGCACCTCGCCCGTGCGGGGATCAAGGCTGAGCGGATCCATGGTAATCGTTCTCAGCCGCAACGCACCGAGGCGTTGGCTGGCTTCAAGAGCGGGAAGTACCGCGTTCTCGTCGCCACCGACATAGCCGCACGAGGTATCGACGTCGAAGCGCTCGGCCACGTGGTGAACTTCGACGTTCCCACCGCGGCCGAGGACTACATTCACCGGGTCGGACGGACTGCGCGAGCCGAAGCAACCGGCGACGCTTTTACTCTGGTGTCGCCCGAAGAGGAGGGGGAGCTCAGGAGTATCGAGCGGGCGCTGGGTAAACGGCTTCCCCGCGTAATTGTGCCGGACTTCGACTACAAGGCCCGGCCACCGACTCGCTTCGAGGTACCTTTGGCGGAACGGATCGCCGCCATCCGGGCGAAGAAAGCGGAGGACCGAGCTCGATCACAGGCCAAGGCGGCTCGCCGAGCTACACACAGCAGTGGGAATCGGGAGGGGCACCACTCCAGTCGTCCCAATCGGAATGGTCAGCGCAATCGCCCGCGGAACGGCGGGTCTCCTTCTTGACAGGTAGAGGCGGCATGGAAGAAGTGAGCGTCGAGTACCAAGGCAAGCGGTTGACTGCGGCCCTCAGCAGTACACAGACCTTGTCGGGACAGGTGTTGCCGGGTGACCAGGCCGCAATGTGGCACGTGACCATCGGTGGGACGGCGCTGACCAAGTTTCCGGCGACGCCGACGGATACCAAGGAGACCGTGACGGAGCGGGTGATTCGCTGGCTTCAGGATCATCCCGAGATGCTCGATCGAGATCAGATCGTACTCGGGGGAGGCTGATCCCGGTTAGATTACAGCATCCATCACTCAGCGAGTCCTTTTGTGAGCAGCCATAAAGTCGAGCAGCGTCGCCTCAGCCACCGTGGTCGAGAGTTCCATTTCGTGTCGTACGACGCCCAGATCGCGAATGAGCGGCGCGGCGTCGAGGCGGTTCCACCAATGTGGTACTTGATGATCGAGGGCAAGCGCCGGCCCGTCCTGCCTCACGTGCCGGGACAGGAGCTGGTAGAGCTGGACGATGCCTTGCTGCGGTGGGTGGATGAGCAGGTGTTCGGGACCAAAGCGGTATTGCTTCAGCGCCAGCGGAAGTAAAGCAGTCCAGAGCTCAACCCCTTCTGAGGGGCAAACCCGACCGTGTTCGATGCACTCAATCCGGATTCCCCCGCATTCTGGTTCCGACTCGGTACCGCCATCCTCTGCGGCGGAATCATCGGGCTGGAACGGCAGCTTCGTGGTAAAGCCGCAGGTATCCGCACCAGTATCCTGATCTGTCTTGGCACCACGCTGTTCGTCAGCCTTGGTGCCTCCTTCGAAGGCGAGAGAGTAGATCCCACTCGGGTGCTGGCGCAGGTAGTCACCGGCATCGGGTTCCTGGGTGGCGGGGTGATACTGGCCCGAGAGGGTGCGGTCATTGGAGTGACCTCTGCGGCGGTGATCTGGGTACTCGCCGCGCTCGGCTCGCTGATCGGTTTGGGTCACCTCGCAGCTGCCATCATCCTCACACTGATAACCGTCGCCCTGCTACTCGGGGTCGAGTTGCTCGAATCGATCTTCCGTCGACTGAGGCAGGGCGCCCAGGAACGTGAGATCTCCAAGATCGAGCTGGAAGACTGACGACGAACAACCACCTGCCACTTGTCCTCATGCTTCAAAGCGTTGTTGTCTGCGCCTGCGTCGACGGACCACGACAGGACCGGCGACCCAGCAGCCGGGGCACTACGTCATCCGACAGCGCCTTCGCCGAAGTACAGGCGCGCGGGCATGTTGCGATGGGCGTCGATCAGTACACTTCGCTTCACAGGTTCGAGCCTCTGCCGGATGGTGGCCGGATCGCGCTTCAGCGAGACGCGAGCGATACTGCCGGCGTGTCTCAGATTCGAGCTCACATGCGGCGGATCGCCGGCGCCTTCGCTCGAGGCGACTTCACGCTGCCCGGCTTCGTGCATGCTCGTGAGGTTCCGGGAACTCGTGAGATGAGAGCGCGCCGCTCCGTCATTCGATACACGGCTGACACGGTTCTTGGGGGCGCGGTCGTCAGGCTGAAGAGCGCAGACTCGACCGCGGTCGCCGCCATTCACGAGTTCCTCGCCTTTCAACGGCATGATCATCGAGCACAATGACACTGCTTCCTTCCATCACGGCGATCTTCGAGCGCGACCTTCGGGCGCTCAAGCGAGAAGTCGAAGCTTATCCCGAGGATGGTGCGCTCTGGGCCCGCATACCCGGCATCACCAACGTCGGAGGGAACCTGGTTCTCCACCTGGCGGGAAATCTTCAGTATTACATTGGGGCCGTTCTCGGCCGCACCGGGTACGTTCGTGATCGTCCAGCGGAATTCGCCCGCCATGATGTGCCGCGTGCCGAGCTCCTTCGGGAAGTCGAAGCGGCTCGCAAAGCGGTCATGAGCGCTCTGGAGGGCTCCATCGACCTCGAGGCCGACTTCCCAGAGTCGATTCTCGGGATGAGGGTTCGGACCGGCGACTACCTCGTCCATCTCGCGACACACTTCGCCTACCATCTGGGACAGCTGGACTACCACCGTCGCGTGGTAACGCGAGATGCAAAAGCCATCGATGCCGTTCGACCGACCGAACTGAGCTCGGCCCAGTGATCTTTTTCCTCTTTCTGGCGCTTGCGGCCGGCGTACTCCTGCCAGTACAGGCCGGTCTCAACGCCCAGCTCAGGTCAGCACTCGGCGCACCGGTCGCCGCGGCGCTCATCTCATTCCTGGTTGGAACCGCTGCCCTCGCAGCGGCGACGCTTCTGTTCAGGGTCTCCTTCCCCGTGAGCCGGGCCTGGGCCGCAACCCACCCCCTACAGTGGAGCGGTGGAATCATCGGCGCGCTGTATGTGCTGGCGGCCGTTGTCCTGGCGCCGAAGCTCGGTGCCGGAACACTCGTAGCCGCAGTAGTCGCCGGACAGATGCTGACATCACTGCTGCTGGATCACTATGGTTTGATCGGGTTCCCCGTCCATTCCCTGTCACTCGGCCGCCTCATCGGCGCAGCGCTGGTGATAACGGGTGTCGTTCTGATCCAGCGCTAGAACGGCATGCCGGTCAGGCGTGAAGTGCTCATCCTCGTTGGCCTGGTCGTCGTCATCGATCTGGTCTTCATCGCGGCATACTTCCTCGGCGGCATTGACCACTCCTCGAATCAGGTGAAGCTGTTGTTTACCGCAGTGTGGACGGCAGTCACGCTGGTTGTGGTGCTGCGAGCATTGCTCCGCATTCGCCGGTCACGCACCCAGCGGTAAGCCGCCCCGGGAAAGAGTCCTGTATGCACTTGGGTTTGCCTATCTGCTGCATGGCATTCTGCCCTCTGGCCTCATGCGAGTAGCATGACGCGAGTGTGGCCCGGTACGCCGGTCGCCGTGGGTGCGTCGTGGGATGGAGAGGGAACCAACTTCGCCGTGTATTCTGAGCACGCGTCACGGGTCGAGCTCTGCCTGTTCGCGCAGCCCGCCGATGCCCGGGAGGCAGAGCGGATTGACCTGAGGGAACGCACTGGCGACATCTGGCACGGGTACCTCCCCGATGTGCGCCCCGGTCAGGCCTACGGGTACCGCGTGCATGGACCCCATGCTCCACACCTCGGCCATCGTTTCAATCCTGCCAAGCTTTTGCTCGACCCCTATGCCAAGGCCATCAGCGGCACCATAGGCTGGAACGATGCGCTGGCCGGCTATCCGGTTCGGAGCAGCGATCCGGACCGTGACCTCATCGCCGATGAGACGGACAGTGCAGCCGTGATGCCCAAGAGCATCGTGGTGGACTCTGCCTTCGCCTGGGGCAATGACCGGCCTCCGCGAACTCCGTGGAATCGCACATTGATCTACGAGTGTCATGTGAAAGGCATGACGATGTTGCACCCCGGTGTTCCCGATCATCTCAAGGGCACCTATCAGGGGCTGGTGACGGAGCCCATCCTGG
The DNA here is from genome assembly GCA_963730915.1 of uncultured Gemmatimonadales bacterium. GTDB lineage: Bacteria > Gemmatimonadota > Gemmatimonadetes > Gemmatimonadales > GWC2-71-9 > CAVVWJ01. The sequence continues at coordinate 308,511 of CAVSTR010000003.1, read as the reverse complement.
AGCATCTGGTCCAACTCGGCATCACAGCCGTCGAGCTGTTGCCGGTACACCATGTGGCCACAGAGCGTCGGCTGCTCGAGCAGGGCCTCACGAACTACTGGGGTTACAGCTCCATCGGTTTCTTCGCCCCCGACTCGAGGTACGCCACCGGAGCGGCCGAACGTGGGCAGCAGGTTGCTGAGTTCAAATCCATGGTGAAGCGATTCCACGATGCCGGCATCGAGGTGCTGCTCGATGTGGTGTACAATCACACTGGCGAGGGAAACCAGCTGGGCCCAACGCTCTCATTTCGTGGCTTCGAGAACACGCGGTACTATCGCCTGAAATCCGAGAACCCGCGTCTTCACGAGGACTTCACCGGGTGTGGCAACACGGTGGATCTGCGCCACGAGCGAACTCGCCGGCTGGTGGTGGACAGTCTGCGCTACTGGGTCCAGGAAATGCACGTCGATGGATTCCGCTTCGACATTGCACCTGTGCTTGGTCGAGAGAACGATGGCTTCAATCCCGAGGCGGACTTTTTTCAGCTGGTGCGACGAGATCCGGTGCTATCGCACGCCAAGCTCATTGCCGAGCCTTGGGATCTTGGACCTGGCGGGTACCAGACGGGAAAGTTTCCAGTGGGCTGGAGCGAATGGAACGACAAGTATCGTGACGCCGTTCGGCATTTCTGGCGGGCGAACCCGGGCCGCATCGGCGATCTCGCCGCGCGTCTGGCGGGGAGCAGCGATTTATACGAGACCACCCACCGAACCCCGCAAGCCAGTGTGAACTTCGTCACCTGTCATGACGGTTTCACCCTTCATGATCTGGTGAGCTACGATGAAAAGCACAACGAGGCGAATCTCGAGGATAACCGGGACGGCAGCAGCCATAACTTGAGCCGCAATTGGGGAGTCGAAGGTCCCACAGATGCTCCGCACGTGCTCCGAATGCGGGAACGAATCAAGCGAAATTTACTCGCGACCCTCGCGTTCTCTCAGGGAGTTCCCATGCTCTCGCACGGGGATGAAATGGGGCGGACTCAGGGTGGCAACAACAACGCGTACTGTCAGGATAGCCCGGTCAGTTGGGTCAACTGGCAGCTCACTCCCCAGAACAGGGAGCTGCTCGAGTTCACCCGCAAGGTCTTCGCTCTGCGGTTGCAGCATCCGGTGCTGCGTCGGCAAACGTTTCTCCGCCACGCGCCTGCCGGTGGGGACCTCACCTGGGTCCGGCCGGATGGCACCGTGATGCAGAACGATGATTGGTCAGACGAGACGAATCATGTGCTGGGGATGCTGATGAAAGGCGAGGGGGCGGAGGAAACAGATGAACGGGGGCGTGCCCTCGCGGGCGATTCGCTCCTCCTGCTGCTGAACGGTGGGGCCCGGTCTAAGCAGTTCACGCTGCCGGCGATGGAGCAACCCGGCAAGTGGAGCGAGCTTCTCGCTACGTCTCACGAACCGCGTCGGACCATCCCTGAAGAGGGGGTCCACCTCTCAGCCCACTCCTTGATCCTGCTCTCATTCCAGCCGCTCACCCCGTAAGGCACGCTCGACCTGCTCGGGAAAGGCACGTATGTCGATGGGCTTGGTGATGTAGCCATCGAATCCTGCTTCGAGCGCCCGCTCGCGGTCTCCCGTCATGGCGTGGGCTGTCAGGGCGATTACCCGCACGCGCGAAGAGGCTGACGCCCGAATTTCCTGAAGCAGCGTAAACCCGTCCTTCCCCGGCAGCTGAATGTCCATCAGTACCAGCTCCGGTGCTGCCTTTTCGATTGCCTCCAGTAATCCATCGCCTCCTGCAAGCCCGCTGACGTCATGGCCCTTGAGCCCGAGGATGGTTCGAAACAGCTTCATGTTGTCCGGACTATCTTCAACGATCAGGATCCTTGCCATGCCCACTCCGGCTCGCATCGGATGCCATATCAGTACACCCTTTGCCGACCTCCGGCAACGTGGCTCCTCAGAACGGGGCTGAGCCAACTTGCGTCCATCGTCTTTGGCGGTAATCGGGCTCGGTGCGATCGGCGGCTCACTCGCGTGGCAAGCCCGACTTGCCGGCCTGCCACGCGTTGTCGGCTTCTCTCCTGATAGGAGCGAAGGAGTAGAGGCACTCAAGGCATCCGCCATCACGGATCTCGCAGATTCGCCGGCGTCCGCGGTTCGAGGTGCGGAGCTCGTAATCCTGGCCGTGCCGCCGCAAGCGACGCTCGACTTGATTTCGGAGCTGGCCCCTCGGCTCGACCAGGCCGCGTTGCTGTCGGATGTATGCAGCATCAAGGCCGCGATTGTGGATCAGGCGAAGAGTGCCGGGATTGCCGATCGTTTCGCCGGCGCTCACCCGCTCGCCGGCACCCACGAGACCGGGTTTCGATCCGCCAGACCGGACCGCCTCCGCGGTTGCATCGTGTACATCTGTGAAAGTGGAAGCTCAGGCCACCGGGCGGCCGATGCCGTCGCCGGCTTTTGGGAGAGCACGCTCGGTGCATCGCCGATCCGCATCGATGCGGAAAATCATGACCGACAGCTGGCGTGGACCAGCCATCTGCCCCAGGCCGTTGCGTGCGTCCTGACGCGGTGCCTGGCCCAGCACAGCCAGCCGGGCGTCTCCTACGGTACCGGCGCCAGGGATACAACCCGCCTCGCTGCAAGCAACCCGGACATGTGGGCGGATATCCTGCTTCACAACGCAGCGGCTGTGGGCACTGCTCTGGAGCGTGCCGAGTCGCAGCTGTCGGAGCTCCGACAGCTGCTCGCCACCGGCGACGCCGCCGGTCTTCGATCGTACCTCGGCGAGGCACAGGCATTCCGCCGAGGCGATGGATCGATGAAAGTGTCCGGCAGCGTTCGAGTGCCGGGTGACAAGAGCATCACCCATCGAGTCCTGCTGCTGGGGGCCCTTGCCCCCGGCACCAGCCACATCGGAGGCGCCCTCACTTCGCTTGACGCCCAGTCCAGTGCCCGAGTGCTGCGTCAGCTCGGTGCCGAGGTGTCGCCGCTTCGGAAGAGTGCGACAGTGACGGTACGGGGAAGGAGACGCTTTCAGAAGCCGGAGAGCACTCTCTTCTGTGGAAACTCCGGCACCACCACCAGGCTGTTACTGGGGTTGCTGGCGGCGCATCGGTTCTCCGCGACACTGACCGGAGACGCCTCGCTTCGACGACGACCAATGCGTCGAGTCACGACACCGCTCGCCGCCATGGGAGCACGCTTCAGCGAGCAGAACGGCGATGGACTCCCAGTGACGATTCGCGGTGGTGCCCTGCACCCCTTGCGATACGACATGCCCGTCTCCAGCGCGCAGGTGAAGAGCGCAATTCTGCTGGCGGGGATGGCGGGTGAGGTCGAGGTGAGTCTACAGGAGCCGAACGGTCGGTCGCGCGATCACACTGAGCGACTGCTGCAGGCGTTCGGCTATGAGATTACTGAGCGCGACGGCTGGCTCCATTTCGGACCGGGGGGCCGGCTCGAGCCCTTCGAGCTGCAGGTTCCGGGCGACCCTTCATCGGCCGCTTTTCTCGTGGGGGCAGCAGTGCTGGCGGAATCGGGACAACTTCAGATCAGCGGGCTGGGTTTGAATCCCACCCGTACCGGTTTCCTGGAAGTGCTCTCTCGTATGGGGGTGAGAGCCACGGTAGAAAATCTTTCATCTCACTTTGGCGAGCCGGTCGGCGATCTGCTGGTTCAGCCCGCCGAGCTGACCGGAACAGAAGTGGGAGCGACTGAGATACCAGGATTGATCGACGAAATACCCCTCCTTGCCGTTCTCGCGTCCCGCGCGCGTGGAACAACCACCTTCCGGCAGGTCGGTGAGCTCCGGGTCAAGGAGAGTGACCGGCTCGGCCTGATCGCCGAGAACCTGAGATCGGTAGGTGCGGAAGCGGAGGTATTGGGTGATGATCTGGTCGTCCAGGGCGGCGAGGCCGTTCTCCGGGGCTCGGTGCGGACGGCGGGCGACCACCGTCTCGCCATGGCCTTCGCGGTGCTCGGCACCCTCCCTGGCGCGCGAATTCACATCGATGACCTGGAGTGCGCCGCCGTCAGCTTTCCAGACTTTCCCGAGACGCTTCGCTCGATTTCCGGAGACCGCCCGTGAGTGGAGGCGTGATTGCCATCGATGGTCCGTCAGCGTCGGGCAAGTCCAGCACCGCTCGGGCGGTGGCAGAGGCCCTCGGATTTGCACACCTCGACTCGGGGTCCTTGTACCGCGGAGTAACGCTGGTCGGACTCCGAGAGCTGGCCCGGCACGGCAATCGAGGTGACGATCCCGCCCGGGATCTCCCTCCCGAAACTCTGCTCCGAGCCGCCGAGGACAGGGGCCTCATGCTCCAGCCCGATGGTGCCGGATTCGCGGCTTATCTGGAAGGCGAGCCAGTGGACGACGAGCTGCGATCGCCGACAGTCACGTCCCGGGTCTCGGCTGTCTCAGCGATCCCAGTGGTACGTGAATGGATCAACAGCCGACTGCGGGCGATGGTGCGGGCCGGCCAGAACGTAGTGGTCGACGGGCGGGATATAGGCACCGTAGTGTTCCCGGATGCCGATCTGAAAATCTTCCTGACCGCCTCACCCGAAGCGCGCGCCGGACGGCGGATCAGCCAGCGGGGGCAGACCATCCAGTCTGAGGACCTGGACGCGGAAGCGGCGGCGCTAGCCGCGCGAGATCACGCGGACTCGACCCGGGCAGTCGCTCCATTGCGGCCGGCGGAGGATGCGGTGCACCTTGATACGACGACGATGGGTTTTGCCGAACAGGTTCAATTCATCGTCCAGCGTGCCCAGCCGATCTTTTCTCGTCCTTAAGCCTGCGAATCTCCACGGCAACTGATTGCTAGGCCTTGCGTTGGCCGCCTTTAACGGCTATCGTACCTGGCTCTCGACGTTGGCACTTCCGCCGATGCGAGTCACCCGAACCCGTGGCCTTCAGGGCCCGGCTTTCAAAGGACGTCGACCTCCGCATGCTCGATCAACTCAATCCTTCCACCGACCAGTTCATCACCCAGACCGGCCTGCGCGTTCGCCAGGATCTCTACGACGAAGACTACTCCGACTCTGACTACGAGCAGATGCTCTCGATGTACGAGGGCACGATGTCGCAGATCGTCGAGGGGGAGATCGTTAAATCGAAGGTTCTGAGGGTCACGGATAACGCCGTGATTCTGGACGTGGGCTTCAAGTCCGAGGGGTCGGTTCCGCTCGATGAGTTCAAGGACCCCCACTTGCTCAAGGAAGGCGATGAAATCGAGGTGTTCCTCGAACATCTCGAGGATCAGGAAGGCGCTGTCGTCCTGTCGAAGAAGAAGGCCGACTTCATGCGGGTCTGGGAGAAGATCCGCGTAGCTCACGAAAGCGATCAGCCGGTCGAAGGCACCCTGGTGAAGAAGATCAAGGGCGGCGTGGTCGTGAACCTCATGGGTGTCGATGCGTTCCTTCCGGGAAGCCAGATCGCGCTGCGGCGGGTGCCTAACATCGACGAGCTACTAGGCCAGACCTACGAGTTCAAGATCATCAAGCTGAACAAGCGCCGGCGCAACATTGTCGTCAGCCGCCGAGTGATTCTCGAGAACGAGCGGGCGCACAAGCGCGAGCACCTGATGAAGGAGCTTGCGGTTGGACAGGTTCGAAAGGGCGTGGTCAAGAACATCACCGACTTCGGCGCATTCATCGATCTGGGTGGCGTGGACGGTCTGCTCCACATCACCGATATGTCGTATGGCCGCGTGTCGCACCCCACCGAAATGGTGACGATCGGCAAGGAAGTCGAAGTCAAGATTCTCGACATCGACTGGCAGCGCGAGCGCATCAGCCTGGGCATGAAGCAGCTGCAGTCATATCCGTGGCAGAATGTGGCCGCCAAGTATGCGGTGGGAACCCGGGTGCAGGGCAAGGTCGTCTCCATCACGAACTACGGTGCGTTCGTTGAGATCGAGCCTGGCATCGAAGGTCTGGTGCACATCTCCGAAATGAGCTGGACGCGGAACGTCCGCCATCCTTCCAAGATCGTCAGCATCGGAGAGACCATCGAAGCCGTCGTTCTGAAGGTCGACGAAGCGGAAGAAAAGATCTCGCTGGGCATGAAGCAGACCGAGCAGGATCCGTGGATGGTGCTGCCCCTCAAGTACCCGGTAGGCACCCGCATCAATGGCAAGGTTCGCAACCTCACCAGCTTCGGCGCCTTCGTCGAGATCGAGCCCGGGATCGATGGTTTGATCCACATCTCGGACATGTCCTGGACCAAGCGGGTTCAGCATCCCTCCGAGGTGGTGAAGAAGGGGGATGCGGTCGACGTGGTCATCCTCAACATCGATGCAGAGAACAAGCGGATCTCGCTGGGCCTGAAGCAGGCGGAAGAGGATCCGTGGCTCAAAATCGGCGAGACCTATCCGATTGGTATGGAGCTTCGGGGACGCTCGGTGCGTCTGATGGACAAAGGCGTGGTGGTCGATCTTGGCAACGACATCGAGGGCTTCGTTCCCATGTCGCAGCTGGGGATCCCCAACATCGAGAATCCCGGTGACGCGGTGAAGGAAGGCCAGGCGCTGGATCTCAAGGTGCTCGAGGTGGATCCCATTCATCATCGCATCGTGCTGGCGGTGATCGGATACCCCGACGAGCCGATCATCCCGCCGGTGAAGCCGGTATTCGAGGAGACTACGGCGACGGAGTAAGGCGGGGCAGGGGGGCAGCGGGACAACAGCCACATGTCACCCTGAGCGCAGCGAAGGGACCGAGACTCACTTCTGAGCTCGGTCCCTTCGTCGTCTAGCCGGCCCGCTGCCCCGCTGCTCCCCCAACAACTATCTTCACCCACCATGCCCGACTCCCGAAAACTCCTCGACGATCTTCATCACCGCCAAATGCTGGCAGAGCAGGGCGGCGGGCCTGACCGCGTCGCCCAGCAGCATAAAAAAGGCAAGCTCACTGCGCGCGAACGACTCGACCTGCTGCTCGATGAAGGGAGCTTCGTCGAGTTGGACCGCTTCGTCACCCACCGTTCGACGGACTTCGGTTTGGAACAGCAAGTGTTCCCCGGCGACGGGGTAGTGACCGGGTGGGGACGGATCGAAGGTCGCCTGGTCTATGTCTTCTCACAGGACTTCACGGTGTTCGGAGGCTCCCTCTCCGAGGCTCACGCCGAGAAGATCTGCAAGGTCATGGATCTGGCCCAGCGGAACGGTGCCCCCATCATCGGCCTCAACGACTCGGGTGGTGCCAGGATCCAGGAGGGAGTCGTGTCGCTCGGTGGCTACGCCGAGATCTTCCTTCGAAATACCCTGGCGTCGGGGGTGATTCCCCAGATCTCCGCGGTGCTGGGACCGTGTGCCGGAGGCGCGGTGTACAGCCCGGCCATTACCGACTTCATCTTCATGGTCCGCGGGGTCAGCTACATGTTCGTGACCGGCCCGAACGTCGTGAAGACGGTCACTCACGAAGAGGTCAGCTTCGACCAGCTCGGCGGCGCCGATACCCACGGCGGCGTATCCGGCGTCGCCCATTTCGTGCATGACTCGGAGCCGCTGTGCCTGCATGCCATCCGCGAGCTGGTGGGCTTCCTCCCCCTGAACAACCTGGATCAACCGCCCCAGCGGCAGACCGAGGATGCCGCCGATCGCCGGGATGAGGCCCTGCTCGGCATCATCCCCGACAGTCCGAACAAGCCGTACGACATCCACGGCGTTATTGGCCGCGTCGTCGATGATGCAGCGTTCCTGGAGGTGCAACGCGGTTACGCGGACAACATCGTTGTCGGCTTCGCACGACTGGGCGGAAGTCCGGTGGGCATCGTCGCCAACCAGCCCGCCGTTCTCGCAGGCGTGCTCGATATCGCAGCCTCCATCAAAGCCGCCCGGTTCATCCGTTTCTGCGACTGCTTCAACCTGCCGGTGGTCACCTTTGTGGACGTTCCCGGATTTCTGCCAGGAGTGGCACAAGAGCACGGGGGCATCATCAAGCACGGGGCCAAGCTGCTCTATGCCTATTGCGAGGCGACGGTTCCCAAGCTGACCGTCATCACGCGCAAGGCGTACGGCGGAGCCTATGACGTGATGAGCTCGAAGCACATCCGGGGGGACATCAACCTGGCCTGGCCTTCGGCCGAAATTGCGGTGATGGGGCCGAAGGGTGCGGTCGAGATTCTCTTCAAGGAGGAGATCGGACGAGCCGGTGATCAGGAGACGGCCACCACTCGGTTGATCGACGAGTACACCAGCAAGTTCGCCCATCCGTACGCGGCCGCGGCGCGCGGATACATCGACGATGTCATCGACCCTCGAGACACCCGGCCTCGGCTGATCGAGGCACTGCAAACACTTCGGGGCAAGCGGGACCGGAACCCGCCGAAGAAGCATGGGAATCTTCCATTGTGAGCTAGGAGGTAGTAGGAAGTTATTGGGTGTACCAGCTCCCGGCTCCCCGCACCTCGAATTTCGGTGCAGACGGGGCCTCCCGCAGCGTCCCCCTACTAGCTAACTGCTGGTCTACGGGCCATTTTTGTCACACATGTTTCAGGCACGTTCCATCTGCGCCCAGTTACGAGCTAACTCAGTGCTACGCTTCCCCCGCAGAGGTGCGGCTGCTCTCACAGCTGCCTCCGTCTTCCTGGTCGGAGAGGCGTTTCCCCAGGCGGCGGTAGATCCGAACGTGGCCCCCCGCGCGGCCGCACTGGAGCGAGCGGGCGAGCGCCGGATGGCGATCGGGTTGCTGGGTCGTTACCTGGCTACCGCCCCCGATGACGGACGGGCCTGGTTTCAGCTTGGCCGGTTCTACCTTCTCGATGCACGTGACTGGCACCTCCAGGGCCACCGGGGCGATCCCGATGGCCTTCTCTACTTGGATTTTGCGGCCACTGCCTTCGACCAGGCGGTCCGCCTCAGCATGGACTCCGGAGCGGTCTTCCGCGGACTGGCCGAGCTGGAGCGCTCGATGGTTTTCCTGGAAGACTCCGGCTGGGCAGCCGGCGGCCACATGCGGCTCCGGCGAGGTGCCGGCGATACCTGCTTTCATCGTGGAGCTGGGCTCCAATCTGCTGAGCTCCTGTCCGGTCGGTGGTGTGCTTTTGGTCGGAAGTGACCTCGAGGCCCTCTCGGTGTGGTATGACAACGCCGCCTTGCGCACCCGCAGAGTGCTGCCGCTCCGGCCGGATCGGTATGCCACCGATTCGATTTACCGCCGCCGAATGGCGGAAGCGATGGACACCGATGCGCGTCTCCCGATTCGGGCGGCCCTGGCAACAGTGGCGGGACGGCGTCCGTTGTGCCTTTCGCCGAGCGCCGACAGCGCGGCCGCGCCACCCGTGGCCTGGACCGCTTCACGGCTGGCGCGCGTCAGCCGCGCTCCCAGGCCGGGACCCGAGGCACTTTCCCTGACAGAGCTTCTCGCGGCGATGCGGCAGGGCGAGTCGGTGTGGGTGCGGGATGTGCGCCGGGTTTACGACGATGCCGCTCATTACAATCTGCTCCTTTGCAGCAGCTTTCTCCTCGTCTTCGGAGACGCGCCACCGCCCGCATGCCGTCCGTAGGCGGGGATGATGGCGGCGATGGAACCGTCGCTTTCGAGCGCTACACCTCTCCGTTCGAACCGAAGTCACGTGAGTCGTCGGGTCCCCTTCGATCCATGAAACGGGTTCTCATCGCCAATCGCGGTGAGATCGCCTTGCGCATCATTCGAGCCTGTCACGAGGAAGGCCTCGAGGCAGTCGCAGTCTACTCCGCGGCAGATCGCGGCAGCGCCCACGTGCGCGCCGCGGATCGCGCCATCGAGATCGGACCCGCCCCACCCTCCGAGAGCTATCTCTCTATCGACCGGCTGATTGCCGCCGCTCGCGAGAGCGGCGCTCAGGCCGTTCATCCGGGGTACGGATTCCTGGCGGAGCGTGCCGCGTTCGCCGAAGCTGTGAAGGCAGCCGACTTGATCTGGATCGGGCCTCCCGCAGCTGCGATCCGCGCAATGGGCGACAAGGTCGAGGCACGCCGGCGCATGCGCGAGGCCGGGGTGCCGGTGGTGCCAGGCGGAGAGGCTCCGGTCGGTGATCGTGCGCATGCCCGAACCCTGGCGCAGGAGATCGGTTACCCGGTGATGGTCAAGGCCGTCGCGGGTGGTGGAGGGAAGGGCATGCGGGTGGTGGCGGACCCTGCGGGGCTCGACGCTGCACTCGATACCGCGGCATCGGAGGCGCTCAAGTCCTTCGGCGACGCCGCCGTGTACCTGGAAAAGTTCATTCAACGTCCTCGCCACATCGAGATTCAGGTGCTGGCGGACGATGAACGCACCGTGCACCTGGGAGAGCGCGAATGCTCCATTCAGAGGCGGCACCAAAAGCTGGTTGAAGAGGCGCCATCGGCCGCGCTCACGATCGATCTTCGCGAGTGGATGGGATCCGCAGCCGTGTCGGCGGCTCAGGCCGTGGGATACCGCGGGGCAGGGACCTGCGAGTTCCTCCTGACAGACGACAATAGCTTCTACTTCCTGGAAATGAATACGCGAATTCAGGTGGAGCATCCGGTCACCGAACTCGTGTACGGAGTCGATCTCGTGCGCGAGCAGCTTCGGATCGCCGCGGGAGAGCCGATGCGAATTCATGGCGGATGGTTGGCGCCGCGTGGCTGGGCCATGGAATGCCGCATCACCAGTGAGGATCCAGCCAGCGGATTCCTTCCATCCACGGGCCGGATCGAGTACCTCCGGGTACCGGGTGGTCCGGGCGTCAGGTGGGACGGTGGTGTCGACGTCGGCGATGAGATCACCCTGTACTACGATTCCATGCTCGCCAAGCTGATCGTATGGGCTCCGGACCGGGCGCAGGCCATCGGCCGCATGAGGCAAGCTCTCGACGAGCTTGTCGTCGCCGGCGTCGCGACCAATCAGGCCTTTCATCGCCGGCTCTTCGCCGATCCCGAATTCCAGCGAGGCGAGATCGACATCCAGTTTCTGGAGCGCCGCACCGATCTCCTCGCTCCCGGAAAAGCACCGGAGAGAATGCTTGATCTGGCGGTCGCCGCGGCGCTGGCCGAGCACCATTCACGCGAGGCACGCCGCCCCCCGGCGCTGTCGGAGTCGATGGCCGGCAGCGAGTGGGCTCGGCAGGCCCGAGCTGAAGGGCTTCGGTGACATCGGTTCGTATCCTGCGTTTGGCTGCGGGTGGAGAAGGGGTGGGTAAGTTGCCTGACGGCAAGACGGTGTTTGTGCCGCGCACCGCCCCGGGCGACCTCATCGAGCTCGGCGACATCCGCCAGCACAAGCGTTTCGCCCGCGCCCGTATCGGCCGCCTGCTCGAGAGCTCCGCCGAGCGGGTGGAGCCGCGCTGCCCCCACTACGTCGAGGACGAGTGCGGCGGCTGCCAGGTCCAGCATGTGAGTTACGAGACCCAGCTGAAGATTAGAAGCACACTGGTCGGCGATGCGCTACGCCGCCTGGGAAGGCGGGAGGTGTCGGATCCGCCGATCATCCCGTCCACCAAGACCTACGACTACCGCACGAAGGTGACGCTTCACGTCAGCAGCGACGGCAGGAAGATCGGACTCCACCGTTACGGCAGACCGGATGAACTGTTCGAGCTCAGGTGGTGCCACATTACCGTGCCCGAGCTGATGGAGCTGTGGCAGGAACTCCGAGCGCTTCGCTCCCTGCTGCCTCCGGGTCTGACCCAGGTAGTGCTGAGGATGGATCGCGCCGGCGGAAGGCATGTGGTGCTTCGGATCGGACCGGGCGAAGTATGGTCCGGCTTCGAGAATTTGCGTCGCGAGCTGACGCGAAGGAACATATCTGCCACCATCTGGTATCAGCCGGAGGGAGGCGCGGCCCGCGCAGTCGCGGGTGCCGGCGAAGCCTTTCCAGCGACCGTGTTCGAGCAGGTGAATCCCGAAATGGGAGACGCGGTGCGCGGCTTTGCCGTGCAGCAGCTCGGTGAGGTGGGAGGGCGCCGGGTGTGGGACCTTTATTCCGGCATCGGCGAAACAACGTTGCAGCTCATCGGCCTCGGCGCCACGGTCGAGAGCGTCGAGCTCGATCGGCGCGCGGTGGCTGAAGCAGAGGCGCGAGGGCCCGCGGCGCGGAGGCATGCGGGTCGTGTCGAAGACGTCCTTCGAGAACTGCACCCAGCCGATCTGGTAATCGTCAACCCGCCGCGCACTGGTATGGACCAGCGAGTCACTGCCGATCTCAACCGTTTGACTCCAGAGCGCATGGTCTACATCTCGTGCGATCCGGCGACTCTGGCCCGGGATCTCCAGCGGATGGACCGTCTGCGCCTCACGACGGTGCAGGCCTTCGACCTGTTTCCTCAGACTTCGCACGTGGAGACTGTGGCAGTGCTGGAGCCGGTGTGAAGTACACGGTGATGCTGGACGGCCAGTCGGTAGAAGTGGAGATAGACGGAGATCGTGTCACCGTTGCAGGACAGGTGTATGCGGCTTCCCTGGGGACTATTCCCGGAACTCCTCTGCGACAGCTCCTGTTGGACGGCAGGCCAAGTACGCTCGCCATCGAGTCCTTGGGCCGGGGTCGCTGGGCCCTGGCGCCGGGCGGAGAACGCTGGGAAGTGGAGGTTCTGGACGAGCGCGCCCGGCACATTCAAAGCCTTTCGGGCGGAGCGGACCGGCAGCCGGTCAGCCGGGTGCTCAAAGCCCCTATGCCCGGCCTGGTACTTCGGATTCACGTTGCGCCAGGCCAACAGGTTGTTGCTGGCGCCGGGCTCGTGGTGCTCGAGGCCATGAAGATGGAGAATGAGCTCAAGTCGGCGGCCGCGGCCGTAGTGAAGGCTGTTCGGGTGAAGGCTGGCGAAGCCGTCGAGAAGGGTCAGGTATTGGTCGAGTTCGAGGCCGGAGCGGCCCCGTGACACTCGATGCCGGCGGCGCAGAAAATGCAAAACCGCTCCCCCAATCAGCTCGAGCCAGGAGGGGTTCCTGGTCGGATGCTGAGCTCAACCTGGTGGCCGGCGCATGGTGTGGGGGCGCGAAACGATGTTCGATCTTCCGTTCTACTGGATTTTCGTGGTGCTGGCCGCTGTAGTAGACCTGGTGGGATTGTTCTTTCTGTGGCGACGGCGCAATTCCCCTGCCGGCCACAGGTCGGTTCGGGCCACGAGTGGCAGGATGAGGATTGTTCCAGCCGAGCGGCGTCGCAGAGATCGCCGAGAGCCGGGGCAGACGGCCTCAGCGTAGATGGAGACAGTTCGCGGGGCACAGCCGGGGCTACCGAGTCCCGGCTTTTTCGCGTCCGGCGATCGGGAATCTTGCTGGGGCTACGGGAAGCAGGAGTATTGACCCGAGCCGCTGTCCTCGGCTATCTTGTGAGTCTGTTTCGGTTTGACTCGGTCCAAACCCAAGGCTTTAGAAGACATGAAGACCTTCACCGCCACGCCGGCGGACATCAGTCACGACTGGCACGTGGTAGACGCCGACGGAGTTCCGCTCGGACGCCTTGCGAGCGTGGTGGCGCAGCTCATCCGCGGCAAACACAAGACGACCTACACTCCCCACATGGATGGCGGGGACTTCGTGGTCGTGATCAATGCCTCCAAGGTCAAGTTCACGGGGAAGAAGCTGGACAAGAAGCACTACTTCTCCCATACCGGCTACATGGGGCACGAGCGGTTCACTGCGGCGCGGGATCTTTTGGCCAAACATCCGGACCGTGTCATCGAGAAGGCTGTGTTCGGCATGCTTCCGAAGACCTCGCTCGCCAAGCAGCACATGCGGGGGAAGCTCAAGGTCTACGCCGGTGCCGAGCATCCGCACGCCGCGCAGCAGCCAAAACCGTTTTCTGTCACTCCCTCGAAGGCTAGCGCATGACCGCAGCGGTACCTCAGTTCCGGTGGCAGGCCGTGGGCCGTCGCAAGACCAGTGTCGCCCGTGTCTACCTGACTCCGGGCACCGGCAAGTGGGACATCAATGGGCGCACGTTGGGCGACTACTTCCCCCGGCCCTCCCTCGTGCAGCACATCCAGCAGTCGTTCACAGCTACGGACACGCTCGGCGCATTCGACGTGAAGGCCCATGTGAATGGTGGTGGGCAGGCGGGACAGGCCGGCGCGCTGCGGCATGCGATCGCCCGGGCCCTGGTCGAGGCCGACGGTCAGCATCGACTCAAGCTGCGGGCGGCAGGACTTATGACGCGCGATCCCCGCGCGGTCGAGCGCAAGAAGCCCGGCCGGCCCGGGGCGCGTAAGCGGTTCCAGTTCAGCAAGCGGTAATCGACGGCGGGCCCCAGCGGCCACGCTGACCTCACATCGCGGGATCCGGCTTTGGGTGTCCTGAGGCTTGCCGAAGGATCGGAGCTGGAGATGAACGCGGTGGACGTGCAACCCCAATAGACGGGAAATCATCGAACGCATGGCACAGCCTCAACTGCAGGACTTGCTCGAAGCCGGAGTGCACTTCGGCCATCAGACCCGCCGGTGGAACCCGAAAATGCGGCGCTTCATCTTCGCCGAACGTTCGGGCATCTACATCATCGATCTTCAGAAGACACTGCGACAGATCGGGAAGGCCCAGGAGCTCCTGAAGGGCGTGGTGCTCAAGGGCGAGGGTGTCCTCTTTGTCTGCACCAAGAAGCAGCTCAAGGCGATCGTCCAGGCCGAGGCGGAGACGTCCGGAGCGTTCTACGTGACCGAGCGCTGGCTGGGAGGAATGCTCACCAACTTTCAGACGCTGAAGAAGCAGATCCGGCGTCTGCGTGAGCTGGAGCAGGGTGCCGCCGAGGGCGACTTCGAGAATTACACCAAGAAGGAAAAGCTCCTGTTCGAGCGGGAGCGGGTGAAGCTCAGCCGCAACCTCGAGGGCATCAAGGGAATGGGTCGTCTGCCCGGCGCTCTCTTCGTGGTCGACGCCAAGAAGGAGAAGATCGCGGTCGCCGAAGCCAACAAGCTCGGCATCCCGGTTGTTGCCATCGTCGACACGAACGCCGATCCGGACGTCATCACCGTGCCGGTCCCGGGAAATGACGACGCCATTCGCTCCGTCTCTCTCATCACGGCCGCGCTGTCCGACGTGATCAAGGAGGCCCGGTCGCAGATGCCGATGCGTGAGGTCACCGAGGACCTGGAAGCGGAGACCTACAGCACCGATGCCGGCAGCGAAGGCGATGCCGACGCAGACCGCAAGCGTCGTCGCCCCCGCCGCAAGCGGCGGCCGAAGCCGGAGGCTATCGCCGCGCGCCTCAAGACCGAGGCGGATACCGAGGGTGTTCCGGAGGCTGCCGCACCGGCCGCGGCCAGCGACGCAGGCGCGTAGCACCACAGCAGTCGGATTTCCGCCGCTCTCGGCCCTGTGCGGGCTGTGAGCGGCGGCTTTACTATTCACCCCTGAGCTGAACCGAGCTGGAGACTATGGCGAGTACGACGATTTCCCCGAAAGATGTGAGCGAGCTCCGCACCCGTACCGGCGCCGGCATGATGGATTGCAAGCGCGCGCTGGAGGAATCTTCCGGCGACATGGACAAGGCCGCCGAGCTTCTGCGAAAGAAGGGCATTGCCAAGGCGGAGAAGCGAGCGGGCAAGGTGGCCTCGCAGGGAGTGGTGGTGAGCTATCTCCACCACAATGGGCAGGTGGGGTCCCTGGTGGAGCTCAACTGCGAGACCGACTTCGTAGCTCGCACCGACGACTTCCAACAGTTGGCGCGCGACATCGCGCTGCACGTAGCGTCCGCCGACCCGATCGGTGTCAATCCCGAGGATATTCCGGCAGAGCTACTGGAGCGCGAGCGCCGCATCGCGGAGGAGCAGGTCGCGCAGGAAGGGAAGCCCGAGAACATCAGAGCGAAGATCGTCGACGGTAAGATCAAGAAGTTCGTCGCCGAGCGCACGCTGACCGAGCAGCCGTTCGTCCGCGACGACAAGAAGACAGTGGGCCAGCTCGTGAAGGAAGCATCGGGCAAGCTGGGCGAGGCCATCTCCGTTCGCCGCTTTGCACGGTTCAAAATCGGGGAAGTCTGATGGCCCTGGCCTACACTCGCGCCTTGCTCAAGATCTCGGGCGAGGCGTTGGCCGGGGAGAAGGGATTTGGCCTCGACTACACAATCGTCGAGGCCTTTGCTGAAGAGATTAAGGCGGTGCATTCGCTGGGCGTGAATTTGGCGCTCGTCGTTGGAGGGGGAAACATCATCCGCGGCACGGCCGCCAGTCGTGAAGGCCTCGACCGGGTGTCAGCGGACTACATGGGTATGCTCGGCACCGTCATCAACGCGCTCGCGCTGCAGGACGTGCTGGAAAACACCGGAGTTCATACCCGCGTGATGACGGCGATCAGAATGGAGTCTGTGGCCGAGCCCTACATCCGGCGACGAGCCATCCGACACCTCGAAAAGGGTCGGCTGATCATCTTTGCGGCCGGCACCGGGAACCCGTTCTTTTCTACCGATACCGCCGGAGTGCTTCGCGCCCTCGAGATCGAGGCCCAGGTGATTCTCAAGGCCACCAATGTCGATGGGATCTATACCGGAGACCCGAAGAAGGATCCGACCGCCACGTTCATTCCTGAGCTCACCTTCCAGGAAGCCATCGTCAAGAACTACGCGGTCATGGACGCCAACGCGTTCGGACTTTGCAAGGCCAACCAGCTTCCCATCATCGTCTTCAACATCAACCAGCCCGGCGCCATCACCCGTGTGTTGAAGGGTGAGCGGGTAGGGACCGTCGTCCGATGAGCACCATCCCTGAATTGATGAAGCACGGCCGGGAGTTGATGCACAAAGCGGTCGAAAGCACGAAGCGGGAGTTCAGCTCCATCCGAAGTGGCAAGGCGAGCACCTCGCTGCTCGACCTGGTCCGGGTCGAAGCGTATGGCAACTCGATGCCTCTGAACCAGGTGGCCATGGTGGCGGCACCGGAGCCGCGGCTGCTCACGGTGCAGCCGTTCGACAAGGGGCTCACTCAGAGCATCGAGAAAGCGATTCGCGATGCGGACCTCGGCCTCAATCCTGCCACCCAGGGCAATCTGATTCGCGTCCCTCTCCCGGCACTCTCGGAGGAACGGCGCAAGGACCTCGTCAAAGTCGTGCACAAGTTGGGCGAGGAAGGCCGGATCGCAGTTCGCCACGCCCGTACCGAGACACTCTCCAAGATCAAGAAGCTGGAGAAAATTTCTGAAGACGATAAGACTCGCGCGGAGAAGGAAATACAAAAGCATACCGACGAGCACATCAAGCAGATCGAGGGTCTCATTCACTCCAAAGAGGCCGAGATACTGGAAGTTTGAACGGATGAGCAACGACCTGCTTCAGAAGCTGCGGCTGCACGGAGCCGTTCCGGCCCACGTCGCCATCATCATGGACGGCAATGGACGCTGGGCCAAAGGCCGGGCCCTGCCGCGCCCGCTGGGGCACCACGCGGGAATGAAGGCGGTACGCGAAGTGGTGGAAGGATGTCTGGAAGCGGGCATCAGCGTTCTGACACTCTTTGCGTTCAGCCAGGAAAACTGGAATCGCCCCGCAGGCGAGATCGAAGCGCTCATGAAGCTGCTCGAGGAATACATCGCCAAGGAGGCGAGCGAGCTGCGGGCCCAGGGGGTGGCCGTCAGAATTCTCGGTCACCTGGATGCGCTCGGGCCGGCAGCTCGGGAAGCGGTCAATCGCATCATGGCGGAGACCGCGGGTGGCCAATCGCTGGCGCTGAATCTTTGCATCTCCTATAGCGCTCGCGCGGAAATCGCCCGGGCGGCTCGTCTGCTGGCGGAGTCGGCCGCGGCCGGTACCCTCGATCCTCGGGACATCGACGAGGACGCGGTGAGCCGAATGCTTTATACCGCGGAGTGGCCCGACCCGGATCTGCTTATCCGCACGTCGGGTGAGATGAGGATTTCCAATTTCCTCCTATGGCAGCTCGCCTATGCCGAGCTCTATGTCACCCCCGTACTCTGGCCCGACTTCACTCGGCGGCATCTCTTCGAGGCGATTCTGGAGTTTCAGAGGCGTGACCGACGGTTCGGCCGCGTCTCCGTTTGATGGACGCGAACCTGGTTCGGCGGGTTGGGTTCGCCGTCATCGCCATCCCCCTGGCGCTCGGGATCGTATGGTACGGCGGGTTCCCGCTCGCCTTTCTGCTTGCGGCGGCCGGCGCGCTTGGTACCGGAGAGCTGTTTGGATTGGCCGCGCGCCAGGGTGTCAGTGCTGCCCGCGGCTTCGGGTTCGTCACCGCCGCGGCGTTCCCGGTTGTGGCGTACGCGACCATGGTGGCGCCCGAGGTTCGAGCGTTGGTCATTCCCGGATGGCCGTACTTGTGCGCCCTGTGGCTGGTGGCTCTCCTCACCTGGGCACTGCGGGCAAGGGCTCCGGCTGAAAAGCCGCTGGAAGCAGTGGCGATCACGATGCTGGGGGTGGTGTATACCAGCGCTCTGCCTGCGTTCCTGCTCGTCATCAGGCATGCCCAGTATCCTCAACGATCATGGGCGGGGGCATGGCTGGTGTTCTTTCCCCTCGTCGTTACCTGGATATGCGATACGGCGGCCATGTTTGGAGGTCGTCTGCTCGGCGGTCCGAAGCTTGCCCCGGCGATCAGCCCGGGAAAAACGCGGTCAGGTGCTCTCATGGGGCTGATCGGGGGGGTGCTCGTTGCTCCCATCTTCGCCGCTATCGTCTTTCCGCAGGTTGGCCTTGAAATTCGTCTGTGGCACCTGGTAGCGGTTGCCGCGGTGCTATCGGTGATCGGGCAGGCAGGAGACCTCGTGGAATCTCTGTTCAAGCGCGAGGCCGGCGTGAAGGACTCCAGTCAGCTGATCCCGGGACACGGCGGTGTGCTGGACCGATTCGACTCGCTGTACTTCGTCATTCCAGTAGCCGCGGCCATGTACCGCGCTCTGGGGATAAACTGATGAGCAGCTCCGGCTCGAGGCGAGGCATTGCCCTTCTGGGGTCAACTGGCTCCATCGGACGCAGCACACTCGATGTGCTCCGGAGGCAGCAGGAGCACTTTCGGCTCGTCACCCTCGCCGCCGGGCGGAATCGTGCGGAGTTCGTGGCGCAAATGAACGACTGGCGCCCGAGCTACGGCGGCCTGGCGGGGGTCGCCAACGATGATCAGTGGCCCAGCGGTCCGGAAGTTCTGGTCGAGGCCGCCACTCATCCGGACGTGGACATCGTCGTCAATGCCGTCGTCGGAGCTGCCGGCCTCGACGCCACGCTCGCTGCCCTGCACGCCGGCAAGAGAGTGGCTCTGGCCAACAAAGAGACTCTGGTTATGGCGGGCGACCTCGTGGCTCAGGCGGCGTGCGCCGGCGGCGGAGAAATCGTGCCCATCGACTCGGAGCACAGCGCGGTGCTGCAGTGTGTCACCGGTCGTGACGATGGCCTGGCCCGGCTGATCCTCACCGCCTCTGGCGGACCCTTTCGGGAGTGGGCTCCGGATCGGGTTCGCAGGGCGACAGTAGAAGAGGCGTTGCAGCACCCGACCTGGCGGATGGGCAGCAAAATCACCGTGGATTGCGCCACGCTCGCGAACAAGGCGCTGGAGCTGATTGAAGCCCATCACCTCTTCGGACTACCATATGATGCACTCGAGGTTGTGGTGCATCCGCAGAGCATCGTTCATGCATTCGTCGAGTTCCATGACGGCAGTGTGCTGGCCCAAATGGGCTTCCCATCGATGGAGCTGCCGATTCTTTATGCCTTGACGCATCCGCATCGTCTTCCGGATCTCGGCGTACGTCGCTTCGACCCGGTTGTGGCGGGGCCCCTGACGTTCGAGCCAGTGAGGGCAGATGTATTTCCCGCCCTTCTCAGCGGCATTGCCGCGGGTCGGGCCGGGGGCACTGCGCCGGCAGTCTTCAACGCGGCCAATGAGGTGGCGGTTGCCGCCTTTCTCGATGGCCACATCCCCTTCGGACGCATCAGCGAGACCATCGAGCGAGCGCTCGACTCGCATCGTCCAGGTCCCGCCAGCTCCGTAGATGCGGTGCGTGCGGCCGATCGCTGGGCCCGTGAGCAGGCCCGGCAGAGTGTGAGGCAATAGTGTTGGTAACCATACTGGCCCTGATCGTCGTCCTCGGCGTCCTGATCTTTGTCCATGAAGCGGGGCACTTCGTTGCCGCCAAGCTGGCCGGCATCTACGTGCATCGGTTCTCCCTGGGTCTTGGTCCGCCGATCCCTTGGCTGACATTCAAGCGCGGTGAGACGGAGTACTCCATCTCCTGGCTTCCCCTGGGCGGTTACGTGAAGATGGCCAGCGGGGAAGAGGACATCGGGAGCAGCGCGCTCGAAGGTGGAGCACCAACCGTCGCCGTACCTGCGGACCGGGTATTCGAATCGAAACCGGTCTGGGTACGGATGGTCGTGATTCTGGCGGGTGTCACGATGAACGCGCTCTTCGCCCTGGCCGTCTTCGTCTTCCTGGCCTACAAGAATGGCCGCCAGATCGACCCGGTAACCCGCATTGGGCGCGTCATGGCAGAAACTGCTCCACCTGAGGCGGAGGCTCTGAAGCAGATCCGTCCCGGTGTCGAGATCGTGCGCATCAATGGCGATACCATGCGCTCCTGGGATGACGTCGTGTCCGCCATGGTGAATACGCCGGAGCCCCAGGTGCGGATCGAGCTTTCCGAAGGCGGTCCCATCGTCCTCCCCATTCATCCCGACGCGCTGGAGGAGCGGATGAAAGCCGCTCAGGTGCTCCAGCCCTATCGGGTTCCCGTGGTCGGACAGGTTGTGCCCGGAAAGCCGGCGGCAGAGGCCGGTATGCTGGAGGGCGACACGATCCTGGCGGTCAACGGAAAACCGGTTCAACAATGGTATGACGTCCTGGAGCTTCTCCAGGCGAATCCGGGCCAGGCGCTACAGATAGATGTCGCTCGGGGAGGCCATCGCGTACCGCTGCGGATGACCTCCTACGTCGACACCATTCCAGGGCCGGATGACAAGCCCCGTGCTGTCGGACGTATCGGGGTGGCAGTTGGAACCGGGTACATCTCGGAGCCACTCACCCTGACGCAAGCGGCGGCGCAGGGCTGGGAAGCCATGGGCAAGGCATCGACTCAGATCATTCGCACTGTCCGTGGACTCTTCACGGGACGCATCTCGGGCAGCAGCGTAGGCGGCCCGATTCTGATCGGCCAGCTCGCGGGTGAGAGTGCACGCCTGGGGCTCGACACCTTTCTCGGCTTCATGGCGCTCATCTCAATCAATCTTGCCATTCTGAACCTGCTCCCGATCCCAGTGCTCGATGGAGGTCAGTTTCTCTTCCTCCTGGCCGAGGCGGTGATCCGGCGGCCGCTACCGATGAAGCTTCGGGAGAGGCTTACCACGGTAGGCATGGTACTGATCATCCTGTTGATGGGGCTGGCTTTTTCGAACGACATCAGGCGGGTGCTCGGGGGATAGCCTCAGGGCTTCACGTCACCTCGGTGACGCTGCCGATCACATCCTCCAGCTCTTCGAGTGAGCGCTTGCGGCACTCGCGCTTCAGCCCGTCGATCTCCGAGGCGAGGAATCGACCAAGCAGGCCGTCCGCACTCACCTCGAACGCCGGCATGTCTTTTTTCTCCGCAGTATTGGAGTAGAGCGCGATCACGGCTCTCTCATCAAACTGGTAAAACGAATAGGCGGGATAGCGGCCAAACAGCCAGACGCTGGCAGGCTTGCCGTACTCCCTGGCCAGGCGGATGCAGTAGCGGTATGCGTCGACGACGAGGGTGGGCGTCAGGGGTCCGTCCTCGAAGCGGCGGGAGAGGGAAAACATCAGCTCGTGGCTCTCGAGATCCGGGAGGAAGATCTCGACCGTCGTCTCCTTCCGGCGCAGGAAGCTCTTGATCGCGGCGTCGTGGTTTTCGCGCCAGCGGCGGGAGTGGATGAAGTACAACGCCATCCGGGTAGACCCGGCTATAAGCTCCTCGAAACGCTGGTAAAAGCCTGCAAAGGGCCCAACGCGGAGGATTCCGGGCAATGGATCAGGGAGAGCAGTCATTGGCTGCAGATGCTATCTCACACGGGGGCCGGTAGCAAGAACGGCTGCGGGTACGACCCTTGCCTGACCCTCCAATACCCGCTTATACTTCCGTGCTACAACGAATTACGACGCGCACCGTGATCAGAGGACATCAGGCGGCATGAGCTTCGACAAACAAGCGGTGACGGCCAAGCATCAGGCCCACGAAAACGACACCGGGTCCACCAAGGTACAGGTAGCCCTGCTCACCGAGCGGATCAATTCCCTGACCGATCACTTCAGGACCCATTCGAAGGACCATCACAGCCGCCGGGGGTTGCTGAAGATGGTTGGTACCCGCCGCCGTCTCCTCACGTATCTCAAGCGCAGCGACCTGCCCACGTACCGAGCACTCATCGAACAGCTTGGCCTCAGGCATTAACCGCCGCGCACAACAGGGGGCGTCCTGAATCATCGGGACGCCCTCTCTGTATTACAGGGTCAAGGGTCTAGGGTCGAGGGTCCACCACCGATGGTGACCTCTCACGCCGCCTTGACCCTAGACTCTAGACCCTAGACCTAGCAGCAAAGACGCCATTTACCGAGAGAGAGCAAAGAAGTGACAGCACAAAAGATCGAAACCGAATTCGCCGGCCGCCCGCTGGTTCTGGAAACCAGCCGCATGGCAACGCAAGCCTCCGGGTCCGCCATGGTTCGCTTCGGCGACACGATGGTGTTGGCCGCAGTGACTGTCTCGCCCAATGTCTCCACCCTTCCGTTCTTTCCGCTCACCGTCGAATACCGCGAGAAGACCTACGCCGCCGGGAAAATTCCGGGGGGCTTTCTCAAGCGTGAGGGTCGGCCGTCGGACAAGGAAATTCTGGCCAGCCGCCTCATCGACCGATCGATTCGGCCCCTCTTTCCGGAGGGTTTCAAGAACGAAGTCCAGGTGTTCGTCACCGTCCTCTCCGCCGATCAGGAAAATGACGCCGACGTGGTTGGCATGGTCGCCGCCGCCGCGGCACTCGGACTTTCCGCTGTACCCTGGAACGGACCTCTGGCCGCTGTTCGCGTCGGTCGGGTAGAGGGCAACTGGATTCTGAATCCGACGTTCCAGCAGCTGGAGTTTTCCAGCGTGGACCTGGTCGTGAGCGGATCGGCCGACTCGATCGTGATGGTGGAGGGTGGGTCACTCGAGATCTCTGAAGCCGAGATCATCGAGGCGTTGAAAGTGGCGCAGAAGGGTATTCGTGAGCTGCTGGGGCTGCAGAAACAACTGATTGACAAAGCCGGTGCTGCGTCGAAGATCAAGTGGACGAAAGCGGAGCCGGATCAGGCGCTTCTCGCGAAAGTGCGCCAGCTGGCGGAAGACGCCATGGGCCAGGCGATCAACGCCAAGGACAAGGCGGGCCGTTCCTCAGGTGTCAAAGCGGTGAGGGAGCAGGTCCTCCAGGCGCTCCTGGTCGAGTACGCCGACCGTGGGCGTGACATCAACGAGGAGCTCGAAGACATCGAGTACCGTGTCATGCGCAAGCAGGTGCTGGACCGCTCGGAGCGCGTGGATGGCCGCGATCTCGAAACCATCCGCCCGATCTCCATCGAAACGCGGGTACTTCCTCGCACGCACGGGTCGGCCTTGTTCACCCGGGGGCAGACCCAGGCACTCGTCTCCGTCACGCTGGGAACCGCGGATGACGAACAGCGCATCGACAGCATCGACGTAGCCGGCGAAACGACCAAGTCGTTCATGCTGCACTACAACTTTCCGCCGTACGCAACCGGTGAAGTCAAGATGATGCGCGGCACCAGCCGGCGCGAGATCGGCCACGGTGCGCTGGCCGAGCGGGCGCTCCAGCCGCTGCTGCCGCATTATGAGGATTTCCCCTACACGCTGCGCGTTGTCTCGGAGATCCTGGAATCCAATGGCTCGTCGTCCATGGCGAGCGTCTGCGGCGGCTCGCTTGCGCTGATGGATGCGGGCGTCCCGATGAAGGCTGCGTGTGCCGGTGTGGCAATGGGCTTGATCAAGGAGGGCGACAAGGTCGCGATCCTCACCGACATTCTCGGCTCCGAAGACCACCTCGGCGACATGGACTTCAAGGTGGCGGGCACGGAGCGGGGTATCACGTCCATTCAGATGGATATCAAGATCATGGGCCTGGAGCTCAAGATCATGGAGCAGGCGCTGGAGCGCGCCCGAAAGGGTCGGCTCCACATTCTGAAGGAAATGGCCAAGGCGCTGCCTTCGCCACGGACCGAGCTGTCCCAGTATGCTCCGCGCATCTTCACGATGCAGATCAAGCCGGACAAGATCGGTGATGTCATCGGACCGAAGGGCAAGACCATCCGCGGGATTCAGGACGCCACCGGCGCCAAGATCAGCATCGAGGATACCGGTGTCGTGACGATCTCCGCCGTCGGGGGTGAAGCCGGCGAGAAGGCCCGTGCCATGGTCGCCGCAATCACGACGGAGCCGGAAGTGGGCCGGACCTATGAAGGGCCGGTCAAGAGCACGACGGCATTCGGTGCCTTCGTCGAGATCCTGCCCGGTGTCGAGGGGCTGCTCCACATCAGCGAGCTCCAGCACGGTCGAACGGAGAAGACGGAAGACGTCGTCAAGAAGGGTGACATCGTCCAGGTCAAGCTGCTCGAGGTCGACGACCGCGGGCGAATGAAGCTTTCCCGAAAGGCGCTTCTGCCCAGGGAATAGCCCCTCGTGGAAACAGTTCAGCTCGACGAGGGTTTAAAACGAACCACTGCACCGAACGGCCTGGTCGTTCTCACAGAGACACTGCCAGGTGTCCGTTCGGCCGCAGTGGGTATTTATGTCCGCACCGCCAGCGCGCATGAACCCCGCAGCCAGCTCGGCATCTCCCATTTTCTCGAGCACATGGTGTTCAAGGGCACTGAGCGCCGCACAGCTCAGCAGCTAGCCCTGGAACTGGAAATCCGCGGTGGTGGTCTCGATGCGTTTACCGGGCGCGACTACACCAGTTACCAGGCCCACGTGCTCGACGCCGACCTTCCTCTGGCCGTCGAAATCCTCACTGACCTGGTTCGGCGGCCGCTGCTGCGCCAGAGCGATCTCGACTCGGAACGCAACGTCATTCTAGAAGAGATCAATGGGGTGGCGGACACTCCTGACGATCTGGTTTTCGAGCTTCACGCCGAAGTGATGTGGCCGGATCATCCGTACGGCTACTCGATTCTTGGCACACCCCAGTCGCTCGAAAAGCTGTCGGCTGAAGATCTCAGAAATCTTCATCGGGACGGCTATTACCGGGGGAATTGCGTCATCGCCGCGGCGGGACACGTCAATCATGAACAGCTGATCACGGTGCTGGAGCGGGAAGGATGGTTTGACGGCGGTACGCGCGAGCCGGCCAGGCCCGGAGTCACTCCAGCGCCGGCCGCGCGGGGAGCCATGCGGTCCGAAGTGAAAGATACGGCCCAGACGCATATCGTGTTCGGCACCGACACGTTTTCGCTGCGCGACAAGCGCCGCTTTGCGTTGTCTATCCTCACGAATATCTTCGGCGGTGGAATGTCCAGCCGCCTCTTTCAGCGCATCCGTGAAGAGCTGGGGCTGGCCTACGCCATCTTTGCCTTCAAGCACTTCTACCAGGGATCGGGCCAGCTGGGAGTGTACGTTGGCACTCAGCCGTCTACCGCCGATCAGGCCATAGAGGCGATTCGGGCGGAGTATGCTCGCCTCGCGACGGAGGCTCTTCCGGCGGTGGAGCTGGCAAACGGGAAGCAGCAGCTGAAGGGCCAGGTCATGCTCTCCCTCGAGAGTCCCGCGGCCCGAATGGGCCGGCTCGCTGGGTTCGTGCTGCACGAAGACCGGTACCGCCCGCTGGACGAAATGCTCGCTGAAATCGACGCGGTGACGCCGGACGAGGTCGCGGCCGTGGCCTCCGAGTTCTTCGCACCCGACCGACAGACAGTGGTACGTTTGGGGCCGGATCGTCTCTGACCTTCTACTTCTGAGAAAAATCGATGAAGATCGGTGTCCCGAAGGAGATCAAAACCAACGAGAACCGAATCGCGCTGGTGCCTGCCGGAGCAGAGGCGCTGGTCGGAGCGGGGCACTCGGTCTTCGTAGAGCAGGGCGGCGGAACGGGCAGCGGCTTCCCTGACGATGCCTATCGAGCTGCCGGAGCCTCGATTCTGCCAACCGCGGATGCGGTTTGGGAGCAGGCTGAAATGATCATGAAGGTGAAGGAGCCGATTGCCGTCGAATGGCCTCGGATGCGACGAGGCCAGGTCATCTATACCTACTTCCACTTCGCCGCGGCGGAGGATCTCACCCGCGCAGTGATCGACTCGGGTGCAATCGCCGTCGCCTATGAAACCGTTCAGCTCGAGAGCGGGGAGCTGCCGCTGCTGACCCCCATGTCCGAAGTGGCGGGCCGCATGGCTGTGCAGGAGGGGGCCAAGTACCTGGAGAAGGTATTCGGGGGAAGCGGGATTCTCCTGGGTGGCGTTCCGGGCGTCGCGCCGGGAGAGGTCGTGATCATCGGCGGCGGGGTGGTGGGCATCAACGCGGCGAAGATGGCCGCTGGTCTGGGCGCTCACGTGACGATCCTGGACATCTCGCTGGACCGGCTTCGCTACCTGGACGATGTGCTGTCGGCCAACGTCGACACGGTCTACTCGAACCGTCACAACATTCTGGAGTCCATCCGCCGGGCCGACCTGGTGGTGGGCGCGGTGCTCCTACCAGGAGCGAAGGCGCCTCACCTGGTCAAGCGAGCCGACCTGAAGCTCATGAAGCCGGGTTCCGTGATTGTGGACGTAGCAGTGGACCAGGGCGGGTGCGTCGAGACGATCAAGCCCACCACCCATGAGAATCCCACCTACTTCGTAGACGGCATTCTGCACTATGCCGTCGCAAATATGCCGGGCGGCGTTCCTCGCACGTCCACCCTCGCGCTCACCAATGCTACGCTGCCATATGGACTTAAGCTCGCCCGACACGGTTGGCGTGCTGCGTGCAAGTCCGATCCGGCGTTACGGCTCGGGCTGAACGTGGTGGAGGGCAAGGTGGTCTATCCCGGTGTGGCTGAAGCCTTCCGCCTACCGCTCACCGACGTCAGCAGCGTTGTCTGAAGCGGGCCAGCCTGGGGTAGTCGAAGTCCTCATCGCCCGTCTCCCCCATGCAGCAGACCTGCCCCTGCCAAGCCCTGCCACCCCGGGCTCGGCCGGGTACGACCTGGCCAGCGCTGAGGATGGCGATCTGGGTCCCCTGGAACGAAAGCTCTTTCGGACCGGCTTCAGCATCGCTGTCCCCGAGGGCTATGAGTGCCAGCTGCGGCCCCGGTCCGGCCTGGCACTGAAGCACGGAATCACGCTGCCGAACACGCCCGCTACGATCGACAGCGATTACCGTGGCGAGCTGATGGTTGCACTGGTGAATCTCGGCACCGAGCGCTTTCAGGTCACCCGGGGTATGCGGATCGCTCAGATGATCATCGCCCGGGTCGAACGAGTGAAGTTCCAAACCGTCGAAGTGTTGCCCTCTACCGCACGAGGCACAGGTGGATTCGGAAGCAGTGGCACGTAACGGGGACAAGTCCCGCTTCCAGTCAGGGAAGAGCCCGAGTACCTTCTCCACCCATGTGCCTAACGGCTCATCGATGAAATTTCCCGGTATGAATTTGATGGCC
This sequence comes from uncultured Gemmatimonadales bacterium, assembly GCA_963730915.1. Classification (GTDB taxonomy): domain Bacteria; phylum Gemmatimonadota; class Gemmatimonadetes; order Gemmatimonadales; family GWC2-71-9; genus CAVVWJ01. The sequence continues at coordinate 281,014 of CAVSTR010000003.1, read as the reverse complement.
TGGTTGCCCGCGAACGAGATCGCGGTTGATTTGGGCACGGCCAATACCCTCATCTACGTCAAAGGCGAGGGCATCGTGCTCAACGAGCCCTCTGTGGTGGCCATCGAGAAATCGACCGGCAAGATCAAAGGCATCGGGCTCGAAGCGAAGCGAATGCTGGGGCGGACGCCGGACGGCATTCTGGCGGTGCGTCCGCTCAAGGACGGGGTGATTGCCGACTTCGACGTCACCGAGAAGATGCTCCGCTACTTCCTCAAGACCATCATCGACAAGCATGTCTTCCGGGTAAAACCGAAGGTGATCGTCTGCGTTCCGTCCGGTATTACCGAGGTGGAGCGGCGCGCCGTGCGCGATTCCGCCGAGACTGCCGGGGCGAAGCAGGTGTTGATGGTGGCCGAGCCCATGGCAGCAGCCATCGGGGTGGGGCTTCCCGTCGAGACTCCCACGGGGAACATGGTTATCGACATCGGGGGTGGCACCACAGAAATCGCGGTGATCGCACTGTCGGGCATCGTCTCCGACACCTCGATCCGGACCGGTGGCGATGAGTTGGACCAGGCCATCGTGCAGTTCATGCGCAAGAACTACAATCTTCTGGTTGGCGAGCCCACAGCGGAAGCGATCAAGATCAAGATCGGCTCCGCGGCGCCTACCGGCGATGAGCGCGAGATGGAGGTGAAGGGGCGGGATCTCGTCTCAGGTATTCCGAAGACGGTGCGGGTGCACTCGACCGAGATCCGTGAGGCGGTGCAGGAGCCGATCCAGCAGATCGTCGACGCGGTGCGCCGCGCACTCGAGATCACGCCACCGGAGCTGGCCAGCGACATCGTCGATCGCGGCATCGTCATGACAGGCGGCGGCGCGCTGATCCGTGGCCTGGACCTTCTGCTGGCGCAGGAAACCGGACTCCCCATCCACGTTGATGAGGATCCGCTGACGTGCGTGGTTCGTGGAACCGGCCGGATCCTCGACGACTTCGAGAAATACCGCAGCGTTCTGTCTACCTGAACATGGTCAGCTCGTCCGACCGTCGTTATACCCGCCGGGACACAGTGCTTTTCGTTTTGTGTCTCGGCCTCTCGTTTTTCGGGCTGTTTTCTCCGCCGCCCACCGGTCAAGCGGTGGCAGACAGGCTTCGCCAGACCGTCCTCTCCCCGCTGGTCTGGTTGCAGACCCGAGCCGAAGAAGGCCGAACCAGCAGGGTGCGGTTCAGGCAGGTGACCACCGAACGCGATTCCACAGCATACCTCGCCCAGTTCCTGCCGTCGCTGCGCGCCGAAAACGAGCGGCTGCGCCAGCTGCTGCGGCTGAGCCGGCGACTCAACACGGGCTACGTACCGGCCGAGGTACTGCACCAGCCGCAGGTGATGGACGGCCGAACCCTCCTGCTCAGCGCCGGGCGCAGAGAAGGCGTATCGGTCTTCAGTCCCGTGGTATCACCGGAAGGACTGATTGGCGTGGTGCTCAGTGTCTCGAACCAAAGCAGCGTGGCGATGTCATGGGCGCATCCCGAGTTCCGCGTCAGCGCGTTCACGGTTACGGGAAACGCCTTCGGCGTGGTGGCTCCTTCGAACGAGGGCCGGAACGGAGAAGGCGCTCTGGAGTTCCGCGGCGTCCCCTATCGCGACTCCATTCCTCTCGGGACGATGGTTCTCTCCTCCGGACTCGGCGGTGTGTTCCCCAAGGGAGTTCCGGTGGGCACGGTGATCGGGGTGGTGCGTGAAGAAGCAGGGTGGGAACGGGTCTACCGGCTTAGACCCGCAGCCAACCCGGGATCAGCGGCACACGTGCTGATTCTGGTCGGAGGCCGCACCAACGACCTGGGGCCAGCTTTTCCAACCGATTCCCAGCTGGAGGCGTTGCGGCTGGATTCCATCGCCCGGCTGCGCCGGGCGGATTCCGTGGCTCAGGCGGTGCGGGCGGCCCGAGCGCAGAGGAGGGATTCACTGCAACGTGCCTCGACGCTTCAGGGTGGCCGCCCGCCGAGCTCTCCTATCCTGGGCGGTAATCCCGCTGCTCCTCCACTGAGGGACTCGGCCCAATGAGCCCCAACCGCGTCAGTAGAGTCCAGTTGGTCCTGGTCATGCTGCTGTTGCTGGTGCTTCAGTTCTATCTGAGGCCCCGGCTCTGGGATGCGAGAGTCAGCCCTGACTTTCTGCTGATCGCCCTCATGCTCTTCGCAATGCGAAGCAGTCCTGGGGTGGCCGCCCTGGCCGGCTTCGTCGTCGGGCTTGTGGCCGACACGCTGACGCCGGCCAGGTTCGGCGCAGGAATGCTGGCGCACACGCTGGTGGGCTACTTGGGCTCCTGGGGACGATCGGTGTTCTTCGCGGACAACATCCTGGTCAATGCCGCGTTCGTTGCTGCCGGGCTCTGGTTCCGTGACTTGATCGTCCTGGTCTCGAGCGGAACGGATCACCGGCAGGTGATCACCGAGCTGACGCTGTACAGCCCGCTCCAGGCCCTTACGACCGCGGGCTTTGCTCTCGTCGTCCTGATCACGTTCCGGAGCATGTTCTCGATTCGACTCGACGCATGAACGGGTTCGATTCCTATCGCCTGCGGGAGCGTGCCGAAATTGCGCGCATGGTCCTGATCGCAGCCTTCGTGGTGCTCTGCGGCGCGTTCTTCCGGACCCAGGTCATTCAGCACAACAAATTCCAGCTCAAAGCGGAAACCAACCGGCTCCGGCCCATTCCTCTCACTCCGCCGCGCGGCTCGATTCTCGACCGCTACGGGCGTGTCATCGCTGAAAACGTGCCCGGCTACTCCGTGAAGCTGCTGGCCTCCTCGACTGATTCGCTGCTGGCCGTGCTTGGCCGGGTCCGCCGGTTTGTGCCGATCGATAGTGCCCGGGTAGTGGACATTCTCGAGCGGTATCGCCAGGCGCGGTATCAGCCGGCACTCATCTTCGGCGACGCTTCCTTCGACATCATCGCCAAGCTCGAGGAGCACCGGTCGGCTCTGCCTGGTCTCGTCATACAGGCTGAGCCCAAGCGGCTCTATCCGGCGGGCAAGTCCGTCGCACACCTGGCAGGATACGTCTCGGAAGTGACTGAGGCCGATCTGAGCGCCGACCGTTACCCGGGCGCTGTGCTGGGCTCAATCGTCGGGAAAGGCGGGCCTGGAGCGCCAGTACGATGACACGCTCCGCGGAATCGAGGGTGTTCGATACATCGAGGTCAACGCCAGGGGCCGTCTGGTACGCGAGGGCGCCGCTTCGGCTTCGCTTCCACCCACGCCGGGGAATCCGATCAAGACGACTATCGATCTCGATCTTCAGCGCTTCATTGACAGCATCTGGCCGGCGAACGTTCGAGGCGCGATCGTGGCCCTCACGCCCCAGGGAGAGGTTCGCGCGCTCTACTCTGCTCCCACCTTCGACCCCAACAAGTTCGTAGGCGGCATCTCGTCCGCTGATTGGCGCCGGTTGAACAACGACCCCGCCCGCCCCCTTCTCAACCGCGTGATCCAGGCCCGTTACCCGCCTGCGTCGCCATTCAAGCTCGCCATCTCCGCCATGGCACTGAAGCGCGGGCTCATCCGGTTGGGAACCCGTATGCCTGAGCCGTGCAGGGGCGGGATGCGGTTGGGAAACCGGGTCTTTCGCTGCTGGAAGAAGGATGGACACGGGAGCCTGGACCTGATCGGGGCTGTGGCTGCGAGCTGTGACGTGTACTTCTATCAGCTCGGTCTTCAGCTCGGGCTGGAGGCGATCATCCAGGACGGCGTGTTCATGGGCTTCCGCGACAAGAGCGGAATCGATCTCGAAAACGAGCTGAGCCCGATATGGCCGTCGTCCGTCGCGTACTTTGACCGACTCTATGGTCCCCGGCACTGGAGTCCTCCCGGCACGACGCTCAACTTCTCGATCGGTCAGGGTGAGAACACTCAGACACTCATCAACATGGTGAAGTTCTACCAGGGGCTCGCCGGGCCCGGTGTCGCCTTGACTCCATACATCGTCCGGCCTGGTTCGACCAAGGAGAGATCCCTGGGCCTGAGCGCCAAGGAGCTCGATGCGCTCCGCCACTCTCTCATCGCTGTGATGGAGCGGGGCACCGGGGCCGCGAGTCGCCGGGGAGACCTGGCCGTGGCAGGGAAGACTGGCACTGCCCAGAATCCTCATGGCGAGGACCACGGCTGGTTCATCGGCTTCGCGCCGGCTGAGAAGCCGGAGCTGGTAGTGGGCGGCATCATGGAATTCGCAGAGCATGGTACTACGGTCGCTCCGTACGTGGTTCAAACTCTTCGCCGCTACATTCTCGGTCCCGATGCCACCGCACCGGTCAAGGTGGGAATCCTGCATGGATGAGGCACTCACCTCGCAGCGGGACACCGCGCCCCGTCCGCTCGAGCTGAACCCCGACTCGGCGGCGGCGCGCGCGGCGGAAGATTCGATCAGGCGAGCGGAGATCCTCCGGTGAGAGGCCCCGCAATCGACCGGAATCTTGTCCTGGTAAGCCTGGCATTGATGCTGTTCGGACTGGCCACGCTATACTCGGCCGGTCAGACCGATGTGCCCACGCGGGCGGCAGGCGTATGGCACCGGCAATTCGTGTGGTTCGGCGTCGGAATCGTCGCCTGCGCCGTCATCTACAACATCTCGCTCCGCGTCCTGGAGTGGCTGGCGCCGGCGCTGTACGCCTTCAGCATACTCCTCCTTGGCCTCGTGCTCATCGTCGGTACCGGTGCGGGTACGGCCGAGAGCAGCCACAGCTGGCTGTCGATCGGCGGTCATCAGATCGGACAACCGTCCGAGCTGGCCAAGGTGGCCACCGTACTCATGCTTGCCCGTTTTCTCTCCAGCCGAAAAGAGGCTCCTCGCTCGTTGAAGGATCTCATCGGTCCGGCGTTGATCGTGGGTGTGCCGTTCCTGATGGTACTCAAACAGCCTGACCTCGGCAGCGCACTGGTATTCGTCGGGATCTTCTTCGCGATGTTGTTCTGGTCCGGTGTTCGGCCACGGCTGCTGTTCCTCATGGCTACGCCAGGTATCAGCTTGTTGCTGGCGTTCAACACGCTGACATGGAGTGCGTGGATCATCGTATTCGTGCTGATCCTGATTGCATGGCGGCCGTACGTGTGGGACTGGACGATGTTCCTGGCGGCGAACGTGGCCATGGGCGCCATTGCAATGCCGCTCTGGACCCGGCTGGCTCCGTATCAGCAAAACCGGCTGCTCACGTTCCTCAATCCTGAAGTCGACCCACGGGCGGCAGGGTATCACGCGATCCAGTCTCGTGTCGCGATTGGCTCCGGCGGATGGTTCGGCACCGGCTACACCGATGGGCCGCAAAAGCGATTGGCTTTCCTTCCCGAGCAGCATACCGATTTCGTCTTCTCTGTAGTCGGTGAGGAGCTTGGGTTTCTGGGCGTCTTCGTTGCGCTGAGCCTGTTCCTGACGCTCTTCCTGGTTCTGCTGCGCATCGCACGCCGAGCCCCCGACCCGTTCAGCAGTCTGGTTGTGTTCGGCATTGTGGGATTGTTCTTCACTCACGTGTTCGAGAACGTCGGTATGACAGTAAACCTCATGCCCATCACCGGCATTCCGCTGCCGCTATTTTCCTACGGCGGCTCATTTTTCATCATTTGTTTGTTGTGCCTTGGTGTGGCGCTCAGGGTGGCGTACGACTCGAGGGCCTCTGGCTATCCAGATGCATGACAAGGACTTAGGGTGCAGGGCCTAGCGCTCGGAGGCAGGTCTCACGAGATTCCATCGGCCTTGATCCACGGTTCAGCCCTTACCCTCGACTCAACTCATATCCTATGGCCGTGATGGCATGGTTTAAGAAGGAACGCAAACCTCGCACCTCCCAGCGTGAACGGCTGGAGATTCCCGCCGACGCGTGGGAGAAGTGCGACAAATGCGGCCACATTGACATCCGCGAAAAATTCGAGAAGGCGCTGAATGTCTGCCCGGAATGCGGCTGGCACCGCCGGATCAATGCCGAGCAATACATCGAGCTGTTGACCGACCCGGGCACCTGGCGCGAGCTGTACGGCAACCTCCGCTCGGTCGATCCCCTGGAGTTCGAGCATTATGCCGATCGTCTGAAAGTCGCCCGCCAGAAGGGCGGCGAAGCGGACGCAGTGTACACCGGCACCGCCCGAATAGACGGACTGCCGTTCAATCTGGCGGTCATGAACTTTGCATTCATGGGCGGGTCGATGGGATCGGTGGTGGGTGAAAAAATTTCCCGACTCGCGCGCCGATCGCTCGACAAGAAGATTCCTCTCGTCATCGTGTCGACCTCGGGTGGCGCCCGCATGCAGGAAGGAGTCCTCTCGCTCATGCAGATGGCCAAGACCTCTGCGGCTATCGCGCAGCTGCACCGCGAATGCATTCCGTACATCTCGATACTTACGGATCCGACCACCGGCGGTGTATCCGCATCCTTTGCCATGCAGGGCGACGTGATCCTGGCCGAGCCCGGAGCCGTAATCGGCTTTGCCGGGCAGCGAGTGATCAAGCAGACGATCGGCCAGGATCTTCCGGACGGGTTTCAGACCGCTGAATTTCTGCTGGAGCATGGCCAGGTAGACGATGTCGTCCCGCGCGCGTCCCTGCGCGATACGACGGCTCGACTCGTACGCCACATGCAGGGGCAGCGTCCCCATGTCGACCTGGCCGAGGTGAGCTGAGGTTCCGCGCGTGTAGCTGTTGTTAGCGCCCCACCACGGCTCAACCGGTGGGGCGTTGTCTTTTCGGAGGCCGACAAGTTATCACGGATCTCACGAGCCGGGCATGTCGCTGACGTACCAAGAAGCGCTGGACTTCCTCTTTCCCCGAACCACAACCATCAAATTCGGGCTCGGCACCACACGTGCCTTGCTCAAGTCGGTGGGGAACCCCCACGAGATGATGCCGTCAGTTCATGTTGGGGGCACGAACGGCAAGGGCAGTGTCACCACTCTTGTCGCGGCGGCGCTTCGCGAGGCAGGCTGGCGGGTTGGACTGTATACCTCGCCTCACCTGATCTCGTTCCAGGAACGGATCCAGGTTGATGGGGTACCGATCTCCGAAGCAGCCGTGGCGATGTGGACCGGCCGGCTCCTGTCCCCCATCCTCGAGCGCAAGGCCACGTTCTTCGAAGCCACTACAGCGCTCGCGTTCGCCGATTTTGCAGCACGTGGGGCGGAGATTGCGGTGGTGGAGGTTGGCCTTGGGGGCCGGCTCGACAGCACCAATGTGATTCAGCCACTCGTCAGCGGGGTCACGAAGATCGCCAAGGATCACATGAAGTACCTGGGTGACACCCTGGAGTCTATCGCGTGCGAGAAGGCCGGCATCGCCAAGCCTGGTATTCCATTCATCATAGGCGAAACCGATGCGGCGCTGGTCGAGGTGCTTCGGCGTGAAGCCAGGCGGACAGTCGACCACGCGGGCGGCCGAACCGGCGCTCGGATACCACCGGATATACGGGTGTTACCATCAAACTACGAATGGTGCGGACCGCTGAGTCTCGCCGGACCGCACCAACGCCGGAACGCAGCGGTGGCCCATGGCATCCTCATGGCCCTGCCTGCGCCGTACAGGCCTACCGAGGACCAGATCAACCGGGCATTCGGCTCGGTGCGGGTCGCCGGCCGGCTCGACCGCCGAGGGCGCTGGCTTTTCGATGTGGCGCACAATCCCGATGGTATGCGATCTCTAGTGACCGCTCTCGCGACGTTACGGCCGACCCGACCAGTACACGCCCTGGTATCGATTCTCGGAGACAAGAACTGGCCCGAGATGCTGGTGCAGCTGGATCAGGCGATCGATCGAGGTGTTCTGACGATCGCGCCCACCGCCGCGGCGCGCGGGTGGGACATCGACTGGCTGGGCCGCTGGTTGCGCGATCCCTCGCGTCCGCCTCCACATGCCTCATGGACGCTCGTTCCCGACTTTGCGGAGGCGATCGAGAAGGTGCAGGAAGGCGCGGGCACCATGCTGGTGACCGGATCATTCCATACCGTCGGCGATGTAATGCAGTTCCTGGGTATGGATGTCTACTGAGAGGCACTAGGTATTCACGCGGGATGACGCGCGAGCCGTACCCCGCTTATAATGCGCGAATGCAAACCCAGGCCCTGCCGGGCTTTCGTGATTTTTACCCCGAAGATCTCGCGCTCCGGACCTACATATTCGAGACCTGGCGTACCGTGGCGGCGCGCTACGGCTTCGAGGAGTACGATGGGCCGCCGCTCGAGCCGCTCGATCTCTACACCGCGAAGAGTGGTGACGAGATCGTGGGTCAGCTCTATAACTTCACTGACAAGGGAGATCGGGCGGTTGCGCTGCGGCCCGAGATGACACCGACGCTCGCCCGCATGGTAGCGTCGCAGGCGGGAAAGCTCAGGAAGCCGATTCGATGGTTCTCCATTCCGCAGCTGTTTCGCTATGAGCGCCAGCAACGGGGGCGGCTTCGAGAACATTTCCAGCTCAATTGCGATCTGATCGGCGAAGCAGGTCCGCTGGCGGATGCGGAGTTGATCGCCCTGACAGTCGATATCATGCGCGCGTTCGGACTGGGGCCGCAGGATGTGCGAGTCAGGCTTTCCGACCGGCGCGTGCTCACGGCGATTCTGGAGCACCGCGGCGTTCCAGCCCCAGGCATGGCAAAGGCGTTCGATTTCATCGACAAGGTCGAGCGTTTGCGCAAGGATCAGATCGAGGAATTCACAACCCGGCCGCAGGCATTTGCCCCAGCCACCGTCTTCGATCTACAGGACATTTCGCGGATTCGCGGGTGGGACCAACTGGAGAAGGAGCTTGGGAAGTCACCTGAATTATCCAAGGTAGCCGATCCCCTTCGTGCCACTCATCAGTCGCTCGTTGCCATGGGTCTGGGCGATTTTGTCGAGATCGATCTCACTATTGTCCGGGGCCTAGCGTACTACACAGGAATCGTCTTCGAGCTGTTTGACGCTGGGCGCACGCTGCGGGCCATCTGCGGAGGCGGCCGATACGACGATCTCCTCGAGGCCGTCGGTGGTGTGCAGATGCCGGCTGTGGGGTTCGGCATGGGGGACGTAGTGCTGAGCGAGCTGCTGCGGGACAAGGGTCGACTACCTTCCGGGCGTTCCAATGCAGATGTGTTTCTTGCTTTCATTACGCCCGAGGAAGTCCCGCATGTCGTGCGGTTAGCTCACCAGCTCCGGGACGCAGGTCTGCGGGTGGAGTATGCCTTGAGCTTCCAGGCGGTGGGGAAGCAGCTGAAGCTTGCCGATGCCCGAAAGGCAAGGCTTGCAGTGGTAATGGGTCCGGATGAGTGGGCTCGTGGTGAGGTAATGGTGAAGGATCTTCGGAGTGGGTCACAGGAAGCCGTCCGCGCTGACTCCCTCATCAATGCAATCAAGGCCCGAATGAATGGCTGATACCAAGGCACTCACACCGCGCGCCACTGACTTCAGCGCCTGGTACAACGAGATCATCGCGCGCGCCGAGCTGGCGGACTACAGCCCGGTGCGGGGGTGCATGGTCATCCGTCCGAACGGCTATGCCATCTGGGAGCAGATGCAGAGGGCCTTGGATCAAATGTTCAAGGACACCGGGCATCAGAACGCCTACTTTCCGCTCTTCATCCCGCAAAGTTTTCTCTCGCGCGAGGCCGAGCACGTCGAGGGATTCGCTCCGGAGGTTGCGGTTGTGACGCATGGTGGCGGCAAGGAGCTGGAGGAGCCGCTCATCGTCCGGCCTACGTCCGAGACGATCATCTACGCGATGTACGCGAAGTGGATCCAGAGTTATCGGGATCTTCCACTACTGATCAACCAGTGGGCCAACGTGGTCCGCTGGGAGATGCGGACCCGCCTCTTTCTCCGCACCACCGAGTTTCTCTGGCAGGAGGGGCATACCGCACACGCGACCGAGGCGGAGGCCGAAGAGGAAACCCGGCAAATGCTGGGGGTCTATCGGACATTCATGGAAGAGTGGATGGCGATGCCGGTGCTCACCGGCCTGAAGACGGACAGTGAGCGATTTGCCGGCGCGTTACGCACATACAGCTGTGAAGCGCTGATGCAGGACAACCGAGCCCTTCAGGCCGGCACCAGCCATAACCTGGGACAGAACTTCTCGCGAGCGTTCGAGGTGACGTTCCAGACGGCCGCCGGCAATCTCGATCATGTGTGGAACACCTCATGGGGAGTGTCGACCCGGCTCGTGGGGGCCCTCATCATGACGCACAGCGACGATACCGGGCTCGTCTGTCCTCCCCGGTTGGCACAGTACCAGGTGGTGATCGTTCCGATCTACAAGACTGACGAGGAGCGAAGCACCGTCCTCGAGGCGGCTCACCGAATTCGGCAGGAGCTCGCCGCTGGAGGTACGCGAGTGCACGTCGACGCGCGCGAGGGCATGAAACCGGGAGCCAAGTACTACGAATGGGAGGGACGGGGCGTCCCACTGCGGTTGGAGGTGGGCCCGCGGGACGTGGCCTCGAACTCTGTGGTGCTCGCGCGCCGCACCGGTGGAAAGAAGGAGAGTCTGCCGGTGGAGGGGCTTGCCGGTAGCCTCATCAGGATCATGAATCAGTTCCAGGCGGACCTGCTGTCTGCCGCCTTGGCGCGCCGCGAGGCTGCGAGTCTGAGAGGAGCCACCAAGGAGCAGTTTATTGCCCGGATGGAAAACGAGGGCGGCTTCGTGTATGCGGGCTTCTGCGGCAGCGGGCGGTGTGAGACCGAGATCAAGGAGCAGACTAAGGCCACGATACGTGTACTGCCGGATCCGGAGTTTCGGTCGCCCGTGGCGCCGACCGAGTGCATGTGGTGCAAAGGCGCCAGCGTCGTCGAGGCTGTGTGGGCGAAGGCGTATTGACGGGGCGGTCAGCGGGACAGCGGGCCAACGATGCAGTGGCGGGCAACGAACTGCTCTTTGCCGATGCCGGGCTCGAGCGCAGGGACGGCGCCCTGCTGCTCGGAGGCGTCGCGCTCGCCGACATTGCGGAACAGGCGGGAACGCCCGCGTTTGTCTACAACGCCGCGGCCATACGTGAGCGCTACCGCTCCCTGGATGCTGCACTCGGCTCCATTCCGCACCGCATTTGCTTCGCCGTCAAAGCCAACAGCAATCTTGCCGTTCTCCGAATTCTCCGGGATCTCGGCGCTGGCGCCGATATCGTATCCTCCGGTGAGCTGGCCCGTGTCCTTGCCGCCGGCTTCGATCCCGGACACGTCGTGTTCAGCGGTGTGGGAAAGACCGCCGACGAGCTCCGCACGGCTATCAGTTTAGGGATCGGCCATTTGAACGTCGAGTCGACCGAAGAACTGCAGCTGGTGGCTCGCATCGCCGACGGGGGGAGGACGAAGGTCAGGATCGGAATCCGGGTCAACCCCGACGTGACGACCGATACCCATCCGTACATATCCACCGGCAAGAGCGGCATAAAGTTCGGTATGCCCACCGATCAGGTGGTCGCCGCCGCAGAGCTCATCCAGCGGCACCCGCAGCTGGAGCTCACCACGCTCGCGATGCACCTGGGAAGCCAGCTCGTCGATACCGAACCGTTCAGGCAGGGCATCAAGAAGCTGGTCGATCTGGTGGAGCGAGTTCGCCGGGCAGGAACCACGACGCTTCAGGTTCTGGATATCGGAGGCGGACTGGGCATCCGTTATTCGGACGAGCGGTCGCTCGATCCGTCGGCGTTTGGTGCCGCAGTCGTCCCGTTACTCGCTCCCACCAAGCTCACGGTTTATCTCGAGCCTGGGCGGTTCCTGGTGGGGAGCGCAGGCGTGCTCCTGACCCGGGTTCTCTACCGTAAGCACTCGGGCGGAAAAGAGTTCGTTGTAGTCGACGCCGGCATGAACGACCTGGTTCGGCCCAGCCACTATCAGGCGTACCATGAGATCGTGGAGCTGGTAGAGCACCACCGCCCGGGGAGCAGAGCCGACGTGGTAGGTCCAGTGTGTGAGACCGGAGATTTTCTGGCGCTCGACCGCGCACTGCCCGGTCTGGAGGCGGGTGACGGTCTGGCGGTGCTGGGGGCCGGCGCATACGGTTTCGTCATGGCTTCCAACTACAACTCTCGCCCCCGGCCACCGGAGATCATGATCGATGAGGGCACGTGGTGGGTGGCGAGGGAGCGCGAGAAAGTGGAGGCCCTCTTCGCCACAGAGAAGCTGTCGCCAAGATGACTACGGAAACAGCGCGCGGACACCACGACGGCATCCTGATCATCGACTTCGGATCCCAGTACACGCAGCTCATCGCCCGCCGGGTGCGGGAAGCACACGTGTACTGCGAGATCCACCCCCCTACCCGCACGGTGGAGTGGATCCGGGATTGGAAGCCCAAAGGGATCATCCTGTCCGGGGGTCCCAACTCTGTGTATGGCGAAAGCGTGCCCACTGCCGATCCGAAGCTGCTGGAGCTGAACACTCCTGTACTGGGTCTGTGCTACGGGATGCAGTTGCTGGCTCATCTCTCGGGCGGCAACGTCACACGGGCTGATCGTCGCGAGTATGGGCGCGCGAACGTGCGGATCGAGGCAGGCCGGTTGTTTCGGGGGTTTGGCCGGGGAGAAGAGACCCCGGTTTGGATGAGCCATGGCGATCATGTGGATTCGCCGCCACCGGGCTACACTGTGACCGCATCGAGCTCGAATTCACCGATCGCTGCCATCGAACATCAACAGCGGCCCCTGTTCGGCGTTCAATTCCATCCGGAAGTGGCTCACACCCCGAGGGGTGGTGAGATCCTGAACAATTTTCTTTTCGAAGTATGCCGCTGTACTCCAGACTGGACCCCGGGACATTTCGTCGATATCGAGATCGCCCGGATTCGTGACCTCGTAGGGCCCAGCCAACGAGTGATCTGCGGTCTTTCGGGAGGAGTTGATTCCTCCGTAGCCGCTGCCCTGGTGCATCGCGCCGTCGGTTCCCGACTGACCTGCATCTTCGTCGACCACGGCCTGCTTCGGCTGCACGAGCGGGATCAGGTGGAGCAGACCTTCCGGCGGCACCTGGGCATCGACCTCCGTGTCGTCGATGCACGAGAACGCTTTCTCGAGAAGCTCGCGGGTATCACCGATCCGGAAGAGAAGCGCCGGCGGATCGGCCACACCTTCATCGATGTCTTTGAGGCGGAAGCGAAGCAGGTGGGCAACGACGTCGGCTATCTCGTTCAAGGCACGCTCTACCCCGACGTCATCGAATCATTGTCGCCGCTGGGCGGCCCCTCAGTCACCATCAAGACACATCATAATGTTGGCGGCCTTCCGGAGCGGCTCCCCTTCAAGCTGCTCGAGCCGCTTCGGGAGCTGTTCAAGGATGAGGTCCGGCAGGTGGGACGCGAGCTCGGATTGCCCGAGGAGATGGTGGGACGCCACCCGTTCCCCGGTCCGGGGCTCGCAATACGAATACTGGGCGATGTGACGGCGGAAAACCTGGAGATCCTACGGCGGGCGGATCACATCTACACCGAGGAGATTCGTGCCGCCGGCCTGTACGACGATATCTGGCAGGCCTTCGCGGTGTTGCTGCCGATCCGTTCTGTGGGCGTTCAGGGAGACGGCCGTACCTACGACCAGGTCATCGCCCTGCGAGCCGTCACCAGCCGGGATGGCATGACTGCCGACTGGTTTCCATTTCCGCCGGATGTGCTGGGGCGGATTTCGAGCCGAATCGCCAACGAGGTGGATGGAGTGAACCGGGTGGTGTACGACGTGAGCTCGAAGCCACCGGCAACTATCGAATGGGAGTGAGCTTTCCCATCTGTCAGGGGTCGATGATCCGGATTGACCGGCGTCTCGCCTTCGACCCTCCACCATCACCGCTCACCTTCACCTCCACGATGTAGCTGCCTGACTTCAGCCGCTCCAGCTTTACCGTTCGGTGCGAGCGGATGAGAGAGCCAGAGGCGGCTTCGTCGAACGACAGCGCTACGAGCGGACGGCTCCGGTCGGTTGCACCCATCTCTGCCCTCAGGACTGTGATCTCGTGGCGGTAGGATGCTCCCGCCGTTGCTCCGGCGACTTCATAGTAGAGCTCCAGGTTCGCACCCTTCCGGAAGATCTTTGATGGAGCCAGGAGCACTGTATCGGCCGCATCGGTGATCCATGGAACGGATCGATCCTTGACCCCGAGTGCAAGGTCGCTCAATTCCAGTTTCTCCCCACCTGTAACGGCCACGTCGACAGAATCTCGCGGTAGAATGACGCCCAGGCTGTCGCCCTGCTGCAGCACGGCTCGATAGCCCCATTTGCCCTTCGGCAGCACGAGCTCCGCCCGGCCAACGACAAACTCCCCCGGTGTCAGGGAGCGCGGATAGCGCAGCAGCAGGGTAGTGTCGACGGAGGCAACCGGCCGATCGTGGCGGTCGAACGCGACAACCCGTGCGCGCACTTGGTACTGGGTTTCGCCCGCCAGGGTGGATGCGACGGCATCAGCCGCACGGATCCCGAAAACGAAGTGTGCGAGGCGACCCTTCGGGCTCCGGCCCACCGCGATGAGATCGCCCACGACGCCGAGCCGCTGGCGGAACTGAAGCTCGTAGGAATCGGTGGTCGTGCCAACCATGATACCGGCCGCTCCGATGCTCCGTTCCAGCGCTCGCGCGTGGGCGGCGCCATACCGTCCCCAATTCAGCATCCGCCCGTATGCAGGCGACAGCGACTGGCGGGAAAGCAGCAGTTGATCCGGTGGCGCATCGTCGGCGCCGCGCAAGTCGAGGACGCTCTGAACCAGCCGGTAGTCGTAGAGATCACCTCCACCGTTGCGGTCGAAACCACTACTGAAGTGCAGCAGTAGATCCCCGTCCGCCCGGGAGTACTTCCAGGATTCATTGGGCATGGCCCCGTACACGAATGGCCGGAGCCTGATCGATGGCTCACCGTGGCGGACGTAGATGATGCCGCGGTCGTCGAGCTCGAGGCTGCCCGACCGGTAGGCATCCAGCCGGCCGTAAAAGCGCCGGCTGATGGTGAGCGGAAAGTGAATCCGGGCGTAATGAAGCCTTCGATAATGCTCGCGGAGGCGTTCTCCCTGCGAGCGAAACTCCAGCCGGTCGCGGTTGTTCCAGAAATGGGCCAGAGCCAATGCCAGGCGTTCACCGGTGAGTCCCACGAGATGTGCCACACCCGAGTCGGCAACGAGCGGAACCAGGTCAGCTCGGAACTCGGAGGCAGTGCGGGCGTCCGATACGGAGGCCCCCTCGTAATAGGCGATCTCTCCCTCGGGACTCCCCGATGACAAGAGTGTTCGCGCCAGCTCGAGCTGTCCTAGAGCACGGTTCGTCCCCAGCGCGAGAAATCGGCGAAACGCACCGGCAGCTGCATCGAGCCTCCCAGCCGACCTTTCGACCCGACCATAGGCGAGCACCACATCAGGGCCGGCATGGTCAGCGGCGGCCGCTTTGCGAAGGACGGGAATGGATTGAGCAAGGCGCGCTGTGTCGCTCAGTGCCAAGGTCAAACGCGCCAATGAAAGCGCAGCCGGAGTAAAGCGCGGTTCGGACGTGAGTGCCCTTCGATGGTGAGCCGCTGCTCGCTCGAGTGCCTTCATGCCCACGCGATTGCCCAGGTTGAGCCGGTCCTCCATCTCCCAGGCGCTCCGGCCTTCCTCGGCGAGTCCCATGGCGTACCATGGCTCTGGCCGGTGCGAGCCCCGTTTGGCAGCCTCGCGTAGGGTCGAGAGCGCCTCGCTGAAATCCGGGTCGGCTCGCAGCTCACCCAACCTCAGCGCCACCAATCCCGAGCGAAGCGCCGCCGAGAAATCGGCCTCGTGTGACTTGTGAAAACGCTTGGAGGAACGAAGGAGAGCGCGGAGGGCAGTGGTATCGGTGGTGCGGGCCAGTGAATCATTCAGTCGCTGGAACTCCGCAATCGGAGCGAGCGACCCGGTCTGTGCGGTGAGAAGTGAGAAGCAGCAGATGAGAAGGAAAAACGTATGAAATACTATTTCAGACGCCTTTCTCCTCCAGGAGACGGAAGAAATCGTCGGGTGAGGTGAGTGCTGCGAGCCGGTCCGGTACATCCGGTTCCTTGGCGAACTGTGCAATCCTTCCCAGTACAGGAAGGTACTGGTTGGAGATCTCGAGCGGCGGCGCCACGATCAGGAAGAAACTGAAGACCGGCCGCCCATCGATGGCCTGGAAGTCGAGGCCGCCCGGCTTGTGGCCGAACGCGAGTCGTAAACGGCTGACCACGAGTGAACGCCCGTGCGGTATGGCTATGCCGCGCCCGACGCCGGTGGATCCCAGATTCTCCCGCCGCTGAAGAATCCGGAGCAGCGTTCCTGCAGACCGTTCATCGGTTCGAAGCAGGCCGACCAGTTCCGCCAGGATCTCGTCCTTCGAGTCTGCGCGCAGTGAAAGCGCGATCGCCTCCGGGCTGAAGAACTCCTTGAGTCGCATGGCGGGGCAACCTACATCTCCCATGTAGACGTGTCAAAGCCGTCGCCTCGCACGACTTCGCAGTGGTTCCATTGCCACGCCCGCAGGGGCCAAGTATTTTATCCCCATGCAGTTGCCTTATCCTTCCGCCCATGCATTCCCGCTGATTCTCGCTCCGATGGCGGGAGTGTCGGAGGCGCCGTTTCGCCAGATCTGCCGGCGGATGGGCGCCGACGTCGTCTTGTCGGAGTTTTTGTCCTCGGAAGCCATTCGTCGGCGGATCCGGACCACTCTGGAGGGCGCCGAATTCGAGCCAGTCGAGCGGCCCATCGGAATCCAAATCTACGGAGCGGATCCCAACGCGATGGCCGAGGCCGCCGGCCTGATCACTGAGCACTACCAGCCCGAATTCATCGATATCAACTTCGGGTGCCCGGTCAAGAAGGTGGTGCAGCGGAATGGTGGCTCCGGCTGCCTGCGGGACATGGATCTCGTTGCCCGCATCATCGGTGCGGTGGCTGCCGCCACCCATCTTCCGGTCACCGTGAAGACGCGAAGCGGCTGGAACGATGAATCGCGCGATCCTGTTTCGATTGCATTGCGGATGCAGGATGCCGGCGCCCGTGCTTTCACGCTGCACGCGCGTACCCGAACACAGATGTTTTCGGGGAAGGCGGACTGGGACGAGATCGCGCGGGTGGTAGAGGCGCTCGATATTCCGGTTATCGGAAACGGCGATCTGGAGACCGCGGACGACATCGTTCGGATGCGGGATCATACCGGATGTGCCGGGGCCATGGTCGGCCGCGGGGCATTCGGGAACCCGTGGCTGTTCCGCGACGGCCAGGCGCTCCTGGCTGGTCGGCAGGTAGCTCCTTCGCCTGACGCTGCCGAACGGTTCTCTGTCGCGCTCGATCACGCGCGTCTTGCGCTCCGGCTCCAGGGCGATACTCGCCGCACCGTCATGGAATTCCGGAAGCATCTCGGCTGGTATACCCGCGGCCTTCACGGTTCGAGCGCCCTGCGCCAGCGCCTCTTTCAGATCGAGTCCATCGCCGAGGCGGAGGCGATCTTCCTCGAGTATCTCGAGCCGGTCGCCCAGGTGGCGTGACCGCCGAGCAGCTCGAGGTCCTCCTCGCCGAGGTCGCCGCCGGCCGCCTCGCCCCTGGAGCAGCACTCGACAGGCTGCGACACCTCCCGTTCGAAGATCTGCCGTTCGCGCGGATCGATCACCACCGAGCTCTGCGGCAGGGCTTTCCCGAAGTCGTTTTCTGCGAAGGCAAGACGACTGACCAGGTCGTCGCCATCTGCGAACGTCTGGAGGCGGCTACGGGCACATTCCTCGGCACCCGCGCCAGTCCCGTCATGGCTGAGAGGCTCAAGGCGCGCTTTCCGACGCTGGCCTGGCATCCGCTAGCGCGGTTGGTGCATCTGCCCGGTGAGCGGTCAGCTCGGCGCACCGGCACCATCCTGGTAGTATCCGCTGGAACCAGCGACCTACCGGTGGCGGAGGAGGCTGCCTTAGTCGCCGACGCGTTTGGCCATCCGGTCGAGCGTCTGATCGATGTCGGCGTGGCTGGGCTGCACCGCCTGCTCGCCGCAAGCGACCAGCTTCAGCGTGCCAAGGTGGTGATCGTGGTGGCAGGAATGGAAGGCGCTCTGCCCAGCGTGGTGGGGGGTATCGTGAGTGTGCCGGTGATTGCCGTTCCTACCAGCGTAGGCTACGGCGCGTCCTTTGGCGGGCTGGCTGCTCTGCTCGGAATGCTCAACTCCTGTGCGGCTGGGGTCACGGTGGTCAACATCGATAACGGCTTCGGCGCCGCCGCGGCGGCCAGCCGTATCTGCCAGACATGACAATCCGGACCATCGTCAACAGCTCCGATCCAGCGTTCGCGTGGCTGGATATGGTTCAGCCTACCCGCGCGGAGCTGACCGATATTGCGCGTGGGTACGGCCTCCACCAGATGTCGGTGGAGGACTCGCTCGAGCCGGAGCACCTGCCGAAGTACGAGCGCATCGGTTCCACGACCTTCATCATCGTGCGTGCGATCGACGCGGAGGCTCGCCCGGATTGCTCCACCTTGCACGAGATGACCCGCAAGGTCGCCATCTTCTATGGCGCCGACTTCCTCATCACGATTCATCGCACCGAGCAGCCGTTCCTCTCGGCCCTCAAGGAGAAGTACGAGAGTGGCGCCATTCCGGTAGGAGCGCAGGAGCGACGGAAAGGCTATATGCCCCGTCTTCTCATCGAGCTGATCAACGGGGCCATCGAGACCTACGAGAAGCCGTTGGAGAGATCCGAGACGGCTATCGATGCCTTCGAGGCCACCGTCTTCGGCGACCTGGAGTTCGGCGGCACCTTGCAGAACATCTATGCCGAAAAACGGCGCGTTACCCAAATGAGACGGATGCTGTCACATACGCTCGACGCGGTACAAAAATTGGTACCCGCTTCGGAGCCCACCGCACCGCTATTCCAGGATATCAGAGAGAACGCCCAGAGCATGCATGCCTATGCCGACGAGCTTCTGGAGGAGGTGAACAGCCTTCTCAGTATCCAGCTTGCGCTGGCATCTCACCGGACCAATGAGGTGGTGCGGGTGCTCACGGTCTTCTCCGTGTTCTTCCTGCCGCTCACGTTCATCGTGGGTATATACGGCATGAACTTCCGGTATATGCCCGAGTTGGCACAGCGTTGGGGCTATCCGGCGGTCATGGCAGGTATGGGTGTCGTTACGCTGGCCATCTATCTCTGGTTCCGCCGGCGAGGCTGGCTCAGGGGATGACGGAGCTCGTGGTGGTGGCGGTGGCCGCCATCGCCGGTCTGGCCGGATGGCTCGCAGGGCGAAGGCAGCGTCAGAACGGGCTCCGCGCTGGTGTGTCTCCCCATTTGCTTCCCGATCCTGCACTGGAGTGGCTGCGCCGGGCCCATGGTGCGATTGGCGTATGGATCACCGAGCTCGACCCCGGCGAGGAAGGGCCGCGCGCCGAGCGCATTCTCGAGCCCGAGCGTCTCTCAGTGGCGCAGATCGTCGCGGTGGACCGTCGCCTGGAGCGCGCCCGCGACCAGGAGCAAAGCGGGGTGGAACGGATGGAAAGCGGCATGCTGGTGTTCCACGCCCAGGCCGGGGCCGCAGTAGGGCTGCTGCTGTCCGACAGGGCGGAGCCGAGCGGATTGCCGGTGGTCGAGGATGATCTTCGGCGGCTGCTCGAGGGAATGCGCCGGCGGCCGCAGATTGTCGCTCTGACCCAGGCTCAGGCCCAGGAATCCTCGCTCGAGTCGGTAGGAAGTGTGGGGCTCAGACTCGCCTACCAGCTCGAGCGCAGTCTCGATTCGCAGGTCGTGGTCGCTGCGGTCGACACCAGCGGGGTGCGGGTCATTGGAGTATCGGGACGCGGAGACCGGCGCCTCCTGGAAAGCCTGCTGCCACCGGAGAGCGAGATGGCGCGGGTGGCTCAAGGGACACTGGACTCCCTCGTTTCCACTGGTGAGCCTCTGGGCGGAGTTGTTCCCGACCGGCGAAGCCGGCCGGGCTCGGTTCTGCTTCTGCCGATGAAACGCGATCACCATGCGATCGGCGCCGTCGCGATCTGGTTGACTGGCGGACGCGAGCCGGTGGGCGCCGCGCGAGCCGAGTTGAACGAGGCGCTCACCAACGCAGCACCACGCATCTATCGCGCACTCCTGGCAGACCAGCAGAAGCGTGCCGCGACGGTCGACCCGCTCACCGGCCTCCACAATCGTCGTGGTTTCGATGAAGCGTTCCGCCTGATCACCGTCAAGGAAGGCGCGCTGATATACACCGACTTCGATCGCTTCAAGAATCTGAACGACACCCTGGGACATCCGGCGGGCGACGCCGCGTTGGTCCACTTCGCCAGGATCATCCGCGAGCAGATCCGAAGCGGCGATGTACCCGGCCGGATCGGTGGTGAGGAGTTCGCCATCTGGCTGCCGGAGACGAACCTCGATCTTGGCGCGCGCATCGCGGAGCGTATCCGCCTCAAGCTCGGCACGACTGCCTGGGATTGGCGAGGGCGCCAGTGGCCCTTGAGCGCGTCCTTCGGTGTTGCCGCGTGTCCCGAGACCAACCGTAGCCTCGATAACCTGCCGGCGCAGGCCGATTCGGCGCTGTACGTGGCGAAGCGGAGTGGTAGAAATCGGGTGGAAAAGGCGGGGAGGTGAGGGGGAAGGCGGTAGATGCAGCGGGCGGTAAGTACTAAAACGGAAGCGAAAGAGGCGGTAGCAGAAGAGGCGGAAGACCACAGGGGGAATTCATCTTCCGCCGTTGCCTGCCGCCTCAGCACTTACCGCCCCTACATCTACCGCCCCAGTACCTACCGCCTGTTCACCTACCGCCCGGATGGAGGCGCAGGGAATCGAACCCTGGTCCGAGTGAGCTTCCAGAACCGCGTCTACGTGTGTAGGCTCGACTTCATGCCGTCACTTCAGAGCGGTATCGAGCCAACCTCTCCGAAGCCTATCTCCTGAAGATCTCACCGGTCAGGTCGGAGCAACCCGACCGGCCAGCCCAGATTTGCGATTCGATGAGCAGCGCCCTGGGCGGGCTCCATCCATCGAAGGAGCATAAGCGAGCGTTAGCTCAGCTTACGCAGCCATTGCCAGGTTAGAATTGGCAGTTGAATCGTTCCAGACGGTTTAACCAGGAACCTGGACCTGGACACGCTGCAATTCCTTCATCAAACCCGTCGAAGCCAAGTCGCCCCCGGGTGGAGGAAATATAGCAAGGACGGATGAGACGGGAAGGGCGGGCAGGGGGATAATATGTTAAGAGAGTACGTCCAATCGGTTGTATAACCCTTGCTAATTATTGGACTTATAAACTCAGTGTGAGGTTATGGTTTATCGCCGGCCTTCCCGTCCTTCCGCACTGCACAGAAGTATCCAGCCGAACGTTCCCGAAGGACACCACTCGCCCAAGTGCCGGAAAAGCCCGATGAACCGATCTGCCGGACTCGCAGTGCGGTGTACCCTCCATCCACCCGCTGGCGATCTCGGCGGTTCGCCTCGGAGCCGAGCCTGAGCGTAATCTCCGCCCGGGGAGTCTGACCAGCACGCTCGTGCTGTTCGATGACCAAGACGCCCGGCGCTGCCGGATCTGTGGAGGAAATGCTCCCCATCTGAACTGCGTCGATTGCCCCCAAGTCCAGCTCCGCCGCTCCGTAGTGGGGGTGTATCACTGAAGAGTCGGCTCCAGCTCGCGATCGGTAACGCAGCCGTCCCGTCTGTGGCTGCAGTTTCAGGGTGCCGTCTACGG
Organism: uncultured Gemmatimonadales bacterium; assembly: GCA_963730915.1. Lineage (GTDB taxonomy): Bacteria > Gemmatimonadota > Gemmatimonadetes > Gemmatimonadales > GWC2-71-9 > CAVVWJ01. The sequence goes on along the minus strand of CAVSTR010000003.1, from coordinate 259,417 downwards.
CCGATCCCACCTTTGTGCCCGAAGTAGCGACCAGCCGAAGCTGGTACTCTCCACCAATTCCTTCACCGGAGCTCTCGGCCGGCAGAACCGATGTGACCGGCGCGCAATTCTCTGGTGGCGCACCGCTCGCGGATCCGCGGCAACCAATCCAGGCGATCAGGAGTAGGCCGAGTCCTGACCCCTTGGCAGACAACCTCACCGAAGCAAGCCAGTGACGCGGCCCCGCTTATCGACTTTGCGGATGGGCCTCCGAAGGATGTCTCCCTTGAGCTTCAGAGTGCGTCCTCTTTCGAAGGCCTGGAGCGCCGTCCCCAGCGTAAAACCGTCTGCTTTGGTCAAGTCGACGCTGTACCCCTGATCAGCCAAAGAGGCGAGAGTCACTCTACTCAGTGGGCTGGCTCCCGCGCCGATAAAGCCGGTCATCAACTCGCGATCGAAGACGGACTCCCTCCAGTGACCGTCAGCCGTTCCCGGGCCTCCGGTGTTCTCAACCGGCACTTTCGCTCCCGCAATGTAGGCGGTGCCGCCTACGCCGTCGAACGCTCCAATTGCCTGTGAGCCTATGAAGTGGGGGTCGGCGGAGGGGTTCGGAATTGCCCCTTCGGCTGGATCGACGAGCAGACTTTGAGCGTCCCACAGCGTTCCGAATCCCAGAACGTGCCCCATCTCGTGTAGAATGACGTTCGACAGAAATCCTTCGGCCTCCAGGGTCTCGAGATCGTCGGTGTCGAACTGCATCGTGCCGAGGATCGTCAAATCACCGACTCCAAAAACATCGGGAACCCCAAAGTCACGCACGTAGCAAGGCCCTGCGCCACCCAGAATGCCGCCCTCTCCATCGATCGGCACCAGCGAAACCAGAATCAGCACATCGTCGATATCCTGGCTGACTGCTGGAGCACTAGCCGCACAATCTGCCGGTGGGATATCCAGAAAACCGTCCTCGAGATCTCCGGAAATTGCTGACTCCCACCGAATGCGCGCATCGGTGAACGCCTGTCGCTGCGTCGGAGTAGCCGGAGTGAGGAAGCGCACCCCGATGTTGAAAGCAGACGGGTCGGCAGCCGCGGTAGCCGTGAAGGACACTGACAGTGTCGTGGTCTGAATCGTGGCCGAAACGATCTGCGGCGAGCCGGAAACTGTGCCGGTGGTAAATGTGGTTGACGCTCTCCCGTCGGGACCGGTCAGGGCTGTAGAGCTACTGGTGCTGCCGTCGCCCTCCGTCACAGTGAAAATGACGGTGGCATTCGGAATCGGATTGCCGCGGGAATCGTTGACCTGAACGACGAGCGGTGCTGGAAGGGTCGATCCGGCCGGCCCAGTCTGCGCATCACCAGAAACCTTCTCGATCTCCGCCGGTGTCTGCGCGACGGAGACCTGCGCGCTTGCAGTGACAGCGCCGGCCTCCGCGGTGATCTGTGCCGAGCCAGAGCCCTGTGCGGTAACCAGACCGGTCTGGCTGACGATGGCAACGGCTGGGTCGCTCGTGCTCCAGCTGGCCGTCTCCGGCGGCAGAGTTCCGCCGTCCTGATCCGTAATCGTGGGAGAGAGCTGCTGGGCGTCTCCGACAGCGGTAAAGGTGAGCGTTGTGGCGTTCAGCACGATCGAGGCGGGTACTCGCGGGTCTGTGCCCCCGCAGGCGGCAAGAAACCCAAGCAGCACCGCACAGCCTGCTGCGGGTACAATTCTCAGGAGCGAGCGATTCGCCGGCACGCGCCAACCTGCCACTGCTCTTTGTACGAGCGGCATCCAAGCCCCGGGGTCTGATGTGTGAGTCGCGGCACGGGAGAGAACCGCAGGGGAAAACTGGGCCTAAAGCAAAAACCTATGAGCATCTTCCGGGATGCGCCAGAGGTTTACGGGTTCGCACGGCGGGGTAGCTTTACAGCGATCCAATCGATCCATGATGGTCCTTCGTTCCTCCAGCCGGGCTGTAGCTCATGACGGTATCGGCAGCAGTACCATCCCGTACGGCCGACATATCCCGCTTCCGCGGTCAATTCCCGGCGCTCGAGCGAAAACACCATGACCAGGCGGTTGCCTACTTCGATGGTCCGGGCGGGACACAGGTGCCGCGCCCGGTCGTAGAAGCCATGGAGGATTATCTCTTCCACCATAACGCGAACACGCACTGGCCCTACCCGACGAGCGAGGAGACCGATGCGCTCATAGCGGCTGCTCGGTCTGCTTTGGGAGATTTCCTCGGCGCCTCCCCCGCGGAGATCGCGTTTGGTGCGAACATGACGACGCTGACCTTCCATCTTGCACGCGGGCTGGGCCGGAACTGGGGAGTGGGTGACAAGATCGTCGTCACTGAGCTCGACCACCATGCGAATGTCGCTCCCTGGCGGGCACTCGAGCGTGACCGCGGAATTACCGTGCTCTCGGCTCGTCTCATGCCGGAGACGGGCCAGCTCGACTGGAGCCATCTGGAGCAACTGCTGACCCAAGAGCCCCGCTTGCTTGCGATTGGGGCCGCATCGAACGCCCTGGGTACGATCACCGATGTTTCCCGCGCGGCGGCAATGGCGCGAGCAGCCGGGACGCTGACGTTCGTGGATGCCGTTCACTACGCACCTCACGAGCTGGTAGACGCAGCCAGAATAGGCTGTGACTTCCTGGCCTGCTCCTCCTACAAGTTCTATGGTCCCCATCTGGGAATACTGTATGGGCGGCGGGAGGCACTGGAAACGGTGCCGGTTCCCAAGCTAGCTCCCGCTCCGGATTCAGCGCCTGAGCGCTTGGAAACTGGTACGCTGAACCACGAGGGGATCGTAGGAGCAGCTGCGGCGGTGGAGTTTCTTGCCGCCGCGGGGCAGGGCGCCACGAGGCGGTCGCGATTGGAGAGCACCTTCGGGGCTCTTCATGCTCAGGGCTCGGCTCTGCTGCGAAGAATGTGGGAGGGTCTCTCCGCCATTCCAGGAGTGAGGTTGTATGGACCTCCGCCGGGAACGCCTCGCACCCCGACCGTCGCATTTACGGTTCACGGACAGGCAGCCGATGATGTCGCGCGCCACCTCGCGAATCTCGGGGTCTTCGTATCGAGCGGCGATTTCTATGCGAGTACGGTAGTCGAACGCCTGGGTGTCAGCAGAGGGTTGGTACGTGCAGGCTGCGCCTGTTACACCACCTCCGAAGAAGTCGATCGCCTGATCGAAGGGGTGGAAGCGCTGCGCTAAAATGAACGGCCGGCCGGCACCTCCTGGCTAGTAACCAACGCTTCCCTCGTCTCCAGTGCCAGCGCCAGGGCGGTGGTTGTGTCCGCGGCAAGGCAGTTCAGGTGGCCCATCTTTCGACCCGGCCGGGGTTCGGCCTTTCCGTAAAGATGTAGCCGAACCCCGGGCCGCTTGAGCGCTTCCTCCCACCGGGGCTCACCACCGCCCCAGAGGTCTCCCAGAAGATTTACCATGACCACCGGTGACAACAGCCAGGGATGCGCAACCGGTAGCCCGCAGAGTGTCCGCAGCTGCTGTTCGAACTGGTCGACGGAGCACGCATCGATGGTGTAGTGGCCGCTGTTATGGGGCCGGGGCGCCATCTCGTTTACGATCAGTCCGCCATCGACGACGAAGAGCTCTACGGCCAGCACCCCCACATAGTCGAGGGCTTTTGCCACATTCGTAGCGGTCTCCCGTGCTCGTGTGGCGAGCGACTCCGAAATGCGCGCCGGCACGATTGACGTGTCCAGAATACCAGCTACATGCCGGTTCTCGGCCACCGGAAAAGTGGCGACGTCGCCGCCCGCTCCGCGGGCCACGATGACCGAGAGCTCACACTGCAGTTCCAGCTTCGTCTCCAGGATACACGCCACTCTGCCGAACCGATCGAAGGCCTCGGCAGCCTCTGCCTCATCAGTGACGACAGCCTGACCCTTCCCATCGTATCCGAGCCGATTGGTCTTGAGAATCGCAGGCAGGGAAAGAGCTCGCATGGCATCCGGAATGTCACGCCTGTGCTCTATGCTACGGTAAGGTGCGGTTGCAAAGCCATGGGCACGAAGGAAGGTCTTCTCGGCAGTGCGATCCTGGGTTATGGCCACGGCTGCAACTGGTGGCCGTACGATTGCAGACCGGCCCAGGGTCTCGAGCGTAGTTGCGGGGACGTTCTCGAACTCGGTGGTAACTGCGGCGCAGGTGGTGGAGAGCTCGACCAGAGCTCGGGTATCATCGTAGGCCGCACGCATATGCCGGTCCGCCACGGCTCCCGCTGGGCTCGAGATGTCAGGGTCGAGCACGACAACCTTGTAGCCCATGGTGCGGGCACGCAGTGTGAACATCCGGCCGAGCTGTCCCCCTCCTACAACTCCCACGGTTGCACCCGGAAGGATCACGAGGGCTCCGGGAGCTTGAGGTCCAACACCCGAAGCTCCTGCGCCCTCCGGAACTCCTCCAACCGCTGCCGCACAGCTCCATCAGTGAGGGCGAGTATGGATACGGCATAAAGCCCGGCGTTCGCGGCTCCCGCGACGCCTATGGCGAACGTGGCGACGGGTATTCCCGCCGGCATCTGAACGATGGACAAAAGCGAGTCGAGACCCTGGAGATGCTTGGTGGGAACCGGAACCCCGAGCACCGGAAGTGTTGTCTTGGCCGCGAGCATACCAGGCAGGTGCGCGGCCCCACCCGCACCGGCAATGATGCAGCGCAGTCCCCTGCCACTGGCTTCTTCGGCATAGCGGTACAGGTAGTCGGGTGTTCGGTGCGCGGAGACGACACGCGACTCGTGAGCCACTCCGAAATCGGTCAAACGCTGGGCGGCGTGCTGCATGACCTCCCAGTCGGAGTCGCTCCCCATCACGATTCCCACCAGGGGTTCTGTCATTTCTCCTCGGGTGGAGGGTGGGTGGCTAGACGGTGGCTCGGGTGCGGTCCATCGTGCCACGGGCGGACAGAGCGGCCTGGGCCGCCGCCAGCCGCGCGATAGGTACTCGGAAGGGAGAGCAGGAGACGTAGTTCATGCCGAGCCGATCGCAGAATGTGACGGATGCCGGCTCACCGCCGTGCTCGCCACACAGTCCCAGCTTCAAGTCGGCGCGGGTCCGCCGCCCCAGATCGCATGCCATGCTGATCAGCTTGCCGACCCCGGCCTGATCCAGCACCTGGAAGGGATCATCTTCCACGACACCGTGCTCGAGGTAGTAGGGCAGAAACCGGCCCGCATCGTCGCGTGAAAGGCCCCAGGTCGTCTGGGTCAGATCGTTGGTGCCGAAGGAGAAAAATTGAGCTTCACGGGCAATCTCGTCCGCGGTGAGCGCCGCCCGAGGCAGTTCGATCATGGTACCCAGTAAATACGGCACCGTGAGCTGACGTTCCTGGAAAACCTCCTCGGCTACCTGCCGCACGATGAGGGCCTGCTTCCGGAACTCGACCACGCTCGCCGTCAGGGGAATCATCACCTCCGGCATCACACGGCCTTTGCGTTCCGCCACCGTGCAGGCCGCTTCGAAGATGGCGCGGACCTGCATGGCCGTGATCTCCGGATAGATGATGCCAAGGCGGCAGCCGCGGAGGCCGAGCATGGGATTCACCTCGTGAAGCCCTTCCACGATTCGCGTCAGGGCCTCCGGCGCGAGACCGAGCTCCCGGGCCAGCGCGTGAATCTCGGACGCTTCCTTCGGGAGGAACTCATGGAGGGGCGGATCCAGGAGGCGGATGGTGACGGGATAGCCTTCCATGGCGCGGAAGATCGCCTCGAAGTCGCCCCGCTGCATTGGCAGCAGCTTGGCGAGGGCGCGCTTTCGTCCGGTCTCGTCCTGGGCAACGATCATCTCGCGCATCGCGATCAGGCGATCGCCGGTGAAGAACATGTGCTCGGTCCGGCAGAGCCCGATTCCTTCGGCGCCGAAGTCGCGGCCGCGATGCGCGTCCGCCGGTGTGTCGGCGTTTACCCGGACGCGCAACTGCATGATCCGGTCGGCCCACTTCATCACGCGGTTGAAGTTGCCGCTGAGCTCCGGGGCAATCAGCGCGGCCTGCCCGGCGAAGACCTTTCCCGTGCTGCCGTCCACCGTGATCCATTCACCCTCCGCCACGCTGCGCCCATTGACCGAGAAGCGATTCGCTTTCTCGTCCACCATGAGCCCCTGCGCGGCTGCCACGCACGGCTTGCCCATGCCCCGGGCCACCACGGCCGCGTGCGACGTCATACCACCGCGAGCAGTGAGAATTGCCTTGGCGGTGACCATCCCGTGGAAATCCTCGGGTGACGTTTCTCTGCGAACCAGGATGACGGCCTGTCCCGCACGGCCGAGCCGTTCGGCCTGATCGGCTTCGAACACCACCGTTCCACACGCAGCACCCGGTGATGCCGGCAGCCCGGTGGTGAGCAGGTCCAGCTTGCTGTTGGGATCGATGGTGGGATGGAGGAGCTGGTTCAGGTCGTTGGGAGGAATGCGCGCAACTGCCTCCTGCTCCGAGATCAGCCCTTCGTCCACCATGTCGCAGGCGATGCGCACTGCCGCGTGGCCCGAGCGCTGGGCCCGCCGGGTCTGAAGCATGTAGAGATTGCCGCGCTCGATGGTGAACTCCATGTCCTGCACATCCCGGAAGTGACGCTCCAGGGTTCGCGCCACTCGCTCCAGCTCCTGGTATGCGTGAGGGAGCTGCTCCTTCATCGTTCCAATCGGAAGCGGATTGCGGCTTCCGGACACCACGTCCTCTCCCTGCGCGTTCAGGAGATATTCGCCATAGAGACTCTGCTCTCCGGTGGAGGGATCCCGGCTGAAAGTGACGCCTGTTCCCGAGTCCTCTCCCAGATTCCCGAACACCATGGCTACGATGTTGACGGCGGTTCCCATGGAATCCGGGATGTCGTGAAGCTTCCGGTAATCGATGGCCCGCCGCGTGTTCCAGCTCTCGAAGACCGCTGCGATTGCGCCCCACAGCTGATCGAGCGGCTCCTCCGGAAAAGGCTTTCCAGACTCCTTGCGCACGTGCTCCTTGAACTGGCGGACGATTCCCTGCATTTCCTCGACCGGCAGATCGATGTCCCGCTCGATCCGGCAGCTCTGTTTGTGCTCCTCCAGGATCTGTTCGAAGGGCTTCTTGGACAGATCGAATACGACGCTGCCGTACATCTGCACGAATCGGCGGTACGAGTCCCACGCGAAGCGTGGGTTGCCACTCAGTCGGGTGAGCCCCTCCACGGTCACATCGTTCAGGCCCAGGTTCAGGATGGTTTCCATCATTCCCGGCATCGACACCGCAGCGCCGGAGCGGACTGAAACGAGGAGGGGGTTGTCTCCGTCGCCGAGATACTTACCGCTGGCGCTCTCGAGCCGCTGGAGGGCGTCTTCCACCTGGGCTCGCACCCGTTTGGTGAACTGACGGCTCTCGAGATAGTGGAGGCAGAGATTGCTGGCGATGGTGAACCCGGGAGGAACGGGGATGCCGATCGTTGTCATCTCGGCAAGTCCGGCTCCCTTGCCGCCGAGCACGTCCTTCATGGCCGCGGTGCCGTCGGCGCGGCCCTGGCCGAAGAAATAGACGAGCGGCTGAGTATAGGACCCGCTCATGCTGGAGTAGCGATGAGCGGTGAGGCGTGCCGCAGTTTCACGAGGTCATCCGGTGTCGTCGTGGGGTAGTGGCCGGAGAAACAGGCGTGGCAGAATCCAGTGTCCTTGCCGGCGGCCGTGAGCATTCCGTCCAGCGAGAGGTAGCCCAGGCTGTCGACTCCGAGGAACTCGCGGATCTGCTCGATCGAATGCGTTGCCCCGATCAGCTCTTCGCGCGTAGGCGTGTCGATACCGTAGTGACAGGGGCCGGTGATCGGCGGGGAACCCAACCGCAGGTGGACCTCCCGGGCGCCCGCGGCCCGGATCATCTGCACCAGCTCCTTGCTGGTATTGCCCCGGACCAAGCTGTCGTCCACCACCACCACAGCCTTGCCCTGGATCACTTCCCGCACCGGATTGAACTTGATCTTCACCTTGGCCACCCGGAGCGCCTGACTGGGATTGATGAAGGTCCGGCCCACATAATGATTGCGAATCAGGCCATACTCGAGCTTGATACCGGATACCTCCGAAAAGCCCAGTGCCATGGCGTTCGAGCTGTCGGGCACGCTGAATACCACCTCGCCTCCGAGCGCCGGCTTCTCGCGAGCCAGCTCCCGCCCCAGCTCACGGCGTACTGCATCAACCGACTTGCCGAAGACGGTGCTGTCGGGCCGAGCGAAATACACCAGCTCGAACACGCAGCGACTGACCGGCCGTGGCGCCAGCGGGGGCAGGTCAGTGACATCTCCGTCTTCGATGCGGACGAAATCACCGGGCCGGAGCTCGCAGGTAATCGAAGCTCCGATAAGATCAAGCGCGCAGGTTTCTGAGGCCACTACAATACCGCTGCCGAGGCGGCCGATGACGAGCGGCCGGAAGCCACGGCTGTCGACCACCGCGTACATCGTCCGCCCGACCGTAATCACCAGGCTGTACGCACCATCGACCTGCTCCAGGGCATCACGGATCTGGTCTTCGACCGTCTGCCCGGCGGACCGTGCGATCAGATGTACCAGGACCTCAGTGTCGCTGGAGCCGGTGAAGATGGCCCCCCGGGCGACCAGGTCCTGCTTGATGGTTCCGGCGTTGATCAGGTTTCCGTTATGCGCGATAGCCAGAGGGCCGCAGCGGGTGTTCACGCTACACGGCTGAGCATTCGCCAGGACAGTGCTTCCCGTCGTGGAATAGCGTGTGTGGCCCACCGCCACGTCGCCGGGAAGGGCCGCGAGGCTCCCGTCGTCGAAGTTCTCCGAGACGAGTCCCATGCCCCGATGCGACCGGGCTGCACCGTCGGTGTCGATGGCTACGATGCCAGCGCTCTCCTGACCCCTGTGCTGGAGTGCATACAGCCCGAGATACGCGAGCCGCGCCGCGTCAGGAACTCCGGAAACCCCGATGATGCCACACATGTCTTACTCTCCCACCGCTCGATCCACGTCGGTGTGCTGCATCCGGCGGGGAATTGCTTCTGAGTAGATCCTTCGAAGTGCGTCGGTGCTCCAGGAGAACAATTCGGACCCGATCTGCAGTTCCAGGGTGCCGATGCTTTCGACCCGTCCTGCATGGAACACCGGTACTCGGTGCTCGTTCGCCAGGTCGATCAGGCGGCGGGCCTGAGCCGGTGCGCAGGTGATGACCGCGCGGGCTCCATCCTCTCCGTAGAGGACCCCTTCGGCGGGGACATCGGGTGCATATCCCGTAAGATCGAGACGCGCCCCGAGGCTTCCAGGCACGTACGGCCCGCCCAGGGCGGCTTCTGCCAGAGTCACTGCCAGACCACCCTCCGAGCAGTCGTGGGCCGATCGGATCATGTGTTGTTCCGCTGCGGCGACCAGGAAGCGCTGCAGCTGGAGCTCGGCATCGAGATCTACGGCGGGAGGATCCCCGCCCACGAAGTCGCACACTTCAGCCCAGTACGCCGACCCGCCCAGTATTCCGCTGGTCTCACCCACGATGAACACCTCGTCCCGGGGCGAGTCGAAGTAGCTGCCCACGCGGTCCTCCACGCGGGATAGGAGTCCTACCATGCCGATCGTGGGCGTCGGATCGATTGCGCCGGTCGGGCTCTCGTTATAGAACGAGACATTGCCGCCCGTCACCGGCGTTCCGAACACCCGGCAGGCGTCGGAGATTCCTCTCGCTGCTTCGCGGAATTGGAAAAACACATCCGGCTTTTCGGGATTTCCGAAGTTCAGGCAGTCGGTGATGCCAAGGGGTCGGGCGCCGGTACAGGCGACATTCCGGGCCGCTTCTGCCACGGCCGCCTTGCCACCTTCATATGGATCGAGAGCAACGAGTCGGCTGTTGCAATCGACGGTCATGGCCAACCCGAAGCGAGCACCCGGAACCCGGATGACTCCGGCGTCGGATCCCGGCGGGAGGACAGTGGAGGCCTGAACGGTTGAGTCGTACTGCTCGTAGACCCAGCGCTTGCTGGCGAGGTTCGGGTGGTCGAGCAGCATCTCGAGGGCGCCTTCCAGATCCACCACTGGCAACCCCGGATCGATTGTGTCCCGGCGCCTTCGGGCTTCTTCGCTCTCCCGGGCATCCGGATGGTAGACCGGACAATCTTCGACCAGGCGCTGACCTGGTATTGCAACGACCACGTTGCCGCCGTGTCGAACCCGGAAGATGCCATCATCTGTCACATGTCCGATGGGAGTCGCCGTGAGCTCCCATTTTGCACAGACGGCCTGCACCTCTGCGACACGCTCCGGCTCAGCCACGACCAGCATTCGCTCCTGGGACTCGGAGAGCAGAATCTCGTATGACGACATCCCGGCTTCGCGTGTGGGCACGAGTGACGTATCGATCTCCACGCCGACACCTCCCCGCGCTGCCATCTCCGCTGAAGAGCTCGTCAGTCCGGCCGCCCCCATGTCCTGAATGGCGACGATCAAGTCCGACGTGATCAGCTCCAGGCTTGCCTCGAGGAGCAGTTTTTCGGTAAAGGGATCGCCCACCTGAACCTGGGGACGTCGGGCGTCGCTCTTCTCGGAGAGCTCTTCGGAAGCGAAGCTGGCTCCGTGAATGCCGTCCCTGCCGGTACGCGCGCCGACCGCAAGCAGAACGTTCCCCACGCCGTGTGCGGCAGCACGAATAAGGTCTCTCTCCCGCAGCAAGCCCACGCACATCGCATTGACCAGGGGATTCCCGGTGTATCCCGGCGCGAAGTTGACCTCTCCGCCGAGGGTTGGTACCCCGACGCAGTTGCCATAGTCTCCCACACCGCGGACCACACCCGCGAACAGGTAGCGATTTCGCGGCACCTCGAGCGGCCCGAACCTCAGGCTATTCAGCAGGGCCACGGGTCGAGCACCCATGGTGAACACGTCGCGGAGGATACCACCCACTCCCGTTGCCGCACCCTGGTACGGCTCCACCGCTGAAGGATGATTATGCGACTCGATCTTGAACGCGACGGCCCACCCCTCCGGCAGCCTGAGCACGCCGGCGTTTTCACCCGGACCCTGAACCACGAGCGGCCCGGTGGTGGGGAAAGTTTTCAGCACCGGCCGCGAGTGCTTGTATGAGCAATGCTCCGACCACAGCGCGGAGAACACTCCCAGCTCGGTGAATGTCGGAGCCCGGCCCAGGACCTCCAGGATGCGGCCGTACTCCAGCTCATTCAGGTTATGCTCCCGGACGAGGGCAGAAGTCACGCGGGGCTCGCCGGGGAGCGAGACCGCTTCCGTGCTCGAGCCCGCCATGCTTGGTGCGGTCAACGATGTGCCTTGGGTGACCGCCGGAAGCTCGACAGCGCATCCGAAATCACCCTGGTGATGACATTCGAGGAATCGTCCTTCGAGACGACCTCGAGCTCGCCGGCATCCAGCCAGATACCTCCGCAGTGCGAGCAGGTCTCGATCGTGACTCCGTGCACCTGGCTGCTCGTCAGGTCGTACCCATCCTTGGGACATTTCATGTAATGCGATTTACGCTCCGCCTCAGCGCTGGCGGCGCTGGCGCGCTCTCGCTGCTTCCGCAGCAGCTCGGCGTCTTCCTTCGCGAAGTATTCGTCCTCGTTGCGGCTCGGTTTCTCTGGCTTCATGGCTAGACTCCTGAGTTGGAGCTTTCTTCGTATGCGGGAACCAGAGAGGTGAAGAATCCGCTCCCGCCCGTCAGCCCCAGCAGCCGCTCGGCGGCACGCTCGGGATGGGGCATGATGCCGACCACGTTACCGTCGGCATTACAGATCCCCGCGATGTGATTGGTTGACCCATTTGGATTAGGCTGGAATGGCGACCGCTCGGTGGCCGCGACGTAGCGCAGCACGACTCGCCCCTCGGCTTCCAGCATGCGCAGCGTCTCTGGTTCTGCTACGTAACGGCCTTCCCCGTGTGCCACCGGAATCCGCAGCCTGGAATTAGGCTCATAATCACAAGTGAATGCAGTGTCGGTTCGCTCCACGATTACGTCCACCGGCTTGGAGACGAACGAAAGCCCGGCATTCCGCATGAGGGCGCCTGGCAGCAAGTGAGCCTCGCACAGGATCTGAAATCCGTTGCAGATGCCGAGTACCGGCCCTCCGGAGGCGGCGTGGCGCTGCACCGCCTGCATGACCGGGCTGAACCTTGCAATCGCGCCGGCGCGAAGGTAATCGCCATAGCTGAACCCGCCCGGGAGAATGACCACGTCCGCGTTGTTCAGATCGGTGTCACGGTGCCAGACAAAGTACGCATCCGCTCCGACGTTTTCGGCCGCCCGGAGGGCATCGAAATCGCAATTGCTACCGGGGAAACGCACCACCGCAACACGGCTCATCGATCTTCCACCTCGAGCAGATAATCCTCGGTCACCGGGTTGGCCAGCAGCTTATCGCACATCTGCCGAGCGCGGGTTTCTGCCTCGTCGCGGGAGGCGGCCGCGACGTCGAGCTCGATGGCTCGGCCCACTCGGACACCCCCTGCTTCGTCGAATCCCAGGGCACCGAGCGCATGCTCGACAGCCTGTCCCTGCGGGTCGAGCAGCCCTTCCCGCGGCATCACGCGAACGTGCACTCTGTACGTCATTGTTCCGGCTCCTGGCGGCGGTCGCCCCAGCTTCTCCGCCGCTCATGGGACAGAGGCGGGGGCAACGTGGCGTCGTGGTCTTCAGCCAAACGTTCGTCGATGACGGGTACTGGCTCTGGCCGCTCCATCAACCCGAGGACGGTCGCACGCACGATCCCGAAGGCCACGTAGAACAAACCTAAGGGGAAGAGGAAGTACTCCGGGGCGAAGAGCCCTCCGAGGAGGATGACGAGATGCACCGACAGGCCGAAGATCCCTTTTCTGCTGCGCAGACCGATCGGCGGGAATTTCGGATATTTGACGTTGCTCACCATCAGCACCGCCAGCAGCAGCATCAGAACAACCAGGCCCTCGTGCTGCAGGTCGAGATATTTTGCGAGCGACTGCTGGTACCAGTTGGTCTGGCTGAAAGGGTAGTAGACGGCCAGCGTCATGCCCGCGGAGGGTGACGGCAGCCCCGTAAACCAGGCACTCGGTGGTTTTCCCGCCGACAACACATTGAAGCGTGCAAGCCGTAGCGCCACTGCCACCACGTAGATGTAGCAGAGGATCCAGGCGAACCGGCCAGCGTTGGAGAAGTCGAGGAAGTACATCAGCAGAGCGGGCGCAACCCCGAAGGAGATTACGTCGACCAGCGAGTCGAGCTCTGCACCGAATCTGGTACCAGTGCCGGAAAGCCGTGCTACCCTGCCGTCGAGCATATCCAGAATTCCGGCGAACACGATGAACCAGCCTGCCCACCGGAAGTTTCCGTTGAACGCCGATACGATTGCCCAGAAGCCAAAAAACAGATTTCCCAGCGTGAATGCGCTGGGCATGACGACCACCACCTGGCGTATGGATGGACGCCTCAGACCTTCTCGGCGATGCCTCAAATCCATTCGGCCACCACGGTCACACCTGCAACTGTTGTATCCCCCACTTTTACAAGCACCCTGGTCGAGCCCGTCGGGAGGAAAACGTCTACCCGCGAGCCGAACCGGATCATTCCCAGCCGGTCGGCCTGTTTCACCTGCGTTCCAACACCGTGATCCGTAACGATCCGGCGTGCAATCAGTCCCGCAATCTGGCGCACCAGCACCTTGCCCCGTGGAGTGTTGAGTCCAACAGAAGATTGCTCGTTGTCCAAGCTCGACTTTTCGGCGGCGGCATGTCCGAACTTGCCGGCGTTATAGTGTCGGTACGCCACTTTGCCGTCGGTGGGATAGCGGTTCACATGGCAGTTGAACACGTTCATGAAGATGGAGACCCGGGCGGCTCGTCCCGCGAAGAACGCAGGCTCATCGGTCTCCAAGACGCTGACCACCTTGCCGTCTGCCGGCGCCAGAATGAAGCGATCTCCCCGCTCTCCGGTCCGTATCGGATCGCGGAAGAACGCGACTACCCACACCGCAATGACCAGCCACATCACCGCAACGCCCCACCACAGCAGGGAATCACTGCGAGAGGCGGCAATGAGGAGGATCGCCGCGATAACCCAGGCACCCACGATGAACCATTTTCCCTCGGGCGCAGTGCGGATCACAAGGCTTGCTCCAGTGTTCGGCCGGTGAGTAGCCGGAACGCTTCCAGATACCTGCGGCTCGTGGCCTCTACAACTTCAGGAGGCAGCGACGGAGGTGGACCTTCACCGTCCCAGAGACCCGCCGCCTTCAAGGATGCCAGATAGTCGCGGAGTGGCTGCTTGTCGAAGCTCGGCTGTGCCTGGCCGGGCGCATAGCAGTCGGCCGGCCAGAACCGGGAGGAATCCGGGGTAAGCAGCTCATCGATCAGCCGGAGAGTCCCGGAGGGGTCGGTGCCGAATTCGAATTTGGTGTCGGCGATGATGATTCCCCGCTCGGCGGCAAGGTCTCGACCCGCCTGGTAGATCGCGAAGCTGGCCTCACGCAACCGCGCCGCCATAGCCGATCCCAGGACCCCAACGACGGCGTCGACCGTGACGTTGATGTCGTGGCCCGCCTCGGCTTTCGTCGCGGGAGAAAAGATCGGTGGATTCAGACGCGCGCTCTCCACCAGGCCGGAGACGAGCGGCTCGCCCGCCAAGGTTCCGCGTTCGCGGTACTCCGCCCAGGCCGATCCGGTGATGTATCCCCGGACGACGCACTCGAAGGGAACCGGCTCAGCGCGCAGCACCAGCATGGCGCGGCCTGCTATCTGATCTCGAACTGACTCCAGCCGCGGAACCCGGTGGACGATCTCCGTGGTGTTCGCACTCAGGTAATGAGACGGAAATACGTCCGTGAGCTTCTGAAACCAGAATGCACTCATCTGGGTGAGCACCGATCCCTTGAAAGGAATCGGCTCGCGCATCACCACATCGAACGCGCTCACGCGGTCGCTGGCGACGATGAGCAGATGTGCTGCATCCACTTCGTAGACTTCCCGAACCTTGCCGCGCCGCAGAAGCGGCAGGGGAAGACGGCTCTCTGCCAGCACCGTTTTGCTCACACGCGCACCTCGGCTGCTTCGGCCTCGGAGGCCAAGGGCCGCGCCTGTGAAAGCAGTGGCTTCAGATATTCGTCGATGAACTCACCTACCTGCTGGCCGGCGCGCCCGGTGTAATTGGCAGGGTCGAGCTCGGCCCGAAGTGCCGCGGCAGGCACACCCCGGAAAGCGGGATCGGCCGCGAGGCGGTCAAGCAGCTGGTTCGGCTCGCCCCGGCTGACGGCCTCGGCCACGACGAGGCTGTGCTTGCGAACCACCTCGTGGAGCGACTGCCGGTCTCCCCCTGCGGCAGTACCCAGCATCAGCCAGCGTTCCGTGGCCATGAAGGGCATCTGCTCGTTCACGTGCCGGCGAATCACGTCGTCGCGCACTTCCAGCCCGGCCGCGATGTTCGTGGCGAGCACGAGAATGGCGTCGGTGCCGAGAAATCCTTCGGGGAGCGTGAGCCTGCGGTTGGCGCTGTCATCGAGAGTCCGCTCCAGCCACTGGCTCGCGGCCGTGTTGGCGGTGTTCGCCTGCAGCGAGATAACGAACCGCGCCAGACCGCTGATGCGCTCGGCTCGCATGGGATTGCGCTTGTACGCCATGGCACTCGAGCCGATTTGCTCTGCCTCGAACGGCTCGAGGAGCTCTCCCTCGTGTTGCAGGAGCCGGAGATCTCCAGCCAGCTTGGCGGCTGATTGTGCAATGCCGCTGAGCGCGTCGAGGATCGTGCTGTCCACCTTACGGGTATACGTCTGACCGGTAACCGGGAACGCTTCCGTGAACCCGAGCTTGGTGGCCACCCGACGGTCCAGCTCACGAACCTTCTCGTGATCCTGCCCGAAGAGCTCCAGAAATGACGCCTGGGTGCCGGTAGTGCCTTTGCAGCCGCGGAGCCGAAGCGTTGTGATCCGCCGGGAAATTTCCTCGACATCCAGCGCGAGATCCTGCATCCACAGCGTGGCTCGCTTACCTACAGTCGTCAGCTGAGCCGGCTGAAAATGGGTGTACGCGAGACACGGAAGCTCAGCGTACCTGATAGCAAAGCGCTCCAGCGCTCCGAGCACGGCGATGAGCCGGCCCAGCAAAAGACGGAGCCCGTCGCGCATGACGATGAGGTCGGCATTGTCGGTGACGAAGGCGCTGGTGGCGCCGAGGTGCAGGAACGGTCGTGCCGCCGGAGCTTGATCCCCGAAGGCATGGATGTGGGCCATGACGTCGTGCCGGAACCGCCGTTCGTAGCGCGAGGCGACCTCGAGATCCACGTCGTCCAGGTGCGCACGCATCTGCGCAATGGCCTGGTCCGGGATCTCGAGGCCCAGCTCGCGTTCTGTCTCCGCCAAGGCGATCCAGAGCCTCCGCCACAGGCCAATGCGGTGGCGTTCACCCCACAGCATCTGCATGGCAGGCGACGCGTAGCGCGAACCCAGCGGAGACCGCCAGCGCTCATCGCTCATCGAAACATCAGATCGGTGAAGGTGACCTGGCCCTCCCGCTCGACGTAAATCCTGATGACCTGACCCGGTCGCACATTCAGAAGGCCTGCGACCTCCGAGGCGTTCCGAACCTGGGTTCGATCCACTGCGAGAATCACATCGCCTTCCTGTAGTCCCGTCGCCCGGCTTACCTCGGGCGACAGGCGGAATATCAGCGCGCCCTGCTCACTTCTGATCGAGCGTTCCGCCTGAATGGCGGGCGTGACATTGATCAACTGGAGATCCTGCAAGACCGTGATCTTCTCGGCGGTGACCGTCGGGAGATCGCCGGTGACGATGCGACGAGACCTGCTGGCGTTGCCACTGCGTACCGCGACCTGAACCACATCTCCCACGTGCAGGTCCAGCTTCACTGCTTCCCAGTCGAGATAGTTCCGCAGGCGACGTCCATTGGCTTCGACCAGCACATCGTCTTGACGAACACCGGCTCGAGCGGCGGGCCCGCCGGGCGCAACACTGGCGACCACTACACCACCCTGACTCTTCCAGTCGCGCATCGCTCTGGCTCCCTGAACATCAAGCCCTACCCAGGCGCGCCGAACGGAGCCGTTGCGGATGATCTCTTCAGCGACCCGAACGGCACGCTCGATCGGAATGGCGAATCCCAAACCTACTGAGCCGCCGCTGTTGCTGAAGATGGACGAGTTGACGCCCACGATTTCTCCCAATGCGTTCGCCAGCGGCCCGCCGGAGTTGCCGGGATTGATGGCGGCATCGGTCTGAATCATGTCCAGGTACAGCCCCGTTTGATCTCCTCCCGGGAGAATGTTCCGGCCGGTTGCGCTCACCACTCCCACCGAGACCGATGGCTCCGCGTTGCCGAGCAAATACGCGTACGGATTACCGAGGGCCACCACCCATTCGCCGATCATAAGGTCGGTGCTTCGGCCCAGCGCGACCGTAGGGAGACCGCTGCGCTCCACTTTGAGCACGGCCACGTCGGTGAGCGGATCCTCGCCCAGGACTGTGGCCGGCAGGTCGCTGCCGTCAGGGAGGGTGACTACTACCCGCTCGGCGTTGGCGACCACGTGCTGGTTGGTAAGAATGATTCCTGCTGGACGTACGATGAACCCGGTGCCGTAGCCCTGGACAACCTGAGCACCTTGCGGCACGAAGAAGAAGTCCCAAGGAGTTCGACGCGGCGCCTGGCGGCGTGAAGTCACGTTGATCGACACGACGGCAGGTGACACTCTGTCAGCGGCAGTGACGAGTGCGGTGCTCCTGGACGCAGTCGTGGCGGCCTGCGCCTGCTGAACTCTGGCTGGTGTTTGAGCTCCGGAGCTGGATACGTGTAAGGTCGGAGGACTGTCGGCGCGACACCCCGCCAGCGCCGAGACCATGATCAGAAGGCTCAGGTTACGCGTGAGGGGCGGCGGCAGCATGCGTCTCGACTGATTCCGCGAACAGCTCGGGCGGATAGGCCACACAATCAAAGTAGAGTCCCTGCCCGGGAGCGGGGGAGCTGGTGTTCTGGTTGTGGTGACTCTCGAGCAGCTCGGCCATATCGCTGAGCGGCCGACGCATGAGGCCGATGTCGACCATCGTTCCGACCAACATCCGTACCATGCGCTGAAGGAAGCGGTCCGCTTCGATGAAGAAGCTGAGACCCCGCTCGCCGCCCCGCGGTATCCACTTCGCTGAGAGGATGCGGCAACGGTAGTGAAGCTTGTCGGTCTTGGCGGCAAAGCCGCGGAAGTCGTGCTCTCCGTTGATGATCTTGGCCGCCGCATGAAGCAGCTCCGTCTCTACCGGACGGCAAAGTGCCCATTCATACCGGGAGCGAAACGGAGAGGCGGCCTCGTCATCCAGGCCGATGTCGTAGCGATATCGCCGCGAAAGCGCCGACTTGCGAGCGTGAAAGCCCGTATGCATCGGATAGACGGAAGCGACCCAACAGTCGCGCGGAAGGAGCGCGTTCAATGCACGATGAAGTGCGGAGTGGCTCCAATCTGTCGGAGCGCTGAAGCTGACACCCTGCCCGATGGCGTGCACCCCTGCATCGGTACGGCCGGCGGCATGGACGACGGTTGGGCGAGCGAACAGACGCTCCAGAACCCGCTCGAATTCACCCTGAACCGAGCGACCGGCGGGTTGGCGCTGCCAACCGACAAAGCCGGTGCCATCGTACTGGAGCGTAGCGAGGAAGGTCCGGCTCATCTGGTCCGGAATCTAGCGGCGAATGAGGGCCTCGGGCAAGCTACGCAAATCCTTGTCACGATTGACAAAAGCCTGCTTCTCCGGGTACAATTTTTCCCCTCCGACACTCACTGAATTTTCCTGCTTCTACGGTGCTTCGTGACCCCCGTCGCCGCGCTGGCTCAGGCTATTCAGCAGCTCGCAAGCGGCACATCGCTCGACCGTGAGAGCAGTGTGGCGGCGTTCGGCACCATCATGCGAGGAGAGGCATCGCCGGTCCAAATCGCGGCGCTGCTGATGGGTCTTCGATCCAAGGGTGAGACCGCGGATGAAGTTGCCGGCGCTGCGCTTGCGCTTCGCTGTGCCATGACCAGGCTGGAAACCCTCGATCCCGACCTGCTGGTGGACACCTGTGGAACCGGTGGCGGGCTGATCGGAACCCTCAACGTTTCGACCGCTGCTGCGTTCGTCGCCGCAGGTGCCGGTGTCTCTGTGGCCAAACACGGAAACCGCAGTTACACGTCGAAGTGCGGTTCCGCGGATGTATTGGAGGCTTTGGGTATCAATATCGATCTCGACCCCGCAACCGCAGCGCGGGTACTAGCGGCCACAGGAATCACCTTCCTGTTCGCGCCGAGGTATCACCCGGCCATGCGCCACGTGGCACCGGTGCGTAAAGAGCTCGGGGTCCCCACCATCATGAACATGTTGGGACCGCTCGCGAATCCGGCTGGGGTGCTACGGCAGGTGGTCGGGGTATCGGACCGTTCACGGGCCGAGCTGATCGCGACTGCGCTCTCCGTTCTGGGTACCAGGCATGCGCTGGTGGTTCATGGCTCGGTGGGCATGGACGAAATCAGCCCCGTGGACTCGACCCTGGTCTGGGAAGTGGAAGACGGTAACGTGGCGAGATGGGAGCTGGACCCGGCCACTTACGGTTTGGACTGCCCGAATCTCCAGGGCCTGGCCGGGGGTGATCCAGCGCAGAATGCAGTGCGCATAGAGCGATTGCTGGAGGGAGAGGACTCGGCTGTGGCGCGCTGCGCAGTGCTGCTGAATGCAGCGGCCGCGCTCTACATATCGGCGAATGACTGGTCGTTCGAGCAAGCCGCAGCTCGCGCGACTGCCAGCCTCGACACCGGAGCGGCGGCTCAGGTACTGAGCAAACTGCGAGCGGCCGCTCCTCGGGGGTGAGGACCGGTCAGTATTTGCGGATAACTCCGACGACTACGCCCTGGATCAAGACGTCGCGCTCCTGGAACCGCATGGGCTGCATGGTTGCGTTAGCCGGCTGTAGCCGAATCCATCCACCGGCCTCACGGTAGAACTTCTTGACCGTAGCCTCACTGCCGTTGACCAGCGCGATGACCATTTCGCCATTCTCGGCCGCCTGCTTGCCATGCACGACGACGATATCTCCATCCACGATGTGTTCGTCGATCATGGATGTGCCCTGAACCTTGAGGGCGTAGTTGGGTCCGCGGCGAGGCAGCATCTGATCCGGGACCGAGATCGTTTCCTGGTGCATGAGGGACTCGATCGGGGTACCTGCCGCCACGCGTCCGAGCAGAGGAATTTCGGTGGCAGCCGAGGTTCCCCGGGGCGGAAGAACCTCGATTGACCGGCTCTCGTTGTACGAGCGGCGGATGTACCCCTTTCGTTCCAGGTTGGTCAGATGTTCATGCACCGTGGCCAGCGACTGAAAACCGAAGTGCTCGGCAATCTCTTCGAAGCTCGGGGCGTATCCCTGCTCGCCGATATGGCCCTGCAGATAGCCGAGTATCTCGCTTTGACGCTTGGTCAGCGGCATCAGGATCTCCTGTGTCTGTGCACGACCGAATAGAGCCCGAATAACAATACCCGAATACCGGCCGAAGGACAAGATGCAGGTAACGCTCGACCGAATTCTGAGGTCAACCGAGGGGCGGCTCGGCCAGCTGCGGGAGCGTCGGACAGCCCTCGACCGGGCGGCGGAGACCGTGGCCGACCCTCCGGCTTTCGACGCCGCACTTCGGAGCCGAAACGTGGCCGTGATCGCGGAGGTCAAGCGTCGATCGCCCTCGGCAGGGTCTATTCGAGAGGATATGGATCCGGGTGAGCGTGCGGCTCGCTACGCAGAGCACGGAGCGGCAGCCATCTCCGTGCTGACAGACGGTCCCTTTTTTGGGGGATCGGTGGAGGATCTTCGGCAGGCCGCCTCCAGAACCGATGTTCCAGTTCTGCTGAAGGATTTCGTTCTGGATGAAGTTCAGATCGTGGAAGCACGGGCTGCAGGTGCGGCCGCCGTCCTTCTGATCGTGCGAGCCTTGGGGTCTCGTCTACAATCCCTCCTTCGATTCGCCCACCAGTTGCGGCTGACGCCTCTTGTCGAGGTCCACTCGGCGGTAGAACTCTCCGCCGCGCTGGACGCGGGGGCTACCGTAATAGGGGTAAACAGCCGAGACCTGGATACCTTCGCGATCGACGCCGGGGCGGCCCTACGAATCATCTCGACAGTGCCGGCGGGCTGCACGGCGGTAGCCGAGAGCGGAATGTCCCGGAAGGCCGATGTGGAGCGGGCGGCCGAAGCCGGCGCCGATGCGGTCTTGATAGGGACCGCGCTTTCCGCGGCAGCTGCCCCAGGCGAGCTCCTCACGGAGCTCACCGGCGTTCGTCGACGTGGTCGCTAAGATCAAGCTCTGCCGCATCATGCAAGGTCCGGAGACGGTGCCCTCGCGTGAAGGCGGAGCGGCGTATCTGGGCGTCGTTTTTGCTAGTGGTCCAAGGGCTCTCTCAGTGCGGAGCCCAAACCCCCGACAAAATGAGACAGTTTCCGGAGGCGGTAGTTGCCCATAGTTCAATCACCTGAGCAGACCGATGTTGGGAGGTTTGGGCCGTATGGGGGCAGGTACGTCCCCGAGACGCTTATAGCCGCCCTCGACGATCTCACCGCGCTTTACGACGCTGCCAGGAACGACGCGAAGTTCTGGTCGGAGCTCGAGGGTCTGCTGACCGAGTTTGTCGGCCGGCCATCGCCGCTCTCTGAAGCACCTCGGTTGAGCGCTGAGGTTGGCGCACGGGTAGTTCTCAAGCGAGAAGACCTCAATCACACCGGTGCTCACAAGATCAACAACACGGTGGGCCAGGCCCTGCTCGCCCTTCGCATGGGAAAGCGGCGGATCATTGCCGAGACCGGTGCGGGGCAGCATGGGGTCGCGACCGCGACAGTCTGCGCCCGCTTCGGACTCGAGTGCGTGGTGTACATGGGTGCGGAGGACGTCCGGCGGCAACGGCTGAACGTCTATCGCATGGAACTCCTGGGCGCCACAGTCATCCCGGTGGAGTCCGGCACACGCACCTTGAAGGACGCCACGAATGAAGCCCTGCGGGACTGGGTGACCAACGTCCCGACGACTCACTACATCATTGGGTCCGTGGTTGGACCCGAACCCTTTCCACGCATGGTTCGTGACTTCCAGTCCGTCATTGGCCGGGAAGCCAGGGACCAGATGCTCGCTCGCTACGGCACGTTGCCGCACACCGTGGTGGCATGCGTGGGTGGGGGCTCGAACGCCATGGGAATATTCAGCGGATTTCTGAATGACACCGAGGTGCGGCTGGTGGGGGTCGAAGCCGCGGGCGAAGGAATTGCCAGCGGGCATCACAGCGCCACCCTTACGGCCGGAACTCCGGGTGTTCTGCATGGGAGTCTGAGCTACCTGCTTCAGGATGCTGACGGGCAGGTCGCCCCGGCCCACTCGATCTCTGCAGGGCTGGACTACCCTGGCGTGGGCCCGGAGCACAGCCACCTGAGAGACACCGGCCGCGTGACCTACTCGACGGCTACCGACGCTGAAGCACTTGCCTCGTTCCAGGCACTATGCCGTCTGGAAGGCATCATCCCAGCGCTCGAAACGGCTCACGCTCTTGCCTGGGTTCAGCGATCGGCAGGGCAGTGGTCACCCGCCGACACCGTTCTCGTTTGTCTTAGCGGACGTGGGGACAAAGACGTGGCTCACGTAGCCGATCTGCTGGGAGACCTCAAGTGACCGACGGGCATGCCTCGACTCAGCTTCTTCCGGCCTCGCAGGTCTCCGAGCTGATCCAGGCAATGTCCAAGGCGCTACGCGCCTTTCAGATGTACCTGCCGAACAACCCCATCTATCAGCGCGCCATTCAGAACGTGCGCGCCAGCCTCAATCCTGTCTGGGCGGCTACCGGGGAGCTGGTGCTCAAGGTGGCGGAAACCGAGCTGATCTGGGAAGAGCAGGTGGTCTACCGGCAGATCAACAAGGGCGAGAGCATCGCGTGGACGTTGTATAAGGACGGCATGCGCGAGCTGACGATTTACCGGGGCGCGGAAGACGAGGAGCTGCCTCGTTTTCTGGAGACGGTGAACAAGGCCCGCTTCCTCGCGACCGACGCGGGGGACGATCTTCTGACGCTGCTCTGGGCTCTCGAATTCGAAAGTATCAAGTACCACTTTATCGATTTCTTCGCCGAGGGTGGCGGTGAGCTTCCCGGCCCGTCGGGCCCAGCCGGCGGGACCGGGTCCGCCGAGGAGCGCAAGGCGGCCATTGCGGAGGAGGCCGCCGCAAAAGCGAAGAGCGTGATCGATCTCGAGGAGATCGATTCTACGCTGTATTTCCTGGACGAACAGGAAATCAGCTATCTGGCCGGCGAGCTCGAAGACGAGTACAAGCGGGACGTGCGCGGCAGCGCCATGAACGTCCTGTTCGACCTGATGGAAACTCAGCCGGAAGGTGGAGTACGGGACGAAGTGCTGGGTGTTCTGGAGCAGCTCTTTCCCAATCTTCTCACCAGTCGCGATTTCCGAAGTGCGGCGGCGATTCTCCGGGAGACGAAGCAGCTCAAGGAGAAGGCGAGCAACCTGCGGATGGAGCAGGTACACCGGCTCGACGGATTCGTGGTGCGACTCAGCGAAGGCAACGTCCTGGGTCAGTTGCTTCAGTCGCTTGACGAGGCCAGTGGGCTCGGCCTCGAATCCCACGCCGCCGACGTCCTCACTGCGCTTCGCGCCACCGCCTTGGAGCCGCTGGTCAGCTGGCTGCCGAATCTTTCCTCGGAGCCACTCCGGAAGATGATCGAGCAGGTGGTGGACAAGCTTGCCAGCAACAACACCGCCGAAGTGCAGCGGCTGCTCCGCAGCCCCGAATCGCAGGCGCTACCAGGAATCGTGGCCATGTGTGGGCGCCTCCAGCTGCACCAGGCGGTACCCGCCTTTACCGAAGTCATCGGACATCGTGACGCGGCGGTGAGGCTCGCAGCGGTGCAGACCCTGGGGATTCTGGGAACGCCAGGTGCCATGACGCTACTGGAGCGTGCCCTCGACGACAGTGACCGGCAGGTCCGAGTGGCCGCGGTCCGGGCCGTGGGCACCCGCGGGTACAAAGGCGCACTCAAGCGGATCGAAGGTGTGGTGGTCGGCAAGATCGCCAAGGCGATGGATCTAACCGAAAAGATGGCGTTCTTCGAGGCCTACGGCGCTATCGCGGGTCCGAGTGGGCTCAAGGCGCTCAGCGGAATTCTGCTGCAACGGGGGCTGTTGAAAATGAAGGAGCCGCCGGAAACGCGCGCCTGTGCCGCTATGGCCTTGGGGCGAATCAAGACCGCCGAAGCCCGCGAACTGCTCCAGAAAGCTGCCGAGGACAAGGACCTGGTAGTGCGCAATGCAGCCACCCGCGCACTCAGAGGTGCGCCCGCATGACGCAGCCCTGGGACGGCGAGGCGCCGCGGCAGCCAGAGGGCCAGTTGCGCCAGGGCGGCCGCTCGCTGCTGCTGGCACTCTATACCGTCCTTCGCAGCCTCAAGATGTACCCGGTCGAGAACGCCACGGTGCAAAAGTCGCTGGATGATCTCGATGCGTCGGCCCGGGCCCTGCTCCACACCGAGAAGGAGCTGGAGATAAGAACGGCCGGCGACTTTCTCTTCGTGAACGCCACGCGTCTTCGCGTCGAGCTCGACAATTACGCCTCGTTCAGCCACATCCTGGCGATGCTGCGGGCATTTGACATCGGCGTCCTGCATATCAGATCCGGCATGGAGCGGCGCGAGTGGCAGATCTTTCTCAGCTTGCTGCTCAGCCTCAGTCAGCAGGGTGAAGATCTGGACGAGCGCCTCGAGGTGCTTCAGGATCGTCTCGAATCAGCCAAGGTCACTCATCTGGAGCTCGAGCGCGCGCAGGCCGAGGGCGGCAGCTCGGAGGAATCGCGCCACCAGGCAAAGCGCGTGTACTCCGAAGGCGTCGCCGTAACCCGGGATGTCATCGCCGGGGTACGACTGGGCCGAGGACCGCGGCTCAAACGGGTGAAACGAGCGGTCCAGCTGGTCGTCGACCAGGTGCTCAACAACGAAATGTCGATGGTGGGGATGACCACCGTCAGGGACTACGACGAGTACACATTCACGCATTCGGTGAACGTGTGCATTTTCTCGGTCGCACTGGGCAAGAAGCTGGGCTTCTCCAAGGTACAGTTGTACGACCTGGGCATGACCGCGCTGTTGCATGACGTGGGTAAAGCCAGGGTTCCCGCCGAAATTCTCAACAAGACCGGTGGCCTGGAGGACCGCGAGTGGAAGTTCATCCAGCAGCACCCCTGGATGGGAGCTCTGACCCTCTTTGGTATGCGTGCCTACGAAGAGATCCCATACCGATCGATTCTCGTGGCCCATGAACATCATATGAAGATGGATCTGACCGGCTATCCGAAGACCATCCGGCCCCGGACGCTCGGAATGTTCTCGCGCATCGTCTCGGTGGCGGATGGGTTCGACGCTGCCACCACCCGGCGGGTGTACAACACGACGGCCATCGAGCCGGACCAGGTGCTGAAGGAGATGTGGGACAATCCGAAACGCGGATATGATAGAGTGGTCGTCAAGGCTCTGATCAACCTTATCGGGATCTATCCGGTGGGAACCTGCGTCATCCTGGACACGCTCGAGGTCGGCATCGTGGCGGCTCCGAACCCAGATGGACAGCAGCTGAGCCGCCCACTCGTACGCATCGCTGTCGATGTCGACGGCGCCGCCGTGCCCCTGCCAGGCAATCAGGTGAGCCTCATGGAGAAGGACGAAAGCGGCGCATACAAGCGCTCGATCGTCAAGGTCACCAACCCCAGCCGATTCGGACTGACGCCTGGCGACTACTTTGTCTGAATCCCGGCTCGCGCCGGGGTGGGCCACACTCAAAGCCTCAGGCCGCAAGGCCCTGATCCCGTATCTCACTGCCGGCTACCCCAGCCTGCAAGCCAGCGCCGATGCACTACGGTCGTCTGCCGAGGTGGCGGATATCATCGAAGTCGGAGTTCCCTTCAGCGATCCCCTCGCCGACGGCCCCACCATCCAGCGATCCACCTTCGAGGCCCTCCGTGCGGGGATGACCCTTGCCGGTACGCTGGAGCTCATCTCCAGCACGCAGCCGGCCTCCCCGGTCGTGATCTTCAGCTATCTCAATCCGATTCTCCAGTATGGGATCGATCGATTCCTGCATGACGCGGAACAGCTCCAGATAGCAGGTCTCATCCTCACGGATCTGCCGGCAGGCGGAGATCCCGCGCTCGAGTCGACGATACAGCGAAGTGGTATCGATCTCGTGCGTCTGGTCGCTCCTACGACTCGCGCCGACCGACTCCAGCGGTCGGTTGACGATGCCCAGGGGTTCGTCTACCTCGTTGCGCGTCTCGGTGTCACGGGTGCCAGAGGCGCTCTCGCGATGCGACCTCGAAGAGTCGATTCGCCGGGTTCGCGCGGCCACTTCGCTACCTGTCGCTGTCGGATTCGGCATTTCCACTCCCCAGCAAGCCCGGACAGTGGGCCAGATGGCCGACGGGGTGGTGGTGGGAAGTGCGTTGGTGGATATCCTGGGCCAGCATGGCGTGCGTGCGGCGCGCCGCTTCCTGGGCTCGCTTCGGGATGCTCTCGACAACCCGGACGCACAATGACGATCCGGATCCCGGCTTTGCTGCGGCACTACACCAACGTTCTCTGGGTCGGTGGATCTCTGCTGACGGTGGCTGTACTGCTATGGGATCAACGCTGGATCCATCAGCCGATCTCCACGATCGTGCTGATGCTGAGCATTCTCGTTCTTCGCTCTGTGCCGGTGAGGCTCAGCAAGTACTCCTATCTGACCCAGTCGGCCATCCCGACGCTCGTGGGCGCCATCAGCATCGGACCCGGCCCGGTCGTCGCCGGATTGTGGGTGGGGGTGGTAGGAGCCGACGTGTTCTGGCTGCGCAAGCAGCCGAGAGCCGGAATTGTCAATGCCGGACGCGAAGCGATCTCG
Source organism: uncultured Gemmatimonadales bacterium (assembly GCA_963730915.1). Taxonomy (GTDB): domain Bacteria; phylum Gemmatimonadota; class Gemmatimonadetes; order Gemmatimonadales; family GWC2-71-9; genus CAVVWJ01. The sequence goes on along the minus strand of CAVSTR010000003.1, from coordinate 232,564 downwards.
TTCGTCGCTGCCTTCGGTCCCTACGCTGGAATTCTCGCGCTCACCGAGAGGAGCGAGGTGACCGTCGACTTTCTTCCTGCGGTCGCAATCCTGGCCGCGCTCTACTTCTTCATCAGCCGGGCCCTATTCTATTTCAGCCTGCTGATTCGCAACAAACTGGAAAGCGCTGAGAAGATTCTCATCCTCCGCTGGGAGATCAGCTCGTACCTGCTGACGCTGGGTGCCTCGACCTTTGTCGTCTGGGCCCTCACCAACCTGGCTCCCATCGGGTGGGTTGCCGCCGCGCTCGCGCTGGGTGTCGTGGGGCTCATGGCAAGACAAATCCTGGACGAGGCCATCGGGGCGGAGGACCTGAACAAGGTCCACCTGATGGAGGCCACTATCGCGAGCAATGCTACGCTCCAGGGATCGTTCGGCCAGATCGAGCGGCTTGCCTTCCGACTGCTGGACTGGGGCGATTTCCGGGTGTATCGCGTGAATGGCTCGAAGGCATCCTTGGCCTACCGCAGCAAGATCGGCCGCGACAAACGAAACCAACCTCCGGCGGAGCTGGAGCCCCTTCGACGTGAAGCAGTCGAGTCTCGGGAGCCGGTGATCGTCCGGGACGTGGCGCGGGACGAGCGACTGGGCGATGGGCTTACCGACGTGAGCATGCTGGTGATCCATCCGATCAAATTCGGCGACGAGATCCTGGGAACCCTGGAAGTGGAACATCACAAGCGCCATGCATACGGGCCCAAGGATCTGCTCGCCATGAGCACGCTCGCGGGACAGATCGCAACCGCCTTCCATATCTCCGAGCTGCGGCGGCCGCTCGTGCTCACCGTCAGTCAGATCGGTGAGCAGGTGACCGCACTGGCCCGCGTCGCCGATTCCCTTCGCGCGTCCGCGACCGCGCTGGCCGATGTCTCGCTGGGGATGCGCCAAGGCGCGGTGGAGCTGGAACGGTTCGCTACCGGTGGATTACGAGCCACCGGATCGTTAGCCAGTGCCACACAGGAAATGATGACTCAAGGTGCACAGGCCGCAAATGCAAGCGGAACGGCTGCGCACGTGGCGTCCCGGAACCGCGTGGTCATCGGGGACGCAATCGACCGGCTGGTCGAGCTGAAAGGCTTCGTGGCGGTGGGTGCAGACCGGGTGGCCGCCCTCGGCGCGCTGACCCAGCGGATCACCGGGTTCATCGGCACGATTCGCGAGATCGCGGACCTTACAAACCTGATTGCGCTGAATGCCGCGATCGAGGCGGCACGCGCCGGCCGCGAGGGCAGAGGGTTCGCCGTCGTTGCCTCCGAAGTGCGGGATCTCGCTGCCCAGAGTCTTCATGCGGCCCGCGAAGCAGGGAATCTCCTCGGCGAAATCACCACGCAGGTGTCGGCGGTATCTGGCCAAATGGAGCGGGGCCGTGACGTGGTGGCGGGCGTGGAGGAGCTCAGCGCGAACGCTGCCCGGGCTCTGGACGACATCGTCGGCACCACCGGCGAAGCCGGCGGGTTCGCCAAGGCGATCGCCGCCACCGCCGCCCAGCAGCGCGACGCGGTCAACAATCTGACCGGACAGATCGAGCAGGTGGCAGCAAGCTCCGCCCGCAGCAGAGTCGACACCGACAGCCTGGCCAAGCGAGCCGGCGAGGCCGCGTCAGGACAGGCAGACCTGGAGCGAGCCATTCGCGAGCTTGGAAGCCTGGCGGCCGACCTGCAGCGGATTGCGAGTCACTTTGCCGTCGAAGGGTGACCGCGCCGCTCCCGAACGGGTTTACGTTGCGCTGGGCAGCAATCTGGGGAACCGTGCGGCCCACCTCGAGAAAGCCCGAGCTGCTCTCGCCTCACTGCCCCGGACCCGCCTGCTCGCCGCATCGTCCATCGAAGAGACCGCCCCACTCGGCGGCAAGGAACAGCCTCCCTACCTGAATCAAATGGTGCTGCTCGAGACCGGTCTCGAACCGCACGCGCTGCTCGAGGCGTGTCAGGCAATCGAGCTGGCTGCGGGCCGCGAGCGCGCGGAGAGGTGGGGCTCCAGGACCCTTGATCTCGATATCGTAAAGTTCGGTACCCGGCACGTTCGTGACCCAGACCTTATCATTCCCCATCCCGGGCTGTCCACTCGTGACTTCTGGCGGCGAGAGCTGGCGGAACTGAACCCCGATGAGCGCTGAGCCCCGTCCCCTGTCGGTCCTCGACCTGTCTGCCATGAAAGCGGCGGGCCGACGAATTGTGATGCTTACCTGCTACGATGCCGCGTTCGCTCGGCTCCTGGAACAGGGTGGGGTGGACGTGCTGCTGGTCGGCGACTCGTTGAATCAGGTGCTGGCGGGTCAGGAGACGACCCTGAGCACGACACTCGACCAGATGATCTATCACGCCGCATCGGTGCGGCGCGGATCGAAGCAAGCCCTGGTGTTTGTGGACCTGCCGTTTCTGACGTACCAGGTCAGTATTCCCGAGGCGATCCGCAACGCGGGACGTGTGCTGCAGGAGAGCAACGCACATGGCGTCAAGCTGGAGGGTGGCGCGCACATGGCCGAGACGGTGCACGCACTCGTGGAACGTGGCATTCCGGTCATCGGCCATCTCGGGTTGACTCCTCAATCCGTCAACGCGCTGGGTGGATACCGCGTGCAAGGCAGGGACGACGTATCCGCGGAAAGGCTACTGGCTGATGCCAAGGCGCTGGAGACGGCGGGAGCCTGTGCCATCGTTCTCGAGCTGGTGCCGGCACCCGTCGCCGCCCGCGTGTCCAAGGCACTCACGATTCCTACCATCGGAATCGGGGCTGGTCCCCACTGCGATGGGCAGGTGCTGGTGCTGCACGACATGCTCGGATTGAACGAGCAGTTCGCTCCGCGATTCCTGAAGCACTATGCCAAGCTGGGAGAGTCGGTGCGCTCCGCCGTCCGCAGCTACGCCAGCGAAGTACGGGAAGGCACCTATCCGGGCAAAGAGCACAGCTTTGACTAAGAAGCTCCTTGCTCCTAGCTCTCAGCTCCTATATCCCAGCTCCTAGCCTCTTAGCTCCCCTACATGCTCGAGCTCACGTCGCTACCAGACATCCGCGCCTGGACCACCGCGGAGCGTACCGCCGGGCGCCGCATCGCGTTGGTGCCTACGATGGGTTATCTCCACGAGGGTCACCTGGCTCTGGTGGACGAGGCCCGCCGGCGGGCGGACAGCGTGGTGCTGAGCATCTTCGTAAACCCCCTCCAATTCGGCCCTCGGGAAGACCTGGCCCGGTACCCTCGTGATCTGCCGCGTGACCGCTCACTCGCCGCGGGCCGTGGCGTCCACACGATCTTCGTGCCTCAAGCCTCCGACATGTATCCCGCAGGTTCGGAGGTACGGGTGGTCCCCGGCGCTATGGCGGAGCGGTGGGAGGGGGCGGCGCGGCCGGGCCACTTCACCGGAGTTCTCACGGTTGTGGCCAAGCTTTTTCACCTGACGCAGCCTGATATCGCCTGCTTCGGGCAGAAGGACATTCAGCAGCTTGCTTTGATTCGGCGCATGGTCCGCGATCTGGACTGGCCTCTGGAGATCGCGACAGTCAGAACCGTACGAGAGGAAGATGGGCTCGCGATGAGCAGCCGCAACGCGTACCTGTCAGCACCGGATCGCGCACGTGCAGCGGTCTTGAGCCGGGCCTTGCGCGCCGCGCACGATCTGTGGCGCGCCGGTGAGACGAGGGCCGATGCGATCGAGGCGCGGCTGCGAGACGTGATGAGGAAAGAGCCGGAAGTGACCGTCGAGTATATTGCCGTGGTGGACCCAGAGTCGCTCGTGCCGGTGAAGACCGCGAATGAAACGACCATAGTGGCGTTGGCCGCGCGGATCGGCACCACTCGTCTGATCGACAACATCGTTCTCGCCCAGGGCATCGATTGACGCGCACGCCTCCAGGGCTGCGACCGACGCTCCCCGACTGGGCCATCGTCACGCCGGCAAGACTCGAGCACATCCAACGAGTGGCCGAGCTGGCAGCCGGGTGGGCCGAACAGATGGGAGTGCCGGACTCAGAGCGAAATCGCTGGCTGCGTGCTGTCTGGCTCCACGATGCGCTGCGCGATGCGCCGCCCGAGGAACTCGCGAAGTGGGCGGCCAGCACGCCTGGCCCGCCGTCACTCTGGCATGGACCTGCGAGTGCAGCCCATGCAAAAGCAGAAGGAGAGATCGACCGCGGAGTGCTCGACGCAGTCCGCTATCACTCGGTTGGTCTCGCTGAATGGGACATGGTGGGACGAATACTCTTCTGTGCGGATTTTCTCGACCCCGACCGGCCGTTCGATCGTGAAGTACGTCGCGCGCTGGCCGAGCGCCTACCCACGGACCCCGGAGGCGTGCTGCGTGAGGTTGCCCGCTCCCGGATCCTCCACCTGATCAAGTCTGGATGGCCGATTCTCGATCCTACCGTGCGATTCTGGAACAGCTTGGTCGCCGCTGGATCTGGCTCTCGCTGATCGCGGGGGTCCTCGTTCTGGTAGCAGTGACCGGCTTTCTCCGCCGGGGCGCGCGCCCGGTCAAAGCCGATCATGCTTTCGCCATTCCGCCGGTGCAAGGCCGTCTCATGGTGGAAGTCCTGAACGGCACTCGAAAACAGGGAGCCGCCCGAACCGCCACCAGGATGCTGCGATCACACGGGGTGGACGTCGTCTTTCTCGGAAATGCAGATTCAGCGTCGGACCTGACTCGAGTGATCGTCCGACGGGGGGATCCCGACAGGGCACGAACTGTGGCCGCTGTGCTCCGCACCGGAAAAATTCTCGTGGAGACCGACACCTTTCGGCGCGTCGATGTGAGCGTCATCCTGGGAGAGGATTTCCGTCCCCGCCTCGGAATTCATCCCTGATTGTACCCGCAGATCCCAATCACAATATCCATGACGTTGGTACCGGTGAGTCCCGGTTTCACCAGTGCTCCCACTGAAGCCAGAGCCGGGTAGGCATCATGCCGGACGAGATCGTGTTCGGGGCTGCGCCCGGCGGTCGAGATGGCCGTCCAGGTGGTCCCGTCCACGATGGCGCCGGCAGCATCGGTCGGACCATCGCGACCGTCTGTACCCGCTGCCAATAACGTGACGCCAGGCCGGCCGGAGAGCGTACGAGCTGCAGCAAGCGCGAGCTCCTGTGATCGCCCTCCCAGTCCAGTCGGGTGATCGCCCAGGCTGACCGTTGTCTCCCCACCCCAAATTCGGCAGAGTGGCCGCTTCGTTGGTTGCGGGATCGACAGTCGAACGCAATTATTGAGAAGACTGTCGGCTACACTTGCTCCTGCCGTAACCGCCTCCCCGGCGAGCGGCACCTCCACGACATCAGGAGCAAGGCCCAACTCAGCCGCACGCTTGGCCGCAGCTTCGAGGGCCAGCCTGTTACTGGCAACCAGTTCGAGGGTCACTCGCGCGAAAGCCCGATCTCCCGGCTTTGGCGTTTCAGCCGTTTCCCCCGACTCCATTGACAGGATCATACGGCGTGCCGCCTCTGGAATTTTGGGCCAGAGCCCGGCGCGCGTAGAGCAGGTCGTGGATGTCGAACGGCAGTGGTCGGATCGGGGACACAGGGTCCGGAGCCGATGGACGCAAGGTCATCGCCGATAACGTCGGAGACGATGTAGACCCGGACCAGGGCAGGGTGGAGCGCGCGGGCGAGCTTTCCTGCTCCCCACCGGGAAAAGCGCTTTCTGATCTGATTCATGGCGGTGATGTCGAGACCAGAGCCCAGCAAGAGCGCGTAGAGGTTCCTCAGGTCTGCAGGTGTGAGGCCGGTCTCGGGAGCTCCGATCAGGCTGGTGGTACCACCCGAGAGCAGCACCCAGACCTCGTCCCCGGAGCCAACCTGGGACGCCGTATCGGCCAGAGCCTTGGCTGCGGCGATCGAGCGAGCACCAGGCTCGGGGTGGTCACCCAGAATGAGAGTGAGGCGCGGGTCGGGGCTGGCGCTCCCGTCGGGTGCCACGATGAGGCCCCCGGTCAGCCGGTCTGCCTGGGATTGCAGGACCTCAACCGCGGTGGTCGCCATGGGCACTGCCGCCTTACCCAGCGCGAAGATCCAGATCCGGCGACCGGGCTCATCGTCTGGAAGGCGCCGGAGGCGGGCCTCCAGCGCTGGACCCGGTGCGGCAGCCGCGTGGCCGTCCGGTAAAGGTCCAGGAGCAGGTCACGGGTGGCGGGCAAAGCAGCGGAAGAGCTCAACCCGGCCTCTTGTGAAAAAGTTCACAAAGTGTTAAAAATGGTGGCCCGTGCTCGAATTCGGGCGCTTTAAGGTCAGTCGCCTTCTTCAAAAAGTCGAGGTCCCCAGATGGCCGGCCGCAACTTTCTCTTCGTACCTGGGCCCACCAACGTTCCCGACCGCGTTCTCCGCGCGATGCACCGGGCCATGGAGGACCACAGATCGTCCGACTTCCCGTCGCTCGCCGCGCCGGTGCTCGAGAGCCTGAAGAAGATCTTCAAGACGGCCTCGGGCCAGGCATTCATCTTTCCATCGAGCGGTACCGGTGCATGGGAAGCTGCACTGTCGAACACGCTGTCGCCCGGCGACAAGGTCCTCGCGTCGCGCTTCGGCATGTTCAGCCACCTCTGGATCGATATGGCCCAGCGCCTCGGGCTCCAGGTCGAAGTGATCGAGGCGGAGTGGGGTGAAGGCGCGCCGATCGAGCGATACCAAGAAGCGCTCGAAGCCGATAAGAGCCATGCCATCAAGGCGGTGCTGTTCACGCACAACGAAACCGCTACCGGCGTCACCTCGGACGTCGCCCCCATGCGGCGCGTACTCAACGACGCCAGGCATCCGGCGCTGCTTATGGTCGACGGAGTCAGCTCGATCGGAAGCATCGATTTCCGCATGGACGAGTGGGGTGTGGACCTCGCGATCACCGGCTCGCAGAAGGGGCTCATGCTTCCCGCCGGCCTCGGCATCGTCGCCGCCAGCCAGAAGGCGCTCGCGCTCGGCGAAAATGCCAAGCTCCGTCGAGTGTTCTTCGATTTCACGGACATGCAGAAGGCGAATGCCACCGGGTATTTCCCCTATACGCCTTCACTTCCCTTGTTGTATGGTCTCCGAGAGTCCATCGCCATGCTCATGGAAGAAGGACTGGAGAATGTTTTCACCCGCCATCATCGCCTGGCGGAAGGCACGCGCCGAGCGGTGCAGGCGTGGGGCCTGGAGCTCTGCGCCCGAGCTCCGAAGTGGCACTCGGATACGGTGAGCGCCATCATGGTACCGCCCGGAGTGAACGGCGCCGAAGTGATCGATGTCGCCTACCGCCGCTACAACCTGGCGCTGGGCGCGGGGCTCGCGCGGATGGCAGGAAAGCTGTTCCGCATCGGACATCTTGGCGACATGAACGAGCTGATGTTGATGGGGGCCATTGCCGGTTCCGAGATGGCGATGCGTGATGTCGGCATGAAGATCACGCCGGGAAGTGGCGTCGCGGCGGCTGGGGAATACTGGCGGAGCACGGCGGCTCCCCTGCACAAGCGCGAGCTACCTCCGCGCGCGCCTGACAGTCAGCCGGTTCAATCCGGTACCAAGGAAAAGGCCACCGCGGGCGCCGGCCGATGAGCCATACGCGTTACGAACCCGCTCGGCCGCGCCTCCAGCGGAGTGAGTTGGCGGTGCCGGGATCGCAACCGGGCATGTTCAGCAAAGCGCTGGAAAGTGAGGCCGACTACATCTTCCTCGATCTGGAAGACGCGGTTGCGCCAGGCGACAAGGAGCAGGCCCGGACCAATGTCATCGCTGCGCTGCTGGAGAACGATTGGCGAGAGCGCGGCAAGACTATCTGCGTCCGGATCAACGGCATCGATACCCATTACATGTACCGCGATGTAGTGGACGTGGTCGAGCAGGCGGGACATCGGCTGGACACGGTGCTCATCCCGAAGGTGGGCGTGCCGGCAGATGTGTACCTCGTCGATGCCTTGCTGACGCAGATCGAGGAAGCGCGCGGGATTCCCCACCGGATCGGCATCGATGTGCTGATCGAGACGGCGTTGGGCATGGCCAACGTGGAAGCCATCGCGCAGTCCAGCCGCCGCCTCGAAGCCATGCACTTCGGGGTGGCCGATTATGCAGCCAGCTGTCGCGCGCGGACCGTCAACATCGGTGGACTCAACCCCGATTATCCGGGCGACCAGTGGCACGCAGCCTTGTCGCGAATGGTGGTAGCATGTCGAGCGTACGGACTGCGTGCGATCGATGGGCCATTCGGAGACTTCAAGGATCCCGATGGCTTTACACTCGCCGCGCGTCGAGGCGCCGCGCTGGGAATCGAGGGAAAGTGGGCCATTCATCCGTCCCAGATCGCGCTGGCAAACGAGGTCTTTACCCCACCTCCGAAAGAGGTCGAGCGCGCCCGCCGCATTTTGGATGCGCTCGAGCAGGCTGCTCGTGAAGGGCGCGGGGCGGCTCAGCTAGATGGCCGGATGATCGATGCGGCCTCCGCAAGGATGGCGCAGAATGTGGTGGATACGGATAAAGCGATTGGAAAGATGTCGAGGGTCGAGGGTGAGGAGTCCAGGGTCAAGGGTCAAGAGTCCAGAGTCAAAGTCTGAGACCAGGGCCCGAAGTTGACCACCACCCAGGCTCTAGACTGTAGACTCTAGACCGCACGATCTCTGATCCTCGATCCCCGGAAAGACTATGGACATCCACGAATATCAGGCGAAGGAGCTGCTCGCGGGCTTCGGCGTTGCCATTCCGCGCGGGGGGGTCGCCTACAGCCCTGAGCAGGCGGTCTATCGTGCCACCGAGATCGGCGGTGCCCGCTGGGCGGTGAAGGCTCAGATCCACTCTGGTGCGCGGGGCAAGGCCGGCGGCATCAAGCTCTGCTCCAGCGAGGATGAGGTGCGTGCCGCGGCGAAGAACCTCCTCGGCAAGCGCCTGGTCACCCATCAGACCGGGCCGGAGGGCAGGGTGGTGCATCGGCTCTATGTGGAGGCAGCGGTCCCCATCGAGCGTGAGCTGTACCTCGGTCTGGTACTGGACCGGAAGACGGAGCGCATCATGATCGTGGCACATCCTCAAGGCGGAATGGAGATCGAGGAGATCGCCCGGAGCGCTCCGAACTCAATCCTTCGGGAATCGGTCGAGCCGGCGATCGGAATGAGCTCGTTCCAGGCTCGAGAGATCGCGTACGGCCTCGGTCTCGCGCCGGCACAGGTGAGCCGTGCGGTGACGACTCTGCTGGGAGCCTATCGTGCCTTTCGCGACCTCGATGCCACGATGGTCGAGATCAATCCTCTGGTCGTTACCGCGGATGGGCAGGTGCTCGCGCTCGATTGCAAGATGACATTCGACGACAACGCCATGTTCCGGCGGCCGAACGTCAGCGAGCTGAGAGATTACGCGGAGGAGGATCCACGGGAGGCTCAGGCAGCCGAGCATGGACTGAATTACGTCGGTCTCGATGGTGACATCGGCTGCATAATCAACGGGGCCGGACTTGCCATGGCGACCATGGACATGATCAAGCATGCCGGCGGTCAGCCGGCAAACTTCCTCGATGTCGGCGGCGGCGCCTCGCCCGAGCGGGTTGCGGCAGCGTTCCGGCTGGTACTGTCGGACGGGAAGGTCGGCGCCATCCTGGTGAACATCTTCGCCGGCATCAATCGCTGCGACTGGGTTGCTCAGGGTGTGGTGCAGGCCGCTCGAGACATCCAGATGAAGGTGCCCCTCGTGGTTCGTCTTGCCGGCACCAATGTCGAGGAAGGACAGCGGATCATCCGAGACAGCGGTCTTCCGATTATCACGGCGGGATCGCTCTCGGAAGCCGCCGAACGTGTCGTCGGTGCGCTGAAGAGCTCGCGCGCCCAGTCTTCCGCATCAGGGAATGGTGCACCATGAGCATCTTGATCGACGAGCGGACGCGTGTCATCGTCCAGGGCTTTACCGGCGAAAAGGCAACCTTTCATGCCCGAGAGATGATCGCCTACGGCACCAACGTGGTTGGCGGTGTCACTCCAGGTAAAGGCGGCACACGACATTTAGACCGGCCGGTGTTCAACACGGTCAAGGAGGCGGTGCGCGAGGTGGGCGCGGAGGCAAGCATCATCTTCGTGCCGGCAGCGTTCTGCGCTGACTCGATCATGGAATCCGCCAATGCAGGGATCCGCCTCGTCTGCACCATCACCGACGGCATCCCGGCGCAGGACATGATGATGGTCAAGCGTTATCTCTTCCGGTTTCCCAAGGAGCGGCGCACCACGTTGATAGGCCCGAACTGCGCCGGCATCATCAGCGCCGGTAAGGCAATGCTCGGCATCATGCCGGGGCACATCTATTCCCGTGGGTCGGTCGGTGTGGTGAGCCGGTCGGGGACACTGGGGTATGAAGCCGCGGCGCAGATGAACGCCCTGGGCATCGGCCAGACTACCAGCGTGGGCATCGGAGGCGATCCTATCAACGGTAGTTCCTTCGTCGACATGCTGAAGCTGTTCGAGGAAGATCCGGAGACGCAGGCTGTGATGATGATCGGCGAGATCGGCGGACCGCAGGAAGCCGAGGCGGCGCTCTTCGTGAAGGAAAACATGAGCAAGCCAGTCATCGGCTATGTGGCCGGATTGACCGCGCCCAAGGGGCGCCGGATGGGCCACGCGGGCGCGATCATCTCGGCATTCGGCGACACTGCCGCGGAGAAGGCTGAAATCATGCGTTCGGCCGGGCTCACGGTAGCGCCGAGCCCTGCGGAGCTTGGGTCGACTATTGCGGCCGCGTTGTCCAAGAAGCCCTCGCGCAAGAAGGCTGTAGCGAAGTGAGCTCGCGGCCACAGCGTCGTGGTGACTCGGCGCCTTCCCGACACGGTGGAAGAGGCGCTGAGTCGCGACTTTGACGCGCGCCTGAATACCGAGGACAAGCCGCTCGGACCGGACGGGCTGAAGGAAGCTCTGCGGAGTGCCGATGCGTTGCTCTGCACGGTAACCGACCGCATCAACGCCGAGGTTCTCAGCGCGAAGCCTCGCCGGGCGAAGATCCTCGCCAACTTCGGGGTTGGCTTCAACCACATCGATACTCAGGCGGCCCAGGAACACGGACTCGCCGTCTCCAATACACCTGACGTCCTCACCGAAGCCACCGCCGATATCGCGATCACGCTCCTGCTCATGGTCAGCCGCCGGACCGGGGAAGGGGAGCGGCACGTGCGAAGTGGGGCATGGACCGGGTGGCGCCCCACCCACATGCTTGGCTCTCAGGTCAGTGGAAAGGTGCTGGGACTCATCGGCATGGGGCGGATCGCAAGGGCCGCGGCACAGGCGGGCTCATCACGGCTTCGGCATGCGCGTCATCTTTCACGATCCCTATCCGCCCTCACCCTCGGAAGCGGCTTCCCTCGGCGCAGAGCCGAGAAGTTCGCTGGAGCAGGTACTCGAGGAGGCTGACTTCATTTCGCTTCACTGTCCGGCCACTCCCGAGACTCGGCACCTGATGAATCGAGAGCGGCTCGCCCGAATGCGCCGGAGCGCATACCTCATCAACACCGCGCGCGGCGATGTCGTGGATGAAGGGGCGCTGGTGGAAGCGTTGGCGGACGGAACCATTGCCGGGGCCGGGCTGGATGTGTACGAGCAGGAGCCAAAGGTATCGCCCGCCTTGTTGAAGATGGAAAACGTGGTTCTGCTCCCCCACCTGGGAAGTGCCACCAAGGAAACCCGCGTGGCAATGGGGATGCGAGCACTGGAAAATCTGCAGCTCTTTTTCAGCGGCGCTCCCCTCCGTGACCGCGTAGTATGACGCACACAGCGCTCGAGCCGTTCTCAGCGGAGATGCTGCCGGAGTCGGCCGATCCGGCTGCGGCGAGTGCTGCGGCGTATGCCCAGGAAGTCGTCGAGCTGCTCTCCGGCCTCCTTCTCGAGCTGGTGAGGGAACGGCAGCCGGAGGTGGAGTCGGTCCTGCGCGGTGAGCGCAACGCCGCGAGCCTGAGCCCCGAGCTTCTCGCCCGTACGCTTCAGGTTCAGGGAATCTGGTTCCAGCTCCTGAGCATCGCGGAGCAAAACGCGGCCATGCGGCGCCGTCGGCAGGTGGAAATCGAGCGTGGCTATGATCAGCTCCGCGGCACTTTTGCCCAGGTGATCACCGGTGCGGCCGCGGCGGGTGTCTCCTCGCAGGAGATGGCCGAGCTGCTCGGCGTGCTGCGTATCCGGCCTGTGATCACCGCTCACCCGACCGAAGCGCGCCGTGTCACTGTGCTCGAAAAGCACCGCCGCGTGTATCGCCGGCTGGTGGATTTGGAGTCGCCCCGGTGGACACCGCGGGAACGGCAGGCACTGGTGGATGGTCTCCGAAACGAGATCGAGCTGCTCTGGACCACCGGCGAGCTCCGTCTCGTCAAGCCGACGGTCCCGCAGGAGGTCTTCTGGGGACTGCACTTCTTCAACGAGACGCTGTTCGAAGCGGTGCCGGACTTGCTCGACAAGCTCGAGCGAGCGCTGTCACACGCGTACCCCGACCGAACCATCCAGGTACCTCCCTTCTTTCAATTTGGGTCGTGGGTCGGGGGCGACCGGGACGGCAATCCCTTCGTCACCAACGAAGTGACCAGAAGCACGATACTGGAGAACCGTCTCACCGCTCTGCGCCGGTATCGCCGGAGACTCTCCGAGCTGGTACGCGCGTTGAGCATCACCGAGCGCGCGGTTCCGGTTCCGGAAAGTTTTCGGCAGTCGCTGGCTAAGGAGCTTGCCGCCACCGGGGAGGGCGAGGAAATCGCGGCCCGCAACCCGGGCGAAATTTTCCGCCAGTATCTCGCCTGCATGGGCCGCCGTCTCGATGTCATGATCGCAAAGTCGGAAGAGGGGCGAACGGCACCTGACCCGGCGGGCTATGCCTCGGCCGAGGCGCTGATCACGGATTTGCGGGCGATCGAAGAGGCCCTGGGATTCGGCGGCAGCATCTCACTGGCGCCAGACGCTGGTGCGTCCGGTCCGACGCGAGGTCGAGTCGTTCCGATTTTCAGACCGTGCGTCTGGACGTGCGCGAGAACACTACGAAACTCAATGCCGCACTGGCGGACCTGTGGGCGGCCGGACGTGCGGACAGACGGGCCCGACGGACAAGCCCCCGAGCAACAATCAGAAGCATGGCGCCAATGGGTCGGTGCCGAGCTGGCGAGACCGCTGGCTCCCGGACAGGCGGACCCGGAACTGCCGCCGGAGTCGGCAGAAACGCTGGGAATGTTTCAGCTGGTACGTCAGCTTCGCGATGAGGTGGATCGAGAAGCCTTCGGCGCCTTCGTCCTCAGCATGACGCGCAGCGTGAGCGATATTCTGGGCGCGTACCTCATGGCCAAAACCGCCGGACTATTCGGCGACACCGCCGGCGTGGAGACCTCCACCCTCCCGATCGTACCGCTGTTCGAGACCATCGAAGACTTGCAGCGAGCTCCCGCCATCATGAAGGAGCTGTTGGCGGTGCCGCTGGTCCGACGCAGTGTTAGGGCCCAGGGCGGCGTGCAGGAAGTGATGATCGGGTACTCGGACTCCAACAAGGACGGCGGGTTCCTGACGTCCAATTGGGAGTTGAGCAAAGCCCAGATCAAGCTGACGCGCGTAGGCAAGGAGAGCGGTGTGCCGATTGCGTTCTTTCACGGTCGGGGCGGTTCGGTAAGCCGCGGAGGCGCGCCCACTGGCCGGGCGATCGCAGCGCAGCCCGCCGGGTCCATCAATGGTCGCATGCGGATCACGGAGCAGGGTGAGGTGGTGTCGTTCAAATACGCCAATCGTGGTACGGCCCAGTATCAGATCGAGTTGCTCGCCGCCAGCGTGGTGGAGCACTCCCTCAAGTCCGAGCGGGAGAAGGCCCTGTCACCAACGGCGGAATTCGACGAGGCAATGGAAGCGCTCTCCGGTGCGGCGCAGGCTTCGTACCGGCAGCTGGTGGACCATCCCGACCTCCTGGCCTACTACCAGGCGGCCAGTCCGCTGGAAGAGATCTCTCTGCTTAACATGGGCTCGCGTCCGGCACGCCGGTTCGGGGCCCGGTCGCTGAGCGATCTGCGGGCAATCCCGTGGGTGTTTGCGTGGTCCCAGAATCGGCACTTCATCCCCGGATGGTACGGCGTTGGCAGCGGCATTCTCACCTTCCTTCAGGTCAGAGGCCAGCGAGGCAGCGCGCTCCTGGACAGGATGTTCGCCGAGTCACGACTCTTTCGCCTTATCGTGGATGAGGTTGAGAAGACACTTACCTACGTGGACCTGGACATCGCGCGGGAATATGCGGACCTCGTTCCCGACGCCCGTATCCGGGCCGGCGTACTCGGAATGATTGAAGAGGAGTATCAGCGTACGGTTGAAGCGGTGCTGCGCATCAGCGGCGGTAAGGAGCTGGTGGAGCGCTATCCACGCTTTCGGAGGCGGTTGGCGCGTCGGCTGCCGACGATCAACCAGGTGAGTCGCCAGCAGATCGAGCTGCTTCGGCGCTTTCGTGAGTCGGGCGGGGACAAGACGCAGGAAGAGCAGCTCTCTGCGCTCCTGCTTTCGATCAACTGTATTGCGGCGGGCTTCGGGGCGACGGGATAGGACAAACGTGAACGGGTTAACGGTAAACAGTGAACAGGGTCTACGACTCCCAAAAGAATTCTTTCCTGCAGTCCGTTTACTGTTTCTGTTTACTGTTTACGCTGTTTCGCGAGCCCTCTTCTTCTCTACTTCCACCTTCAGCTGACCGCACGCCGCGTTGATGTCCAGGCCCCGGCTTCGGCGGACCACCGCCTCCACTCCATAGTTCCGCAATCGATCGCTGAACGCACGGATCCGCGCCACCGCGGTGGGTGTCAGCTCGGGGGCGCCGCCCGGATGCAGTGGCAGGATGTTCACGAGCGCGCCTGCTCGCCGGGCCAGCTTCGCCAACTGCGCCGCGTCGGCATCGCTGTCGTTGAAGCCCTCGATCATCACGTACTCGAACGTGATTCGCTTCCGAAATGCCGTCGCCGCGCTGAGCACGGATGCCAGGTCGTACTTTTTTTCGATCGGCATCATCGTCAGACGCTGCTCGGAAGTGGGGGCGTGCAGCGAGATGGCGAGACGGAACTGTTCCGGCCGCTTGGCAAACTCGGCCATGCCAGGCAGAATGCCGACGGTCGAGACGGTGATGTGCCGCGCCCCGATGCCGAATCCTTCAGGACTGTTCAGGATCGTCAGGACGGTGTCCACCGCGGGCCAATTCAGGAGCGGCTCGCCCATGCCCATGAACACGATGTTGGTGGGCTTCTCCTCCGGATTGGTGAGCACGATTTCCCGGATTTGCCCGGCGATCTCGAATGGAGTCAGGTTCCTCCGAAAACCCATTCGGCCGGTGGCGCAGAAGGAGCACCTCAGCGCGCAGCCTGCCTGGGACGAGATGCACAGTGTGCGTCGGGATCCCGAGGGAATGAGCACCGACTCGATCGCCTCTCCGTCCCTCAGCCGCCACAGATATTTGCGGGTTCCATCGGCTGACTGCTGGATAACGTCCGGAGTCAGGCGCTCGAGAGGAAACGCTTGCTCGAGCTCCACCCGCAGGCTTGATGGCAGGTCCGTGGCGCCCGCCCAGCTCTCCACCGGGGCTTGCCACAGGCGGCGATGAATCTGGCCCGCCCGATACCCCGGCACACCGCGTTGCCCTACCCATCGCTCGACCACGGAACGGGCTTCGCCTGGGGTCAGGTTGAGGAGATTGGGTGCTGCGATGGCTGTTGCGGGTGAGCTGACCATCGTTCAAGAATAGCGTTGCGGCACCTTCAATGCGAGTCGGACGGCTGCAGCTAAACTCAACTCCACTAATGCATTGCACCGCCTGTTCACGCGGTTTAGTTTTGGTCTCATGCCAGCCGATAGCACACCGTGCTTCTGACCGAGATCCTCAGCCCGGACCAGGTCATCATGCCGGTGTTTGCCCGTGACAAGACGAGCGTAATTGCCGAGCTCACTCGCCACCTCACCGATCGCTCCGGCGGCAACTATGCTGAAGTACTCGAAGCGGTCCAGGAACGCGAAGCCGGTGGCAGCACTGGGATCGGCTTTGGGGTGGCCATTCCTCATGCCCGCTCTCCCGGGGTCACCGAGCTGAGCCTGGTATGCGGCGTGAGCTCATCGCCGGTGCCCTACGACTCCATAGACGGCGAGCCGGTGCGTCTCTTCTTTCTCATTGTCGCACCTACCGGGTCAGCCGGGCTGCACATCAAAGCGCTCAGCCGCATCGCCAATTTGGTCCGGCACGAGCACGTGCGGCAGCGGCTGTGCGCAGCAGGAACACCTGACGAGTTCTACAACGTTCTGCTCGCCGCCGAGGCGCGTTGAGCCAATCCCCTGGTAAAGACAGTCGCACCATGAGCGCCACCGCTTTCCGCACCCACCGCTGCGGTGCGCTGACGCGTGCAGAAGTCGGGCAGACTGTACGCCTCGGAGGTTGGGTGCACCGGCGGCGAGATCTGGGTGGTCTCGTATTTATCGATCTTCGGGACCGTGACGGTCTGATTCAGCTCTCCTGCAACCCGGCATGGACACCGCCCGACGTCATGGAGCGTGCAGCGGCACTCGGGGCGGAGACGGTTGTCCTCGTGAGCGGAACGGTACAGCTCCGGCCGGAGGCGGCACGCGACACGAACATCACCTCACGCGAGGTCGAGGTTCATGTCTCCGACCTTCGAGTTGTAGGGCCGGCGAAGACTCCGGCGATCCCAGTGGCACGGAAGGAGAAGGAAGAGCTGCCTGCCGAGGAGCTGCGGCTCCGGCATCGGGTGCTGGACCTCCGTCGTCCCGAGCTGCAGCGCAATTTGATCCTACGTCACCGCCTGATGCAGGCCGCACGCCGCTACTTCGATGAGCTCGGCTTTCTGGAGATCGAAACGCCCATCCTCACCAAGCCCACGCCGGAGGGTGCGCGCGACTATCTCGTGCCCAGCCGAGTCCATCCTGGGGAGTTCTATGCGCTCCCACAATCTCCACAGCTCTATAAGCAGTTGCTGATGATCGCCGGCTTCGACCGGTATGTGCAGATCGCCCGCTGCTTCCGGGACGAGGACCTGCGCGCCGATCGCCAGCCAGAGTTCACTCAGATCGATGTCGAGGCGTCATTCGTCGGTGTGGAAGATGTTCTCGGATTCGCAGAGGGTCTCGTGTCGACTCTCTGGAGCGAAGGCGGCCAGCCCATCCAGATTCCGCTGCCACGGCTCTCGTATGCCGACGCGATGGAGCGTTACGGCACCGACAAGCCTGACCTTCGCTACGGGCTGGAGATCTTCGACGCGACGGACGTGTTTCGAGGACGGGAGTTTGGCGTCACCCGCACGGCGATCGAGAAGGGCGGGCGGGTCAGGGGAATCGCAGTTCCCGGCGCTGCCACGCTGTCTCGCAAGCAGCTGGACGAGATCGAAGCGGCGGCGAAGTCGCTCGGCGCGGCAGGACTGCTGAGACTGCGCCGCAGCGGTGACTCTCTGGAAGGACCAGCGGCGAAGTTCCTGGGCAGCGACGGAGCTGCAAGGCTGCGGCTGAACGACGGGGATCTCGCCCTCCTGATCGCCGGGCCCGATCATATCTCCAGTCCGGCACTGGACCGGATCCGCCAGGAGGTCGCACACCGTCTGGGACTGATTCCGGTGGGCGTGAACCGTTTCGTGTGGATTCTTGATTTTCCGCTGTTTCAGCGGAGCCCGGAGACAGGTGAGCTGTGGTCAGTCAATCATCCCTTCACCGCTCCGAACCCGGAGGACCTCCCGCTGCTCGAGAGCACACCCGAGCGGGTGCGCGCCCTGGCCTATGACATGGTTCTGAATGGCACCGAGCTGGGAGGTGGAAGTCTTCGTATCGGTGACCCGGCGCTCCAGGGAAAAGTGTTCAGGCTCCTCGGCTTGTCCGACGAGGATGCCCAGCACCGCTTTGGATTTCTGCTGGAGGGACTGGGAGCGGGGGCGCCACCGCACGGGGGGTTTGCCTTTGGCATGGATCGAATAGCAATGCTGCTGGCAGGCGCCGACTCCCTGCGCGATGTCATCGCCTTCCCCAAGACGACTGCCGCGAAGGCCCTGTTCGAGGGAGCGCCCACACCGGTCGATCCCGCCGATCTTCGCGACCTTCACCTGGAGGCTCTCGACGGTGAGAAGTGAGAGGTGAGGAGTGAGGGGGATAATCGTCCAAGGCGCCCTCTGACGTCTCGCTTCTGACCTCTTACCTCTCACCTCCCACCTCTTACCTTTTAGGTATGTCCGACGACATCCAGACTCGCATGTCCGCCGAAGGTGCCGATCCGCTGCTCTTTGCGGGCGTGAATGACAGTAACCTCGTGGAGCTCCAACGCACGCTTGGCGTCCGCGTTTCGTTCCGCGGAGAAGCAGTCACTCTGGCGGGAACTGCCGAGCAGGTCGAGCGCGCCAGCCCAGTAGTTCAGGGATTGCTGGACCTGGCACGCATGGGTGAGCCCGTCACCCCCGATGATGTGTACCGGCTCGCCTCGGACGGCCCCAGCAGTGAGCTTCCAGCACAGACCTCCGATGGCAAGATCGTGCTGCCCGGGTTGCGCCGGGCGATCATCCCGAAGACTCAGGGACAGCGCGAGTATCTCCAGGCAATCAGCGGCCACGACATCGTGGTGGGTATCGGGCCGGCTGGCACCGGGAAGACCTACCTGGCGGTGGCCAAGGCGGTCGAAGCGCTGGCGCGCAAGCGCGTCAAGCGGATCATCCTCGCACGGCCCGCGGTAGAGGCGGGCGAGTCGCTCGGCTTCCTGCCCGGCGACCTCCAGGCGAAGGTGGACCCGTACTTGCGGCCGCTCTACGACGCGCTCGAGGACATGATGCCTCACGACCGGGTGCAGCGCGCGCTGGAGACCCGGACAATCGAGATCGCACCCCTCGCGTACATGCGCGGCCGAACGCTCGCGGATGCCTTCATCATTCTTGACGAGGCGCAGAACGCGACCGGCGCCCAGATGAAGATGTTCCTGACCCGTCTCGGCGTGAACAGCAAGACGGTGGTGACGGGAGACAAGACCCAGATCGACCTGCCGCAGCGCGAGGACTCGGGCCTGATCCAGGTCGAGCGGCTGTTGCCCGGGATCGAGGGGATCGCATTCTGCTACATGCACGAGTCTGACGTGGTTCGCCACCGGTTGGTGCGCGAGATCATTCGCGCGTACGCGGAGGATCAGAACGGCTGATGCGTGAGCGCTGGAGCTCACAGTTCTGGGAAAGCTGGGTCTACGCCTCACCGGGCGAGCGGATCCGGTTTCACCTGGTACGCTGGGCGCCGCTCATCGCCGTTGCGATTCTCACCTACCTCTCATTTCCCTCCGCCCATCGGGATCGGCGCTCCGGTACCTGCGGTCGGCGAGATCTCCAAGCGCGCTGTAGTCGCTCCCTTCGCCTTCGAAGTGCGGAAGTCTCCTGAGGAGATTGCGCGCGAAGGCCAGTCGCGAGCGCTCACCGCGCAGCCGGTCTATCGATTCAGTCCCACGGCATACGATTCGTCGCTCGCCTCGGCGCGGGCCTTTTTCGCCGATCTGGAGCGGGCCAGCGAAGCCGGCGGCTCCTCCGCGGTAGAGCAGGTGATCGCATCGCGGATACGACTGGGACCAGAGGAGACACGCTATCTGGCGGACTCCAGCAGCCGGCGCCAGCTGCAAGAGGTAGCGACCCACTTTCTGGCTGAGGGGCTTCAGCGGGGCGTCGCCGATGCGGGTGCGATCCGCAGTGAAACGAGCCGGGACATCTCTCTCCGGCGGGGAGAGACTGAGCGCGTGCTGCCGCGTGACTCCATCCTTACCTTTGCCGACCTGATGGAACAGGCGGAAGCGGCGGGCACCAACCTGCCGACCGCGGCAGGGCAGCGCACGCTCCGCCGTCTGGTAGGCGCCTTCTATCGTCCGACCATCGTGCTCGATCCGTTTGTTACCACCGCACGACGGGAGCAGCTCCGGGGCAGTGTAGATCCGGTGCGATACACAGTACGGACGGGGGAAAGCATTCTGCGCGCGGGCGAGCCGGTGACCGAAGAGGCCCGGGCCAAGATCATCGCTCTTCGGGAGGAACACCGCCGCCGTGGGACTGGTGGACTGGCGCTGCGCAGTGCCGCCGGAGCCCTGATGTATAACGCGATCGTCCTGAGCGCCTTCTGGATGCTGATCGTGTTCTATCGGCGCGAGAGCTACGTCGAGGTGAGGCAGATGGCGTTCTTCGCCGGCCTCTTCGCACTCGTGGTGCTGCTGACAGCGGCCCTCGCCGGACTATTTCCCGGACGCCCCGAGCTGGTTCCCATTCCGTTCGCGGCCATTCTTGTCACCATGCTGTACAACGGCCGGATCGGCGTGTTTGCAGCCGTGATTCTGGCCATACTGCTGGATGGCCAGTGGGCTCTGCGCGAGAGTCACACGTTGTTCTTTGGTCTGGTCGGTGGGGTAGCCGGTGCCGTAGGTATACGAGTGGTGCGGCGCCGGCGGCACTTGTATGTGACCATCGTTGTTCTGGCTCTCGCGAGCATGCTGGCCAGTATCGCAATCGGGCTGGGCCAGGGCTGGTCTACCAGCACCATCATCGGAAGTTGCCTGCTCGGTGCGCTCATGGCGGTGGCGAGTGCCGCGCTGGCGATGATGGTCATGCCAATGGCCGAGTCCGCCACCAGGATCACCACCGACCTCACGCTCCTGGAATTGTCCGATCTGGGCCGCCCGCTACTTCGCCGCCTTGCGCTGGAGGCACCGGGCACCTGGGCCCACAGCCTCGCGATGGCAAATCTCTGCGAGTCCGCCTGCAACATCATTGGGGCCAACGGGCTCCTCGCCCGGGTGGGCTGCTACTACCACGACATCGGGAAGCTTGCCAGTCCGGGTCATTTTGTGGAGAACCAAGGCGGCGGACCAAACCCTCACGACCTTATGCGGCCGCAGGATTCGGCTCGTATCATCCAGAGCCACGTGGCGGACGGCTTGGCGCTGGCCGAAGCCGCCCATCTTCCGCAAGTCGTGAAAGCCTTTATCCCAGAGCACCATGGGACGACCTACATCACCTACTTTCTTAGCAGGGCCAGGGGTAGCGATCCCGATGGACGTGTGGATCCGTCGGATTATCGCTATCCCGGTCCCCGGCCCCAGTCGGCCGAGACCGCCGTGGCCATGCTGGCCGACTCCGCGGAGGCCGCAATCCGGGTTCTTCCCAATCCGACACCCGAAGCGGTTCGGAGTGCCATCGAGCACCTCGTGCAACAGAAGCTCGGCTCGGGTCAGCTCGATGACGCTCCGCTCACTCTTCGCGACCTGGACCGCATCAAGCGGGAGTTCGCCCGGGTCATGTCCGGGACCTATCACAAGCGCATCGGCTACCCCAGGGCCAGTGGTGGCGTTGCACCCGAGTTTCAATCGGTTGAGCGTGAGTGAGGTGGTCGTTCAGGGTCGCGTGCTTCCACTCTCACGGGCGCTGGTTCGACGCGTGGTCGAAGAGGTGTTGAAGGCGGAGCGGAGGCAGGGGCTGATCTCCGTCACGTTTCTCGGACGGGATTCGATGCGCCGGCTGAACGCAGAGCACAAGGGGCACGACCGTCCCACTGACGTTCTCTCCTTCCCACTCGTGGGCCCAGCTGGCCGGGTAGTGGGCGACGTGTACGTCTGTCCCTGGGTGGCGCGGCGCGAAGCAGAGGCTCGTGGGATTCCCCTCCGTCAGGAGCTGATCCGTCTCGTCGTTCACGGGACTCTGCATGCACTCGGTCACGACCACCCCGAGGGTGATGCGCGGACTCGGTCCGCCATGTGGCGCCGCCAGGAGCGGTATGTGGAGGCGCTCGCATGATTCCCTTTTTCCATTTCTTCATTGCGCCGCTGATCGCGGCAGTGCTGACGCTGTGGGCCGCGTGGCTCGCGCTGGCGGCCGAGGCCGATGCGGATCTGCCGCGCTCACTCAGCGGTCAGATCGGATCTTCGGCTGGAACGGGAACGCTTTCGCGAAATCTCCACGTCGCGCATCTCGCGCTGCTGGTGCTCGCGGGTGCCGCGGCCGGAGTAGCAGTTGCCTGGTGGGCCTGGTCGCCGGCAGCCGGACTCTTCCGGCTCTTCCTGGCGGTACTTCTCGTGTGGGTGCTGGGCGACTTGCTGCCCCGTCTGCTCGGTGCCGTGGCTCCCGAGCTGACCTTGCCAGCGCGCCGCGCGGCGGCGGCCACGCTGGTCCCGTTCCGGCCTTTGCTGCGCCTGGCAACGTGGGCCGATGCACGGGCGCGAGATCGGGCGCCGGTGCAAACCACCCGGCAGACCGGCGCGGCTCAGCGGGACATGCTGCTTGGCGTCTTCTCGCTGGCGGACACCACCGTGGCCGAAGTGATGACGCCCCGCATCGACATCGTGGCCGTGGATACCGCCTCGGAGCTCGACGAAGTAGTGCGGACGCTCCAGAGCTCGGAACACGCTCGCCTTCTGGTGTATGACGGGCATCCTGACGCCGTCGTCGGGGTGGTATATGCCAAGGACATCCTCGCCTTGGTCCCCGATGATCCGCGGCCGTGGACGGCGCTGATCCGCCCTGCGGGCTTCGTACCGGAAGCCAAGACACTCGACCGCCAGGTGCGCGATTTTCAGCGGGGACCGAGTCACCTCGCCGTGGTAGTGGACGAGTTCGGTGGCACCGCAGGCATCGTGACGCTGGAAGACATTCTGGAGCAGATCGTAGGGGAAATCCAGGACGAATACGATACTGACGAAGTGGCACAGATTCAGATCGTGAGTGAGGATCAGTGGAGAATCGAGGGCGGGGTGGCGCTCACGGAGCTCGAGTCTGCCCTGGGTCACAGCTTCGGTCGCGACGACGTGAGTACGGTCGGAGGGCTGGTGCTGGCCGAGTTCGGGCGGGTTCCCCGGGCAGGTGAATCCATCGATCTAGAGGGGTACCGTCTGGTGGTCGAGCAGGTGGTACGCCGGCGAGTCAAGCGCATAGCTGTGCACCGCCTCAGGGTCGAGCCTTCGATGGTACCGTCGGAAAAGGCGGGTCGATGACCTGGGTTGCCGTGCTTCTGGGAATTGCGCTCACCGCCTTCGGCGCGACAGCGGGTGCGGCCCTCATCACGGTAAGCCGCGCCGAGCTCACTCGCGCTGTGGGTCGTCGACTGCGCGGCGCCTCACCGTCGTTGAGCGGCCTGGCGCAGATCGACTATTACCTCACGGCTGCCTCGGCTACCACATCTCTGGGCGTGCTGCTGCTCGGCGGATCGGTACCAGGTTTGCTGGCAGGTTCCGGCGCTCCGCGCCTTGTTGTTGCGGTTGCTCTGCTGGCTGTGCCTCTGGTTCTGTTTGCCGCGTACCTGGTGCCGCGTTGGCTCACCCAACCCCGCGCGGAAACAGTTGCCGACCGCGTCATTCCTATCCTGCGGCCTTGGTCACGGGTACTGGGGCTCCTGCTGCCGGCTCGTACGGCGACCAGACCCACCGACCTGAGAAGCATCTGGCGTGAAGGCGCGGCAGTCGGTGTCGCCGACGATCACGAGCTGATGATGGTGAGTGGAGTCATGGCCTTCAGCACCCGGCCGGTGCGTGAGGTCATGACTCCGCGCACGGACATCGTCGCCATCGATGAGAACGCTCCGCTCGAAGAGATTCGCCTGGTCTTTGCCGGCAGCGGCTACAGCCGTATCCCGGTGTTTCGTGACACCCTCGACGATATTGTCGGCATGCTCCACGCGTTCGATCTGTTCAAGCTGCGGCCGGGTGATCCACTTCCGGTTCGTCCAGTTGCGGTGACTCCGGCCAGCCGCAATTGCGGCGACCTGCTACTCGACATGCAGCGCGAGCGGCGGCACCTCGCCGTCGTGCTGGATGAGTTCGGCGGCACCCTCGGCATCGCCACGCTGGAAGATCTGCTGGAGGAGCTTGTGGGCGAGATCTTCGATGAGCACGATGAGGAAGTGCGTGCCCTGCCCAGTGCCACCGGTACGATATTCGAGACCGATGGCAACGTATCGGTCGAGGCGATGCAGGAACGTTTCGGCGTGACCTTCCCGCCGGGCCGCTCGACGACGATCGGCGGACTCCTGGTGGAGTGGGCCGGAAGGATCCCGAACGCGGGTGAGCGGTTCGTCGTTCGCGGCCTGGAGTTCGACGTCATACAGGCGTCACCCACCCGCATTGAACGGCTGCTGATCCGTTCGGGCTCCGCACCAGCCGTTCCCCTGCTGGCTGCATCCCCATGAAGAAACTTCTCCACCGCATGGTGGATCTCGTGCGCAGGGGCGAGATGGCGCTCTTCGTCCGCCGCGCCCACGACTTCGAGCCGGCCGATCTCGCGGACGTCCTGACGGCACTGGACGACAAGGAACGGTTGGCCGTGGTCGAGGCGCTGCCGGCGGAGCTATCGAGTCAGGCGCTCGCCGAGATGCCAGAGGAGGCGCACGCCTCGGAGACGCTCGCGGCAATGGATCCGGGGCGTGCCGCAGCGATCGTTCGCGAGCTGGACGACGACGACGCGGCCGATATCCTCGGGGAGCTCGACCCGACCCAGCAGGAGCAGATCCTCTCCGGCATGCGGGAGGAGCGAACCGATGTGGACCGGCTTCTCCGCTACGACGAGGAGACCGCCGGCGGACGGATGACCTCGCACGTGGTCACCGTGCCGGCGTCGGCCACCGCGGAGCAGGCCCTGGAAGAGATTCGGCGGCAAGCCGAGGAGGTCGAGGACTTCTATCAGGTGTTCGTGGTGGATCGAGACCGGAAGCTCGTGGGCGTACTGCCGTTCAAGGATCTGGTCATCAGCCGCCCCGAGCGTCCGGTACGTTCGTTCATGACAGACGCCGACATCTTCGTGACTCCCGACCTCGACCAGGAAGAGGTCGCCCGCCTGATGGCTCGCTACAACCTGCCCAGCGTCCCGGTGGTGGACGACCTCGGCCGACTGCTGGGCCGTGTCACGTTCGATGACGTCATCGATGTGGTCGAAGCGGAAACCACCGAGGACCTGCTCAAGTTCGGTGGCGTTTCACCGGATGAGGATCTGGCGGCCGGCTGGAAGGAGGCGGTACGGAGCCGGCTCCCTTGGCTATCGCTCAACCTGCTCACGGCTTTTCTGGCGGGGGGTGTGGTGTACTTCTTTCAGTCCACTATTCAGCAGACGCTGGCGCTAGCCGTATGGATGCCGGTGATCGCAGGCATGGGTGGGAACGCCGGCACGCAGGCGCTGGCCGTCACCGTGCGTCGTCTCGCCCTCGGACTCATCCCGGTAGACGTGTTCACCCGGGTCGTCGGCAAGGAGATCCTGGTGGGCATTACCAACGGCATCGTGATGGGAATCGCCGTGGGCACCGTGGCCGCGCTGCTGGGCGAGGGGCCGCGGCTTGGGATCGTTGTCTTCATGGCCATGGCGGGCAACCTCATGGTCGCCGGGTTCGCCGGTGCGTTCATCCCGATTCGTTCTCGAGCGGCTCGGAGTGGATCCGGCCGTCGCCTCTTCGATCTTCGTCACCGCATTTACCGATGTGTGCGGATTCCTGCTCCTTCTCGGCCTGGCCGGGGCGGTCCTGCTGTGATGGTTCAGCCAATCGCCAGCTGAATGCTCGTCCCAAAGCTGGTCACGACCCTCAAAACGTACAATCGCGACCAGTTCGTGGCGGATCTCACCGCCGGCGTCATCGTCGGCATTGTGGCCCTGCCTCTCGCCATTGCGTTCGCCATTGCCAGTGGGCTCACACCCGACCGCGGCCTCTACACCGCGGTGATCGCCGGCTTCATCATCTCGGCGCTGGGCGGCTCGCGGGTTCAGATCGGGGGACCGACCGGGGCGTTCGTCGTCATCGTATACGGGATCGTCCAGAAGCACGGTGTCGATGGACTCACCGTGGCCACGATCATGGCCGGCCTCATGCTCATCGCCTTTGGTCTGGCCAAGCTCGGAGCGGCGATCAAGTTCATCCCCTTTCCAGTGGTCACCGGTTTCACCTCGGGCATCGCGGCGATCCTGATCGTACAACAGCTGCGGGACGCTCTCGGCCTTCGGCTGACCAGCGCACCGCCGGAGTTCATCGAGCGGCTGACGCTGTACGCGGCAAACCTCGACAGCATCAACCCGTCTGCGGTGTCGATCTCGGCGGGCACACTGCTGGTCCTGTGGCTCTGGCCCCGTGTGAGTCACAGAATTCCAGCGCCCTTCGTGGCACTGATCGCGGCAACGATGGTGGCACAGCTGCTCGATCTGCCGGTGGAGACGATCGGCACGCGGTTCGGTGAGATAAAGGCCGGTCTGCCGCGGTTCACGCTGCCGGGCGTGTCGCTGGAGCAGGGGAGGGAGCTGGTCGGCCCGGCACTCGCCATTGCGGCGCTCGGTGCGGTCGAGTCCCTGTTGTCCGCGGTCGTGGCCGATGGCATGATCGGAGGGCGACACCGATCGAACATGGAACTGGTCGCACAGGGCGTGGCCAACGTCGTAGCTCCGCTCTTCGGCGGGATGCCGGCAACGGGGGCGATTGCCCGAACCGCAACCAACGTGAAAAGCGGCGGCCGCACGCCGATCGCCGGCATCGCTCATGCGGTGACGCTGCTGGTGGTCACCCTCTTCTTCGGCCGGCTCGCCGCGTTGATTCCGCTCGCTACCCTGGCGGGCATCGTGCTGTGGGTGGCCTACCGCATGGCCGAGTGGCGTGTCTTCATAAACGAACTGAGCGCGCCCAAGAGTGACGCGATCGTCATGGTGGTGACGTTCCTGCTGACCGTACTGGTGGATCTCACCGTTGGCATAGGCGTGGGGATGGTGTTGGCCTCGTTCCTCTTCATGAAGCGCATGGCGGAAGTCACCAACGTCACCATGGTATCGCGCGAGTTCATGGACTCACGGCCGAGCGGGGACAAATCAGGTGCCATCTATACCCGGGTGGTTCCGCACGGCGTCGAGGTCTACGAGATCAACGGCCCATTCTTCTTCGGGGCGGCGGAGAAGTTCAAGGACACCCTCAGCGAGGTCAGCCGCAAGCCTAAGGTCCTGATCATCCGGATGCGAAACGTCCCCGCAATCGATTCGACGGCCATGCACGCACTCAGGGATCTCGTACGCCGCACCAGGAAAGACGGGACGGTGGTGTATTTCTCGGATGTGCAGGCGCAACCGCTTCTGGCACTGAGTCAATCGGAGTTGCTCTGGGAGATCGGCGAGGAACATCTGTTCGGAGATATCGACGAGGCACTGGCCGCCTCACGGCGACATCTGGAGACTGCTTAGACCTGAGGAGCTGGCTCTGGGTAGGCCGAGGCTCCGCTTCCAGTCCTTACCGTCAACCGCAGCACCTCCTGGGTCATTGCCTGCGCCAGCTCGTGCTCTCCCATGAATACCACTCCGAGATTCTCACTCCTCAGCAGCGCTCGCCTCTTCGTCGTTGTGAGTGCGCAGCAGGATCTCGACTTTCGGGTTCAGTGTTTTGGCTGTCTCCACCATCTTGCGCACCCCGGCCGCGTCCGGAATTGCCACAACCAGGACGCTTGCCCTGGCGATATGCGCCTGGATGAGCACCGCCGGATCCGAGGCATCGCCGGACACCGCAGGAACGTGCCGCCGCCGCAGCTCCTCGACCAATTCGCGGTTCTGCTCGGCGATGACAAGAGGAACCCTGCTGGCAGCCAGTGCATCGGCGATTCGGCGCCCCACCCGGCCGTAGCCAATCAGAACAACGTGACGCCTCAGCAAATCCTGGTTGACGGTAGGTGGCAGCTCCGATAGCGGGTCGTCGCTGCGCTCCAGCGCGCGTGCGAGTGTTGACCGAGCACGGATCCAGCGCTGCGCCGGTTCGATGGCGGCGAAAACAGCCGAGTTGAGCGAGATGGAGATCAGGGCGCCGGCCAGGATCAAGCTCTGCCCCTCGCGCGGCAGGAGACCGAGGGACACGCCGAGCCCAGCGAGAATGAAGGAGAACTCGCCGATCTGCGCGAGACTGGCCCCCACCGTGAGCGCAGTATTGAGCGGGTAACGAAAGACCAGCACCAGCGCGACGGCGGCCAGCGTCTTCCCAATCATGATAATCGCGACAACGGCCACGACTTTCAGCGGCTCATCGACCAGGACGTGTGGCTCGAACAGCATGCCTACAGAAACGAAGAACAGTACCGAAAACGCGTCGCGAAGGGGTAGCGACTCCTCCGCGGCCCGATGACTCAGAGAGGACTCGCGCATCATCATCCCGGCGAAGAAAGCGCCGAGCGCGAAGGACACGCTGAACAGCTCGGCCGAGAGGTAGGCCACACCCACCGCTGCTGAGATTACCGCCAGAGTAAACAGCTCTCGTGAACCGGTGCGCGCCACCGACCAGAGTAACCCTGGCAGGAGGCGCCGGCCCGCCACCAGCATCACAGCAATGAACGCGGCCACCTTGCCCAGCGTCGCTGCCAGAGTAGCCCATATCGAACTCTGCGCAGATGTGGCTTCCGCTGCCTGTACGCCGCCACCGAACACTCCAGCCAGACCGGGCAGCACCACCAGCACAAGGACGACGACCAAGTCTTCGACCACGAGCCAGCCCACGGCAATCCGCCCGTTGAGCGAGTTCAGCACCCCACGGGATTCCAGGGCCCGAAGCAGTACGACGGTGCTGGCGACCGACAGCGAGAGGCCGAACACCAGGGCGGCGCCCCAGTTCCAACCCCAGTAGCGCGCCAATGCCGCGCCCAAGACCGTGGCGCAGCCGATCTGGACGATGGCACCAGGAATGGCGATGCGCCGCACTGCCAGGAGATCGTCGATCGAGAAGTGCAATCCCACACCGAACATCATCAGCATTACACCGATCTCGGCCAGCTGACTGGCTAGCCCTACATCGGCAACGAAACCTGGAGTCGCCGGCCCGATGATGATCCCGGCGACGAGATAGCCGACCAGCGGCGGGAGGCGGAGTCGCGCGGCGACGAACCCCATGATGAGGGCGAGCCCGAGTCCGGCAGCGATGGTCGTGATGAGGCTGATGCTGTGCGGCATGGATCAACTTATCACGAAATGGTTTGATTGCGGTGATCCTGCGTGCGCCAGCCGACTTCCTTGCACCAGGCCTCCATCTCTCGCTGCCGCGCCATGCAGCTTTCGGGCGGTCGCTGCCCTTCTCGCTCGGCCGCGGCCCGCAGCTCCCGCGCTGCCTCCTCCAGCGGCGGCAGGCCGATCTCTCGGCGCCTCCCGTCAACTCCAATGGGATCCTCGATGGGGAGAGGTCTCAGCTGACCCTCAGGGTCCCAGTCGAACTGCGTACCATAGCGCTGGAGCCCGCCCTCCAGTGTGCGTATGCGATCCTCGAGCATCGCAGCTCTGAGAGGAGCGGCATCGCCGCGCTGAACTGCCTGGCGGAGGAGCTCGAGAGCACGGCGCTGGAACGCCGGCTGGGCGATGGCGTGCTGCACGATGAGCCAGGCCGCGTCTGACGCCTCCCGTCCTACTTGCCGCAGGCCAGGCCAGCCGAGGGAGTCGAGGATCTCGCCCAGGCGTAGGGCATGAGCGTCATGGGTGTCGCGCATCCTGGGGTGGTAGCCTTGAAAGAGCGAGCCATCGGCCGCAAGCTTCGCCCGAAGCCGCAAGTCGTTCTCTGCCATAGACAGCAGCTCACTGCGAACATCGTCCCAATCGCTGAAGGTCACTTCAATCCGATCCGTATGTTTGGTGTTGCAGCCGAGAGCTTCCTGAGAATAGCTTCGAGCCCTCATTCAGGAAATTATGCGACTTCCATCAATCGTCAGGCTCGCCGAGCAGAGCAGGGATGTGCTGCGGCGCTTTCCCTGGACCATGCTCTGTGCGACGATCGCTGCTGCTGCCGCAATCGCCGCAACGACGAAGTCCGCCGATGCGGAATGGGGCCGGAGCGCAATGGTCGCTGCATTGGGGCTCGCACTCACAGTGGCCCTGACGCTGCTGGCCGAAGAGCGCCACCGGTCTCCGTGGACGATCGCGGCGCTGAACCTGAGTGGAATCGGATTACTGGTGCTCTTCTACTTCGCGTGGGCAGGACCGGAGCGGAAGCACGAAGCGATCCGTTATTTCCAGCTGAGCGCCGGCCTTCACCTGCTTGTTGCCTTTCTGCCGTTTGCCGGGCAGGCCGAGACCGGCGCCTTCTGGCAGTACAATCGTCGCCTGTTTCTCGGGTTCCTACGGGCGAGTGTGTTTTCGCAGGTGCTTTTCATCGGGCTTACCATTGCACTTGGCGCCCTCGACAAACTCCTCGGCGTCGACGTCCCGTCTGAGCTGTACGGTCGCATGGCGCTGATCATCGCGCTGGTGGTCAACACCGCCATTTTCCTCGGCGCGGTTCCGTCAGGACTGCGACAGCTGGCCGACGACACCGAGTACCCGCGGGTGCTGAAGCTCTTCTCACAGTACATACTCACTCCACTCGTATTCGTATACCTGCTGATCCTCATTGCCTACTTGGTGAAGATCGTCGCTCGAGGAGAGTGGCCAACAGGGTGGATCGGGTGGCTCGTCACCAGTGTCGCAGTCGCTGGGCTGCTGGGCTTTCTGCTGATTCACCCGCTGAGGGATGATCCAGCCGAACCTTGGATCAGGACCTACAGCCGCGGGCTCTTCCTGGGCTTGATCCCGGCGGCTGTCATGCTGTTGGTCGCCTTCTGGAAGCGGATCATTCCCTATGGTCTGACCGAGCTGCGCCTGCTTGGCATCCTTCTCGGGATATGGCTGCTGGTCATCGCCGTCTGGTACACGGTTCGTCAGGGGGCGGGAATCCGATTGATTCCTCTCACACTGGCCGTCTTGCTGCTGGGAACGGTGTACGGTCCTATTAGCGTGACACGGCTTTCCGTGGGCAGCCAGGGGAGCCGGTTGAAGACGCTGATATCAGAAGCCCGAAGCGGCCGGCCAAACGATCGCGAAGCGAGCGCCGCGCTCCGGTTTCTCCTGGACCACGGCGCTCGAGATCAAATAACGGCGGCTATACCAGGCCGGCTTCCAGCGACGAACTGGGGCACGATTCCCGATCACCGGAACGAGCGCGATTCGGCAGCGACCCGGATCATGGCCGCTGCCGGCATGCGCTATCTGTCGGAGCACTCATTCTCCCGGAGCGGCTCGGTGTACTTCTCCGCTCGCCGGGACAGCGCAGTGCCTATCGGAGCCTACCAATGGTCCATTCCCGTGAGCTCTCATGACACGCGGGTGATACTCGCAGGAGCGGATTCCGTCCGCGTCGCGTTCGATACGCTGGGATTCGCCCGGGTGGTTTCGGGCCGCGACAGTGTCACATTCGACCTGCGTCCACTGGTTCAAGACATCGCAGCGGACTCGAGCCTCGTGCCGTATCAAGTCGGCCCCGATCGCATGCGGCTTCGTTCGACCTCCGGGTCGCTCCGGGCAATGCTGTCGCTGGAAACCATGAACGGACACTGGGTGGGTGAGAGCGTGCGGATCCAGAGCTGGCAAGGAACGCTCTTCGT
This sequence comes from uncultured Gemmatimonadales bacterium, assembly GCA_963730915.1. GTDB lineage: Bacteria > Gemmatimonadota > Gemmatimonadetes > Gemmatimonadales > GWC2-71-9 > CAVVWJ01. The sequence goes on along the minus strand of CAVSTR010000003.1, from coordinate 201,249 downwards.
GGGGCGGTAAGGCCGGTCTTGCGAGCTCTCCACCTCGTTCGCTATGTCAGATTTTCCTGGATGAAACGAGGGCTGAGATGCACATCGACCTGAACCAGGGGTTCATCGCCAATGCAGCGGAAGCCGTGGATTTCTCCGGCCTTGATCACGAGGATGTCGCCCGCGCCGGCCTCGAACTCCTCCCCGTTCACGGTCCAGAGACCGCGCCCCTCTCGTACGAACTGCACTTCATCGTAGGGGTGACGGTGCGGTCCGGGCCCGCGTCCCGGCAGGGCCCGCAAGAGGAACACCGACACATTGACATCGCCATTGTCCGCGCCGACGAACTGGTACGAGCTGCCCTGAAAAGGGAGATCCTGCTCGCGAACCCGGTGCATCCTAGCGGGAACCCGATGGCTGCTCGGTCAGCATGACCAGATACGAGATCAGGCGCTTGATTTTGCCTCCGTCCATCTCGAACGCATCGCAGAAGACCGCTTCGAGAACACCACCGCCTTTCCAGGCAGCGCGAACCGTACCCTCGGCCATGACGACGTCCTTCTCCTCGACCATTCGTGTGATCCTCACGCTAGGACTGCCGGTGAATGCGTCGTTCTCGATCTCCCGGTCGAAAGCCTCCTTTCCGGTTACGTGAAATGCGCCAGGCATTACCCATTCAACGTCATCGGTAAGGCACGCGAGGATCTCGGCATGGTCGCTTCGGTTGAAGCCGTCGATGTACCGCTCGACGGTGCGCTTGTTCGCGCTCATGCTGTGCCTCCTAGCCGCCCCGAAGCCGCTTGCGATCCTTCTTGCTCATCTTGCGGCCATGCTTGGCCTCGAACTCGGCTTCGCGGGCTTTTCGCTCGCGCCGATCCTCGTTGATCGCCTGACCCTGGCTGTCCTTCGGGAGGGTAGAGGGTTGCTCGTCGGGGCCCGAGGGTGACCAGGGTACCGGAGGATCGTACGTCATGGTGATCGGTTCCTGTTTTCGAGTTCACGAACTATGCGCCAGAGTACCTTGAGAATGAGATACAGGACCGCCAGCCCCAGGGCGCCGATGACAGAAACCACCATCAACAATGTTCTCTCCGATTCGGTCATGATCGCACCTTGGTCCTGCTCGGGTTTGCCGGCTCCCAGCTGCGAGCAAGGGTAGAACGGCAAGAGTATAAATTATGGAGGCTGCTGTCGATTTCGAGGACCGCCGAACGTCGTATGGTTAGAAGTGCCGGACTAGCACTCGTGCCGTCATGCTCAACTTACCATTTACGCAGGAGTTAGTCATGAGTCTTTCGCAACCAATCACACCTTGCCTGTGGTTCGACTCGCAGGCGGAAGAAGCGGCCCGGTTTTACACCGGCATTTTCAAGGACTCTAAGATCGTGGCGATCACGCGGTATCCTGAGGCGGGTCAGGAAGTCCACGGCCGCGCTCCGGGATCGGTAATGACGGTTGAGTTCGAGCTCAACGGTCAGCCGTTTACCGCTCTGAACGGCGGACCGCACTTCAAGTTCAACGAGGCGGTTTCCTTCCAGGTCATCTGCAAGACGCAGGAGGAGGTAAACCAGTACTGGAATCGCCTGGGGCAGGGTGGAGATCCGAAGGCGCAGCAGTGTGGCTGGCTCAAAGACCGGTACGGTCTATCGTGGCAGGTCGTTCCCACGGGAATGGTGGAAATGCTGAACGATCCCGATCGCGAGAAGGCAAATCGGGCGATGGAGGCAATGATGCAGATGAAGAAGCTCGACATAGACGAGTTGAAGCGCGCCTTCGAAGGCGAAACGGCAGGAAGGCGCTAGTCTCATTCCGGCTCGATGAGCCGCTCCCGTCCTGCCTCGTTCGTCAGGCGCAGCAAACTTTCGGCGCGATCCGCGTGAAGGAGAACCTGGGTCGCGTCGGAATCGCCGACGAATGAAAGTCCACCTCCCTGCTCGGACGCGACGATCTTCACTTCCGGGCGCCCATTTGGATCGATCAACCGAAGGACGACAGTATCCGGGTATTTTTTGCCGGTTGGCTTAAAGGTCTCGGCGGGCTGCACCTTGATGCTTGCCCGCACCCGGCCACGGCTGTCAACGATCTCCAGTGCGGTGCCCCGGACCACGTCCGCTCCGGTGTAGGCCAAAGCCGATGGTGCCCGCGTGAGCAGCAGAAAACTCAGCAGTAGCAGGTTGAGAGCGGTCAGGACGACCAGGAAACGATGAGCTTTCATGGCGTGTTGTCCTCATGGTGGAAAGCGGTGATCTACCGCCGCACGGGATAGGGTCACTCCCGGGTGGTGTCAGCCACAACAGCCAGCAAAGTCGAGTCGGCCAGTGGGTCTTGAGGTCGATTACGCGATGTAGCCTTGCGTCGGAAACCGTCCTCCGACTGACCAGCAAGTGGTTGGCGAGCGGAACGAGCAGGCAGGATCAGGTTCCGTTGGAACAACCCCCGAGTGGCTGTTGGCCGCGCAACCGCAGACGAGGGTAACCACGAGCAGGCGGGGAATCATGTTTCGACTGAAGGTCGCTGGCGACTCACCGGCGCCGCGCCTGGTCGAGACCCCCGAGAAGGTCAGCAACTTGCGTGTCGGTGAAGATCTCGTCGAGCAACCGGCTCATGGGACGCTGCCAGTTGGGGCGGTCCGATGATCGGGTTCCGGGAAGATTCACGCCGCGCTGCTCCAGCCAGAGATCCTCGAGCCACGGAACCACGAGCGGGCTCTCCGAACGTCCGAGCCATGCCAGCAGCTCCGCGAAGAATGCGTGGGGCTCATCCACGCAGCTGTTCATCCGCTCGGCGAGCCAGTGGGCGGCTCTCGCTCGTTCGTCGCGCACCCCGGGCGCGGCGTGTTCGGGCAGAAGCCCATAGCGAACCCGTTCGGCCACGTCGTTCGCCGTGAGCCAGCCGGCGAATGTCGGTGTGTCATGCGTTCCCACCAGCGCGACATCCATTTCAGTGGGAGGACGAATCGCCGGCTCGTCGGGGGACTGGAACTCCGCCAGGTACATCCCCCAGATCCCATGGCGGGGAAGGGCCTTATGGATCTCGCGCGGCACGGTGCCCAGATTTTCGCCCACAACTTCGCACTGGTTGACTGTGGACTCCAGTGTCAGCATTCCGAAGAGCTCTTCAGCGGGGTACGACACGTAGGTGCCTTCGTGCACTCCCATCCCATGCGGGATCCAGTAGAGGCGAGTCCACGCCATGATGTGGTCTACCCGGAGCACTCCCGCAAGGCTCGCCTGGTGGGCAAGGGACGCGGCGAGATACCGGTGACCTTCCCTGCGTGAGGCTTCGGGAAGCACCGGAGTGAAGCCCCAGTCCTGACCGCTGGGAAAGCCCTGGTCCGGCGGCGCACCGACCGACATCCCTTCGCCGAACAGTGACTGTCGGGACCATGGGTCGTATCCGTCCGGATGAACCCCCACCGCGAGGTCCAATCCAAGACGCATCTCGTCCTGCTCCAACTGCCGTTTCAAGCCGCCGAGCTGTTCTCGCAAGAGTGTCTGGGCCGTGAGCTGGAAACGCACTTCGTCGGAATCCACGTCCTCCGCGCTCAGGCGTCCGCTGCGAGCGTCTGCGGGCCAGTCCCGCCAATTCCGGCCCAGCCTGGCCTGCGCCCCGCGGAACCGCGCATAGCGCAGCAGCTCATCGTCCAGGAGTGCGGAGTCGGGTGCGGGACGAGCGGCCAGCGCAGCCCGTACCTCGGCATCGGCAAGCTTCACGTCCAGAGAGGCCGGAGAGCTGGTCGGGTGATGAGCGTCCTCCAGGTCCAGCATCAGCTCGGACCAGAAGAGGCGGCTCACCGGCGAATAGGGGCTGGGCTCCGGCGGCTCGCTGTTGAATGTAGGGAGTAGTGGGAGCGCCGTAACCAGATCACCATGCCGTTCTCGAACCCAGCGGCAGAACGATGCGAGGTCTCGGAGGTCGCCAACCGACCGGCTGCGGGCGGAGCGGAGCGCCGCCAGGTGGGTACCGATGCCCCAGCTCCGGTGTGAGCCCGGCCTGCGCCATGATTTCACTGGAGCGGCAATCACCGTGGAGGTCGCCACTGTGCCTCCCGCTTCGAGGCTGAGCTGGTGGTAGCCGGCCAGAAGCGTACGAGAAATTCGAAGCTCGGCGCCGACCGCGTCGAGGCGGACGACGTCGCCATCCACCGAGTGCACTTCAGCGTTGACGGTGCCGGCTTCCGGAAGGCGAATGGGCGGTAGCACTCCGTCCCACGCGACGAGCACAGGCGGCAGTAGTTGGGTGCTTCGGGTCTGCTGATACGCGCGCAATGCGTCGGCAGCATCGGCGAACCGCTCTATTGCGGCACCAAGCGCGTTGCAAACGCGCAGGAGTGTCTCGGGCTCGACGTTGACGTGCTTGCCCAGTCCATCGATGTAGCGCGTGTGCACACCCATTGCGCGCGCGAGTGACCGGAGCTCCTTCAACTGCGCACCACCGAGGCACGGAGACACACGGAGGCTACGCGGATTGACGTCAACTCCGGGCCCTCGGGGTCCGAGAACTCAGTCACGCCCCGGCCCGGTTTGTGCATCTTCAGCCATCCCCCATTCACTCTCATAAGCTCCTTGCCAGGTGAACGGCTATGACCCGGACGTCATCGCCGGTGGCTGTTCTGTGCGTGATCGGCGTTTTCGCCTGCCCGCGCAACAGATACCAATCCCCTTGCCGCTCAAGCTAGTGGAGGAATCGGCGGTGCGGGACTCCAACGACGCCTCGGCCCAGTATTACATCGCGCTGGCGCACTGGAACGCGAAGCGCTACGACGACGCCGAACGGGCGCTGAGACTGTCCATGATGCTCGATCCGAAGTATGCGGAGCCGCACCTGGCTCTGGCATTTCTCCCGTATGCGCGGCGGCCGAAGCTGTGGAAGGAGGACGGGGACAGAGTTCCGGCGGAATGGAAGCCGCGAATCGAAGAGTCGGAGCGGGAATTCTGGCGCGCCTTCTTCATCAATCCATTCGTGGATCTCCGGATCATCGGCGCCATCACTCCACGAGACCAGGGGATGTGGCGCTTCGAGTATCCCGATCTGTACAAGCTTTTTGTGAAGCCGTACGACGATGTCTTCAATGGCCGCTATGCGGATGCCTACCAGGGGATCGTGCGGTTGGAGCAGAACTGGGGCTTCACGGTAAAGGGTCCGCTGCCGCGTGACGTCTATTGGTTCAAGACTCTCTGTGGCGCCAGGATCGGGAAGATCACAGAGGCGATGAGGTCGTGGAGAACTGCTCGAAGAGCAGGAGAGATACGAGCATCGGAACCGGGACAAGCTCATTCGTCACGAGCTCCGAGCCAATGACTACCGCTACATCAAGGCGATTCTGCTGCAGGCTCACGGTGAGAAGGAGGCGGCGCTGGCGCTGTACCGCACTGTGCTGGAGCGCGACATCGGGTTGTACATGGCCCATGTCCGCATGGCCACACTGTACGAGGAGGATAAGAAGTGGACCGAGGGGGTCGCTGGGCGGCAGAATGCAATGAACGCCAACCCCGACGACGCGGGCCTGCTCATCGATCTGGGCGTGACCGCCGTGAAGGCGGGTCAATTCGAGGTTGCGATGGACGCACTGGGCCGGGCCGCCGAGGCGAACCCGCGGCTCGCCGATGCTCCCTTCTGGGCCGGGATGCTCCACTACTCACAGGGCAATCACGAGGAGGCGCGGAAATCGTTTACCTCGTTCCTTGCGATCGCGCCGTCCCGCTGGCAGGGGAAAATTGAGTCGGTGAGGAAGCTGCTGCAAGGACTGGATGGGGCGCCCTGAGACACAATCGAAGTCCCTCGAGGCTTCACGGGATGTAGCTCGGTGGGCCGGCAGGCCGACGGTACGTCGTCGTTCCGTTCGATAGTGGGTCTCCCGGTCACGCCGGCAACCCCTACCGGTCCAGCGCTCTACTGCTTCCCAGCCTCTTCGACGTGCTCAGGGCTTAACTCCGGCGACCAATAGCTGTCGCTTACCCGCTTACCCGCCCACCATCACGCTGCCGGCTTCTCCACCTTCTCCTCCGGCGCAGGCCAGGCCACGTTGCGCGCGCTCTTCCACGCCGCCAGCGACTCGGCATCCTGCCGGAAGCGCCACCGGTTCAGCGCATTGAGCTGCCAGATGAGGAGCATGATCTCGGCCATGACTGCGTCGAGGTCTGCCCTGGCGCCCACGTGCGCCGCCCGACCGGCATGCTTCTCGTTGAGCGCCTGCTCGAACCGATCGAGCGCGGCGCTCAGCTCGGCCGGAAAGTTCTCCGGCATCCCGTACCGCACCAGCACCTCCTTGTGCGCGGCCGCGTTCGCAACCGAGACCCGGGCGCGAGTCAGGAAAGCCTGATGGCTGAGCTTGGTGCGGGGGCGCGTGAAGCCAACTCCCAGCTCGGGCTCCTCCTGAGCCGCGGGCCTGGCGAGGCCGGCAAGGAGTCCGAGGGTGATATGAATCTCCTCCCGGAGCTGCTCCTTGCTGGCCACTGCTCCCGCGACGGCCACACGGCCGGCCACCTGCTGCTCGGCCAGGGCCTCGGCGCGGGCGAGCCGCTCCTCGAGCCGCTTGACGGCGGCGGTGTAGCCCTCATTGTCGGGGGCGAGATGCGTCCGGCAGAAATCACGAACGCGTCCCGCCATGTCGAGTTTACGGCGAATGTCGACTTTCATACGACGCTTCTCCATGGCAGTTCGACTGCGTGGGACTACCGGACCCTTCGCCTTGCTCAGGGCAGGCTCTCGGGACGCGGCACGTGAACGCGTAGATCATGCCATCCGCGGCAGTCACGTCACGCGCGAAATTTTTCATGGAATGTTGCGTGGAGGTTGTGCTCGATGTCCGGCGTCAACTTACCGTCAACTCGTTTCACGAGCATGGTGAAGCGCGCGATGCAAAGGAATCGGTGAGCGCGATTTTCATGCGACTGGAGCACGTTTGCGGAGGGAGATTCGACTGAGTGCTCTGATACGATAAGGAAGAGCGTCCTATTGTTGAGACACTTCATGAGTCATGCGAGCAACAAGGCACGGATCGCCAGGACCGCCGAAGTCAGCGACGGGTGGTGCCGGAGTGACCGCGAGTGACGGCGGAGTACCGGCGAGGAGTGCCGGACCGATCGCCAGCGATGCCGGAGTCATCGGCAAGAACTGCCGGACGGTCCGACGGTCTCTGCCGGAGCGTCCGTCAACAGTGCCGGACGAGAGTCGACCTTCTGCCGGAGTGAGAGCGAAGTAGTGCCGGGCGGAGCGTCAGAAGTGCCGGACCGCCGGCGAGGTCTACCGGCGTTTTTCTGAAGTGATGCCGCACCGCCGGTTCAGAATGCCGAAGCGGACGCGAGGACAGCCGAAAACGGTGACGTGTGGCGCCTGTTCGACCTGAAGCCTGCGGCGTGGGGGCGCGAGCCTGGCCGGACTACCCGCTGGGCGGCGGAGCCGAACGAGACATCTAGAAGTCCTCTTCACGCACCACGCGGTTGAGCGTCACGATCTGACCGGCATGCCGAGACGAGTGCTCGGCGGCGTGGAAGATCAGTCCCAGTGTCGTCGACGGCAGCCGCTTGCGGCCGACCTCCCGCGGCAGCAGAAGGCTGTCGGAAGACACGGTCCGCAAATACTCGATTGCTGCGTCCAGCGTGGCTCTGAATCTCGTCAACAAAGGTTCGAGCTGAGGTTTGTCGTCGTGTACCGTCCGCTCCGCGGCGAGCGATGCCAGCTGGTCAGCGCTCAGAGGCTCGGAGCGCGAGTAGGTGAGCAACCGGTCGAGGCTACCGGGCAGGTGGGCGAGATGGAAGCCGATCGCGGCGGCTCCGCCCGGACGGGTCCAGAGCTGCGCCGGTGTCAGGTGTCGCACGATCGGAATGACGTCCTCGCCGACCTGCAGGATGGCGTGGGCCGCGGGCTGCAGCAGCGGCTGAATACCGGGGACTGGGCCGCGCAGCCACACTTCGGGAGGCGTCGTCATGGAGACTCTGCCTCGACCCGATGAGTCTGTCCCATGATACGGCCGGTGGTCTCCACCAGATCCTGAAACAGGTCAGCCGCGCGCCGGTGCCGGAGCAGGTGCGCCGACTGTCCGCCCCAGAGCGCCACGAGATCCAATCGGTTCCGCCGGAGTGCCTCCTCGCGCAGCGCGCCGACGAGCTGACCCTGGAGCGGATATGGCAGAAGCGGAGCCGATCGGCGCTCCAGGGTTTCCGCGAGCTGGTTTCGCAGTCCCCGCGCAAGCCGCCCGGTGAACGCACGGGTGAGCATGGTGTCCCGGCCACGCTGGCTCAGCAGCGCGTCGCGGTGAGCCGGCGTCGCGTTGGATTCCTCGCACGCCAGAAACGCGGTTCCGATCTGCACGGCGTCGGCGCCGAGCGCCAGCGCGGCCGCGACGCCTCGCCCGTCGGCAATGCCCCCGGCGGCGACCACCGGGATGTCCACGGCGTCCACCACCTGCGGCACCAGTGAGAACGTGCCGGTGAGCGACAGCTCGGGTGCGCGCAGGAAGGATGGCCGATGCCCACCGGCTTCGGCCCCGGTCGCGACCACGAGATCTACTCCGGCCTCCTGCAGCGCCAGCGCCTCGTCGGCGGTCGTCGCGGTGCCCATCGTGATGATTCCCCGGCAGCGGCATTCGGCGAGCAGCCCTCGCGCCGGAATGCCGAAGATGAAACTGAAGACCGGTGGACGAGCATCGAGCAGGGCGGCGGCCTGCTCGTCGAACGCGGGCCAGCGGGTGAGTGGAAGCTGCGGCGGCTCCAGGTCCAGCTCCTGAAAGAATTGCGCCACGGCTTCGATGGCGGCTGCATAGGTGGTAGCGGGCGATGTGAGAGCCGCAGGATCTTCCGTGGATACCCAGAGATTCATCGCGAACGGCGCATCGGTACGATCACGGATCTGGTCGACAACCTGGACGATTCGATCCGGCGCCATGCCCTGCGCGCCGAATGAGCCGAGGCCGCCCGCGTTGGAGACGCAGGCGACGAGGGCGGGGGATGAGAGTCCGCCACCGAAGGGCCCCTGCACGATCGGGTAGCGCACGCCCAGCCGGCGGGTAGCTCCGGTGTCATACCACATCGTGTCTCGCCTCTTGCTAGTGGCCCGAACCCTTCGTACCTAGATCCACACGTCGTTGGGCGCGGTTCGCGCTCCGCCCGCGTCGCCCGTGTTCACCACCCCGCGTGGCTCGATCAGCAGCAGCTGCACCTCCCCCGCCGCGAAAGGTTTGTGCTCGACACCCTTCGGCACCACGAACAGCTCGCCCGGGCCGAGAACGACGGCGCCATCCCTGAAGTCGATGCGGAGCTGCCCGTCCAGCACCAGAAAAGCCTCATCGGTCTCGGGGTGATCGTGCCAGATGAAGTCGCCCTCGATGCGCACGACCTTGAAGTGATAGTCGTTCAGCTCCGCGACCACCCTCGGACTCCACTGCTCACGTACCATCCGCAGCTTCTCACGCAGGTTGATCGCCTGGTACGACGTGGTGCCGGTTGTTTCCATGGACGACTCCGACGTGAAGGCTGTCCGCCGACGGTTCCATGCTCCGAGGGCCGCGCTCCAACGCCACTCATGTCGCATGCGCTTACCTCGCCGGCCAGGTTGGACCTGGTTTGCTCGGACGGCTCTATGGCTGTCAGTCCAGGGCGCGTGCCGCGGCGGCCGCGGCGAGCCCGCCTGCCGTATACCATGCAATGGTGAGGAGCGGCGTGAGCGGCGCCTTCTGTGCCGGTGGGTAGCCCAATCCCAGGCGGGGCGGAAGTAGGACCGCACCGAGACCGGCAGCGAGACCGAGCAGAAGACCTCTGCGAAGCACGCGCGAGCTCGAACCTGCGCCCACGACACTATAGAAAAGCGCGTTGCTCAGCAGCTCTCCGGCGAGGGTCGCCCGATAGAGCCGCTGTCCGGTCGGCGGGGTCCGCCCCACAGCTTCCATCGATCGGCTCACGGCCCGCTCGCCGATCACGTCCATGCGGGGCGCGTGTGGCAGCAGGCGGCGGGCAGTCTCGTGCAACCCAGTGAGGACGAGCGCCCCGGCAATACCGCCGGCGAGAGCTCGCCCGCGGCTCGAAGTATCGATCGTATTCCGCATCGTGTCTCCTGCGTCGTGATTCGTGGTTTCCACAGCTCGACCGGCACGATGGGACAAGTGCTCGGCAGCGTGGAAGATTAATAAGAGGAGACCCTCTGGAATCTAGTCGAGACCCACCAAGGTGAGATCGCAGTACTCGAACCGTCCCTCACGCCGAACCCGCTCCCCGCGGTGCAGTGCAAGATTCTTTCGGAAGATCGGTCCGTCGTACACGCAGGTGTGGAACTCGCCGCGTTCGCCGCAAGGATCCACGGTTTTCGGAAGCTCCTCCAGCAGCGCCGCATCGAATTCCCGTCCGGCAAACTCTGCGGCGAGCTGCGTGGTATCGACGCAGGTCAGGATGGCGCGGTAGCCCTGATCCACGAACTGCCGGGCCAGCCGGGCGGTGTCCTTGCCCCAGAGTGGAAAGACGGGAGTCCAGCCGAGCCGTCCGAGCAGGCGCTCGCGATACGCCCGCACGTCGGCCAAGAAGAGGTCGCCGAAGGCGAGGTGGCTCACGTGTGGATGTTGCCGCCGCAGCACTTCCAACGCGGTCGCGAGCGCGTCCTCGTACAGGTCATTGCTGGCAGCTGCGGGAATGGTTGCCTCGACTAGCGGGAGCCCGAGCGCGGAGACCTGCGCCTCGAGTATGGCGCGGCGCACACCATGTATGCTGATGCGGTCGTAGTCTGCGGTGACCGTGGTGAGCAGGGAAACGACCTGGACTGCGGGATCCCTCCGGAGGGCCGCGAGTGCGAGACTGCTGTCCTTGCCGCCGCTCCAGGCGAGCGCCACCGAAACAGTGCCTGACATTGCTTACCAGCAGGGGACGAGATCAGGAGACCGACAGCGACACCGGCATACCGAGAAAGCGCCCGTAACGCGCGACCTCCAAGGCCACGCCCCGCCGCTCGGTCGCTGTGAGCCGCCGCAACGGGTGGACGGTAACGGCCACTCTCTTCGGGTTCGTCATGATTCTCCAGGTGCCGGCCACCTGGCCGCCGATTACCAGCGCGTGCTGAAAGTTGCCCATCAGATACGCCGGACGAGGCACCGCTTGGAGATCGCGATACGCCACCAGAAACTCGTCATAGATCGGTAAAAGGTGTAGCGAGCTCTTGTAAGGCCGAGCGCTGTGCGAGTCGCGGCCCACGGTCCAATACTTCAACCCGTCCACATCGCGCTGCCGGGCACGGATTATCTCCAGGCCCCGCTTGGCGTCGGCGCTCGTGAGGCCCGACCACCACACGAAGTCACGCACGGTGGCGGGACCATGGCTCCGGAAATATCGCTTTACCAGTTCGGCCAGCGCCTGGTCCCGCTGCAACGATTTCGCCTCCGGCGCTCGATCTGCCAACAGGGCATACGTGGGCTGCTTCCCTCGACGAGGCCCGCTACAGATCAGCCCCTCCAGCTCGGCGTACATCGCGATGTGCGCCAGCTCCCGATTACCGGTCGGCAGACCGGCGCGCTGAAGATGAGGGCCGAGCTCCTGTCGGGTGAGACAGCCGCCATTGCCCAGTGCCTGCTCCAGGACTCCAGCTGCACGCGTCATCACGGTGGAGACCAGGCCGATCTGGCGATCGTACGAAGCCATGATCCGCTGAACGCGCGGTGCGGTCAGCTCCAGCATCCACCGTATGTCAGACGGGGTGACGAAATGCCAGGTAGGGCGGAGAATGTGAGTGCGGAGGATGCGGCCTCGGTCAACAGCGCGGTGGACGGTTGCGTCAGTGATGCTCGCTCGCAAACGCAGGCCCAATCCCCATCTCGCGGGCCCGTATTCCTGTGCCTGCACCGCGCCCATCCAGGCCACCAGCTTCTCCGGACTGCCTGGGCCCGGCCGGGTGATTCTCTGGTTCTGGAGTCTCTGGTCCGCGATGGGCAACGTGCTGTCACCTTCCTCGACTCAAGCAGCGCGCTTTAGCACTTGCGCGTCATCCCGAGCGGAGCGAGGGATCGCATGATGAGACGCCCGTTCGAGATCTCGATTGTGACGTCACGTTAAGCTATCCCTCGCTCTGCTCGGGATGACAGGCAAGCCTCGTCCCGCTGCCCCGCTGCCCCGCTGCCCCGCTGCCCCGCTGCCCCGCTCCCCGCCTACCGCTCCTTCCGATACATCCGCATGGCAACCGGAGCAGCTAGGACCACGATAACCGCTGATGCAACCAGCACCCACATGACGTCGGTTCCCGCCGGCTGCCCATGCATGAGTGCCCGCGAGGCATTCGCCAGATGGGTCACAGGGTTTCGTCCCACCACCGCCTGAAGCCAGTGCGGCATGGTCGAAAGCTCCACGAAGATGTTGCTGGCGAAGGTGAGCGGCATGAGGAAGATGAAGCTCGTCGTCATAACCGATTCCGGTGTCCGCACCAACATCCCAACGATGATCCAGAGCCAACTCAATGCAAAGGCGAATACCAGCACCAACGCTATCGCCGACAGGACGCCTATTGCGCCACCCTGAGGGCGGAACCCAAGAATGAACCCCACGACGAGGATCAAGGTCGATGCGACCGAGTACCTGAACAGATCTCCGGCCAAGGCGCCGAGCAGCGGAGACGGCTGCCACATCGGGAGCGACCGGAAGCGGTCGAAGAGGCCCTTCTGGATGTCGGTGTTGAGCCCCATCCCGGTGTAGACCGTGATGAAGATGACCGTTTGCACCAGCACCCCCGGCAGCAGGTACTGGATATACTGCCGCGGCGTGCCGGCAAGCGCGCCCCCGAAGATGTAGGTAAACAGCAAGGTGAACATGATCGGCATGACCGTGACGTCGAAGAGCTGAAACGGCACGTGCTTGATCTTGAGCATGGCGCGCCATGCCAGCGTCGCCACCGAAGAGAGCGCGGACGAGGGTCGAGGGCGCCCCCGCATCGAGAGCAGCTGATGAGTTCGCTCCCCCGACGGGAGCACCTCGATAGTGGTCATACCGTGGCCTCCACTGCGATCGGATGCTCCGACGTTCGTCCGGTGAGCGCCAGGAATACTTCATCCAGACTCGGATTCCCCACGGAAAACTCGGCGACCTCGATGCCTGCCCGGGTGAGCTCTGCCAATATCTCGGCGGCTTGCGCGGGGTTCTGCAGCCGAGCCGTCAGCTCTCCGGAGTCGTTTGCCGGCATCAACCCGTCGCCCAGAATGTGCCCGACCAGCTCGCGGGCACGCCCGCGCTGATCCGCGTTGGCCAGCCGGACGTGCATAGCGCCCGCACCCACTGAAGCCTTGAGCTCCCGGCTGGTGCCCTCCGCGATGACTTTACCGTGGTCGATGACGGCGAGCCGCTCCGCCAGACGGTCGGCCTCGTCGAGATACTGCGTGGTGAGTAGTACAGTCGTCCCTTCGTCGGCGATCCGGCGCACCAGCTCCCAGACCTGGTTCCGGCTGCGGGGGTCGAGGCCGGTGGTCGGCTCGTCGAGAAAGAGAATCTCTGGTATGGCAACGAGGCTGGCGGCGATGTCGATGCGCCGCCGCATACCCCCGGAGTAGGTCATGACCTGTCTTCCGGCTGACTCTGTCAGCCCGAAGGCCTCGAGCAGCTCAGTCGAGCGGCGGCGTGCGTCACGCCAGGAGAGTCCCAGCAACCGTCCGACGAGCACCAGGTTTTCGGTGCCGGTGAGATCTTCGTCTACCGAGGCGTATTGTCCGGTGAGGCTCACCTTCTCACGGACCGTCCCGGCTTCACGCACAACGTCGTGGCCCAGGACGTAGGCGGTGCCGGAGTCGGGACGGAGCAGTGTGGCGAGAATCCGAATCGTCGTGGTCTTGCCGGCGCCGTTCGGTCCCAACAGGCCGTAGACAGAGCCTTGCCGAATGCGGAGGTCCACGCCATCGAGGGCCCGGGTGGCGCCGAAGGATTTCGTCAGGCTGCTGGTTACGATCGCGTCAGGCACTGGCTTACCTCAGGAGAGCTCGATACTGGTCCATTAACTGCAATGGTCGCGGTCAAATGTTAGACTGGGAGATGGTCTCGGGGCAGGGGACGCTCCGGAGCAGTGATGTAGTACATAATCGAGGAGGACATATGAAGATCGGAATCATCGGCGCGGGCCAGATTGGCGGTACGCTGGCGCGGCGTCTTGCGGCGATAGGCCATGACGTCTCGATCGCGAACTCGCGTGGCCCGGCGTCGCTCGCCGCGCTCGCGAAGGAGACCGGTGTCAAGCCGGTCACGGTAGAACAGGCTGCTCGCGCGGGTGAGGTGGTCATCGTCACCATACCGATGAAGAACATCCCGCGACTTCCATCAGGGCTGTTCGAGGGAGTGCCCGACAGTGTCGTGGTGATAGATACCGGCAACTACTATCCTCAGCAACGCGATGGGCGGATCGATCCGATCGAACGCGGCACCTCTGAAAGCCGCTGGGTATCAAACCAACTGGGCCGGCCCGTGGTCAAGGCGTTCAACAACATCTACGCTCGGCATCTGCAGGAGCGCGGCAAGCCGAGAGGCACGGCTCAGCGAATCGCGTTACCGGTAGCAGGTGACGACAAGCGCGCGAAGGACGTCGTGATCCGTTTACTGGACGAGCTGGGGTTCGACGGCGTGGACGCCGGGAGTCTCAATGAGTCCTGGCGTCAGCAGCCGGCGACGCCCGTCTATGGCACTGATCTGGACGTCGAAGGAGTACGTAAGGCGCTAGCGGTGGCGAAGCGGGAGCGCAGTCCGGACTTCCAGGCGAAGGCCGAAGGTTCGGTCGCTGCGCGGTAACTGCGAAACGGCCGGCCGCAGAAAACCTGGACGCGGGTCACACGCCGCCCATGGTTGTTGCGAGTCCGGTCGTTCCGCTCGGCACAAAAGAACGCAGTGCCTCGCGGAACCGCCCGGCCTCGCGGACGAAGTTCCGTACACTCCGCTTTGATCCTGGTCGCGGCCGAGAGGGGACCTCGTCGAAGGACTGCGTTCTTTTGTCCGGAGACGAGGACCCTCCGGCCGCACAAAAGCTAGACGTGGCGACGGCCGGACTCTGCTTACACGGCTGGGCACGCGTCGTCGTGTGTGGCTCGCTCACGAACAACCGGGCGACCCGCCGAGTCGAACGGCTTGGCAAAGGTGAAGGCGTGACCCGTCGAGCCATGGGCCTCCAGGTGTGCGATGCGATCGACTGCTTCTTGCAGGGACGGCCGGTGGCCGGCGGGAACCCACCAGAGCGCCGCGTACACCCCCTCGAATCGTTCGAACCATTCCCGCCTCTGCCGCATGACCTCGGCATGGAGACTTCGGAAGACATACTCCCGCAGTGAATCCAAGTCGGACCAGACGGACAGGTTGATGAGAATGCCGTCGTCATCGGGGTAGGGCCGGAATGCCGTGGCGTTGCCATCTTCGGTCTGCAGGCGCCAGACAAAGCCTGGGGTCCGCTCGGCCAACGCGTTGATCTCCTCGAGGCGAGCGACGAATCCCTGCATCACTGGGTCGGTCATCGCGCCGCGAGCTCGCCCGATGTTGACCTGCGCCAGGTGCCGCTGAACGTCGCTCATGTGCTCGTGCTCCCGGAGTCTGCGCGTCTAGCTTCATAGATCATCGCGCCTACTGCACTAAGAAAACTCGCTAAAACGCTCACATATACGGCGAGCCGGATGGACTCCTCCCAAGTTAACTCTACTCGACGGGCCCCCAGCCACGAGGCCACTTCCCAGCCAATCGTCGCATCTATGAACCCGACCCAGGCACCTAGTAGCCAGGTACTCCTGTACCCGAGGCCGGCTCGACGCCCATAGTATCCCGATGCGACCAGTATAAGGTAGGAGCCGTAGGTGATACCTCCAGAACCACTGGCTTGGGCAATGGTGTACGCCAGGGCATCAAATGCTACGATCCCGACGCTTCCCATCAGTGCACACCGCCACCAAAGAGTCAACGGCTCTCCAAAAGCATGTCCTCTTCTGGTATGTGGAGGTGCGGGAGCTGCCAATGAGTCGATGTCATCTAGCCCGAGCCTGGGAAACGACGAGCACGTGATTCTGCCTTCCTTTCAGCTGGACCGAGGACGAGCCATTGGCAACCTCCCTGCCATTCACGTAGAAGCTGGCTCCAGGAGGGCTTTGTCCTTTAAGGACGAAACTCCACCCATTCTGCTTAGCGTCCACGACGTATTCGATCCCTTTCTTCGTCCTGGCACGCGAGAAGGAGATCACGTTGGTCCCCACCGGATAATCCGTGATGCTGATGTTCTCCCAGCCGGCCGGCAGGTGAGGATCGAAGACCACGGTCTTGTTCACGGCGTCGGCCTGAATGCCGAAGACGTGCTGGATCAGAGGAACTACGATCCCATAGCTGGTCCACGCGATGGCGAAACAACCCCAATCCGGCATCATCTCGGAAATCGAGCCGGGGAGCTTGCGATTGAACGTCTGCACGATCTTGTCGACGTACCACATCGCTTCCTGGGTCCGCCCGTACTGAGCTTCGGCAACAGCCTGAACGCCGGTAGCGATGGTCATCATTCTCTGCTCTTCGACCGCAGACAGGAAGGGGCCGTAGTCCCCGACATTCTCCCGGCGGGTGCGATCCAGGAGCCGGATCGCCTTGTCCCGAGGAGCTATCCCGGTCTCCATTGGAGTGGCGATGACCCAGTTCTCGTTCGTGATCCAGGCTCTGGTGGTATCCCGCATTCCTGCCCATCTCGTCTTGAGGCGCTCGTAGTGCGCGATCGCCTCCCTGTCTTTCGCAGTCACTTCGTCCCGCTGTTTCAAATTGATTTGCTTGATCGCACCCTCGACCACAGCGAGTGCCTGTGATCGGGTCCCGTAGAAATCCCCATACGAAGTCTGGTCGTCGATCCAGAATCGCTCGTCGATTCTGACGGCGAGTTCGTCGGCTTGTCGCCGGTAAGTCGTGGCCGCATTCGGGTCACCCACGAGAGCAGCGACTTTGGATGTGGCCAGTAGGGCCTGTTGGGTATATACCGCGACGTCGATGATTTCGACGTTGAGCCCCAGCACCTCCATGATGCCATAGCCCTCCGGGAACAGATTTCTGTTCGTATCGACCGTAGACAAGAGCCACTCGAGGCTCTGCTTCACGGCAGGGTACATCTCCTTCGCGAACGCCAGATCACCGGTAGCTTGCACCAGCCTTCCCACGGTGACGACAAACAAAGCGGTCTCCTGGGTGTTACCCGGATTGGAGACTCCTCCGTTGGTGGTGAGCTCATGGACGATGCGGCCGTTGCCATTGGTCCTGGCGGAGTGATCCCGCATCAACCGCAGTGTCTGCCGCGCCAGCTGGAAATCTCCCGTCGCGATGAGGGCATGAAGCGAGTAGGTCTCGGTGCCGAACCACCAGGGATATTCCATGAGGCCGGCGCCGAGCCCGCGGCCGACACCGCGAACGTCTCTGACCAGCCATTCGGAGTTGATCCTGACCCAGTCGTAGACCTCCTGGAGTCGCTTGTCGGGAATTCTGATTGCAGCCCGGCGGATGAGTGAGGTGTAACGCGCCTTCTTCTGAGCCAGAAGCCTGGAGTGATTCCGGGTGAGATAAGCGTAGACATCCTCTGCGGCTCTTCTCGAGGTTGAAGAACCAGCGATGACGAACGTCAAGGTGGCGGCTCCGTAGGAACCAATAGACACGGCGTGCCGGGATCCAGCCGTGGCCCCCGTCCCCCGCGTAGCCGGCGCCCTGGGCTCTGCAATCCGCTCCGCACCCCGCGACGGAGCAGCTCCCCACACAGCGAACCATGGGTTCTTCGTGTCCCTGGCTACGAAGACATGCTTGGAGCGATCCCACACGACGGAATCGGGAGCGTCGCTGATTCCAAGGCGCTCCGAAAACCACACCGGGAGAAGGTCGGTCCGGATGGTGAGTTCGAAGCTCAGTTCTCTCTTCCGGCTGGAGGTGTTCCTGAACGTGTACTGGACCACCACGCCCTCATACCCGTCGGGCGCGAACTGAAACCGCTCGACCTTCAGGTCATCCAATACCTTGTCATATACGAAGCGACCCCCGTAGGGATAATTGACGAACTCCTTGCTCTTCGTCAGGTCTTTGGTTTGATCGCTTGAGGTATCGGTGATCCTGCTCCAGAAGCCGTCTATCACTTTGATCGGGTGGGCCCACATGCCTCCCATTTCCCCTGGCACGTGGCCGCCAAGGTCAGGGAAGCTTCCGTCCTGGCTACCGATCAGGTAGCTCCTGTCGCCTGCAGTTCCATATGGGTCGCTCTCGTTCTTTCCTTCATTGCTGATGCCCGAGAGGGCGGACGGGGCGGAGTACTCCTGCGCCAGCAGGGGGGGAGTTATTGCGAGGACGAGTCCCACACACAGGGGAAGGGAACGGTCAAGCACGATCATGGAAGCTCGCCTCAGTGCGTCACCGCCTGTTGCCGTTCGGCCTCGAGTGCGGCGCGCTCACGCACGATCCACCGGTGGAACCGCTGGAGCAGCTTCCCCAGTACCTCTCGCGTGCTCTCGTCGGTCAGTCGGAGACTCTTGTCGAAACTCTGGTGCGCGGAGGCAATCAGTAGCTCGGGCGGTGGCAGAATGCGGGCATGTACGTGAGAGAGGAGCTGACGGAGGTGCAGCTGGGCCCGCGCGGTCCCGACGCGGCTGGGCGACGCGCCCATGATGGCAACCGGCTTTCCCGACAGCGGGGCTCGGCCTG
The DNA here is from genome assembly GCA_963730915.1 of uncultured Gemmatimonadales bacterium. Classification (GTDB taxonomy): domain Bacteria; phylum Gemmatimonadota; class Gemmatimonadetes; order Gemmatimonadales; family GWC2-71-9; genus CAVVWJ01. The sequence continues at coordinate 182,644 of CAVSTR010000003.1, read as the reverse complement.
GAAGGCGCGACCCCCAGTCGAGGGCGTTGGTGAGTACGCCGGGGATTCCGTCGTTGTACTCGGGAGTGGCGATGAGAATGCCATCTGCCGCTTCAAGGGACGCCTTGTAGGTGGCGACACTCGGGGGATCACCATGGGACTCTACGTCCGCGTTGTAGAACGGCAGCTCGCCAATCTCGATCAGCTCGATGTCCATCCCCTCGGGTGCGAGCTCCTGCGCGGCGCGGAGCAGCGCCCGGTTGAAGGAGCCGCGGCGAAGGCTCCCGGCAAACCCCACGATTTTATCGGACACGGTGTGCCGGCCTTTCACGCTGTGCACTAAAGAGCATCAGACGTTGGGCGCAGGTCACACAAGCCTCGATGTGCTCGGCTATGGCGAGACACTCACTCAGCGAAAGTGTTTCCAGCAGGTAACCCTCGAACCGCAGAATGGTGAACTCGCAGGTGCACCCGGGGGGAAATTCAGTCATTCTTCTCCGTCCTCGCACTTCCTGCAAAGCAATGGCGTGCCGATGTGGTCCGAACGCGCTTGGTCATGAAGAATCCAGGGAAAGACCTGCCACGGAGGATCGTGCCTGACATGCTGGGCGTGTCCGCACTCGAGCTCTGCGATCCATTCGCGCTCTGTGTCCTGACGAAAGCCGATGATACGTCGCTCGCGCATGTCACTCCAGGGCTGCGGAATGTGCCACTGTTCGCGACGGGGCCGCCTGGACCGTGAGAACTCCAACCAGTACGAGCAGCCCGCCCGCGATGGTGGAGGGTGCAACGGCCTCCCCAAGCAGCACCACGGCTGAGAGGAGCGTCACCAGCGGCTCGAGGTACAGAAACGCGGCGACCTGGGAAGCGTCGATGCGCTCCAATGCGGCGTACCAGAACCAGTAGCCCAGCCCGGAGCAGCCGATGCCGAGGAAGAGGATGGCGCTGACACTCGTCGATGACAGGTCTCGGTACTCGTGCCATCCAGCTATCCCCACGAAAAAGGGGATCATCATTACCCACCCGGCGAACATGGCCGCTGCAGTGGCTCGTGCGCTGCCCAGGCGCTGCAGTGTGGTTCGTCCCAGAATCGTATATATCGCCCACGTCCATGTGCTCGCCAGGACCAGCAGGTCTCCCTGGGTAGAGGGCAGGGCAAGAATGCTTGCCGAGAGCTCCCCGCGAGTAATCACGAGCAGCGCTCCAACCAGGCCGATGAGCAGTCCGAGGATCTTCCGGGGGCCGAAACTCTCGCCCAGAAAGAGGGCGGCGAGCACTGCGGACCAGATCGGAGTGAGACCGATCAGCCAGCCGGTACGCACCGCGGTCGTAAGGGTGAGGCCGTGTGCTTGCACCATCTGATGAAGGAAGATGCCGACGAAGCCCATCATCGCGAGCATGGGCCAGGCATCTCGCGGAGGGACGGGTGACTCACGCCTGAGCTTGAGAACGAACACGAGTACGGCGACGCCAAGGGTAAAGCGAGTGAAGATCAGGGTTATAGGGGAGACCTCACGGAGCGCAGCCTTCGTGGCCACGAACGACACGCCCCAGAGGACGATAGCGGTGAAGGCAGCGAGTCGTGCCCGACCTGGTAAAAGAATGGTGCTGGCGTCCAGGGGACCTGAGGTGGTCAATACGTGGACGGGCGGGCAACCCTGCGAAGCTGCTTCATGGACACCGCCTCAAGATGATAACCACCAGTATGTTATCAGAACATCCTAAAGTAATTCAACAATGTCGATCACCGAAGGTACGGGGCCTCGTTTCTGGCGATCACGCCGAGCTCGGCGGCGGTGAGCGGCAGACGGCGGAACGCAGCCCAGGACTCTCGCGGCCGCAGATTATCGCCAACCGCGGCGTCTGTTCCATACAGTATGCGTCCGACACCGACTTGCCGAATTCGCTTTGCCACGAGCGCTGCGTTGGCTGAGGAGATGTCGCGGTTCACGATCGACGTTACGTCGAAGAGCAGCCGGCGCGTTCCGGGATCACTCTTCTCGACCGCCTCGGCAATGAAGGCCATAACAGTGTCGGCCGGGGGGTCATCGTAGCCCGGCCCGGTGCCGGCCATATGCGCCACCTGGATGGGAATGTTCGGGGCAACGGGCAGCACCTGTTCGAGAAATGCGCGGGCCTGGATCGGTCCGTACGGCCGCTTCCTCGAGATACTCGCCCGCATGTGCACTACGATCGGCATATGATGGTCGTTAGCAGCCTTGAACACTCGCCGGAGCTGCTCGATATGCGCCGGGTTCTCGAGCTGCACATCGGAGTTTCCGAAGTGGAGCTTGACCCCGCGGCGGAGGTTTGGATCCTTGCTGCACCTCGTCAGCTCCTTCAGGGCATACTCCTTGAGCGGGTTGAAGCTGCAGAACACGATCAGCCGTTCCGGGTACCGAGCCACCTCGCTCGCGGTCCAGTCGTTCTCGGCTCGGACCTTGGCATACTCATCCTCAACTGAACGGGACGGGCTGCCGTACATGTATGCGATAGACAACACGACGGCTCGGCGAATGCCGGCGGAATCGAGCAGGGGCAGGATGTCACGCGCAGTAAGAGGCTGAAATTTGTTCGAGTCTGTCGAGAGAAGGGCTGCAATCGCAGGGCTGAAGAGGTGCTGATGGTGATCCGCGCGGGGTGCAACCCGTGTGGCCGACGCTCCGGTACCGTCAGAGCTCTGGGCCGCTGTGCAGGCCGCTGACATGAGGACAATCAGGTACTTGGCGGGCATCGCGATGCGCATTCCAATATCTCTCGGCAATGGGGGTGCATCCGAGTACAGTTGCGACTGCTCTTGTCACCTGTCGTAAGGCTGCGTCGAGCGTAGCGCCTCGGACGCTTGTACATGGTGAGTGCGGATGCCGCGGCGGAGGTTGCGGACCTCGGCCATCAGTTGCTCGCGTGACATCGCTTCGAGGTCCTCGTCCATGTTACCCACCAATCCGCCTTTCTTCCCGCGTTTGGCTGAGTACGCGCTCGGTGAAATCCAGGCGGTCCTGTGCCTCGACGAGCTCCTGCTGGATTCCCTGGACGGTGCGTTCCAGAATTTCGAGCCGCTCGGGCATATCGGTCGATGCCAGGGCCGAGCGGTTCGCGCGGATGTTGGCGATCTTGATGGCCGCAAACGCGATGATCGCCACGACCGGTATCAGTGGAGTCAGATCCATGTTGCCTTCCTGTCGTAGTCGCGAACTTCCTAGCGCACCCGGTTCTCACGGCGCAGCCGGCCGCATGTCGCCGGACCAGTCCGCTTGGACGCTTCCAGTGCGTATTCGGTCGGGTATGTCGCGTCCACGGCGACTGTGTCTTTGAACGTCCCTGCCTTCGCGTACCGTGACTGACATTCCTGAGCTGCCCGGCTGAGCTGACGGGTACCCGAACTGAAACGCCACACAAGCCACCCGAGAATAGCCGCCGTGATGACGAGCACCACGAGAAGTGGCCGGCTCGAACCAACGTTCAACGAGGATGGCTGAGACATCAGGCTGCACCCGCTATTCAGCGGTGATCGGGGCGGTCGGTCGAGGCAATCGCGGACAGACGCCACTTGCCATCCTGCTTTTCGTATACGGAAAGCCAGGCATACCGGGTACGTTCGGCCTGTGCCGCACCGCTACTGTCCGGCGTGGTCAGGTGGACCCGCTTCTCCACCACCACGTACGCCATCTGTCCATCGCGGGAGATGCGGATCCGAGGCGGCACGATATCATCCCAGGCCTGAAACGTCGAGGCATCGAGGTACTCCTGGAAGCCGGCCCGACCCTGTTCCGGGGTTCCGAGCGAGACCCCACCTCGGGAGACACTGTACAGGCTGTCCGCCCATTCGCTCACGAGCCAATCAGCACGACGCTCCAGATGCGCAGTTCGCTGTCGCTCGTGCAGGCGGAGCAGTTCGGCACGATCCGCGGCGCGGGCTCTAGTTTGATCCTGCGGATCAGATGTACTCGATGTTTGCCGGGCCGCTGGAGCGGCACAAGCGAGACAGACTGCGAGAACGATTGCCTGGATGTAGTACATAGCCTCTTGCAGTGAGCGGTGTTGGTACCGTCCGCGTTAGGGCGGGCCTTCGAGCGCCTCCGCCATACGGGAGACGCGTCGAAGATGTTACAGCCGCTCTCTACTGGGGGAATCCCGCTGGGTTGAGGAATTCAGCTCCCTCTCCGAGGGCCGAAGCATTCCAGCCAGCTTGTCGTGTGCCTTCCGCTCGGCCAGAGCGCGGTTTCGGCCGGTCTCAGTAGCGGACAGTCCCGATGGAATGTGGGTCACCTTCACAATGATCCCTCCAGACCCGTCGGTGGTGACATCGACCTTGAGCTCGGCATCGTCGAGTCGGTGTGGCCTTCTTCGTTCCTTCTGGATCCGAGGTACGCTTTTGCTCTTTTGGCGGCGGAACACCAGATACAGCAGAGGGAGGTAGACCGCGCAGAGCGACACCGGCCACCCCCCGGTGTTCCAACGACCCATGGTTTCGCTGAGATGTAGTCCCTGTGCGGCGGCCACGGCGATCCAGGTGCCGGCCACATAGATCAACATTTCCCGGCGGTTCGTGGGGATCAGTGCCAGCGGTACCAGCTCATAGGGGAGAGTGGTCTGCGGGATGAAGGCGATCGCAAGGATGAGTCGCCCTTCGGGTAAACGCCATCGTAGCGCAGCCAACAAGAGAAGAAACCCAAATGGCCTCAGTATCGGCGGCATCAGTGGGGTGTGATCCAGCGGCAACGCCAGCCACCAGTCCCAAGGCCACGACGGCAAAACCACAAAGCTCAGGACGACAAAGAGGCTAGCAGCGAGGAGCGTTCTGAGCGAAGGCCAGGCGATCCAAAGAGCCGCCGACGTGTTAGGCCTGACGGCTAGAAGAAAGCCGAGCGCGGGGACGAGAGCTGCTGCTGCCATGAGGGGTGTAGTCTGGCCGTTCCACATGGCGGTCAGGTAGGCGCCTGAAGCCACCGCAAGAAGCGCAAACGTGCCGCGGTATCTCCAGAGCGCATACGCGAAGGCCCCGCCGACGACCAGATCGAATAGTGGCCGTGCGAGGCTCAGAGGAATGGCTGTGAAGGGTACCGCGAGGAGCACGGCAGGCAGTGGGTACGGGAACCATTGTGTCGCCGGTGGGTAAGGATTCTCACCGCCGAGGAGCCGTGTCGCCGCGTGGTACAGTAAATCGAAGTCGCTGCCCCGATCGGGCATCCACCCATAGAGGAGAAGCCGGCAGGCCACGACGAATGCCAAGGCGGCCACAAGCGCGGGCACCCCCCGCCCAGCCAGCCCAGGCTTGGTCCGGCCGGATTTCGTCTTCGCCACAACCTCCGTATCGCTCATCCCAGCGGGTCCTGGTAGAGATCGGCAGCGGGCCATCGATCGGGTATAGTTCGCTTGGTAGCCATAATAACCCTGATTGCTGGTTCGTCAGATCTGCAGTGGCTTGCATACTGAACACGTACGGCGTAACCGCTTGCCTGACCTTGAAGCTGTGGCGACCTTTCATTCATGGACCTCGATCACCTGATCTCTGAGCTGGTTGCCGGCAAGACTGCCGCACTGGCTCGGGCGATTTCGGTGGTCGAAAATGCTCGTCCCGGCTTCGAACAACTCCTCGCCGAAGTACACCGCTCACTCGGCAAAGCCCGCCGTATCGGAATCACCGGCCCTCCGGGCGCGGGAAAGTCCACGCTGGTCGAGCGTCTGGTCGCTGCGTACCGCGCCTCCGGCTTGAAGGTCGCCGTGATAGCGGTGGATCCTACCAGCCCGTTCACCGGCGGCGCACTCCTGGGCGACCGCATCCGCATGGAATCTGTGGCCCTCGATCAGGGTGTCTACATCCGTTCCATGGCGACCCGTAGCTCATTGGGAGGGCTCGCCACCACTACTCGCGAAGTGTGTGACCTGCTCGACGCGGCGGGGTTCGACCGCATCCTGGTGGAGACGGTTGGCGTCGGGCAGTCGGAGCTTGCCGTGGCCCGAATGGCCGATTCCACGGTGCTGGTGCTGGTGCCCGAATCCGGCGACGGCATCCAGACTCTCAAATCGGGGATCATGGAGATCGGCGACATCTTCGTAGTCAACAAGGCAGACCGAAGCGGAGCCGACAAGCTGCGCCAGGAGATCGAGGTGACACTCGGCATTCGACGGGGCAACGCGTTTCGGAACGTTCCGGCCCATCACGGGGTCGAGGGCGGCAGCGCGGAAAGGCGGTAAAGCGGTACTCGGGAGCGCAGCCTCTTCGCAGGATGACGCCCAGGCGTCTACTGCCGTGCCGCCTTACCGCCCTGCCGCCTGGGAGAATCCGGTTCTACTTACCAGCGCCGCAAAGGGCGAGGGCGTCGCCGACCTGGTCTCCGCTCTTGATCGGCACCACGATTATCTCCAGCAGTCTGGTGAGCTCGAGCGGCGGCGGCGAAGTCGCCTCTCGGACCGGACCCGCGAGGTGGTCGACCGCGCCACGCGAAAATGGATATGGCAGGAGACTGGAGCGGAGCAACTGATCGATCAGCGGCTGGATCGCGTGGTCGCCGGCCAGCTGAGCCCGTATGACGTTGCAGCCGAAGTACTGGACGGACTCAAACAAGGGGCGCGCATATGACGGCACGCCGTGCCAATAGGAAGTCCGAGCCTGCGGCACTGACCGAGCAGGAGCGCGAGCTGGCGCAGCTGCGGGCAGAGCTAGCGGCGTGGCGTGCCAAGGCGGCCGCACTGCCGGTGCGTCCCGATGCGAACATCACCTCCGTGTCCGGGGGCGGAGTCGAGCCGGTCTACACTCCGCTCGACCTTTCTTCGGACATCATCAGCGCGACTGGCTTGCCGGGTCAGTTTCCCTATACTCGCGGGATTCACCCGACGATGTACCGGGGCCGCCTCTGGACCATGCGGCAGTTCGCCGGCTTCGGAACGGCCGAAGACACCAACGAGCGCTACAAGTTTCTGCTCGAGCGAGGGCAGACCGGGCTCTCGGTGGCCTTCGATTTTCCCACCTTGATGGGCTACGACTCGGATCATCCGCGGTCTGAAGGCGAAGTGGGGAAATGCGGTGTTGCCATCTCCAGCCTGGCCGACATGGAGACGCTGTTCGATGGGATTCCGCTCGATAAAGTCTCGACCTCGATGACCATCAACGGCCCGGCGGCGATGCTGTTTTGCTTCTACGTCGCAGCCGCCGAGCGCCAGGGAGTGCCGATCGAGCAGCTTCAGGGCACTATTCAGAACGACATCCTCAAGGAGTATATGGCGCAGCACGCCTGGATCTTTCCGGCGGAGCCCGCCCTCAAGATCATCGTCGACCTGTTCGAGTGGGCCGCCGAGCACACGCCCAAGTGGAACACCATCTCGATTTCCGGATACCACATCCGGGAGGCGGGAGCCACCGCTGCTCAGGAGCTTGCATTCACCCTCGCGAACGGCTTCTGCTACGTGGAGCATGGAGCAGCCCGGGGACTCGCCGTGGACAGCTTTGGTCCGCGGCTTTCTTTCTTCTGGGACATCCACAACGACTTCTTCGAGGAGATAGCCAAGCTACGGGCCGCGCGGCGAATCTGGGCACGCCACCTTCGGGAGCGGTATGGCGCGCGAGACCCCCGCACCTGGAAGATGCGCTTCCATTGTCAAACCGCGGGCGTCACGCTGACGGCGCAACAGCCGCACAACAACGTCGTGCGCGTCGCTTATCAAGCCTTGGCCGCCGTGCTGGGTGGTACCCAGTCACTGCACACGAACGCACTCGATGAAACACTGGCACTTCCGACTGAGGAAACGGTTCGGATCGCGTTGCGCACTCAGCAGATCCTGGCCTACGAGACCGGCGTGCCCAACGTCGCCGACCCACTCGGCGGATCGTATTATCTGGAGTCGCTTACCGATGCGCTCGAGCGCGAAGCCGAGGGGCTGTTTGCCGAGATCGACGCGCAGGGGGGGGTTGTCCGGGCGATCGAATCGGGGTGGTTCCAGCGGCAGATCGCACACTCTTCCATGAGATTTCAGGCCGAGCTGGAGCAAGGTCGGCGCACGATTGTCGGCGTGAACGATTTCGTGGAAGAAGCTGAGGCGCCGGTGGAAATTCTTCGCGTGGGCGACGCGGCCGAGCGCACCCAGCGCGAGCGAATCAGGAAACTCAGGGCCCAGCGGGACGACGCTGTAGTCGCCGAGCGTCTCGCGGCACTCCGCGGGGCTGCCGAAAAAGACGAGAACATCATACCTGCAATGCTGGACTGTGCGCGCGCCTACTGCACGCTGTACGAGATCCGGCATGTGCTCGAGGGAATTTATGGGAGCTATCGCGAGCCGGTCTTCTTCTAGTAGAGGGCGGGAGAGGCGGGAAGGACGAGAGGGACGGGAGAGACGGGCAGGGCGGGAAGGCGTGCTGGAAGCCCCTCCCGCTGTTCCCGGCGATCCATCGGTCGGTCGGATAACCGGAGAGAACGGCGCGCCGCCTCTCGCCGGCGTGCTGGAGCAGCTCACTCGGGTTCAGACTGGCAAGCACCGGGTTGTCAGCTGTTACCTGAAGCTCGAGCCACGGGACCGGACTCGAGGGAAGTATCTGATCAAGATCAAGAACCGGATGAAAGCGGCGCTCCAGGCACTGCCCCGGCTGGGACTCGATCGACGAATTTGGGATGAAGTCTCGAGGGACCTGCACCGGGTCCAGGAATTTCTCAGAACACCCGGCAATCTTCCTCATACCCAGGGACTGGCAATCTTCGCCTGCGAGGGAATCGGTCTCTTCGAGATGGTTCCTCTGCCCGTAGTACATCGCTCCCGTCTTGCGGTCGACGTCTCACCTCTTGTGCGTGAGCTCGCGTCGGTAGAAGAGGAGTTCGGGCGCCTGCTCGCGGTCGTGCTCGACCGGAGCCGGGCCCGCTTCTTCGAAGTCACTGCCTATCACTGCCAGGAGTTGCCCGGGCTCCGTTCAGAGACCACCCGCGGAAAGCGCTTCCATGCCGATCATGACGGCAGCAGCGGCTGGGGCGAACACACCTATAACAACCGCATACGACAGGAGAAGCAGCGGCACTACGAGGCCATCGCGCGAGAGCTGTTCGGCATGTATCGCCGTCATCCCGCGCATGGGATCGTTCTCGCCGGCACCGGTGCCGAGGCGCGGGCGGTAGAGCCGTTTCTTCATGCGTATCTCACGGAGCGGCTGATCGGCACTGTACGGTTGAACCCGAAGGACGCTTCTCCGGCTGCAGTCCACGCTGCCACGCTGGCAGTGCGCGAAGCCTACGAGCGCGCGAGCGAGCGAGAGGAGGTACACGAGATGCTGGAGGGTATCGGCAGCGGATGGGGCGTGAACGGCCTGGGTCCTACTCTCAAGGCGCTTGCCCGAGGCCAGGTGCGATCACTGCTCGTCAACTCGGACGCCAGTGAAGCCGGATTTCGCTGTGGCGATTCCGGGCGGCTCGCCCTCACCGAGACCGAATGCCGGGGCGAGGGTGAGCCCATCCCCGTGATCGATGTCGTGGATGACGCCATCGAGGAAGCCTTGCGACAGGGCGTCGACGTCAACGTTGTGTATGAGCCCGAGGCTCGTAACGCGATCGAGAGCCTGGGCGCGCTCCTGCGGTTCCGTTGATTCGGGCGGTTCTCTTCGACGCCGGGAACACCCTCGTGTTCCTGGACTACGACAGAATGGCACTGGGAGTCGGGACGGCGTTGGGTCTGCCGTTGACCGGCGAAGGACTCGCCGCTCATGCAGCCGAAGCCGCAGCGGCCATGGAAGCCTCGGCCGGAACCGACGGGGATCGAGCAGCCGTGTACCTCGAAGCTCTCTTTCGATCGGCCGGAGTGCCGGCCGGCCGAATGGGTGAGGTGCGTGACTGCCTTCGCCGAATGCACGGCGAACGTCATCTCTGGTGTTCCGTACACGAGAAGACCCATGGTGCTCTCGCCAGACTACGCGCTGCCGGACTCCGGCTCGGCATCGTGTCCAACAGTGATGGGCGCGTCGATCAGGCGCTGAGCGCGGCTGGACTGCGCGAGTATTTCGATGTGGTGATCGACTCCAGCGTCTTCGGCACGGAAAAGCCTGACCCTGCCATATTCCGGGCCGCTCTCCATGCACTGGATGTTGCGCCTGAGGAAGCCTTGTATGTGGGCGACCTGTACGACGTCGACGTCGTTGGGGCTCGCGCCGCCGGGATGGAGGCAGTGCTTTTGACATCGAGCGGCGTGGGCCAGAAGCCTCCCTGCCGCACTGCTGCGTCGATCGATGAGCTGGTAGACGACCTTCTGGTGAGAAAGACCCCATGAGCCAGAGCTCCCATCCGAATGGAACTACTCGCCCTATCAGGGTGCTCGTCGCCAAGCCGGGATTGGACGGCCATGACCGCGGCGCCAAGGTGGTGGCCGCCGCGCTGCGCGATGCCGGGATGGAGGTGGTCTACACCGGGCTGCACCAGACGCCCGAGATGATCGCAACCGCGGCGGTGCAGGAGGATGTGGATGTCGTGGGGCTATCCATCCTCTCTGGTGCGCACATGACTCTCTTTCCCAGGGTTCGGCAGCTGCTCGAAGAAATGGGACGTGCCGACACGCTCGTCACTGGCGGTGGCATCATCCCGGTCGAGGACATGCTCGCACTGCAACAGCTCGGCATCGGGAAGCTGTTCGGCCCCGGTACTCCCACATCCGATCTCGTCGACTACATCAGGCAGTGGGCCGCATCTCACCTGGAGTCATGAGCCCCAGCGGTAGCCGCCTTCGCGCGCTCACTGAGGAATACCAGCAGCTCGCGGCCAAACTGCGGCAGGGCGGGGGCGCAGCGCGCGTGGCTCGGATGCACGAACAGGGCAAGCTCTCACCTCGGGAGCGGGTGACGCAGCTGCTGGATGCGAACTCCGCGTGGCTGGAGCTCGGGCTGCTGGTTGCCTATGACCAGTATGACGGACAGGCTCCCGGAGCAGGTGTCATCACCGGGGTCGGGATGGTCGAAGGGCGTGAAGTGGTGGTTGTGGCCAACGACGCTACGGTGAAAGCTGGCTCGTGGTGGCCGGAGACCATACGGAAGATCCTGCGGGCGCAGGAAGTCGCCATGCGCCAACGGATCCCTATCGTCTATCTCGTGGACAGTGCTGGTGTGAATCTTCCGTATCAGGGCGGAGTCTTTCCGGGTCAGTACGGCGCCGCTCGCATTTTCTATTACAACTCGATCATGCGGCGCTACCTTCACGTCCCGCAAATCAGCGCGGTGATGGGAAGTTGCATTGCGGGTGGAGCATATCTGCCCGCACTCTCGGACGTGATTTTCATGGTCGAAGGGACCAGCTTCATGGGACTCGGTGGCCCCAATCTCGTCAAAGGGGCCACGGGACAGACAATCGACGCCGAGACGCTTGGCGGTGCCCGCACCCACACCGAGTTGAGCGCGGTGGCGCACTATCGGGCAGCCAACGACAAGGAGTGCCTGGTCCAGATCCGTGAGTACATAACGCGCCTCCCACTGGCGGCCGGTGTGAATCATCGGACCCGACCGGTGCGTTCCCCCTCCCGTCCTCCCGCCGACCTCTACGACATCCTGCCCCAGGACCACCGACTCTCCTACGACATGCGCCAGGTGCTCGCCTGCATTCTCGATGCCGGTGAGCTGGTTGAGTTTCAGCCGGATATCGCGCGGGAGATGTTGTGTGGGCATGCCCACATCGAAGGGCGTCCGGTGGCGGTGATAGCGAATCAGCGTGGAGTGATCAAGGGCCAACCCGGAGAGCGTCCGCGGTTCGGTGGGATCGTCTATACCGGGAGCGCCGAGAAGGTGGCCTTCTTCATCGAGACGGCGAATCGCGAGCGGCTGCCCATACTTTTCATTCAAGACGTCAGCGGTTTCATGGTGGGGCCGGAGGCCGAACAGTCAGGAATTATTCGGGCTGGCGCTCGATTTGTGGAAGCCATGGCGACGGCCGTCGTTCCGAAGATTGTACTCACGGTGAACCACGCCTCAGGCGCCGGCTACTACGCCATGGCAGGGCAGGGCTTCGATCCCGACTTCCTTTTGTCCTGGCCCACGGGGCGCATGGGGGTGATGGAAGGAGAGTCTGCCGTCATGGCCGTGCACGGCGCGGAAATCGACAAGTCTCGGCGCGAGGGCCGTGAGCCATCAGCCGAAGTGAAGGCATCCATGGAATCGATGCGAGCCGACTACGAGGAGCAGCTCGACGCCAAGTATGCCGGTGCCCGTGGTTTTCTGGATACCATCGTGACACCCGAGGAGACCAGGGACCAGCTCGCTTTTGCGCTCCGGATTGCGGCGAATTACGCCGGACCTCATCTCGGGCCCTTCGTTCTTCCGCCGCTCGACGCGGCGACCACCCGCTAGGAGCCACATGTCTTGGCGTCTCGCGTTCGCCGTGTTGGCGCTGGGGCTTGGCTGTGCTCCTAAGGCGCAGGAGCAGGAGCAGCCCGCCCCGGACCAGTCTCCTCTGCCCAAGCCCAATATCGATCCGGGCCGGCTACCCCCGAAGCCACCCGCCTCGGCCGTGGCTCCCGAGCCGGATCCATACGACAGCCTGCAGCCCGTGGTTCCTCCGGATGCAGCGTTTGCTCACGGTTGGATGCCGCTTGCAAGCACCGGTGTCAACGACTTCCTGAAACAGCATCCTACCTACGACGGACGCGGGGTGCTGATCGGAATTCTGGATACCGGCATCGACCCCGGTATTGCTGGTCTCGCCACCACCTCGACCGACGCGCCGAAGCTGCTCGACCTGCGGGATTTTTCGGCTGAGGGTGCGGTCGCACTTCGACGGATCACTCCGGCCGGTGATACCATCGAGATCGCAGGGAGAAGGCTGGCAGGCTTCGGCCGGGTGGCTGCACTGAGCACCGGCGGGCCCTACTACGGCGGCACCATCGCGGAGCTTCCACTGGGTCCGCCACCCGCATCCGACCTCAATGGCAATGGAGTCGTGGGCGACACACTTCCTGTCATTGTCACCCGTGCCCGGGACGGTTGGGTGATGTTCGCGGATACGGACGGAGACGGGTCGATCACCGGCGAGCGGGCGGTGCACGATTACCTGGTGGCGCGCGAAACCTTCGCCTGGGCCGCAAAGGGCAGAAAGCCACGTATAACGATCGCCGCCAACTTCTCCGCCGCGGGTGCGGAACCGGAGCTCGATCTGGTATTCGATACTTTCGGTCACGGCTCGCATGTGGCAGGCATCGCCGCCGGGAACGATATGTACGGGGTGACCGGCTTCGACGGGGTCGCCCCGGGAGCGCAGCTCCTTGGTCTCAAGATCGCCAATAGCGCGCAGGGCAGCATCACCACCACCGGCAGTATGATGCGTGCCGTAGATTACGCCATTCGTTTCGCAGAGACTCGGCGGCTCCCGCTCATCCTCAACATGAGCTTCGGCGTTGGCAATGAAGTGGAAGGCCGCGCCCGCATCGATCTCTTGATCGACTCGCTGCTCGCGACGCGTCCGGGTCTGGTCTTCACCATCGCGGCGGGAAACGACGGGCCCGGCCTGTCGACTGTTGGGTTCCCTGGATCGACGAATCGCGCCATCAGTGTTGGTGCCACGTTGCCCGGGACATTTCTCGTGCCCGATCGCTCAGGGGCGCGACGTGAAGACCAACTGGCCTACTTCAGCTCGCGAGGCGGTGAATTGGCAAAACCGGAGATCGTCACTCCTGGCGTCGCCTACTCGACGGTTCCCCGGTGGAATACAGGGCAAGAAATCTCGCAGGGCACCAGCATGGCATCTCCGCACGCGGCTGGCTTGGCGGCGCTCCTGGTATCGGCAGCAAACCAGGAGAAGCGTCCGGTGGAGGCCCGTTCGATCAAGCAGGCGCTGATGGTCACGGCGAGTCCTCTGGCCACGGCAACTTTCGTCGACGAGGGTACCGGGCTTCCTGACGTAGAGCGAGCCTACCGTTGGCTGACTGGCGATCGTCGTGTGCCCGAGATCTTCGTGCGCGCTGTGGGTGAACATACGAATGCCACCGCAGCATTTCATGAGGTGGCCGCCCGCGGCCGGAATTCCGTTGTCCAGCAATTCCAGATGCTTCGCGCTGACTCGGCCCCTGAGGGCGTGTACCGTCTCAAAAGCGATTCACCCTGGCTCACCGCTCCCGCGCGAATAACGCTGAAGGGAGCGAAGACTAGCGTGGATCTGCGATACGACCTGTCCGCCCTCAAGCCGCCGGGCGCCTACGTGGGTGTGGTAACCGGCTGGGGCGAAGATTCTCTCGCGGGGCCGGCGTTCAGACTGGTAAACACCATTGTCATGGCAGCCGGCTTTAAGGCGCAGGAAGCCGCGCTCAGAACCTCAGTTCCGGTGGAGTCTGGTGCTTCTCTGCGGACCTTCTTCCAGGCCGATAGCTCCAGGCCGTTCGAAGTCCGGGTAACGACCGGGCTACGGGAGAAGGGGCTTGCCTTCCTGCACGAGCCGGATGGAATGCCGTATCGAGACGAAAGCGCGAGGCCGCTTGGTGGTCCGGAGGGTGCCTGGTACCGAGTGGACGCTCGCGACGCAGTGGCAGGGATCTATGAGGCGGTGGCCGCAGCAGTTTCGCCAGCCGCCCAGGGATTGACTGCGAGTGTTCGAGTGACGCACTCGCCATTTCTTCTGCATCTCACTCGCAAGAAGGACGAAGCTGTGGGGATGTTGTCCAACGTGACAGCTGCACCCGCGACGGGAGAGATGGCACTGCTGCTCGCTGGGGCCGAACGGGTCGAGACGGTGGTCACTCGTGGCTCGGCGACCCACAGAATTCCCTTCGTTGCTCCTCGCTGGGCGAGAGGCGTCGTGGTAGACATCACGATGGATCGCGAGCAATGGACCAAATTCACCGATTTCGGTGTAACCCTCTTCGACTCCGCCGGCATCCAGATCGAGAAGCAACCACTGAACTATTCCTTCGGGCGCCTGCAAGCCGCGCTACCAAGCGGCCACGGTGACATGCCAGTCGAGCTGGCGCTCTTCCCCGGATTTGCCGCCGCGGTGAGCGAAGAGCCGTGGACCCTTCGCGCGTCAATTCGATTGTATGCCGACTCGGCCGTGACTGTGCCCAAGCAGGCCTCAGCACCGGAGAGCCTCACTGTTGCTCCGGGGAGAAGTGTCACACGAAGTTTTCCGCTACCCGCATTGCCGTGGCCTGCAGGCGACGGGTTCTTTCCTCTTGGAGTTCTCGTGGTTCGAGACCGCGATCACACCTGGACACGTGAGGCCGGTCTTCCGCTCCCAAATCCACCGATCATGCGATGAGGTCAACCCCAGTCCGGGTTGCAGCAGGTCAGGGTTTCTGGGGCGACTGGCTCGAGGCGCCGGTACGTCAGGTTCAGGGAGGCCCGATTGACTACCTCATGATGGATTACCTCGCCGAGGTGACCATGTCCATCATGCAGAAACAGAAATCGCGCGATCCCAAGACCGGCTACGCACGGGATTTCGTCCCGCTCATGGAGCGAATTCTTCCCGATGTCGTTGAGAAGGGGATCCGTGTCACCTCCAATGCCGGCGGAGTCAACCCGCGGGGGTGCGCGGAGGCGGTGCTGGAGGTTGCCCGGCGTCTGGGTTTATCGGGGAAAGTAAAAGTAGGGCTGGTTACCGGTGACGACCTCCTGGAGCGTCTGGATCAGCTGATCGCGTCGGGGCACCCGCTCAACAACATGGAAACAGGACGGCCGCTTGCCGTTATCAGAGACCAGGTGCTCTCGGCGAACGCCTACTTGGGCATGGGGCCGATCGTGGAAGCGCTCCGTGGTGGCGCCAATGTGGTGGTAACGGGTCGCGTGACGGACACCGGGCTCACGCTGGGCCCCATCTTTCACGAGTTCGGCTGGCCCACCGAAGACTGGGACAAGGTTGCGGCCGGCACGGTGGCCGGCCACATCATCGAGTGCGGTGCTCAGTGCTCGGGTGGTAACCTGCTCCGTGACTGGCGATCGGTGAAAGGTCTTGCAAACCCCGGGTTCCCCATCGTCGAGGCGTCGCCGGACGGGAGCTTCGTCGTGACCAAACACCCCGGCACCGGGGGGGTTGTATCGGTTGCGTCAGTGACGGAGCAGTTGGTATATGAAATGGGCGACCCCCGAGCATACATCACTCCCGACGGTGTCGCGGATTTCACCAGCATTCAGCTCAAACAAGCGGGCAGAGACCGGGTTCGCGTCAGCGGCATCCGTGGTGGGCCGCGCACGCCCATGCTCAAGGTGTCGGTGGCATACTTCTATGGCTATAAGGCGGTAGGAACCCTGGTATACGCCTGGCCTGACGCTTTCGATAAGGCGAAAGCGGCCGACCGCATCCTTCGCGAGCGATTGCAGGACTTGGGCCTGGAGTTCGAGCAGATCTTGACGGAGTTCGTCGGGGCCAACGCAACTCACGGCGCACTCAGCGGCCCACCCAATCCGGATGCCCCGGAAATTCAACTCAGGGTCGGCGTGCGAGCGCGGGAGCGGCCGCCGGTGGAACGATTCACCCGAGAGATCGCCCCCCTGGTGCTGACCGGGCCGCCGAGTGTGACGGGATTCGCCGGTGGGCGGCCTGCGGTCGAGGAAGTCGTAGCCTACTGGCCGGCATTGATCGATCGGCAGCAGGTGGAGCCGTATGTGAATGTCGAGATCCTTACTGCCTAGGCTCTGGTAGGTCACCGGTGCGGGCCTCGCCTCCGGACAAAAAGAACGCAGTCCTTCGGCGAGGCCCCTGCACCGGTACCAATTGTTGGTTCGGAGGACGGTGGGTTCTGCGGAGGCACTGCGTTCTTTTGTGCCGGAGCAGAACCACCGACGACATTTTACTGATTGAGTGGCTGATGGGCCCACGTAGGAACAGCAAGGTTTCGCCCGCATCGATACAGTTGCGCTATCTCGCTCACGCCCGCTCGGGCGACAAGGGCGACACAGCCAATGTCGGTCTCATCGCGTTGGAGCCGGAGTATTACCCGGTACTTAAGCGTGAGGTCACCGTCGCCCGGGTAAAGCGGCACTTCAAGGGAATGGTGTCGGAAGTGGAGCGCTTCGAGCTCCCGAACCTGAACGCGCTCAATTTTCTGCTGCATGGCGCGCTCGGCGGCGGGGGGACGATCTCGCTCAAGACCGATGCGCAGGGAAAGGTTTACTCGACGGCGTTGCTGCGCATGGAGATTCCGGTTCCTCCCGCGCTGGCCCGCCAGGTAGCAGACAAAAAGGGTGTGAGAAAGCGGCCATGACTGAGCCGGTCGTCACCTCTCTGGATCGAGGGATCTTCAGCATCACCCTCAATCGCCCCGACAAGCGAAACGCGATCAACTCGTCGTCGGTCGAACTCCTTCATCAATTCCTGGAGCAAGCCGACCTCGATGCCGACGTTAGGGTTGTGCTGATCCGAGGAGCCGGAAAGGACTTTTGTGCTGGTGCGGATCTGGAAGAGCTCCTGGCATCGGCCGACCAGACATCAGACCAGAACGAAGCCACCGCGTACCGGCTCGGACAGATCTTCGAGCGGGTACGCACGCTGCCCAAACCGGTAGTGGCCCTGGTACAAGGGCGGGCGCTAGCCGGTGGTGCCGGACTCGCTACAGCATGTGATCTGGTGCTCGCGAGCGATGCTGCGCAGCTGGGCTATCCTGAAATTCAACGGGGGTTCGTTCCCGCCATGGTTGCAACACTGCTCCAGCGTGCGACCGGCGAGAAGATCGCGCTCGATCTCATCTTGACTGGCCGCCTCCTTGGCGCCGAAGAGGCCCGCGCGGCGGGGTTGATATCCCGAGTGGTGCCTGCGGGGGACTTGGAGAAGGAAGGCTTCGCGCTGGCTCTACGATTAGCAGATTCGAGCGCCACAGCACTCGCACTGACTAAGCGGGTCTTCTTCGAGCAGGAAGGGAAGAGCTTTGCTGAGGGGGTCAAACTGGGCGCCAGAGTCAACGCCGTTGCTCGCAGCACCCCTGACTTCCGCACCGCTGTGAAGCATTTCCTCAAGACTTGAACGTCCTTCGCGTAGGTTTTGCCGTCGCCGGCTTCGCTGTGGCCTTGATCAGCATCGCGCTGAACCACGAATGGCTCGGCTGGGCTGCCATCGCGCTCCTGCTCGTATCGATTCTCGCCCGACTGACGCTACGCAAGCGCATGGATTCGAGCTCCGGAGAGGCAGGCTCCGACCATACTCCTCCTTTGTGACGCGGCTCACAGGTAGTGCCTTGAGGCGGCACTACTTTGCCCGCGAGGAACCATGTTGTCGGAGACTTGTCCATCAATGGAGGGCTATATGAGAGGGCTTTTGAGGGGTACGGCAGCGCTCGCAGTCGGAATGCTGCTTAGTGCGCCCGCCGTCCGCGCGCAGGGCGCTGAATTTGCGCTTGGAGGCGGAATCGGCGTACCGCTGGGCGACTTCGATGACGCGTCCAAGCTCGGCTGGCACGGCTTGGCGGCGATTTCGTTCGTTCCAGACGGCTGGCCCGTTGGAATTCAGTTCGATGGATCGTACCAGCAATTCTCCCTGGATGATGCTGCGGCCCCTGCCGGATTCAGCGACCTGAAGACCCGCCTGATTCAAGGCACCGGTAACGTGGTGTTCAAGTTCAAGACCTCTGAGGAGAGCACCTTCCGGCCGTACATAATTGGCGGCGTCGGTGTCTACAACTCCAAGATCACCGGCCAGGACGATCCGGGGGATGTTCTTGGTGGCGGCACCACGGACTTCGGACTCAATGCCGGTGCCGGATTCGACTTCAAGGCTGGTGGCGCGGGTCTGTTCATCGAGGGCCGCTTCCATAATGTCATGACCGACGGCTCCGACTTGCAGTTTATCCCGATAACGGTGGGCATCAGATTCGGCGGGAGCTGATACACGAAGCGGTAAGCGGGTAATCAGGACAAGGAGATTCGTTGTCCTGACGCAAAGAGGGGACCTTCTCGGGTACGAGCAAGGTCCCTTTCGCGTTTTCCGGATCACAACTCCACGCATCGTTACGTGCATACTCGGCTATGACCGATCTCATGGCCGAGGCCCGAAGGCTTCTGCTGCATCACTTTGGGTATGCCGATTTCAGGCGAGCTCAGATCCCTGTGCTCCGGTCCATCCTCGCGGGGAGCGATACGCTTGCAGTGCTCCCAACGGGCGGCGGCAAGTCGATCTGCTTCCAGATCCCAGCCATGGTCCTACCCGGACTGAGCATCGTTGTTTCGCCTCTCATTTCACTGATGCAGGATCAGGTCGAGGCTGCACGTTCTCGTGGGCTTCCAGCGGCATGTCTGAATAGCAGCCTGGGGAAGGTCGAAGAGGAATCGGTACGAGCGGCCATTGCCGACGGGTCTCTCAAGATGTTGTACGTATCGCCCGAGCGCCTTGAACGCCTGAGTCACGAGCTCTCGACGCAGGGCATTCGGCCGCGGCTCCTGATCGTGGACGAGGCGCACTGCATCGCCGAGTGGGGTCATGATTTCAGGCCGAGTTACCGCCGGCTCGCGCGAGCTCGGTACCGGCTGGGGCAGCCGCAGGCCGTTGCGCTCACGGGGAGCGCCACGCCGGCGGTCAGGGAGGAGATTGCACGCGCGCTGCGATTGCGTTCTGGATACGAATCGCACCTGGGCTCGTTCGATCGTCGCAATCTCTGGTTCGGAGCGGTCAAGGTTGAGACTGAGAAGGGGCGGCTTGACGCTCTGCTCGCCTTGCTCCAGGGCGATGATGCCATGTCGATTGTCTACACGCCTACCCGCGGGAGTACGGAGGCAGTTGCACGGGCGCTGTCTCGCGCGGGGCATCGTGCGGCGCCGTACCATGCTGGACTCACCAAGGGTACACGCGCTACGACATTGGAGGACTTTCTACGCGACCGCGTGGATATCATCGTCGCCACATGCGCCTTCGGCATGGGTATCGATAAGCCTTCAGTGAGGCTGGTCGTGCATTGGACGCCGCCGCCAACACCGGAAGCCTATTACCAGGAGGCGGGCAGAGCCGGCCGCGATGGCGAGTTCGCCCGATGCGTGCTGCTGTGGCGCCCGGCCGATGCCGGGCTGCACCGGCGTCAGCTCGACGTCACCTTTCCCGCACGGCGCCTGCTCGAGCGTATCTGGTACGAGCGTGATGGCGCCGTCGGAGTACCGCGCAACGTTCTCGAATCAGCGGAGCGCCTCCGTCGTGAGCTGCATCCGGAACGCGGGCCTGTCGATTGGCGACCCGTTCGGGATCGTCGCAGCCGGGCGGAGGCGAGAATCCAGGCGGTAGACGATTACGCGCGCGAAACCCGGCTGCCGTCGCGCGCGTCTGGTTCAGTACTTCGGTGAACGCCTGCAGCATTGCGCCGGATGCGACCGCTGCGGTGCCAAGTGTGCTCCACCGCCCGCGAACCCGGTTGTTTCCGAACGACTGACTCGGTTGCGGCATGCATTGGCGGATAGAAAGACGGTCTGGTCGGGCTGCCCCCTGGAGCCGCAGGTCCTCCGGCGACTGGCCCTGCAGCCACCGACAGATGCTGCCT
This sequence comes from uncultured Gemmatimonadales bacterium, assembly GCA_963730915.1. Classification (GTDB taxonomy): domain Bacteria; phylum Gemmatimonadota; class Gemmatimonadetes; order Gemmatimonadales; family GWC2-71-9; genus CAVVWJ01. The sequence goes on along the minus strand of CAVSTR010000003.1, from coordinate 162,274 downwards.
CGCTTGCAGATGTTCCCGGTGTGGGACCAGCCCTGGCAGCTCGGCTCGGCGGAACCATTCTTCGCGCACTCGCACCGGGTGACGGTGCGGTGGCCCCTCCGAAAGATGATTCAGCGCTGAGCGTCCTGACCGAGTGGCGCGCGAGAGTCGCTCGAGAAATGGGGGTGCCGCCGTACGTGGTCGTTCGTGACGCTGTGCTCCGGGACATTGTAACGGCACGCCCAGAAAGTCGGATAGATCTGGCAAGGGTACGCGGCGTCGGTCCGAGGCTTCTGGCCAAATTTGCCGATGACCTCCTCCGGCTGTCGAGTGATGGACACGGCGCTGCTGGATCTCGCGAGTCCGGCAGTCGTGCTCCGGCACAAAAGAACGCAGTGCCTTCGCAGGACATACCGGCCTCGCTCACGAAGCTCCGGAAAGGTCAGACCGCTAAGGAAACAGAACTTGGGGGTGGCGACGAGGAGTCCTCGACGAGAGACTGCGTTCTTTTGTCTCGAGGCGAGAGCCCTCGCGCCACCTGACACACAGACGTTGTGGCAAGCGGTGGCTCGTCTCAGCCCCAGGCGTTAGCTTGGTGGCTGTTGGATCACCTACGGAGCCACGCAACAATGGATGATTCTCTCTACTTCACCGAACACCACCAACAGGTCCGCGAGATGGTTCGGGACTTCTCCCGCACGCACATCTTGCCGGTGGCCCCTGAGCTGGACCGCACCTCGAGTTTCCCCTGGGAAAATATCAAAGCCATGGGAGAGCTCGGCTTGCTGGGCGTTCCCTGGAGCGATGAGCTCGGCGGCGCAGGAATGGATCAACTGTCGTACTACATCACCATCCATGAGATGGCCAAGGTTGATGCCAGTCATGCGCTCACTATCAGCGCGCACACCAACCTGGGTACGTCGCCCATTGTCGAGTTCGGAACGGAGGAGCAGAAGCGCCGGTATGTTCCATTGTTGGCCTCGGGGCGGGTCCTCGGCGGCTTCGGTCTGACGGAGCCGGGTGCCGGCAGCGATGCGGGCGGAACCGCCACACTCGCCGTCGACAAGGGAGATCACTTCCTGATCAACGGCTCCAAGATCTTCATCACCCACGCGGGCGTCGGTGAGGTCTTCGTCATCACCGCACGGACCGAAGCGGGTAAAGGCAACAAGGGAATCACCAGCTTCATCGTCACCAAGGATACCACCGACCTCGAGCAGTGCCGGAAGCTGGGCGTCGGCCACTCGCCTGATTTACCGAAGACCAAGGGTGTCAGGGCGGGAAAGAAGCAAGACAAGATGGGCTGGCGCGCCAGCGACACGCGCGAGCTCATCTTCGAGGATGCAGTCGTACCCAAGGAAAACATTCTTGGTCGGCCCGGATACGGCTTCATTAACTTCCTGAAGACTCTGGACGCGGGGCGCATCGGGATTGCTGCCTTGTCACTCGGCATCGCCGAGGGTGCTTATGAGGAGGCGCTGCGGTATGCCGGTGTCAGGAAGCAGTTCGGCCGCCCGATCGGCAGCTTCCAGGGTGTGAGCTTCCAACTGGCAGACATGGCCATGGAGATCGAGGCCGGCACCCACCTTCTGTATCATGCGGCCTGGCTCAAGCAGAACGGCCGCCCGTTTAAGAAGGAAGCGGCCATGGCCAAGCTCTTCTGTTCCGAGCTGGCCATGCGGGCTACGACCAAGGCCGTGCAGATTTTCGGCGGCTACGGCTACACCACCGAGTATCCTGTGGAGCGCATGATGCGCGATGCCAAGGTCTGTGAGATCGGGGAAGGGACCAGTGAAATTCAGCGGATTGTCATCGCCCGGCATATTCTGGGAGAGACAGTGGACTAAATAGACCCCAGACGCCAGACCCCAGACGCCAGCCTTTAAGACTGGCGTCCTGCGTCTGAGGTCTGGGGACTGTCCATAAACTCGCCAGCTTCATATAATTAGCGCCAGCAGGACGCGCTTCTCGCGGCATGCTCCTCGTTTTGGTCATGGGCAGCCACCAGAGGCGCGTTTTCTCTGGGATGAGTGAATCACCGGGTTCTCAGCGGTGATCTCTACGAGGTCATACTTGAAGCGTGAGATCCTGATCAACGGAAGCCAGCGCGAAACCCGCGTGGCCATCCTGGAAGATGACAGACTGGTAGAGCTGCTGGTGGATCGTCCCGACCACCGGCGTACGGTGGGCGACATCTACCTGGGTCGTGTCGAGGCGGTGCTTCCGGGGATACAGGCCGCGTTCGTTGACATCGGTCAGGAGAAAAGCGCGTTCCTTCACGCCTCCGATTTGCTGGAGCCGGACGAGGACGAGGAGCCGGAGGAGGAGGACGCAGCCGAGGAAGACCCAGCCGAACAATCCGAAAGCAACGACACACCGGTAGCTGACGCTGCGCCCGAAAGAAAAACCGGCTGGCGTAGCCGGGATCGGCGCCGGGGTCGGCGCGGAAACGGTGCCGGCGCCAGCGAAAAGCCCGCCGCCGAAGGTCGTCAGCGAGAGATTTCCCCCCGTCGAGCCTTACCCAACATTCAGGACATCCTGAAAAAGGGACAGAGTCTGCCGGTCCAGGTGACCAAGGAGCCGATCAGCTCCAAAGGCTGCCGGGTCACCGCCCAGATTTCGCTGCCCGGCCGATTTCTGGTGTACATGCCTTATGCGTCGAAAGTGGGCGTGAGTCGCAAGATCGAGAGCCGGGAGCAGAGGTCCAAGCTCCGGGAAATGGTCTCCAAGCTCCTGCCGGAAAACTCCGGTGGTGTGATTGTCAGGACCGTGGCGGAGGGAGTCACCGAAGAGCATTTTCGGCGCGAGATCGACTCACTGCTCGCCTTGTGGAAGAAGATCAACCGCAAGAAGAGCTTTGTGCGGCGGGCGCCGGCCCTGCTCCAGCGGGAGACCAGCCTCACCCGCGGAATCATCCGGGACCTGTTCAGCGCGAAGGTCGACGCGCTGCATGTGGATATGAAGGAGCTGTACAACGAGATCGAGCAATATCTCCAGCAGATTGACCCCGAGCTGATGAGCCGGGTTCACATGTATACCGATGCAACACCGTTGTTCGACAAATTCGACATCGAATCCGAGATCCGTGACCTCTTCAAGGCCCGAGTCGAGCTTCCCACTGGCGGCAGCCTTGTCATTCAGCCCACGGAAGCGCTCATCAGCATAGACGTGAACACAGGCCGGTATACGGGCAAGAAGGACCCCGAAAAGACCATTCTTCGAACCAACATCGAGGCGGCACGCGAGATCGCGCGCCAGATTCGGCTTCGGGACATCGGCGGCATCATTGTCTGCGACTTCATCGACATGGAGACGAGGTCCAATCGCGACAAGGTGTTGCAGGAGCTGAGAACGCACCTGGGTCGTGACCGTGCCCGAACCAAGGCCCTGGCAGTCTCCGAACTTGGCTTGGTCGAGATGACCCGGCAGCGCGTCCGGCCCTCTTTATGGCACTCCATGACCACCGATTGCCCGACTTGTGCCGGCTCCGGGAGGGTCTTTACACCGGAAGTGGTGGCGCGGCGCCTGGAGCGTGCACTGAAGCGGGCCGGTCACGACCGGCGCGAGCGCCAACTGACGGTCCGATTGCATCCGGAGGTTGCGCTCTACCTCCTCGAAGAGGAACCCCGCCTGCTGCAGAGCCTGACGAAAGTGACGAACGTCGACATCGAGCTGCGCGATGACCCAATGATGCGGCTGGACGAGTTCCGCCTGATGAGCCGCCCTGCCGGGCGGGATGTGACCGACCTCTACGCGGTTGCATAGATAGCCCTCCCCTTGCCCCAACCCGCATCCCTGTCTATTCTTACCGGCTGTCGTTAGACCACCTTTTTAGCAAGACGGTATTTATTATGTACGCCATTTTTCGGGCGGCAGGCAAACAGTTCAGAGCCGAGAAGGGGAAGACCCTGCGGCTCCCGCTCATGAGCGCAGAGGCGGGGTCGAAGATCACCTTCGATCAGGTGCTTCTGTCCTCTGACGGAGAGACAATCAAGGCAGGGGCACCTCTGGTCAAAGGCGCGCAGGTGCTCGCTGAGGTGGTGGGTCAGGGCAAGGAGCCCAAGATCTACGTATTCAAGTTCAAGCGGCGGAAGAACTATCGCCGGAAGACCGGTCATCGGCAGAAGTTTACCGAGGTCCGCATCACCGACCTCAAGCTGGGTTGAGGCGCATATGGCACATAAGAAGGGCGTAGGTTCCAGCCGGAACGGCCGGACGAGCAATCCCCAGTATCTGGGTGTGAAGCGCTACGGAGGGGAAAAGGTCGTCGCGGGGAATATTCTGGTCCGTCAGCGGGGCACCAAATTCCACGCCGGCCGGAACGTACGCCGCGCAAACGATGACACTCTATTTGCCCTGGTAGACGGCGTGGTGAAGTTCGAGTATAAGGACAAGAACCGGCAGAAGGTGTCGGTCTACCCAGCCCAGGAGGCTGCGGCCTCCTAGAGAGCTAGGATCTGGAGATAGGACCTGGGGACCCGGAGTGACTCCGGGTCCCCTTTTTCTGTTAAGTTGAAACAGCGGCTACAACGGGCGCGTCCTATCTTGACGCTGAGGCGCTGGCTCCCAGCTCCCGACTCCCAGCTCTAGTACGGAGGTTCCAATGACCAGATCGACACTCTTCGACCGGCTGAATCAGGAGCTCGAGGCCTTTGGCAAGAAGGCCCAGGCTGCTCTAGATGAGGGGAAGCTGCAGATAGAGCTGCTTCGCCTACGTCGCAGGCAGGACCGTGCGGCGCGCGACCTCGGCATGCTGGTGCATCGCCGCGAGCGTGGCGGTGAAACGGAGGCCCGTCGGTATGATTCGCTGTTGCTGCGGCTGGACGATCTTCAGACTGAGGTCGCGCGGCTCGAGACACAGATCGCGGAAGCCCGGCGGCGGGCACCCAAGAGCTCTCAGCCTCAGCCCCAGTCCCCTGCCGCTGCCGAAATCGGGACGGATCGGGCGGAAACGACGTAGCCTCTCAATGCGGGTCTATGCTGCCTGCACTCAGGCGCGAGACGCCTGATCGAGCCTGGGCGCGATCGCCACCCGGATCCGGTCGGGATAGTTCCCGCAGAGTCCGTCTACACCCAGACGCACCATGCGATCGAGGTCGCCGATCTCGTTGACCGTCCAAGCGATCACGCTCCCGCCAGCCTGATGGACCTGGTTGACGAGATCCTGGTCCACCTGTTGCCACTCCTGCCAGAGGGTGGTAGCGCCCACCGACTGCATCGCCGCAACCGCGTCTCGCAAATAGGCCGACAGCAGGATGCCACGGCGGAGAGATGGTCGCTCCTGCCCCAGCCGGTGCACGATGCGGTGGTCGAAACTGTGCACGGCATACCGATCCGGCACTGGCCCCCGATCGAGAATTGCGAAGAGCGCCGAGTCGTAGCGCGCGGGTAGACTCTTCACTTCCACCCAGACATCTCGGTCGCCGACCAGCTCCAGGATCTCACTCAGGAGGGGGACCGTTTCCCCGTTTCTGAGCAGGGCCTTTCGCGCGCTGGCCACGGTGAGCTGCGCTATAGGTCCGGCGCCTGGTATGTCAAAATCGTGGTGAACCACGATGCCCCCGTCGCTGGTGGCGTGAACATCCAGCTCCACGCCATCGGCATCGAGCATCACGGCACGCCTGAAGGCGGCTCGCGAGTTTTCATACTCGTATCCGGAAGCGCCCCGGTGGGCAATCACAGTTGGTCGACGCATGGCCTAAGATAGCCCGTGACTATCGCACCGGCCAATTAACAAAACGGCCGGCTTCCCGTCTCCCATGTGGATGAGCGCTCCTCCAATGCCGGGCTCTATCAGACCCGATGTGACAACTGATCCAGCCCTCGTAGCGGCATATCGCAATGGCGATGAGCAGGCAGCCTCGGAGCTGGTGCATCGCCACACGGGGGCGTTGGCCCGGTTTCTCTACAGCCTAGGCGCGGACCAGGAAGATCTGGAGGATCTGGTCCAGGAAACACTTTTTCGAGCATTTCGTGGGGTAGGGACCTGGCAGGGCAGGGCGACATTTCGAAGCTGGCTACTGACGATCGGAAGCAATCTCCTCAGGGATCACGTGAGGAAGCGAAAGGACAAACTGGTTCCGATCGATGAACGTGACCTCCTGGATGCTTCGGATCCCGAGGCTAATCTCGACGCAACTGAAACAGAGGAGCTGGTGCGGGCCGGACTGGCGCGTCTGCCACGGCTTCAGCGTCAGGTGTTCCTCCTCCGAGCCCAGGAAGGCAACGACTACGACGAGATTGCCATTGCGCTGGGCACCACCCCGGGTGCCGCGAGGGTGCACTATCACCATGCCGTCAAGCGGCTGAAGGAGCTGGTTCGATGACAGACTGCGGTTGGCTGTCGGACCGTATGCCGGCCGTTCTTCTGGGCCAGGCAGAGTGGACAACGCAGGAGTTGCAGCACCTCCAGGAATGCCAGGCATGTCAGCAGGAGTGGGAGGTCGTACAGGCGGCCGCCGGTGTTGGCCAGCGCGGTGAAGCACTGATCGACACCGAGGCTGTCGCCAGCAAGGTCCTCCAAAGGCTGCGGGACGAGCCGGAACGCCCACACACTCGCCGGAGAACCTGGGCTGTGAGTGGCCTGGCAGCTGCCGCTGCAATCATTGTCGCGATCTGGACCGGCAACGTCGAAAATCCGGCTGCAACAACTCGCCAGGACAACTCGCTGGCGACGGCACAGCTGGAGATCCCCTTACCGGAGCTTGAAAGCCTTCAGGCAGCCGAGCTGGATACACTGCTTCAGTCGATGGATGATCCGAACAATCTTGGGGGGTCTGACGACGAGGAACCCGAGCTCAGTGAACTCAATTCAGATGAACTCCAACGAGTTCTCGATACATGGGAGGGTTGATGCGTACCGCTTATGGACTGTCACTCCTGCTACTGTTGGCGCCATTGACTGTGGGTCATGCCCAGCGTCCGGACACGGGCGCCGTCCGAGCTGACTCGCTGCGTCATCGAATAGAGGAGCGGTTTGCCGCGCGAGCGCAGGAGCGCCTGCGGCTGACCAACGATCAGACGGCCAAGCTCAGAGCCACGAGCCGCCAGTTTGGCACCAAACGAGGTGAGCTGCGCACGCGAGCCCACCGGTTGCGGGAGGCCTTGGCAGCCCAGCTCCAACCTGGTGTGGCAGCAAATCACGACAGCGTTGCCAAGCTCACCGATGCCATGATCGAACTGAAACTGGCCGAGGCGCAGCTATCTCGGGATGAGATCAAGGAACAGTCGAAATATCTCAATTCAGTGCAGCGCGCGCAGCTCTATGTCATGCGGGAGCGGTTCGCTCACCGGGTGAAAGAGGTCCATGGCGGTCGCGGGGATATGGGCGGCAAGCATCGTCGGGGTCATTGGGATGACGAGCGGGAGCTCAGGGAGGACGGGCCGGGGCCGCGCAGGCCGAGTCAACGCGCAGAGCCTAGCGGGCAGATCTGATGATGTGATGCGCCGGTGACGGCCGACGGTGAACGGCAAAATGGCAAGCGGTGAACGGGTCGGCTGACCTGTTCGCCGTTTTACCGTTACAGGCCCTTTTCGGTTACCTTTCAGCGACTTCCCCTACAGGATTTCTGCGATGCGCCGATGGACGTTTCTGACGCTCGCTCCTCTGGCTGTATCCTGGCTCGCAGCCAGGGCACAGGCGCCTACCGTCTACCGTATACCCGTCTCGGGTGTGGTGGAAAACGGCCTGGCACCATATGTCGCGCGGAGCATCAAGGAGGCTGAGTCTTCCGGTGCCGCGGCCGCGTTCCTGGACATCGATACGCCAGGAGGCAGGATCGACGCGGCGGAGCGCATCGCGGATGCCGTGCGGGCGGCGCGGATCCCGGTATACGGGTTCGTCAATCCGCGAGCGTACAGTGCCGGCGCGCTGATCGCGATCTCCACGAACGGGATCTACATGCGGCCCGGCGCCGTCATCGGTGCCGCCACACCGGTCGACGGTCAGGGCACTCGAGCCTCCGAGAAGATGGTCTCGGCCATGCGCGCGGAGTTCCGCTCCCTGGCGGAGCAGCGCGGCCTCGATCCGCGGTTGGCGGAGGCCATGGTAGACGAGAACGTGGAAATACCCGGCGTCGTGAAGAAGGGGCAGCTGCTTACGCTGAGTACCAATGAGGCGGTCAGCCTCAAGTTCGCCAAGGCACAGGTCGCCGACGAAGCGGCACTCCTTCGAGCCATCGGGCTGCCGGGAGCGCAGGTCATCACCACGGAAACGAACTGGGCAGAAGGCGTCGTTCGATTTCTCACCAATCCCATCGTTGCGCCGCTGCTGCTGTCGCTCGGCATTCTGGGATTGGTGCTGGAGATCAAGACCGGAGCCTTCGGGCTGGGTGGAATCTTGAGCCTGACCTCACTCGGGCTGTTCTTCGGGTCCAGCTTCATTCTCGGGCTCGCAGGCTGGGAAGAGATCTTGCTCCTCGGCCTCGGCGCCATCGCACTCGCAGTCGAAGTCTTCGTTCTACCGGGGTTTGGGGTTGCGGGTGTCCTGGGTACCCTGGCGATCGTCGCCTCGATGGTACTGGCCATGATGGGTGCACGTCCTTCTACTGGTGACATAGCGCAGGCGCTGTCGGTGCTCGGAGCCAGCCTGTTCATCACGATGGCAGTGATCTACGCCTGGCTGAGACACCTGCCCAACAGCGGACGGTTCAGTGGCCTGCTGCTGCGTGGCTCGGTCCACAAGTCGCAGGGCTTCGTATCTGCGCCCAACCGGGGCGACCTGATCGGACTGGACGGCGTCGCAGTAACGGATCTGCGGCCCTCCGGGACTGCCCGCGTGGGACAGGAGCGAATCGACGTGGTGACCGAGGGCGAGTATGTCCCGCAGGGCAGCAGGGTCCAGGTGGTGCAGAGCGACGGATACCGGCACGTGGTGCGCGCGGTTTCCTGAGTCGCCAGGAACATTTCGTGTTTGTCATCCTGAGCAGCGCAAAGGATCTCTCCGAGTCGGTCAAGAGATCCTTCCGTCGCGCAGCCTGCCCTGAGCGCAGTCGACGGGCTCTCTCAGGATGCCAACTCCTCTTTGACTAAGGATCTCCACGTGGAAGATTCCATGCTGAGCCTCGGGGTGATATTCGCCCTGATTTTCATCGGCTTCATCCTGCTGATCATCTTCTTCCGCTTCATACCGGTGGGGCTCTGGATCACGGCCTGGGCGTCAGGCGTTCCGGTCTCTTTCTTGACTCTGTTCGGGATGCGGTTCCGGAAGGTGAACCCGTCCAACATCGTGAATCCCCTGATCAACGCCTCCAAAGCGGGACTGAGTCTCGAGATCAACGAGCTGGAAGCGCACTATCTCTCTGGGGGTAACGTTCAGCGGGTGGTGAGCGCCCTGATCTCGGCCGATAAGGCGGGCATCCCGCTCACCTTCAAGCAGGCTACGGCAATCGATCTTGCCGGGCGTGATGTATTCGAGGCCGTGCAGGTGAGCGTGAATCCCAAAGGTCATCACCACACCCAAAGTGGCGGCGATGGCCAAGGACGGCATTCAACTGCTGGCCCTGGCTCGGGTGACGGTCCGCGCCAACATCAACCGCCTGGTCGGCGGCGCCGGTGAAGAAACGATCCTGGCGAGAGTCGGCGAGGGAATCGTCAGTACTATTGGGTCCGCATCCTCCCACAAGGCGGTGCTCGAGAATCCCGACCTCATTTCGAAGACGGTTCTCGCGAAGGGGCTCGACGCCGGAACGGCGTTCGAGATTCTGTCGATCGACATCGCCGACGTCGATGTGGGTAAGAACATCGGCGCAGAGCTACAGACCGACCAGGCCGAAGCCGACAAGCGAATCGCTCAGGCCAAGGCGGAAGAGCGACGGGCTCTGGCAGTCGCCATGGAGCAGGAGTTCAAGGCGGAGGCGCAGAACCAGCGATCCAAGGTGATTGCCGCGGAGGCCCAGATTCCTCTTGCTATGGCCGAGGCATTCCGGAACGGCAACCTCGGAGTGATGGACTACCAGCGCTATCGGAACGTTCAAGCCGATACCACAATGCGACAGTCCATCGCCGGGCAAGGCGACGCCAACTCGGCACAGGGAAGCTGACTGTGGATCCTACCATTGCACTGATTCTCGGCGCCTTGTGGGTGCTGATGAATTTGTTCGCTGGCCGGAAGAAGACGCCGCCCCCTCCGGACTACAGGGAGCCACCTCAGCCCGGCGAGTCACCGCCAGATGCTACACAGCGGGAAGGCTCCCGGCTGGAGATGGTCCTCCGCGAGTTCCAGCGCTCCCTGGAGAACGCGGAGATGACGGCGCGACGCCAGGCCGAAGGGCCGTTGCCAGAGGTGGAGGACATCGAGGAGCCGCAGTCCCTCGAGCGTGAACCCGAGATTGTGAGCCTGGAGCAGGAGGTCCGTCGTCCCGGCCGCCGGGAATACACCCAGGATGCGGAAGCGGAGCAGCTGGTGCAGCGGCGAATCACCGCCGCGGCCGCTCGCGACACCGCTCGAACCAAGGCCGATCATTTCCAGTTTGACGAGCGTATCCGCAAGGAGCCAGCGGATCAGACAGGCACCCGCGGTTACACTGCCAAGCAGCTTCGCGATGCGGTCGTATGGCGCGAGATTCTGGACCCCCCAGTGAGTGAGAGGGAGGAAAGGTAAGAGGCAGCGCGACCTGGAATCTTACCTCTCACCTCTTACTTTTCCCTCGTACGCCTCCATTGATCGCACGATGGCCGCGCGGGCTTCCGCTGCTCCTTCGAAGCCTCGCGTCTCGGTGTGAGTTCCTTCGAGATCCTTGTAAACCCGAAAGAAGTGCTCGATCTCCTTCAGATAGTGTTGGGGGATGTCGTCCAGCTCATTCAGACCATCGGAATACGGATCACCCGTTGGCACCGCCAGGACCTTCTCGTCGGCCTTACCCGAATCGACCAGGTGAAACAGCCCGATTGGGCGGGCATCCACGAGACAGCCGGTAAACACTGGAATTGTCATAAGCACCAGCACATCGAGCGGATCCCCGTCGTCGCCCAGTGTGCGCGGCAAGAACCCGTAGTCTCCCGGGTAGTGCACCGCGCTATGAAGAACCCGGTCCAGACGGAAGACGCCGAGCTTCTTGTCGAGCTCGTATTTGTTCCGCTCGTTGGTGGGGATCTCGACCACTGCGGTGACCACATTGGGTGGGTTCGGCCCGGTGGATATGTCGTGCCAGGGATGAAGGCCCCGAGGCGGCTGGATCGGCACGCCGAACTACTTTCCGCCCTGACGTTGTTTCACAGCTCGGTGAACGAGAAGCGGTCGTACTTCTGCGCCCTCAGATAGCCGTGCCGGCGGACGACGTTCATCAGGCGTTGAGCATCGAGGTCGGAAGGCGCGTACGCGATGAGGAACGTCTGACCCGCCTCTGCGCCGGCGCGATGGCCTTCCATCAGCTCCGGTTCGGAGCCAAGCGCCCTGATTAACGGGCTCAGATGCTCCAGGTCCGCGGTCGATCCTTCTAGCACGCGCTTCGTATCCATGAGATGGACGTCCTCTTCATCGTAGCCGCCATCGATCAGCTGCTGGCGAGCACGCGAGGCATCGTCCTCGCTCTTGAAGGCGACGATGACGTACCCTCTCGGGTAGAACATTCCAAACTTTCGCGGCTGTGCCGTTTCCAGGGGGGACGATTTGGGCATGTATTTCCTCCATTCGGCGAGGGGGAGTGCTCACTCACACTACAGAGTATGCTATCCCAGCGGGGCTGTGAAGGCCTGATGCATGCGTGGCGGTGGGGGGCAACTCCGAGTTAGTTTCCTCCACGCCGGCGAGCCCGTGAGCTCACCGTGCCCGAGTGGCGGAATGGCAGACGCAGTGGACTCAAAATCCACCGAGGGCAACCTCGTGCGAGTTCGACTCTCGCCTCGGGCATCGTTTCACCGCAACGACTTATCCCCTCAATCATCCGATTGCCCGGACTGCTCGATTTTTGATCGTGCCCCTGCTGTGCCCTTCGTGAGCATTCCACGGGCCAAACCGTTCAGCCTACGTGCAGTTCTGCTCCATGTCACTTGGCGATCAGTTAGAGGGCACGCGGAGATGAGAAAAAGGCGCTACGGCACATCGCCGTAGCGCCTTTTTAGCCTACCCGCCCAAGCACCGCGAAGCTGGACCTACCCGTTGATTACTATACCCCTTGTCGCGGGCGCGATGCGTTCTTCAAGTTCCTCGACAGTCAACTCGACCTTTTCAGCGTCCTTGCCCGTTGCAGCTTTGACCTGCGCCTTCTGGGCCTCGGTCAGCTCAATCTCAAAAAGCTTCTGATTTTTATCCATTAGATCCTCCGTAGTTGGGACGGATCTCAATGTTTAGAACCATTCGTGAATCTCGCGTGAATTGCAGGCTGGCGCTGGGCGCTGGGATTTAGTCCAGCGAGCATGGTTACCGCATCTCCGAGATCCCGCTCGTCCACGATCGGTATCTGCGAAACATCGCATCCGTTTTCCAGCCGCATAGCTACATCACGACATGTTGAGCACGCCCGCACGCACGAAGCCCGGAGTTGCAGAGGACGAGGGAAAATCGTGGGTATTGGTCCTATCGAGGTGCCGTTCGGGCGATTCGAGGAGACCATTCGCCCTGCGAGAGTTGAATCCGTTGGAGAGTGCAAAGGACTACAAGATTCACGCGGCAGTAACGGGCATCATCGTCGATGGGACGCAGGGACTCAAGACGTGAACCAAACCACCGGAGTGCCTTAACTGCCGACCCTCACGGTACAGCAATGTGGGGTATAGGCTACCAGGACGGCTGGATGACTCCCTAGAGGCCCAATCACCGGAGCCAGGGCAGAGCAGGTGAGCCGGGAAGCGATGCATTCCAGCGTCTGGTGGCCGAACAACAATCAGACGTGTGCTACTCTACATTGGAAAATGTTTCCCGCTCGCGCAAATAGGTGCGATGCGCTCTTCAAGTTCGGTTACGGCTAGCTCGAGCGCCTCCGCGTCTTTCCCCGTGGCCTTCTTGATAGCTGCCCTCTGCTCCTGCGTGAGCTCGATCCGAACCTGCTCCTTGTTGACAGACATGGGCGCCTCCCGCGAGTTGGAGAATTTGACTATGCGTAATGACGATGGGTAGAGTGACGATGTTGCGTAAAAACACCGTGAATCTGGCTGTAACTAATGCAGGCTACTCTCTGCGGAGATGCCATTCCGCCAGTCCCAGCGCGATCAGCGTGACCACGAGCGATTTCATAGGCTACCGCTACCTGTTAAGTAGCCCCCATTGCCGGTGTGTGGTAAAAGGAGAGCGGTGGGAGCGCACCCGAGGGAGGGTGGGGCCTGGGGCCTACGGTTCCGTCCGTTGAGCTCGCGTATGTGGACGTACTTGCGCTCGCGCTCGACCACCTGATCCAAGCTTATACCGTGCTTGGAGCAGCGCTGCGGTGTACATCACACGGAAGGCCGTGACCCCACCTCGGTTCAGTTATCTACGCCAGCCCCTACCGGGCGCCTAGGGGGTCGGTGCCGAGGGGAGGTGCGGCACGCCCGGATGTCGGGAGGGTAGCGACGTTCGAGTGTTCCCCCGGGATGAGACTTTGGCCACACCTCGAACAGAACACAGCGTCTGGTTCAGGCCTGGGCCCGCAGGTGGAACACGTAGCTGAAGGGATACCGGCAGCACGAAGGCTCCGTACCCGCGCGGCGACCATTGCCTCGATGGTGTCAGCGGCGGCATCATGCGATTCGGCTCGAAGTGCCTCGAGCGCTAGCGTCGTGTACTTGGCTTTCAGGAACTCGTAGTCTCCGTCCGACAGCTTTCCCGTCTCCCGGTCAAAATCGATCTCCTTGAGGGTAGCAAGCGCCGCTCCCCGCGGAGTTTCCTCGGGATCCAGAGGCTCGACCGGCGGTGGCGGTTTGTGGTCGGATCCGATCAGCGGCTGAAGCACCAGCCAGAGCGCCGCTAACCCCACGAGTGCCGCAGCAACCGCCTCCAGCACCATCAGTCTTCGACCTCGGCCAACGCACGGCGCAGTCGGTCCATTTCCTCGGGACTGGCCGAGACCTCGGAGGTTTCAGGAGAATGGCTTCCTGCAGAGGTGGCGGCCACGGTTTCACGGCGCCGGAGGACCGCGACCAGTGCGACTCCCGCTGCGGTGATGGCTGCCCCAGGCAGCAGGTAGCCCCAGAGATTGAACCCCTGGGGCTTGGGAGCCATCAGGGCCTTTTCCCCATACTTGGCAACGAAAGCGTCGATGATCTCACGCGCAGTCTTCCCCTCATCTCGGAGTGCCACGACTTCGCGGTGCAACGCCGGCGAATAGGTGCACGAGAAGTCGGTGGTGCGACAGGTGAAGATGTCCAGGGTACAGCCGCAACTGCAGGCGAGCCGCTGTTCGATGGCCTGGAGCTCGGCATCATTCTCCTTGACATTGGTAGGCTGGCGGGGACGACCCACCGCCGAGGGGTCCCTCAACGTTCCGGTCGCGCCCCGGCCGGCCAGAGAATCCTGGACTATCTGCAAGCCGGCCAGGGGAGCCACACTGAGCGTGAGGTGCCGCAGGAAGCTGCGCCGTCCCAGCAACTCGCTCGAGGCAGGTAACGGGATCATCATTCTTGGACAGCTCCGGCGACCGCCACCTGGTAGCCCTCCGCGTACTTCTGCCGGGTAGTGGCAAAGACGGGGCCTGCACCCGGCCACATCGTCACCAGTCCTCCCAGCACGAGCACGAACCCGCCGAACCAGACCCACCACACCAGCGGGTTCAGGTTGAAGCGATACACGGCTTCTTCGGTCCCGTTTACAGCTCCCGCAAAGACGATGTAGAGGTCCTCCTGGACGGTACTGCGGATCGCGACCTCGGTCGACGGTTCGAATGTGGGCCGCTTGAAGCTGTCAACGTGCTGCCGCTTTTCGGATGTCATGAGGCGGGCCGGTCCACCATCCTCCCTGACTTCGACCGTCGCTGCAGAGACGATTCGATTGAGTGCCTCGTACTGCGAGATTCCCACATGGGTGAATCGGTAGGTGTGTCCAAAGACACTTCTCATCTCCACCGATTCACCCGGCTTCAGAGTGGCTTCCTTCTCCTGCTTGAACGCCATACCTGCGAATGCGACGAAGTAGATGAGGATTCCGGCATGAACGATGTATCCGCCGTAACGCCGCCGATTCCGCGCGATCAATCGTCCTAATGCCAGGGCCGGCGACTCTCCATGCATCCGCCGACGAGCCCGAACCCCACGGTAGAACTCCTGCAGAATGGTACCGGTGACGAAGCCTGCGAGGGCAATCGCCATCATCGCATACAAATCACGCACTCCCAGCGCCAGGAGCACTCCAAGAGTCACGAGTCCCAGCGTGGCCGGCGCTATGAATTGCCGGCGCAGGTTTGCCGTGGACGCCTTCCGCCAGGCGATCAATGGTCCTATTCCAGTCAGTGCGAGCAGGAGCAGGCCCAGGGGGACGTTCACCCGATTGAAGAAGGGAGGGCCAACAGTGATCTTGCTGCCCTTCACCAGCTCGGAGAGGATTGGGAAAAGCGTTCCCCACAGTACTGAGAATGCTATCCCAACAAATAGCAGATTATTGAAGAGAAAAGCCGCCTCGCGGCTCAGCACCGATTCGAGCTGGACCTCCGCCTGCAGCAGAGACCACCGGGTGTACAAGAGGGTAAACGCCAGGATGCACGTCACCACCAGGAATGCCAGGAAGAAGTATCCGACGTTGGACTGGGTGAAGCTGTGGACGCTGGCGATGACGCCGGAACGGGTGATGAACGTGCCGAAGATGCTCAGCAGGAACGTTCCGATGATAAGGCCGAAGTTCCACCGCTTGAGCATGCCACGCTTTTCCTGGATCATGACCGAGTGCAGAAATGCGGTCATCGTCAGCCAGGGCAGAAAGCTCGCATTTTCCACCGGATCCCAGGCCCAGTAACCGCCCCAGCCCAGCTCCACATACGCCCACCACATTCCGAGCGTGATACCAATCGAGAGAAAGAGCCAGGACAGGAGCGTCCATTTCCGGATCGCGTGGATCCACCCGACATCCAACCTGCGGGACAGCAGCGCCGCCACGGCGAAGGCAAACGGTATGGTGATGCTGATGTATCCCAGATAGAGCATGGGAGGATGGATGACCATGCCGACGTTCTGCAGCTGGGGATTGAGCCCTCGGCCATCGGCCGGAGTGAACGCGAGCCGCTCGAACGGATCCGCCGCGAAAATCATCACCGAGACAAAGAATGCGATCACAGCGGAGGTGACACCCGCAACATGGGGCATCAGATGCGCGTAGCGTCTCGGCGTGAGCAGCTGAGCCGCGGAGGCGAACAGGGAGAGGACCACTCCCCAGAAGAGCAGCGATCCTTTCTGGCCGGCCCAGAAGGCCGAGAAGATGTAGTACGGCGGGAGATTCCGGCTGGTGTATGACGCCACGTATTCGATGTTGAAGTCGTGACTGACCAGGCCCTTCCACAGTGCAACGGAGGCAACCAGGAGGCACCCGGAGATCGCATACACCGAGCGTATGACTGATCGGGCGAGCTCGGGCCGATGCTGCCACCCGCCCGTGAAGGCAATGACAACGCACCAGAGGCCGAGCAGCAGAGCGGCCCACAGGGCAAATTCACCTAAAACTGTCATGGGTTCTCAGGCTTCAGGCACAGCCTCGTAGCGGGAACCGCATTTGGCGAGCACATCGGTTGCCTGGATTACGCCGTCCCGGCCAAGGCGTCCCTCGACGACTACCTCGATGTCATTTGCGTCAGTGAAGGTATCGGGTACCAGGCCGTGGTACGTCACAGGGTAGGTCTTGATGCCGTCGGAAACCTTGAAGTCGATCGTTCTGGCGTTGGGATCCCTCCGCACCGAGCCTGGAACCACCTTGGCGCCGACCTTGAAACCCACATTCTCCACGAAGGTGGGATCGGCCACGGTTTTGGCTGACAGCTCCGCAGGAGTGAGGAAGTAGACGCCTGTCTCCTTCACTCCCTGCGCGATCAGGGCCGCCACGCTGCCCACGATTACAGCGGCCCCGAGAATAAATTTATGGCCAGCCTTCATGGCGTACTCCGAAGGTACGAAGAATCCTCGCCTAGAAACTTCCAACCTATGTGGCTCGGGATCAAGAGCCTCGCTTGACGGGAGCGGCAAGGGCCGCCTTATGAAAATCGTTCAACGAGGTTTGATGCTCGCTGTATTCCGGCCGGTTCAGCTTCATTTCCGGCTCGTATCGCTTCAGAAACGCCCCGTAGGCCCGGCTGAGCTCTTTCTCATCCTTCTGAAAACGGGCGACCGTCCCCCGGATGACGTATCCAAAGAGATGTCCTGGTTCCGCCGCCAGGATCGTGTCGGCCAGGGCACGGGACTCGGCGACGTTCCCGGTATGAACTTTAAGCAGGGCGGCGTGGTACCTGGCATCTGAGTCGATTGTGTCCAATTGGGCATATGCCCCAAGTGCCATGGGGGTAAAGCGGGACACGGTGGCTTCATCCCCCGACTGGGCGGCCTGCATGACCCGATTGTAAAGTCGGTTGAAGCGCTCTCGCGGGGTCATGTTGGTGATGTCAGGTGCCGGGCCGCCGGTCTGAGACGCTGAGGCCGTGGCCAGCCCGGCCGCAGGCGACGCCCCGGCAGACCCGCGAGCCACCATGACGAGGACCGCCGCCAGGAGCCCGGCTAGTGCGACCCCGGCGATGATCCACGGAGACCGCTCGTGAATCGTCGTGCCCGTAGCACGTGCGGCGGTCCCGCAGAAGGAGCAGAACCGAGATCCGCGTGAGAGCGGTGCGGCGCAGCTCGAACACTGCAAGGCGGTACCGCAACTCGAGCAGAAGTTTCCGGAACTCGGTTCTCCGCAGCTCGGGCATGCGGTCGAGGCGACAGTCATGCGATCATTCGCTTGATCCTAAGAAGTTTGCTCGATCACCAACTTAGTAGTTTTCGAGGGAAAAAAAATCCTGACTACGAAACTCATGATTCGCGAGGGTTTATGAAGATTTCGTGAAGACTGTAACGAGGACTCCGGGAGAGTCCCGTGGCCTCTTGCGTAATTCTACGGACGCGTGAAATATGGCATGTCCCTCCCGTAGAAACTTCTTCCGGGGCGGTACTCGGGTGTCATCAGGCAGGCTCACCCTCTCTCGACCGGCGGTCACGAGCCTTCTCGTGCTGGCGGCAGTCGCCTGCACGGACGAGAAGATCGTTTTCCGGGACCCGGTCAATCCTCCGCCCGACGCGAGCTCCGGATTTCTGGGTTACTTCAGCACCACCGACAAGCAGACCACCTGCGGCAACTGCCACGTGGGCATGCAAGGGCAGTGGGAGACTACGAGGCATGCCGGCGCGTATGAGACGCTGGCCGCTCTGGGCGCGGAGGCGCAGCCGTTCTGCTTCGGCTGCCATACCGTTAATCAGCGCGGCAATGCGGCAACCGCTGCTGGTGGATGGGACGTCGTTCAGGACACGGCCTATCACGATGTTCAGTGCGAGAGTTGCCATGGCCCCGGCCAGACCCACGTAGAAAACCCAGACGATACACAGCCCCTGGCGTCGATCAGGGCCGCCACCGACGCCGACAATGGCTGCGGGGAGTGTCACTCGGGAGTCCACCATCCGTTTGTGGATGAGTGGGAGCAGTCGAAGCATGCCACACCCAACGCAACCGTTATTGCTGCGGCTACGGCAAGCCCCAGTTCCGCGGCTTGTCTGGATTGTCATAGCGCGCAAGGGGCGCTAAAAGCGTGGGGAATTCGCGCGGACTACATCGAAAAGGATGCGGCCCCGTCTGACCACCTCGGGATCGTATGCGCCGTGTGCCACGATCCCCATGGCTCACCCAATTCGGGCCAGCTCCGCTTCCCAATCGACGTACCGTCGCAGGAGCAAAACCTTTGCGTGAAGTGTCATCACAAACGTGCCGAACCCGAGACCCAGGCCGCGACCTTGCGTGGGCCGCATTCGCCTGAAGGTCCGCTGCTGCTGGGGGAGGGAGCCGGCTGGTTCCCGCCCAACTTCCAGCCTGAGGTAGACCGGATCTTGAGCACCCACGGCAGCAACGCGAATCCGAGACTTTGTGCCACCTGCCACGTGGCCAAGTTCACGGTCACCGACGCGGCAACGGGAGATTTCGTGTTCAATGCAACCGGGCACCTGTTCAACGCGATTCCGTGCGTAGATGTCCAGGGCATTCCTACGCCGGCCCAGGACTGCGCCGTCACGGAACGCACGTTCGTGGGATGCACCACCAGTGGCTGTCACGGCTCGGTCGAGGCTGCCCGCTCGGCATTCCTCACCGCGAACCAGCGCATTCTGGACCTGACCACGGAGCTCGATGCGCTCCTGGCATTGCCGGGCCCGGCCGCCGAGCTCAATCCGACCGACGGAATCTTCACCGTGGCGGACGGCGCGAACTTCAACTCGCAGTTGGCCAAGCTTCCGGGCTCACCAACCCACAATCCCTTCCTGATGGAGCAACTCCTGGTTGCCACCATCGACGCCGTAAACGCGGCCTACGCTCTTCCGGCTGCGTCACGGACCGGTGTATCTCTGCGGCGCCAACTGAAGTAACCCAGTATCAACGAATGGCATGCTGACCGCCTCCGTCCACGCCAACCACTCGGTGTGGACCATGGCTAAAATTTCCCTCAGTCACACGGCTCAGCGTGATTCCTTGATGCAGCTTCAGGACAGCCTCAGCGGCCGGCTGATTGACTCTGTCGTCGTACGATCCCCGCTTCCCGACCCGCTGGTTCCGCTCGTCCAATGGATCTTTCAGAGGCCCCCGTGGGTGATGATCAGCGGAATCATCATCGCCGGCATACTCGCCTTAGCCATTGCGGTCTTGTTGTGGCGGCGGCGGCGGCGCATCGGCCACTGGCTGGTGACCCGGGATCGAGGAGTCAAGCTGGCGCTTGGTGGGGCTGTCGGAGCGGTGCTTCTCCTGCTCCTGGGTACTGGCTTGAAGGTCAACAGCTACGTCATGCACGACAATGATTTCTGCAGCGGCTGCCACATCTTCGTGCCCAGCGGACAGCTGTTCGTGCATCCCGACACCGGCACCTACCTCCTGGTCAACAAGGTCGAAGGGGCACACGACAGTCTCTCCTGCCACTCCTGCCATCCCTTTGATTTGAAGGCCCAGAGCAAGGAACTCTATTACTGGATCACGGCTCGTCCCGACCGAGTTCCCCCCCATGCCAAGGTGCCGCGGCAGATTTGCGAAGATTGCCACGTGCGGGGCGATGCCAAGGAGACCTGGCAGCGCATAGCATCCACCGCGGGCCATCGGACTCACCTCGAGTCCGACTCGTCCGCCTTGAAGGACGTTGCCTGTCTCACCTGCCATGCGAGGTCGGCTCACCGGTTTCAGCCGGCGGACACGACCTGCGCCCAGAAAGGGTGTCATCTCACGGACGAGGTGACAATCAAGCTGGGAAGTATGGCAGCGCGGTTCGAACGGCCGGCCGGCACCTCCCTCGCGAACGAGGAGCAGCTCTACTGTAATTCTTGCCATCAGTTCACGGCGGAGGCTCAGTTCGTGTCGCTGGACTCCGCTGCCGGCTCCCTGCGACCCGGTGAGCGGCAGTGTTTTAGCTGCCATGAGATGCGCCGCCTGCTGACCACTTTCGATCCGGATAAGGACCCGCACAGCGGAAGCTGTGGCATGTGCCACAACCCTCATACCGATGTAAGACCCAAGGATGCGCTGAAGTCCTGCGCCGAGGCGAACTGCCATTCCAACTGGCGAAACGTGCCTTTTCATGTGGGCGCGGCCCACCGCAGAGTGTCTGAGCGTTGTCAGACGTGCCACCAGCCCCATGCCGCGAGAGTAGACGCCAGCGACTGCACCGGCTGCCATACTGAAGTGCGAAAGGGCGGGGGGCGGATCAATCCGCCACTGCCATTCGATACCACGAAGGCGTTGAGACAATCGATGCGCCTGATTGAGCCCGGCCGCTCGAGGGGCCGCGGCGATGCACCGGCGCCAGATCCCCCCGGCCGCGACATCAGCGCTGCCAGATCGCCCGCCGACACCTTCTCACATCGACGTCATCGTCAACTCGCCTGCATCACCTGCCATACCACCACGTCTCGGCGGAGCGATCTGACTTTCGAGCCGCCGAGGGGATGTCAGATATGCCATCATCAACGCCCGACCCGCGCTCAGTGCAGCACCTGCCACGAATCACGCGAGCTGCTTGGTCCCGAGGAAGTCACCGTCCAGGTTGCGGTTCCTGACCATCAGCCACGAGCTCGTCCGGTAGGGTTCGAACACGGGTCTCACTCGGAGGTGGCATGCGTGCAGTGCCACACTGAACCGGTGAGCCTGGAACCGAAGATCGAGGTCAGGACCTGTGCCACCTGTCACGCCGATCACCACCAGACGTCGGGAAATAGCTCGCGTGCCTGTGCCGACTGTCACCAGACTGCGCAAATCGTCCAAGTCCACGCTCGTCCCGTCGATGCGCATTCCCGCTGCAGTGAGTGCCATGAAGCGGAAACCGTGAACACTCTGACACCCACCCGCTCGTTCTGTCTGACTTGTCATTCGACGAGTGTTGACCATTACGCCCCGAAACAATGCACCGAGTGCCACTTCCTGGAATCGCCTGAAGGCTATCGGGCTCACCTGCGAAAGCCCCAGGAAAAGTCGTGAACGCGTCGCTGCGAGCCGCTCCGGTTGCGCTAGCTGCACTGATCCTCGGGAGTGGTGCCCTCCAGTCACAGGGGTATCGTTTGCGGCTCGACTCGCGGGCTCAGGCCGCAGCGTACCGGGGAGTGCGTCAGGACAGCGTGGTTGTGGGCGATGTTGTGGTCGGGCCGACGGGCGGCTTCCAGACCCCCGACGGGATCTTCGTACGGTGTCCTCCCGGCGCGACGCATTGCTTCTTCTTTCGACCGGGCCCGTACCGCCAGGGTGGGCCACTCGTGACCAGCGCCGATCTGACGATGTGGGGCCTGGGTGTTTCTGCTGTAAGTCTTCGGGTGAACGCGCGTGCGGGTGTGGACCTCGGTGAGAGCGACGCCTGGCCGGGTACCGATCCGCCTATCCAGCTCCTTGAGGCCTATGCCGAATACGCGCCGAATCGGGCGACCGTGCGACTCGGACGCCAGCTTCTCACGAACCGGCTCGGCATAATCGGTGTAGACGGCGCTCGCGGTGTTGTTCGATTGCCGAGGCTCGGACTGGAGGCAGAGGGTTATGCGGGATTGGGATTGGCTCGAGCCACGGCTCTCTCCGTCTCCAGCTCCGCACTCAACCCGCTGGACGACTTTCAGCCCCGGCGGCGACAGTGGGTTGCCGGAGGCGCGATCGGCTGGGCCGGCAAGTTCGGAAATCTCCGATTCGACTATCAGCGGGAAGTAGAGCGCGAGTCGCGGCAGTTCGGCTCGGAGCGAATGGCTCTATCCGGGGAATTGCGGCTCCATTCGCGATGGAGCGTAACCGCAGGAGCCGAGTACGACCTGGCGAACACCTGGTTCGGCAACGCGGACATCACGCTGCGGTACATGGCCCCCTGGGCCACCGCCGTTCTGGGTGCACGTCAATATCGGCCTCATTTCGACCTATGGACCATATGGGGTGCGTTTAGTCCCGTTCCATACCATGCCATCAGCGCACAGGCCTGGGTCCGGCCGATTGCCCATATGGAGCTGAGGGGTCGCTGGGAGCGATACGCCTTTTCTCCGGCCGAGGCCGAGACACCGCTGGTGGATGTTGACGACGATGGCTGGCGATTCGGAGCGGGCGTGTCGTTCAGTCCGAACGAGACCTGGACCTTCGACGTGGGTTACCGTGAGGAGTATGGGCCAGGAGCATCGTCCCACGGGTTCGAAGGGAGTGTCAGTGCCTCGCCGCTGCCGGTTCTCACAGTCACCGCGTACGGCTCCACTCTCGAGCGTCCTCTCGAATTCAGGTTCGAGGATACCGGCGTCGATGTATTTGGCTTGGATGCAGAGTGGCGGGCAAGCGAGCGGTTACGCCTGGCACTCGGCGGAGCTCGCTATCGGGAAGACCGCCGCCGGCCCGATGCCAGCGGGCTCGATTGGAACCAGACTCGGTTGAATGCCCGCGTCACCCTGCTGTTTGGCAGCGATGCCGACCGTGTGCCGCTACCACGAGCGAAGCGCGCCTGGCGCCGGGCAGGAACGTGATCGTGACTCGAAGCTTCCTCGTAGTGCTCCTGATTGTTCCAATCGTGTTCCAGCGAGGGTTTGCCCAATCCCACGATCGTTTCGACCATTGGCAGCACCGTACGCTCTTTCCCCGGTGCGTCAGCTGCCATGCCGGTGTGACGCTGGCTGGTGCGGCCCTGTGGCCGGAGGCGGAAGACTGTGCCCAATGTCATGAAGGCATGGTCGAGGAGCGGGTGGACTGGAGGCTACCCCCGGGCCCGCCTCGGACGAACCTTCGCTTCACCCATCGAATGCATGCGGAGGCCATCGTTCGGGCAACCGAAAGCGACTCGGCCCTCGCTTGCGAATCATGCCACGCCCTAGGTGGCGAGCGGATGCAGGTTCGGCTCGCTGTCGTGCAGAGCTGCCTCGACTGCCATCAGGTACGAACCGCCCACCTTTCCGCTCCTGACACCAGCTGTGCAACCTGTCACGTCCCGCTCGCACGCGCAGTGCGCCTTACCCGGAAGGACGTGGCCGAATTTCCGGTCACCACCTTCTCATAAACGACCCGGGTTTGCCTTCGCCCTGCACGGAAGGTTGGCTCAAGCAGGTGGGAAGCAGGAAGTCTCACAGGCGTGCGCAACCTGTCACGCACGGGAGTTCTGCAGCGACTGTCACGTGAATGCGCCCGAGATTCCCACTATCCAGGCGCTGGCTTCCGACGATCGATCGACCGTGCACCAGGCGGAATTGAGGGCGCCGCCGAGTCACAACGATCCCGACTTCGTTCTCCAGCACGGGTCTGAGGCTCGAAAGTCCTCCAGGTCCTGCGCCACATGTCATACCCAGGAGAGCTGTCTCGCCTGCCATGTCGGAAAGCCCGCCTCGGTCCGGTCGCTGCCCGCTGCCGGCTCCGGGACGAGGCAAAGGCGCCGATGTTCGGAGAGCCCGGCCCGTATCACATGGGCAGGATTTCTCCGAAATCCATGGGCCGATGGCGGACAGCCGGCCGCAATCGTGCGAGGGCTGTCATGTGCGTCCACAGTGCCTCGACTGCCACCGCCCCAACCCCGCTGACGCGACGCCAGGATATCACCCGGCGGGCTTTCTCACCCGACACCCAGCTTCGGCGTACTCGCGGGAGACCAACTGCAGCGACTGCCACAACAACGCCCAATTCTGTGCTGATTGCCACGTGAATGCTGGATTGAGCGCTCGAGGAGAGCTGAACGCGGGGTATCACGATGCGCGGCGTTCCTTTCTCCTGGGGCATGGTCAGGCAGCACGACAAAATCTCGAGAGCTGCGTCGCCTGTCATGCGGAACGTGATTGTCTTACCTGCCATTCTGCACTCGGCGGCCGTCGCTTCAACCCCCATGGGCCCGGGTTCGATGCGGCCACGCTGAGACGGAAGAATGCTCAGACGTGTACTGTCTGCCATGGTGCGGCGATCCCTGGGGCGGGACCCTAAGTCCAGTTCGTGCCGGCTCATTGTAGTCCGTCATGCGGCCTCAGGTGTCATGCCTGAGGCCGTTCCGTATCCGGTTCGATGTGAAGGTCTTTTCATGTGCCTTTCACCCTCCGTTGCGCTGCTCCGAGCCAGTTTAACTCAGGAGACTCGTCCGAGCTTGGCTGAAACCTGGAGGACACATGCTAGTCAAAGACCTGATGCAGGTAACGGTGAAGACCGTGGGACCGAATGCTCGGGTGGCCGACGCAATCGTCACTCTGGCGGACTCCCACATATCTGCGGTGGCAGTGGTGGATGCTGGTGGGCGGATGGTCGGGGTCGTTTCGAGTACCGACATCCTCACTTCGGAAGCCGAGGCATGTGATTGCACCGAGCGCGAGGGCTTGCTCGAGGACACGAGCGTGTCCGAGATCATGACGCCTCGACCACTGACCGTCTCCCCTGGCGCAGAGGTGAGGGAGGCCGCGCAGCAGATGCTGTATGCCGACATCCACCGGCTGTTTGTGGTGGAGGCAGATCAGGTCGTGGGTGTGATCTCCACCTCCGATATCATGCGAGCGGTAGCAACCGGACAGCTCTAACCGTCAGGAAGGGGAGCTTCGTATGAACACGATCATGGCACCTGAGCCCCACACGCGGGCTGACGACACCATCGATGCTCGCTTGATACCGGCCCACGATAATTGGATGGCTGATGCCGCCCGCTTCCTGAATCCCGTGACAGATACGAAGGCGACATTCTGGGAGCGGTGGGCAGCGGTGCGCTACGTCGAGGAACAGCTCGCTGCACGTCTTTGTTCGGAGCGGGCGCTCCTCCACCAGCTGCGAAGCTTCTTGCCTCCGGAAGTTGCGAAGCGGTTGAGCACGCAGGCTAGTCGTGTCTGCGATCTGGTTGAGAACTTCAACCGGGTAGGCCGGCAGCGGGAAAGTGCCCGCGAGGTGGCGCACACGGCGCGTGAGCTAACGGAGGCATTGCGCCTCTGGTACGCAGAGATCGAATACGCCGTGGGCGGTATTCACCTGACCGACGTTGGCAGTGATGAGCTCCGGCTCCTGGATGGGGTGAATCCAGCTCGGTGTGGCTGGGCCGACGCATGTCGCCGGTAGGCGCCAGAGAGTAGGTGAGGACCTATGCTAAACCGTTCGGGGCTGTTTGCAGGCATCATCCTGGCCGGGGCATGCCGTATGACTCCTGCTCCCCCAGCGGTACCGGTGCAAGGTGGCAAGGAAGAGATCTCTGCGTTTGCGGGCACATGGCAGGGCAGCTACTCGAGCAAGGCCACAGGGCGTCACGGCACCATTCGCTTCAGCCTTCCAGAGCGCGCCGATACCGGCTATGGAGAGGTGGAGATCACCTTTTCTCCCGCCCTTCACTTGAACCGTGAGACGCAGTCAGCAGACCCCAGGAGCGATTCCGAGGAGCTTTCGCCGGAGCCATGCACCGCTATCGGAATCACGGTAGTCCGTCTGGAACACGATTCCGTCCGGGGAACGATGGCGCCCTATTGGGATCCCGACTGTGAGTGCCGCGCCCATACAGTGTTCCAGGGCAAGCTCCAACGCAACCGCATCACGGGCACCTTCAATACCCGTCGTGACAGTCAGCGGCCCATCGTCTCGGGCGATTGGGCGGCCGAAAGGAGCCGATCATGATGATGCGAACAGTACGAGCTCGACCCAGCGAGACTCGTCGGACGCTTCCGGGTGATGACCTGCTGCCGACCGCACGTTCATTTACCCATGCAATCACCATCGAGCGGCCACGAAGCGACATCTGGCCATGGCTGGTGCAGATGGGTGCCGGACGGGCGGGATGGTATAGCTACGACCGAATTGACAACGGTGGCATACCCAGTCTCACTCGGATTGCCCCCGAGCTTCAAGAGATCGCCGTCGGCGACGTGTTCCCGGCGATGCCTGGTGCGACTGAAGGCTTCATAGTCCTGGGATTTCATGCCGAGCGCTACCTCATTCTCGGCTGGCCATCGCAGGCCGGGCAGCCACCGATCACAACGTGGACGTTTCTGTTGGAAGAGCCGACTCCAGGCCGTACCCGCCTGATCGTCCGGGCTCGAGCTGACGAGCGTTACCGCCCGCCCTTCGGGCTGCCGAAATGGACGGCGAGTACGCTGGTGCCGCTCGGCCACACGATCATGCAGCGGAAGCAGCTTCTCGGTATTGCGCAGCGGGCCGAGACGTCTCGTGTAGCACCACGATCGACACTCGCACTGGAGGCTAAAGTATGAGGCACGTTAGAGGCCAGCTGAGCCTTGCCATCCTGCTGCCGACCGTTGCCTGCTCGGCGGTCCTAACACCCGCCACAACAACGTACCCCGTGACGTCCGAGCTCGACTTTGCCGAGCTGGGAAGCATGAAGCGCGGTGAGTCTTGCGCCAAGACCATCCTTTATGCCTTCGGGCCGAGTGGGCGCGCCAGTGTCGCCGCCGCGGCACAGGCGGGAGGGCTGCGTCGGGTTCGGTATGTCGACAATCGTTACGATAACAACGTGCTGCGTCAGCGTTACTGCGTCGTTGCGTACGGCGAGTAGGAGGCATACATGAGAACACGTGCACAGCGTACCGCACACCTGGTCGGTGTGGGAGCTGGTACCGCCGCCCTCATGGGCATCGCATATGCCGGCGCCAAGTGGCTGCGCTATGGCAAGGCACCAGGCGATGAACCTCCTGACCCGCTGCTCGACCGCTTTATGCCTGTCTACGAGGTCCGAGAGGTCCACCAAACCAGGATCGACGCGCCACCGTGGGTGACCTATGCCGTTGCCGAAGCGCTGGATTTCCAGGAGTCGACTTTGGTGAAGGCGATCTTCAAGGGCCGAGAGCTGGTGATGCGGGCGAAGCCGCAGCCCCGGAAACCGCAGAGCTTCCTGTCGGAAGTGCGCTCGCTGGGTTGGCGGATGCTCGATGAGGAACCGGGGCACCACCTCGTCATGGGTGCGGTGACTCAGCCATGGAAGGCGGATGTCAAGTTTCGCGGTCTCGAGCCCGAGGAGTTCGCCGCCTTCAACGAGCCGGGGTTCGCCAAAATCGTGTGGACGATAGCGGCGGAGCCCAATGGTGCCTCCGGATCGACTTTCCGGACGGAAACCAGAGTGATCACCACCGACGCAGATGCGCGGCGTCGCTTCCGCCGGTACTGGACCATGGTCTCACCGGGAGTTGTGCTGATTCGGCACGAGATGCTGAGACTCGTCCGTCAGAAAGCTGAACGCCGCATCCGGACACTGCAGCCCGCGGAGTAGGAGGCGCTATGCTGTTCGCCGCTGCTCCTCTGGCTCGCATTCGGCCGACCGGAAGATGTCCTGTCCTGGCTGCTGCGGGTGACTTGTTACATGGCGGGTATGAGCACGGGAGGGCTGTGGCTGGTCTTGCCGTGGTATACACCCGTGATCTATGGCCTGGCGTTGTTCCTGGCCGTTGCCCGCTCGCTCCCTGATCGCACGCGTCCGCGCCTTCCCGCTGGGCGGGGCCGAATGTCTGCAGCGGTTCTCACGGGATCGCTCGCGACGTTCTTCGGGGGCCTGGCCCTGTACTTCCTGTTGGGATGGCGCATGCCAGCGGAAGTTGTTGAGCTGGCGTTTCCGCTGCGGGGTGGCACATATCTCGTGATAAACGGTGGCCGCCACGAGCTCATCAACGCCCACCTCAAGACGCTAGATGGTGATCGCTTTCGGCCCTGGCGCGGACAGAGCTACGGCGTCGACATCGAGAAGATTGATCAGTACGGTGCCCGGGCTGCCGGCCTCCTTCCCGCAGACCCGGCTGTGTACGCCATCTTTGGAGAGCCGGTATACGCCCCATGTGCGGGTCGGGTCATCCAGGCGGTGGACGGTATCGACGAGATGCCGCCACCGCGAATGGATCACCGGCAGAGCATGGCTGATTTGATGAACCACCGCGTCAGGGTTGGCACAGGTTCCTGGACGGACCTTACAACGGAGAGAGTATGCCCAGAGCTATGTGGGTGAGGGCAGGGGTCGCAAGCCTCGTCCTCGCGGCTTGTCGTTCGCCCGGTTCTTCAGATCGCTCCAACGTCTCAACTCGGTCGGAGTCCGAACATCCCGCGGAACGTCAGCAGACGATCCCTCCGGAAACAGGCCCCGATACAGTGCCGCCCGCCGACGTGTCTCACGGCGAGGCAGAAATCGGGGCCCCCGGTACCGACCCCGCACCCATTCCCGCGCAACTCGCGCCGGCGAAGCAGGCCCGCGTTCACCGTGTTCGATTGGAGATGAACCACGCTCCGATCACCATCGCTCCCGGGGTACGATATGCTGCCTGGACGTTCGGCGGTAGCGTGCCGGGTCCGGTGTATCGGGTTCGCCAGGGGGATACAGTGGACTTTACCCTTCTGAACCGGGCGAGTATCCCGCACAGCATGGATTTTCATGCTGCCGAGATCGCGCCGAGCAAGTACTATGTGAACGTGATGCCGGGAGACTCGTTCCACTACCGCTTCGTGGCAAGCGTGGCTGGTGCGTTCATGTACCACTGTGGGACGGCACCCGCTGCGTTGCACATCGCGAACGGCATGTATGGTGCCCTCATTGTGGATCCGCCTAAGCCACGGCCCAATGCTCGAGAGTTCGTGTTCGTACAGAGTGAGTTCTATTTGGCGCCGCAGGCCGCCGCCGACGGGGCCCGAGAACTCGATTGGGAGCGGCTGCTCAGTCTGGCTCCCGATCACGTGGTCTTCAACGGCCGAGCCGCCCAGTATGCGTCTCACCCCATCGAGGTCCAGCCCAACCAGCTGCTCCGGCTATACGTGATCAACGCAGGTCCCAACCGCATCAGCTCCTTCCACGTGGTTGGCGGAATCTTCGAGCGGGTCTTCCAGGATGCCTCCAGCTCCACACCTCTGGCAGGCGTACAAACCGTGAACGTTCCCGTAGGCGGCGGAAGCATCTTCGAGCTCCGGCTGCGTCAAGCAGGAGACTATCCGTTCGTCACCCACGCTTTCGCCGATGCAACCAAAGGCGCGGTAGGGGTGTTGCGGGCGCTTGCGCCTGGTGAAACCGGGAGCCGGCAGAGCGGTGGTCGCACGGAGCATTGAATCACGGCAGACTATACAATCCCACGCTCCTGGACCACGAGCGCGGTGACCATCCCGAACATTCCGTGCTCCGATTCAGCGTGCGGTAGGATGTGGCAGTGAAATGCCCAGGTTCCGAGGTTCGTGCCCTTCACCAGCACGTCCCAGCGCTCTCCCGGTGCGATGTTGAGGGTATCGCATTTCCAGGGCGCAGGCTGGTCCCAGCCATCCTTCGCAATGACCGTCATGTGCATGCCGTGGAGGTGCATCGGATGGATCATCATTCCTTCGTTCATGAACCGCAGCCGAACAGTCTGTCCCTGCTTGCAGACGATCGGCTCCGTGGCCGGAAAGCCCTTGCCGTTGAGCGTATATCCATGGGAGCCGTCGTTCAGGACCATCACGTAGTCTACGTCTGCTCGGTGCGCTGCCACGGGTCTTCTCGGCTCGACGACGAACGCCCCCAGCAGTCCCAGTCCCACTTGCATCGCCGCGTTGTGATGCGAGTGATACATGTGCGAGCCCGCATTGGGCACGGTAAACTCGTAGGTAAAGGAGGCACCCGGCTTGACTGGCGGCTGAGTAATGAACGGCACTCCGTCCTGATCGTTGGGCAGCTCGAGCCCATGAAAGTGAATCGACGTCGATTCGGGTAGTTTGTTGGTAAGGTTGACGCGGACACGATCGCCTTCGCGCACCCGAATCTGAGGGCCTGGAACCTGACCGTTGTAGGCCCATGCCTTCACCGTCCGTCCGGGCTCGACCTCCCACTGAATTTCTTCAGCGGTAACGTCGTAAACTTTCACCCGTCCTTCCATTCGAGGCTCGAAGAGTTGGTTGCCCTTTCCGGAGGTAGCCGCCGGGAACGCCTTGATGCCCTTTTCGTGCATGGCGTCCATAGTGTCCGCTCTTTGCTGCGCTGACGGCGGGTTCGGGCGAGTCGCCGAGTTCGCTTGGGCGGAGGGTATGGCTGCCGCTTTCGACTCTCCACAGGCACCGAGCACCGAGAGCGCGGGGAGTGCGATCGCTGCCACTGTCCCTTTCCTCAGGAAGTCCCGCCGGGAATCCCCGCCTGCGCTGCGCACGTCGGATCTCATAAGCCTCTCCAAAGTGTGATGGACTGTGGTGCCTTAAGGAGAGTCTAGCAGAGCGTTCGTGAAGCCGGGGTGGAGGTTTCGTGAAGAGGCCTTCATAAGCGATTCCCGGCACCTTGCATCGACCGATGGCATGCTCCAGTGCGGCCTGCTCGCTTCCACTCGGATGGAGCTGGGATGTACTCACTGTCAGGCATGTTCGTGGGGTCCAGGCGGATAGTTCCCATCGCTCTCCTTGTGAGCCTCAGTGTACTGCTGGTGCTCACACCAGCAGTACATGCCTGGATACTCTCGCTCTTTGAGTCGGCGGCAGCGCTCATCGACGAACGGGCGACCTGGGGGATGATTGTCTTCGTGCTGCTGGCGGCGGTCTCGGCGATGGTTGCGTTCTTGTCGAGTGCAGTGTTGGTGCCGGTCGCTATTGAGGCTTGGGGTTCGCCCGCGTGTTTCGTGCTGCTATGGATCGGATGGTTCAGTGGGGGCGTGGCTGGATATGCTGTCGGTAGGTTTTTTGGTAGGCCGGCCGTCGAGCTTCTGGTACGTCCTCATACGCTCGAGCGATATGAGAAGTGGACCAGGTCGGGAAAGACCCTGGCTCCTATGCTCATGCTTCAGCTGGCGGTGCCTTCCGATCTGGCAAGTTATCTGTTCGGCCTGATCCGGTGCCCGTTTCTGCTCTTCATTGCAGCTCTTGCTCTTGCCGAAGTTCCTTACGCCATCGGCGCCGTCTATCTGGGTTCTAGCTTCATCGAGCGACGCATGGGGCCTCTCATGGCCCTCGGTATAGCCGCGGTGCTCCTCAGTTTCTGGGCAGTACACAAGTTGCAGGAGACGCCGCTCGCTGAGCGAAGGCCACCCTGAGGCACGTCCGTTCGGATTGAACCGCAGGCCTAGGCCACAATGCCCGGTTTCTGCTGTTTTAGGAGTCCACCGATCGCTCGGGTCTGGCTGACGATCTGCTCGAGAACATCATCGAGGCTGAGGACGCCTACTACCCTGTTGTTCTCACCGGTCACAACCAGGCGGCGCAGGCCGAGCGTCGCCATACGGGTGACCGCATCTTCGATGGGGCTGTGCTCATCCACCCCGTAAGCTGGTGTGCTCATGAGCTCTGCGATCGGAGTTTTGTTGGGGTCCACTCGCCCTGCCACACACCGAAGTGCGATGTCACGATCCGTGAGAATGCCGACCGCGTGGCCGGGTGGCTCAACCACGACGAGAGTTCCTACCTCCAGATCGAACATGCGTTCGGCTGCTGCCCAGATGTTCTCCGTGGGCGCTGCCGTTGCCACCACCCGGCTACAGAGTCTTGCTACCGACATCCCGCCCTCCTGGGTAGGGAACACTTGGACAGCTTCCTCTACACTTAAAATTGGGAACGGGAGCGTGAAGGAATGATGAGAGTCGTTGTAATCTTGGCTCAGACCCGAGGCAAGCTGGCCCAAGCCCTATGAAGCGGAGATGGAGACACGTAAAAGATCATTCCCGGGAGACAACTGAAGAAGCTGCTTGCGTCGAACGCAGTCACTGAACCCTGATAAGCGGCGGGTAGCTGCTGTGGGTAGCGGTGTTGGCCATCACTCTCTTGCGGGCGCTCCGATGTATCCGAGGCCGGCAATGCTCGCCGAACTCGCGCTCACCCTGGTGCCTTAGAGCTCCCAGAGGTCAGCGAAGCTTGCGATTGTCGAGCTGGGGACCGAACGCTGCGCGTAGAGCGTTGAGGATGACTGCTACATCGATCCCTTCCTGGAGGATCGCTCCCGCCACAGGCCGTATGTACCCAAGGCTCGCTGCTACCATGGCAGCACCGCTCAGCCCCAACCCGACCCAGATACTCTGACGCGCGATCCGCAATGTGCGGCGGCTGATTGTCATGGCCTCGGCAACCCGGGTCGGGTCATCGGCAAGGATCACGGCATCTGCGGCTTCGGCGCTGATGCCCCCACCGCCGGATGCGAGGGCAATTCCCACTGTAGCAGTGCTCAGGGCGGGCGCGTCATTGGTGCCGTCACCGACCATAAGCACCCGTTCGCCTTCCTTTACCAAGCGCGCGACATAGGCAACCTTGGCTTCCGGCAAGAGGTCGCCATGTGCCTCGGTGATCCCAACAGCGCCAGCGACAGCAGCGGCATTCGCCTGATCATCACCCGAGAGGAGAATGATCCGCGTCACGCCAAGCTGACGGAGCTTTGGGATGAATCCCGATAGACCTGGGCGGAGCTGGTCGGCGTACTCGATCAACCCAGCTCCTGCGTCCGTCAACCGCCACATAGGCCCTGAGCCCCGCTCCTGGCAGGTGGACCAGCAGTGATTGCAGTGCAGCCGCGGCGGCAGGATGTTGGCTGACCACGAACGACCAGCCGCCAACCGTAACCCAGTGGCCCTCGACTTGCCCGCGCACACCCTGACCGGGTGCCTCCGTGATGTTCGTTCCCGCGGACAGCGGGATACCGCGATCGCTGGCTTCCTCGACCACCGTCTGCCCCAACAGGTGACTCGATCCCTGCTCCACGCCGGCCGCGAGTCGCAGCACTTCAGTCTCACTGAACGGCTGAACTGTGAGCACCCGATCGACCTCCGGCCGCCCGATCGTCAGGGTTCCGGTCTTGTCGAAGATTGCCACCCGAATCCGGCCCAGCTGCTCGAGGGCAGTGCCGTGGCGAAAGATGATCCCCCGGCGAGCAGCCCGATTGATCCCTCCGACCACGGCAACGGGGGTTGCGAGAATGAGCGGGCACGGCGTCGCCACGACCAGAACGGCGAGTACACGCTCCGCGTCGCCTGATAGAACGTAAGCCGCGGCGGCAACCGCGAGTGTCAGCGGAGTGAACCAGAACGCATAGCGATCCGCCATGCGCTGCAGCGGCGATTTGCTCTCCTGGGCTGTTCGCACCAGCTCCACGATACGGGCATACTGGCTCTCAGCTGCCGGAGCCGTGCGCCGGACGGTAAGTGGGCCCTCAATGTTGACGCTTCCGCTCAGCAGCCGGACTGCCGGGTTGAGCACTCACCGGGACAGGCTCTCCCGTAATGCGGGAGGCGTCCACGTGGGATCGACCCTCCAGCACCAGGGCATCGCAGGCCAGCAGCTCCCCGGGACGGAGCAGGAGATGATCCCCAACACTGATCATTTCCGCCGGGACATCCTCCACTTCACCGTCAATCAGCTTGTGAGCGACCCGGGGCGCCGCATCCTCGAGCTCTCGAACCGCGTCAGAGGCGCGGCCCTGGGCATATTGCTCCAGCGCCTCGCCGCCGGTCTGCATCAGCACGACAATCAGGCCGGCGAGCGGTTCCCGGAGGAGTAGCGCGGCGACAATTGCCAGCATGGCGACAACATCCGCGGCGAAGCGGCCCGCGAAGAGTCCGCGGAAGGTCTGCCAGACGACCGGCGCACCCGTGAGCGCGAGGCCCGCGCTCCACGCGATGAAAGCGGCGGCAGACCTTCCCGTCAGGTGTAGGAGCGAGCCCGCCTAGGAGAAATAGGAGAGCGCCGGCCGGGAGGAGGTAGAACCGGCGCAGAGAAGGACCTACAATACTCGCGAGATCTCCAGGGACTTCGCCCCCGCGGCGCAGGCTGAACCCCACCCCTCGTACCGTGATAGCAGCTGCTCCTTCGCCGCGTCGTTCAACTTCCGCCGCAGGTTGCCCACGTGTACGTCCACCACGTTGCTCTCGGGGTCGAAGTGCATGTCCCATACCTTCTCCAGGAGCGTGGTGCGCCGAACGACCTCTTCGGGATGCAGGAGGAAGTACTCCAGCAGCTGGAACTCCTTGGGTGTAAGATCGAGCCGCTTGTCGTTGACTGTCGCCACGTGACGCAGTCGGTCGAGCGCGATCGGGGGATAGCGGAGCACTTCCAGGCGCTCCGAGCCGCCGCGGCGGTGCAAGGCCCGAATCCGGGCGAGAAGCTCATCGAACTGAAACGGCTTTGCCAGATAGTCATCGGCGCCCGAATCGAGCCCCCGGACCACGTCCTCGACTGCGTCGCGAGACGTCAGCATGAGAATCGGGGTGGTTCGGCCTTCCCGGCGCAGTTCCGTGGCGACCTGAAATCCGTTCTTCTTCGGCAGCACGATGTCCAGCAGGATGACGTCGTAGTCGTACACGTGGGCCAGTAGGGTGGCCTCGTCGCCGTCCGGGGCCACGTCCACCACGTATCCTTCTTCCTTCAGCCCTTGCTCGATGAATCCGGCGACCTTCCGGTCGTCCTCCACCACGAGAATTTTCATGATGCATAGTCGGCAAAGGTCCTTAAGCTGCCGCGGAAGCCTTCATGAAACTTTCTTCATGTTGTTGCGGCAGCGGGGAGCTCCAAGATGAAGCAGCCGCCCCGGCCCGCCCGGGCAACGGCACGAAGCTCCCCACCGAGTAGCCGGGCAAGTCGTCGCGAGAGCGGAAGACCCAGCCCGACGCCCTGATTCTCACCGGCCGCCTTCGTCACATAGATGTCGAAGATTCGCTCGAGGTCGCTTTCCTCGATGCCGGAACCTTCATCCTCGAGTTTGTAGATCACCATGGGCTGTTCGGCGGTGACCTCGAGCCGAACGGTGCTGCCCTCCGGAGCATGACTGATTGCATTGCCCAGCAGGTTGACGAGGATCTGCTCGACTCTGCTTGCGTCCGTCTCGCAACTGGGCACTCCGGGAGCGACGTCAACCTGGAGGAGGATCCGCTTTTGTCTCCGCGGCGGGGGTTACCCTGCGCAATGGCCCGCCGCGCCATCGACCCTGGCTCTGTCGGCGCGAATCACAGGGCGTAAGCGGTCCTCGTCCAGCCGGCTCAGATCCAGCAAGTCGTTGATGAGTCCGACCGCCTGCTGAGCTGACTCGAGCACCTCGAAGGCTGCCCGGGGGACGGTAGCCGGGTCCTTCTTGCGCACCATCATCTCCGCCCACCCGTAGACCGCAGCGAGCGAATTCCGCAGCTCGTGATTCACCATGGCGAAGAATCGCTCACGGGTTGCGCTGGAGCTGCTGCACCTCCTCCAGTAGCCGAGCGCTCTCCTCGTGCAAGCGGGCGTTCTCCACCGCTGCGGAGGTGTTCGCGGCCAGGAGTACGGCCATGTGCTCGTCCTCCTCCGTAAAGAACCCACCCCCCAGCTTTTCGGTCAGATACAGATTCCCGAATATCCCGCGTCTCCCGACGATCGGCACCCCGAGAAACGAATGCATTGGAGGATGGTGCGGCGGAAAGCCGTAGGTGTCGGGGTGCTTGGGTCAGATCGGGTAGGCGAATCGGGCTAGCCGCGCGTATGACCAGACCGAGGATGCCGTGGCCCCGCGGCAACTCGCCGATTTAGCGCCCGTTGCTCAGCATCCATGCCGTGAGTGATAAAGCTCTCCAGCAGCCGACCATCCGGCGCCAGCACGCCGATGGCAGCGTACTGCGGCCCCGATTACTTCCGCCGCCACCTCGACGACCCGCTCGAGCACCCCCTCCAGGGAGACCTCGATGATCAACGAGGAAGCCGCTACGACCAGGCGCTCCAGCCGGGCCGTGCATGGGCCGCTTCGGTCGATTGAGGTCTGGGTCACTCCCAAACTATAGCGACTCCTCAGCCCACCCGAAACCCCGCAGAACATTCGTACCTCCTTCATCCTTTCTTCACGGCCGCCCCGATAGGCTTTGAGTCAAAGGAGGAGGAACATGCAACTTCGGCACATCCTCGCAGCGACCGATGAGTCGGATGCAGGGCGCCAGGCGGTACGAACCGCCGTGGACCTGGCCTCACGTGCTTCCGCAAGAATCACCGTACTACACGTCCTGACTAGTGAAGCGAGCAGACCTCTCGTAACTGCAGGCTCCCCCCGATCCGACAACCGACACGACGAGACCGCGTGCCTTCACCTGCGCAGGTGGCTGGGCGCCGGCGTGCTGGCGCCAAACGAGAACCCTGCCGTGGAGCTCGCCGTGGCGACTGGTATTCCAGGTGTGGAGATCTGCCGATTCGCCGAAGATGCGGGCGTCGACCTGTTGATTCTCGGCCGTAAGCCGCATTCCCGGATGATGCGCCTGCTGCTCGGCGATACCGCCGACGCAGTGGCACGCAGGAGCCGGGTTCCTTGCTTGTTCGTCCATTCGAGATCAGGAGAGGTCAGGCAGGTACTCACTGCTCTGGATGGAACGGCCCGCGGTATCAACGTTCTGACTGAAACCTGCGACTTCGCGAAGGCGGCCGGGCCCTGCCCTGAGGACGATGACAGTGGAGCAAACACCGGGAGGCGAGCCGCTGCACATCGTTGCTGAGCTACCAGTTGCTCGCAGCTCGAGCCTCGAAACCAAGGTTCAAGAGGTGTTAGCGCGAAAAAATATGGATTCAACGCCGCTGGCGGTTCGGCGAGGAGAAGTGCTGGAGCGCGTTCTTGCCGAGGTGCAGGAAACCGGCACCGACGTACTGGCGATCGGCTACCGCAGAGGCGGTCCACCCGGTGTGCTGGAGGCCGGGAGCACCGCTCGCCGGCTGGCTCACCTGGCACCCTGTGCCGTTCTCACTATACCGCTCTGAAAGGATGGAGGAGTTATGAGATGCAATGTCGGCAGGATGGATCGCGTGGTCCGAGGAATTATCGGGGTGATGATTCTCGGGCTCTACGGGGCGCTCGAACCCCCCTGGCAGTATCTCACTTTGATCGGACTGGTTCCCCTCGGCAGTGCCTTGACTGGATTCTGCCCGCTGTACGCCCGACTTGGCTGGAACCGTTGCCAGCCTGCTGGCCACCAGCGGACATCATGATGTTGAGCCAAGGAGAGTCACTATGACGTCCTATTCCGAACGCATTCGGTCCATCCTGGTTCCACTCGACGGCTCGTCCGTCGCGGAGCAAGCCTTACCTGTCGCCGTCTCGATCGCCGAGCGCGCGCGCTGCAAGATCAAACTGGTGCTTGTGCATCAGCCGCTGCTTGGGGTGGAGCCCGGTCCGGCCTACACCAAGATGGAGCTGGCGATGGAAAAGGCGAATCGCGACTACCTCCGATCCGTAGTAGTTCGTTACCGGGACCGCCTAGGACGCGCGCTCTCCTCCGCGGTGATCGAGGGTCCCGTTGCGGCGACACTGGCACGCTATAGCCGCGAGCTGTCGTCTGACCTCCTGGTCATGACGACTCACGGGCGAAGTGGAATCCGCCGTGCCTGGCTCGGCAGCGTCGCCGACGGGCTGATCCGAACCTCCGACGTCCCCATTCTGGTTGTGCGGGCGCACGATCATGACCAGACCCCTTCTCTGAACATGAGCGAGATACTGGTGCCGCTCGACGGGTCTCCCCTGGCGGAAGCCGTTCTCGAGCCTGTTGCCGCGATCGCACGCTTGTGGGATGCCGAGATCTGCCTGGTGCAGGTGGTATCTCCTGTGATTCTTACGAGCGACCCCGTATTGCCGTTCCCCAACGACTATTCTGACCAGATGATGCAGATGAGGCGAGAAGAGGCACAGGATTATGTCCGGGACGTGGCCGAACGCCTGCGCGAGGCAGGTGTGAGAGCCTCGGGCGTCGCCGTCATCGGCGGCGGCGTGGCAGAGACGCTTCTCGATCTCGGGCGACCGGAGCGGGTTGGACTGATGGCGACCGCAACTCACGGTCGTGGAGGTGTTCGTCGGCTCGTACTGGGCAGTGTGGCCGACAAGCTCGTCCGTGCGGCACAGGTGCCAGTGCTGGTCGTGAGGCCCCGCGGTAAACATGTGCGGCCTAGGGCCAGGAGGAGGGAATCGGCCGTCGCGCTGGGGTAGTTGCTGCACTCTCGCGCGCCGCATATCCTGGTAGTAGGAGGCGCTGGAGCTGCGCAGCTACACAAGGGCGAGGTACCAAAATGGGCGCTACAACCCGGGACATCTTCGGCCAGGCCGGAGGCGCGGAGCCGGCAGAGCCCGGTAGCTACGGCCAGCCACCTCGTGGCTTCCGGTTGCCCCCGGCCACCCGCCTGGGAGAGGTCCGATTGCAGGTCGCGGACCTGACACGCTCCGTCTCATTCTACCAGGATGTCCTGGGACTTCGATTGGTCGACAGTCGCGGGCCCCGCGCTGCGCTCGCCGCTCACGGAGATGATCGCCCGCTGGTCGAGCTGCGCGAGCTCCCGGGAGCCCATCCGGTTCCACGAAAGGGAGCGTTCGGCCTCTACCACTTCGCAATCCTGCTGCCCGACCGGCCATCGCTCGGCCGGTTCGTGCGGCATTTGGGGGAGATCGGCGTTCGTGCCGGGTCAGGGGACCACCTTGTCAGTGAGTCCTTCTACCTGCAGGATCCTGACAACCTTGGCATCGAGGTCTACGCCGATCGTCCGCGCGGTACCTGGCGCCGGGTTGGCCGCGAGCTGATGATGGCAACCGATCCGGTCGATGTCGGGGGGCTGCTTCAGGCGGCGGGCGATGTGCGCTGGACCGGCACACCGGCCGGAACGACGATGGGACACGTCCATCTGCACGTGGGGGACCTGGAGCAAGCCGCGGCTTTCTACGCTGAATCAGTGGGCTTCGATCGCACTGTCTGGCACTATCCTGGTGCATTGTTCCTGGCGGCCGGTGGCTATCACCATCACCTCGGTACCAACACATGGGCCGGTCCCGGTGCCACTCCACCAAATCAAGACGATGCGCGCTTGCTCGAGTGGACGATCGTTTTGCCGGAGAAAGCCAACCTCTCTTCCGTCGCTGAGAGCCTGACCTCCGGCGGATACGAGACGGAGCGAGAAGGGGGCTCCGCGGAGAGCTCTGATGTGGTCACCCGCGATCCATGGGGCACTCAGCTCCGTCTGGTGACCCGGACGGGGTAGAATCCACTCGCGCGCTGACTCGGTGCGTGTTATCTCCAAGCATGTTCAGCTGGTTCAAGCGCTCCCTCCTCGCGTCCAAGCCGCCGACATCCTCGGCCGAGCTCGAGTCCATTCGCCAGTACCGAGTTACACGAAAACTGGGTGAGGGCGGAATGGGAGTCGTCTACGAGGCGCGCGACGAGCGGCTGGGCCGACTCGTAGCCATCAAGCGCGTTCGCGGCTTGGACGCGGACACCTCCCTCAAGCAGCGCCTGTGGCGTGAAGCGCGCGTAGCCGCCGGCATCACCCATCCAAACATCTGCCAGGTCTACGAGCTGGCCGAAGAAGACGGCGAGTTGTTCGTCGTCATGGAGCTTCTCACCGGAGAAACGCTCTCGGCCAGAATCGCACAAGGTCCCTTGCCGATCAGTCAGGCGCTGCAAGTGGGACTCGGCATGCTCGTGGCCCTGGAGGCCGTACACTCCCGCGGTATCGTCCACCGCGACCTCAAACCGTCGAACGTTTTTCTCACCGAGCATGGGGTCAAGCTGCTCGACTTCGGCCTCGCTCGCCATCACACCGGTGATCAGCTGAACCTCACCCGGCCAGGCACACTGGTAGGCACTCCGCGCTACATGGCCCCTGAGATGCTGACTGACGCACCGGTCGGCCCGCCGGCCGATCTCTTCGCCGTCGGCACGATCCTGTTCGAGATGCTCACCGGAGAGCCCGCGTTTACTGGCCGCACCGTATTCGAAGTGTGTGCCGCATTGCTGAACGAACAGCCTCCACCGCTGGTCGGCGGATCCGATGTGATCGCCGCGGATGCCATCATTCAACGTGCCCTGGCCAAGGACCCGGCTCATCGGTATCAGGCTGCGGCAGACATGGCCCGGGAGATTCGCGAGGCCATCACCCTTCTGAACGAGCAGCCGAGCACCCGCATTCGAACCATGACTCGGCTGATCGTGATGCCTTTCAAATTGCTCCGGCCGGACCCCGACATCGACTTCCTCGCCGACAGTCTGCCGGAGGCGATTACCGAGTCACTATCCGGTCTGGAGACGCTCACGGTCAGATCGCCCGCTGCCGCCGCACGCCTCGCGGCAGATCATCCCGACCTCAGCACCATAGCTGCGGTGGCGCGGGTCGACATGGTCCTGATGGGAACGCTGCTCTGCGCCGACGGGCAGGTCCGGGTGTCGATCCAGCTGGTCGACGTGGCAACCGGCACGGTGGTGATCTCCCGGAACACCCAGGCGGCACTCACGAACATCTTCAAGCTCCAGGACGAGCTGACCCAGCAGATCGTTGAGGCGTTGGCTGTGCCTCTCAGCTCCCGCAATGGAGGCCACCGGGACGTCTCGACCAGCGCCGAGGCATATCAGCTGTATCTCAGGGCCACACACATTTGCGAGGGAGCCTCCAACCCGGCGCGGCTGACGACGGCTCGCGATCTCTATCGCCGCTGCGTAGAGCTGGATCCGGAGTACGCGCCGGCCTGGGCCCGGCTGGGTCGGGTGCACCGGGTATTGGGGAAGTACGGCTTCGGCGACGTCAGCGAAGAACGCCGGAGGGCCGCGGAGGCGTTCCGGACTGCACTGGAGCTCAACCCGGATCTGCCGCTAGCCCACAACCTCTATACCTATTTCGAGGTCGAGGAGTTGGCGGCCGCGCCCCAGGCGATGCTGCGGCTGCTGGGGCTGATCGACCGTCGGCGGGCAGATCCCGACCTCTATGCCGGGCTGGTGGTAGCCTGCCGGTTCTGTGGGTTGCTGCAGGCATCGCTTGCCGCGGATCGCCGCGCTCGCAGGATCGATCCGGCTGTGCGCACCAGCGTGCACTATACCCACTGGTCGTTGGGCGACTATGAGCAAACTGCGCTCACGGACCTCGAGGAGATCCAGGCGCTTCGCTACGCGGCCAACTGGATGATGGGCCGGGAAGCGGAGGCCTTGGCCGCCGTACGACAATTGGAGCTGCAGTGGCCTACCAGTGAGCAGTGGTATCTCAAATCGCTGCGTGGCGCCTTCGAATACAATCGGGATGAGTGTGTGGACGGCACGCGGCGCCTTCTCGCTAGCGGATTCCGCGATCCGGAGGGGCTGCT
Source organism: uncultured Gemmatimonadales bacterium (assembly GCA_963730915.1). GTDB lineage: Bacteria > Gemmatimonadota > Gemmatimonadetes > Gemmatimonadales > GWC2-71-9 > CAVVWJ01. The sequence continues at coordinate 120,785 of CAVSTR010000003.1, read as the reverse complement.
CTTCTGTGCCCGGAATCTCGCGCGCGTGCGGGCAGGTGAGTTCGCCCTCGAGCTGCTGGGACGCATCGTGGAAGGCCGGTTCTATTGCGCGCACATGCTGGTGCACGATCCATGGTTCGACACCATTCGAACTGATCCGGAATTTCTTCGTGTACTTCAGACAGCCCAGGAGGGAAACGCCGAGGCGGCTGCCGCATTCGTCAAAGCCGGTGGAGAACGCCTGCTCGGCCTGGCAGGATAGCGGAGTCTAGTCTGCCTCTATGTGGGACCCTGCTTGCCCCAGCGCTCACCCGGGGGAGGCAACTCTGTATTCCGCAGGGGAGGAATTTTGCTCGTGAACGGCAGCCCGGTGATCCGGTCAGTGTTGTCGTCCCGCACCCGGAACGCGGCCGGAAAGTCGTCCGACTGCTCTATCCATGTCTGCAGCACAGCTGTCAGCTCCCGCAACTGGCGATCGTAACGAGGGTCCTCGGCCACGTTGCGCAGCTCCCAGGGATCGGCCACGACGTCGTAGAGCTCCAACCTGGCTCGTGGCGCCTCGAAGAGACGTTGCTGGGCGGCTGTGAGCCGGCCCGACTTCGCGCGCGCCCGGAGAGCCCGGAATGAAGGGCTGCTCCCGATGTCGGCCGCGGTGCAGAGCGGGAGCTCAGTGTAGGCGTCGGTTCGGATGAGCTTGAATCTCGGCGTCCGCACCGCACGCTGGTGCTCGTCGCAGTCGTGCCAGTTGCGCTCGCTGAACACGTAGTCGCTGCCCGCGTATGAGGCAGGATCCGTGAGCAGGGATGCGAAGGAATGAGGCTTCGTATCCGCGCTGGTTGAACCTGCCACTTCCAGCAGCAGTCCCCGGAAGGTCGATGGTGCTCACGACACCTCGTTCATAGACCTGGCCTGGCTCAACGACTTTGGGCCACGTCAGGATCAGGGGAGTACGAGTCCCGGCATCGTACAACGTTCCCTTTTCCCGAGGGAATGGTGCCCCGTTATCGCTGAGAAAGATCACCAGTGTGTTTTCATTCAGCCTGCTCTGCTCGAGCTGGGCCATCACCCGTCCGATCTCCGTGTCCATGGAGGAGATGGCATCGTAGTACCGCGCAAGGTCACGGCGGGTCTCAGGTGTGTCCGCGAGGTAGGGTGGAACGACGACCCGGCTGGGTGGGTGAACACGGCGGATCGAGTCCCGGTAAGGACGATGAGGCTCCCGGAACCCCACCCACAGGAAGAACGGCCGGTCGCCCGCTTCCCTCAAGAATGCGGAGAAGGAGTCTGCTACGATACCGGAATACCACTGGAACTGCCGCTCTGCGTCGGGGCCATAATGTGTCTTCGCCATATGGCCGGTGAAGTAGCCCTGCGCCTGGAGCAGTGAGGGAAGGATCCGCTCGCCACCCTGAAGGGGTGTATGCAGGTCTTCCGTTCGAGTAGTGTGGGGGTACTTGCCAGTGAGCATGCTGATGCGCGACGGACTGCATTGCGGGCTGGTTCCGAACGCTCGCGCGACCCTCAGTCCACCGCGAGCCAACCGGTCGATGCTGGGGGTCCGGATAAAGCGGTTTCCGTATACACCCAGATCACGCCACCCCAGGTCATCGGCAAGAAAGATGATGATGTTCGGCGGCTCACTCTCGCTGGACTGGGCGTCTGAGGTGTGCGGGCCGACCGCCAGGCCGGCTACTATTAGCAGAGTCGCCCATCGCAGCTCTTTCATCTGATCGGTTCCATGTAAGCAGTGCCGAGACCAGGCTCAATCCAACATGACCGTGCGCCTTACGGGCATCAATATCTACCCCATCAAATCCGCCCGCGGCATCGCCATGCCGGAATGGGAGACGGACGCGTTCGGTCTGCGCTACGACCGGCGATGGATGGTAGTTGACGGCAACGGCACGTTCATCACGCAGCGCAACCATCCGAGGATGGCGCTCGTCGAGGTGAAAATCGGCGATGGCGTGCTCCGGATCGACGCGCCGGGCATGCCGACCCTGGAGACGTCATTGCACCCAGCTTCCGCGGTAGTGACCCAGATCGTGGTATGGAATTTCTCCGGCCCGAGCACCTGGCTGGGCGAGACTGCGGCGCTCTGGTTCACCGAGTTCCTGGGTACGGTCTGCAGCCTCGTCCATATGGGTGACGATGTGGTGCGGCCAGCCAATCCACTGTTCGCCCCTGAGACCACGAGAGTCAGCTTCGCGGATGGATACCCCATTCTTTTGATCTCCGAAGAGTCACTCGCCGATCTCAACAGCCGTATGTCTCGTCCGCTTCCCATGAACCGTTTTCGACCCAATCTCGTGGTCGCAGGAGCAGAGGCGTACGCGGAAGACAGATGGGAAAAGATCGAGATCGGAGGCATGCCTCTTCGGGTGGTGAAACCGTGCTTCCGCTGCGTCATCACCACCACCGATCAGGTCACGGCGGAGCGTGGACGAGAGCCGCTGCGCACGCTGGCAAGGTATCGTAGAGTGAACGGCGAGGTCATGTTCGGCCAGAATGTGGTTCACGAGACCACCGGCAGATTACGAGTAGGAGACACGGTGCGGCCTGGGCTGTAGTTACAATTCCGCCCCATGGAAGTCCAAATCTTCGGCATAAAGAAAAGCCCCGACACCCGGAAGGCCCTTCGATTCTTTGCCGAGCGCAGGGTCAAGACCCACTTCGTCGATCTTCAGGAGCGCGCCGCCTCCCCGGGGGAGCTGAGGCGTTTCGCTCAGAAGTTTGGTGTGGAAGCCCTGATCGATCGCCAGTCTCGCCGGTTCCTTGACGGTGGCCTGGCAGCAGCCCGGTTCAGCGAAGAGCGCTGGCTGGAGAAGCTGGCCGAGGAGCCATTGATGCTTCGCATGCCGCTCGTCCGCCATGGCTCTCAGCTGACCCTTGGGGAGGCCACCGAAACCTGGCAAGGCTGGATAGGCCGGTGACGCAGTTTTCTGTGTCGGGTGTTGCCGTCGAGTTCGGGGCCACCCGACTGTTCAGCGATGTCACGTTCACTGTAGCGAGGGGGGAGAAATGGGGTGTCGTCGGCCGGAATGGCACCGGCAAGACCACCCTCTTTCGTCTCCTTACCGGAGATGCGGAGCCGACCAGAGGTACGGTATCGCGAGCATCGGGACTCAGCTTCTCCGTCATGGAGCAGCATCGCGAGTTTGCCGGAGCCACCACCGTGTGGGAGGCCGCGGCTGGCCCCTTCGCCGAGCTGTTGGAGCTGGAGCGGTCCTTGGGAGAGCAGGGGATGGCTTTAGCCGAGGCTGGCGACCGCTGCACACCCGAAATGCTGGTGCGCTACGACCATGACCTCGAGCGCTTCCAGAGGGAAGGTGGCTACACCCTGGCCCCGCGAATCGACGCGGTGTTGCACGGTCTGGGCTTCGATCCCGATGACGCACGGACTCGCCTGCTCTCCGGCCTGAGCGGGGGAGAGCGGGGCAGGGTTGGACTGGCGCAGCAGCTCGTCGCGCCCGCCGACGTGCTCCTACTCGATGAACCCACCAACCACCTCGATCTCGAGACCACCAAATGGCTCGAGGACTACCTGGCCGAGCTGGATGCAACGGTGCTCCTCATCAGCCACGACCGCGCGTTTCTTCAGGCGGTGGTGGACCATGTTCTTCATGTCGAAGGCGGGACCGTCGCGGCCTATACCGGTGATTACGAGGCGTTTGTCAATCAGCGCGCCGAACGACGCCTCAGCCAGCAGCGGGCGTTTGACAAGCAGTCGCGCGTGATCGCGTCGGAGGAGGACTTCATCCGGCGCAATATCGCGGGGCAGAAGAGCGCACAGGCCAAAGGCCGCCGGCGCCGGCTGTCACGTATCAGCCGGCTGAGCGCACCCGAAGGGGAGGAAGGAGTAATGTCCCTCCGACTGGAGGCCGATGCGCGCGGCGGCGACCAGGTGTTGGTTGCCGAGAACGTTCGAGTCGGCATTGGCGAGCGGGTCCTGGTGGAAAAATTTTCGGTCCGGGTCGGGAGAGGGGACGTCGTGGGCTTCATCGGTCCGAACGGCGCCGGGAAGACGACGCTGCTGCGCGCGTTTCTGAAAGAGCGGCCGCTGGAAGCAGGAGAGGTGAGGATCCCCGATTCGGTGCGAGTCGCCCACTACCGGCAGGATCTGGCGCAGGTACCTACGAACCGCTCACTGTACGATCTGATCAACGACCTGCGGCCCTCCTGGGGACGCGGCGCCATACAGGGTCACCTTGGTCGGTTCGGGTTCTCGGGGGATTCCGTCCTGCGGCAGGCAGCAACCCTGTCCGGGGGCGAGCGTGCCCGAGTCGCACTGGCGATGATCATGCTGTCCGGTGCGAACCTGCTCATTTTCGACGAGCCCACGAATCACCTCGATGTAGAGTCGATCGAGGCCTTGGAGGATGCGATCGAGAGTTACGGCGGCACCGTACTTCTGGTGAGCCACGACCGGGCGCTGCTCCGGACCCTGACCACCCGGATCTGGGTTTTGCATGAACGGAAAATCACGGACTTTCCGGGCGGGTTCGAAGAGTGGGAGACCGCAAGTTCGGAGCGGGCACATGCTGCCCGGGTTGCGGCAGCCGAAGACGAGGCCCTTCGGCGAGTGCGCGAGCGCAAGCAGACCCGGCGCTCTAACGACGGTCGCAAACAACAGCACTCCGGCCGGCGCACAGCCGAGCGGAGGCTTGCTGAAGTGGAAGCGGCGGTGACGGCAAGTGAGGCACGCGTGGCGGCGATCAAGGAACGGCTGGAGGACCCTGCCCTCTATGCGACCGCGGAGGGAACGCGGCGCGCCGTCACGCTGGGTCAGGAGCTGGAGGTGGCTCGCGGCGAGCTCGAGCGGGCGTTTGCCGAGTGGGAAGCGGCGACCTCTGCGCTGGAGAACTCCTAAGTTGTCAGGATGACATCGTCGTCTGGACTGGCGTTGCCGCCCGAATCGTCTGCAGCACCACACAGTAGCGTTCGGTGAGTTTGAGCAGTGTGTCGAGCTGCTCCGGGCTCGCGTCGGTGTCGAGGTCCAGCTTCAGTCGTATCGCCTGAAATCCCACCGCCACCTCCTTGCTCACCCCGAGCGTTCCCCGGAAGTCGAGATCGCCTTCAGCATGCACCGTTCCGCCCCGGACTGAAATGTCCAGTGCCGTGGCGACGGCCCGAAGGGTTACGCCGGCACATGCGGTGAGCGCTTCCAGCAGCATGTCGCCCGAGCAGACCTGCATTCCGCTGCCACCGGTGGCCGGGTGGAGCCCGGCTTCGACCAGCGCACGTCCCGTATCCACTCGACAGCTCAGGCCTGAGGAATCGAGACTGCCTGAGGCTCGCAGCGTCACGAGCGCCTGGCCGGGCTGCTGCCTGTATTTCTCTTTTAGTGGAGCCTGCAGGGCACGGAGCTCGTCGGCTTGCATCGAGGTGAGAAGTGAGAGTGAGAAGTGAGAGGAAACTGGACCCCGGGAAAGATATCTCGAAGCCGACCGAACCAGGAACCTATTCCCATTCTCACTTCTGACCTCTAACCCAGCAAAAAGAAACGGGAGCGGCCAGGCCGCCCCCGTTTCCACAGCAGTTGTGCGTCGTGCTTAGTGGCTGGTGACGCCCACACCGATCTGGAGCACGTTCGCGGAACCACCATCGAACCCGCCGCGGAACCAGTTCGCGACCGGCGTGATCGACAGGTTCTTGTTCATACGAACGTCGTAACCAACGCCACCAAGAATGCCGAAGCCGTTGGTGCCGCCGCCGCCAGCGTCGAGCGCGGAGTAGCCTGCGCCACCCTTGACGAACAGACCGGTGGTTACCATGGGGTACCAGTATACGGCACCGGAAATGTTGGCCATGGTCAACCGAACGCCCAGCTCGCTCTTCGTCCAGGCGTTGGTCTCCACGCCCAGCAGAACATTCTGCCGGAGCGTAGTGCCCAGCTTCAGGTAGCCGCTCGGTGCGCCTACCCGATCGATGTCACCGCATCCTTCGCAGCTCATGCCCATCGAGCCGTAGCCCAGACCGGCGCCGATCCAGAACCCATCCCGCGTCTGCGCCTGCTGGGCGAAAGAGGTGCTCGCCAGCACTACGGTGAGGAGCGCAGACAACCCAGTTGCCCGGAGTGTACCCATGTCGCCTCTACAGGTTGAAGTAGTGTGCCGAAGCCGCCTGGCATCGAAGGGTCGACGCGACAGGTAAACGGTCTTCGGGTCGGAGATTGGGAGCGCCGGGGGAGCTTGAGGCTCGTTTCGGCGGCCGGACGATCCTTCGCGCGAGCTGGCGCTCGGGACTCCTGGCTTTGCGTCCCCGCCTCGCGACGGGTTTGCCTTTTCGTACTCGCCCATGTGGGCAGCCGTGCTTGTGCAAAACGTGGACCACCCTGCGCCGCGGCTTGCATCGTGTAAAAGCGAAACGGGGGCAGCCGATGGCTGCCCCCGTTTCTACTGCGGAGAGCTGTGAGCGACTAGCGCCTGCGCGCCGGAGCCGCCTTGCCGCCGAAGCTATAAGCCACGGTCACGCCGAAGGTCGGGTCGCTGCCATCCAGCCCGAGGGGGATGGAGACGCTGGGGCGAACCGCGATGCTCTGGTTGAACACCAGGCCAACGCCGAGCTGCGCCTGTCCATAGGTGTCGGACAGCTCCGAGCTCGTGGTGGCATCTTCCACCTTCAGCTTGCTGTATGCCAGACCCAGGCCCACCGTCGGGATGATCTGCATACGCGGGGAGCCGCGCAGCGTGGTGCCCAGGGAGAAGCCGAGGTTCGCGTTCTGGCTCGAAGCATCGGTGTTGGTGGCATCGTCATCCGGGCCCATGCCGAGCTCGAAGCTGGCCACCGGGCAGACATGGATGTTCGCGGACTGGCCCAGCGTCAGCTGGTAGCCCACGTTCGCGCCGATGCCCATCGAAGAGGCGTCCGCCCCGTCGTAGGACGTGGTCGACAGCTGGGCGCCGGCAAACACGCCTGCCGGGATCCCGTAGGCAAAGCCGGCGCCGAAGCGGTTCACGCCTTCGGTGAACTGGCCATTGCCGGACACCTGCATCTTACCGCTCGAGAACGAGGCCAAGCCAAGACAGGTCTGGGCCACTGCCGGCGCGTTGACCGCGGCGACCAGTGCCATCGAGACGAAAAGCGTGCGGCGCATTCGAGTCTCCGTTGAAGAAGTGTGGACGCACCCTGCCCGATCGAGATCGATCGTCAACGCAGCGCCTAGGGCGGCGACTGCGAACTCGGACGGACAGGGGTCTTGAAACGGAAACGCCCATCCCGGTTGGGATAGGCCGAAGGGAGAGCTGGAGGCTCGGCTTCGGCAGCTGGACCATCCTTGCGCCAACAACTGCGCGGAGGACTCCTGGCTTTGCGTCCCCGCCTCACGACGGGTTTGCCTTTATCGGCGCCGCCCTTCAGGGCGACGCAGACACGCTAACCAGAGGGTCAGAGGCGCGCAAGGCCTGGTTGTAAGCAGCCACTTGCTTACATGCAAAATTCATCGTATACTGGCGCCATGACAGTTCGTGACCAGCTCCTCGAGGCGGCTGCCCGCCTGTACGCCGAAACCGGTTACCGTGGCGCCACCACCCGGCGCATTGCGATGCAGGCCGGCGTCAACGAAATCACGCTCTTCCGTCATTTCGGATCCAAAGACGCGCTCATGCGCGAGGCCATCGCCCGCGCCGGCTCTTCAGACGCGCACCAGATTCTGCCCGATGTCCCACGCGACCCAGCGCGCGAGGTACGCGAATGGGCCAAAGCTCACATCGCAGAGCTGCGGCAGCGAAGATCATTGATCCGGACGTGCATGGGCGAAATCGAGGAGCACCCCGGAATTTTCACCGCACCGAACAGCCCACCGGCCATCGCCGCCAAGGCACTCACTCAGTACCTCCGCCGTCTTCGAGAAGTTGGTATGGCCAAAGCTTCATTCGATGAGACATCTGCGTCTGCCATGTTGATAGGTGCGCTCTTCGCAGATGCGATGGGTCGTGACATCATGCCCGATCTCTATGGCAACGACGCCGACGAGGCGCTGGACGGGTACGTGCAACTCTTCCTTCGCGCGCTCGGTGTCGGGCGCAGGCGGAGTACCGCCTCATGACGTGGCAGTCTCTGCTCCGGATCCTGGTTCTCCCGGGTTTCATGATTGCGGCAGTTTCAGAGCTGGCAGTTTCAGAGCTGAGGGCACAGGAAGCTCAGAACGTCAGGGTGCTGACCTTGGCCGAAGCGCTCGACATCGCCGAGAAGCGAAGTGAAGCTGTGGGTATTGCGCGGGCGGGCTTGAGCCGAGCCGAGGGTGAACGCCAGCAGGCACGCAGCCCTTACTTTCCGCAGCTCAGCGGCTCTGCATCGTACCAACGAACCCTGGAAAGTCAGTTTTCCGCGCTGAGCTCGGATTCGGACACCGCTGCGTCACCCGGCCCGGCGTGCGACCGCTTCGTACCGCAGCCTGGCCTCCCAATCGATCAGCGGCTCGACTCACTCGAGCAGGCGGTGCAGTGCGCCAGCGCCGCCGATCCATTCGCGAGCTTCCGCGACCTGCCGTTCGGACGCGAGAACACCTATCGCTTCGGACTCTCGGCATCCCAAGTTCTTTTCAGCGGCGGACAGGTGGGCGGTCGGGCACAGGCGGCATCGGCCGGCGTCCGGAGCGCGGCGATTGGTTTGACGTCGGCGCGGGCCCAGCTGCTGCTCGATGTCACTGCCGCGTACTACGACGCATCGCTCGCCGATCGCCTTCTGGTAATCGCACAGGCCACTCTGAACCAGGCGGACACGACGCTGAGTCAGACGCAGTTGGCCCGCGAAGTGGGGAATCTTTCCGAGTTCGATCTTCTCAGGGCACGGGTCACCAGAGACAACCAGCGGCCGATCGTGATCCAACGGCGAGCGGACCGTGATCTGGCGTACTACCGGCTCAAATCTTTGTTGGACTTCCCATTGGAGCAGCCGGTGGCGCTCACAACCGAGCTGAGTGACACGGCATTGGTCGATTCACCCCGGCTGAACGATTTGGTGGAGACAGCGGGCGACACGGCCTCATCTGCTCGTGCCCCGGTGCGACAGGCCGCGGAAGCCGTTGCCGCCCAGCGAGGGCTACTGCGTGCGGCCCGAGGACAGCGGCTGCCGCAGGTCTCGCTGTCGTCGCAGTATGCGCAGCTGGCGTTTCCCGACGAGCTTTCACCGTTTGGATCCGACTTTGTCTCCGACTGGACCGTCTCGCTGGGTCTGCAGCTGCCGATCTTCACGGGTGGCCGCATCGCGGGCGAGGTGCGGGCTGCCCGCGCCAACCTGACAGACGCGGAACTCCGCCTGCAGCAGTCGCGCGAGCTGGCGCAAGTCGACTCCCGGAATGCAGCAATTCAGATGGAGGCCGCTGAGGCGGGCTGGCAGGCGAGCGCCGGGACAGTGGAGCAGGCAGCCCGCGCCTATCAGATAGCAGAGCTTCGCTACCGTGAAGGAATCTCGACCCAGACCGAGCTTCTGGACTCTCGGATCCAGCTTCAGCAGGCGCAGGCGAGCCGCGCACGTGCGGCGCGGGATCTTCAGATTGCCAAGGTACGGGTGCTGCTGCTTCCGTCATTGCCGCTGGCGCAGACCTCACCGGCCCAGGCAGTGGGCGGCGCGCAGCCGGCGAGCTCCACCAGCGGCAACATTCCGGTTTACCGCGCCGCGGCACCGGAAACCACGGAGAGCAGTCTCACTGGCACCAAGCAGACGGGGGCGGCAGGTCAATGACACGCGAACAGCGACTTCGGTGGGGCGGCATCGGGCTGGCGGGACTTCTGGCCGGCTCGGCCGTCGTCTTTGCGTGCCGCCGCGAGGAGCCCGAGACGGGCATGGCCGTGGCCGACCCGGTTGTGACAGTCGGAGCCGAGAACATTACCGTGGCAAAGGTCGCGGAGCTTCGGAGTGGTCCGGCCATCTCCGGATCGCTTCAGCCTATGACTGAGGCGCGGGTCCGCGCCGAAATCGCGGGACCGGTGAAGCAAACCCACGCCGAGGAAGGCCAGCGCGTGCGGGTAGGGGCACTGCTCGCCCGACTGGACGACGCCGCGGTCCGGGACGCCTACCTCTCAGCCAAGTCCGCGGTTCGAACCGCCGAATCGTCGCTGCAGAATGCCCAGCGTAACTTGGAGCGTTCCTCCCGGCTCGAGAAAGCCGGCGCTCTGCCGGAGCGCGATCTGGAGACAGCACAGCTGAACGCTACCAACGCGGAAGGCGCTTTGGCCGATGCGCAGGCCCGGCTCGCCTCAGCCGCGAAACAACTGGCCCAGACGACGGTGCGTGCGCCGATCACCGGAGTTGTCAGCGATCGCGAAGTGGATGCGGGAGATGTCGTCACGGTGGGAGCCGAGCTGTTCCGGATCGTGGATCTCGGCAGCCTGCGTCTCGAGGCAAGTGTTCCGGCCGCCGAAATCGACCGGCTCAAGCGGGGAATGCCGGTGGAATTCGGCGTGAGCGGGTACGACCGGCGCTTCACCGGCCGCATCGACAGGATCAACCCGACGGTGGATCCGGCCACCGGACAGGTCCGTATCTACGTCACTATTCCCAATGAAGGGCAGGCCCTGGTCTCCGGCCTCTTTGCCGAAGGCCGCGTGGCCACGGATACCCGGAAGGCGATTGGCGTCCCCATGGATGCAGTGGACCAGCGCGGCACCGAGCCGGTACTGCACGTGGTTCAGGGCGGCCGCGTGAAGCATCTCCAGGTCAGACTGGGTGTGCGCGACGAAGCCAGCAATCTGGTAGAGATAGCATCAGGAGTGGCCGCCGGAGACACGGTCTTGCTCGGCTCGGCGCAGGGAGTGGCGGAGGGCGCCACGATTCGGGTGAGCCAAGAAGACGTGAGGCGCTGATGTTCATCTCCGATTTTGCGATCCGCCGTCCAATCGTCACGGTCACCGCCATGGTGGCGCTGGTCGTCTTCGGCATATTCGCGCTGCTCAATCTTCACACGGATGAGTTTCCCGATATTCAGCAGCCGGTCATCGGCGTGACGATCGTGTACCCGGGTGCCTCGCCCTCGGAGGTCACCCGTGAGATCATCGAGCCGGTAGAGGATGCCATCTTCGGAATCAGCGGCGTGGATGGGGAGAAGTCCACCTGCTCGGGCATCGACGGTCTCGCGACATGTACCATCTTCTTCGACTTCGAAAAGCCAATACAGCAGGCGTCTCAGGACATTCGGGATGCCATCTCTACCCAGCGGGACGACCTGCCTCCCGAGATGGAGGAGCCGGTGCTGACTCGCTTCGATCCATCGGAGGAGCCGGTCATCACCATGACGCTCACATCCGGCTCGGTCCCGGCGACCACCTTGAGCCGGCTGGCCGATCCGGGTGTCACTCGCTCGCTTCGGTCCCTGAGCGGCGTGGCGCAGGTGAGTGTCGTGGGCGGAATCGAACGCGAGATGACGGTCGAGCTTCAGCCCGCAGCCCTGGAAGCGGCAGGCGTGAGTGTGGCTCAAGTGGTTCAATCGCTCCAGGCTCAGAACCTCGCTGCACCGGTAGGGCGGCTCAATGGTCCGCTCGACGAGAGGACGATTCGGCTGAGAGGGCGGCCTGAAGGCCCGGCCGATTTCACCAAGCTGGTAGTCACGGAGCGGGGCGGGCAGCCTATCCTGCTGGGCCAGGTGGCGAAGGTGTACGACGGCACCGAGGAGCCGAGGACTCTGGCGTTGTTCAACGGGCGCGAGGCGGTCGGCGTCGAGGTCATCAAGTCGAAGGGATACAGCACCACCTATGTGAGCGATCAGATCCGGCAGAGAGTGGCGGAGCTCCAAAGCACCATGCCGGCCGATGTGAAGTTGGAAATCGTACAGGATGCCGGCCAGCGGGTGAGTCGGGCCGTCGCCAACGTTCAGGAAGCGCTGATCGAGGGTGCGCTGCTCACAGTGCTCGTCGTGTTCCTGTTCCTCAACTCCTGGCGCTCGACGGTCATCACCGGCCTCGCCTTGCCTGTGTCGGTGCTCGCCAGCTTCATCGCCGTGTGGGCCTTCGGCTTCACGTTGAACACCATGTCACTGCTGGGACTGTCGCTGTCGATCGGTATCCTGATCGACGATGCCATTGTGGTACGCGAGAACATCGTCCGCCACATCGAGATGGGCAAGGATCACATCAAGGCGTCGCTGGAAGGCACCGACGAGATCGGGTTGGCGGTCGCCGCCACGACGTTCTCGATCGTGGCCGTGTTCGTCCCTGTCGGGTTCATGTATGGGATCGCGGGCCAATGGTTCAAGCCGTTCGCGCTGACCATCGCGTGCGCCGTGCTGGTCTCCCTGTTCGTGAGCTTTTCGCTGGACCCGATGTTATCCGCGTACTGGCCCGATCCGCAGATCGAGGCTCATGAGCGCCGGAACCCTGTGGCGCGCGCGATCGATCGATTTAACCGCTGGTTCGACCGCCAGACGGTGCGGTACACCCGCCTCATCGCCTGGGCGCTCGACCACCGTCTCGCGATGGTGCTGCTGGCGGTGGGTTCCTTTGCCGGCGCCATTGCGTTGCAGGCGCTGTTCGGTGGCGCGGGCTTCATCCCCGTCAGCGACCGGAGCGAGATCAGCGTGATCGTGGAGACCCCTCCTGGATCCAACCTGGAATACACCAGGGTCAAGTCCGAGGAGGTCGCCCGCATTACGCGCAACCATCCCGAGGTTTCCTACACCTACACGGCGATCGGCACTCCGATTCCGCTCCGGGCGCCGGGCGTGGACCAGGCGCTCATCTATGTGCGGCTGGTGCCGAAGAACGAGAGGGACCGAAGCCAGGATGGGCTAGGTGAGGTGCTCCGGAAGGAGCTGTCGCGAGTCGGCGGTGCCAACGTCTCGGTTTTCACCAGTGGATTCGGCGGAGCGTTCAAACAGATCCAGATCGAGATGCGGGGACAGGATCCGGCGGTGCTTACGCGGCTTGCCTCGCAGGCCGCCGAACAGGTTCGCACCATACCAGGGGCCACCGACGTAGGTCTCTCGATCCGCGGCGAGCGGCCCGAACTCATCGTCGACTTGAAGCGCGGGCTCGCAGGATCACTAGGGGTTACCGTTGCCGATGTGGCGCAGTCTCTTCGTCCTGCGTTCGCCGGAATCGATGCCGGCGACTGGGTCGATCCAACCGGCGAGACACGCGATGTCCGGGTACGTCTGGCTCCCGAGGCAAGAGAGCGGGTGGTAGATCTCGAACGACTGCCGCTCGTCATCCCGGGCTCCACCGGAAAGCCCGTGACTCTGCCGCTGGGACAGGTCGCCTCGATCAGGCAGGGCTTGGGTCCGGCCCAGATCAACCATCTGAATCGTGATCCGGTGGTGAATGTTCAGGCCAATGTGCAGGGGCGGTCTCTGACCGAAGTGACCCGAGACATCAATCTGAAGCTGGACAAGCTACAGCTGCCGCCAGGATACCGGATAACGCAGGGTGGGGAAGCGCGAGACCAGCAGGAGGTCTTCACTCGAATCTTCACCGCGCTCGGCGCTGCGGTGCTCCTGATGTACCTGATTCTGGTTGTTCAGTTCGGCTCCTTTCTGGATCCACTCGCTATTCTGGTCTCGCTTCCGCTCTCCTTGATCGGTGTGGTTTTGGCGCTGCTGGTGACGGGAGATACGCTCAACATCATGAGCTTGATCGGGGTAATTCTGCTCATGGGAATCGTGGCCAAGAACGCCATTCTGCTGATCGACTTCGCCAAGTGGGCCCACGAGCGGGGAACCCCGTTGCGGGAGTCCCTGATCGAGGCCGGGCGTATCCGGCTCCGTCCGATCATGATGACCACGATTGCCCTGATCGCTGGTATGATTCCGGTGGCCCTGGGGCGCGGTGAGGGCGCGGATTTCCGGGCGCCACTTGGCCGGGCCGTAATCGGCGGCGTGATTACGTCGACGCTCCTGACCCTTCTCGTGATCCCCACCGTTTACGAAATTCTCGATAATTTCCGGGAATGGCTGGGTGAGAAGGTGTGGCGCCGAGTCTTCCGTCCGCATCAGGAGGCGGCCGCCAAACCCGCGGCATCTATGGAGTAGCGGCTATGCTTGCTTTGGCGTCGATCCGGCAGCGGAATAATGTCAGGGTGTTTGGGACAGGTACGCAGCCGATGATTTTTGCTCACGGCTTCGGCTGCGACCAGAACATGTGGCGCTGGATCACTCCCGCATTCGAGAACGATTACCGGATCGTCCTGTATGATCACGTGGGCGCGGGCCGGTCCGATCTGAGCGCCTATCGGAGCGAGAAGTACCGCACGCTGAAAGGTTACGCCGCGGATCTGCTGGAGATCTGCGCTGCCGAGGAGCTGACCGATGTCATTTTCGTGGGGCACTCGGTCAGTTCGATGATTGGCGTGCTTGCCGCCATAGAGGAGCCGGAGCGCTTCGACAAGTTGATTTTGGTCGGCCCGTCACCTCGCTACGTCAACGATGGCGACTACGTGGGCGGCTTCGGTCGTCAGGATATCGACGGGCTGCTGGAGTTCCTCGATAGCAACTACATGGGTTGGGCCGCAGCAATGGCTCCCGTCATCATGGGAAATCCGGAGCGGCCCGAGCTGGGTGCCGAGCTCACGGGCAGCTTCTGCAGAACCGATCCGGATATTGCTCGTGAATTTGCCCGAGTCACGTTTCTCTCTGACAACCGTGCGGATCTTGCAAGGGTGCGAACCCCCTCACTCGTCCTTCAGTGCTCCGAGGATCCGATTGCCCCGTCGGTAGTGGGCGAGTACGTGCACACGAACCTCGCCGGTAGTGAGCTCATAACGTTGAGAGCAACCGGACACTGCCCCAACCTGAGCGCGCCCGAGGAGACGATCGCAGCCATGAAGGCGTATCTCGGTCATTAATGGACTCTGCCCTGAAGCTTCCTCCAGAGCCAGAGAAGCCCGCCGTTCCCGAAGAGAGTGCCCAGGAGCTTTATGAGGATGCGCCCTGTGGATACCTGTCGCTCCTTCCCGATGGAACCATCCTTCGAGCCAATCGAACGTTTCTGAGATGGACGGGGTACACCCCCGATGAGCTCTTCTCCGGAACGAGGCTCCAGGATCTGCTGCCAGTACCGGTGAAGGTGTTCTACGAGACCCACTACGCGCCGCTTCTCCGGATGCAGGGCTTTCTTCGCGAGATGGCCATGGATCTGGTATGCGCCAACCAGCAGGTGCTTTCGGTGCTGGTGAACGCCACCGAGATCCGCGATGCCGCAGGTAATCCTGTAGTTGTGCGCACGTCCGTCCATGATGCAACCGAACGCCGAAGATATGAGCGCGAGCTGCTGACTGCCCGCCGCCGTCTGGAGCAACTCGCGTCGGTGGTGCAGGCATCAGGCGACGCCATCGTGCTCACCTCACCCGAGGGCGTCGTGCTCGCTTGGAATCCCGGGGCTGAGCGTCTCTTTGGCTTTACCGCTGACGAGGCACGCGGCGAATCGATCCAAGGCCTGGTTCTCCCTCAGGGTCGGGCCCAGGATTACACGCGTGCTGTCGAACAGACACGCAGGCGGGGAGCCATCCAATTCGAGACGGTCCTTTCGAAGAAGCACGGTGCTCTCGTCGACGTCTCGCTCAGTCTCACGCCGCACATCGAGGCTCCGGGAGAGCTGGTCGCCATCTCCGCGATCATTCGCGACATCACAGAACGGCGGCAGGTCGAGACACAGATGCGGCAGGCAGAGAAGCTCCAGTCAGTGGGAACCCTGGCAGGTGGAGTTGCCCACGAGGTCAACAATCAGATGACAGTGGTACTCGGGTTCGGGCACTTCGTGCTCGAGGCGCTGGGCCCTGATCATCCCCAGACGACCGACGTCCAGAACATGGTTGCCGCCGCGAATCGCGCCGCGCGCATCAGCCAGCAGCTGCTCGCGTTCAGCCGGCAGCAGCTCATCGTTCCAGAGGAGTTCGTCCTGGCAGAGCTGGTCGAGAAGCTGGCACCAACGCTGCGCCAGGCACTCGGCGAAGAGCACGCGCTGATTACGGGCTCAGACCTGTCCCAGGCAAGAGTCTCGGCCGATCCGGGTCAGATCGAGCGAGTCCTTCTCCACCTCGTCCGAAATACGCGTGCGGCGTTGGTGACGCCGGGCCAGCTTCGGATCATGGTCGAGCGAGTCGAGCTCACCGAGGAGGATGCCCGTCACCGTCCTGCTGATGGGATCGAGCCCGGGTCCTACGTGCGGCTGTCTGTATCAGATACCGGCGCCGGTATGGACGAGGAGACACTGAGCCGCGCCTTCGAGCCATTCTTCACTACGAGGCCGTTCGGCGAAGCAACTGGCCTGGGATTGCCCACGGTGTATGGCGTGGTCAAGCAGCATGGGGGTCACGTCTGGGCTACCAGCAGGCCGGGGGAAGGCACCACGATACGAGTGTACCTTCCCGCCCTGGTAGAGGATGGCGTATACTAAGGGTTTCAGAGACCTACCCGCAGCAACAGCCCTCGATGAAGGAGTTCGTGCTTGCCCCAGAGGTGGACGGCTACCTGGCTCGCCTCCGCTCTATTTCTGAGCGCGTGCGGCGGCGCATCCACGAGTACCGGTCCGGCCGTTATCACTTTTCCTATCAGCGCCCTCGGTGCCGAGGGCCAGGTACTGGTGCGGCAGCTCTCGCGCTTCATGGCCAGCAATCCGGGGATCAAGGTGGTGCAGCGGGTCACGCCCGACGCCGCCGACCAGAAACATCAGCTCTACGTCCAGTGGCTCAACGCCGGTGCCAGCGATCCCGATGTTCTCCAGCTGGACGTTATCTGGACCCCCGAGTTCGCGGCCGCCGGATGGATTCTCCCCCTCGATCGTTTCCAACCTGAAACTGAAGCCTTCTTTTCCTCCACCATCGAGGCGAATCGGTGGGGCGATAGCCTTTACGCGCTTCCCTGGTTCGCGGATGTCGGCATGCTCTACTGGCGCACCGACCTGATGGCAGCTCCGCCGCCGACCTTCGACGACCTGGTCCGGGAGGGAAGACGGGCACGAGCCGAGAAAAAGACCCAGTACGGAATGGTGTACCAGGGCGCCCGCTATGAAGGGCTAATTACGACCTTCGTGGAGTACCTCGGCGCCTATGGGGGCCGCATCCTGGACGGCAGACGCGTCGTCGTGAACTCAGCGCCGGCCCTCCGCGCCCTCACCGAAATGCGAGATCAGATCTACCGTACCGGTGTGGTACCGCGCGCGGTGTTGACGTGGCAGGAGGAGCAGACCCGCTTCGCTTTTCAGAACGGGCAGGCGGCGTTCATGCGCAACTGGCCCTATGCATATCCGCTGATGCAGGACACCGCCGAGTCTCGAGTCGCCGGAAAGTTCTCCGTGGCGCCGATGCCGTCAGGGCCAGGCGGATCGCCGACGGCCTCGGTGGGTGGCGCCCAGCTCGCCATCAATCGTCGGAGCGAGCACCCTGAGGCGGCCTGGGCGCTGATCGATTTTCTTACCCAGCCGGAGCAGATGCGCGAGCGAGCTACCGTCGTGGGCCAGTTTCCCACTCGCACCGCTGCGTACGATGACCCCGAGCTTGCCTCGGGCCTCGCGGTCAACCCCGCGACCGTGCGCAAGATCATCGAATACGGCGTGCCACGGCCTGTCACACCCATCTACACCCAGCTCTCCGAAATCCTCCAGATCCACCTGCATCGGGCTCTGACGCGCCAGTCCGAACCGGCCGAGGCCCTGGCAGGAGCGCAGAAGGAGATGCAGCGACTGCTGAACCGGGTTGGACTGGGCACAGGGGGGCCGGTTGCGCGGCGCTGAGCGTCAGACAGGCATCGAGCAGCAGGAAGCTCGGATTGCCTGGACCCTGGTCCTTCCCGCATTGCTCACCATCCTTCTCGTCGCTCTGTTCCCCCTGCTTTGGACTGCGTGGGAATCGCTCCACCTGCACGATCTCAGGATGCCATGGCTGGGACGGCCGTTCATAGGATTGCAGAATTACGGCGAGGCTCTCAGCGATCCGAGGTTCTGGGGCTCGCTGGGGCACACCGCGTTCTTTGCGGTTGCGAGCGTGGGTCTGGAGCTCATTATCGGCCTGGGCCTCGCACTCTCCCTCAACCGTGCCTTCCGCGGCCGCGGCCTCGTCCGTGCTGCCGTCCTGATACCGTGGGCGATTCCGACGGTGGTCTCGGCCCTTCTGTGGCGGTTCATGTTCGAAGGCCAGAGCGGCATCGTGAACGCCTTGCTGGTGGACCTCGGAGTGCTGCGCGAGCCGATCGTCTGGCTGATTGACCCCGTGGCCGCCTGGGTCCCGGTCATACTGGCCGACGTCTGGAAGCACACCCCCTTCGTGGCACTTCTGCTTCTTGCCGGCCTCCAGAACATCGACACCTCCCTGTATGAGGCTGCGCGAATCGACGGTGCATCCGCCTGGCGGCAATTCCGCCACGTCACGCTCCCGCTGCTCAGGCCCGCCATTCTGGTGGCGTTGATTTTCCGAACCATGGATGCCTTCCGTGTGTTCGACCTGATCTACGCCCTTACCGGTGGTGGCCCGGGAACATCGACCGAGCCTATCGCGCTGTACACGTTCAATGCCTTGCTGCAGAACCTTCAGTTCGGCTATGGCTCGGCATTATCGGTGATCGTTTTCCTGATCACATTCTGTCTTGCGCTGGTGTACATCAAGATTCTCGGCGCCGATCTCACAGGCGGAAGGCGATGAGGCTGCGGAGTCCGTGGCCAGCCATCGTCCTGGCGCTGTTGGTGGGGGCAAGCGCCTTTCCGTTCTACTGGGCGATTCTGGCTTCGTTCACGCCCGAGGCCCGGCTCTTCCGGGATCCGTCGCTGCTGCCATCCGGGTTGGTGCTGGATCACTACCGCGCCCTCTTCACCGAGCGGAGCTTCTGGCTGCCGATTCGGAACTCACTGATCGTGGCCGGTACCACCACGATCTTTTGTGTCATTCTGGGCGCGCTGTGCGCCTACGCCCTTGCGCGCCTCGAGTTCAAGGGCAAGACGCTACTGCTCGGCTCCATTCTCGCGGTGGGAATGTTTCCCCAGATTTCGGTGGTGTCGCCGCTCTACCTGATGCTGCGCGAGCTCCGGCTGATCAACACCTATCCCGGCCTGGTGCTTCCCTACCTGACGTTTGCGATGCCGCTCACGGTATGGCTGCTCGTTGGATTTTTTCGCCAGCTCCCGGGTGAGCTGGAGGAAGCCGCGATGGTCGATGGAGCAGGACGGCTCCGTGCCTTCTGGGAGGTGATCGTGCCGGTGGCGCTGCCAGGTATTGCGACCACGGCCATTCTGACGTTCGTGTACAGCTGGAATGAGTTCCTCTTCGCACTTTCCTTCACTCTGGGTCCTGAGCGTCAGACCGTTCCGGTAGCGATCGCACTCTTTCGGGGGCAGTACCAGGTTCCCTGGGGTCAGATCCTCGCCGCTGCAGTCATCGCCACGCTTCCAGTCACGCTGCTCGTGCTGGCCTTCCAGCGGCGCATCGTTCAAGGACTCACTGCTGGAGCAGTGAAAGGCTAAACATGGCTTCTGTTCGTCTCGAGGGAGTAACCAAGACGTACCCGAACGGCCATGTCGCCGCGAAAGGACTCGATCTCGAGATCCGCGACGGCGAGTTCATGGTGCTGGTGGGGCCGTCGGGCTGCGGTAAGAGCACGGCTCTCAGGATGATCGCAGGACTGGAGACGCCCACCGGCGGGCGGATCATGATAGGAGACCGGGATGTCACGGCGCTTCAACCGCAGGACAGGGACATCGCGATGGTGTTTCAGACATACGCGCTGTACCCCCATATGACGGTGGGCGAGAACCTCGCCTTCGGTCTGCGCATGCGGGGGACGGCGCCAGAAGCCATCGAGCCCAGAGTCAAGGAAGCGGCGCGAGCGCTCGGCCTGGAAGCGGTGCTGGGACGTCGGCCGGCACAGCTGTCCGGCGGGCAGCGTCAGCGGGTGGCGCTCGGACGTGCGATCGTGCGGGAGCCGAAGGTGTTCCTGTTCGATGAGCCGCTCTCGAACCTGGATGCGAAGCTCAGAGTGGAAACTCGCGCCGAGCTGGCCCGCCTGCATCGGCGGCTCGGAGCCACCGTGGTCTACGTCACGCACGACCAGGAAGAGGCGATGACGCTGGGATGGCGGGTGGCGGTCATGAAAGACGGTTTCCTGCAGCAGGTCGCTCCGCCGATGGAGCTGTACCGTAGCCCCGCGAACCGGTTCGTCGCGGAGTTCGTCGGGTCACCAGGTATGAACTTCCTCCCCGGCGATACTGTTGCCGGCTCGCCCACCGGCTCTAGTCCGGCCGCAACGCTGGGAGTCCGCCCGCACGATGTGTCGCTGGTTGCGCCTGGATCTGGCGACACCGATGCGTGGGTGGATGTGGTGGAGTCGCGCGGAAGCGAGCTGCTGGTCTATCTGCGGCTTGGAGCGAAGGGCGACGGGGCCGAGCTTCGAGTCGTGGCCCCGCCGGAGCCGGAGGTTCAAGAGGAGCGGGTTGTGGGCGTCAAGTTCGATCGCAGCCGGCTGCACTGGTTTGATTCGGAGTCCGGAAGAAGACTGGGGTAGCATATTGTCACCCTGAACGAAGTGAAGGGGCCGAACCTTTGGCTCTGCCTCTTTCGCTGCGCTTAGGATGACATCACTTGCCTCGCAGCCGCGATAACTCGAACTCCACTGCCAGATCGGTTGTATTCCAGAGCTGCACATCCGAGCTGGTGCCGTACCTCATTGGCAGCAGGCGGTTTCCTTCAATCCGGTAACTCCACAGCTCGTTGTGCCCGAGCCCCGAGGCATCCACCGCGGCCAGAATGCGCGTCAACCAGTCGGCGGGCACCTTACCACGCGCCCGTGAGAGTCCAAGGGAGATCAGGTTCACTTCCCGCCCCCAGACCACGCGTGGAGAGTGGTAAAGATCTTCTCGAAAGCGCTGCCGGATATGCAGTGATGCATATGCGTCATTGGCAACCAACGGGCCCAGGCTGTCCACGAGGAGCCCAACGGGGTAGGGAACCACGAACGTACTCAGGTCACGCTCCACTTGTTCCGGAGCTGCCTGCAGTGAATCCGGAAACAGGCCGTCGAGAAATAGCCCGGTAGCGGGATCTGTATTTACGACCGGGATAGGCTTTCCATCGGCATCCAGCGACAACGCCAGAAAGAAGAGAGAGTCCGTCGCTGCCCTATGTTCTCTGACAATCCTCCGCCAATAGCGCCGCTCCAGGACGGGCAATGAGGCGAGTTTGGCATTGACCCGGCTTCGTACCGTCGTCGCAGGAAGCGCCACTTCGAAGTGCCGCCTGGCTCCGCGCCATACCCGGAGCGCTCGCTCGAGTGACCCCGGGCTCCGCTGGTATTCACCAAGCGAAGTGGTGTCGAGTCCTGGCACGAGCGATTCCAGGCGCTGACCTTTCAGGCCTAGAGAATCAAGGCTGGAGAGAATGACTGCCATTGACTGGAGCGCGTGCGGGACCCAGATGGCGTTCACGTCCATGGCGAAGCGTCCCCCGCCGTAGCCTGCGTCGCTATCGCGCCAGCTGGCGGAGCGCCAGTGGGTCGCGTCACGCCTGGGAAAGCTTACCAGGTTAGTGGCCCTTGGGTTCCGTACATACGGGGTGATCCAGGCGCTCACCAGCGCCAGCTCACGCAGCAGGAGGGCAACGCGGGGTCCGCGGCCATCGGAACTGTCGACGAGGAAGGCACGTTTCTGTTCGGAGCCAACGGCCGTATCAGCAAGGTAAGCAGCCACTAGGACCGGCAGCTGAAATTCGTCGTCGATCATGTGGTAGTTCTCGCGGGTCTTCTGCAGGTTGGCGAGAACCTCTCGAGCCTCCTTCAGACGGCCGCGTCGGACGAGCGAGTCGTACACCACGGCGTTCTCGCGAATGGCCTGGCCGCCGAGCGCCTCCTCGTGGCTCACGTCACCCTTTGGTCCCAGCTTCCGCAGTACGCTCGCGATCACGTGCTCCGCCATGTCCGGAGACCAGATCGGCCGCATCATGAGTGCCGTCATCATCATGTCGCGGCCGAAGTACGTTGCGAAGTTCGGAAGGCCGGCCATAAGCTTTTGCTTCGAGCTCAAGAGCTCGACAGCCCGAACCTGCCGCTCGAGTCTCCTGTATTTCTGGCTGCCGGCACTATCCTTTGCACGTCCGGCTTCAGCCAGAAAGTCGAGGAAGCTTCGATTGAAGATCTCGGCACGTTTCAGAGGGGTGAGCGCGGGCGCGTTGGTGCTCAACCGAGCCGTGAACCGGAACGGACTTCGGCCTTTCGACCTGAGGATCAGCCTATTCCCCGAGATCCGAGCGGCTACCTCGCCGGTATCGACTCGAAGATCGAGAGCCAAAAAGGTTCTGGCGTCGAGCGACTGGCGTTTGACTCGAATCGTCGTGGTCGGATCATTCTTCGGTTCCACGATCACCGGCTTCAACCGGGAGCGCAGCTCGGCCAGACTGGTGGCCTGAAGCAGCTCGAGAGCCTGCTGACGTTGCGCGCGAGGAAGATGTCCGATTCGGGCCACGAGCAGCGACTCTTCGGCCACTACAAAGGAGCCCGCTGAGAATGGCCGCAGGTGCCGCTTCGAGTACTGGAAGTCCCGTTCAATTCGCATCGAGCCGAGAATAAATGACCCAATCTGGAGGAACGGGGCCGTGGAACTGAGTTCATACTCAATACTCTTCTGGTCCACCCTTGCGGTATCGCTTCCCCACCCGAGCGGAGCCGGACGCCCTTGGCCATCACGCGCAGTAAATCCAATGCTCTCGTTTGCCCCGTTCGCCCAGAGATTCACCACCCGTCCGCTACGTGGCTCCATGTAGATCTGGACGGTGTTCTGTTCGGTATCTCGATAGAAGCGAGTCTTGTATCCCTGATACGAGGCGGTATCATCGAGGCCGGCCTCCGGGAAGTCCAGCACCGGAAGCCGAGTTTGCGTCTGGAGCACACCCAGCAGCAGGCAGGCGGTAATCATCGGGTGGGTGAGGAGGAGATGGGTATCATCCGCCGGCCTGATCCATCGACCGTTATATCGTATCGGCGGCCTCTGACGCTGACGTTGCGGAGAACCAGGCGCTTCACGCTCGAGGGCAACAGGGCCGGGAACTCTGGTTCCAATCCGCTGTCACCCCAGCGGTAACCGGTCCATCCATAGATGACCTGCTGCAGAAATCCTCCTGCACCCGTCACGAAGTTCACTGCGTCGTTTTGCGGTGTTTCCGAGAGCATCAGAAAGGGTCCCTTCATGTGAGCCCTATAGCTGTAAGGAAGGAGCGTGTCCATCATTGTCCTGTCGTTCAACTCCGCCGCACCGACCCCAAGAATGGTGGAGCCCATCATCGCACCGGGACCGTCCTTCAGTAACTGTTTGAAGGCTTGCTCCAGCTGAGCGCGCTTAGCCTGAGGGCTCATGGCAATGCCGAGTGGATACGCCAGAAGAGGAGTGACCCAACCGAGCGTGGAATCCGGCGCGCCCTCGTACGTACGGAAGAACTGGCTGACCGAGTCATACGGAAGGTGTAACTTCGACGCGAGCATGGCCCACCGCGGGTCGCTGGGCTTCCCAAGCCTCTTGCTCGCGGCCACCGCTAGCTCGAGGTTCTTGCGGGCCACCGCGTTGGTGTACGCATCGTCGCTCACGCCAATCAATCCCTCGGCCACCGACACGACGTTTTTGATATGGCAGCGCTCGCCGGATGCCCCGCACTCAGCGCGGCTTACCCAGAAGTCAGCCGTTTCCCGTATGACGGGCAGCCCCTCAGCGGACAGCCAGGCAGAGTCGCCGGTTGCCTGGTAGTACTGCCACTGCGCCAGGGCGACGTCGCCGTTGACGTGGATCTCCTGCTTCGCGTTCTGCACCGCGAAGTGCGGTGTGGTCTCTGCACCGCGCTCATCGGCTTCCCACGGGTACATCGCACCTCGAAAGCCGTTTTGCCTCGCATTCTCACGCGCGGCAGGCAAGGTGCGGCCGCGGAATGCCACCAACGAGCGTGCGATATCGGGATGCGTGAGCAGCAGGGTAGGGAACATCCAGGTATCCGAATCCCAGAAGATGTGTCCGTAGTATCCACCACTCGACAGCCCCATCGGCGGGATGCCCAGCTTGGTGCCCGCATCAGCGCTGCATAGCAAATAGAAGAGCATCGAGCGGGCGACTCGCTGCAACTCCGGATTGCCTTCGATCTCGATGTCGGTTTCCCACCGCCGGGCCCAGGCTTGGATGTTGTCCGCCGCGAGTCGATCCACACCCCGGGACCGGGCGGCGTCTACCTCACGGCCGGCCTGCTCCAGCGGCCGCTGAGATTCGTCCGACGAGACGATGCTCGTCGTCTGGGAGAACGTATAGGTACGTCCGGGTATCCCCTCGAAGGCGATCTCGACCAGCGCGCTATCGGGGGAGGAAGTGGTGTTGATGCTCGGATTGCGGAGGTCCATGGCCCAGGTGACCGCTGCGGTTTGAGCCAGGATGCTTGACCGGCCCATCGGCGTCGAGCTCATCGACAGCTTGGCACCCCAGCGGGCCCGTGCGGCCTCGCGTGCGCGAACCTTCATGTGCCCCGCATACCAGATGTCGACCGGCTTCCAGGATGGGTGTGCCCTTGGAAGGCTCGCCAATGCAAGGCGGCGGGGCGGGGGCCAGCCAGTGAGTCCGAACCGCACTCGCATTGGCCCCGCCTGCTGCGGGGTCACATCGAGCCGTATTACGGTCAGGTGTGGGCTGGCACGCGAGATGAATGTCTCGACCCCGACAGACATGCGCTTTCTGCCCCGGGCCCAGTCGTACGTTGTGCGGGCGGTGCCCGAACGCATATCGATGGTTTGATGATACGAGCGCACCGAACTGTCGGGAGTTGCCGGTAGCCATGTGTCACCGTCGAATATGCCCACGGCATTCCATGCCGGCATCGCCACGATACGGGGCACATCCTGTGGCCCTTCCTCGTAGAGCCCTGCCTTGTACGACTCCGTTGCACCGATCCCCATCGCGGGAACGACGACTCCGAGGCGACCGTTGCCGATGTATGGAGATGGTGCTCGCTGAGGATCGGTGGTGGTGAGCAGGAAGCTCGAATCCTGTGCTGTCTCCCCTCGTTGTTGAGCCAGCAGGGACGTAACCAGGAACACGTGAACGCAAGCCAAGCAAGAAAAAAGCACAGCTTTCATCTCATATCCTCTTAGCAGACCGGCGGCGGACCACTGTGGCCCGCCGCCGGGGGATGCTACACGTAGTTTCAGACCCTAACGCTGCTGCGACCCCGCACCGCCAAAATCGTACTCGATTGATGCCTGCAGTCGCCGGGGGAGAATGGGTCGGGCGAAGAAGATCGAGCCACCAGCACCCACCAGCCGCGGGTTCCCTTCTTCCAGACCCTTGCTCTGGAATGCGTTGAGTAGATCGACGTTGAACCTCGCGCCGGCACTCGGGAGTGCGAAGCCCAAGCCGAAGTTGAAGTAATTGTAAGAGGGTAATTTGATCCCTGTAAGCCGATCCCTGGGCGATTCGACAAAACGCGATCCGACGGTATGCCAGTCGGCCTTGAATTGGAGCCCGGCGACCCGCCGGGGCGAGTATACCGCCGCCAAGTTACCGATGATGGTCGGTGCGCCACCGAGTCGCACCCCGACGAGGCTATCAATACCTGGTCCCTGCTCCGCTTTGAGGAGGGTGCCACTTCCCAGGAGCTGCAATCCCTCTACCGGACTGACGACGGCCTCGACTTCGGTTCCATAGGATCGGAGCTCTGGATCTGACGTGATCCGCCAGCTGGTGGCCCCGGTCACCGGGTCAATTACTGCGCCTTGACCAGTGATATCCTTTCGCTTGGTGTAGAATCCGCCAAACGTAAGACCGACTCCCCCGCTGGCGTATTTGACTCCGAGTTCCCCCGCCTGGACCACTTCCGGAACGAACAGGTCGACCTGCTCCTGAGCTGTTGCTTCGAGCAGCTCGTCCAGAGCGGGCATCTTGTAGCCCCGTGCGGCCGCCGCGTAGAACGACACGTTCTCGTTGGCCCTGAAATTGAGTCCTAGCGAGCCGGACCAGTCAGTGATCGAGCGGTTGAAGTGACGGAAAGTGTTGTTACCGAACTTCTCGTCATCGAACGTTGTCAGCGGATCTCCGTCCAGATCGAACTGGGACGTATTTTCCGCGCTTTGTACATAATCACTGTACTCTACTCTCACGCCGAGGTCGGCCCGTAACCGCTCGGTGACCTGGACTTCAGCCCCTACCAAACCCGAGACGATGGTGGTCTGGCCCGACCCATTGACGTAGTGGGACATGAACTTGCGGAACCCATTCTGGGTAACGTTGACCGGTGCTCCTCCTCCTGCCGGTGTGACCACCAAATCAAGGAAACGGGGAATGTCACGAACGTCATTGAGAATATCGGTGAAGAACCAGCGATTGTCCTGCGTGTAGTTGGCGAAGTACCCACCGATATTGAGAGAGTGCGCGCCAAAGCTCCGTCTCAGCGAAAGCTGGTTCTGAACCGCTGAAATCGGCTTCTCGACGTGCCATTCACCCTGGCGGGCGACCAGCCCATTCGGCGTGTCAAACGGGATGGGATTACCCAAAGCGTCCTTGTGGTTTGTGAAGAAGTACTGCCCGGTGCTGCCAGCCGGGAAGCCGAGTCCCCCTGATCCCACAGGAGCCGTGATGTAGTCTGCAGCAGTGAACAGGTTCCCGTTGGGAATCGCGTTCCACTCCTGATCGTTCTGCATGACCTGGGCAGTGTTCTGTAGGTGCCAGTCCTCTGACAGGTCGAGTGACACATCAGCAGTGAACCACGTTGCCTTGGTCCTGAGGCCATTATCCAACGGAAGGGTTAGCGTACCGGTTGGTGTTGGTACGCGGATGTCCACCCCTTCTGGCGTGACCATCGAGCCGTAGTTGCCGAACCCGGCCACGTACTCCGGATCTGCCGAGTTCGTGAAGGGCAGCGGAACGATGAACAGATTCCGGTCATCGATATGCTTCACTGAGAAGCGGAGATATCCACTGTTGAGCAGGCGGGTAATGTTGCCCTTCAGCTGCCCACCGCGAATGCCAGGATACCCAGGGTCACGCACACCGTGATCGTAACGGTAGAAACCACCGACATTGAAGCGCCAGTCATTCCCAAACGGGCCATTCATGTTGAGATCGTAACGAGCCAGTCCTTGCGTGGCACCCGTCGCCCGCATCGTGCCGCCGAATACCTCTCCACCAGTCTTGTTTATGAAGTTCACGATTGCGCCTGGCGTGTTGGATCCAAATAGTGGTGAGCTGCCACCTCTGACCACTTCCATTCGCTCAATATTGGTATCGAAGCGAAAAAGGTTATCGGCGTTCATGAAGAACGTGTGCATCGTAGGGAAGACAGGCATTCCGTCTTCCAGAAATGCCACGAAGTTTTCGTTGAGGATCCCGCGCATGGTGATGTTCTGATTGACCTCGCCGCCGGAGCTTTCGACTCGGGTGAAACCAGGCACGTAACGGAGCATCTCGGTGGTGCTCCGGGGCGCGGCGGCTGCGATCTCGGTGGCGGTCAGCGTGGTTACCGCGACGCTTGCGTCCAGATTCATCCGGGGGGATGACGTACCCGTGACCACCATGGTCTGGAGCTGAAGCGGGTCGCGACGGAGGGTGAAATCTTGGGCGCTTCGCTGGTTGACCCTCACCTGGATCGTAGCCGCCTCCGGCCGGTAGCCTAGATAACGGGCCTGCACCGAGTGACTTCCCACCGGCACCCGCGGGAGCACGTACTCGCCATTGCTGCGCGTCTGGGTCCCGATCGACGAGCCCGGTATGGCGACTTGGGCGCCGACAAGTGGCGTTCCCTCATCGTCGACGACCCTGCCGCCAATGCTGCCTGTCTGGTCCTGCGCCTGCGCAATCGATCCTGCAAGGAAGGTCAAAAGGATTATGAGAGCGATACTGACACACCGCGTGGGCAATGTTGGTCGAGCCACACACGAGCTCCACATCATGGCCTGATCCTCCATTTTCTCGAGAGTTCTGCGACTGGCACACCTCACAACATGAAACGGGCACCGCATTGGTAGGGAAGCGCCTGGGCGCATGGTGCAGGGTGGGATGCCCTGGGGCGACCCAGAGGCATACTGTCACTTTCTTTGTAACCAGTCAACTACCTTGCATCGCGTTCCAACCCCAGCCGGTGCTCGCGCGCCTCCGTGGCTTCCCCCTCCGGACTGCGCCTGCGGGTCCCTGACAGTGTTCTCCTTCCCGCCCACGCGGCCAGCAGTAGGGCCAGCCCAAACACCAGCATGACGAGTCCCCACCACAGATTCACATTCACCGAGAGCGACCGCGCGTACTGTTCGGTGTTCCCGGCGGTAGCCAAACCGTAACCGGTCAGGAGCAGTCCCAGGGTGGCGAACAGAGTACCGATTGGCCAACGCACATCCAGCATGGTTGCTCTCTGTAGAAAGTTTAGTAGAACAAGAAGTTAAGCCCGAGTGTCAAACCAAGGACCGCGGCCGCCAACACCCAGGGACGCCGAACCCACGGAAGCGCCTGATCGTTGGGCCGGTCGGTCAGCGAGTACACCAGGCCTCGTAGCTCCGCATCAGGGCGCGGGCGAGTAGCCAGGCTTACCGACGATGGTGATGATAAAGCAGGCCGTCCAGGCAACGATGGCGGTCCAGAATGTCTGGGCCAGCTCGCTCGGATAGGTGTGCATCAGACCCAGGAACCCACCCTTGATCCCGGCGCGCGCACCGGCCGGCAGGGTGAGCCCATGGTGGAGGGCAGCGGCCAGTGTTCCACCGAGGAGACCTGCAAATGCGCCGTGCCCGGTGGTCCGGCGCCAGAACATCCCGAGGGCAAACGTGGCGAACAGTGGTGCGTTGACGAATGCGAAGACCAGCTGGAGCAGGTCCATGATGTTGTTGAACGCGCTCGCCAGGTACGCCGCGGCGACGGATAGCAGGATGCCTCCCACCGTCGCTATCCGGCCCATCTGGAGATAATGGTTGTCTGACGCGCCTTTCCGGATGTGGCTTTGGTAAATGTCGTACGTCCAAACCGTGTTGAAGGCGGTCACGTTCCCGGCCATCCCGGACATGAAGGAGGCGAGCAATGCCGTAAGGCCAAGGCCCAGCATTCCCGAGGGGAACAGGTTGACCAGCAGCATCGGCGTAGCCAGGTCGTAGTCGAGCACCAGTCGCCCCGCCGCGTCGACCAGCGGCGCACCATTGGCTGCGAGCTTGGCGGGGACAAGTCCCTCTCCCGATCCGCCTGCCTGGTTGGAGAGCGCCAAGGCGATCATCCCCGGAAGGATGACCAGAAAGGGAAACAGCATCTTCGGGACGGCCGCGATGAGCGGTGTGCGCCGAGCCGCTGTCATCGAGTCCGCGGCCATGGCGCGCTGCACCACGAGAAAATCGGTGCACCAGTATCCGAAGGACAAAACGAAGCCCAACCCCATGACCAGCCCGAACCATTCCACGCCGACCGGATTGGCCGCCGCGCTTCCCATATTGGACCAGGCCGAGGTATATGCGTCAGCCGGCAGTCCGCGCGCCGTCGAGACTTCAGCCAGCCGCGCGGTCAGTCCATCCCACCCGCCGATCGCAGTCAGCCCCAGCCAGACCAGTGGAATGAACCCGAAGACAATCAGAAAAAATTGAAGCACCTCGTTGTAGATGGCGCTGGTGAGCCCGCCGAGCAGCACATACGACAGCACGATGACGGCGGAGACCATGATGCTGACATCGAAGCTCCAGCCGAGCAGCAGGTTGAAAAGTTTGCCCATGGCGTACATCGAGACGCCGGAGGAGAACACCGTCATCGCCGCGAAGGACACTGCGTTGAGCGTGCGTGTCTTCTCGTCGAATCGGAGCCGGAGGTACTCGGGAACGCTGCGTGCCCGCGATCCGTAGTAGAACGGCATCATGAACAGCCCGACGAAGACCATGGCCGGAATGGCGCCGACCCAATAGAAGTGACTGGTGGCAATCCCGTATTTCGCGCCCGACGCGCCCATCCCGATCACCTCCTGGGCGCCAAGATTCGCGGAGATGAATGCGATGCCCGTGATCCAGGCCGGGAGTGAACGTCCGGAGAGAAAGAAGTCCGTGCTGGTCCGCATCACCCGCCGAAGGATCCAGCCGACGCCGAGCACCGCCGCGAAATAGATCGCCATGACGGCGTAGTCGACGCTGGTGAGATTCGTGACGGGCGTAGATGACATGTCGCTCAGTCCCAGAGATTCGGGAGTAGTGGTATGCGGGGCAGGAGTGCTGTGATAGTGCAATGCAAATGGAAGCCCGTCAACCTGCTCTACAGCAAACTCATTTGGCCGCAGGTGAACGCGGATGAACGCAGGAAAACAAACAGCGAGCCACGGATGAACACGAAGAGATCGGATCGTTCCGGGAGCAGGAGAGGCTCCGCTTCAGCTCTCAAGCGATATTGAGGTCAACTGTACACCTACCTGGGAGCCGGGTGTGTGCGTTTCACCCAAGATGCCCTCGCATATGGCTACGCAGCCCTCATCAGGCGCATGGAACGATCCGCGTCGATCCGTGTTCATTCGTGGCAATGTTTCTTGTACTTATCTGCGTTCATCGCGTTCATCCGCGGCTGAGGTCCTCCTATTCGTCGGAGCCTGAGCCTACTCCAACAGGTACTGCACCGTCGAGACGACCCTCACGATCTTTTGAAGCTGGCCTCCCTCGTTCACTCCAGGCGCCTGGTCTCGCGGCAGGATCACGAAGACGCCTTGGTTTGCATACCGAATATCGCCCAGCCTGGTTTTCGAATCCGCGGCAAACTGCTCGGCCGCGGCTCGGGCATTGGCCGTCGCCTTCTTGACCATGGCCGGCTTGAGCTCATTGAGCTTCGTGAATACGAACGTCGGCCCACCGATGCCGTACTCGCCGCTGGAGGAGAGAACGACTCCTCCCCGCACCAGCTCACTGACGCGTTGACTGGCCGCCAGCACCACTTCGGGCTTGTTCGACCTCACCATCACCGTCTGCTGGATGACGAAGCGGGTGCCACCACGCTCCCCTTGAAAACGATTGGCCTCCGCGTCAGAGACCTCGAGCGCCAGCAGCTGAACCCCGGCCGTGTCGATGCCGTGGCGCCCCAGAAACGCAAAGACCTCGCGAGTATCGCGGGTGATCTCGGTCTGCGTCACTGCCAGATCGTCGCCCGTGGTAACGAACCGAAGGGGCCAGAGTGCCAGATCCGCTGCCACTTCCTGCTCGGCCAGGCCTTTCACCTCGACATAGCGAGCCGCGGTGCGGCCGCGCAGGAAACCGTGACCGATGAACCACCCTGCCAGTGCCAGGCCCAATGCCAGCACGACTGCGGGAAGGAGTGGCCGGCCGTACGCGTGTACGCTCGCGGTCATCGAATGCCCACCAGTCCCCGGCACGCTTCGACCAGCTTGGCAGGGTCGTAGCCGACTCCGCCCTTGAACACTATGGCCACGTTCCGGATTTCGGCCGGCCGCGCGATGGGGTCCCCCTTGATCACCACGAGATCAGCCAACTTGCCCTGAGTGACGCTGCCAAGTCGTTTCTCCTCGCCCAGTATGGTGGCCCCGTTGAGTGTCATGATCCGGATGGCTTCCACTGGCGTGAACCCGGCTTCGATCAGGAGCTCATAGTTGCGCTGATCGCCATAGCCGGGAAGCGCGCCGCCATTCCCGGTGGGATCGACCCCCGCCGCCATGAGTCCACCGGCCCGTACGAACTCCAGCTCGAATCTCTGCGCGTTCCGGAAGATCTCCGGGGAGATCGCGAAGGCGCCCGGCTCGCTCAGCCTCGCTCGGCTTGTCAGGTATTCCGCTCTGACGTCCGGCGCCATTGCATCGAGCGTCCGCGGCTCCAGCGGGGGCCGGTTGGGGACGAAGAGCTCGAACACGGCCAGGGTCGAGGTCATGGGAACTCGATGGGAAACCATCTCACGGATCGTGGTGCGCGCCGCCTCACCGCGAGTATCGAGGCTCGCCAGCTTGGCCAGCGCATCGGGTGGACAGAAGTCCGGACGCTTCTCGGGGTCGAAGTCCGTATTCACGAACAGGCCATGCTCGACATTGTCGATGCCAAGCGCCACCGCCTCCCGAAAGCTGACCGAGCAGAGATGACCGGTGACTTTCACGTTTCGCTTGTGTGCCTGTTTGATCGCTGCTCCCAGCACTTCACGGCTCACGTCGGTGTAGAACTTGAGCCAGGTCACGCCCTCGGCTGCCCAGTAGTCCACCACCCGCCGTACGGCCTCCGGGCTGTTCACCTTGTGCATGCTTCCCACGCCCTCACCACCCGTCAGGTACGGCCCCGCGATGTGCATTCGTGGACCGGCGATCTGCCCCGCGTCTATCAGGCGTCTCAGGTTCAGCTCCGCATAGGGCGAGTGCGATCCGGTGGTTCGTATGGTGGTGACTCCACTGCCGAGATAGAGCAGGGGAGCCGTGGCGTTGCTTTGTACCGATCGGAGGTTCGTGGTGTAGAACGTGTGGTCATGAAGTCCTACGATGCCCGGCATGACCGTGTGTCCGGTCAAATCCATCACTTTCGCACCAGCGGGGACATCGCCGGAGCCCGCAGGGTGCACCGCCGCGATTTTTCCTCCCGAGATTACCACCGTTTGGTCATCCAGGGGCTTGGCGCCGGTGCCGTCCACGACTCGGACATGAGTCAAGGCGATCACGGAATCGTCCACACTGATGAAGCGCTGAACGTTCGGAGATGGCGTCTGGACGGGAAGGGCGGGAAAGATGGGAAGGAAAGTAAGGGCGGTGAGGGCGATGACGATCTGGCGCATGCAGAAGCTCCGGTACGTGGTTATTCCTGGCCCCTCAGTTCTCGGACCTCTTCGTCCTTTCCTTCCCGTCCCTCGTGTCCTCCACCGTCAGCACCGTATGCATTCCGGATTCGAGATGCTCGGCAATATGACAGTGCAGCATCCATCTACCCGGGTTGCTGCTGTCGATCAACAAATCAACCGTGCCACCGGCGGGCACCAGCACCGTATCCTTCCAGACCGGATCTCGATTGGTCACGCCGTTTCGCGCCAGCACCAGAAATCGCTGGCCGTGCAGGTGGATCGGATGTCCCATGGGATGCAACACATGCTTGTCATTGACCAGTCTGACCACGAGCGGCTTGCCTCGAGGCACCCGCCAATCTAACGCCATCCCTTCAGCCCCCGTCAGGCTATCCCGAATAATCCAGCTTACCTGTTGGCCGGTGCTCAGCCAGTCCATCATCGGCATGGGGCTGGTCCACTCCACCGGGTGCACGTACGTCGTGTCGAGTCGCAGCGCTTGGATGAGTGCGAACGGTAGCCCCCGAGTGCGGAGGGAGAGCTGAAGGATTCGATCCGGCGTTCGTCCGGTGAGGCTTGCCACCAGCCCGGACAAAGTGTCTGGTTCGGAGGTGGTTGAGATGTTTTCCGTGCCGGACGTCGGCCCAGACACGGTCACGAAGCCCAGCGTATCCACCTCTGCGAAGAACCGCCCGGTAACGCGATCGATGGCACGCACTCGATTCACGAGTGCGTATCGACCCGGACGCTCGATCCTCACGTCGATCACGTAGCGCTCGGCCGGCGCGATCACCGCGCTCTCCGCCGTACGGGGCCTGCCGAAACGCCCTGCATCACCCTCGGTGATCCGGAGTGAGGCACCGTCGATTGATACGTTGAACGTGCGCGCGTTTGCCGCGTTGGTGAGGTAGAGTCGAATCAGTTGCTGGGGTCGGACCTGCACCTGCCAGTCGTCCTGTCCATTGACCAGCAGCACATTGCCGAAGCGACCCATCAGCGCGTGGGTGGGCGCCTCCCGGCCGTACGGCACCGCGCCGGAATCGGCTACCAGAAGATCATCCAGGATCAGGAAGGCTTCCCGATTGTCGGGCAAGCGGTGTGCCGGTCGCCGCACCATGATGTTGCCTGCCAACCCCAGATCCTGCGCGATGTCCTCGCGATGATGTGGGTGATACCAGAAGAGTCCCGGGTCTGGAGCATACACCCGGTAGACGAACTCACCGCCGGGTGGAACCAGGGACTGGGTCAATCCGGGTACGCCGTCGCTTGCGTTGGCGAGTCGAAGCCCGTGCCAGTGAATCGAGCTCGGGAGGTCGGTCTCGTTGCGAAAGCGTACAATGACGGTTTCTCCCTGTACCATCTCGAGCCTGGGGCCGGGCACCTGATCATTGTAGGCGTAGGTGACAAGCGAGCGGCCGTGCAGCTTCCGGAGACTCTTGCCGGCGGTGATGGTGATAGTATCGCCGTCCCTTGGCCGGTACACCTCGCTGAGACTCACGCCTGCGTTTGTAGAGTCGTAATGACGGCAGAAATGGACTCACGTCGGGAGTGAAGCGCTCGAGACCGTAGGGCATCCGGCTTGCCAGACGGTTCATCGGGGGCATCCCCCAACGGCGCATAGAGTGTCCCTCCGCGGCGTGTCCCGCCGGGGGAAGGTCCGTCACCCCGTGTGGTGCCATGAAGAGGCTGGGAGAGCTCCCCCGTAGAACGAACGGCCCGTCCGGTCTGCGGCCGGCCTGTGATCCCTCGACGCTGATGAGGATGAGAAACCTTTCAAGGTCGATCGATCTGAGACTCGTTGTACCGTTCCGAACCGGCCCCAGAGAGATCATCGGTTCGAGATCCGGGGTAGTCGCCCAAGCCACGAACCGGCGGTAGTGTCCCAGCGATTCCGCCGGCGGCAGCCCCGACAACGTGATCAGAATCCGGAAGCGGGCTCTGCCGTCTCGCGTCACGCTGAGACCGAACGGGCCCGGCTCGGGTTGAAGCACCGCGACGCCCGATGCGTGGGGCACCCGTTCGGTTGGATGCAGCGGAAGGCAGTACAGGGAGGGATCGGCGTGTCTGGAATGGGCTCCGCACAGGGAGTCCTGCACCACCGCGGCGTTTGTGACCGTGACCCACAAGACGAATGGAAGAGCGGACGACATCAGGGAATTGCGATTTTCACCTGATCGAGAACGAATGCATAGCGGAACGCCATCTCTTTCAGGTAATCGTAGCGTCCCGAGCTTCCACCATGGCCTGCCCCCATGTTCGTCTTGAGCAGTAGAGTGTTCTTGTCGGTCTTGGTCGCTCGGAGCTTTGCCACCCATTTAGCGGGTTCCCAGTAGCCCACGCGCGGATCGTTGAGGCCGGCAGTCACGAGAATGCTGGGATAGTCTTTCGCCGCGACGTTGTCGTATGGGGAATAGGATTTCATGTACGCGTACTGGGTCGAGTCCGCCGGATTTCCCCACTGCTGCCATTCCTGCGTTGTGAGCGGAATAGAGGCATCGAGCATGGTGTTGATCACGTCCACGAACGGTACGTCGGCCACCACTGCGCGGAACAAGTCTGGCCGCATGGTTGTGACGGCGCCCATCAGAAGCCCGCCGGCGCTTCCCCCTCGGATTGCAAGGCGGTCGCTCCGGGTGTAGCCACGCTGCACCAGGTGTTCTGCCGCAGCGATGAAGTCGGTAAAGGTGTTCTTCTTCCGCAGCATCTTCCCGTCGTCGTACCAGCCTCGACCCATCTCCTGGCCTCCGCGGATGTGGGCGATGGCGAAGACAAAGCCCCGATCGACCAGACTGAAGACATTGGAGCCGAACGCTGGGTCGGTGCTGTAACCATAGGAGCCATAGGCGTAGAGCAACATGGGTCGGCTGCCGTCCCGGACCAGGGGCTTCCGGTAGAGCAGGGAGACCGGGACCCGGGCTCCGTCGCTGGCGAGTGCCCACGTGCGCTCGGTTGCGTACCGCGCCGGCTGATAGTTGGGGACTTCTGTGCGCTTCTTCAGCGTGCGCGTATGACGCTTCATATCGTAGTCATAGACGGTCGGGGGCGTCACGGGCGAGGTGTAGGTGAATCGAACCAGATCAGTGTCGTATTCGGGGTTGTCGGAGCGCTGAAAGGTCGAAATCTCCTCGGGGAAGTCCACCTCATCGGTCTTTCCAGTTGCAAAATCGAGAATACGGATCCTGCTGACGGCATTACCGCGCTCGTAGAGCGCAACGTAGCTTCGGAACACATCGAAACCCTCGAGCAGTATCGAGTCGCGGGCAGGGACCACCTCGGTCCAGTTGCCGCGGTCTGGAGTGGCCACCGGAGCACGCACGAGCTTGAAGTTGATGGCTCCCTGGTTGGTCCGGATCAGGAAGTCATTGTCGTGGTGTTCGACGGAATACACGACATCTGCTGCGCGCGGCAGAAGTACCCTCCATTTGCCCTCGGGCTGATCCGCTTCCAGGTATCTGGTATCGGACGAGGTAAAGCTCTCGGCATTGATGAACAGGTATTTCTGATCCTTGCTCTTGGCGATATCCACATTGAACAACGGATCCAGGTCCTCGAACACTACG
Source organism: uncultured Gemmatimonadales bacterium (assembly GCA_963730915.1). Classification (GTDB taxonomy): domain Bacteria; phylum Gemmatimonadota; class Gemmatimonadetes; order Gemmatimonadales; family GWC2-71-9; genus CAVVWJ01. The sequence goes on along the minus strand of CAVSTR010000003.1, from coordinate 84,625 downwards.
GAGTGCGTTGCCCGTCCGCCCAGCTGGTGACGATGGACCCGGTAGGCCCGGTGGGCTGCATCGTCACGTCCATAGAACACCGTGCGATTGTCCGCCGCCCACTCCACTTCGTAGTTGACGCTGTCGACCCGATCGGCCAGGAGGCGCCGGGTGCGGAGATCCTTGAACATCAGCGTGTACCACTCGCCGCCTGTCGTGTCCCAGGTATAGGCCAGGATGTTGCCGTCGGGGCTCACCTGTCGCACCCCAACGCGTGAATAGGGGCGCTTGCCGGCAACGACATTCTCATCGAGCAGCACCTCCTCCGGCGCCTGGAGGGTGCCGCGCTTGCGGCAGAAGATGGGGTATTGCTGCCCTTTGACGGTCCGCGTGTAGTACCAGAAACCGTTCACATATTCCGGGACCGAGAGATCGGTCTCCTTGATGCGACCGACCATCTCCTGATAAAGCTTCTTCTGGAGCTGTTCCGTATGCCGCATCCGCGCGTCGGTGTAGCGGTTCTCGGCCTCCAGGTAGCGGATGACCTCGGGTGCCGAGCGACGATCATCTCTCAGCCAGAAGTACGGATCGACGCGTACCTCGCCATGAAGTGTGTCTACCTTTGCGATTTTACGGGCGAGTGGGGGAGAGGGTGTCCCGTCTTGAGCGACCGCACTGCTGCTGAAGCCCGCCAGCAGTGATGCGAGAAGGAGTACTGTCTTGAAACGTTTCAGTTGTGATCGCGTCACTCGCTCACCCTCCCTGATGGGCCGTACCACCATTTCTGATCGATCCGATTTGTCCCTAGGCCGGGAACAGAACGGCCTGGCACCACGATGAGTGTTGTGCGTGTCCAACGAGGGACAGCGTCCAAGGTGAAGATCATATCCGAACTGCGCAACCATGCGGAGGTAGTCGTGCGGGCCTTCCTCGCGTTCCTGGCTGTCACAAGCTGCGGCGGAAGCGGCGCTACGGTTGAGCCACCTCCAGTTACACCACCCTCGACGTACCGGGTGCTCTTCATTGGCAACAGCCTGACCTACTTCAATGACCTTCCGGGGACCGTTGCCGGACTCGCCGGGTCAGCCAACGTCACGATTCAGGTTGCATCAGTCGCCGGACCCAACCTCGCGCTGATCGACCATGTGGAAGGGAGCAGCAACGCTCTGGACGTGATCAGTGAAGGTGGGTGGAACTACGTTGTGCTGCAGCAGGGCCCTTCCGCTCTTGCACTCTCGCGGGACACTCTGACCATCGCAACACGGCTCCTGGCCGACCGCATCGAGGCAGTGGGCGCCCGTACTGCATTATTGATGGTATGGCCCGAGTCGAGCCGCTTTGCTGTCTTCGACGATGTTCGGGATTCGTACCGAGCCGCGGCGGCGGATGTTGGAGGACTCTTTCTGCCTGCGGGCGAAGCCTGGCGAACAGCCTGGGCCGCGGACCCTCAGTTGCCGCTCTACGGCCCGGACGGATACCACCCATCGGAGCTCGGCACGTACCTGGCTGCACTCGTGGTCTACGAGGGAGTCACCGGGAATGATTCACGGGCACTGCCGGACCAGGCGATCGTCGGCGGGCGCGACATCAGTATGGCCGGGAGCCGAGTGCGACTGCTTCAGGAAGCTGCCCACGAGACGGTGATACGGTTTGGGGGTAGATAGCTATTTCCTTTGCCACATCCCCAGCACACGTCCGTCCGGATCCTCGAACAGCGAGAGTTGCCCCACTCCCGGCACGTCCATCTTCTCGACGACGATCTTGCCGCCAGCTTGCCGAATTTTCCTGGAATACTCCTCGAGATCGTCCACGTCGATGTAGAGGGCCAGCTTGCCGGGCCACGGGCCGCGTTGCGGCTTCATGATGCCGCCGTTGATCCCCCCTCCACCCGTGTCTACCATGTGATACTTGAGCTCAGGTATGCGCTGAATATTCCAGTCGAAGACCTGCTGATAGAAGCTGGCAGCGTTATCGGGGTTTTCCGACCACATCTCCCAGTGCACAACGGGACGACCCATCGTTCCTCCTCGAGTGGATGCCTACCCCTCGTTGGGAAAGTTCGTGACCACTCCGCCGCGGCGGACGGTCCGCGCCACTCGCTCTGCAAAGATGCGGGACCCCGCTCGAACCATGGTTGCTGGGTCGCCCTTGAGCTCGGTGGAGTCATCCAGCACGATCTCACCCGTGCCCGCATGGATCAGCTGGCCGGTGAAGAGCCAGATCAAGTTACTGGTCTTGCTGACCTTGGCAATTACAACCCAGGGAGCCCGCAGAGAAGTTGCCACCTGCCGGGCGCAGGCGACGATCACATTGCACGGCTGGTTGCCGGTCGTGGCGCGGGCCTGGGCGGACGATGCCGCCGCCGTGACCTGCTGCCGCGGAATCAGCTGCTCGCCGAGGAGTTCCTCGAGCTTTCCGGTGAGAACCTCGGTTGAGAGCCGCGCCTGGGACGTATCCGATGGCTCCTGCAAGTTCGCCTGCGCGTTGTACAGCGCGACGGGCAGCACCACCACTTTGGCGCTGGGCGCGGCTTTGGCTCCCTGGGATTGGGCGGACACGGAAGTAGTGATATGTACCGCGGCGAGGAGCGCCAGGCCGGCGGCGAGGGCGCGCGGATACCTACAGTAAATAGTCATCCCGTAATATAAGAGGCAGCAGAGCCGGGCAGGGTTGCCATGGCCCGTTGCGTCTTGGCCAAATGGCGTATATTATTAAGCCATATGGCACGACCCGCGGAGGCCACCGTCTTTGCCGGCACCCCCGACCTGGGGGAGATCCAGTCCCGTATCCGGGCCGGGCGTACCGAGGGCCATTTCTATGTAGCGTTGCTGGGTTTGCGCACCTACGAGCCATTAGCTCTGGACCGCCAGGTGCGGAAGGGTCTTGGCTATACCACCTTCAGCCGCTTTCAGCGGAATACGGGGCTCGCCGCGGGCTCCATCGCCGAGCTGATCCAGATTCCCACCCGCACTCTCACGCGGCGGAAGGCAGAGGGCAAGTTCGCCCCTGAGGAGTCCGACCGCCTGGTACGGGCCGCGCGCGTCTTCGGCCGAACCATGGAGCTGTTCGAGGGCGATGCCGCCGAGGCTCGCGGCTGGCTCGCGGCGCCTCAGCCCGCGCTCGGAGGAAGGATCCCTCTGCAGTTTGCCAGGACCGAGGTTGGTGCGGCTGAGGTCGAGAGCCTCGTCGGCCGCCTGGAGCACGGAATTCCTTCCTAAGACACACGGTTGATCACCGCGTGGAGGCTGGTCAAATCCCGGCACGCACGAGCCGCGTTCGACGGAGAGGGAGCTCGGCTCTACGGCGGCCGCTGGAACAGCGCGGGAACCCGCGTGGCCTACGCTTCGGACAGCGTGGCTCTCGCCGCACTGGAGGTGCTGGCGCATCTCCAGTCGACCGCAGTCTTACAGGCCTATTCCCTCGCCGCCATCCGGTTTCCGGAAGCAGTTGTAGAGACGCTCGATCCTGCATCACTTCCCTCGGACTGGCGTCGGTTTCCTTCTCCACCAGAGAACCAGGCCCTGGGAGACACATGGATGGCGGAAGGCCGTTCGTTAGTGCTCCGGGTTCCCAGCGCCATTGTGCCATCCTCCAGCAACTACCTCATCAATCCCGCACACTCCAGGTTCACTGTCGCGGTGATTGAAAAGCCCGAACCTTTCGCTTTTGACCCTCGATTGCTGAAGCGGCTGCGTCAGGGATGACGGCGAGGGCTCATGACGTTCTGGTGCTGGAAATGTCGGTCTTCTGCTGCAGTAGGATCCACCCTCCGATGACGGCCACGGCATAGAGCAGTACCCCCAGGAGGTGCACCGCATCGGCCAGCGCCTGGTCCCGACTCAGCCAGTCCCAGTCTGCCAGCAGAATCGCCCAGTCATGTTCTCCTCCGCCGACGAGCGGTAACTCCTGCGAGCGTGCGTCGCGCACGTATACCGAAATGTTCCAGCAGTTCTGGGCCATCCACCACAGTGGGATGGTTGCGCCGTGACGGTCACCGCCGCGCCACAGGGCGACCACGAACGCCGCCGGCACCAGCAGCTGGAAGAGAGTACCGCCGAGCAACATGAGAGTCTCGCCGGCAAAGCCGAACAGCAGATGTCCAGTCTCGTGGATAGCCAGATCGAGGCTATCGAGCCAGCGGTACTGACCCGGCGTGCGAAGACACCGATAGCCATAGACCGCAAGGATGCCGGTGAGAACGGCTCGCCAGCGTCGGTCCTGAGTGCGGGGGTTCACCTACTGGCGGACGATCCTGCCCAACACCGCGACAGCCTCGATCTCGATCAGCAGCTCGGGTCGCGCCAGGCTCGACACCTGGAGCAGGGTATTGGCCGGTGGCTGGGTCTTGGAGAGCCGGCGTGACCGCACCTCGCGCAGGGCGGGAAGGTTCTTGATGTCCGTTATGAACGTGGTGGTCTTCACCAGGTCTGCCATCGTCCCTCCGACACTCTGGAGCGCTCGCTCGAGGTTGCGATATACCTGCTCGGCCTGAGCAGCGAAATCGCCTTGGCCCACTACCGCGCCGGTGCTGTCGAACGCCACCTGACCTGCGATATATACCGTCCGTCCATCAGGCGCGATCACCACGTGCGAGTACCCCGTCGGCTTCGCCAACCCCGACGGGTTGACGTACCTCGTGCTGGATCCCTGCGCGAGAGCGATACCTGGAAAAAGCGTGCATAGCAGGAGAACGTTGCCGGCAGTAAGCCCGAGCATGGCTGATACAGGGTTTCTCATGAGGCGATCCTCGGATTGCGGTCAGAGCTCATTGCATGAGCTCGTACGATGACTGGAGAACGCTCCCGCTCCACACCTTCTGCCAACTGCCGGCGTGATACCACCCGACCTCCGCGTGGGTTGGCACCAGCATGTTGGCCTTGCGCTCGTAGTTGTGAAAGTGGCCTTCCCACGGCGTCTGGCGATAACCCCGGCCGAACTTCTCCCATCGGCCTGGGGTATACACGCCGGTGATCTCACCAGCGGAGTTGAAGCGGAACTCGAGGGACACACTCTGGCCGGCATCGCTCAGCGTTGCCTGTGCTCTGGTGTCGTCAATTGCCGTCCAGCGGAGCGTCACGCTCGGAAGCAGTGCAGTCGGGTACCAGGCGGCTTCTGCCAGATAGCGGTGAAGAGCTCCGGAGTTCAATTCGGGCCGGTCACTATCGGACCCGACCGGGATCTTCGAGAGCAGCTTTACGTGGCTCGATGCCCGTCCCCCGGCATACGCATCCCGCACACTGAGGTCCAGCAAAGGAAGCAGATGAACTCGCGCCTCCCAGATGAAGCTGACCGCCGCGGGATTGGTCACCTGGTGAGCCTGGAATCCAAACCATCGCTTGGTCTGCCCGCTGGTCCGAAGTTCCCCACTTTGCCGCTGGTAGAGTCGCCGAATCAGCGGCTGGTCGTCGGGCAGCACATGATGGAGGTAGCGGGCGACCGGCGCGGGTAGTCCGGAGAGGTCTCGCATGCTACCTACCTGGTTCACGTCGCCGGAAGAACCAGTACAAGGTTGCCAACGCAACAGTGATTGCGAGCGACACCGCCTCACGCAGGTTCATCCGGGATGCGAGTGTGATCGACACCAGGACGCTGAATCCGGCGAGGACATTACCCCAAGGCGCGCGAAACAGGGCCGGTGCAACCTCACCGGTGGCGAGGCGGTCACGCCGTCTGAGCACCGGAAGGGCCGCACACACGAGACCGTAAGTAAAGAGGCGAGACACGGCAGCCAGGCTGAGATTCTGCAGCAGGCCTGCCTGGTTTGCCAAGGCCCAGGAGATAGCGGCAAAGAAGAGAATGGACAGATGCGGCGTACGATACGCCGGATGCACTCGCGCGAAGAAGGCTGGAAAATCCCCCCGCTCGGCCATGGCCATGCTGAGGCGGGGCACGGTAAGCAGGTTGCTGGCAAGCCAGCCGTACACGGAAATGAGCGCGGCCAGGGTCACGATCGTCGCACCAACACTACCCAGCATGGCACGAGCGGAATCAGCCAAGGGGCGGCTCGACGCAGCCGGCTCGGTCAGGGTAGACAGAACGGTGACCTGCGCCAGGATATACACGAACGCCGCAAGTCCCAACCCTCCCAGAAGAGCGATCGGGGCATCGCGGCGAGGATTGGTGGCTTCTCCCAAGGGAATGACAGCCGACTCGAAGCCTCCATACGCGAACATCAGCAGCAGCAGGACACCGAGCCAGCCGGAGAGTGAAGGATCAGAGGGCAGGGGGGCCGGAACGGCCTTGCCACCAGCAACCCACATGAGGCCTAGAATTCCGAACAAGAGCAGCGGGGTAATCTTGACCAGTGCGAAAGCGTTGCTGAGTCGAGCCCCCGATACGACGCTTCGAATGTTGGCGGCCGCCAAAACGCCGATGAAGAGCGTGGTCGCCGCTATGCCCCCCACGCGTGTTGCCGCCCAGGGCCAGAACTCGGCCAGGTAGGTGGAGAAGAGGTTGGCCTGTACCGCAGCCGTGATAGCGCGGACGAAGTAGCTGAGCCAGCCGACCTGAAGCCCCGTGAAGGCGCCGAACGCAGTTCGGGTAAACAGATATGCTCCGCCCGCTCCTGAAAACCTCGAGGCAACCTCAGCGAAACACAGAATCATCGCCGCACAGCAGCCGGCTGCAATCACCCATGCTGCGAGGCTCATCCAGCCGAGCCGGTCGGCTAGGGGCCCCGGCAGAAAAAAGACGCTCGAGCCGATGATGCCGTTTAGCACCAGACCAGCCAAACTCCAGCGGCCGAGCGAGCGCACCAGCTCCTGGGGCGCGGCCATCGCTCGAGGAGCTTGATCGGCACGACCTGGGGTCGTCTTCATCTCATGGTGGCTGCGCCTGGAGGAGTCCACAGTTGGGTGTTCGCCGTGCCCGCCGCGAACGCTGCGCTAATGTAACGATCTGCCCGAATATCACCCCAATGACGCCTGTTGCACCGCGGGCGCAGATCGTTGCTGTGTGTTCTGCGATCGCGACTTCCGCTCACGGGTTTTCGTGCCACTTCCGGGACCGTGTCAGCTTCCTGTTCAGGTCAAATCCGGAACACTTGAGCGAGCCGGTGGCACGGGCAATACTGACGCATCTACTTCATGAGGCGCCATGCGTTCACCGACTCTTCGTGGCCGGGTGCTGAGGGTTTGCCTGTATGCTGCTGCTGCGGTGACAGGAGTCTCTGCGTGCGGCGGAGGGGCTCCAGCCGCCCCCGTGGCTGCACCGGAGCCGGCATCAGCGCCCCTGGACTCGTCGGCAGTGCGGCGGCAAAAGATCAAGCCGCGCACTCGACCGCAGCCTCCCACGGCGTACGCCCGGAAGCCGGTACGCGCGCCGGCGGCCGTACACCGGGACAGCGCGGCGCTGGAACGTGCCCTGACCAACGAACACGCCTACTGGCCGTTGGCGATTGCCCTGGCCCGACGCAGTGGCAATCCCGAGGTCGCAGAGCAGGCAGCAGCGGCGCTCGTGACCGAAGCGTCGCGCCTGAAGCTCAGCCCCAGTCTGCTCGGCGCGGTGCTGCTGATCGAGAACACGCCGCTGAACCCCGCGGCGGTGAGCAGCCAGGGCGCGCTGGGCTTGATGCAGGTCATGCCGGTCCACCGCGGCAATTACGGATGCTCTCCGGATCTGGTGAACATCGCCGACAACATCTGCCATGGGGCCAGGATCCTGAAGCACATGGTGCGCCGGACGAAATCTCTTCCGCTGGCGCTGAAGCGCTACAACGGGTGTGTTCGGGGCCGGAATACTCCGCGCTGCTACCGTTATCCCAATCGAGTGCTCCGTACCGCTTCGCGCCTTCGGCGGGAGATGCTGCTGATCGCTGCCGACTCCAGCATCGGCTACGAGGAAGCGCTCGCCTCTGTGCCGAGGGCACCGAGATCGAGCCGGCCGCAGCTGGTGATGAGTGAGGACTCGGTGGGAACAGAGATACCGGTAGCGATGACCTGTGCCTCGTTCTTCGGCTGCCTCCGGCACCGTTGGACGGTCAAGTACTGAGCGTCTGCTCAACTGAAGCTACGCCCGTCATTGTTTCGTCAGCGTCAGCCTCACCGTGACGGTCCTGAATGTCCCTTCACCCGCTAGCCGGTTGCGCCCGACGGTAAAGGGGATATCCCGGATAAAGGTGTCGCCGGGGTGATTGAAGGTGACCGTCTCTCCCTGCAGGGTCCATGTGCCCGCGAGATCCACGTCCAGGTCCTGCCCGCCCTCATCGAGTCCAGGGGCGAAGATTCGCCCCGTGGTCGTGCCATCCGTGTTCAGCACGATCGCAACCGTGGCGCCAAGGGAGAGGAGGTTCACGGTGATACCGCTCTGGGTGCCCGTCAGACTGCTGGCCTGGTAGCTCCCGGCAACCGTCTCGACAGTCGGAGAAAACGGGGAGTCGTCTCCACCGCACGAGAGTGTAAGGACGAGGATCACTGGCAAGACCATCAGGCGGGATCTCTGCATGGCTTCTCCTTCCGGTTCCATGGCGTTCACCAGCGGCAGCCGCGCCGCGTACTCCTAGGCTCCGACTGCCCTTCCCCATAGTACGCGCGTGAGGGGCATCCGTGTAGAGGACTGGGGGCCCCAGTATGCTGAGTATCGGAGAACGCAGCGCCACGCCATAATTCAGCGATGAAACGCTATCTCGTGCGTCCCGGGCAGGAGGTCGATCTCACGTCGTACGACCCCGACGACACCAGCCTGGTTCCAGAAGGGAAGGGAGAAGCGAAAAAGCGACTCGGCGCTATCATGGATCAGTTGGCAGAGGGACAGGAGTTGCTCTATGCGGGACACGAGCGGCAACTCCTGATTGTCCTCCAGGGCATGGATACCAGCGGCAAGGACGGAACGATTCGGCATGCCATGCAGGGATTCAACCCTCAAGGCACGCGCGTAGTGTCGTTCAAGAAACCATCCCAGGAGGAGCTCGATCACGACTTTCTCTGGCGGGTGCATGCCAAGGTACCCGCGAAAGGTGAGACGGTCGTATTCAACCGAAGCCACTACGAAGACGTGCTGATTGTCCGCGTCCACGACTTGGTTCCGAAACAGGTGTGGAAGCAACGCTACCAGCAGATCATAGACTTCGAGCGCACGCTCTACGAGAGCGGAACGACGATTCTGAAGTTCTTCCTCCACATCAGCCGGGACGAGCAGCGAAAGAGGTTGCAGGCTCGAGTGAACGACCCGCGCAAGTGCTGGAAGTTCCAGCGCGGCGATTTGGAGGAACGCAAGTTCTGGAACGAGTACGTGAGCGCCTACGAGGACGCCATCTCCAAGACCTCTACTGAATACGCTCCCTGGTACGTGGTGCCGGCGAACCAGAAATGGTACCGCAACCACGTGATCGCATCTGTTCTGGCCGACACGTTCAAGAGGCTCGATCTCGAGTACCCCGACTGTGATGTGGCGGGCGTGATAGTCGAGTAGAGTCCGGTAGTGACTTTCCCCCCGATCTACCGTATCACGGAGATCTCTACGCGGGACTGACGGGTCGGCGTATGCCAGATCCGGTGGACCTGCGCCTTGAAGTCGCCCTCGCGCGCTCGAAAGATGTTCGACACCCAGGTCTGCGGATTCCGGTCGTACACTGGAAACCAGGTGCTCTGAACCTGCACCATGATCCGATGTCCCTTGCGGAAGGTGTGGCTCTGCTGGTGCAGATCCACGGTGAAGGCGAGTGGGGTGTTGGCAGGTAGCGGCTCGGGCTTCGAGAAGCTTTTTCTATAGCGTCCCCGCATGATCTCGTGCGCCACCATGAGCTGGTAGCCGCCAAGCTGCCAGCTCTCAGGAATGCTGTCGGGGAATACATCGATCAGCTTGACGACCCAGTCCGCGTCCCGGCCGGTGGTGGATGCCGTCAGTCGAGCCGTTACGTCTCCAGCAACAAGGATGTCTTCGGTGAGCGGCTCGGTCACCCAGCTCACCACGTCCGGCCGGTTGGTCACAAAGCGCTGGTCCTCGATTTCCCAGGTGCGCCAGCGCGATCCCCGTGGATCGTAGGTCTGTTCGATAGGGCGAGGCCGGTAGGGCACCGGGTGCGCCGGGTCAGACACGTATTGGTCGAAGGGCGATTCCCCCGGCGCAGGTGGTGTGAAAGACAGGGCGCCACCGGCCCGAAGGTAAAGACTCTTCGGTGACCGGTTCGCTTTGTCGGGCCAGCTGTCGATATCGCGCCACCGCTGCGCTCCGGCGTCGTAGAGCATGGCCTCGGGCTGCTTCATGCGGCCTTTGTCCTTTAGATAGTACGCGAACCATGGTGCCTCAACATCGCGCAGATACGCATCTTGCGTTCCCGCATCCACTATGGGCATTCGCCGGGCCGGGTTGCGCCACCCGCCGTGATTCCAGGGGCCCATGACCAGAAAGTTCCGATTCGCCGTGTCACCGCGCTCGAGTGCTTCGTAGGTGGCGAGCGGGCCGAAGCGGTCCTCCTGATCCCACCAGCCCCCAACAGTCAGGGTCGGAACCATGGGCGACTTCAGCACCGGCTGAACCGCGTGCCTTTGCCAGAACGTGTCATACGAGGGGTGCGCAACGAAGTCATTCCATGTCGGCACCTTTCCGCGGAAATATTTGGCGTTGACATTCGAAAGCGGGCCAAGCTCCAGGTACCAGTCATAGGTATCCCACCGATCGATCGGCAGCGGCACCGATTGATCATTGCTCAGCTCCATGCTTCCCGCGTACTCGAATCCATACGACAGCCGAAACGCTCCCTGATGAAAGAAGTCGTCGCCCATCCAGGTATCGGTCATGGGTGCCTGGGGCGAAATCGCTTTCATTGCCGGGTGCGGATTGATTCCGGCCATGGTGGCCAGGAACCCGGGATACGAAACGCCGAGCGCACCGGCGCGTCCGTTGTTATGGGGGACATTCTTCAGGAGCCACTCGACCGTGTCATAGGTGTCGGTGGTTTCATCCACGCTTTTCGGATCGGCGGTGTCCCGCAGAGGGCGCTGCATGATGAACTCGCCCTCACTGCCGTATCGGCCACGAATATCCTGAAAGACGAAGATGTATCCGTCCTCCGCCAGGAAGCGGTAATCGTTCCGTACCACGGTGTCGCCTGCGATCCCGTACGGGGTTCGGGTCAAGAGAAACGGCAGAGGCTCCTGGCGCGCTCGCGGTTCGCAGATACCCGTGTTGAGCGATACGCCATCTCTCATCGGAATTTTCACGAAGCGGCAGCTATGGGGGACGTTTGCCGGACTCTGAGCCCTGGCCGACACATGGACCATGATGGAGAGTGTTGCGAGGATGAACGCGAAGTGCCTTGTCAAAGCTGGTCTCCGGGAAGGAGTCACTGCCGGTCGATGAGAGCCACTGCCCAGACGGCGAGATGGTCGCTGGCGCCGCGTACGTCGAGCAAGGATACACGAACCACAACCCGAGCGCTTCGGCGATGCGGCGAGTAGCATCGCCATTCATTTCCTGCAGCAGCAGCACGTCGGCATCGCGCACGGCTGGATCGGACGCGAGGACTGACAGGGCACTGTCAACGTGCAGCGCGAACTCGATATTGAATGAAACTACAAGAAGGGTATCGGTTCCGCGGGAGACGGGAGAGCTTCGCGGCCCTCGCCGGCGTAGCGCGGGCCTTCCCCAGTGGTGGAGCTGCGGCCGGTCCGGCATGCCGCCGCCGCGAGCGCTATGAGGAAACAGGCGGATCGAATTACCACAGGGCTAGGAAGGGCTCGGGTCGAAAGCGCGAGGAAACTCCATTCTGTACCTGGCCGTAGATGTGTCTGAGACTATTTTACGTCGGCCTCCTCCCCGGGCCACTCCACATCAACCCGTGTGAGCAGTGTTCGCGCTCCTCTTGCTCCTTCAGGCAGACGTTTCTGCTCCGGCCGCCGTGGTGCAGGGGAAGGGCTCGCCCACCGCTGAAATCCCGCGTCTGGAGAGTGAGATCCAGATCGATGGGAGGCTCGACGAGCAGGTCTGGTCCCGCGCCACCCGTCTCAACGGGTTCTGGCAGTATCAGCCGGTTGACGGCCGACCCGCCGAAGAGGAGACCGAAATCCTGGTGTGGTATGCGCCAGACGCGATCTACTTCGGGATCATCGCCCACGACCGTAATCCGGCATCCATTCGCGCGAGCGTCGCGGATCGCGACAACATCGATAACGACGATCACGTCGTGCTCGACCTCGACACCTTTCACGACCGCCGGCGCGCGTTCTTCTTCGGCGTCAATCCGCTTGGGGTACAGACTGACGGCGTGCGCAGCGAAGGGGCGGGGCAAGTCAGCAGTCTCATACCGGGCAGCGTCGACAAGAACCCGGACTTCACGTGGGACTCGAAGGGCCGGATCACCGAACGGGGATACGAGGTCGAGCTTCGCATCCCGTTCCGGAATCTACGGTACAGCGCCAGTGGCCCACAGACGTGGGGCTTCAACGTCACCCGGATCGTGCAACGCACCGGATACACCGACACCTGGACCGATGTGCGCCGGGCCAGCGCCAGCTTTCTCGGGCAGGAGGGTGCGCTCGGCGGGCTGCATGATCTGCGACATGGCGTGACGGTGGAGGCGCAGCCGTTCGTCACCGCCACTGCCACCGGCAATCGGGATCTCACCAGCAACGACTTCCTTCGCGACGACGTAGATCCCGACGCCGGGCTCAACCTGCGGCTCGGCTTCAGCAGCTTCGCCGTTGACGGTACGATCAATCCCGATTTCAGCCAGGTCGAGAGCGACGAGGGGCAGGTCACCGTCAATGAGCGCTTCGCGCTGTTCTTTCCCGAAAAGCGGCCATTCTTCCTCGAAGGCATCGAGCTGTTCGGCACTCCTCAGACGCTGATTTATACCAGGCGCATCGTGGCCCCCAAGGCGGGCGCCAAGTTCACTGGAAAGTTCGGGCAGCTGGGCGTTGCACATTTGACCGCAGTAGACGAGACCGGTGCGGGCGACGCGTGGTTCAACATCACTCGGCTCCGTCGCGACTTCGGCAGCAATTCGATTGCCGGACTTGCATTCACGAATCGGGATCAGGCCGGAGCGCACAACCGGGTACTCGCGGCGGACTTTCGATACGTCTGGAGTCTCTATTACGCCCAGTTCCAGTATGGCCGTTCCTGGACCAGCGATGCCGCTGGCAGGCGCAATGCTCCGATTTGGCAGGCGGAGTTCGACCGTACCGGACGAGCCTGGGGTTTCAACTATCTGCTCAAGGGTCAGGGACCTGGCTTCGACGCTCAGGCGGGTTTCGTGAACCAGCTGCGAAGCGGGGTGGTGTTCGGACAGGCGTTCAATCGGTTGACTCACTATGGATCGCGCGGCGCACTGCTGGAGAACCTGACGGTGTTCTTCGGCCCCGAGCGCACCTGGCTGTACGATGATTTTGGGTTCAAGCCCGGACTGGAAGGCCGGGAGCAACTCGACGCCACCTTTCAACTGCGGGGCGGCTGGGCTCTCAACGGACATATCGAGCGAACTTTCGTGAACTTTCAGGACAGCTCGTTCGCCGACTACACCATTGGCGCCACGGGCCCGGTCTATCGCCCAGCGGACGACTTCTGGGGATTCACTGGAGAGGTGAAGGTAACGACGCCAACATGGCGGCAGCTCGGAGCCGAGCTTTCGTACGGTCGCGGACGGGTGGCGATTTTCGATGAGGGAACCACGGGACAAGGCTGGCAGATGGCGGGTGGGCTCGAGCTTCGGCCTGCCTCGACTGTCCGGGTGACGGCGAGCGGGACCGTGTTCCGTCTCTCCCGGCTGGATGGCAGCGACTTCGCCCGGTCTACCATCCCACGCCTCAAGGTGGAGTATCAGCCCACCCGGGCGCTGTTTTTCCGGGCCATCGGCGAGTACAGATCTGAGAGACGGGCAGCGCTGCAGGAACCTGGAACCGGCACGGGGTTGTACGTCGGAGGCGCACCCGCCTCGGCAACGGAATTCAATGGCTTTCGGCTCGATCTACTGGCTTCCTACGAGCCCACTCCTGGCACCGTGGCGTTCCTTGGCTATGGCAGCTCCATGGAGAGCGACCGTGAGTTCAATTGGAGCCGGCTCGAACGAGTGAACGACGGTTTCTTCGTCAAACTGGCATACCAGATAAGGCGGTGAGCAGGAACGATTAGCCTCTTCATCCTGAGCGCATTGAAGGATCCTTGCAAGCGGGCTGAAACGTTCGTCCCCTTACCGCTCATCCCTTTCCAGAAACGCCCTGACCGCCGGCGCCAGCGTGTCCCGCTGACAGAAAATTGCAATATGACCGCATTCACTAGGCATCAACAGAGTTCGGGCTCCGATCATCTTCGCGAACTGCACCACGGGACCGCTCGTTACCATATGGTCGTCGGGTGAGTGGACGATGAACACGCGCGCGCGTACCGCTTTCGCTGCGCGTGACATGTCGTCGCCGAAGTTACGCGAGATGTCATGCTGCCTTATCGCTTTCAGCTGCGCCGCGAAATCTTCCAGTGGCCATGCTTTGCGGTAGGTAGAGGCCTGTGCCGCCGCCGCCGTCATCACGCTGTCCCAGCTGAGGCGGTTGACCGCAACCGGAGTCTGCAGCAAAAGCGCCTCCAGCCGGGCGAGCTGAGCCCAGATCGAGTCGGGAGAAATTCCTGCACGTTGCCCATTCTCAATTTCTTGAAGGTTGGTCGTCCACATTAGATGATCGAACGCGCCCAGCCGTGGCGCACCGGCGATCGGCACCGCGCGTTCCAGAAAGGTTGGGTACCGAACCGTCCATTCCAGTGCCTGCATGGCCCCCATCGAAAACCCCACCACCGCGTGCAGGTGCTTGATGTCCAGCTTCTCAGTAAGGAGCCGGTACTGCGATGTAACCATGTCGCCGATTGTGAGCTGGGGAAACGCGCTGCGATGATCTTTTGCGAACGACGACGGAGAGGAGGAGTGTCCATCACCCAAAGCATCGACAATGATTACGTGAAACCGGGTGGTGTCTACATAGCCACGCGGGCCGAGCAGAGGGATCCAATCTTCCGACCGGCCTTGTAGCCAGGTGGGGATGAGTACGACGTTGTCGCGGGCGATGCTGAGGCGGCCGAATGTCCGATAGCCCACTCGGCAGTCGGCGATGATCCCACCCTCCGAGAGCCGACAGGTGCCGAGCGATGCAACACGAGGAGGCTCTTGTGCGCGCGCAGGCCGGATCCACAAGAGATACAATCCGCAAAGCAACAGGAGCGCCGCTTGTCGGGTCATTGTCCTCCTGCGGGTGCAGTCCGGAGCCGGCTTCACTTAATCTGAAGGCCGAAATACAACCTGGACAGGGCCCCTTACCGCCGCTCGGGAGGAGGCGGGCATCCCTTGTCGAAGATAATGCGCCAGCTACCATCCGCCTCGCGGCGCCAGATAGAGGTGAAAGTCCCGATCAGTTTGCCGCCGGGGTCATGCACGGGTCCGCTGGTCAGCGCCAGTGTTCCCGAGGATAGAACTTCGACCGTCTCTGGCCGCCACGAGAATGGTGCCTTCCGCTCCACGAAAAACTTGCGCCACGCCTCCACTACCGCATCTCTCCCTCGCAGTGCAGCGGTATCGCTGAAGAACACCGCCTCGGGCGACACGTGTGCCGCAAAGGCTTTGAGGTCACGTCGGGCCATGCTGGCGGCGAAGCTGCTCTCCGCGGCAAAGGCCTGTCGCGTGAGCGCGGGAGAGGACTGGGCGAGCAGGGGAGAGAGGTTCAAGGCAATGCATATGCCCGAAACGAGCAGGATGCGATTCATGGCTGGAGCTCCAGGAGATAATGGAAAGCGAGGTAGTGCCATCCCTACGCACCTACGGCAGGCGGGGTGTCAGTTATCGGGAGCGCGCCTCCAGTCCGAGCGGGACAGCCCGGCTGCCGGGCCAGCTTCGAACGAGACCATCGGAGCTCCGCAGCATCAGCTGACCGGAGATTCCACCATCGAGCAGGAGCGCATTGCGCGCACCGAGCCCACCCATGACTGCCGCCATTTCCGGGGTCGTCAGGCCGAACGGGAGTCGTCCCAATGTTGAACCCAGCGCATCAAATCGTGTAAGAGCAACAATTACCATTCCGTCGTCCAGGGTTCCCAGGGCAAGCCGCGCATCCCGGTGGGTGAGATTCACACCGTAGCCAGCCTGCCGGAGTGCCTCCGGTACCCTGCCATCCATCAGCAGCATTGGGTAGCTCTGGAATGCTTCCTGGGCGGTTCCTCTCTCGCGCTCGGCGGCGACAGTGTGGGGTGCCAGGATTCTCACTGTGCCGGAGGAGTCCACGAGCACCGCTCCGGCCAGCGGCGCGTACTGGGCCGCGAGCACTTCCTTGCCCTGACTCATGACCCAACCCCACGGCAATCGGCCGCGGAACTGCCCCGCATCCAACGCCAAAACGGCGGTCGGGTCGGCGTTTGCGATGGTCCAGCTCGCGTCTTGGATGAACGCGGGGACCAGCCGGAACCGAACCTGTTGGGGGTCGATGCGCACGACGATCACTCGCGTGCGCCATGCCTCGCTCGAGCCTCTCAGTTGCAGCTCGCCCCATTCGATCCCCCGCGCTCCGGCTTGCCACGTCATACTGTTGGCGATCCCCGGACCAGCATCCCAGCTAGTCGGCGCAGGGTCCTGTCGCCACCAGACGGTCCACCCCTTCGCATCTCGTACGGCGAGGGTTGCCCCGTGGCCGTCGGTGTCTACACCTGCCGCACCGATTGCCGCGGCAGTGATGACTGTTGCCGCGGCGACGCCGACGAGTCTTCTGATCTTGGTGCTCACGCTTACCGACAACCCGCCATCTGCAGCCGCTGCAAGGTGTCAGCGAGCGCCATCAGCTTCTGCTGATCGCCGGCGTTCTGCGCTGCCTCGGCCCGCTTGCTAAGAGCTTCTATTTCCGGCTGGTTCTTCTCCATGTTCTTCATCATGCAGTCACTCATACTTGCCGCACGCGCAGACATCTCGGGAGACGGCTGCGCGGCCGCTGGAGTTGGAGCCGGAGCCGCTGCCGGCGCGGGCTTCGCGGCGCGAACCGGTGGCGGTTCGCGCATCCCCAGCAGAGGCTTCAACTCTGCCGACTTCGCTCCGACAGCAGACTTCTCGCCGGCCGATGCGCCTCCGGGAGGGGGGGAGTTCGTGAGGATCGCAACGGCGCGCTCCTTCAGCATCGCCATCTCGCTCCGGCTGAAGCCGGATGCCTCGATCTCTTTCGCCTCGGCCCGAGCTTCCGCGGCGCGCTCGGCCTCGTAGTAGTCCTTGGGCTGTTCCGGCTGCTTCACGACGCAGCTTGGATCCATCATGGCCATCGCGGAGTCCTGGTAGATGGCCATCCGCTTCATGTCGCCTTTGCCTTGAGCGGCAACCATTTTCTCGGTGAGCGCGTTGTACTGGTCGAGCATCTTAGGGTTTGCCCCGGCGCGCTGGTAGAACGCAGGCTGCGCGGCCTCACACTTCGGCTTTGCCTCCTCGTACGCTGCCTGACCTTCCTTATAGCGGCCGTATGGTGTGTCTTCTTTCATGGCTGCCTCGCGCTCGGCCTGGCCGGCCTTGAGACCGGTGAGGAGCCGATCTACGACGTCGCTGGTCAGGACCACCATTCCGCCGTCGCTGGTCGACGCATTCGCAGTTTCCTGCTTCACGGGGGGCTTGATTTTCTTTTTCAGCCCACCGAACTGAGCCGTCGCCGGCGTTGCAATCGCGCAGGCTGACAGGGCAATGACGGCGAACCGCGCGCCCATGGCGAGGCGGCCGGATGAACTCAGCATTTGGTGCTCCTTGAATTGCCTGATGTCGCGGGAAGGGTATCAATATTTGCGGCGGGAAATGTGGCGGTTCTTGGCTCACTGCGCTAGGCGTGCAGAGCCATCTGGGACGAAATCAGCCGGCTTTCCTATATCGCAGCCAGTGGTCCAGTGCAGCCAGGTCTGGCAGCATCACAGTCCCGGGCACCTCAGGTGCACTCGAGCCGCCAACAATGAGATGCACGTCACGCTGAAGTTTGCGGCGCAGCGCTCGAACCGCGACGCTGCTCTTTGACCCATGTGGATCCACGCAGCTAAGCGCCACCACAGCAATCGGCACTTCTCGAGTCAGCGCCACGATCTGTTCGACGGGGGTATCGACACCCAGGATCAGAACACGCCAGCCGGCCAGCGCGAACACCAGGGCGGCCATTTGCAGTCCCAGCCCGTGCAGCTCTCCGGGAAGCGTGGCCAGGGCCGCGATAGGGCCGCGTGCGCCGTCGTCCAGTGGCTGGCGCACGCTGCGCAGGAAGTCGCCCAGGACGGCGGATGCAAAGTGTTCATGCCGAACCTCCAACTGCTTCGCCTCCCAGGCATCACCCACCGCCCTCAGGAACGCCGCGGCGCGGTATTCCAGGAATTGGAGCGGGCCCAGTCGGGCCCAGTCGGTGTGGAACCAGCGCCTGAGCCGGTCCCGGTCGAATGAGCGAACCCACTCGAGCGCCTCGGATGCGTCCGCCGGCATCAGCATCCCGGAAGCAAAGTTCCCCGGAGTTGCAACCGCCGGCTCTGCAATTGCCGGTGGAAGGGAAGCGAGGAGAACCTCCAACGCACTCTCGGACGCGGGCAAAACTTCGGCCGCGCGGTGGCCCCGGGCGATCGCCTGCGCCACCCGCCGAAGTCTCGGAACCGTACTCAGCGAATAGACACGATGCCCGGAAGGTTTCCGCTCGGGCACTGGGTACCCGTACCGCCGTTCCCAGGTGCGGATCGTGTCTATCGGGATGCCGGTGGCGGTGGACAGGGCGCCTATGGTAAGGAGACCCCCTTCGGTATCTGCACCACGTGCCGATGTGCGACCAGGCATGCTGACCCTTGGTTGTTCGATGCGAGGCTGAATGGACGAATACTATGGCGTGATCGGAGCGATCCCTCAAGGCAGTTCCGTCCCCCGGAGCTGGACTCCGGGGGCGGAACAATCATCCTACGCAGTCTGCAGCTGGCGCTGCATGGCCTTCAGGCGCAATGCCTGATGAATCGCGGCCAGGCCTACGAGGCCGTAGATGATGGCACCAAGCGCATTCTTGTTGCCGAATTCGCCTGCCCCGGTAATGGCAGCGACGAGATCGAAATTCGCGAAGGCCACGAGGCCCCAGTTGAGCCCGCCGATGATGAGGAGAGTGGCGGCCAGCAGGTCGAGCTTTTTCATGATCCTGATTCCTTTAGTGGTTAGAAGCCGACGCGGAGGCCGGCGGTGAACGGCCACACCCACGCGTTACTGGTGGTGAGCTCGGATTCCTTGCTGAAGGCGATGTCACCTTGCGGTGAGAGCACCAGGGCGAAGGACCGGTTGAAGTTGTAAGCGATCTTGGCTCCGGCATTGATCGCGGGATAGGTGAGGCTGCCGGTCGGCCCGCCTACGTCGAAACTGACGGCACCCACACCGAGGTTGACGATAGCCTCCCAGCCGCGCTCCTTCGGACCGGTCAGTGAATACCCGAGCTTTGCCATGTAGTGCAGGGTATTGATGTCGGCGGATCCGGTCGGCTTGTCCTTGTGGCTGCCGTAGTCGAACTCGCCCATGAGGACCCAGCGCGGGTTCAGCCGGTAGCCAATCGTGGTACCGAATCCGCCACCCGTCTTCGCGACGTCGGCGATGTCAAAGGTGGGCACCACGGCTCCCGCCAGGCCCTCGACGAAGAACTTTGGCGCCGCTTGCTGCGCCGACGCCGGCGCGTGTGAGAAGCCGATGGCCAGTGCGGCGAATGCGGCCCCGGTGATGGTGCGTGTCATGACTGCAGTCTCCCAGAAGGTTGGTTCAACTCTGCACTGATCTTGAACAGAATATGAACAGGTATTGAGCGGAACGCAAGAGGCCCACTCGATCCGCTTTCTGAGGAGGACCCATGCTGGCAAACTGGATAACGCTCTCCCGCTTTCCCCTGCTGCTGGCAACCGTGCTGATTCTGTATCTCGGATCGGCCGGCGTGCGGCTGGCGGGGGTGGCCTTGCTGTTCCTGGGGCTGATGCTGGATACCGTCGATGGGGTCGTGGCGCGGAGCAGGGGGGAGACCAGCCTCTTCGGAAGCGTGCTCGACATCGCCGCTGACCGCACCTATGAGCTGATCCTCTGGGTCTGCTTCGCGGACCTGCGCATGATCTCTGTGGTGATTCCGCTGATCATCATCGCGCGGACCACACTCACGGACGCCTTCCGGAGCATCGGGGTGGCGCATGGAACCGCGCCCTTCGCCCAGCATCGCACCGCACTCAGCCGTTTTCTGGTGGGATCATCCTGGATGCGGACCGGCTATGCGGTCACGAAGGTCGCAACCTTCTGCGGCCTGGCGCTGGCTCAGGCGTTCGGCAGCCTGGCCCCGGAGACGTCACTGGCCAGAATGGTTCCGGCCATGATGGAGGTGTTTCGAGTGACGGCGTGGCTGGCCGTGGCGTTCTGCATCTTCCGCGGCCTCCCGGTGATCATCAGCTCGCTGCGCCGGTACTGGGGAATTCCTTCAGCGGTGCAGGCGAGCTGACTGGTCCACGAATATTCGAACTTGCCTGAACGCCTCCGAGAGCTCGGGCAGCTGATGGTTGGCGTTGAGGCCGCTGGGATTCGGCAGCACCCAGACAGCGGCGGTGCCGAGCGGCTCTGGTTGCAGCCCGATGGTGGCGCGAGGTCGATCGAACGCGACGCGATACGCGCCGATTCCCACCACGGCAACACAGTAGGGGACGAAAGCGCCGGACTTTTCGGCCGAGTCGTTGCCGAGCGGAGCGGAGCTCGTCGTTCGTGAGCTCGGCGGCAGTGGCGGTGGCTCGGGCCACGAGGTTGGTGATCCCGACTCCCTCTTCGAGCAGCAGCTTCTCTTCCCAGGGTTTGAGGAGGCGCCGGGTGAAGCCGGCACGGTACAGCGCCGGCCAAAAGCGGTTGCCCGGTCGGGCAAAGTGATGCCCGGTGGCCGCGGAGTAGAGGCTGGGATTGATGCCGCAGAAGAGAATCTTCAGTTCGGGCGCGATCAGATCCGGCACGGAGCGTCCATAGGCAGCCGCCAGATCAGACCGGGTGGGACGAGGCTGGCTCATTCGACAACGTAGCTATCTGGTAGCGGTACGCGTCGGTATCTGACCACAGAGACCTTGCGATGGGCTAGCTAAGGTTCGTTCAAGCGAGCCAACACGATCAGCAGCAGAGCCAAAATGACAAACACGCCATAGCTTATTAAGGCGCGTTGCCGGTAGTCGAGGCCGCGTTGCGTCAGATTGCGCGCCGGCCAGATGACGGAGACAGCGGGCACGCCCGGTTGGCGATGCCGGACCATCTGCACGTAGGAGTACACACCATAGGCCCAGGTTAGGACAGCGGCGGCCAGCACTACTGCGGCTGCGGCGAGCACTAGAGATGCGGGTTGGCGGTCTTAGGCTCTGGCACGGGCGAGCCGTCCCGCAAGGTGCTTCTTTACGTCGGGCCATTCGGCTGCGAGGATGCTGTACATCACGCTGTCGCGGACCGAACCGTCCCGCCGCGGGTGGTGATGGCGGATCACCCCATCCTTTCGTGCGCCGAGTGCCTGAATGGCGCGCTGAGAGGCAAAGTTGAAGTTGTCGGTGCGAAAGCCGACCACCTTGCAGCCCAGCTCTTCAAAGGCATGCGTGAGCAAGAGGAGCTTGCAGGCGGTGTTTACGTGAGTGCGCTGCCACCGCGTGCCATACCAGGTATATCCGATCTCGACACGGTCGATGGCGGCCGCGATGTCGTGAAACCGAGTGCTGCCGGCAACAAGACCCGATGCCAGGTCGCGAACCGCCCACGGCAGCATCTGACCGGTGCGCTGCCCCTCGAGTGCGTCGGCGATGTATGCGTCCGTTTGACCTGGTTCTGGGACAGAGGTGAACCAAAGCTCCCAGAGGCGTCCATCTCCGGCGGCTGCCACCAGACCTTCCTGGTGGCCGGAGGTCAAAGGCTCCAGCCGGACACCATGCCCCTCGATCTGAATGGGACGCGGGTTGATCATGGGCGCTTTCGCCGCCCAGGCCTCTTGGCGGCTCGCTTCGCGCTGCGCTTTTTGGCAGGCTTCAGCCGCTCGGGCAGCTTGGCCGAGCCCGTCTCGCGGTTCCACTCCTCAAAGGTCTCTTCCGAGATCTCGCCTTTCACCAGCAGCTCGGCAAACTTCCGCCGCTGGGCTTTGCTCTTGAACGGCATCGTGGGCTCCTGGCCTGATGCAGTGCAGGGTTGAAATGAGCACGTACAACTTACCATATCTCCGGTTGCCGCCGACACCGCGCCGCGTATACCTTGGAACCCGCGCAAGGCTCAGCACGATTCACCCTATGTCTCCATAATCACCTATGCCGTTCGAGACCTCGGTCGCCGCTGCCGCGCCGGCCGGTCATGAGACTCCGCTGCTGGCACTCGCTCTGACACGCGGGCCATTACCTGCGTCTCTGGCGGCAGTGGACAAGCAAACCGGCGGCGCACTTGGCCGGGTTCTCTCCAGCGGTGATTTCACCGGCAAGCGTGACGAAACCGCGGTGCTGTATCCGACGGGTCCTGCGTCTCGTGTGCTGCTGATCGGCCTCGGCAAGAAGGAGGAGGTGGATCGGAGTGCGGTACGCCGGGCCGCCGCCATCGCGGCCAAGCGAGCCCGCTCGCTCGGTGTTCCTCGAGCGGCCTTCCACCTTCCGCGCCGAAGCATCCGGCACCATCAGCCCCCGTGAGGCAGGTCAGGCAATTGCCGAGGGATCGGCGCAGGGGGCCTGGCAATACAACGAGATGAAGAAGCCGGGAGAAGAGAAGAAACCGCCGTTGGAGCGTATGGAGGTGCTGAGTCTGGACGGGCAATCCGAGCTGAGTCTGGGCCACACCACGGGGCGGGCGATCGGAGCAGGCCAGACGTTCGCGCGAGGCATTCAGGTGCTGCCGGGGAACGTCTGCACGCCCACCTTCGTAGCCGATCAGGCGCGGGATCTGGCGCAGCGATATGGCTTCGAGATTACCGTGCTGGACAAGGCCGCCATTATAAAGGAAAAAATGGGCGCCCTGATGTCGGTTGCGCAGGGCAGTGCGGAGGAGCCCCGGTTCATCGCCATCGAGTACAAGGGATCGGACTGCACCGCCGGTGGTCCTGGTGGGGAAGGGCGTCACCTTCGACACCGGCGGCATCTCGATCAAGCCCGCTCAGAACATGGAGGACATGAAGTACGACATGTCCGGCGCCGCCGCGGTGCTCGGTACGTTCGAGATGCTGGGCCGGCTGAAGCCGAAGGTCCATGTCGTCGGCCTCATCCCAAGTACCGAGAACATGCCGTCGGGGACGGCGGTGAAGCCGGGCGACGTGGTCACCAGTCACCTCGGCAAGACCATCGAGATCATCAACACCGATGCGGAAGGACGCCTGATCCTGGCCGATGCGCTCTCCTATGCCAGGCGCTACGATCCGGCAGCAGTCGTGGACATCGCAACGCTGACCGGCGCGATCGTCGTTGCACTCGGGCACAGCGCATCAGGTGTAATGGGAAGCGACGAGAAACTAGTGGAGGAGCTTCGCGCCGCCGCTGACCGCGCCGATGAGCGGATTTGGCCTCTCCCACTCTGGGATGATTACCGCGATCTCATGAAATCCGATATTGCCGACGTGAAGAACAGCGGAGGACGTCCTGCAGGGAGCATCTCCGCCGGCTGGTTTCTCCGCGAGTTCGTCGACGGGTTTCCCTGGGCGCATCTCGACATTGCCGGGACGGCCTATACCGACCGCGAGGATGCAAGCCGAGTCAAGGGGCCTACCGGCGTAGGGGTGCGCCTGTTTTCCGAGTTCCTCCTGAGTCGACAAGCGTAAAGGTTGAGCTTCTCTTTCCGACGTTTGTTTGAGCGATCCCTCGCTGCGCTCGGGATGACAACTCGTTTTGTCGTTCGTATCATCCCCCGCTTACCGCTGACGCTTGTCCTTGTCCCGCTCACGCTTTCAGCCCAGATAGCAGAGGAGCAGCAGGACAGCCTCTCCGACAGCTTGGAGACGGACAGCGTCAGCGTCACGGAGCGATTCCTCAAAGAGCAGCTATCGGTCAACGTTCGTGTTCCGGTGCTTCCCATGCTGGGCATCGAAGGCCCACGACCAGCGCTCACCCGTATTGTCTTTACCCGCGACTCAATAGAATGGGGCCACGCGGCCACAGTCGGCGATCTGTTGACCCAGGTACCTGGCGTCTTTCTGTGGCGTGGCGGGTACATCGGCCGGCCGGAGCCGGTGAGCTTCCAGGGACGTGCAGGTGCATCGGCGGAGTACTACCTCGACGGTGTCCCGTATGTCGCGGCCGGAGTGGATAGTGTAGTCGTCGATCCGGCGCTCTTCTCCATCAGTCTCCTCGACCGCATCGAGGTCGAGCGATGGCCGGGCCAGTTGCGGGTACATCTGTTCACCAAACGTCATGACCGCTTGGCGCCGGGTTCCCGGATCGCTGTCGCTCGCGGTGATGAGAGCCTCGCCCGGTATGAGGCATCGCTCGAGCGCCGTTTCCGATCAGGACTGGGTTTCGGCCTGGCTGGTGACTACCTGAGCTCCCCTACTGCGACAGGCCTCAGCAGCGACTACTCCAACACGCAGGTATGGGCCCAAGGGAGCTACATCCCGTCCGAGCGGTTCGGGGTGCAGTACCGGCTCCTCCGATCCGGGCCGAACCGTGACCCGTACGTCACGGGGGCAGGCGGAATACAGGACACCATCTCGCCCGGGTTCGAGGCCAAGCGCACCGACGCCCAGATCAGGATGACCCTCAAGGGCCGAAGTCCGGAGGCAACCGGACCACGAGTCGACCTGATTTACGCCCGCACCGCCTGGGACAGCGAGGGGCTGGACCAACAGATCAATCAGCTCGGCGGATATCTGACGTACAGAGCACGGAGGTTCTCGCTCACGGGCTCCGGTTTCTATCGGACCAGGTGGACTCGCCTCGACGTGCGAGCCGCACTCGGCTGGAATCCTGTGCCGCCGTTCAGCGGCTGGGCAGAGCTGGTTCATCAGCGACACTTCGGCGGACGGAACAGCGATTATGCCAACCTGGCGGCGGGGCTGCAGCTCATTCGGGGATTGGCAGTGACCGGCACTGCGCGAATCGGCAAAGTGGTGGCCGCTCCTTCCATTCTTGCGAGCCCGGAACAGGATGTTCGCGATGTCCAGGCGGCGCTGGGCTGGAGTCGTGCTCGGGTCGCCTTGCAGGTGGCGTATGCCCGGGTTTCCGCCTTTGCTCCGCCGTCCTACGCCGAGTTCCCAGAGATCGCAGCCTTAGCTCCTGCGGCGAGAACCGAGTGGATTACAGCATCGGCCCGGATCGCGCCGCTCCAGTGGCTTACGCTCGAGGGCTGGTACAGCGACCCGCGCGGCGCAACGCCGGAAGGAATTCCCCCCACGCATTCGGTTGCGAGCGGGACCATACGCTCCAAGTTCCTGCGAAAATTTCCCAGCGGGACCTTCGATCTGAAGCTGAGATTAGCGGTAGAAAACTGGGGCACTGGCACGATCGGGCAAAACTCAGTGGGTGCGCCCATGCGTCTTCGTGGGGCCACCTTCATCCGGAGTCTCCTGCAATTTCAACTTGGTGGATTCACGGTGTACTGGGATCGGGTCAACCTGACCTCGAGCCGCCTCGGATATGTTCCGGGTTTTCAAATCCCTCCATATGGAAGCAACTTCGGGGTGCGGTGGGAATTTTTGAACTAGGTACATGTGCGCGTGCTCACTGACCTTGGAGCGCCGCGACGTAGCTTCAGGTTGTCGCCGCGACTTTCCGCGGCGTCTGCGCAGAGGAGGCTACACATGTTCGGTTTTGGAAACAGGAACCGGAACAGGGTCCGGAACGACACGTTTGGCTCTACGAAACTCCGGAAGGCAGCAATTGCCGGGTTGGGGATGCTCGCTTGGCAGTGGTGGCGGAACCGTGCATCGAACACCCAGTCGAATACTCAGTGGTCCGGGGGCAGGAGCAGGTTGCCCAGCGGGAACACTGAGCAGTCATTCTCGGAAGAAACATCGTCGCCGGTAGCCGGACGGTATTAGCAGGACTAGTTTGCCGGCATGTGAAAGAAGATGAGGCGAGGGTGCTAAGCCGTTGCACCCCCGCCTCATCCGTAACAAGACCTCAAGTACAACCGACGCGATCCTATAACCGATAACCAACCAGCGTACCGGGCCCGCTTCTCAGAAAGAGCATCCCCGCGATGTCGTCCACCGCATAGACGGGCTCCTTCTCTTTGCCCAGATCCACTCGAGCCCTCGGCTGCGCATTGTCCTTGTCGATCTGAAGCAGGACGTTTCCTTTGCCTTCGGCAGCCTTCGTCAGCATGAACACCGAGCTCGGCACTGCCAGCGATGCCTTGAAGCGCTTCGTAGCGAGTGCCGCCGACTGCCGGGAATAGCCCTGGAGCTGGGCCCCACCCTGGGTGAACGCAGTTGCCAGCTCGGAAGTGATCTTTTGGGCCATAGGGTCCGATGCCCGCCGAGAAGCCTGGGCGAATGCATCTCCATAAGCCGAGGCCGCGGCACCGCGAAGTCCGGCGCGCACCGCGTTGACGGCGTGGAGCGCGCGCAGGAGACCGCCAAGTTGGGGCGCCGGGTGATAGACCTGCTGTTTGACCTGCCCGTCACGGCCCATGACCACCAGATTCTGTGATGAGATCAGGACGACTCCCTCGGAGCGAATCTCCATCGCAACCGGATCCTCGCCGCCCTGAAGCTTGATCTCACCACCCACCGTCTTGTAACTCCCGTCCTCGCGATCCACCGCATACAGCTGATGGTCAGCGAACACGTACATCGCCCGGCCGTCGAATGCATGAAGGAGGTTCTTGCTCTCGATGGCGTCCTTGAAGCGTGGCTTGCCGCCATCCAGATCGATGATGTTGACCTCACCGTTGCCAGAAGCGTCTGAGTGTGAGACGTACAGCAGCCCAACCGGCGTCAGCTCGGCATAGGAGAGCCGGCCCTTGATCTTCACGTCCTTTTTCATTCGTACTGATCCGGCGGCAACATCGAGCACGTTCACGAAAGTCTTGGATTCCGCGTCGACCGCGAGCACGGCGGCGTCGCCCGTCAACATCGCCTCCATCACTGCACCACGCATCTTGAGCGGTTTCGATGCGATGGTGGAGCCATCCTCGTACCGTGCGATGTTGAGGCCGGTTTGAACCACGCCATTGATCACTGTTCGATTGCCGGTTCCCTGGCCCTCGGGTTGTCCCTCAGGCAGCATGATGATGCCCGCAGGGTGCTGGACAATGTCGCGGATGCGGCCATTAACCGCTGCCGGCTTCTGCCACAGTGGTTGACCATCGGCAAGGCGATACGGCATCAGCCGCTCGTCGAAGCTCACGTAAATGCGGTCGGTCTTATCGAGCGATGGATACAGGCGAACGTAGTGTGGCACGGCACCGGACCGTGCCATCGGGAGCGACGCTGTCCAACGCACCTCGCCGGTGCGCGCGTCCAGAGCCCGCAGCCCCATCAGTGTATGCACCACGATCATCTCGGGCCCCGCCTGCAGCACCTCCAGCTCGGTGCGCTCCGACACACTACGCACCAGACCCTGAACCAGGCCGCCCAGACCCTTTTTCTTGGCTTCAGTCTGCTCGAACAGCTTTTCGCTGATCCAGCGCTGATTGCCAGTGACCAGATCGTACAAGGCAATAACAGGTGGTCCAGAGGTTCGGCGGCCATGAATGAGGATCGTGCCGCTCTGTGGCAGAACGCGACGGGTGACGATTTCCGCGAGGTTGAGCTGTCTGGAGTCGAATACAGATGTGCCCGTGACCGGATCGAAGATCTGCAGGAGGCCCGGGCGGACCGCTTCCATGAGGATCGATCCATCAACGGCGCGAACACTATCGGCCGAAACTCCGGCCAGTTCCGGCTTTTCCCACACCGCCTGACCGCGATCGATGTCGACGCCGATGAGCGCGGCATCGGTCGAGATCAGCAGCGCGCCAGCAGGCGTCACCTGCTGCCAGCGGATATCCTGCTTGGTCTTGAGGGTCCATGCTACGGCAGCGCGGCCCGCCGGCTGCATCGCGGCTCGACTTGCCGCCGGGGCAACGGTCTGGGCTTCGGCTATGCTCCCGGAACGATCGTGATGGTGAGCAGCATGAGGGTACGAGCTGGGCTGGGCATCGAGCTCTCCTGAACGTGCAAAGGGGTCGGGATCGCCCCGCCCGAAAGGCAGATGCCGTGCCAACTCCCTACCAAATACCCCATTTTGCGGCTAGCTTTGAAGGCTGTTCCGGCTCCCAGGAGGATGCTTGCCGTACAGCATGACGGGGTTCGGCGCCGCGGAGGGTGCGGTAGCCGGACGGCGACTCCGGGTCGAGATTCGGACCGTCAATCACCGTTACTTCAACTTGTCCGCCAAGCTTCCCAGCGATCTCACCATGTTCGAGGGTGAGCTGCGCGAACGACTGCGGCGGGACTTCGACCGCGGGCACATCACTGTCCAGGCCCGATGGACCGAAAGTGCCGATGACGAACCCGGTTTCTCCGTGGACCTCGACCGTGCCCGCGTAGTTGCCGCCCGGCTCCGCGAGCTGCAAGCGGTTCTGGGTCTCGGAGGTGAGGTGACGGTGGAGCTGGTGGCTCGCCAGCCGGACGTGCTCACATCGGGCCAGAACGAGACCGGCGCCCTCGGATGGACCGCGGTCGAGCCTGTGGTCGGACAGGCGGCGGTGGAGTGTCGCGCGATGCGCGCACGCGAAGGCGAGGCCCTGACAGCGGAACTCCGCCACCGGCTGGACCTGCTGGAGCGTTCAGCCGGAGACGTCGCGCGGCGGGCACCGGAGCGGCTGCTCCACGAACGAGCCCGCCTCAAGGCAGCGGTGACCGACTTGCTCGACGGACGCTCGATCGACGAAGACCGCCTGGCGCAGGAGCTCGCATTCCTGGCGGACAAGCTGGACATCACCGAAGAGCTGGTGCGCTTCCGGGCTCACATCGCTGCGTCCCGTGAGGCACTCGCGGCGGAGAAGCCGGTGGGCAAGCAGCTCGGCTTTCTGGCTCAGGAGCTCGGCCGGGAGGTGAACACCATGGGCGCGAAGGCGGGCGACGCCGAGATCGCGCAGCTGGTGATCACCATGAAAGGCGAGCTCGAAAAGTTCCGGGAACAGCTCGAGAACCTCGAGTGAAGCGCTTGTTGCTCGTCCTCTCGGCGCCCTCAGGCGGCGGGAAGACATCCATCGCCAGGAAGCTGCTGCAGGTTCGGAAGGACCTCGGCTACTCCGTATCGGCGACGACGAGAGCAACACGAAACGGTGAGCGCGACGGCGAGGATTACCACTTTCTGAGCCGGGCAGAGTTCGAGCGGCGTCGCGAGCAAGGGGAGTTTCTGGAGTGGGCCGAGTATGGCGCCCAGCTCTACGGCACTCTGAAACGGGAGATCGACCGGATCTTCGGCGAAGGGCGGCACGCGGTCCTCGATATCGAGGTCGAGGGCGCGCGGCAGATCCGGAAAAACTTCCCCAACTCGCTCCAGGTCTTCGTGCTCCCGCCGTCCGCCGACGTGCTGGTCGAGCGACTGAAGCGGCGAAACACGGAAAACCCTGAGCTCCTGCGCAAGCGGCTCAAGCACGCATCCGAGGAGCTCGCCGCAGTTGCTGAGTATGACTACGCGGTCGTGAACGAAGATCTGAACACCGCAGTGGACCAGGTTTCCGCCATACTGGATGGCAGGGCCGAGGAGCGATTGGTGTCACGGCAGCACGATTTGCCGGCCAGGATCGATCGCTTGCGCCGTGATGTAGTGAAAGCGGCGGAGAGGATCTGAGGAGGTCGAAGCAAAAGTCGAAAAACTGTCGAGATGAGAGTCAACGGGGTTGACGCTGCATTTAGACTGTAGTCTCTAGACAACCAACAAGGACCTACCATGCGAATCATCACCCCCCACGAGGTGGCAAAGCAGGCCGGCAACAAGTACCTCGGCGTGCTCGTCGCGGCGAAGTTTGCCCGCTACCTCAACGAGTTCCCCAAGGACCAGCTGCAGCAGCCCTCGGAGAAGCTGACCACGAAGGCAATGCAGGAACTGGTGGACGGCGACCTGAACTACAAGCTCCTGCGCCGCCGCCGCTCCGAGGCCTAGAGCATGTGGGCCGGCCGGCACGTCGTCCTCGGCGTGTCGGGCGGGATCGCGTGCTATAAGAGCTGCATCCTCGCCCGTCGCCTGGTCGAGGCGGAGGCCCGGGTGGACGTGGTCCTCACCGAAGCCGCCGCCGAGTTCGTGCGGCCACTCACATTCGAAGGTTTGACTGGGCGCCCTGTCCTGAGCTCGCTATGGCAGCCAGGTGGGGCGCTCTCGCATGTCCGGCTCGGCCAGGAAGCTGACATCATCATTGTTGCCCCGGCGACCGCTCACCTGGTCGCGCGTGTGGCGCAGGGGCTGGCCGACGATGTCCTCACCGCAATGCTTCTCGCACGCACGGTTCCGCTGTTGCTGGCTCCCAGCATGAACGACGACATGTACGCCCATCCCGCTACCCGATCCAATCTCGAGCAGCTCAGGATGAGGGGTGTGGCGCTGGTCGGACCGGAGACGGGGCCCCTCGCTGAGCGGGTGTCGGACCGTCCTGGCCGCATGAGCGAGCCGGAAACCATCCTGGCCCATGCCGCACGCCTGCTTCGCGGCGGGAGTCTCCGTGGTCGCCGCGTGGTGGTAACGGCCGGACCCACCCGGGAGCCGATCGATCCGGTGAGGGTGGTGAGCAACCGCTCCAGTGGCAAGATGGGCTATCGGGTTGCGGAGGTGGCATGGGAGCGCGGAGCCGACGTGGTGCTGATCTCAGGTCCCACCGCGTTGGCCCCGCCGGTGGGGGTGACGCTCCGGCTGATCGATTCGACGCGAGAGTTGGAGGCGGCAGTGAGAGCAGAACTTCCCAAGGCCGATGTGCTCGTCATGGCCGCGGCTCCGGCTGACTACCGTCCGAGCAGTCCGAGCGAGAGCAAGCGCTCACGCACCGAAGGAGCCCTCGCGATACCTATGGAGCCGACCGAAGACATTCTGGGCTCGACCCGAGACCAGCGGAAGAAGGGAAGCGTGATGGTTGGCTTCGCACTGGAGACGGGTGATGCCGTAGCTAAAGGGCTGAACAAGCTGGAGCGGAAAGATCTCGATCTGATCGTCGTGAATGATGCGCTTGAACCTGGCGCGGGGTTCGAGAAGGATACCAATCGTGTTGCCCTGCTGGGCCGCGACGGGAGTCGGCGCATTCTCCCACTCCAAACCAAGCGTGAAGTGGCCGAAGCGATCCTCGACATCGTGGAGCAGTCCCTTGGCTGATCTATGGCGGCGGTACCTCCAGCAGCAGATCGAGCTGGGTGGAACGGAGGTGGTGATGAGCGGGGCAGTGCAGCAGCCCTCCGAGCCGACACCTGTCGAGGTGGCCGTTGAGACAGCTCCCCCGCCGCCCCACCGCCCCGCCGACGGCTGGAGAAAAAATGCTCCACCGATCCCCGGGTCCGGCCTGGCCGTCGAGTCTCCGAGCCACGTGCTCGGGGACGAGCTTGTGGCGCTCAGAACCCTGGACGAGGTTGCCGAGCGGATCCGCACCACCTACTGCTGCGCTTTGTGTCCTTCTCGGATCAACGGAGTGCCGGGGCATGGCAACCCAGAGGCCCGCCTGGTCCTGGTGGGTGAAGGCCCGGGCGCGAATGAGGATGCGCAGGGAAAACCGTTCGTCGGCCAGGCCGGAAATCTTCTCAATGGGATTCTGGATGCAATCGAGCTCCCTCGCGACTCTGTGTACATCACCAACATTGTCAAGTGCCGGCCACCGCAAAATCGGAAGCCCTTGCCGGATGAGATCGCGGCCTGTATTCCATACTTACATCGCGAACTGGAAATCATTCGACCGAAAGTGATCCTTACCCTGGGCAGCACGGCCGCCGAAGCCTTGCTCGGGGTGAGAAAGAGTTTGGGAGAGCTTCGCAACAAGGTGCACACGTACAACGGCATCCCGCTCGTCGTGACGTACCATCCCGCGGCGCTGCTCCGCAACCCGAACTGGAAGAAGCCGACCTGGGATGACGTCCGTATCGTCAGGCAATTACTCGACCGTTGATCCGTATGTGGGACGTTCCGCTCCCTGGAGCCAGGAAGCGGAGCAGGCCGTACTCGGCGCCATGCTGCTCGATCAGGATGCTGCACTGCGCGCCGCGGAGCTGGTTGACGACTCGATGTTCTATCGCGAGCCCCACCGGAGGCTCTTTCGCGCGATGCTCGCGCTCACGGAACAGCGAGTGGTCATCGACCACATCACCCTTCGGGATGAGCTGCTCCGACGCGGCGAGCTCGATACCGTCGGCGGCCTCGATTATCTCGCGGAGCTGGTAGATACCGTTCCAACCGCCGCGAACATCGAGTTCCACGCCAAGATCGTCAAAGACAAATCCATTCTTCGCCGGCTGATCGAAGCGTCCACGTCGATCATTACGGAAGCTTACGACGGTCACTCGACCGCGAATGACCTTCTAGACGGAGCCGAAGGGCGAATCTTCCAGATCTCCCAGCAACGGGGGGACGAAGGATTTACCCGGCTCAAGGAAATGCTGTGGCCCACGATGGAGCGCATCGAAACGCTCCAGCGAAGTGGGAAAGCGATTACCGGCGTGCCCAGCGGCTTCGCAGATTTGGATGAGATGACGTCAGGCTTCCAGAGATCCGAGCTGATTATCGTGGCGGCTCGCCCCTCCATGGGAAAGACGGCGTTCTGCCTCAACGTCGCCACCCAGGCGGCCGTAGATGGCTTTGGTGTCGCCGTATTCTCGCTCGAAATGTCCAAGGAGTCGCTGGTGCAGCGAATGCTGTGCGCCGAGGCAAGGGTAGACAGCCAGGCGGTCAGACGCGGCACGCTCCGGGATCCGGATTTCACCCGCCTCGCTCGTGCGGCGGGAATTCTTCAGAGCTGCCCGGTGTGGATCGACGATTCGCCGGCCCTCACTCTCCTGGAAATGCGCTCCAAGGCCCGCCGTCTCAAGGTCGAAAACGACGTCCGCCTGATCGTAGTGGATTATCTACAGCTGATGCGGAGTCCGGAGTATTCGGAGAATCGGGTTCAGGAGATTTCTGATATCTCGCGGTCGCTCAAAGGACTGGCCCGGGAGCTCGACATCCCGGTTATCGCCCTCTCGCAGCTGTCCCGAGCATCGGAGCAGCGCGGCGGTGAGCGGCGGCCAATTCTGTCGGACCTGCGAGACTCAGGCGCCATCGAGCAGGATGCCGACGTGGTAATCTTCATTCACCGTCCGGAGATGTATCAGAAGGAAGACAGCGAGGGGAACAGCTTGGAGGGTGTGGCCGAGGTCATCGTGGGGAAGCACCGCAATGGCCCCACGGGAACGGTGGACTTGTACTTCCACAAGCAGTTTACCCGCTTCGACAATCGCAGCGAACGCGAAGGTCCCGAGTAGGTGGCCAAACCCAAGTCAGTCTACCGCTGCACTGAATGCGGCCACGAGCATCCCAAGTGGGTAGGACGGTGCGAGGCGTGCGGGGAGTGGAACTCAGTAGCCGAGGAGCCGGCGCTGGCGCGCGGCGGAAAAGCCGGAAAGAGCGGTAGAGGCGGAAGGGTTAACGCGTTTTCCCCTTCGTCTGCCCCCGTTCGGCTCAAGAGCATCACAGCCGAGTCTCTCGTGCGGTGGCGGACTGGGATTCCGGAGTTTGACTTCGTTCTCGGCGGCGGGATCGTTCCCGGATCGATGACGCTCATTGGGGGGGAGCCCGGAATCGGCAAGTCTACCCTCCTGCTGCAGGCGGCGTCCCGCCTGGAGGCCGCCGGCCGCACGGTGCTGTACGCCAGTGGTGAAGAGTCGCCCGATCAGATCAGGCTCAGGGCCGCCCGGCTCGTAGAGGATGCTGGTGAGGTGCATGTGCTGGGAGAAACCCGGCTCGAGGCCATCATCGAAGCGGTAAGTGTCGTGGGGGCGGATCTCGTAGTCATCGATTCCATCCAGACGGTCTACACCGACACGCTCGAGAGCGCACCAGGAAACGTCGGACAGGTGCGCGAGTGTTCTGGGCAGCTCATGCGGTTCGCCAAGGAAACCGGAACTTCGGTCATTGTGGTTGGGCACGTAACCAAAGGCGGCGGTATCGCCGGCCCCAAGACGCTCGAGCATATCGTCGATACCGTGCTCTACTTCGAGGGGGAAGCCACACTCGACTACCGGCTGCTCCGCACCACGAAAAACCGATTTGGCTCGGTGGATGAGCTCGGTGTGTTCTCGATGACCGAGCGTGGTCTGATAGCGGTGCCGAATCCGTCGGCGGTATTTCTGGCAGCGCGGGCGCAGGGCATCAGCGGCAGTGCCGTGACTGCCCTGATGGAGGGAACCCGGCCGGTGCTGGTCGAGGTCCAGGCGCTCGCGGCCAAGTCGGGCTATGGTACACCGCAACGCGTCGCCACCGGACTGGACCCGCGCCGGCTCGCCGTCCTTCTTGCGGTGCTCGAGCGCCGGGCCGAAACCTCTTTCGCCAACCTCGACGTCTTTGTGCAGGTCACTGCCGGCGTCCGGCTCAACGAGCCTGGAGCGGATCTGGCCATTGCGGCCGCACTTCTTTCCAGTCTCTACAATCGTCCTGCCCCCGCCGATGTGATCTTTCTGGGGGAGATCGGCCTCGGAGGCGAGATACGGCCCAGCGGTGCGGTCGAGCGGAGGATTGCGGAAGCGGTGCGCCTTGGCTTCCATCGGGTGTTCGGCTCGTCCCGCAGTACGGTGCAGGTGGCCGGAGCGTCGCTCGTGGGGCTCGACCACGTGGACCAGTTGGTGCGAGCGCTTGCCGCGTGACGTTGGGGTGGTGGTGGTGGCGGCCGGACGTGGCGAGCGGCTGGGCGGGACTGTTCCCAAGCAGTTTCGGCTGATCGGTGGTGTGCCCATGGTCGTACGTGCGCTGCGTCCCTTCATCGCGCATCCCGACGTCTCGCATGTAGTCCTGGTGTTGCCCGCAGCAGAAGCATCAGACCCGCCAGCATTTCTCTCAGCCGTCCCCCAGCGATCCGCCCCCTCACGCGCGGCCTTTACCATAGCTCCGGGCGGGCGCCACCGAGGTGATTCGGTCCGAGCGGGGTTGTCAGCTTTGCGTGCCGAGTGCAAGGTGGTGCTCGTTCATGACGCCGCACGGCCTTTCGTGGATCCTGAGGTCATCGACGCGGTGATCGCCTGCGCGCGAGCGGGAGAAGGAGGGGTGCCTGCCGTCCCCCTAAGTGATACGCTCAAGGAGGCAACGGCAGGCGACGCAACGCTCATACGGCGTACACGGCCGAGGGCCCGTCTTTGGAGAGCCCAGACTCCTCAGGGCTTCCCGCGCAAAGTGCTGGAGCGTGCCCACGCTCAGGCGGCGCGAACAGGCCACCGCGCGACGGACGATGCCGCACTGGTCGAGGCTATGGGTATTCCAGTGCGCCTGGTTGCGGATAGCTGCTGGAATCTGAAGGTCACAACACCGGACGATTTCGCGCTCGCGGAGCTGTTGGCGGGAAAATCCTCATGATTCTTCCGTTTCAGAGCGACCAGGAGATCGCCGAGGCTATCCCGCAGATCGCACGGCATCTGAGCGCCGGAAAGCTCCTCGCCTATCCCACCGAGACGGTGTACGGACTCGGTTCAGCACCCACGGTGTCTGCCTTAGCTGCACTGGCAAACCTCAAGGGTAGGCCGGAGGGAAAACCCTTCCTGCTCTTAATATCAGGACGTCGGATGGCAGAGGAATGGGGTCTGGGGTTCAATGCGTCGGCCTCGGCGCTGGCGGAGGCGTTCTGGCCCGGCCCGCTGACTCTGGTGCTTCGGGGCGGCGAAGGACGCTTGCCGGAAGAGCTTCGGGGAAGGGAAGGTGGTATCGCTGTACGGCACACCTCGCACGCGGGAATTCGGCAACTCGTGACCGATACCGGCATCCCACTGACGTCCACATCGGCGAACCGCCCGGGCGGCCCTCCGGCACCGGGGGCCGCCCGCCTGGTGGAGCTGTTCCGTGAGGCTGAGGGAAGTGGCGAGCTGCTCGTACTCGATGGTGGCGTACTCGGCAACGTCCCTCCCTCGACGCTGGTGGATTGCACTGACGTGATGCCGAAGATGGTGCGTGAAGGAGCGATTCCGAGGGCGGAGCTGCGGCGCGCAGCCGGGAGGCTGGCGCCATGACAGCGGGGCAGCGCAGTGTCGCCCTGAGCGGAGCGAAGGGGCCGAACCTCAGGTTTGAGCCATTGTTGTAAGTGCGACATTATCGTGTCGCATGTTCCGAACGTACTTTGTCTACATACTCGCTAGCGACTCCCGCGAGCTATATGTAGGCGTCACTTGTAATGTGGTAAGACGTGTTGGGCAACACAGGGCCGCTGTGAACCCAGACGGTTACACGGCTCGGCATGCCACAATGCACCTGGTATACTGCGAGTCTTCCCAAGATGTTGTGGCAGCGATCATACGCGAGAAGCAGATAAAGGGTTGGACTCGCAAGAAAAAGCTGGAACTCGTGGAACAGGTGAATCCGGGTTGGAAGGACTTTGCTGAGGATTGGTGAGTTGATGAGTATCGGCCCCTTCGCTGCGCTCAGGGCGACACGGTTGACAACGTCTTCTCATTACCCCTCATGACACCGCTTA
Source organism: uncultured Gemmatimonadales bacterium (assembly GCA_963730915.1). Classification (GTDB taxonomy): domain Bacteria; phylum Gemmatimonadota; class Gemmatimonadetes; order Gemmatimonadales; family GWC2-71-9; genus CAVVWJ01. The sequence continues at coordinate 48,156 of CAVSTR010000003.1, read as the reverse complement.
CTCGCCGCCTCGCTGTTATCTTTTCCTGATGCGCGTCCTCTTCGTCTGCACCGGTAACACCTGCCGCAGCCCGATGGCCGAAGCATTGCTCCGCGAGGCACTCGCGAGCCGCGGCGCAGATCAGGTCACCGTCTCCTCGGCGGGCACCGGAGCCTGGGAAGGCGCTCCGGTGTCCGAAGGCGCCTATCTCGTTGGCTTGGAGCACGGTCTGGACCTGAGTGGGCACCGCGCCCAGCTCCTGAGTCGCGACCTGGTCAAAGAATCAGATCTCATCCTCACCATGTCAGGGCACCACCGTGCCAGAGTGGCCGAGCTCGGTGGCGAGGACAAGGTCCATGTGCTGGGCGAATATGCGGGCCGAGACCTGGGCCGGACCGAGATCAGCGATCCGTACGGGTCCGACCTTACCAGCTACCGTGCCACGTACGACGAGCTGCAGGAGCTGATCAACGGTGTCGTAAGCCGCGTCGCCGGCACTGTGCGGTGATCGGCGGTTCTACCCGCGTCTTCGCCATTCTTGGCGACCCAGTCGCGCATTCCCTCTCTCCTCTCATGCAGAACGCCGCCTTCCGGGCCCTCGGCTTGAAGGCGGTTTACGTCCCGATTCCATGCTCCGCCGATGATGTCTCCCCGCTGATCCAGGCGCTTGCGCGCGCTGGTGGCGGAGGCAATGTCACCGTTCCCCACAAAGAAGTTGCCGCTCGAGCCGTGAGCCGATGCCTCGACCTCGCGGAGGCAGTCGGGGCCTGCAATGTCTTCTGGGGAGACAAGGGGACGAGTGTCGGTGGCAACACCGATGTACATGGTGTGCGTGAGGCGCTGCGCGAGCTCGGGGCGCCCGACGCAGCGTGGCTGATTGCCGGCACCGGTGGGGCCGCACGCGCCGCGGTAATTGCGGCCCGGGACGCCGGGGTGGCCGTGGCGGTCAGCTCCCGTGATCGGGAGCGGCAGATGGCGTTCGAGGCCTGGGTCACGTCGCACGACGTGCCGATCACGACGCGCGAAGAGTGCGGGGTGGCGATCAACTCCACTCCTCTTGGTCTCAAAGCTGGAGATCCTCTGCCCATCGCCCCCGACTCTGCACCCAGGCTGGAGGTGGCACTCGACATGGTCTATGCGGCGGGGGAGACGGAGTGGGTGCGGACGATGCGACCGCACGTCCGGAGTGCCGCCGATGGAAGAACGATGCTGGTGGCACAGGGTGCCGCAGCTTTCCACTGCTGGTTTCCAAACCGCCATGCTCCCGTCGAGGTCATGCGGGCAGCCGTCAACGCAGCACTCCGCTGATGGAGCGCGCTCTGTGAAGACCGTGCTCACGGCCGTAGAACGCTGGCTCCTGCCCGGGGCGTGCCTCCTGTGCAACGAGCCAGTGTCCACGCGTGAGAAGGATGCCTTGGTCTGCGATCTGTGCCGACTGAGGTGGCGTCCGGTTCCCCACCCAGTGTGCGAGCGATGTGGCCAACCTTCATTCCGTGGTCTGGAGTGCCGGCTGTGCAGCAACTGGTCGTGCGGCCTCAGCCGTGCACGCAGCGCGGTCTGGCTCGAAAACTCTGCCCGTGCTGCGGTGCATCAGCTCAAGTACGAGGGCTGGAGCCGCGTCGCCGATTCGATGGCAGACGCCATGCGCGGCCTGGAGCCATTGACGGGGCAGGTATGCTTGGTACCTATCCCGCTGAGCGCAGGACGACAGCGGAAGAGGGGCTACAATCAGAGCGAGCGCATTGCTTCGGCACTACATGCGAGAACTGGACTCGACCTCTGCACCGATCTACTGTCGCGGGTCCGGGAAACGAAGTCGCAGACCGCTCTGACACCCGAGATGCGCCACGCGAATGTGTCCGGCGCATTCTCGGCGCGGGCCGCGGGCGGCCTGGACCTGGTCCTAGTCGATGACGTGTTCACGACAGGGGCCACTCTCGCCGCTGCCGCCGCCGCACTCATACAGTCCGGCGCGAATCGGGTCGAGGCGGTAACGTTCGCGCGAGCGGTGGTTGAACTGGAAAGTTGATTACGGAGTCGAGAGAGATGTCGAGATGAAAGGTCGAGATGCACCGGCAATAGACATCATCAATTCGACTGATTTTCTTGACGTCGCTACACCGACTTTACTAGAGGAGAGATCATGGCAACCCGAGTAGGCATCAACGGCTTTGGGCGCATCGGCCGCAACGTGCTGCGGGCCGCACGGGCGATGAAGGCAACCGAGCTCGAGTTCGTAGCGGTCAACGACCTGACGGATACGAAGACCCTCGCACACCTGCTGAAGTACGACTCGGTGCACGGACGCTACGAGGGTGAGGTGACGGCGCAGTCGGATGCCATCTCGGTGGACGGCCGATCGATCAAGGTGCTGTCCGAGAAAGAACCGTCCAAGTTGCCATGGAAGGACCTGGGCGTGGAGCTGGTGCTCGAATCTACAGGCCGATTCACGGATCGGGACAAGGCAGCCCAGCATCTGGCAGGCGGGGCCAAGCGCGTGATCATCTCTGCGCCGGCCAAGCAGGAGGACATCACCATCGTCTACGGCGTCAATCACGAGGCGTACGATCCGGCCAAGCACCAGATCATCTCCAACGCCAGCTGCACCACCAACTGTCTTGTGCCGGTCGTCAAAGTGATTTTGGATCGGTTCGGCTTCGTCAGCGGCTTCATGACGACGGTGCACTCTTACACCAACGACCAGAACATTCTCGACCTGCCGCATAAGGACCTGCGGCGCGCACGTGCTGCCGCACTTTCCATCATTCCCACGACGACAGGGGCGGCAAAGGCCACATCGCTCGTGCTTCCCGAGGTCAAGGGGAAGATCGACGGCGTCTCACTCCGAGTTCCCACCCCGGACGTGTCGGTTGTGGCTTTGAGCTGTGTCGTTCAGAAGAGCACGTCCGCGGACGAGGTAAACACCGCTTTCCGCGACGCGGCAAAGTCCGGCCCGCTCAAGAACGTCATAGCAGTCAGCGACGAACCGCTGGTGTCGGTGGATTACATCGGGAGTCTCCAGTCGAGCACCATCGATGCGCTCTCGACCAATGTTGTCGGCGGGACGCTCGTCAATGTGACATCGTGGTACGACAATGAAATGGGGTACTCGGCCCGCTGTGTCGACCTCCTGCGGTACCTTGGGACTCGCAGGTGAAGCGAACGCTCGAGTCGCTGGACAAGACTTCGCTCGATGGACGACGGGCACTGGTGCGGGTGGACTTCAACTGCCCCATCAAAGACGGCGTGGTCACCGACGATACCCGCATCCGGGCCGCGCTTCCCACGATCAAATACCTGTGCGACCGTGGGTCGCGCCTGGTTCTGCTCTCGCACTTAGGCCGGCCGAAGAAGGGCCCGGAGCCCAAGTACTCCATGCAACCCGTGGTCAAGGCACTCGAGAAGCTCTTGGGTGCACCGGTGACCTTTCTCCAGGATCCACTTTCGAGCGACGCGGTCACTACCACGAAGCGCCTGCCGCGCGGTGGCATTGCCGTCGCCGAGAACACGAGATTCTTCCCCGGAGAGGAGGAGAATGATCGCGCGCTGGCGGAGAAGTTCGCGGCACTCGGCGATTTTTACGTCAATGATGCCTTCGGCTCAGCCCACCGGGCGCATGCGAGTACCGAGGGAGTTGCCCGTGTCCTGAAGCCTGCCGTCTCAGGTTTTCTGATGGAGCGGGAACTCCGCTATCTCGGTGAAGCTCTGCACCAGCCGAAGCGGCCATTTGTGGCCGTGCTGGGTGGTGCCAAAATCAGCGGCAAAATCGATCTTATCGAAGCATTGCTGCCCAAGGTGGATCAGATTCTCCTCGGCGGAGCCATGGCCTGCACTTTCTTTGCGGCCATGGGGCTCGAGACCGGCAAGTCATTGGTCGAGGCCGATCGGGTGGGTCTGGCGAAGGATTTGATGAAGAAGGCCGGACAGAAGCTGATCCTCCCGAGCGGTGGTGTGATCGCGCGTGAGCTGGTGGCGAACGCCGAGACCCGCGTGGTCACCCGGGATGGCATCCCACCAGATTGGGCCGTCTACGACATCGATCCCGATACCGAGAAAAATTTCGGCTCTCTCATCGGGGCTGCGGGCACCGTGGTGTGGAACGGTCCGATGGGAGTCTTCGAGACTCCTCCGTTCGATCGTGGCACACTCGCCGTGGCGCGATCCATGGCAACAGCAACAGCCAATGGCGCGGTCACCGTCATTGGAGGCGGAGACTCGGCTGCGGCCGTGGCGCAGGCGGGACTCGCGGACAGGATCACCCACGTCTCAACCGGTGGAGGCGCGTCGCTGGAGTTTTTGGAGGGGAAGGAGCTGCCTGGAGTGGCGGCCTTGGATGAGGTCGCGCTGTGACCGAGAGATCCCTCATTTACGCTGCCAACTGGAAAATGAACCACGGTCCGACAGAAGCCAGGCGCTACGCCGAGCGGTTTCTGTCGCTCACCTCGCCGGCGAAGGGTCGGAGTCTGTGGTTCTTTCCTCCCGCAGTGTCCGTCGGTGCTGTATGCGAGATGATGCGTGGGCGAGCCGATGTTCGCGTCGGAGTGCAGAACGTCCATTGGGAGTCCAAAGGAGCGTTCACTGGAGAGATATCGATTCCCCTGGCCATGGAAGCAGGCGCCAGGGCTGTGCTGGCCGGGCATTCCGAGCGGCGCCAGCTGTTCGGCGAGACCGATGAGTACGTGGCCAGAAAGACGAAGGCTGCCTTGAACCTCGGTGTCACGCCGCTGGTGTGTGTCGGCGAAACCCTAGCGGAGCGCGACGGCGGACGCACGGAATCAGTGATTCTGAGACAGCTCGCGCCCGTCATCGAGGCCCTGGATACAACCGAGTGGAATCGTGTAGTTATGGCGTACGAGCCAGTATGGGCGATTGGTACGGGGAAGAACGCTACGCCCGACGACGCGGCGCAAATCCACGAGCTCATCCGGCTGGAGCTGGGGCGCCACGGGATTACCAACCGAGTGTCGATCCTGTACGGCGGCAGTGTGAACAGCAGCAACGTGCTCTCGCTGCTCGCCCGGCCTCAGATTGACGGTGTGCTGGTGGGTGGCGCCAGCCTGGATCCCGAGGGATGGGCCGAGCTGGTGGGGATATCCTGAGCTGAGCGCAGGATGACACCCCTATGCCAGAGCTTCCCGACATCGTTCTCTACCTCGAGCACTTGACCCCACGGGTGGTGAATCAGACGCTCGAGCGCGTGGTTGTTCGAAGTCCTTTTGTTGTTCGAACGTTCGACCCTCCCATCAGTGAAGCAGGTGGTAAGCGCGTGCTGTCGCTCCGCCGCATGGGCAAACGTATCGTCTTCCAGTTGGAGGACGATTTGTTCCTGGTGGTGCATTTGATGATCGCTGGTCGGTTCCGCTGGAAGCCTCCTGGCACCAAGCTGCCGGGTAAGCTGGGTCTGGCGGCATTTGAATTCCCATCCGGGGTACTCATCCTGACAGAAGCCGGCACGAAGCGCAGAGCCTCGATATATCTCGTAAGAGGAGAGGAAAGCCTGCGGCAATTCGACCGGGGAGGGCTCGAAGTCCTGGATGCCGACGGAACAGCCTTCGCGGTACGGCTCAAGTCGGAGAGCCATACCTTGAAGCGCGCGCTAACCGATCCCCGTCTATTCAGCGGCATAGGGAACGCCTACTCAGACGAGATCCTGCATCGGGCTCGGCTCTCGCCCCTGGCCAGGACCGGAAAGCTGACCGACGAGGAGGTCGACCGCCTGTACCAGGCGACCCGGGCGACGCTCGAGCACTGGATTACCAAGTTACGCGAGGAAGAGGGAGAGAAGTTCCCCGAGAAGGTGACCGCCTTTCGCGAAGGTATGGCGGTGCACGGTCGGTACAAGCTTCCGTGTCCGGTGTGCGGTACGCCAGTACAGCGAATCCGCTACGCCGACAACGAGACGAACTACTGTGCCCGGTGTCAAACCGGCGGAAGGCTGCTGGCGGATCGTGCGATGTCGAGGCTGCTCAAGGAGGATTGGCCGAGATCCATCGATGAGGTGGAATAGAAGTCGCCAGACGACAGACGCCAGACTTCAGGCGCAAACCGGAGTCATCTCTCTATGCGTTTCTTTTTGTGCACTGCGCGGATTAGCCCGTTTAGCATCTTTCCAATCTCTCGACAGCTCCTATCCAGCTTTTCCCACGAGTCTGACTTCAGATACCCGACGTCCCGGGAGACGAGAAGCTGACACTCGACCTCGCAAATGGAGCCGCGTGCGATCTTCAGAAATCGCGCTTGATCTCGGGCTTCATACCTCCCCCATCCTTCGGCGATATTCGATACCACAGAGATAGTAGCCCGGCGGAGCTGAGCCGTCAGGCCGAAACGCTCGGAACCAGGGAACGATCGGGTAGAGATATAGATCTCTAGCGCGAATGCGTGGGCTCTTTTCCAGACGATCAGTTCGCGATAATCGCTCATCCCCGAGCATATACGCCTGAGGGGTTCTCGGCGGTACCACTCTCGCTCCACTCGGCACAAATCCCATCGTGGGTGTCTAGTGTCCAACGTATTAGGGTCTGGCGTCTGGCGTCTGGCGTCTGGCGTCTGGCGTCTGGCGTCCGGCGTCTAGCGTCTAGCGTCTAGCGTATACTCCTACTAAAATTCGCCCCGACTCAGGAGATCACATGTTCGCTTTTCTGTTGACGCTGCTCATCCTCGACGCGCTGTTACTCTCTGTGGTCGTGCTGCTCCAGGCCGGCCAGGGCGGGGGCCTAGCTTCGCTCGGCGGTGGTGGAACCGACACCGTCCTCGGTGGCCGACAAGCGGTGACCATCTTGACCAAGCTCTCCTGGTGGTGCGGCGGGATCTTCCTGGTGCTGTCCCTGGCGCTCTCTCTCCCCTTCGTGCAGCGGGGCGTGAGCTCCAGCGACTTGCAGGAGCGGCTTCGTGCCGCCACGCCGGCGGAACCGTCTCAGCGGACGCCGCTTCCACTCGGGACTCCGACTCAGCCGCAGACGCCGGCTGCCGGAGCTCCACCCGCGAACACTCCGGCTCAGCCGGCACCGGCAGGACAGACCCCGGCTCCCCAGCCCAAGAAGTGACGCAACCACTTCCCGCCTTCGTTCTACTGGAAGACGGGAACTGGTTCGCCGGCACCACCGCACGTCCCATCGACCCCGCCTACGGCGAGGTCGTTTTCACAACCAACCTCACGGGCTACCAGGAGACTTTCACCGACCCCAGCTATCTGGGACAGATCGTCGTTATGACGGCCCCTATGATCGGCAATTACGGTGTAAACTCGGATGACTCCGAGTCCAACCGGCCGCAGGTGAGCGGGGTCGTGGTTCGTGAGCTCTCACGGCACGCCTCCAATTGGCGCTCGACTCAGAGCCTGGATGGATGGCTACAGGCCGCGGGAGTGCCTGTGCTCGAGGGGATCGATACCCGCCGGCTCACGCGTCACCTGCGCGAGGGCGGAGCCATGCGGGGGGTTCTGGCGGAGGGGCGTGAACCAACCCCACAGTTGACGGCTCAGCTACTTGCCTCGCCCTCGATGGAAGGACTGGATCTCGCCTCCCGGGCAACCGTGGGACAGCTGCATACCGAAGGCGAGGGCCCCCACGTTGTTGCGTACGATTTCGGCATGAAGCGAAACATCGTGCGGATGCTGGTGCAGGCCGGCTGCCGCGTTACGGTAGTACCCTCGACGACATCGCCTGACGCGGTGCGTGCCCTAAAGCCCGACGGTCTCTTTCTTTCCAACGGCCCGGGGGATCCGGCAGCGGTAGACTATGCCCTGCCAGCGATCCGTGAGTTGTCGGATTCGGGCCTTCCCACATTCGGAATCTGTCTCGGACATCAGCTGATCGGTCTGGCCTACGGGGGCCGCACGGCGAAGCTCCCCTACGGACATCGCGGGGGCAACCACCCGGTCCAGGATCTGCGCAACGATCAGGTGTTAATCACGACGCAAAACCATGGTTTTGCTGTGGTTGGAGACGAGACGGGCGTTCCCGGTGCCCCTGCGCTCGAGGTAACGCACCTGAACCTGAACGATGGAACGATAGAGGGGATTCGACACCGGGAGCTGCCGCTCTTCGCGGTGCAGTACCATCCGGAGGCAGCCCCGGGCCCACATGATGCGCTTCCACACTTTGCCGAATTCATGGCGTCGCTCGGTGCCGACCGGCCATCAAAGCTACAAGCCCTTGACAGACAAGGGTTAAGCTCCTAGTATCGGCCATGGGAGGCGCCTGCTGCGCTCAATTGTCTGTAACCCTTCTGGGGGATGCATGACCAAGGCCGATCTCGTAGAACAGGTGACCGCCTCCATCGCCCGCACCGCGGGTCCGATGATCTCCAAGAAGGACTGCGCCCGGGTGGTGGACGCATTTCTCGAGGCAGTCAAGGAAGCCCTCAAGCAGCAGCACAACATCGAAGTCCGCGGTTTCGGGACCTTCAAAATTCGCCGCCGGAAAACCCGCATGGCTCGGAACCCCCGCACTGGCGATCCGGTGGAGGTGGCGGCCCGGCCGGTCCCGGTATTCAAGCCCAGCAAGGAGTTACGTGCACTGGTAGCGGACGAAACGTCCGAGGCCGAGCCGGCGCAGGGCATGTAGAACCGGCTCTATGCACAAACAGGCCGCCGCATTATGGGCGGCCTTCTCTTTGTAGGCAGCGAGTTTCGGGTGGAGCAGATTAGCGGTAACTTTCAGCCATGACTGGCACTGCCGTCTCCACGATTACCGTCCGCGTTCTCCTCTTCGCGAGCTATTCCGACGTGCTGGGGTTCGACTCGCAGGAGCTCACGATTGAAAATCCCGCAACGGTGGCTGATGCCCTCAATCGCCTGCGGTCCCTGCCGGGCGGGGAGAGACTTCCAGCTAAGCCTCTGTGCGCCGTAAATCTGTCGCACGTCCAACCCGCAGCGCCGCTGTCTGCGGGCGACGAGCTGGCGATCCTTCCGCCACTGGCCGGAGGGTAACTGTTGTACCTCATCGAGCAGCCGATCGATTTGGCTACCCTGATTGCTGGGGCTCAGTCCCCCGAGCGCGGTGGCATCGCGTGCTTCCTCGGCACAGTGCGAAATCATCACCAGGGCCGAGAAGTTCTTCGTCTCGAGTATTCGGCGTATGGGCCCATGGTCGAGGCAGAATGCGCTCGCATCGTGGCTGAAGCCGAATCACGGTGGAATGTGACTGTCAGCTTGGGCCACCGTGTCGGCCGGCTCGAAATCGGTGATGCGGCTGTGGCCGTGGTTGCGGCGGCGGCCCACCGAGACGAAGCGTTCCTCGCCTGCCGTTTCGTGATCGAGGAGCTGAAGCGTCGAGTGCCGATCTGGAAGCGGGAGTACTATGCGGACGGATCGGTCGAATGGGTAGGCAGCGGGGCAGGGGCGCAGCGGGACAGTGAAATGCAAGCGGTATCCGGCCTCACTGGAGAATCGGGATGACCGCATCGCTCGAACTGCCCCTCCGCCCCGCTGCCCCTCTGATAGATCGGCTCGGGCGCCCACTCAGATCCTTGCGGATTTCAGTCACCGACCGCTGCAACATGCGGTGCCGCTACTGCATGCCCGAGGAGAATTACGTATGGCTTCCACGTGAGTCGATCCTCTCTTTCGAGGAGATTCAGCGGCTGGTCGGCATCTTCGCTACGCTGGGTGTGCGAAAGCTGCGACTTACCGGGGGCGAGCCTCTCCTGCGCCAGGACTTGCCCACTCTGGTGACGTTGCTGCGGACCGAGAGAAGCATCACCGATGTAGCTCTCACTACCAACGGGATTCTTCTCGCCCGGGAGGCTGCGGCGCTGAACGCCGCGGGCCTGGATAGGGTCACGGTCAGTCTGGACACATTGCGACCGAATCGGATGGCGGAGTTCGCCAGAAGTCAGCGCCACGCCGATATCCTAGCCGGAATTGTGGCGGCCCGGGATGCCGGCTTGGGCATCAAGCTCAATGCTGTGGTGATCAGAGGCTACAACGACGACGAGCTTACGGACCTGGTCGAGTACGGTCAAACTGTTGGAGCCGAGGTTCGCTTCATCGAATACATGGACGTAGGCGGGGCAACCGGCTGGTCTCAGGACCAGGTAGTGAGCCGGGACGAGATTCTCCGGCTGCTCGAACAGCGGTACGGGCCGGTTCGGCCGGTCGCTGAGAGTGACTGGGCGCCTGCCGAGCGCTTCCTACTGCCGAATGGAACCCCGATCGGCATCATTGCTTCGACGACAGCGCCTTTCTGCCGCACGTGCGATCGGAGCCGTCTGACCGCCGATGGCACCTGGCTCCTGTGTCTTTACGGCGAGAGCGGTCTCGACCTGCGTGAGGCGCTTCGGCTCGGCATGAGTGATCAGGAAATCGCCGGCCGCATTGCAGACACGTGGCGCGGCCGCACGGATCGTGGAGCAGAGGAGAGGGCCGCTGTTCCCGGCCGGGGCATACTCTATCAGCTCGATTCGCTGCGGGCCGATCCGCGCCGTGAGATGCACACGCGGGGCGGATGATGGCGATCCAAGTCGCCCTCATTCAGCCTCAGATTCCACCCAATACCGGTAACATCGCTCGCCTCTGCGCTGCCACCGATACGCCGCTTCATCTCATCGCGCCGCTCGGCTTCTCCATCGATGACGCCCAGGTTCGTCGCGCCGGGCTGGATTATTGGGATCGGGTGGATCTCTGGGTTCATCCGGACTGGTTTGCCTTCCGCGACGCCATGAACCGGGGCCGTTGCCTCTATTTCTCGGCCAAGGCCACGCGGAGCTATATCGCAGCTCCGTATCGCCCGAACAGTTGCCTGGTGTTCGGAAGTGAGACCGAGGGGATGCCGCTGAGGATTCTGGAAAAACATCCTGATCAATGTTTCACAATACCGATGACGGGCTCGGTCAGGAGCCTCAACTTGGCGAACGCGGTCAGTATTGTCCTCTACGAGGCACTGCGTCAAACAGGTCAGCAGTCGGGAGACAGCAGTCAAAACGCGCCACCAGACTCTCAACTGCTGGCTCCTGACTCCTGACAGAGCCCGGTATATTCCATTGATCTAGCCGATTACATGAATTCAAACCTGTATCGTCGAGAGCACTTGAATGCTGGCTAAAGTGGCAGTGGTCGGGGCGGGAAATGTGGGGGCCACAGCGGCCCAGCGGCTGGCAGAAAAAAATCTGGCACGCACCGTCGTCATGGTCGACGTGGTCGAAGGAGTGCCACAGGGAAAAGGACTCGATCAGTGGCAGTCCGGCCCGATCGAGGGGTTCGATACCCGCATCATCGGCAGCAACAACTACGACGAAGCCGCAGGGGCGGAGGTCTTCGTAGTGACGGCGGGAATCGCGCGAAAGCCGGGGATGAGCCGGGACGACCTCGTGAAGACCAACGCCGGCATCGTGCGATCGGTATCGGAGCAGATTGCACGGGTCGCGCCCAAGTCCATCATCGTCGTGGTCTCCAATCCACTGGACGTGATGTGTTATGTGGCCATGAAGACCAGCCGGTTTCCCCGGGAGCGAGTCCTGGGCATGGCGGGCGTGCTCGACACCGCACGCTACCGGATGTTTCTCGCCGAGGCGCTCGACGTGTCCGTTGAAGACATTCAGGCGATGGTGCTCGGCGGCCATGGCGATACGATGGTGCCCTTGGTGTCCTATACAACCGTGTCCGGAATCCCGGTGACCCAGTTGATCGAACAGCCTCGCCTCGAGGAGATCGTGAACCGGACCCGCAACGGCGGTGCCGAGATCGTGGCCTTTCTGAAGACCGGCTCTGCCTACTATGCACCCAGCGCAGCTGCGGTTCAGATGGTGGAAGCCATCGCGCTGGACAAGAAGCGGATTCTTCCGTGCTCGGCCTGGCTGCAGGGAGAGTTCGGGCTCAAGGACGTCTTCTGCGGGGTGCCCTGCAAGGTGGGGCGGAAGGGACTCGAGCAAGTCATCGAGGTCACGCTGACCGGATCAGAGCGCGAGGAGCTTCACAAATCAGCTGAAGCTGTTCGTGCTACGCAGACCGTCGTAGACGGGTGAGCGGATCCGGCCCATGAGTCGTTTGCGGCTGCTCTGGGATTCCTCGGTCGGCAAGAAGGTGATCATGGCGGCCACCGGCCTCATCTGGGTGGCCTACCTCGTCACCCACATGTTGGCCAACCTGCTCGTCTTTCAAGGACCGGCAAAGATCAATGCCTATAGCGCCTTCCTGCACGGGACCGGCGGTGCACTCTGGGGCGCACGGTTGGTATTGATCGCGGCACTGGTGCTGCACGTCCTGGCTGCCGCCCAGCTGGCGGACCGCCGGCACGAGGCCAGGCCGGTTCGCTACGCGGCGGGACGTCAGTCGCACACGTCCACGTTTGCGGCGCGTACGATACGATGGGGCGGTGCTCTGATCCTCCTGTTCCTGGTGTACCACATCCTGCATTTCACAGTCGGCTCGGCGCACCCGAGCTTTGCAGAAGGTGATCCCTACCATAACGTAGCCACCGGCTTTCGTAATCCCGTTGTCGTCGTCCTCTACCTGACCGCGGTCGCCGTGGTGGGGCTCCACCTCTATCACGGTATCTGGAGCAGCGGTCGGAGTCTGGGGACGAGTCCTCCGTCGCCGCGCCCTCTGCGTCGCAATCTGGCCCTCGTGCTCGCGCTCGTGATCTGGCTCGGCTTCTCGGTAATACCCATCGCCGTGTACGCTGGGATGGTGCCATGAGACCCCTCGATGCCAAGGTTCCGGCCGGACCCATCGCAGAAAAGTGGGACAAGCACCGCTTCGAGATGAAGCTGGTGAACCCCGCCAACAAGCGGAAGTACACCGTGCTCATCGTGGGAAGCGGACTGGCGGGGGCCTCTGCGGCGGCCACCCTGAGCGAGCTCGGGTACAACGTCAAATGCTTCTTCTTTCATGACTCACCTCGCAGGGCCCACAGCATCGCGGCACAAGGCGGCATCAATGCAGCCAAGAACTACCGGAACGATGGCGACAGCATTTATCGGCTGTTTTATGACACGGTCAAAGGAGGCGATTTCCGGTCGCGTGAGGCCAACGTCTACCGGCTGGCTCAAATCAGCGTCGAGATCATCGATCAGTGTGTTGCCCAGGGAGTGCCGTTCGCCCGGGAATACGGTGGTCTCCTGGCCAACCGCTCCTTCGGCGGCGCGCAGGTATCCCGGACGTTCTACGCGCGAGGGCAGACCGGACAGCAGCTGCTCCTCGGTGCTTATCAGCAGATGGAGAAGGAAGTCGCGCGTGGAGGGGTGAGGGTCTACCCCCGAACCGAGATGCTGGATTTGATCGTGGTGGACGGCCAGGCACGCGGCATCGTCACCCGCGACATGGTCACCGGCAAGATCTCCTCGCATCTGGGGGATGCGGTGGTGCTCGGTACCGGCGGCTACGGCAACGTGTTCTATCTGTCGACCAACGCCAAGGGTTCGAACGCCACGGCCATCTGGCGGGCACACAAGCGCGGAGCCGCTTTCGCCAATCCCTGCTTCACCCAGATACACCCCACGTGTATTCCCGTGAGCGGCGAATACCAGTCGAAGCTGACGCTCATGAGTGAGTCTCTCAGGAACGACGGACGTGTGTGGGTGCCGAAGAAGCAGGGTGACAAGCGCCGCCCAAATGAGATCCCGGAGACGGAGCGAGACTACTACCTGGAGCGGAAGTACCCCAGCTTCGGCAATCTCGCGCCACGCGATATCGCGTCACGCGCGGCGAAGGAGGCCTGTGACGGCGGGCTCGGCGTGGGTGAGAGGGGCCTTGGCGTCTACCTGGATTTTGCCGACGCGATCAAACGGCTGGGCGAGCAGACCATTCGGGAGCGCTATGGGAATCTGTTCGAGATGTACCAGCGCATCACCGATGAGAATCCGTTCCGCGTTCCCATGCGCATCTATCCGGCGGTGCACTATACCATGGGAGGGCTATGGGTCGACTACAACCTGATGAGCACCATCCCGGGCCTGCACGTGATCGGAGAGGCGAACTTCTCTGATCACGGCGCCAACCGGCTCGGCGCCAGTGCCCTCATGCAGGGCCTGGCCGATGGATACTTCGTGCTGCCTGCCACCATCGGCGACTACCTGGCCCGTTCCACACCGGGGCGCATCGATCCGAGTCATCCGGACGTGCGGCGCGCAGAAGCCGACGTGGCGGAGAATACGCGCAAGCTGCTGAGCATTCGCGGCAAACGCACGGTGGACTCGTTCCACCGGGAGCTCGGCAAGGTCATGTGGGACTACTGTGGCATGGCCCGCAACGCTGCCGGCCTTCAGAAGGCCCTCGGCCTGATCCCTCAGCTTCGCGAGGAGTTCTGGCGCAATGTCAACGTGCCCGGCAGCGACGCTGAGCTGAATCAGGCGTTGGAGAAAGCCGGCCGAGTGGCGGATTTCCTGGAGCTGGGCGAGCTGATGTGCGTGGACGCCCTGCATCGCGAGGAGTCCTGCGGGGGGCATTTCCGGGAGGAGTACCAGACCGAGGACGGCGAAGCGCTCCGTAACGACGACAAGTTTGCCTACGCTGCCGCCTGGGAGTACTGCGGAGCCGGGCAGCCCGAACGACTGCTCAAGGAGCAGCTCTCGTTCGAGTATGTGCCGCTGGCGCAGAGGAGCTATAAGTGATTCAGGGCAGTCGAGACAGTGAAGTCGAAGAAGAACGCCTAGATGGAGCGTCTAGATTTTGACTCCTTGACTATAGGAAGCGGAGCTTCTCGACTGTCACAATCTCGACCTCTTCGAGTGCCAATGAATCTCACTCTGCGAGTCTGGCGCCAACCGGGTCCTGGTTCGGCGGGCCAGATGGTCCAATACGAGGCCCAGGACATCAGCCCGGACATGTCGTTCCTCGAGATGCTCGACGTGGTCAACGAGCGGCTGATGGAGCGTGGGGAGGTGCCGATTGCCTTCGATCATGATTGTCGCGAGGGCATCTGCGGGTCCTGCAGCCTCATGATCAACGGCATGGCGCATGGCCCGGAGCGGGGTACGGCCAGCTGCCAGCTCCACATGCGGAGCTTCAAAGACGGCGACACCATCACGGTCGAGCCTTGGCGTGCCCGGGCGTTCCCGATCGTCAAAGACCTGGTAGTGGACCGCGGTGCGTTCGACCGGATCATCCAGGCAGGCGGCTTTATCAGCTCGCCCACTGGCAGTGCCGAGGACGCAAACATGATCCTCATTCGCAAGGAGACGATCGATACGGCGATGGATGCGGCGCAGTGCATCGCCTGTGGAGCGTGCGTCGCGGCGTGCCCCAACGGGTCGGCCTCTCTGTTCACCGCAGCCAAGATCAGCCATCTGGGTCTTCTGCCTCAGGGGCAGCCGGAGCGATATCGGCGGGCACTGCGAATGGTGGCCCAGATGGACATCGAGCATTTCGGCGGCTGTACCCTCTATGGCGAGTGCCAGGAGGCCTGTCCCAAGGAAATCAGCATCGATACCATCACCCGGATGAATCGCGATTTTCTTCGGGCCACTCTGTCTGAAGGGCGGGGGGCCGTAGCTCAGGCAGACTGACTCTGATGACAATTGTATTTGTTGCGAGGCGGCGAGCCCCCTTAGTCATTGCGAGATCGCTTCGGCGGCTATGCCTCCTCGCAACGACTGCGGTCCCCTCGCTCGGGAACGCGCAGTCCTCTCCCTGGCTCCAGCTCGGCGCAAACGGTGTGTTTCTCTACACCCAGGCTGACCCTGTGCCTCGCAACAATGCCCTCGGGGAGGTGCGCCTGGTGCAGCCGGTCATCATGGCTCACGCCGGCGCCTTTTCGAATCGGCTCAGATTTATCGGTACCCTCGACCTCGAGGGCCTCACGCTTCCAAATGGTGAGCTTACAATGGGGGCCTGGGGCGAGGGGTTCATCGATCGCCGGCACCCGCACACCTACGCCCACGAGCTGATGTTGTCGGTAGAGCACCGGCTCGGCCACGGCGACGGTCAGGTGCGAATTTCCCTGGCCGCCGGCAAAGGCTTCGCTCCGTTCGGTACCGATGACCCTATGGTTCGCCCCGTCGTCCGCTACCCGGTCAACCATCATCTGGCCCAGATTCTCGAGCGAGCGGCCGTCATCGTGGGCATCCGGACCGGTCCGGTGACTATTGAGGCCGGTGTGTTCAACGGCGACGAGCCGGAGAGACCCGGCCAATGGCCGAAGCTCGATCGGCTGGGAGATTCCTGGTCCGCGCGCGTCACCGTTGCGGCCATCGAAGAGCTCCAGTTTCAAAGCTCATATGCGTTGGTGCATTCCCCGGAACATCGGCCCGGCTCGGGAACCGACCAGCATAAGTGGAGTCTTGCCGGCCGCTGGGAGGGAAGTACCCGGACCCTGCCGGTCTACGGGTTGATCGAATGGGCGCGCACCTCCGAGGCCGAAGGGTTCTTCGTCTTTCACAGTTTGCTGGCGGAAGGTGCACTGACCCGGGGGCGGAGCCGCCTCCACTACCGACTCGAGCGAACCGAGCGGCCGGAAGAAGCGCGAACCCTCTCGCCATTCCGTTCGGTGCGGCCTCACCTTGAGAACTCGATTCAGGGAATCACGCGATGGACGATCCACACTGCCGGCTACGGTTACCGACTGGGTTCGCCATCGGCTACGGTTGACGCGAGGCCATTTGTCGAACTGAGCTATGGCCGGATGGCTGAAGTGAAGGCCGGGGTGTTCGAGGTGCAGTCGTTCTACGGAAAGAGCTCGTTCTGGTCCATCAGCGTCGGGCTGCGGCTGAATGCGGGCATGCGAATGCACCGGATGGGACGCTACGGTGTGGCGCAGGACACGGCAGTAAGCGCGCACACGGCGCAACATGGACAGCACGATGAATAAAGCAGCTATTTGGACCACCTGCCTTGCCTTCCTGGCCGCCTGTAGTGACGGCGGCGACATCACCCCCCCTCCTCCGCCCCAGGCCACGCAGATGGCTGCGTTCGGTGGAGATGGGCAGACCGCGCAGGTGGGCACCGCGCTTCCACTCGAGCTGGCGGTACTGGTGACCGGCGAAGACGGAGCCGCGATCGAAGGTGTGTCCGTGAGCTGGACAGTGATCGAGGGCGGTGGAAGTGTCTCACCCGCGTCTTCAACGACGAATGCATCCGGGGTCGCGTCCGCCGGATTTACTCTAGGCCCCGCTGCAGGGCAGCAACGCGCACAAGCAGAGGTAAGCGGCCTGGCCGGATCGCCGGTCGTGTTTACGGCCACCGCAACCGATGACGATACTCCGCCTCCACCGCCCCCGCCCCCCGTGCCCACGGAGGTTATTTCCTCCAGTGGAGACCAGCAAATCGCCCCGGCCGGCAGCGTACTGCCGTTGGAGCTGTCGGTGCTGGTGACCGCCGACAGGGGAGTCCCGGTGGCGAACGTGTCGGTGAGCTGGTCGGTGGTGGACGGAGGTGGCACCATCTCTCCCGCCACATCGATTACGAATTCGTCCGGCGTGGCCTCAGCCACATTTACTCTTGGCCCTGCCGCAGGGCTGCAACGGGCCCAGGCCGAGGTCAGCAATCTCGCCGGATCGCCGGTGATCTTTACGGCGACCGCAACGATTGCCCCCAATGGATCCGAGCTGCGCGTGCTCGGCGGGGGAAACAACGTTCCCGAACGGTTCAGCTCCGATCTCTGGGTACACGGCAGTTACGCGTATACCGGCACCTACGGCTTTCGCTCGGAGCCTGGTAATCAGCTCAAGGTATGGTCATTGGGCGCGTCGGGGGCGCCGACGCTGGTTACCTCCATCACCATCCCGGACATTGGAACGGTCAGCGACCTCCAGGTGAACGAAAGCGGAGAGATCCTGGTGCTCAGCGCCGAGATAGGCGATGGAGGCGGGATCTACCTCTATTCGTTGGCAGATCCGGCACATCCATCACTAGTGGGCTCCGAGCTCGTATCCGCCGGGGTGCACACCGTCACGCTGGCTTCCATCGCCAGCCGCAGCTACGCCTTTGCGGCCCGGAACCCCGGCCTCGGGAACCAGGATCCCATACCGTCGTGGCTGATATACGACATTACCGATCCCGCCACACCGACCCTGGTGCACCGTGAGCCGATTCCCCCGGACTACGGCATTCACGACACGTTCGTTCGGGAGGGCATCGCGTTCGTGTTCGCCTGGAACACCGGGGTTATCATCTACGACGTCGGCAACGGTATCCGGGGCGGTTCCCCGGCGGCCCCGGTCGAGATCAGCCGGCTGGTCACCTCGCGAGGGAACGTCTGCTGCGGGCCCTCGGTGCACAACGGCTGGTGGTTTCATAATCCTGTCTCGGGTGAGAGCCGCTATTTGTTCATCGGACAGGAAGGCGCAAACATCACCGGCTCCGAGTCTAGTGGGGATATTCACGTCGTGGATGTGTCGGATCTGAGCTCGCCGCGTGAAGTCGCGTTCTTTCACTTGAAGGGCGCGGGCACCCACAACTTCTGGATGGACGAGCAGAAACAGGTCCTTTATGCGGCGTACTACAATGGCGGGGTTGTGGCGCTCGATGTATCCGGTACCCTATCCGGGAACCTCGCGGACCGGCTGATCTCCCGGGTGAGGCCGGGCGGGTCGCGAAACACGTTTACCTGGGGCGTGCAACTGGCCAATGGGTTCCTCTATGCCATTGACATGCTGAGTGGCCTCTGGCAGTTGACAACCGAGTAGGGGACGGGGAGGAGGCAAACTGTCACTCTGATAAGGTTCTGCGCCGTCTAACTCGTCCCTTCCACCCCGTACTTCCCTACCCAGAGCGCGTCGTCGTGATCGCCAGCCGTCCCACAGGACCGTTATACTCGAAGGTGGCCTGTTCAACGAAGACGAACCGTAGGTATACAATCTCCGAGTTGGCTCGGCGCGGATCTTCTTCATCCTTCATGGCGCAGTTGCCGAAGGTGCATGGTCGCCAGGCCGCAGCCGTCTCCTGTAAGCTGAGGGATCTTTGACATCGCCCCCCTCTATGGCAGAGCCTCTTTCAGGTCGCTCGGCGCCGGAATCCAGCTGAACCTCGGGCCGCCCAACATCGAATGGGACGCTATGGAGTCGCCCAGAGTCGGGACACTTGGGTCAACCCGTACACCACACCTTCATGAATAGATCAGTAGTTGCCGCGCTTGTGGCTATGGGACTCGCCTCCTGTAGCGACTCGCCCGGTCCTCCATCGGCCGCCACCCAGATCGCTGCCCTCGACGGTGGGAATCAGGTGGGCCCGGCCGGGGGCGTGCTCCCCGATCTGCTCCAGGTGCTGGTCACGGATGCTGGGGAGGAGCCGGTTGCGGGAGTCACCGTGACGTGGTCTGTCACCGATGGCGGCGGATCACTGCCGACGACGTCGGTCACCGACGAACTCGGAAGGGCATCGGCTCAGTTCACGCTCGGCCCTGTTCCCGGAGAACAGCAGGCCCAGGCTGAAGTTCCCGGCCTCCTGGGCTCGCCCGTGATCTTTACTGCCACTGCCATCGACGAGCCTCAAGGCTCGGGCCTTAGCGTCGCGAGCGGGGGCGACAATGTTTCGGATCGGTACAGCTCGGACCTGTGGGTGCATGGTAATTACGCCTATACCGGCACCTGGGGAGACCGAGGAGGAAAGATCGGAAACGTGCTCAATGTCTGGTCGCTCGGAGCCGGTGGGACCCCTGCGTTCGTTCGCTCGGTGACCGTTCCCAATATCGGAACGGTCAGTGACGTGCAGGTGAGCGAGGATGGGCAGCTCCTTGTTCTGAGCGGCGAACGCGGGACCAGTGGAGGCATCTATCTCTACGACCTGACAGACCCCGCAAGGCCATCATTCATCAGCTCTGCACTGGTAGGCGCTGTGGGCGTGCACACAGTGACGCTCGCGGACATAAACGGGCGTCGCTATGCATTCGGGGCCAGAAACGCAGGTGCCCAAGATCCAGCTCTTCTGATCTACGACGTGACCGATCCGGCAACACCTGCTCTGGTAGCCACCAAGACATATCCTCAGCGCGATTACGGTATTCACGACACCTTCGTTCGCGACGGCATCGCTTTCGCTTTCGTCTGGAACAATCCTGGGGTCGTCATCTACGACGTCGGAAATGGCATCAGGGGAGGAACGCCGGAGAATCCGGTGGAAATAAGCAGCCTCATCACCTCGGCGAACAGCGTCTGCTGCGGACCATCGGTCCACAACGGGTGGTGGTTTCACAACCCGGTCACCGGCGAGCGGCGCTACCTGTTCGTGGGGCAGGAGGGCCGCTCCATCATTGGCACGATCGCCAGCGGGGACATCCACGTTGTGGATGTCTCGGATCTGAGTCATCCTGTGGAGGTTGCGTTCTTTCACTTGAACGGTGCAGGCACACACAACTTCTGGATGGATGAAGAGCGCCAGATCCTATACGCCGCCTACTACAATGGCGGCGTGGTTGCGCTCGATGTCTCAGGTACCCTGAGTGGCAACCTGAGCAGCCGACTCATTTCCCAGGTACGGCCGGGTGGTGCGGGCAACACGTTCACCTGGGGAGTGCAGCTGGCGAACGGGTTTCTCTATGCGATCGATATGTTGAGCGGACTCTGGCAGTTGACTACCGAGTGAATCGATCACTCGGTTGTCATCCTGAGGGCGTGCGAACGCTCGAAGGCTCTCTCTCTAATCTCTCCGAATGTCCGCGTCAGCGGCTCGTGGTTCCCGGGGCTGAGGTCACACCAGCTCCTGGTGCACTCCAGCTGTTGTTCTCCCGCCGAACATCGGGGTAGATGCCGCGGGGATCGATCGTGACTTTCACGACCTTCTTGCCGTCGGGAACAAGCAGATTGAAACGCTCTCCACCGTACCAGATTTCCACTGGAAGCCTCAGCTGTCGCGTCGTTCCGTCCTCCATCACCACCTGTAGTTCCACCGGCATCGGCATGGCGCCGACACTCCGGAGAAAAATTCTCGACGCGACACTCCCGGAATCCGACGCTACCGAGTCGACGGCCTGATCGAGTGTCTCCGTGGTGTAGAACCAGGAGCGCCAGAACCAGCTGAGATCCTCGCCGACGCCATCCTCAATCGTGCGGAAGAAATCAGCTGGAGTGGGATGCTTGTAGGCCCATCGGACGATGTACTCCTTGAACGCCATGTCGAAGCGCGCCGGACCGATAATGTGGTCCCGAAGAAGGATCAGCCCCAGGCCCGGCTTGGTATATGCCGTTACGCTGAGGTTGCCGTATGTCCGATCAGCGGGAGTCATGATCGGCTCTTCCTTGCCGGAAAGCGCGTGCGGAATGTAGAGACCCGGATTTCCTCGGCGGTTGTACTCGCCAGGATACTTCTTATTCCAGTTGTAATAGTTCATGAAGGTATTGAATCCCTCGTCCATCCAGGCGTACAGCCGCTCGTTGTTCCCCACCACCATCGGGAACCAGGTGTGGCCGATCTCGTGGTCAGTCACGCTGAAGAGAGCCGCGGCATCGGTCCGGTTGTGGCAGAAGACGATCATGGGATACTCCATGCCGCCTTCGATGCCGTTCACATTGATCGCGACGGGGTAGGGGTACCGGTGCCACGCCGAATAATTGTCCACCGCAAAGCGGACGTACTGGGTAGACTCCCGCCAGATCGGCTCGGCCGAAGGCGGGTAGAAGCTCATCGCCAAGGTACGGCCGTCGTTGGCCCGCGCGGCGTCCCAGACGAAGTGCCGAGCCGCCGCCCAGGCAAAGTCCCGTACACTGTCGGCGCTGAATCGCCAGGTGTGCACGCCCGTACTCGACGCGGGACGTGAGCCCGGCTTCCCGATCTCATCCTTGCTCCGAATGATCACGGTGCTGTCACTCTGTAATGCGCTCGCCAGGCGGGTACGCTGCGTAGCGGTTAGCACCTGCGACGGATTCTGAAGCGTGCCGGTCGCTGCGACCAGCATGTTGGCCGGCACCGTGATGCTCACATCGAAGCTGCCATATTCGAGATAGAACTCGCCCTGGCCGAGGTACTGCTCGGTGTTCCAACCGCGGACATCATCGTACACGGCCATGCGGGGGTACCACTGGGCCACTTCATAGACATAGCTGCTGTCTATGAGCTCGAGTCCCATCCGATTGCTGTTGGCTCCAAACGGAAATGACCAGGCGACGTCGAGCACTTGTCGGCCTCGGGGGGGCAGTGGACGGGCCAGGTTGACCCTCATGACCGTTCCGTTCACGACGTAGGCCAGCTTGGTCGCGGCGGCAGCCCGTTGTCCTGCTCGTGCGGGCGTTGCCGGCTGCGCCACTCGCCTCAGTGTGACGCCACCTTCAGCGCCGCGCGTGCCAAACCGGGAATTCTGGTCGAAGAGCCGCGAGCCCCGGCTGCTGCTGTTGAAAAGGTTCTGGTCCAGCTGAAGCCATACAAAACGGAGCGTGTCCGGCGAGTTATTGGTGTAGGTAATGCGCTCCTCTCCAGTGACCACCTGGCGAACGGTATCGAGTGAGGCTCTGATGACATAGTCGGCTCGTTGCTGCCAGTAGTCGGGCCCGGGTGCTCCGCTGCCGGTCCGGATGGTGTTTGGAGCCGGGAGCTCCAGGCGCCGAAACGGTGAGGCATCTCCTGTCGATCTGGCGCTGTCTTCGGGCGCCTGGCTCGCCGCCGGCTGTTGCGCTGCAACGGGGAATACAAGGCAGAGCAGGGCAGCCCCTGCCAGAACTCGCCTGCGGTTCTCAGTCGTCATGGTGACGTCATTTGCCTTCGTTGGCGGTCGAGGTGCGGGCCTGAGTGGTATCTGTAGCGGGCCAGGCATCGTTGGTAGTCATGGCGTCCGGAAAGGCCCCGTCTGGGTTTACTGTCGCTCTGACCACCGATTTACCGGAGTGGTCCTGGTAAACGTACCGGTCTCCCAGGTACCAGATCTCAACTGGAAGCCTCGTCTGACTGGTCGTTCCGTCTTCGAATGTCAGCAGCAGCTCGACCGGCATCACCGCATCTCCCAAATTGGCGATGGTCACTGCCGTGGGACCTCCGGCTTCCTGCTTGACTCCTTCTACCGCCTGATCCAGGGCGGCGGTGGTAAAAAAGAAGCCCCGCCAGAACCAGCTGAGATCACGTCCGGAGATCTCTTCGATCGTTCGAAAGAAGTCGGCGGGCTGCGGATGCTTGAAAGCCCAGCGCCGGGTATACTCGCGAAAGGCGCTATCGAAGACCGTGGGGTCGAGCACCTTGTTCCGTAGCGCCAGCAGTGCGACAGAAGGCTTTACGTACGCAAGGCTCAGAAGATTAGGGCTGGTCTTGTAGCGGTTGGCTGGCGTCATGATGGGTTGGGCGGTCGGTACCTGATCGGTCCGGACCACGAGCTGCCGCTCGCGCGATCGAGCTGCCGAGTCGTCCCGCTTCCAGAAGCCCTCTTCGGCGAAGGTATTGGTGAAGGTGTTGAAGCCTTCATCCATCCACGCATAGCGCCGTTCATCGGATCCCACGATCATCGGGTACCAGCTGTGGCCGATCTCATGCGTGAGCACACGGAACAGGGCCTCGCTGCTTTCTCCCCTGGCTTCCATGGCCACCATCGGATATTCCATCCCCGAAACCGGCCCCTCGATTGCCGACATCTGCGGGTAGGGGTATCGGAACCATCGGCCGCTGTACTCTCCGATCGAGTAGCGGCTCATGAGCGCGGCATCCTTCCAGGTCTCCAGCGCCGATGGCCGGTAATAGGCATGGATCACCACGCCTTCCCATCGCGACGCGTCCCACAGGTACTCAGGCGACGCGGCCCACGCGACGTCGCGAACGTTCGCCGCGTGAAAGCGCCAGGTCAGTGAGTCGGCAGCCCCCTGGGGGCGAGCGGTGCCGGATCGAAGCTCCGGCTCGGTCAGGATATGAACGACGGTGTCCGACGCGGCCGCAGCGGCCAACCGTTGCCGCTGGGTGTCGGTGAGCACATCGGCTGGATTCATCAGGGCTCCGGTACCGGCCACGATGTACCCTGACGGCACAGTCACCTCGTAGTCGATGGTGCCGTATTCGAGGTAGAACTCGCCCTGGCCCAGATACTGATCGGTGTTCCAGCCGTTCACATCGTCATAGACGGCCATCCGAGGATACCATTGGGCGATCTGATACAGCGGTCCTTCACGCCCCATCCGATCGGCACCGTGTTCGGGAACGGTGAACGCGTAGGTCAGATCAAACCCGGTGGCGCCGCCCGGCGGGATGGGGCGAACCAGATCCATATACATCATCGTGTCGTCGACCCGTGTCCTCAGCGAGACAGCGGGGCAGCGGGGCAGCGGGGCAGTATCTGACCGTGACGCGTTCCGACTGGAGCCGCGGCGACGTCGAGATTGCCCTGCCCCGCCGCCCCGCTGCCCCGCTGATCTCACGCACTGCGTGGCACTCTGAATCTCGAAGCCACCCTTGAAACCGGCTCCGCCGAATCGGCTGTCCGAGGCGAACAGGAGGGAGCCGGTGCTGCCGGGCCGGAACAGGTTCTGATCCAACTGCAGCCACACGTAGCGCAGCGTGTCGGGAGAGTTGTTCGTATATGCGATAGCTACTGAGCCGCTGATCCGCTTTTCTGCGGTATCCAGGGTGACTTTGATGGCGTAGTCCGCACGCTGCTGCCAGTATGCTCGCCCGGGGGATCCGTCCGCCCGGCGTGTCTCGCTGGCAGCGGGGAGTGGAGGGGCGCTGAAGATGCCGGTGTCGGCGATGGGTGGCTGGAGGGTCGGTAACGTGAGTGGTCGAGCGGGTTGGACCGGCCGTGGACCCGAGGAATCCTGCGCGGCGGCTGGAGCCGGCACGATGCTCGAATAAGCTGTGCTGAGCAGGAGCGCCGCAATAACGACATTGTGCATGGGGACCTTCGTCCTAAAGCTTCGGCAGCGTCACTCCGGTCTGCTTCTGGTACTTCCCCTTCTTGTCCGCGTAGCTGGTTTGACACACGTCATCATCATCCGCTTCGAAGAAGAGCACCTGGCAGATCCCCTCATTGGCGTAGATCTTGGCCGGAAGCGGGGTAGTGTTGCTGATCTCCAGGGTTACGAATCCTTCCCACTCCGGCTCGAACGGCGTCACGTTGGTGATGATCCCGCAGCGTGCGTACGTAGACTTGCCCAGACAGATCGTCAGAACGTTGCGGGGAATTCTGAAGTACTCCACTGATCGAGCCAGCGCAAAGCTGTTCGGGGGCACGATGCAGACATCACCGTCGAATTCTACGAAGCTCCGGGCATCGAAGTGCTTGGGATCGACGATAACGGAGAGTACGTTGGTGAAGACTCGGAACTCGGGGGCGACCCGCATATCATAGCCGTAGGAGGACACTCCGTACGAGATGGCGCCCTCTCGTATCTGGCCATCGACGAACGGTTCGATCATCCCATGCTCTCGAGCCATACGGCGGATCCAGCGGTCGGACTTGATGGACATTTCTCTGGCGGCAGAGGGGCAGTACCCGAAGGGCGGGTGGTAGACAGCGGGGCGGGGGTGCTCCGCGGCCGATGAGCCGCGGAATATAGTATGGGAAGGCCCTTTGTCGGCTACTTGGGATCGGCTGAGGGGCCCTAGCTCGCTAGCTCCCTCGCGGTGGCGAGCTCCCGGAAGGCGAAGCTTGCTCTGGCGTCACGCGCGGCCCGCGCGCGAAAAAAAGCGACGGTGCGCGAGAGTCCTTCCGCTAGAGTGATCCGCGGCTCCCAGCCCAGCCACTCACGGGCGCGACTGATGTCCGGCTTGCGCTGGGTTGGGTCATCCTGGGGCAGGGCATGATAGGTCACCCGGCTCTCCGTTCCTACGGTGCGAAACACCTCCTCGGCTAGCTGGCGGATCGTAAACTCGACCGGATTCCCCAGGTTCACCGGCTGGTGTCTTCCCTCAGCCGCCATGAGGCGCATCAGCCCATCTACCAGCTCGTCCACGTAGCAGAATGAGCGGGTCTGTTCACCGGAGCCGTAGATCGTCAGCTCCTGTCCCCGCAGAGCTTGGACGATGAAGTTCGACACGACTCGCCCGTCGTTCTCCGCCATCCGGGGGCCGTAGGTATTGAAGATCCGGGCAATGCGGATATCGACCCGATCCTGCCGGTGATAGTCCATCATCAGGGTTTCGGCGACGCGCTTTCCCTCATCATAGCAGGAGCGGGGGCCGATCGGATTGACGTTACCCCAATAGCTCTCGGGTTGCGGGTGGACGGTCGGCTCGCCGTATACCTCGGATGTCGAGGCCTGGAGGATTCTCGCCCGAAGACGCTTCGCCAGTACCAGCATGTTGATGGTGCCCAGCACGTTGGATTTGACGGTCTTCACTGGATTGTACTGGTAATGAACGGGTGAGGCAGGACAGGCCAGATTGTAAATCTGGTCCACCTCGATGAAGAGCGGCTCGGTGACATCGTGCCGCACAACCTCGAAGCGGTGATTATCCAGCAGGTGCTCTATGTTCTCTCTTCGACCAGTAAAGAAGTTGTCCAGGCAGGTGACACGGTGACCTTCCGCAAGCAGGCGTTCGCAGAGATGAGAGCCGATGAAGCCGGCGCCACCGGTTACGAGGATGCGCATGATCCCGGTCTTGTTGGAGGATGGAGCAGCCGTAAGGCTAACCGGCTCACCGGCCCTCCCCGAGGCAGCTTCCATGCCCGTCGGGGTAAATGGCAGACCGGTAAATATATAGGCCGGACAGAAAGGTTTACTAGGGCGCGGTCAGCGTGACTGGTCTAAACCGGGTGCAGCGAGAGACGCCCCACTGTTGCCTTTGCAACACAGTCAGAACGGGCTCTATGCGGGCGCGCCACGCCACGATTAGTGCACACTAGCCGAACACTTAGGAGACTTCAGGCGTCAACCGGCGCCTTCCCAAGCTCGCCGATCTCCTCCTCGACAACATAGAGTGGGCGCCGCTTGACCTCGAGGAAGATGCGAGCGACGTATTCGCCCGTAACCCCCAGCGCCAGCAGCTGCACTCCTCCGAGTAACGACAGGAGCCCAACGACCGTTGGCCAGCCCGGCACGGGCGTGCCGAACGCCAGCCACTGCACCACCACCACGAAGAAATACAGGAGGGCGAGCACCGAGATGGCCAGGCCCAGCATCGAGATCAGGCGCAGCGGCTTCGTCGAGAATGACAGCACAAAGTTGATCGCGAAATTCAGCTGCCGCCAGTAGCTGTAATTGCTCCGGCCGGCGTGACGAGTTCCGGAGGTCACCAGGACCTTCGTGGTCGGGAGGCCGATGACGCTCACGAGTCCTGTGATGCTGGGATCTCGCTCCCGGAACCGGCAGAGCTGCTCCACAGCGCGACGACTCATGATGCGGAACATGCTGGTGTTGAAGTCGACGTCGTAATCGGAAAGACCGTTCATCAACCTGACGATGGTGCGGGAGAACAGGTTCCGCAGCGCCGATTCGTTCTTCCGTTCCTTGACTCCGTACACGACGTCGTGCCCCTCCGCCAGCTTGGCGTAGAGAAGCGGGATGTCCTCGGGATGGTCCTGAAGGTCACCGTCCATGACCGCCACGGCTTCACCTCTCGAGACCATGAGGCCGGCGAGGACGGCGATGTGGTGGCCAAAAGCATTGGAGAGTTTGAGTGTCTTGACCCTGGGGTCGGATCGGTGCAACGAGCGAAGGACCTCGAGGGTGTTATCGCGATTCAGGTCCGTGGCGAAGATGATCTCGTGCTCGGTTGAGAGCCTCTCGAGGACGGGGGTGAGGCGCGCGACAAGCGTCGGAATGTTCTCTGCCTCGTTCCGGACGGGCACGACAACGGACAGGACGCTCATGACGCACCCTTCGACCGCGCGGGGTTGCCAACTACGACCGCTTTCGCCGGCACATCCCCCGTCACGACGGCTCCAGCTCCCACGATCGCCTCCTCGCCGACATCGATACCGGGAAGCAAGGTGGCGTTGGCGCCCACATAGCAGCCTGAGTGCACTGAAACCCGCCCGAGGATCACGGCATTGGGAGCGATCGTGGTGAAATCCCCGACCACCGAGTCGTGCATGAGGTTGGCGGCGGCGTTCACCTTCACGAATTCCCCTATCCGGACCGACGCCGAGATATGGCAACAGCTCTGCACCACTGTGCCTGGCACCTATGGTCGCGCTTTTCGATACAACAGCCGTGGGGGAGACGAGCGAGGCGGGCCGATATCCAAGCGACAGATAGTACGCGGCAAGCCTCCGCCTCACCGCGGGCGCGTCCGGCACAATCAGCACCGGCACGTCCCGAAGCAGGTCCGCCAGGCGGGGTGCGACCTCGTCCCGCCCGAGAACCTTGTAGCCCATGAAGTCCCCTTTGACATGCGCGTCGAAGATCCCGGCGATCTTGACACCAGAGGCCTCGCACAGCTCCACGATCTCCTGGAATGCGCCGACGAGCACCATTTGGCGGGTCACCGGGTGAGCTCGCGAAGCGCTGCGACGACACGAGAGACATCGTCTGCGGACAGGCGCCCGTGCATAGGGAGCGTAACGAGGCTGTCCGAGACGCGCTCGGTCTTCGGAAGCGGCCGGCGGTATGGCTCGAAGCTCGAGAATCGGTGCACTGCCGGGTAGTGAACGCTCGTCTGAATCCCGCGCTGGTGCATCGCCTCTCGTACCGTGTCTCGCCGGGTGGCGTCCGCGCCCTGGAGGACCACAGGGAAGATGTAGTTCGATACCACGTCCTCGCGGTGGCCGAATGGCACCGTTATTCCTCGAGCGTCTCGAAGAGCCTCCAGATAATTATTCCGGACATTGGCGCGCCTCTGGATGTCGGTGCGCAGCTTGCCGAGCTGGACGATGCCCAGAGCGGCGTGAATATCGTCCATCCGGTAGTTGTAGCCGCTCTCCACCACGTCGTATCGGGTGCTGTGGCCGCTGGCTCGCTCATACGAGAGGGAAGTCATGCCGTGGGACCTCAAGAGCCGAGCCTGTTCCGCGAACGCGGCATCATCCGTGACCAGCATGCCACCCTCACCGGTGCTGATGTTCTTATTGGAGAAAAAGCTGAAGCATCCGATGTCGCCTATGGTCCCGAGCTTGCGTCCGCGATATTCCGAGAGCGGTCCATGGCACGCGTCTTCGACCACGCGCAGCCGGTGCTTCCGCGCGAGCTCCAGGATCCGGTCCATGTCGCACGGGAAACCTCCGTAGTGCATGACGACGATCGCGCGAGTCCTATCTGTGATGAGCGAATCGATCTGCTCCGGGTCGATGGTGAGGTCGTTCGGTCCCCGGATATCGCAGAACACGGGGGTCGCCCGGACGTATCGCACGGCGTTGGCCGTGGCGACAAACGTCAACGAAGGCACAATTACCTCGTCCCCCTCCCCGATTCCCACGATGCGTAGCGCGAGATGAAGGGCACAGGTGCAGTTCGCGACTGCGACGGCATGCTGGGCGCCGAGCGCCTCCGCGAATAGCCTCTCGAACTCGACCGTCCGAGGCCCGGTCGACAGCCATCGTGACCGGAGCGTTGCCAGAAGAGCCTCCTCTTCCTCATGGTCGTAGTTGAGGTCGAACAACGGAATCGAGTACGCCGGAGACCCCTGCATCAGCAGGTGTATCGTTCGGGCTTGTAGCGTGCCTGATGGAGTCTCAGCCACTCGATCGTTTTCTCGAGCCCCTGCTCGAGCGAGTGGAGCGGCCGCCATCCGGTTTGGCGGAGGATCTTTGCATTATCGCAGCGAAGGCGCTCCACCTCGCTCGCTGGGGGCCGCACCCGCTGGTCGTCTTTCATCACGGTGACGTCCACGCTGAGGAGCCGGGCAATCGTTTCCACCAGCTCTCCAACAGAGATTTCGCTGTTGGTTCCTACGTTCGTGATTTCCCCCCTCGGTGCATCGCTGCTAAAGATCTCGTGGAATGCCTGGACGGTATCTATCACGAATGTCAGGTCCCGGGTGGGGTTGAGATTGCCCAAACGGATTTCGCGCAGTCCGGACAGGATCTGCACTGCGATAGTAGGTACGACCGCACGCGCGGACTGCCGCGGGCCGTAGGTGTTGAAGGGCCGAACGATCTTTACCGGGAGACCGAAAGACCGGTGATAGCTGAGGGCGAGCTGGTCGGCGGCAATCTTCGTCGCCGAATATGGTGACTGGCCTACGAGTGGGTGCCGCTCGTCGATCGGAATGTACTGCGCGGTCCCGTAGGTCTCGCTCGTCGAGGTCACGATCACCTCGCCGAGCGAGAGCTGCCGGGCAGCCTCCAGCACGTTATACGTTCCCTCGATGTTGGTTCGGACGTAAGCGAGCGGAGACTCGTAGGAGTAGGGAATGCCAACGAGCGCCGCGAGGTGAAAAACAGCGTCGCAACCCTTCATCGCTCGATAGATCGCGTCGAAGTCCCGCACGTCTCCCAGGACAACCTCGATGTCCCTCGCGATTGGAGAATCCTCGAGCCATCCCCAGTCATTCGTCGAGTTGTAATGCACCAGGGCGCGGACCTGGTGGCCGCGCTCGACGAGCAGTTCGGTCAGGTGGGAGCCGATGAACCCTGCGGCTCCAGTGACGAGGACAGGGGACGACGTCACGGCTGCTTTCTGAAGTGCGTGGTGTAAATGTCCGAAGCCTTTTCATAATCGCTTAGCCGGCCGATATCGAGCCAGTACTCCCGCAAATCGTACTTGGCTACGGGAATGCCTCGCGCGAGCATCTCGGTGATGAGCATATCCATGCCATAGTAGGTATGATCGGGGATCAGCTCGAAAATGTCCGGCTTCATGACGTAAATGCCGGCGAGGATGTACATCACGATGTCCGGCTTCTCCTGGATTCCGGTTACGAATTCGCCAGAAAAGAAGATGTTGCCGAACGCAAAGGGCGTGATCTCCTTTTTGATTGCGATCGTCAGCATCGCGTCCAGGGACTTCGCGGCCGCCATGAGATCGCCGAAGTCCGCCAGAGTCAGGATGTCGCCATTCATTACGATGAAGGGCTCGCGGAGCTCCCGCTTGAGAAGGGTGAGCGGGCCGGCTGTGCCCAGCGGCATGTCCTCCTTGCTGACATGAAGTCGAACGCCGTAGCGCGAGCCGTCGCCAAAGAAGTGTTCGATGTAGTCCGACTTGTAATTGGTGGCCAGGTACACGTCGGTCACACCGAAGCTTCGAAGTCGTTCGATCTGGATCTCCAGGACCGCCTTCTCCCCAACAGGGAGGAGGGGCTTGGGGATCGCCTCGGTGAACGGTTTAAGCCGCGCTCCCAGGCCTCCTGCCAGGATCACAGCCTTCATCGCCCACCCTGCATGGGCTTCAACGGCCCGGCACACCGGAGAGGCCTGTCGCCCGACTTCATGACCGCTGGGGTACCGCCTCTCGCCCGGAACACCTCGAACGGCGGGATGCGCGCAAGCTTCTCGTATTGTGCCTCCAGAACACCGGCGATACGAACAGAGGCGGGAGTATTGTACTTATCCATGGGATCGTAAAACACGAGCTTAGGGGGCTGACACTCGATCACCTGTAGTACGGAGTCGAGGTCCGCGCTCGACCTGATCCCCACCGCTGTGTTGTAGAACTTGAACGGATTGGTTCGGCGCCCAAGAAAATACAGCTCGGGGTTCATTGGAAGTGCGAAGATCGTGTCGCCCGGCTGAGTCTCGCGGTCGATAAGCCGAACCAGTGACTGGTAGAGCTGTACTTCCGCTGCCTCCACATAGATTCCCGCCACAGGAGTGGGGAGGGGGGTAATTGGAAAACGCCGTTCGCCGGCAACCATACCCTGGAGGTGGCGGCTCAGCGGCATCGCCGCCTGGTAGTACAGTGCCACGCCAGCGATCATCATCGATGCCGCCAATGTGAGCGCCCGGATGCCAGCCTTCTGTTCAGCCGCCAGAAGTAAGATGGCAGCCAGACTTAGCCCAACGGTATAAAACAAGTAAATCGGTATCTGATAGTGCAGTGACACCAGCGCATAGAAGATGGCAATCACTGGTAATGCGTGACTGCTCGAAGGGCTGCCACGAACGAGCCTGCGGAAGAGGAGGATACCCAACAGCGCCGTGATCAGGAGCAGGCAGGTGTACAAGCCGGCATTGAGAACCCTGTCCAGCTCACCGGAATGAAAGCCACGCCAGGACAGGATTCCCAGCATCAGGTAGCCAGGCCTTCTCATGAACCCGAGAGCTGGGAGCGACATGGCTGCGCTGAAAGTGTCTCGAAACCAGTCGTCCAAGGCTCCGTGAGAGAGGTGGTAGGTGAGGAGGGGAGCAGCGGAGACGAGGCCCCCGATGGCAAGGTCACGAAGGAGCGTGACGACTTCCCGGTCGGATTGCCTCGTTCGAAGCGAGGCCCATAGCACTACCGCAAGGGGCCACACGCCAAACAGCACCCAACCGAAGGGGTCGGTGGCGCGCAGGATGTACCAGGCGTTGCCCAGGCCGATGATGGCAAGTACTGCACGGGCCAGCCGCGGCGCGCGCGGTCGCTCCAGCACTGGGGTTCTCTAAGAGCAGAAATACGCAGAACCCCAGACGCCAGGAAGACGCCGGAAAGCTGGCGAAAAAGAAAGGCGGTGCCGACCAGAAAGCCGGTAACGATATGTCGCCGTCGAAGGCTGATCGGATTTCGTGTCAGCCAGGCAATGGTCGCGACCGCAACAAACAACGTGTACCAGTTGGGGGTCGGATTCAGAAACTGAACGAAAGAGAGGGAGGTGAGCACCAGACCGCCAATCAGAGCCGCCGCGATTCCTGCCCGCCGCAAAATCAGAAACATCAGACCGGCTTGGATCACGGTCAGCAAAGCCAGCGGATAGCGCATGCTCACCATGCGCACACCAAAAAGCGAGAACGCGGCCGCGTTCACGAAGTTGATGTATCCGGCGTGCAGATCCTGAACGTCTCGGTGGAGTGCCTCACCGGCAAGTATTCTCTCGGCAACATGGGCGAACTTGCCCTCGTCAACCGGCGCCCAGAATCGGTCGTGATAAACGATCATGAGGAGGCCGCTGAGAAGCACCACCATGAGAAGAGCACTCGGGGTGCGGAGATTCCCATCGCCGGTTCTCCGGCCTGCCGCATGATCCGGATCCTTGGCGATCGCCTGAGAGGGGTCCTCCCGTTTCCGGCTACGGACCTCTGTCATTGTCGAACGGGGCCCCTGGCGAGCGGCCTATCTCGATGGGAATGTTACCACGCCGGACGATCCGGGCCGGCGTCATGGCCTGAAGGTTACCGCTGAGATGGAGTGGTTCTCGTTTCAGTTGCTGCTGCGGGGGAGTCGGGGACGTCCGATTCATCGGTGGACGGAGTTTCAACTCGGCTTTCGGGTGGCTCCGGCAGGGTTAGGGTGCTCTGCCCCCGGGCGTCGACCCCCATCCCAACCTTGGCACTCCCGCTGCGGTCGGCGAAGACCAGGGTGGATGCGCCACCGCGAACCAGGCTCAGTACTGTTCGCGTCGTCCCGTTGTCGTCGGCGAATAGCATGCTCACAGTTTGGTCCGGGAGCAATCCGAGCACGGCTCGAGAACGGCCGGCGCTGTCACGAATTGTGATTCCCGATGCGCCCCCGCCCAGAACCGAGAAGCTCAGCCCGGCCTTGCTCCCTGGAGTCTGCATGATAAAGCGCATCGATCCATCGTCTGCGGCGCTCCAGGACCCACGGATGGCTCCGGTCTTGTCCCGCAGAACAAACTGCTTGGCCTCGACGACGCTCGCCACCGTGCCGGGAAGCCCCTGGCGAGCGGCGACGATGACCAACGCCGTGGCAAGTCCCAGGAGGAGCGCCACTGCGATCAGGGTTCCCATCCAGATCCGGCGCAGCCGCCGATTTTCCCGTTCCAGCTCGCCAGTGCGGATAGTCAGTCCGCGCTCCAGCTCCCGCATCTGCCGTACGACGGGATCGGGCGACGCGTCGGGTTGGACGCCGGTCATGCCGCGCCGCTCTCCAGGAAGTACGAACGGCAGGCCCGCTGGATCAGATCAATACTCAGCTCCGCAGGCACTCCGCGGTACTTGGCTATGTCCTCCACGTGTGCAATGACGTCGCGTGGGTGGCATCCGCGGGGCCGGATTCCCCGCTTGTCATAATATTCGTCGAAGATGAAGCCAACCGACTCCGGGGTGTAGGCGACCCCAGCACCCTTGCAACACCGTTCGAAAATCTCCTCATATTGCGCTCTGGTCGGATCGACGACCGGGATTTTGTAATGAATGCGGCGGAGAAAAGCCTCTTCTACCAGCTCGGCCGGATCCAGGTTGGTCGCGAAGATCAACAGGCAGTCGAACGGCACCGGAAACTTGCCGCCGGTGTGAAGCGTGAGGTAGTCGATGCGCTTCTCGAGAGGCACGATCCAACGGTTGAGGAGATCGCGAGGCGGCACCCGCTGCCGGCCGAAGTCGTCAACGATCAGCACTCCTCCATTGGCTTTCACCTGGAAGGGGGCCTGATACAACTTGGTGAAGTGGTCGTAGCGGAGGTCGAGTTGCTCCAGCGTCAGCTCGCCACCGGTGAGAACCACCGGCCGTCTGACTCGGGCATATCGCCGGTCATAGCCCGGGCCGCTGCGGATCCATAGAGCATCTCGCCCCAGGGCGTCGTCCGGGCTCTCAACCACCTCGTGGTGGACCGGGTCGTACACCAGCATGATCTGCCCATCGATGTCTACCGCATACGGCAGATAGAGCGTGCCGCCGAGCATCTCGGAGATCGCCTCGGCTATCGCGGTTTTTCCGTTTCCAGGATGCCCATAGAGGAAGATAGACTTGGACGAGTTGACTGCGGGTCCGAGTATCTCGAACATCGATTCGTTCAGTACCAGATGGCTGAACCCGGCCCGCAGCGACTGCTGGGTTACGTGTGCATTCTGGATCGACTGGGCTTCGATCCACTTGCTGTACTGTGCCAGTGGTACCGGTGCCGGGCCCACGTACTGGCTGGCGTCAAGCGCTTCCTTGGCCCGATCGCGGCCGGCACCCACCAGGTCGAACAAGTAGCTGGCGCGGTTGGGACCGGTCGTTCCCCTGACCTCAACGAACCTGCGCTGTTGGAGCGTGAGCAGCTCCTCGTCCACCAGAGCGAAAGGGAGCCGCAGGAACTCCGAGAGATAGTGCCCGGTCCGGCCTCCTTGGACGTAAAACACCTTCAGGATGAGATCCCGGACCCCGTCCGCAGACAATCCCGTATCTGCCAGTGTATCCGGAACGGGAGGGGCGGTCTCTTTCGGCACTACCTGCGGCTCGGACACCATAACGGGCGTGGCGCTCACGAGGCGGCCTCCATAATCCTTTGAACCTTCCGGTCACGGGCAGGTACGTCCGACCAAGCCAGTAACGTCGCCGACCGCGGTGCCTGAGCCGCGGAGGGTGCCGGCAGGCAGCTCCAGCGCATGCAGGGCATTCCGGTGCCAGCGAGTTCGCGAGCCGGGGGGCAGGGAGTGGTACATAGCCACTACGGCACGCTTGGCGTCGAGGAAGGCTATGTCGAGCGGAAAGCGCATGCCGTACATGTGGGCCGAGCGGCAGGGGGTTAGCAGGAGGCCTTCTCCCACCGCCGGAGCCGGGTGACCCAGCATTCCACGGAGTCTCGAGAGCCAGGCATCGGCCAGTCTGATTCGGGTGCCGAGCTCGTGGTTCCGGCCTGTGTTTACCACCCGCAGCAGACGCATTAGAGCTTGCTGAACGTGCGGTAGATAGCGAGCGCCGATGGTCCGATCACCACCAGAAACATCGCGGGAAAAACGAGGAGCACCAGCGGAAAGACCAGCTTGATCGTGGTTTTGGCGGCCGCTTCTTCGGCCCGCTGGCGTCGCTTGGTCCGCATGGTTTCAGAGTGCACCCGGAGAGCATCTGCGACCGAGGTCCCGAACCGGTCGGTCTGAATCATCATGTTCACCAGCGAGCGGATGTCTGGCAGACCGGTGCGCTCGGCTAGATTCTTCAGCGCTTCGTCTCTGGGAGTTCCGGCTCGCATCTCCAGGTTGACCATGGCGAGCTGTTCACTCATGACCGTGCTCACATGCTCGATCTCGTCCGCTACCCGGACCAACGCCTGATTGAGACCCAAGCCGGCTTCGACGCAGACGACCAGCATATCGAGCATGTCGGCCAGGGCCAGCTGGACCTCCTTCTGCCGAGCCTTGAGACGTCTACGCACATAGAAGGTAGGACCGACCCAGCCCACGCCGGCGAACCAGAGGATACCGATCACGACCTGACCCGACGCAAAGCCCATCAGCGGCAAACCCACCATCCCCAGAGCTGCCAGGCCCACCGCCAGGCTTACCCGTGTGGCCCAGTAGATGGACACTGCTCGCGGATCCGGATAGCCGGCCTGAATCAGGAACTGACGGACCGCCGTGGTATCCTTGCGCCCACTTCCGACCTGCTGGCCGAGAGTCTGGAGAACTCCCATCAGCCGGTCCGACTTGGCTTGACGCCGTCGCCGAGCCTGGATCTCGTGGGCTCCGGTTACGCCCTGCATGCGGTCGAGACGCGACGTAACCGGATCTCCGCCTGCACGCAATTGCATCAGCGTCATGACGAACAGGGCGACGGTCAACATCGTGAGAATCAGGATTATGGCCAGCATGAGCGTCTCAGATTTCGATTTTGATAATCTTGCGAATCCACATGAAACCGATCAGTTGCATACTTATGGCGATTACTATGAGAATTTTTCCGATCGGATCCGTAAAGAGAATCGACATGTACTCGGCATTGATCATGTAGAGCATCGAGAAGATGATGATTGGCAGCGCGGACAAGAGATAGCCCGTCATGCGGCCCTGCGCCGTGTAGACCCTGATCTGCCGTCGAATGGTGAAGCGAGCCCTTACCACTGCGGCCAGGTTGTCCAGGATCTCCGCGAGATTGCCACCAACTTCGCGTTGAATAAGGATAGCCGTGACCAGGATGCGGACGTCAACGATGTTCACCCGGTCTGCCATACCGAGCAGTGAGTCCTGGACCGGGAGCCCAAATCGCTGTTCCTCGAACACCCGGCGGAACTCCCCGGCCACAGGCTCGGGGCCATCGTCTGCCGCCATCTTGAATCCGGCCGTGAGCGGGTGTCCCGCCCGCAGCGCTCTGCCCACCAGATCGATGGCCTCGGGTAGAAGCTCTTCGAACGCGTTGAGTCGCTTGGTGCGGCGCCGCCGTACGTACATCGTCGGCAGCAACGCACCGATTACAGTTGCGACAATGGCTACGGGGACGGACTGACTCATGATCAGCGTCACGCTGCCAATCCCGACTGCCGCACCGATCGAGAGGAGAAAAAGCGTCTGCAGGGTCCAGGTCAGCCCGGCCTGCTGGAGAATGAATTCAGCATCGCGTAGCTGAGGAATGCGTGAAATAATCGGCCGCAACCAGGGAGACTCGAGAACAGCCGAGCGAAAGACCGTAGACCTGGCAACCGACCCTTCGATCGGCTCGTTGGCCAGCGAACGGAGCTGGTCCACCATCTGTCGCTTGCGCTGCTGTTCCTGAAACCACTCCCAGAGAATAACCAGGGATACGGTGCCGAGTGCAACCGCCAGGAACGCGACCAGCGCAGGCACCCAGATGCTGCTGGGAAGCCCTACCATCGGGACGTACCTCCCCGCATGTTATCAGTTACTACTGGATTGCTGAACAGGAGAGACGACAGGTCGATGCCGTAGCTCTTGAGCCGATCCGAGAAGCGCGGTCTGATGCCGGTGGCGCGGAATCGGCCAAGTACCTTGTCGTTCTCCGCCACGCCTTCCCGCTCGTAGACGAAGATGTCCTGCATCGTGATGATATCGCCTTCCATACCCACGATTTCCGACACCTGCATCAGCTTGCGAGTGCCATCCGACAGACGGCTCACCTGAACCACCACATTGATGGCGCTGGCGATCTGCTGCCGCATCGCGCGCTCAGGCAGCTCGAGGTTGGCCATGGAGATCATCGTCTCCAGGCGGCTCAGCGCATCCCGGGGCGTATTGGCATGCAGGGTGGTGAGGGACCCGTCATGGCCGGTATTCATCGCCTGGAGCATGTCGATAGCCTCCGAACCGCGACACTCACCCATGATGATCCGGTCCGGTCTCATACGCAGGGCATTGATCAGCAAGATTCGTTGCGCGACCTCACCGTGCCCTTCGATGTTGGCGGGCCGGGTCTCGAGCCGCACCACGTGGGGCTGCTTGAGCTGAAGCTCGGCCGAGTCCTCGATGGTGACGATCCGCTCGGTCGGGGGAATGAACGACGAGAGTATGTTGAGCAGCGTGGTCTTTCCAGCGCCCGTTCCGCCCGAGATCAGTACGTTGAGCCGAGCCTTTACGATTGCTTTGAGCAGCGTGAGCATCTCGTCGGTCAGGCTCTCGGTCCGAAGCAAATCTTCACCTGATAGCGCATCTCGCTTGAACTTACGGATGGAGAGGTGGGGGCCGTCCAGGGCCAGCGGCTTGATAATGGCGTTCACGCGGGAGCCGTCCGGCAAGCGGGCGTCCACCATAGGCGAGGAGTCATCGATTCGCCGTCCGACCGCGGACACGATCCGGTCAATGATCTGCAGCAGGTGGCGATCATCCTGGAACATGACTTCGGTGCGCTCCAGCTTGCCGTGGCGCTCGATGTACACCTGTTTGTAGGTGTTGACCAGAATGTCCGAAACTTCGGGGTCCTTGATCAGGGGCTCCAGCGGGCCGAGACCGAATATCTCGTCCAGGACCTGCACCACGATCATGTCCCGCTCTTCGTAGTTGAGCGGCACCGCCTCCTGAGTGATCAGGTCTTGTACCACCTTGCGAACCGCATCCGCCACCTGCTGCCGCTCGAGCCGGTCGAGATTCGAGAGGTTGAGCCGCTCGAGAAGCTTGCGGTGCACCTTGCCCTTCACCTGCTGAAGGGCGTGCACTCCATGGTTGTCGTCGGCGAAATTGAGCGGAGCCGTACCGGTAGCGGCCAGATTGGGATTCGTCCGTTCCCAGGGAAGCGGAGGCTTCGAACCGTTACTGCTGGTTGGGGGCGTGACCGGGAGTTTGCCGTCGGACATCACTTCTTCCCTCCTTCGATACTCCCGCCGGCGCGCCCTTTCAGTCCCTTGAACGGTGCGGTCAGCATCTGAGACAGGCGTGAACGTGGTGCTGGCTCGTGTACGCCCGTAACCGCTGCTGCCAGGCCACCCGAGATCACGGGTATAGGGTGACCCGCCATTGAGGACGATCGGCTTTCCGGCATTGACCGATCCCATAACTGCTTCGTAGTCGTTGCTGATCTTCCAGAAGACCTTGAGACCCACACTCTTCTCGACATCTGCGACCGAGATGCTGTCGTTCGGATCGAATCGATTCAGGACCAAACGCACCTGCTCCTCGCCTTTGGTGAGGACCTTCTTGAGCAAGGGTATACCCCTCTGAATGTTGCGCAGTGAAGGGACGTCGGCTGTGCTGACGATGAAGACGAGGTCTGCCTGCTCGAAGATGGCAAGAGTAGAGGAAGAAAACGAACGGGGCGTGTCCACGATGATGTAATCGTAGTGCTGCCGCAAGAATCCTAAAATTCGCCGCACATGTTCGGCCGTCACCGACTCGGCTTTCTGCGGGTCAACCGGAGCAGACAACAAATGGATCCCCGAGGGGTGGTGCTCGATATAGGATTCCAGCAGGCTCGCATCCATCCGCCGGAAGTTCTCTACGAAGTCTACGAAGCTGAAGCGTGGTTGAACCCCGAGAATTAGCGCGCTTTCGCCCAGTTCGAGATCCAGGTCCACTAGGAGCGTCTTCTTCTTAGTGGTGCGGTGGATCACGATCGCCAGATTGGATGCCAACGTCGTGGAGCCGCCGCCGCCTTTGGGGCTGAAGAAAGATAGAATGCGGCCCGGCTCGGCATGCTTCTGGTCGCGAGGCCTTTGGACCTTCTGCGCGCAACGAATTGTCGCGGCGCGGAGGTCCTCCGATTGCACCGGCTTTGGCAGGTAATCGGACACACCTGCTCGCATGGCCTGCATCAGCTGATCGCTCGACAGCACGGGTCCAGTGGCGATGAAGAGCAGCGCCGGGTTCAGCTCCACGAGGTACTTGGCCAGCTGCAGGCCCAGTTCCTGGCTCTCCTCCAGATCTAGGATGATCAACTCCGGCGCAGTACCACGTAGCGCCTGAATCTGCTGCTCACCGAATTGGTGAATCGGTGTGGCGATCTCCAGGTCCAGCGAAACCGGTCGATCCGGGCCAGTCAGCACTTGCTTGACCTGGACTACGAATGTCGAATCGTTGGAGATGAGGGCCGCTCGTGCTAGCCGAGCATCGCTCATGAAAGACGCTCTACTAGGTGATTAGTCCAGGATCGATTGATGCGAGCCTCCGCCACGCTAAGTATCTACTTAATAAGCTGAATGGTCTTGATCAGTGACCCCGTGCTACCACCACCACCACCCCGTCCGCCCACGAATCCAAGGAACCGGCCGGTGATCGCATTCTTGCAGCTCGCACCCGAACAGCCTGCGGGGCGCTGGTCAACCCAGATCTTGGCGAAATTGTTGAAGACTAGCACGTTGTCGCTCGGGCCCGTCATCTCCGTTTCGGGGTCGTAAAGGGCCACTACGACCACGCGCGGACTATCCGGCAGCCCGTCATGGTCTCGATCGGGATAGTCGGAATCCTCTACCCGGTTGGTGACATCGTTCCAGGTTGCGTCCCCGTCATACCCAATTCGCTGGTCCCAGGCGGGGCTGATGGTGCCGGCGGTCGCCCCATTGCCTGCGGCTGCAGGATACTCGGTCCCGACAGTCGCGATCTCACAGGAAGGGTCGGAGATCTTTTCGCGTAAGACATCGCCACTGTTCGCGTCGTTGGAGGTGTATCCCCAGGCATAGTAGTTAGAGCTGACGGTGCCGTCCTTGGGGGACAAGTTCATCAGCATGATCTGGCGGCCGTAATCGTTGGTCTTGTGCAACAAGGGACTAGAGCCGCCCAGTGAGTTCCTGACATTGGTGCCGTAGCCATAGTCACCCTGGCCATCGTTGTCCGCGTCGTACACGTCGACGCCGGGATCGAACTCCCAAAGCTCCCGTTCCACCGTACTGCCGGTTCCCGGATCCATCCATCCGTTGTTGTTCAGGTCCTGGTAACTCCAAAGCCCATCAGGGGTTCCGCGCTCTTCCGGAGGATCATTTCTCCCGGCGGGAGCGATATCATTGTTCTGCCACAGGTCCGGTAGGGCGACCGGCATGACACAGGAAGCGTTGCTGGTCTCATAGGCACGGGCAGTAGCCGAAGCATTGATTGCCATGGTCGGAAACCCTATGGTTTGGGCAAACCAGAGGGGCATCTGAGGACCTGAGTAGGTGACGGTGATGGTGTCGGGACGGCTTAAATCCACCGCGATCTGAGGGTCCGTTATCGCAAGCCTGTGGACCGCGTGCTTCTTGGCGTAGTCACGCGCGCGTGCCTCGGCTTCCGCGTCCTTGTCTATGGTAGGGTCCGGCGATCAGGAAAGCACTGGCACCCGCCAAGGCCGCGGCGTCCACTGCCCGCTGCGCCTCCGCCTTGCTGGCCTTGATCATTCCGAAATCGACAACGAGCGCACTCATCCCCAGCGCGAGAAACAGCATCAACGCCATCATCACCAGGGTGACTCCGCGCTCGTTCAGGAGTCGACGCCTTCCCGAAGACCTGCCACGCACCGACATACCACCGCCTCCTCTAATGTTCCTGGTAACTCTTCCAGGCACTGTCCGGTTTGCTCTTGTCCATTTTCATCTGTCCGCTCCACTTCCAGTCGGCCGGCTCGCCCGTCGGAAGTAGCGCCGGGGTATCGCTCGGCAACACTAGCTTGGGCGAGATCAGGACCAGGAGCTCGGTCCTACGCTGGCGTGCATCCTTGGAGCGGAAAAACTGGCCCAGGATCGGGATATCGCCCAGCAACGGGATTTTGGTCGAGTTATCCGTCATCGTGTTGTCCACCAGACCGGCGATAGCCAAGTACTGCCCGTTCTTCATCTCGACCTCCGTCTCGGTCCGCCGACTGAGGAGGCTCGGAATAGTAAAGCCTCCAAAGACTAGCGGATTTGAGAAGTCCAAGGCCGACACCTCCGGGGCCACCTTCAGTCTGATACTGCCGCCACGAGTGATGGTGGGAGTGAATTTCAGCCGAATCCCGAACTCTTTAAAGACAATCGAGACAGCGCCGGCAGAACCGCCACCCTGAACCGCCGGGTAAGGGAACTCGCCTCCTGCCAGGAAGGTGGCCTCCTTTCCCGGGAGCGTGATCAGGTTCGGCTCGGCGAGGCTCTTCAGCAGACCCTTGGAGGTGAGAAATCGAATCAGTACCTCGATACTCGCATTGGCGTTGAAGAGGCCGAAGTCCACTACGCCATCGGCAAACCCGCCCTGGTCGTCCGAGTTGGCGGCTCCAACCCAACCGGGCTCAAGGCCTCGGGCATCGAGTTTGTGCGGATTGAGTGTCGCCAATTGAGAGCGGAACTCTTTGATGGCGCTCTTGTTGACCTCCGCGAACCTAACCCTGAGTAGAACCTGCACCGCCTCCGGCGTGGACAGATTGTCGACGATGATGGCGCCGGAGCCCTTCGCAATCTCCACGGCTCGATTCGCCACGCTGGCATCTCGCACCTGCCCCGAGAGCGTTACCACGTTACCGCTGGCGATGACGTCGATCTTTTCGCCGGCCAGGACCGAGCTGAGGTAACGCTGGAGGCCCGGCGCGTCAGCAGTGACCTCGACCGAATACAGCTTGATGTTCCCAGTATTGTCCCAAAGGAACAAACTGGTTGTCCCGAGAGTCTTTCCGTTGACCAGGATCTCCGATGGGGAGACGACCACGGCCTCGGCTACCGCGGGATCGCCGATCGAGAACCGTTGAATCGGTGTCGTGTTGACCAGAAGCGCCGATGCACCCTTCGAGACAGAGACCACCTGCTCCGGAGCCCGAACCACTCGCTGTGCGGCGAGCGGCCGTGCCGCCACCGACCAGCCGCTGAGTGAAAGGGCGCAGGCGACGCACCACCGCCAGGAGCGAAAGAGCAATGCGGCATAACCATGGCGGAGATTACGCAAGGGCGTTCCACTGTTTGGGGTCAGGGTTTCTGGAACGTGGTCAAAGTCCGTTCACCACCGCGGTACCCCTCAACCACCGTGGGGTTGGCGCGGGGGGGGGCGGAGGTGGAAGCGCGAGTGCGCTGGGGACGATTGGGCCCGGGATTCCCGCTGGGCGACAACTTGTCGGCCCTGGCTCCATTGGTGGACACCGCCAACGTGTCCAGGGTGTTGCGCAAAGCCAGTTGGAGCCGGCCTTCCTTCGAGGCGAGCGCCAGTAGCTCGGCATTATCCGGGCTGACCAGCAGAGTGATGACCGTGACGGTCTGCGGTTTTCCTTCCTTGTCCCGCGTCACGGATTGTCCGGCCGCCAGCGTCTGGACGTTCTGAAGCAGCGTCTTGGTGATGGCCTGAGGCCGGTCAGAACCGCTCTTGTCCAGCGTCAGCAGCACATCTACCCTGGTCCCCGGCAGCACGAAACCGGCGACGCCGATCACTTCATCGACCCGGACGCTCATCGCTCGCATGCCATCCCGAATGATGATGGGAAGACCGCCACCTGCGTCTTTGGTGGACATCTTCGAGTCCAGCAGAGGCTCGTTCTCGGAGACGGGGGTAATGATCCCACGGCCGACGGCATCCTTTACGGACCTGACGTACCCACTGGGAACGGTGGTACCGGGCCAGTTTACGACCTTGAGATCGCGCTCCGTCACCAGCGCACCGACAGGCAGATTTCGGGCGCTCAGGACGATCGATGCCGTACGAGGCTCGGAGGCCATCAGAGGCGTGGTCCGCTCCCTGAGATACCGGAGGGCGAGGAGTGCGGCCACTACCCCTGAAGTGAGAGCCAGGAGGAGCATGAACCAAGGTCGTCTTTTTTTCGGCATGAGAATGCTCGCTTACCCGCCTAGAGTGACTCCGGGGAAGAGCTTGCTCCCCGGTCGTGATTGTTCCGTGAAAAAATCCTCACCTACTCATGCCGCATGGTGGCATCGGTACCAATCGTCACTGTCGTGGGCAGGCCTGCCCATTTCATCAGGACATGGACCAGTCCCATCCGATACTGGGTGGAGACGGTTACCGTC
Organism: uncultured Gemmatimonadales bacterium; assembly: GCA_963730915.1. Classification (GTDB taxonomy): domain Bacteria; phylum Gemmatimonadota; class Gemmatimonadetes; order Gemmatimonadales; family GWC2-71-9; genus CAVVWJ01. Next base: position 4,344 of record CAVSTR010000003.1, on the reverse strand, counting down.
ATCTCTCTGCCGTACCCCAATTCTGTGTGGAAACAATCCGCCAGCACGGCACAAGCGGGATCGGGGCTCGAGATAGTGATGGTGCTCGAATCGATCGAGGACAACGCAAGCCGTTCTTCGATCTTGTCTTCAACGTCCGCCACGCTCATGGATGCGTCCATGACTACCGCATAGCGGGCACCCTCGCGGGCGGCATCGGTTACGGCCTGCTTGATGTTCCATGCGCGTCCGAACTCGAGAATAGCAGCTATGAAAAACAGGATCAGGGGCAGCACAATGGCGAACTCCGCGAGAGCCTGACCCCGCTCGTCTTTGCTGAGCTTGAACCCTTTTCTCTCCGTCATAGCTTGACCCCTTCACCATACCACCAAAGCAGCGTGCCTAGGGCAATTGGGATGCCGTAGGGTATAGAGAGCGCGTTGGGCGAATCCAGCTTCCGAATCGCGCCTGCGCGACCCAGTGTAAGCCAGCCCTTAACCAGCTCGAGCGTGTTGAAGACGAGGAGGGGCAACAACCCTCTCCAGGTTACGCTGAGCAGCGCGTAACCTGCTCCCAGAACAGCAATCAGCCCGAGTGCTCCCATGATCTCCGCCGACCCCAGAAATGCGCCCACGGCGGCCAACAACTTCACGTCTCCTCCGCCGATCGCGCGGAGAGCATAGAGTACGACAGATATTCCGAAGGCAAGCGCGAATCCCCCAACACCTTGTAGGAGCGACTCTACACCCAGCGGGGCCCTCAGGATGAAGGCTGCTGCGAGCCCCGTTACCGTGATCGTGTTGGGCAGTCGGCCATATTTCACATCCCACCAGGCAGCGGTGCAGACCATTATCGACACTAAGACGCTCGCCGCTGCCTGGGTCAAACCGATTACCTCAGGTTGCCGCGGCGGCCGCTGTCGAGAGATCGCGGTTGGCGACACCGAAGATTTTCTTGATCGAAACTCCCATGCCCTGGATCAAGACTACGACCCCGATTACGATGAGACCGAGCAACAGGGCGTATTCGGCAAGGCCTTGCCCTGACTCGTCATTCCAGAACTTCCTGGCCAGCTCCATCATACTTTTTCCTCCGCTCCGGTGAGTGGGTTTACTGCACGAGGAACCGCGACCTTTGCGCGATTCCGAAACTGGCGGACCGCCGCTTGCGGTTCCGCCGAGGTGGTAAAAGTGAGGTCCATTGGCGCGAGTGGGTGCTACTCGTGCTGCGGGTTTGTGTCCGGGTCATGATATAGGGCACAGTCCGCATTGGCGCAAGTACCACCGACATGGTCAAAGTCATGTGGGGAAAGTATTCCGGCTTGATATACAGCATGGTTCTCAACTCCGCTAGTGCCACCATCGCGTCACCTAGGTGCAGTGCCCGCTTGCATCCCGGGAAGGCGTTAGGTCTCCGGTATATTGGAGCAGCCAAACCCTCGATCGACCCGGCCCGCTTATACGTAAGATCTTACGCAGCTTTAGATTGATCCACCAGACCCGCGAGAGCGTCAGCCAGCGGAGGGAGGCGAGATGGGGGCTCTGAGGTCATCACGCTCGGTCGGCGCACCATCGATCCCCGCGATCGTCTTCACCCTTCTAGCAACACTCGTTCCCATCGCTCTGCAGAAGCCCATGCTGAACTCCGACGGCGATCTCGCACGGCATCTCCGCCACGGTCACTACATGTTGGAACACGGCGACCTCATCCGCGAGGATCCGTTTTCCTTCACTCGTCCGGGGCCCCGTTCATCGGCTTCGAGTACGGAAGCCAGCTGGTTTACGCGCTCGCCGAAAGAGCGGGCGGCCTGCCGGCCATTGCGATCCTCGCGGGGCTGCTGATCGCGTTGACCTACACATTGCTGACGAGCTTTTTGCTGAGCCATCGTGTGGATCCACTTCTGGCCTGCCTGACCGTAGCTCTTGCGATAGCTCTCGGCGCCGAGCACTGGACTGCCCGGCCCCATCTCTTCTCCTTTCTGGCGGTTGTCATTCTGCTTGCTATGCTCGAGCGCGGCTCTCGCCGAGGGGCCGCCCTGATGACTGCGGTGCTCTTTGTTGTTTGGGCCAACCTCCACGGCGGGTTCGTGTATGGCTGGGTCCTGATAGCCGTCTATTTGGGAGGAAGCCTGGGTGAGCTCTTCTGGGGAACCGAGCGGGCGCTCTGGAGGGAGCGGGTGAGAACTTACGGCACGATGTTGATTTCCTCTGCCGTCGCTACTTTCTTAAATCCGCATGGGCTGGAGTTGCACCGCCACCTTTTCGGCTTTTTCGGTACACCGTTCCTTCGGGACAACACCTCTGAGTTCGCATCGCCCAGCTTTCATGAGCCCGCCGGCAAAGCCTTTTTGGTCGTGCTGCTGTTATGTCTCCTATTCTTACCCTGCACCGCCGCCCGACGTTGCCGCGCCTTTCCTGATTTGTGCGGGGATCGCTTTCGCGCTCATCGCTGTCCGGAACATTCCACTCTTTGGGCTTACGGCTCTTCCGCTCCTCGCACTCCATTTCGACGAGCTGTGGCGCCGATTACCCGATCCGCGAGGGGTGCGCGGCCGATTCGAGACCACAGCCCGCAGTACTGCCACACTCCCCTGGTGGTCCCTGTCATGCTGCTGATGGGGTCGCTGGCGCTGGGCGGGGTAGGCTAGGGTCGGCCCAGCTCATCCGAGATGAGTTCGATGCGACGGTCTTTCCTGTCGCGGCAGTCTCACGCGCCCGTGGCCATGAACTGAAGGGCCGACTGTACCATGAGTTCGCCTGGGGCGGGTACCTGTTTTACGCCTGGCCGCAACAGAGGATTTACATCGACGGCGGCACCGATTTCTTCGGGGAAATCTCTTTCGAGAGTACTCACTGATCAAGGGAATGGGGCCGGGATGGCGCGATCGCCTCGGCGCCTGATATCTCTCTCTTACTCCTCCCCCGAGAGTCGCCGCTATCGCACCAGGTGGCGCGGGACGGCACCTGGACCATGTGGTACTGTGACAGCCTGGCTGTGGTTTTCCACCGGTCGGACGCGGCTAACCAAACCGTGCGCATGCCGATTCAGCAGAGGACGAGTTGAATGCCTGCGCTGACCGTGCGTCAACGGCGTTCCGCCACCGCGACGAGTGACACTCCCCAGGGGAGCTTAATGCGGGAGGCGAGCGCCGATTCACTGCCAAGAGCGTTGCGAGCGCTTCGTTGAGCAGCCAGGGGGCAGTACCGCATCAGACCGTGGCTGACCCGTGCGCAGCTTGCCGATCAACGCTGTATGCAGATGACGGGAACAGAGCGGATTCCAGTAGGACAACCGGTGGACCAACAGCCGATTGCGTTCCAGCAGCTCCCGGACGGCGCGCTTGCTGTAGCGGCGAAAGTGTTGCAGAGCGGTATCATGCTGCGAGAACAGCCACCCGTGGGCCGGCACGCTGAGGATCGCGGAGCCGCCCGGCCGAAGCACTCGGGCAATCTCCGCTACAGCTTCGCCGTCGCTCTCGATGTGCTCGAGAACGTCAGAAGCCATGACCACATTAAAGGAGCCGTCACGAAAGGGCAGGTCCGTTCCGCTGTGCGGCAGTATCTGGCGCCGCCGCGCCGATACGCCAGCCGAACCGCGGCAGAGTCCGGCTCTATGCCTACAATGTTTCCGAACGATCCGTACGCCGAGGTGTTCCCCCGGTACCACAGCCGTAATCGAGAATGCGTAGTGGTTTCGGACCGGCATCCGCCACGCCTCTCAAAAGGCTGACGAGGAGCCGCCTTCGGCCGCGGAACCACCAGTGCCTCAGCTCCAGGGCATGCATCGTCTCATATTCGTAGGGCAGCACGGCTCACTCTACCTCGATGGCTATAAATCCTGGAGTTTTCCCTCTTTTTCGAGAGATCATTCACGATGAGGGTACCCCGCGGCATGGTTGATGAACCGATTGGATCCGACCGGCGAATCTACCTTGCGGGAGCCCTCTTCTTTGTCCTCGCTGCCCGGGTCGCGCTGTACGTGTTAGCCGGTGAAACCACGGAGTTCATCACCGACTTCGACCTGCTCTACCACTCGGCTGTGACCCTCACCGACGGCATCAATCCTTACCGGTCGCCCCCAACCCACCTCAAGTATCCCCTCTTCTATCCACTTCCGGCGGTGCTGGTCGCCGTTCCGTTCACCGCATTGCCGATCACTCTCGCTAGGCCGGCATTCGATATTGCGGTTGGTTGGATCTTCTCGTACGCGCTTTGGCGGCACTCGAACTACGCCTTACTGGCGGTGCTCTCCGGAGCATACATCTTCGCCATGCGGGCGGGGCAGACTACGCCCCTGGTGGTTGCAGCGATTCTCATCCCGGTGCTCGGGTTTCTACTTACGGTAAAGCCCAACACTGGACTCGCC
>CAVSTR010000002.1:0-23817 GCA_963730915.1 uncultured Gemmatimonadales bacterium | reverse complement strand
GGAAGGTGGCCTCCTTTCCCGGGAGCGTGATCAGGTTCGGCTCGGCGAGGCTCTTCAGCAGACCCTTGGAGGTGAGAAATCGAATCAGTACCTCGATACTCGCATTGGCGTTGAAGAGGCCGAAGTCCACTACGCCATCGGCAAACCCGCCCTGGTCGTCCGAGTTGGCGGCTCCAACCCAACCGGGCTCAAGGCCTCGGGCATCGAGTTTGTGGGGATTGAGTGTCGCCAATTGAGAGCGGAACTCTTTGATGGCGCTCTTGTTGACCTCCGCGAACCTAACTCTGAGTAGGACCTGCACCGCCTCCGGCGTGGACAGATTGTCGACGATGATGGCGCCGGAGCCCTTCGCAATCTCCACGGCTCGATTCGCCACGCTGGCATCTCGCACCTGCCCCGAGAGCGTTACCACGTTACCGCTGGCGATGACGTCGATCTTTTCGCCGGCCAGGACCGAGCTGAGGTAACGCTGGAGGCCCGGCGCGTCAGCAGTCACCTCGACCGAATACAGCTTGATGTTCCCAGTATTGTCCCAAAGGAACAAACTGGTTGTCCCGAGAGTCTTTCCGTTGACCAGGATCTCCGATGGGGACGACCACGGCCTCGGCCACCGCGGGATCGCCGATCGAGAACCGTTGAATCGGTGTCGTGTTGACCAGAAGCGCCGATGCACCCTTCGAGACAGAGACCACCTGCTCCGGTGCCCGAACCACTCGCTGTGCGGCGAGCGGCCGTGCCGCCACCGACCAGCCGCTGAGTGAAAGGGCGAGGCGACGCACCACCGCCAGGAGCGAAAGAGCAATGCGGCATAACCATGGCGGAGATTACGCAAGGGCGTTCCACTGTTTGGGGTCAGGGTTTCTGGAACGTGGTCAAAGTCCGTTCACCACCGCGGTACCCCTCAACCACCGTGGGGTTGGCCCGGGGGGGGGCGGAGGTGGAAGCGCGAGTGCGCTGGGGACGATTGGGCCCGGGATTCCCGCTGGGCGACGACTTGTCGGCCCTGGCTCCATTGGTGGACACCGCCAACGTGTCCAGGGTGTTGCGCAAAGCCAGTTGGAGCCGGCCTTCCTTCGAGGCGAGCGCCAGTAGCTCGGCATTATCCGGGCTGACCAGCAGAGTGATGACCGTGACGGTCTGCGGTTTTCCTTCCTTGTCCCGCGTCACGGATTGTCCGGCCGCCAGCGTCTGGACGTTCTGAAGCAGCGTCTTGGTGATGGCCTGAGGCCGGTCAGAACCGCTCTTGTCCAGCGTCAGCAGCACATCTACCCTGGTCCCCGGCAGCACGAAACCGGCGACGCCGATCACTTCATCGACCCGGACGCTCATCGCTCGCATGCCATCCCGAATGATGATGGGAAGACCGCCACCTGCGTCTTTGGTGGACATCTTCGAGTCCAGCAGAGGCTCGTTCTCGGAGACGGGGGTAATGATCCCACGGCCGACGGCATCCTTTACGGACCTGACGTAGCCACTGGGGACGGTGGTACCGGGCCAGTTTACGACCTTGAGATCGCGCTCCGTCACCAGCGCGCCGACAGGCAGATTTCGGGCGCTCAGGACGATCGATGCCGTACGGGCTCGGAGGCCATCAGAGGTGTGGTCCGCTCCCTGAGATACCGGAGCGCGAGGAGTGCGGCCACTACCCCTGAAGTGAGAGCCAGGAGGAGCATGAACCAAGGTCGTCTTTTCTTCGGCATGAGAATGCTCGCTTACCCGCCTAGAGTGACTCCGGGGAAGAGCTTGCTCCCCGGTCGTGATTGTTCCGTGAAAAAATCCTCACCTACTCATGCCGCATGGTGGCATCGGTACCAATCGTCACCGTCGTGGGCAGGCCCGCCCATTTCATCAGGACATGGACCAGTCCCATCCGATACTGGGTGGAGACGGTTACCGTCATCTCTCTGCCGTACCCCAATTCTGTGTGGAAACAATCCGCCAGCACGGCACAAGCGGGATCGGGGCTCGAGATAGTGATGGTGCTCGAATCGATCGAGGACAGCGCAAGCCGTTCTTCGATCTTGTCTTCAACGTCCGCCACGCTCATGGATGCGTCCATGACTACCGCATAGCGGGCACCCTCGCGGGCGGCATCGGTTACGGCCTGCTTGATGTTCCATGCGCGTCCGAACTCGAGAATAGCAGCTATGAAAAACAGGATCAGGGGCAGCACAATGGCGAACTCCGCGAGAGCCTGACCCCGCTCGTCTTTGCTGAGCTTGAACCCTTTTCTCTCCGTCATAGCTTGATCCCTTCACCATACCACCAAAGCAGCGTGCCTAGGGCAATTGGGATGCCGTAGGGTATAGAGAGCGCGTTGGGCGAATCCAGCTTCCGAATCGCGCCTGCGCGACCCAGTGTAAGCCAGCCCTTAACCAGCTCGAGCGTGTTGAAGATGAGGAGGGGCAACAACCCTCTCCAGGTTACGCTGAGCAGCGCGTAACCTGCTCCCAGAACAGCGATCAGCCCGAGTGCTCCCATGATCTCCGCCGAGCCCAGAAATGCGCCCACGGCGGCCAACAACTTCACGTCTCCTCCGCCGATCGCGCGGAGAGCATAGAGTACGACAGATATTCCGAAGGCAAGCGCGAATCCCCCAACACCTTGTAGGAGCGACTCTACACCCAGTGGGGCCCTCAGGATGAAGGCTGCTGCGAGCCCCGTTACCGTGATCGTGTTGGGCAGTCGGCCATATTTCACATCCCACCAGGCAGCGGAGCAGACCATTATCGACACCAAGACGCTCGCCGCTGCCTGGGTCAAACCGATTACCTCAGGTTGCCGCGGCGGCCGCTGTCGCGAGATCGCGGTTGGCGACACCGAAGATTTTCTTGATCGAAACTCCCATGCCCTGGATCAAGACTACGACCCCGATTACGATGAGACCGAGCAACAGGGCGTATTCGGCAAGGCCTTGCCCTGACTCGTCATTCCAGAACTTCCTGGCCAGCTCCATCATACTTTTTCCTCCGCTCCAGTGAGTGGGTTTGCTGCACGAGGAACCGCGACTTTTGCGCGATTCCGAAACTGGCGGACCGCCGCTTGCGGTTCCGCCGAGGTGGTAAAAGTGAGGTCCATTGGCGCGAGTGGGTGCTACTCGTGCTGCGGGTTTGTGTCCGGGTCATGATATAGGGCACAGTCCGCATTGGCGCAAGTACCACCGACATGGTCAAAGTCATGTGGGGAAAGTATTCCGGCTTGATATACAGCATGGTTCTGAACTCCGCTAGTGCCACCATCGCGTCACCTAGGTGCAGTGCCCGCTTGCATCCCGGGAAGGCGTTAGGTCTCCGGTATATTGGAGCAGCCAAACCCTCGAATCGACTCGGCCCGCTTATCCGTAAGATCTTACGCAGCTTTAGATTGATACACCAGACCCGCGAGAGCGTCAGCCAGCGGAGGGAGGCGAGATGGGGGCTCTGAGGTCATCACGGTCGGTCGGCGCACCATCGATCCCCGCGATCGTCTTCACCCTTCTAGCAACACTCGTCCCCATCGCTCTGCAGAAGCCCATGCTGAACTCCGACGGCGATCTCGCACGGCATCTCCGCCACGGTCACTACATGTTCGAACACGGCGCCCTCATCCGCGAGGATCCGTTTTCCTTCACTCGTCCAGGAGCTCCGTTCATCGGCTTCGAGTACGGAAGCCAGCTGGTTTACGCGCTCGCAGAAAGAGCGGGCGGCCTGCCGGCCATTGCGATCCTCGCGGGGCTGCTGATCGCGTTGACCTACACGTTGCTGACCAGGTTCTTGCTGAGTCATCGGGTAGATCCACTCCTGGCCTGCCTGACCGTAGGTCTTGCGATTGCTCTCGGCTCGGAGCACTGGACCGCCCGGCCTCATCTCTTCTCCATTCTGGCGGTTGTCATTCTGCTTGCGATGCTCGAGCGCGGCTCTCGTCGAGCAGTCGCCCTCACAACTGCGATGCTCTTTGTTGTTTGGGCCAACCTGCACGGCGGGTTCGTCTACGGCTGGGTCTTGATAGTCGTCTATCTGGGCGGAAGCCTGGGCGAGGTCTTCTGGGGAGACGAGCGGGCTCTCTGGAGCGAGCGAGTCAGAACTTACGGCACAATGCTCATCTCCTCTGTTGTCGCTACTTTCTTAAATCCGCATGGGCTGGAGTTGCACCGTCACCTTTTCGGGTTTTTCGGTACACCGTTCCTTCGCGACAACACCGCTGAGTTCGCATCTCCCAACTTTCACGAGCCCGCCGGCAAAGCTTTTTTGGGCGTGCTGCTGTTATGTCTGCTATCCCTCAGCCTGCACCGACGCCCGACATTGCCGCGCCTATTCCTGATTTGTGCGGGGATCGCTTTCGCGCTCATCGCCGTTCGGAACATTCCACTTTTTGGGCTTACGGCTCTTCCGATCCTCGCACTCCACTTCGACGAGGTGTGGCGCCGGCTACCCGATCCGCGACGGGTGCGCGGCCGATTTGAGATCACATCCCGCAGTACTGCCACACTCCCCTGGATGGTACCCGTCGTGTTGCTCATGGGGTCGCTGGCGCTGGGGCGGGGTAGACTAGGGTCGGCCCAGCTGATCCGAGATGAGTTCGATGCGACGATCTTTCCCGTCGCGGCAGTCTCACGTGCGCGTGGCCATGACCTGAAGGGGCGACTGTACCATGAGTTCGCCTGGGGCGGGTACCTGCTGTACGCCTGGCCGCAACAGAAGATTTACATCGATGGCGGGACCGATTTCTTCGGGGAGGCCCTGTTTCGAGAGTACTCGATGATCAAGGGGATGGCACCGGGATGGCGCGATCGGCTCCAGGCGCGTGATATCTCTCTCTTACTGCTCGGTCGAGAGACCCCGATATCGCACCAGGTCGCTCGGGACGGTACCTGGACGATGTGGTACTGTGACAGCCTGGCTGTGATTTTCCGCCGATCAGAAGCAGCAGACCGAACCGGGCGCAATGCGGATTCAGCGGAGGACGAGTTGAATGCCTGCGCGGAACGTGCATCAACGGCGCTCCGCCACCGCCACGAGTGACACTCCCCAGGGAAGCGTGGTGCGGGAGGCGAGCGCCGATTCGACTGTCAAAAGCGTAACAAGCGCTTCGTTGAGCAGCCGGGGGTAATACCGTGTCTGACCGTGGCGTGCTGGTCGGCCTCCGCTTGCGAATTAAACGCTGGACGAAGACTGCCGGGAACAAAGCGGCATTCCAGTAGGACAGGCGGGAGACCACGAGCCGATTCCGCTCCAGCAGGTTCCGGACTGCAATCCTGCTGTAGCGGCGAAAGTGGTGCAGAGCGGTGTCATGCTGTGAGAAAAGCCATTGGTGGGCCGGAACGCTGACGATCGCAGAGCCACCGGGCCGAAGCACTCGCGCAATCTCGGATACAGCCTCGTTGTCGTGCTCGATGTGCTCCAGTACGTCAGAAGCTAAGACCACGTCGAAGGAGCCACCACGAAAGGGCAGGTCAGTTCCGCTGCTGCGGCAGTATCTGGCGCCGCCGCGCCTATGGGCCAGCCGAACCGCGACGGAGTCCGGCTCGATTCCGACAACGTTTCCGAAAGATCCATACGCCGAGGTGTTCCCGCCGGTACCACACCCGTAATCGAGAATGCTCAGAGACTCCGCGCCCGCGCCAGCCACACCTCTCAACAAATTGACCAGGAGCCGTCTCCGGCCCCGGAACCACCAGTGCCTCAGCTCCAAGGCATGCATTGTCTCATATTCGTAGGGCAGCACGGCTCACTCTACCTCGATGGCTATAAACTCTGGGAGTTTTCCGGCGTCTTTTCGAGAGATCATCTACGATGAATGAGCCCCGTGACATGGTTGATAAACCGACTGCATTCGACCGGCGAATCTACCTTGCGGCAGCCCTCGTCTTCATCCTTGCAGCCCGGGTCGGGCTGTTTGTGCTAGCCGGTGAAACAACGGAGTTCACCACCGACTTCGACCTGCTTTACCACTCGGCGGTGACCCTCACCGATGGGACCAACCCTTACCGGTCGACGCCCAGCCATCTCAAATATCCGCTCTTTTATCCGCTACCGGCCGTGCTGGTCGCGGTTCCGTTTACCGCATTGCCCATCACTCTCGCTCGACCAGTATTCGATGTCGCGGTCGGTTGGATCTTCGCGTATGCGCTCTGGCGTCAGGCGCCCTACGCCTTACTGGCGGTCGTCTCCGGAGCATACATCTTTGCCATGCGGGCGGGGCAGACGACGCCCCTGATGGTGGCATCGAGTCTCATCCCGGTGCTCGGGTTTCTGCTTACCGTCAAGCCGAACACCGGACTCGCCTGCTGGATTGCCCGCCCCTCACGCCTCGCGGTCATCGCCGGCCTCGTCCTCTTCGCGCTGACCCTGGTCCTGGTGCGATCGTGGCCCCTGGACTGGTGGGCGTCGATCCAGGAGCAGAGTCAGCACATTCGGTCGCCGATCCTCCGGCCTTTCGGCTGGGTTCTGCTCCTCGCCGCTCTACGCTGGCGTACATCAGGGGGACGTCTTCTCCTCGCATTGGCATTTATTCCACAGAATAGCCTTCCCCACGAGCTCCTCCCCCTGGTGCTGATCCCGGGTAATGCGGTGGAGATGGCAGTCTTCGTGGCCGGTTCGTGGATTGCAGTTGCGTTCACTTCGGTAGGCCAAGAGCATGCGACCTCGCTGCCTGACCTGGTGACCGAGGTATGGCCCGTTCTCCTCCTCTCAGTTTATCTACCCGCCCTCTTCATGGTACTGCGCCAGCCAAGGTACCGTATTCCGGACGACAGCGGTCAGTCGAAGCGCGGTGCTGAAGCTGATGAGGGAATCGCGAGGACGCGGGTTCGTGGACCGAAGCGGACCGCTAGGAGCGGTCAAGGCTTCCGGTGCAACGGTTGCAGGCAGCGCCGGAGCTCCAGCACCTGAATCAAGTTGGCCCGTATCGTCCGGAAGTTATTGACTTTCGAACGGCCGGCGAACCGCGGGCGGAATCCTGTTGGAATGCTGGTTACCCGGTGGCCGCCCCGCGACGTGCGGATGATGAGTTCCATCAACACAGCCCAGCCTCTTCCCCGCGACTCCAACTCGATGTGTTCGAGTAACACCCGGCGGAACATCAGCACGCCCTGGAAGGTGGGGAGTGAGCCGAACAAAGCTCGATATAGGAGCCGCTCGAGCAGCGACAGCATTCGGGACAGGACCATGCCCGGCCGCCTCGGTATGTAGCCCAATACCATATCTTGGTTGGGAATGACTGCTAGCAACTGCTCGATGCAGGACGCCGGAAATTGACCATCCGCAGGAAAGAAGGTGAGATACAGTCCCCGTGCTTCGGCAAAGCCGGTGCGATAGACGGCGCCGAGGCCACCATTGGGTGCATGGTGAACGACGCGGACCAGCCCGCTTTGACGGGCTAAGCGGTCAGCAATCTCGCCCGTCTCATCGGTACTGCCGTCATCGACGATCAGCAACTCGTAGGAAATTCCCAGCCGCTGGACAGCGGCCGTGATCTCATCAGCGACCATCTTCAACGAGGCAGCCTCATTGTAGGCCATGATGACGACGGAAAGCTGGAGCCCCGGCTCTGGACGGGACGTCTCGACCATCAAGAGTGCCGGGGCAGTTCGAGCGGGAGCTCACACAGCCGCCACGCCCGATGCAGTCGTTCGCGTGAGCTCCGGAGGACAGCACCAGAGGCACCGCGGCGGCCACGGTACTCAATCTCCTGAAGCCAGAGAATTCCTTCACCTGTCGCAACCGCAACCTCGACTGCCATCGCGTCCGACGACTTGACCTGGCACGGAACAGACTGCTCGCGCCAGGGGCCCGCTCGTGCACGCCAGACGACCAGATGCTCGCCTCGATATTGAGCGAAGGCACCGACAAAAGGCTCGCTAGATGCTCGCACGAGTCGCCAGATGTGCTCGGCCGGACGCCACCATTCGATTCGGCCGTCTTCCGGGCGCCGAGGGTAGCCACGGAGAGCGGGACCGGTTTGCGGCACGGGTGAGTTAGTACTGAGAAGGTTGCCCAAGACCTCACCAAACATACCGGGGACGTCTCGCTGGAGAGCGGCGTAGAGATCCCCGATGTACGTATCTGGGAGCAGGGGGAGACGACGCTTGAGAAAGATGGGACCCGAGTCCAGCCCTGCATCCATCCGATGGATGGTCAACGCAACAGAGGATTCCCCGTTCAGTATGGCCCGAAGCAAAGGGCGCATTCCCGCGATACCGCGGAAGATCACCTCCATGAGCGTTGAGAATGCCATGCGGAAAATGCGCCAGCGTTTCGGGAGATAGTCGGGTAGGCCAGTTGACGCTTACCGCCACATCCGCATCGAGCCGCATGGGATCGTCCGTCAGTTCACTACCGAACTCGCGTGCACACGCGACCCAGTGCTCGCGAGTCAGGTCTGACTCTGCGTTCTCGGGTGCAATCGCAACGCCCACAATCCGGTGCCCCTGGTTGTGGAGCAGGCGAATCGTATCGAGCAGCACCGGCCCGCGCCCGATGGCCGCGACGTTCATCGGTGACTTAACAGTTCCTCCAGGAGTGCCGCCACCACTTTCCGCTGCTCGTCGGCGGTGATCCTGGAGTGCATTGGGAGTGCTATCGCCCGAGCGGCCACGTCATCGGTCACCGGGAACTGGCCCCTCGTATACCCCCCTGCTTGGCCCAGAACCTTGTGAGCGGTACATGGTAGGTCCCGATTCCGGCCTCGATCGATCGGCTGCGAAGGCCGGATATGATCTGCGGCTGTCGGTCTGCGGCAGCGGGCGGCAGCAGGACCACATATGCCTGGTATATGTGCGCCGATGGTTCCAGCGCCAACGGCTTCCTTAACACGGTCCCCTCCAGCAGGCGATCATATTCCTCGGCGGCACGCCGCCTGTGGCCGACCAGCTCGGAAAGTCGCTTCATCTGAACCACGCCCATGGCGGCTTGAAATTCAGTGAGTCGGTAGTTGAAACCGGCCGCGACGAACTCGGGGGTGGCGGATAACGGATCGATGCCATGGTTGCGCAGAGTTCGAAGACGACGAGCGAGCTCTGGCACGCTGGTTGTGACTGCTCCTCCCTCTCCGGTCGTGATCACCTTTCGAGGGTGGAAACTGAAACATCCCAGCGTTCCCCACGTTCCAGCGGGCCGGCCTCGAAGACGGGCACCCAACGCGCACGCCGCATCCTCGATGACGTAGGCATCATGGCGCGTCGCCAGGTCCAGAATCGCAGGCATATCCGCCATCCCGCCGAAGGCGTGCACCGGCATAATGGCCTTTACCCGACCGAGCGGCCGCAGAGCATCAGCGAGATGCTCGGGATCCATGTTGAAGGTGTTCTGATCTATATCGACGAACAGCGGTTGCGCCCCGCACAGTCCGACCGCATTGGCGGTCGCCGGCCAGGAGTACGTGGGAACGGCGACGGAGTCACCGGGGCTGACGCCTAGCGCCAGAAGTGCCAGGTGCAATGCCGCCGTACCGCTGCTCACCACAATCGCATCCGAGCTGCCGGCCGCGTCCGCAATTTGACCCTCAAAGGTCCGAACCCGCTCCCCCTGCACCAAGAACCCGGTCAGCAGGACCTGTGATATTGCGTCCGCTTCCTCAGCCCCGACCGAGGGAGAACCGAGGCGGATCAGGCTTTCTTCTCGTCCGCTGCCTTGGTTCGATACCATTGGATCGTCCGTTGAAGGCCGTCTTCGAGATCGACCTGCGGCTCATACCCGAGCAGTCGTCGAGCCTTCTCGATGTTGGGAATCCGCAACTCAACGTCGGTCTTATCCCATGGTATGAATGAAATTTTCGACCGAGAACCGGAGAGGCGCACAATCTGCATTGCCAAGTTGTAGATGGTAACGACGCTTCGCGGATTTCCGATATTGAAGGCCTGACCCACGGCCTCATCCCGTTCGAGACAAGCCAAGAGCCCAGCAACCATGTCATCCACGTAGCACCAGGCTCGTATTTGACTTCCGTCGTTGTGAATCGTTACGTCCTCGTCGCGAAGCGCCTGGACGATGAAGCGGTGAATCGCTCCCTCGCCGATCTGGCCCGGACCGTAGATGTTGAATGGTCGAACCGAGACGGCGGGTAAGCGGAATTGCTTGTGGTAGTTGTGTGCGAGGTGCTCCGTCGCGAGCTTACTGACCGCATAGGTCCAGCGAGCTTCGCCGACAGCTCCCAGGCTGGTCAGATCAGCTTCCCGCACGTTGTACGCGTAGGCGCCGAACACCTCGCTGGTAGAGAAGTCCACGAACCGCTCGAGACGAGGCTGTCGGCGGGCAGCCTCCAGCATGTTGTACGTGCCGAGGATCGCCACCTTCATGGTGTCGACCGGCATCTGAAGCACCGTATCAACTCCAGCGATCGCCGCCAGATGAACAATGATCTCGCAGCCTTCCGCCGCAGCGTGGGCTGTGTCTGGATCCGTGACGTCTCCGCGAATCACCTTCACATTCGGATGATCCGAGAGACGTGTATGACGCAGCGCGTTTCGGTGATAATTGTCCAGAATGACAATCTCGTTCTGGTCCACCAACCGCCCCGCCAGCGTCGTGCCAATGAAGCCTGCGCCTCCTGTGAGAAGAATCTTTTTCCCTTGAATCACTGGCCCTCCTACCACTGGGGAGCAGCATTGTCGATCCGGGAAGTATCACATACAAGTCGTGCTGCCGGAGTATCGAGGGCGGCACAAAGTTGATGCCGAGCGTGGAGCCGGCACGATCGTGGCCCCCCAGATTATGGGGAGACGCCCAGCAAAGGCGGGCTGCACTCGCGTGGGCGACGATCCTGGCAATTGGCATCGCGTTAACGGCAGTGATATATGTGCCATTTGCTGCCAGGCCCTTCGACGTGTTGGACTTCGGGGAATTCCTACCCCTGCTTCGCGATAACTCGACCTTCCTGACTCAGCTGAAAGCGCTACTCCGCTACTACGTCGAGGATCAGGGCCGGCTCAATGTGATACCGTATTTCTTTATCGTCACGAAGTGGTACCTCTTCGGGTGGCATGTCCCCCTCTGGCAGACTGCGCGCTTCCTCGAAATGTGGCTGATCGTGGCCGGTGCCTACGTCGTACTTCGGAAACTCGGCGCCGCCCGTTTTGGCGCTATATGCGGTGCCGCGCTGTTTGTAGTCGCCCCTCCCGCCGTGGGCGTCTGGGTAAGACTCACCGTCGCGAGCCCTTGGGGACCCTCCTGCTTCTCCTGGCGACACACCTGGCAATCGGATATCAGCAAGAGAGTCGCTGGCGCTTGCGGGCCGCCAGCATTGTCTTGCTGCTTCTGGCAATTGCATTCACAAAGGAGATGCTGCTGGCCGCCGTGCCTTTCGTGCTCGCGGTGGCATGCAGCCGCGGCCCAGACGGACGTTTCCAGCCCTTCAGCGCCAGTCCCCGCACTCGCTACCTGGTCGGTCTTGCCGGCACGGTGCTCTTGGTGGCAGCGATTGCGATCGTGTGGATCGCACTCCATGCGAAATCAGATGCGCTCGCAGGGCAGTATGGTAAGGCCGCTGTCTCAAGTGAGCAATTTCTCGGCCCGCTCTTCCTGTTCCTGCTTCCGGGATATTCCCTCACATCTCCCTCGCCCTCTGGAGCCCTCATCATTGCTGACGTGGTGTTTCTCGCCATCATTGCAGTCGGCTGGTGGCTCGCGTTCAAAAGCGCAGTCGACAAATCGGAGATGCGAAGACGCCTGGCGATACCGCTCGTCCTCCTCCTCGCAGGCGCAATGGTGTATGTGCCATGGGATGGCATACAGGTCACATATGGTCTGCCTTTCCTCCTTTCCCCCGCTTTCCTACTCGGCTACGGACTGACGGCGATCGAGAGCTATTACAAACGGGGCGTCGTCGTCCTTAACCGAGCTTTCACTATTCTTATCCTGGTGTCGTGCGCGATTAGTGCGCACCACTTCGCCCACCGCTCCCTGGCCTTGCAGCACGTGAACGCTGGAGTCGCTGCTAGAATCGCAGCATTCCCTGCACAGGACTCGACCCTCGTGACCGTAGCCAGGCCGTTCAGCCTCGCGTGGATCGGCCCTGGGCCTACGTTGGCTCGCTACGCCGTGGCGACGATAGGCCACCCGGTCAGTCCTGTTCGAGACATCTCCTGCGCCGAGCTCGAGCCTGCCCTGCACACGAGCTCGAAGCTGCTCATCGTAAGCTACCATTTTCGCTGTGGCAGCCTCTCCCACCCAGATGTGAGCCTTCGTCGCTACTTCCGATATCTTGACCTTTCGACCTTCGCACTCAGCGTCGACTCTGTTCGGGCCGATCTGTTGTTCCACAATCCGGGGGCTGAGTCGCGACGCCAGTGAACCTCACTCGGCCGGGCTTTGCGGTCGCCAATTGAGCGCCCACGAAGGCCTCCAGCCACTTGTTCTCTGTGGGAGGGGCCTGGCGAGAGCTCTGGCGTCGGAATCCGTCCCCGGCTCAAACTCCAGCCGGTACAGTCTCCCGTCGAGCAATGAATCCTGGAAGGTCATTCGGGCGCCCGCCTGCCGAGCCGCGTCCAGAAGAACCTCGCCCAGATCAACACCGTCGTGGGAGGCGTGGCCCACGAGAAGCCAGATGGGAGAGGAGGCGGCATCACGAATCCGTCGGGCCTCATTGGCCGCCCACCCTGAATCAGGCTTGTCTAGCGCCTGACCGAACACCGGGCGCCCCTGTATTCCGCTGGAGGTGCCCAACAAGACGGGGTGTCCGTCTATCTGGTACACCAGGTGTCTGCCCTCGCCTGAGTGTCTCGGTCCGCGGGACGGAGCGTTCTCGTGCCCCAGCCCACCAGGCCCGGAAATCCGCATTGCCCAAGCGAGCTGTTCCAAATTTGGCCGAGTCCAGTCCGTGCTGTAAAAGAGCCATGCGGGCACGATTCGATGGAAGACATAGACGGCCTCGCCAGTACGCCACCGGCCCTTCAACGTCTGAACCAGAGGGCGTATCTGCTGATCACGGTCGTAGTACAGTGACGCCAATACGGTAGTCACGGTCGGCAGCACCAACAAAGCAGCGACCCATCTTTGGCGCACCGGAGGAATAAGAGCGTTGACCCTCCCCGCCGCCCACATGACGCCTACCGCCATCAGCATGATGAACAGGGGAGCAGCGAAGAGCAGCAAGCGGCTGGCGAGTGGGTAGAGCCCCAGGGCGGAGGCAGCGAATGCCGCGATGCCCGGTGCCACCAGAAGGAGAGCATACGGTTCTTGTCGTCGTCTCCAAAGAGTGACTGCCCCGAGTACGACAAGTGCAAGAGTCAGGGCGCTGAGCCCAAACAGTGCCCACCCAGGATCAACGACGCGAGCCCATTCCAACAGCGCCGCCTGCGTGCGGACGAGCAGGTGGGGAGATCCAGGTGTCAGGAAGGACCCTTCCCAGAACGCCCGCATATACGGGGCATTGCCAGGGCCGCGATAGAACACGAGGTAGAAAAGTGAATACAGAGTCGCCCAAGAAAGTGACAACGCCCCGATTCGGGGAAGCAGGTCCATTCGTTGGTGTCTGAACGCCTGAGTCACGAGAGCGACGGCCACGCCGAAGCAAACGAACACGGAGGGAAGGGCTGAGGCAATCGCGACGGCGCCTGCCAGAGCAAGTACGATCCAGGACCTCCTGTTGTCCATCCGGCCGATGAGAGCGCCCGCCGCCCCTATCACCACGACCGTGAGAAAGGAATCCGAGCTGTATGGCTTGGCTTCAGCCGAGTAGCGAATAAGGATCTGAGAGAAAGCCGTGAGAACCAGCGCGACAGTCGCCTCATCGTGCCGCAACATCCGGCGGGCAAGAAGCGCCATGGCGACGCACAGGGCACAACCTGCTACAAGCGGAAGGGCCCGCAATGCCCACTCGTTGATGCCGAAAAGCTCCACCATGAGGCGCTCCGCCCACAGGAATGGGACGGGCGCGACCTGACCGTAGGCCAAGGGTCGAAGCAACTCGCCGAACGGGCGAGAAGCGATGCTCAGGGCAAGCATCGCCTCGTCGCCCCATATCGAATCCAGGCGTAGGAATTGGATTAGACGGAGGGCGAGGCCTATGACGATGAGACTGAGCTGCAAAGACCACTGCTGCGTGTGCGGCCCGGAAGGCATCGCGAGCTGGGTAGGGGCTTGCCGCCGCGGGAAAATGCGGTCGACCCTTATACGCGTTCCAGCTCTCCCGGTCGTGGCTTGGTGATCGAAGCGGGAGCGGCCGCTCGGGCACTTTTAGTGGCGATCGATCTTGTCCAGGAGGGGAACAGGTTGAAGCGTACGATATGCCAAATGGCGGTAACTCCATCCTGCCACCGGATTTTCTTTCCTTCCGCATAGGTACGCCCCGAGTAGGAGATGCCGATCTCCCACACCCGTGCGTGCGCCTGAGCCAGCCGCGCCGTGATCTCCGGCTCGATCCCAAAACGGCTGCTGCTGAGTGGCAGGGTTTTCAACAGAGGAGCGCGGACCATCTTATAGCCCGTCTCCATGTCAGTGAGATTCAAGTTGGAGAGCATGTTTGATAGCATCGTCAACAACTTGTTTCCCACTGAATGCCAGTAGTAGAGCACCCGATGGTCCCCACCGAGGAATCGGGAGCCGAAAACCGCATCGGCATCTCCACGGGCAATCGGCTCTAGCAGACGAATGAATTCACGCGGATCGTACTCCAGGTCCGCATCCTGAACCACGATCACGTCTCCCGATGCGGCCGCGATACCGGTCCTGAGGGCAGCTCCCTTGCCTCTATTGTTCTGGTGATGCACGACAATATCGATCTTTTTTTGACCGCGCAGCTGGTCGATGATCGCACCGGTATTGTCGGAAGACCCGTCGTTCACGGCTATGATCTCGATGTCGAGAGGCACGGAGCGTACTCGGTCGACGACGCGCCCAATGGTGCGCTCCTCGTTGTACGCGGCAATGATGACTGAAAGCCGGATCGAATCAGGCACGTACGCCTCCAATAATGATGCGCGGATTCGCCGAACGGCGTCGGCGAGGAAGCGGCAGATTCTTAAGAGCTCAAGGCAGGTTTGACGTCTCGAGACGGCTCCATGGAGCCAGGTGAGGGACTTCGTACTCGCCGCTCAGACAGTGTGCCCGGATTCGAACCAGATCAGCCGCCATTCGGAGCGAATCCAGTGTCAGCCGTACTTTAGACCCCGGTTGGTGAGTCCAGTTTACGGGGACTTCCGCAATGCGGTAGCCCCGCCGTCGAGCCATCACCAAAACCTCCACGTCGAAGCTGAACCCGTTCATCCGCATGCGGGAGAAGAGGTCTTGGGCGACGGCCGACCGGAACAGCTTGAAACCACACTGAGTGTCCTTTACTCCACCATCAGCTAACCACTCGACCAGCAGGTGGAAGGTGCGACCGATGAGGTGGCGATAGAGCTTCGCCCGCACCTGAACGCCCTTCGCCCGTACCGCGCGAGACCCAACGGCCACGTCCGCACCTGATTCCAGCGCGCTTTCCAATCGCTCGATCTCATTGATAGGGGTGGCCCCGTCTGCATCGGCGAAGAGGATTAGGCCTCCGATTGCATTCACCACCCCAGTCCGGACCGCGTAGCCCTTGCCATGATTGGCGGCCAGCCGGATGATCCTGAGCTCTGGGACCTCCTCGAACAGAAGACGCGCCACGGAGGTGGTGCTATCTCGACTGCCGTCATCGACCAGGATGATCTCGAAAGCTCGCCCGTGGGCCCGGCAGTAGCTCACCATGTCCCGTATCGTTGGACCGATACGGAACTCTTCATTGTATGCGGGGATGACTATGGATAAATCCGGAGTACGGGCCATGCGGCCTTTGTAGGCTCTAGGTTTTGCGTATATATGGCATGACGAAGCACTGAGCGTCGAGAAAATGCGACGCTAGAACGTTCGGTAACTTCCGGATAACATGCAACAAAGTTACGCCCGCCGCCAGTTCCCAGGTGCTCACCTTCAGGCGTCAGGCTCGATTCACCTCGAGCTCTCCTTCGAGCATCTTCCCGGCCGCGGGAAAGAGAACTGTCGGCCGACCCTCCACGAATACGATCAGCCAAGCCAGCACGTAGAAAGGCATTGCAGCGGCCAGCAAACCGCGGCTGCCCAGGAGCAGCCCCCCGAGTGCGCCGGCGACGGAACCCAGAACGCTGAACGCCCCATTGAGTGCCCATGCCTGGGTAACCGCTACGTCGCTGGGAGCGAACAGACGGATACCGGTCGGAAAGGCCACGCCCAAGGCGAGACCGGTGACTCCCGCAAGGCCGCCGCAAACCACGGTGGTGGTCCATAAGTTAGAGAGCCGGCTCAGCTCCCCAAGGTGCCCGAATCCGATAATTGAGCTGCCGAGAACAACGGGGGGAACCGCCAGCACCCACGCTGGGATATTGCGCAAACGTCTGCTCCCGGCGACGGTGCTTCCGAGGCCGGTACCCAACAACATGGCTGCGATGACCAGTGCAAGCGTTGTCACCGGATGCCCGAGAATGAGCGACAGGCGTTGGAGCAGTGCCAGCTGAACGGCCATGTAGCCCATACCAAGGAGTGCAAAGTAAACTTTTCCACGGGTCGGCAACGGTAGGCCGGCACCGCGAGTTGTTTTGGTGGCGGCAAGGGTGAGCACAACCGCAACCGTTAGCGCTAGGAATACAGCGATCATAAGAATCCGCACGCCATTCACCGTTATGGCGCTGATATACCCAAAATCAGCCGTGCTGAACCGGAGTACTTCTCTTGGTCTGAGTTGCAGGAAAAAAAACGGTCTCTCGTCAGTTGGTGGGTCGATAGCCCAAGGGCTGGCACTGACGTACGCAGGACGGGTGGAACTTTGGAGCAGGGGTGCCCACAACGGAGCAGCATCCGGTGCTTGCCCCGGATAAACGAGAAGCTCTCCTCTGTGGTTCGCCGCGAAGGTTCTTAGGCGCTTCACCTCCAGATCGGTGAAAGCCCGACGACTAATCATGGTCGTTATCATCTGAACCTGTCCTCCCGCCAGCGGATCCTCCAGGCTAGTCGGAAGAGCAAGC
The DNA here is from genome assembly GCA_963730915.1 of uncultured Gemmatimonadales bacterium. Taxonomy (GTDB): domain Bacteria; phylum Gemmatimonadota; class Gemmatimonadetes; order Gemmatimonadales; family GWC2-71-9; genus CAVVWJ01. The sequence goes on along the minus strand of CAVSTR010000002.1, from coordinate 6,884 downwards.
GCCATCAGGTGCCGCTGAGCCGGAAGTGCCTCCGAATCCAACGCCTCTGCTGCCAGGGCTACTAACCGCTGGGCCTCAGCGGGGGCAGCGGGCAAATACCACCTGGTGGTAACCAGTACCCCATCCGGTGTAAGCCTGGTAAGGAATAGACGCCACGCCTCGACGGTATAGATGCCGTTTTCCGCAAGGACGAAGCCGCCCGCAGCGGTCGCGGCCCAGGTATCGATGAGATTGGCCCGGATGACGTCGTACTGTTCCGACTGATGCTGTAGGGCGTGGCGTGCCTCATCATGGATGAGGTTGACCTCCGGCCTTTGCGCTAAAGTGGTATACCCAGCGAGTCCACTCTCGAGTAGCTCGATAATCCTGCCATTCAATTCGAAGCCATCGATCCGGGTGGCGCCTGCGGCAAGCGCCGGCAGGATATCCGGTCCCCCACCGACGCCGATAATTGCCACCCGCATGGTTGTGCGCCCTAGCTGATACGATGGATCGTCGTAGGTGCAGTTCAGCTGAGTACAAGGGCCCTTACCATCCGGTTCAGGGACGTGGGGAACGAGGGAAGCCGCAGTCTTGTCGATTACAAGGTACCGACTCGTCGGCGTCCAATCGCTCACCCGCACTCGGCTATGGGCGTTCCATCTCTCGAGAACGTATTCCCCTATCCAGGGATCTCTGAGCGGTAGAAGCGGCGCGTCCCGCGTGGCTGCCAAAGCGAGAATCGCCGCAAGGCCGGCGGTGCAGGCAGCTGCCCAATTCCGCTGTCTGCCGCTAGACAACATGGCATTCAACCCTATAGCCACAAATGCAGGCACCGCCAGCACTAGTGGCCCCTGTACGAGCGCTAGCAGGGGTATGGTCAGCAGGGCTGCTCCAGCGCTGGTTACGAGATCGATTGCGTAGAGGCGGTGAATGCGCCTGCGCCCCACTGCCATCGCGATTGCGAGTGCCTTCCCAACCAGGAAAAGCGGCGCCGCGCTCACGGTAGCGATTCCCATAGCAACCAGCACGGATTCGTTAGCGGGAGACGTGAGCACGAGGAGAAGAATCAGTGCGAGAAGAGCGATGGCAACCCGCCTCATCACGTTGCTCAGCTGGACCGTGACGCTGGTTTCGTCGTCGAGCCGAGCCCGCGATGCGCTGACCCCGCCTGCGGCAAGTCCGAAAAGCGCAAGTGCAACGGCGAGGAAGCTGTAGTGGTAGTACAGGAGCACCGAGAACAGGCGGGTGAGAGCGATCTCGATCACTATTACGGCTGCCGCCCCCCCGGCGACCACCCACGGCAGCAGCCGGTCAAGAGACTGGTGCGGCGCCCCCCTCATCTCGGCGCCGATGCAGAGAATTGTTGTGCTACTGAGATAGGTGAACGGCGGAGTATCACGATGAGGGACGGGATGTAGCAGCACGCGAGGTAGACTGGCCAGTTCGCCGTGAGGAACGCGGCGGCGGCATCCGGACGAGCTCCGGCGACGTGTTCTGGCACGTGCGTGAGTATCTGGGCGACGTACGTGCCGGTCATCAAGAGTCCCAACTCGATCGGATGCCTAGGAATCAGGAAAAGCGGCACCATCTCATAGAGGTTCGTCGTGTGGGGCAATAGCGCGAGCGCCCCCAGCATCCGCGCCTCGGGCTCGCGCCAGCGGATCCAGGCGAGGAGCAGGAGGACCCCACCGGGCCGGAATACCGGCGCCAGGTACTGGGGCGCTGCACTGATGGTCGCCAGCCACTCGCGTGGCCACGTGGGCGCAATGGCGAGGGAGACGAGCAGGAGCAGGACCGCACCTATTGCCGCCCTGCGTGAGGGCCAGCCCGCAAACATCGCAAGACCGACATTCGGTTTGGCAGCCCAGATAAAGCCTAGGCTTGGCAGCGCGGCCGCCGCTGTCAACCACGGCGACCATTGCCCCAGGAGCACAGCCCCAAGCACTGGAGCACTCACCAGCACAGCCAGCCCCCACCAGGCGCGCCGGGTTACGGCATAGGTCAAGAGCGCAACGCCGCATCCAGACCACAGTGCACCGCTGAGCCGAGGTGAGAGTAAACCCAGTGGGGCGGTAACAGCAGTTGCGGTCGCTGGGTAATAGAGCGGTGCCACCAGGCGTCCTTGGTGGAACGCTTCCAGGGCGGCTCCATACGGCGACTGGCCGTGCACCATGGCCCGGGCGCCCACCCAAATATTGAGCCAGTCTGTGGCGATCGCCTCCGGTGGTGCCTGGCCTACCCAAACAAGGGCAGTCACGCAGATGCCGATGGCAGCCGCCACCATGGCACGACGCTCCCATGAGGGTCCGGCGGGCGAATCTATCAAGACATCGACGGAAAATCGTCGGTCATGCCGGGGCTGTAGCAGTAGGCTGCTTTGAAACCGATGCAGCCGGTTGGCGTGGCTTCCATGTCCTGAGCACCATGAAAAGCGCAGGGATGTATATCAGGACCAAGAAGTAGGGCCACCGTGCATCCAACGTACCCGATACTGAACCACCAAAGGGAAAGCGGATATAGACTATGGCAGTTGCCACATAGGAGAGTCCAAGAAGCACGGCAAAATCTCTTCGAGTTTGCGGGACCAAAAGGAGAGGCAATAGCTCGTAGACACTCGTCGTGTGCGGGATCAACGCGAGCGCCCCCAGCATCCGCGCCTCGGGCATGCGCCAGCGGAGCCACGCCAGGAGGAGAACGAAGCCGCCGACACGCTGGAACGGCGCTTTATAATGTGCCGTGTTCTGTACTGCATCCATCCACACTGCAGGCCATTCCGGTAGAATAGCGAACGACAGGATCACGACCGCGACTCCTCCGAACAGCGCCCAGCGGGAAGGCCAGCCGGCGAACAGAGCCACACCGATAGATGGCTTCGCGGCCCAGATGAAACCGAGCCACGGAATGCCAGCAGCTGCGGTAAGCCAGGGGGACCATTGGCCCAGAAGCAGCGCTTCCAGAGCCGGCGGGCTGAGAACAATCCATCGCCTCCACCCATCCACGCTCCAGGCAAGCAGTCCCATGCCGAGTGAGGTGAAGAGGGAGACTGCGAGCCTGTGCGGGAGTGCTCCGAACGGGGCCAAAATGACTGCCGCGGTGGCGGGATAGTAGAAGGGCCAGCGGAGCGTGTCTTCGCGGATCGCTGCGTTGACGGCGAGATAAGGGTCGCCACCCTGCCAGACCGCACGTCCTGCGGTCCAGAAGTAGTCGAAGTCGAGGCCCCAGGGACCTTGCGGATCACGACCCACCCACACCAGCGCGAATGTCAGCGACGCGACAAGGAGGGGTAGTCCTCTTGACAGGAAGGCTCGGCTGGAGATCCGGTTGAGGTTCACAGCCTACCGGGCTTCTTCTCCGACTTTTTTGTCAGATTCCATGCGAGGCACGGACCAGATAAAGACACGAAAGATGTTGGAGAAGTCATCGGTCCACACACCAACGCCTTCTCGCGTCTGCAGCGGGCGCCACCGGTTGTCGTTCCGCAGCGCTCCGAGGTGCTGAGGAGTGGAGGCTACTGCCGCCCAAATCGTGGGATAACCGTTAGCCTCCAGCTCTGGGGAGCGATCGATGTTTACCCGAATGAGCCCGGCGACGCGCGCTCTACGAAGGAGGCTTCCCAGCACCGGCTCCAGGTCCAGATATCGATTGCTCAAGTGCCAGGCAATGATCCCGGTGGGGGAGAGCTTGCTCCGGTAGACAGACAGCGCTTCCAGGGTAAGTAGATGAGTTGGGATTGCATCCGAGCTAAAGGCATCGACCACGATCACGTCGTAGTAGTGGTCCGGCGCCTCTCCTATCGAAAGCCGGCCGTCACCCAGGACCAGCCGCGTCTTCGCGGGCGTGTCGCTCAAGTACGTGAAGAAGTTCGTGTCGGTAGCAACACGCGCAATGTCCGGGTCGATCTCGTAGAATGTCCACTCCTCGCCGCTGCCCGCATAGGCCGAAAGCCCACCGGCTCCGAGCCCTATTACCGCCACCCGACGGCCGGCGACGGGTGGGAACGCCCGGAACACGTCGCCGATCGGTCCTGGCCGATGGTAATAGGTGACTGGTTCTCGGCGCTTTGCCGGATCGGTGCTCTGCGCGCCATGATTGGTCGTGCCGTGCATCAGCCAACGCATTCTTTTCGCGGGGTCTTCTCGTACCTCTCGCACGCCGAAGAAGTTCCTGTCCTTCAACAGGACGTTCGGCCGAGCCCCGCCTGTTATGACGGCGCCTATAACGACTAGCCCGATCGCCAGTGTGAACCGGGCGGGATCACGGCTCATGCGGAGACAGATCACCGCCACGAGAGCCGAGGAGAACACCACGGCCACTGTTGCTGGACGATCCGGGTCGCTTATCCGGGTCCATACCATGAGAGCGCACGCTGCGGTTATCAGCGCCACCTCCCATCCGATCCGATTCGACGACGGCTGCGCGGGCGGCCATGGCCGGACGGCACAGGCGATCAGGATGGTCAGTGGGTACTCGAGCACAGAATCGAATAGGGCTGGTGCCAACAGAGCGTTGAAAATGCCGCCGAACATGCCCCCGATCGCGACGCAAAGGTAGAAGTCGGTCAGGCGTGCCGGTGGCGGTTTCGTAGCGGCCAGCTCGCCATGGCATACTAGAGCCGTGACGAAGAAGACGAGCAGATGGAGGGGTAGAAGCCACGGTCCTGAGGCTGAAGGTCCCCAAAAGTCTATGACCGCCAGAACAATGAGGCCTATCGGCTGCCAGCGAAGCAGAACGCTCGAGGAAATCCATGAACGCCTGCCAAAGACCATGGTGAACGAAAGAAGATAGAGGACGAGCGGGATGACCCAGAGGAGCGGCACTGCTGCAATGTCGGTCGTCATATGCGTCGTGAGCGCCAAGAAGAAACTCGACGGGACGAACGCAAGCAGAACCCAACGGAGCATGGTGCGTCTACTGACGCCAGGCGCCGTGGTCGCGCTCGGCTCTACCAGGTGCGGCAATGATCCTGACGATGTCCTTAGATAGAGCGCGCAGAGTGACACCAGGACAACAAGCGCGATGTAGCCCAGGCTCCACAGCCGGGTCTGCCCCCTGAGCGTGGTAGTAGGCTCTAGAAGAAAGGGATAGCTCAGCAGTGCGATCAGACTTCCCGCGTTGCTGGCCGCGTACAGGAAATAAGGATTGTTCGCCGACGGATGAGACGTCCGAGAAAACCACACCTGAAGCAACGGACCCGTGCTGGACAGAAGAACAAAGGGAACGCCGAGAGAGAGTGTGAGGACGGACAATAGCCACAATGTCGGGTGTTCGAGCCGCACTGCCCCCGCCGTCTCGGTTACACCTATTGGCAGCAGGAAAAGACAAAGCGCCAGCAGTCCCAGATGCACGAACGTATGGCGTCGCAAGCCCAGCAAGGACGGGCCAATGTGGGCGTACCAATAGCCCAGCAGGAGCGCAACCTGGAAAAAAAGCATGCAGGTGGTCCAGACAGCCGGACTACCCCCCAATCGTGGAAGCACCATCTTCCCGAACATGGGCTCGATTGCGAACAACAGCGCGGCGCTCAGGAACACGGCGAGCGTGAACATCAGTCCCATCATCCCTAGAGGCGCGTCGGTGTGGCGTTTCGGGCTAGAGAACTCTGCTTCGAGCGGGGCGAGATGGGAGTCCATGAGGTTACTCTAGGGAAGACAAATGCAAGACCGGCACGAGTCTTAGACTGCCGGGCTGCCTGTTCGACATCACGATGTCGAATGCACCTCGGGCCGGCTCGAATGGTAAGACCGAAAACGGCATTGCAACGATGACCGCAGGAAACGGATAGTAGAGCGGGCAGGACGACCACTGGGGGGCGACAGGATACGGATCTTCACCCCTGAGAAAATGAACGGCGGCGTGGTAAAGAGTATCGAAATCACTGACGAACTCCGGCTGCGTGGCATACAGCAAGAGTCGAAGCGCGGCAATAAACGCGATCACGAGGACGAGCCATCGTGTGGCGGTCGCTCCGCCATTTTCCACTTCGGATGTCGAATGCAGAGCGGAGTCGCGGCCGCGCCAGAGGCCGCACGACCGATTCTTCAACAGCCACAACCTAGAACTACACGTTTCTGGAACCGGTTCTCCAGACCTTCGCGAACTTAACGGCCGCCCAGACCAGGAACACGAGCGCACCTACCCAAAGCAGCGTGGCGAGCCAGCCCTCCACCAGAAACGAGGCGCCGGCCAACGCCAAAGCAAGAGCGGCGAGCCGGAGCGGAGGAGTGAGGTGCCACTGCGATGATCTTGGTGCGGTCATTGCGTTCCTCTCGATCCAAAGGTGAACCGGACAGTTCTGGCGACATGCGACGTACGTCAGGGCATACAATCTGTCGGCCACGAGTTGGCAGTAGGCCGCTCGAGGGGTGATCGGGATGCTTTGGGTCCAATGGTGCTGCTGGGATTCCAGGCCACAACACAGGCGAAGCCAACGGCAAACATTATAGCGAACCCGATGCCCGCTGGCCACAGGCATTCCTCCGGACCCGCCACCAACCCTGCTCGATCTGGCCCTCGATCCATGCAGGGGGTGTTAAATTAGGATGACGCTGCAGACCCCGTTTGACTCAGGCTTCTATGTTCTCGTCCCGGCACCACATAGTTCTCGCACTCTTGGTCTCGGTCTCGCAGTTGCTGATGGCCCCACCGGCAGCATCCGGACAGACCACATCCACCGACAGTAGCGCCAGCCCGCCCTCGGATAGTCTTGCGGCGGCTCCAGGCGACAGCTTGGCGGTTCCTGGCGACAGCCTGCGTGTTCTGGGGGGCAGTGGGCCGGTGACTCCGGGGGATACCGTGGACACCAGTCCTCGGTCCGGCTCCGATAGCCTCGCGGCCGATAGCACGGAAACAGTGGGATCTCGGGCGGATACTGTGTCCTCAGGAACAGGCGGTGATACGGCAAG
>CAVSTR010000001.1:0-31987 GCA_963730915.1 uncultured Gemmatimonadales bacterium | reverse complement strand
GCCGACTCGATCTGGCCTGCGACGCTGCTGTGTGCCTATCTGCCCGCACTGATCATGGTGCTTCGAGCGAAGGATGCGCCCGTGGAGCCGGTCCCTGCGCAGACTGCACAGTAATTGATGCGGGCGGCGTTTACCCTCGCGGTTTTCGTTAGCGCGGGACTGCTGTTCATCATGGAGCCGATGTTCGGCAAGATGGTGCTGCCATTGCTGGGCGGCAGCCCCGCCGTCTGGACCACATGCATGCTCTTCTTTCAGGGCGCGCTGCTGCTCGGTTACATCTATGCGCACGTTGGACCGCAATGGCTGGGAATGCGCCCCCATTTGGTATTGCACCTGGCGCTGCTGGCGCTAGCAATACTCCTTCTGCCCCTCGGCGTGACCGAACCCTTCCTGGGACTTCGTCAAGAGCATCCAACCTTCTGGTTGCTGGGGGTGCTCACCCTCTCCATTGGCGCCCCCTTCATCCTGCTGTCGAGCACGGGTCCGCTGCTTCAGGTGTGGTTCTCGAAGACTTCGGATCCCGAAGCTGACAACCCCTACTTTCTCTATGCCGCGAGCAACGCCGGCAGCTTGCTGGCGCTCATCAGTTATCCCTTTCTGCTCGAGCCTGCCATATCACTTGGGGCACAGGCCCAACTGTGGAGCTGGGGGTACGGCCTCCTCGTTGGGCTCGTAGCGAGTTCCGGCCCTTTATAGTGGAACCCGCACGGGCGGGACCAAGGTCGACACCATTCCGCAGGCAGTCAGCGCATCACGACACGCACGAAGCTTTGCTGGACCCTGCTGGCGTTCGTCCCTTCAAGCTTCCTGCTGGCGCTCACAACGTATGTGACGACGGATGTTGCGGCAGTGCCTCTGCTGTGGATCATACCGTTGGTACTCTACCTGCTTTCCTTCACCATGGTTTTCGCACGGCGGCCCGTTGTCTCGCACGCCGCCCTGCTCCGATGGCAGCCATCGGACCATACTGCTGTCGGTTCTCGCCTTCTGGGGAAGCTCGGCCTCCGCACCCTGGCTGCTACCGCTGCACCTCATCGTCTTCTTCGTCACCGCGCTAGTGTGCCATGGTGAACTGGCAGCCGCGAAGCCGGCGGCCGCACGGCTGACCGACTTTTACCTATGCATTGCCGTAGGAGGGCTTCTCGGAGGGGTCTTCAATGCACTGATCGCACCGGCCGTATTCGAGTCGGTGCTGGAGTATCCCATCACTCTGCTCATCGCCTGTGCCCTCCGTGCTGAATTGCCCGACAGGGTCGCCGGTCGGTCCTGGCGGTGGGACCTTGCTCTCATAGGGTTTGCATGCGTGGTGCTCGTGGCGACGCGGGTAGGCTCCAAGAACCGGCCCGTTGACTGCCGCCGCGGTTCTCGCCTCAGGACTCGCGGCGGTGATCTGCCTCAGGATGAGTCGCGATCGGGCCCGGTTCACTCTCGCCATTGCCGGAGTCGTGCTGGCCGGACTAGTGGCAGACGCTTCGCGGCGCAACGTACTTCTAAGGGAGCGGAACTTTTTCGGGCGTGCGGGAAGTACGCGAAGATGTTCCGAAGCGCATGCGGGTCCTCATGCACGGTACCACCAAGCATGGGGCCCAGAGCCTCAAGCCCGCGGAACGGAACCATCCGCTCAGTTACTACAACCGCCAGGGACCTCTGGGAGACATCTTCCGAGCGTTTCCGTCCGCCGCCGGCCGCAGAGTTGCGGTGGTGGGTCTCGGTGCCGGAACCATGGCAGCCTATGCTGGTGCCGGCGAGCAGTGGACCTTCTTCGAGATAGATCCAGGACATTGCGAGGGTTGCACGGGATACCACCTTCTTCACCTACCTCCGGAGTGCACCCGCTGAAGTGGGGATTATCATCGGCGACGGGCGCCTATCGCTGGACGAGGCGCAGGACCATCGGTTCGACCTGATTGTGCTGGACGCCTTCAGCTCCGATGCGATCCCCACACACCTGCTCACTCGCGAGGCGATCCGAGTATACGGGAGCAAGCTGTCGGATCACGGCGTCCTCGTATTCCACCTCAGTAATCGCTACCTCGATCTGGAGCCGGTGTTGGGCCGACTGGTCGAAGACGCCGGTGGTGCCGGCCTGATCCGGGTGAACACCGCGCGCAGCAAGGAGCTGCTCGAGTCCGATGGCGATCCTTCGATCTGGGCTGCCGTGGCTCCGGATCCTTCCTCCCTCCACCCACTCCAGCGCGACACACGCTGGCGTCCGCTGCGAACTCGCGCGGGCGTGAGCCTTTGGACCGACGACTTCACGAACATATTCAGCGTTTTCCGGCGGCCGGGTTTGCAGGAGAAGGATTGAAGCCACTCCATGGGTTGTTTCGCCTGCCCGGTGCGCTACCCCTCACTGTTGGCATACTTACCTTCGTGTTCGTCTGGGTGGGACACCTCTCCTCCCGATTTTCCCGCTGACTTTGACTACTTGTGGACGGCCGGACGGGCCCTGGTCGAGGGAGCCGATCCATACGCAGCCGTTAGGACCGAAGTGCAGGAGGGACGGTTGCGGTGGCCCCTTTACTACCCCGCGACGGCCGCAGTGATCATGGCTCCCTTCGGTGCAATGCCACGCCGTCTTGCCGTGTCCCTCTTCACCGCGCTTGGCATGGTGTTGCTTGCCTGGAGCGTGCAAGGGGGACCATCCTGGCGACGATGGATGATCTTCAGTGTTCCGGCCCTGGAGAATGTCCTACTGGGACAGTGGTCTCCCTGGCTTACCGCCGCCATTGGATTGCCCTGGCTTGGTGCCGTGTGGGCCGCCAAGCCGAGCATCGGCTTGGCCCTCTTCGCGGGTTGGCCTTCCCGCCGGGCGTTGTACGGAGGACTGCTAGTCCTCGGTCTATCTCTCGCACTGCGCCCAAGCTGGCCGGCTGACTGGATAGTGGCGTTACGTAGCACGCCTCAATATCTCGCTCCGGTGCAGAGACCCGGAGGCATTCTGCTGCTTCTCGCCTTTCTCCGTTGGCGCCGACCCGAAGCCCGTATGCTTGGAACCCTGGCCCTAGTACCGCACACTGCCGGTCTCTATGAGTCACTCCCGCTGCTCCTGGTGCCGCAAACGGCCCAACGGTTTGCGGTACTCATGGCGCTGCAATACGTGGCCGCGGTGGTGTCATATCTGGTGGTCAGTCCAGGGAACCTTGGGGGCATGATGGACACCGGGTGGGCCTACCTGTTGAGCCTGGTCTATTTCCCGTGCCTCTGGATGGTGCTCAAGGGAGTTACTGAGCAGCCCCCGGGCGTGAGCAGCGGCCCATGATTTCTGTTGACCGGCTTCTTCCCTGGGCTGGTCGCTGGCACAGCGGCGAGCTGTGATCCTGATCGAGATCGTCCTCACCCGCCTCTTCTCGGTACTCCTCTACTACCACTTCAGCTTCCTCGCCGTAGCGCTCGCCCTGTTCGGACTGGCCAGCCGGGGGCGTCAGCGCCTCCCGCCAGCGGTTCGGCGACTGACAGCGTGATAGCGGTACTCCACCTGCGCCAATCTGCTACGACAGGCGGCCATGCCCTGCTCGGACTGATGCTTCTCCTCGTGCTCGCATCGCCGGGCAACGAATCGATCTCGGTGGCGGTGGGAGCGCAATGGTGAGCGCAGTGCCACTGTTCCTGCTCGGAAAGGCGCTCGCCATTGCCATGGCGCTAGGACGCACGCGCATCCACCGGCTGTACGCAATCGACCTGGCTACGAGCGCCGCCGCGGCGCTGCTGACGATCCCGTTGCTGGCACGCGTGCAGGGTCCGCTGGTGCTCGCGGTACCCGCCCTCTGTGGCAATCACCTTGGACGCATGTCCTCAGTCCCGCCGCAACGGCGGATCCTACCGGCCGCCTTGTGCCATCGTCCTCGCGACCTGGTGCTCGCCTTCGCGGCCACTCAGGACGGGCCGCTCCTGCCGCTCAGAGACCCCTGGGCGGGCAACTATGTTCTCGAGCGATGGAATGCCCACAGCCGCGTGCGGGTGAGCGACTGGGCAGCCGGACCAGCGCATGCTGGTGATCGACAAGACAGCCGCTTCTCTCATTCCGCACGTCCCCAGCGGCCGCCCCAGCAGCCGGCTGAGGCGACGAGTCGGCTATGAGGATCCGTCCTACCTGCTCGGCCGCTCGCCGGAGCGAGTGGCGATCATCGGTGTCGGTGGCGGCTCAGACATCCTGCCGGCTCTTGCCGCTGGTGCCACTCGGATGGATGGCTTCGAACTGAACGGCAGGATTATCGAGCTGCTTCGGGATGGGCTCGATGGCTATGTCCACGCTGGCACATCGGCCAGAGGTTCACCTCATTCACGACGAAGCGCGCCATGCCCTGCAGCACCGACACGAACGGTACGACGTCATCCGGGCCAATCTCATCGATACCTGGGCAGCTACTGCGGCAGGCGGCTTCGTGCTCGCCGAAAACGGGATCTACACCGTCGAGGCCTGGCGCTTGTTCCTCGCCCGGCTCACGAATCGGGGAATTCTGGTCATGACACGGTGGTACTTGCCGGCGGCGCCGGCCGAGGCTCAGCGACTGGTGGCCCTGGCCGCCGAGGCGCTCGAGGCGGAAGGTCGGCCTGCCAACCAGCACCTTGTTGCCATTGCACTTCCCACGGAGTTGGAAGATCCCCTCGCCGGCGGGCGGGTCCAGACCATCACCACGATGGTCAGTCGAGAGGCTTCAGTGACCACGAAGTGAAGCTACTCTGAAAGACTTCGCCGAGAGGCGAGGCGGAGAACTTCTCGTCTGGCCCGGGCAACCACCGTCTCGTCCACATCGTGGGCCGCCCTGCTCACCCCTTCGAGTCGTCAGGCCCACATCGCCACGAGGCCTGGGCCATCGACCCACCGACGGATGAGCGACCATTCTTCTTTCTGCAACTCCGACCTACCGACGTGCTTCGCTTTGGGGCAGCTGATTTCGGCTTCGTCAGCGCCATCACGGTGAATGGCGTGCGGATCCTCCTCATCGCGGTACTTCTGGCGGTGGCCGTCGCTGTCGTCCTCACGGCTGTCGCCATCCGAGGGCGACCTGGCGATGGCGTCCCACTCGCGGCGCACGGGAGGGTGTATTTCGCTCTTTTGGGAGCCGGCTACATGGCGGTTCAGCTCGCCCTGCTACAACGCCTCTCGCTGATCATCGGGCACCCGACGACACCCTCGCGCTGGTCGTCGCGACGATGCTGCTCGGAACCGGGCTCGGCAGCGCACTCGCCGGATGTCCGGCGGCTGCGCGCTTCCCCGGCTGGATTCTGGCACTACCACCAGTCGTCCTTGGCACCCTGATCATTGGCTTCGGACACCTTGGGGAACTGAGTCGGCTCCCTCGCTGACGCTCGCTGCTGTGGCCTGCGGGGTGTGGCCGGGCTCACCGGCCTCGCGCTAGGCGTCGCGTTCCCAACCGGCATTCGCTTGTTCGCCCAGCAGCGACGTCGCGGTAACTCGAGGCTTGGGCCCTCAACGGTGCCTTCAGCGTTCTCGGCTCCGTCGCCGGGGCGCTCGGCGGCCTGCTGCTGGGCAGCCGCGGCCTGCTTGGCAGCCACGCCCTGCTATGTGATGGCCTGGGTGATAGTGTTCCTGGGTGCTCGCTCGCCGCTTCGACTGGGATGCTGGGGAGGCAGACGCCCGTGCCAGGGAACTCGAGGTAAAAAGTGCCTGATCGCCATCGGCTTTTCCAGCATCAGCAGCCGGGCGGACGGCCGAAGCCGCACGGAACTGGCGGTTGGTTCGGTTCTGGTGCATGTTATCCTCGTGCGCTCCCGCCGTTCTCACCCAACGGAGTTGGTGTAGGCACTAGCATGCGCTATTTCGTGGTTCCGCCTGCAGTGGTATCCGTATCAGCCACATAAGGCTTTACGAAGGCCTCATGGCGCCGTACGCCCGATCTATCCATCGTCATCCCAGCATACAACGAAGAGTCCCGAATCGCACCCACGGTCCGGGACATAGTCGCTTATTGCCGGGCTCGCAGGCCGGTCTTTCGAGCTGATTCTGGTGGACGACGGAAGCCGGGATGGCACCAGCACGGTGGGCGGACTAGCTGTCCGAGGAGTTCCCCGAGCTCAGGCTGATTCGTCTGGCGGCGAATCACGGCAAAGGCTACGCGGTCCGGACCGGCGTCGTGAACGCAATTGGCCGCCCGTGCTCTTCGCCGACGCCGATGGCGCAACGCCGATCGCCGAAATCGAGCGGCTGGAGGATGCCCTTAGCATCGAGGGCGCGGACCTGGCGGTGGGGTCGCGCGCGCTCCGCGGCGAAGGAGTCCGGGTGCAGGCCAAGCTGTACCGCCATTTGATCGGCCGCACCTTCCATCTCCTGGTGGAATGGTTGGCCGATGGCGGGGTGAAAGACACCCAATGTGGCTTCAAGCTCTTCCATGCCCCGGCGGCTCAGGATCTTTTCTCACGCATGCGGATGAACGGCTTCAGCTTCGATGTCGAGGTGCTGGTTATGGCGCGCCGGCGGGGCTACCAGGTGGCCGAGGTTCCGGTGAACTGGACCCACCAGCCCGGGTCGAAGGTACGGCTGACGCTCGACTCGCTCCGAGATGGCCGCTGATCTGATTTCGTATCCGAGCGCATTGGCTCAGGGGCGAGTACGATTTCCCCATTTGGCTCCATGGAGCCAAAAGCATCGAGGACGGATCGAACCTCCCTTGACAGCTGCGAGCCTCAGGCCCGCCGATGCAGGCGGGCGCCGAGACTCTCGAGATCATGCAGGCGGCGCCCCGCTACAATCGCTGGCAATACAGCCGGATCGCTCCGTATCTGGGGAGCCGCGTCTGCGAGGTCGGATCCGGCATCGGGAACATGTCCGCCTGATTCCGAGGTCGAGGACTGAGCTTTGGTGCTTACCGACACCGATCCCTACTATCGCGAAACGCTCCAGCACCAGTTCGCCGGCCCTCACGAAGTCGTGGTCGAGAGCATACCCTGCCGGACTCATTCCGCCGGGGATCGTTTCAGACACTACGACCTGGATACCGTCGTGGCGCTCAATGTTATCGAGCACATCGACGAGGATGTCGAGGCGACTCAGTTCCATGGCCGCCATGATGCGACCGGGTGGGCGCGCCGTGGTCCTGGTTCCCGCGCTGCCAGAGACTATTTGGGTCGCTCGATCGAGAGCTCGGACATCAGCGCCGATATACCCGCAAGAGTCTCAGCCACGCCTGAGCGAACGCCGGGTTCCAGGTCGAGCGGTCATTCTATTTTAACCTGGTCGGCACGCTCGGCTGGTGGGTCAACGCCCGCCTGCGAAAGGTCTCCGCGCATTCCGACTTCAGCAGCTACGAACTTTGATCCGGCTCGTACCAGTTCTCCGGCTCGAGGATCGCGTGCCACTCCCTTTTGGTCAGTCCGTCATCGCCATCGGAGCCGTCGGGTGACTAATCCGATCCGTCTCTCAGTCCTGATCGCCGCGTATAACGAGGAGCGCACCATCACAGCGTGGTCGACCGGGTACGCGCCGTACCCCTCGACATCGAGATCGTCGCCGTAAACGACGGTTCGTCGGATGGTACTGGCGCAGCGATCGATCGCTTACGGGACGCAGGAAAGATCGATGTCGCGCTGCATCATCCGCAGAACCGGGGCAAAGGCGCCGCACTCAGGACCGGCATCGCCGCAGCCACGTGGTGACGTGATCGTCGTCCAGGACGCCGATCTGGAGTACAACCCGCAGGAATTTCGTCCGGTTGCTCCAGCCCGATCGCACGCGGTGATGCAGACGCAGTATTTGGCTCCCGGTTCCTGGGCGGCGACCACCGGGTGCTCTACTTCTGGCACTCGGTGGGAAATCAAGCTTCTGACCCTGCTTTCCAACATGCTGTCCAATCTGAACCTGACCGACATGGAAACGGGCTACAAGATGGTCTCCGCGCCGCTTTTGAAGTCGCTGCTTCTCACCAGCGACCGCTTCGGGTTCGAGCCCGAGATCACGGCCCGGTCTGGCACAGGCGCGGGCCCGGGTCTGGGAAATCGCCATTTCGTACTCCGGCCGCACTTACGCCGAGGGGAAGAAGATCAGCTGGCGAGACGGGGCCGCCGCTGTCTGGCACATTGTCCGCTTCAATCTGTTTCCCCCGGCGGCTCCCCAGCCGCAGCGGGCGAGCCTCCCATCCAAGCAGACTCTCGAACTTCGCTCATAGCCGGCGTCCTGCTCCTTCTTGGCGCACTGGTTCGAGCGGTCGGATTTCTCCAGAACACCTCGCTGAACGGAGATGAGGCCATGCTCGCGCTCAGCATCGCCACACGGTCCTTTGGCGAACTCCTCCAGCCTCTGGACTACGGGCAAGTCGCACCGGTCCCATTCCTCTGGGCCGAGCGATTGAGCGCTATAGCCTTCGGGACTTCTGGATACTCGCTCCGCCTCATCCCGTTAATTACAGGAATCGGTCTTCTGTGGGTGCTGTACCGGGTGGCTGATTCACTGGTTGGCCGTGTTTCGGCCCTCGTTACGCTCGCCCTATCGGCTACTGCCTACCCCCTCATCCGCTACTCGGTAGAGGTCAAGCCCTACATCGTCGATAGTTTGGTATCGGTCGTGCTGATCTCGATGGCTGTGCACATGACTCAGAACCTGGATGACCGCCGTGGATGGTTCTGGCTCACTCTGGGAGGAGCCCTTGGCGTGCTTCTCTCGACACCGGCACTCCTGGTTTGTGTTGCCATCGGAGTTGGCCTCGCGGTTGCTGCGATCCGGCGCCACCGCCTCTACTTGCTTCCTTGGTTGGCTCTTATAGCAGTGTTCTGGGCCTCGATCTTCGCGGCTGCCTACATACTGTGGTACGCGCCCAACGCCGAGGCCATCTACATGCGAGAGTTCTGGGCTGAGAGCTTGTTGGTGCCCGGAACACCGTGGTTCCTGTCGCGGCTCGGTTCTGCGATCGCGGAGCTGTCGTGCACCCTGACCTGCTGGAGAGGAGCATCCGGCATCTGGCCAGTCCTCCCCTTTCTGGGGATTTTCGGCCTCGCCGCCCTGCTCCGGCGACGTGGTCCGGAGTACGGGATCTTTCTTGTGGGACCGGCTGCGGCTGTGTTCGCGGCTTCAATGTTCGGGCGCTATCCGGTGGCCACGCGGCTGGTCCTTTTCTATGCTCCGCTATTCGCCATCCTGGTAGCCAATGGCACCGTCGTACTCGCCAACCTGGTTGAGCTTAGGTGGCCCCGAATCCATCGAAGGTGGATCATCCTCGTCGTGGTCTACCCTTCTCTCGTACTGGCAGCGACGCTCGCCTTTGCCGTCCCGTCGGACTGGGGGTTCCAGGGTACCGAAGTTCAACCACTCGCGGAACTCTTCCGGCAGAGGAATAAGAGCGAGCCGATCTACGTGTTTCCTCGAGCCGTGCCCGGCTGGGTATTTCATACAACCGACTGGAGGGCCCCTGATACCACCCGCCTGTCCTGGGTTGCCAGTATCGCCGGCCCTGGAGGACCCGGCTTCATCAATGGGGCGAGTCGCGGGAGTCGAGCTGCAGGCGATGGGAGCGCTCTCGTCTATTCGTATGCAGGGGTGCAGGAGTTGTATGGAACGTCCACGGGAACGCAGGTAAGAAGAGGGCGTCTTTCATCTCCGGAGCCCGACCCCGGATGGGCGGAAAGTGAAGCCTGGCGCATACGCGTGGCAGCTCATCCGCACATCTGGATAATCCTGGCGGACTTCACCCACGGCCGTTTGAACGAAGGCGCAATCCTGATGAGGGCGGTTGCCGCTGCGGGAGGCAAGGTGGTCTTCAAGCGCGCGTCTGCGGATGCGGTACATCTTCGTCTCCGCTTCCCAACTCAACGGGCTGAGTCGCATGGAGCCGAGTGAGTACGAGTCGATGCATGCGGAGGAGCTGCGTCACTGGTGGTTTCGGGGCCGGCGCCGCGTGCTGGTCGACATGCTACGGCCGGCGCTCCGCTCCCAGGGTATATCACCAAGAATTCTCGACTACGGGTGCGGAACAGGGGGGAATACCTCGGCGTACGCGTCGTTTGGTGGGGTGGTGGGTATCGAACCCGACCCTGCAGCAATCAGGCTGGCTTATAGACGTGGCCAGGCACATTACTGTCGCAGCAATGGAACTGATCTCCCGTTCCGCCGGGCCAGCTTTGACGCCGTGCTCGCCTCAGATGTCCTCGAACACATCGAACACGACGTCGAAGCGGTGTCCGAGATTGCTCGGGTTCTCAAGCCGGGAGGCGTAGCGGTCGTTAGCGTTCCGGCACACCAGTGGCTGTTCTCCCGCCATGACGTGGCGCTGCACCATTTCCGGCGCTACAGCAAAGCCGGACTCCGGGAGCTACTGGAAAACGGCGGCCTCAGAATTCGTCGCCTCTCGTACTGGAATGCGACGCTATTCCCAGCGATCAGCCTGCATCGCATGCTCGAAAAATCACGACCAGTGCGCCGTCCTCACTCAGATACGACAACGTCGCCTCCGTGGCTCATCAACGAGCCCCTGGCTGGACTGCTCACCGCGGAAGCCAGAATCCTGCGACATGTCACGCTACCCTGGGGAGTCTCATTGATCGCCGTGGGCGAGCGGCTCTGAAAATTTAGGACAGGACTGCACTCCGGCTTCTGCCGAATCTGCCCGCGCAGGGCTTAGCGGCTGGTCTGCGGAACGCCGGAACAGCACCGCCAGAGAGTCGCAGTGCCACAGATTCCATCTCCCCTCTCTCGCCAGCTCGTGAGCCAACGCCGATTCCCGGCGTAGCAGCATCAGAGAGATCGCATGCTGGGTCAGGGTGTCCCGCCATCCCGGCGCTAACTGCTTGATGGCGCCATACTGGCGGAACAAGTCTTCCCCGAAGAAGTCGGTGCCGCCGTCAATAAAAATCTTTTGCTCCGGCCAGGCATATACCAGGTAGCCTCCCCAGGCGAATTCGCTGAACAGTCGTCCTTCGAGATGCTCCTCCCTGGCCTTCGACACGGCTGTCACCGGAAATATCGTCGGGTCAAACCCCGTGCGTATAACTTGCACGGACCCGACCCGTCCGCTGCTGGCGCCAAAGATCGCCAGGAGAGCTGCGACAGGAAGAATCCAAGGCAGAGTAGACGTCTGCCGGGCAGTGGCCGCAAACCTCCCCCGAACACCTCCCGGATCCGGAAGCCGCTGCCATAGCTCGTTAATGTGAAGTGCCACGATTGGGAGCGCTGTCAGCCCGAACAGCGGAATGTTTCGCACAGAGATCAGGGCAAAGGCGAGTCCGGCATACACCAAGAGCAGGTGCGGCAATGTGGGACGGCGGCGATGAAGGGTAAGAGCGAAGACGCATACCAGCAGCACAAGGAGGAATACCTTGCCCCCCAACTCGTGGAAATCGGGAGAGACGAACTCCGCCGTGTTATCCCTGAGAAACGGCTTCTGAAAGAATTCGAACAGGTGCCGGTGCAACTGCAGTCCATAAGGGTTCAACGGAGTGACTACCACAGACGTGGCAAGCATGGCCAGGTAGTATCGCACTCGCTCTCGCCACACCACTCGATCGTCGCTCCAAACCACCTCCCCCAGACTCCCTGCGACATAGATCCCGATCAGGGTCCATCCATACACGAACCCGCCGTGAAGATTGGCCCAGATCACGAAGAGAACCGCCGTGGCGATTATTCCCCTTCCCGGCCTCCGCTCTAACAAGTCAAGCAGGATGACCACAGCTACGAACGAGAACAGGTGCGGCCGAGCCGTCCAATGACCCGCCCCTAGGGCAATGGCTACGCCTACGGTCAGATATGCGAGCAGAGGGTCAACCCCGCGCTCGAGGAGAAGCGCGCTCAGGAGCGCATAGGCGAGTGCGATCAGCAGACCAGCCAAAACGGCCACCGCGGGCAGGCCGCCCAATCGTTCGGCGATGGCGTAGAGCAGCTGGCTTCCATACTCGAATCCGACGAACGGCGCCCCCGGCCGGGTGAAGGAAAACGGATCGGCGCGAATGAGCTCGCCGTGTCCAGCATATACCGGCCATGGCGGAGGTGTCTCGCAAGATCGCCGTCAGAGTTCAGCAGCGGCTTCTGCAAGAGAATCGGGACCAGCGCTGCGAGCAGTGCGAAGACGACCGCCGGTATTGATGGTGCGGCAAACCGGGCTGAGGACCTCAAAGCTGCCATGACATCTCCCTGAGCTGCGCGACGGCGCGTTCGGACGCTTGCTGGATCAATTAAAAGCCAGGTATGGTGTTACGAGTCAGGGGTGGCGTCGATTTTCTGGGCTCGGCCGCTTAATATATCCCGAGATGGACGGGACGTCCGCCAGCCGAAGATTCACGCTGTGCGTTAGTGCCATGATGGTGGCACTAGCGCAGTCTAGAACCTTGCTGTATATCATGGACGGACCAGTTTTCCACATGACCTTGAGGCAGATTCATTGGTACTTGCGCCAGCGCGGACCGGGCCCTATATCATGACCCGGACGAAACCCGCAGCACGAGTATCATCCACTCGCGCCATGGACTCTCACTTTAGCATCTCGGCGGAGCGCAAGGAGCGATCCGTCTACTTAGGGAACTGCGGCGTGGTCGCGGTTCCTGTTGCAGCAAACCCACATCACCTGACGGAGGAAGTATGATGGAGCTGGCTAGGAAGTTCTGGAACGACGAGTCGGGCCAAGGCCTGGCGGAGTACGCTCTACTGCTCGGACTCATCGTTGTAGGGGTGGTCATCCTCATTCAGGGGATGGGCGTTTCCATCAAGAACATCTTCGGCCGCGCGAACAGCGAACTGAAGAGTGCAGCTAGCCAGACCTAAGCTAAGACTCGGCGCTCCGTGAGAATCGGGCATTAGTGGAATTTGTTCTCATTGTCTTCTGGTGCGCTGCTGCCTGTTGGAATTGTGGGTCCGGCGGATACCGAACACGATCACCGTCCCGGGGCTCGGAACATCTAAGGGCTCCGCTCGGTGGTAGGCAGTCCTGGAATGCTTGGCTGGGTGGCATGGAGTTCGCGTTCTTGACCGGTTTTCACTAAACCCACATTCCGGGCGGAGGTTAAGAGTATGATGGAGCTGGCTAGAAAGTTCTGGAACGATGAGTCGGGTCAAGGCCTGGCGGAGTATGCTCTCCTGTTGGGACTGATTGTTGTGGGCGTGGTCATACTCATCCAGGGTATGGGCGTTTCCATCAAGAACATCTTCGGCCGCGCGAACAGCGAGCTGAAAGAAGCAGCGTCACAAACGTAAGTAACCTCGACATTCCGAGTGAATCAGGCAGTGGTGGACCTTGTTCTAGTCCTTTTCGTATGCGCTGCTGCCTGGTGCGATTTCAGGATCCAGCGAATACCGAACACGATCACTGTCGCGGGGCTCGCAGCGGCTCTCATTCTGAGGGCTCCGCTCGGTGGTGAGGCAATGGTGGAAGGTCTAGGTGGGATGGGTTTCGCGTTCCTGGCTGGTGCAGTGGTGTACGCTTTGGGTGGAATTGGTGGAGGGGATGTGAAGTTTCTCGCCGGGGTCGGGGCTTTTTTGGGCTCTGCCGAGGTCGTCGGTGCCCTCTGTTATAGCGCTATTCTGGGGGCGGTGTTTGCATTGCTGACGGTGATCCGAAGGGGATTGCTTCCCCTGCTGGTCGTAAACACGCTGGATCTGGTAAAGTCTTGGCGCAGCCTCGGTCAGGCAGGTCAGGCGCGCAGGCTCGACTCACCTGCGGCGCTTACCGTCCCGTATGGCGTTCCGATCGCCGTCGGAACACTGCTTTGGTGGTTTGGAAAGGGAGTTCGTTTAT
Organism: uncultured Gemmatimonadales bacterium; assembly: GCA_963730915.1. GTDB lineage: Bacteria > Gemmatimonadota > Gemmatimonadetes > Gemmatimonadales > GWC2-71-9 > CAVVWJ01. The sequence continues at coordinate 18,311 of CAVSTR010000001.1, read as the reverse complement.
GACGGTGCTTAAGCGGAGTGCGAATCGGGCTGGCGAGCGGGGTCAAGCGCTCGCCGAGTTTGCCCTCGTGCTGCCGTTGTTGTTGCTCCTGATTGCCGGCATTGTGGAGTTCGCGCGGGCCTGGAACATCAAACAGGCGGTCACCGATGCGGCCCGTGAGGGGATTCGGCACGTCGTCATTGCGGACGGGAAAACCCTGGCTGACGCAGAAGACAAAATCGAGGAGCGCCTCGCCCTGGCTTCGATCGAAACATCCACAATTGCCTTTTCCGGCGGTCCGGGCTGCGCCTCAGCCACTGCTTGCCTGCACCAGTCTGGTGCATCGATGTCGGTCGATGTCTCGACCCAATATAAGATGGCTTTCGTTGGCACCCTCCTGAAATGGCTGGTCGGAGCTCAGACGGTGACGATCAGTACCCGTGCGACAATGCGAAACGAGTAGACGAGTCCCATGAGAAAACGCCGTCCCTGGTTCATGCTGGCCCTGGCGCTCTGCTCCGGTATTGTCGCCGCCCTTCTCGCTCTTAAGTATTTGCGCGAGCGGACGACGCCACTTATGGCCGCGGAGCCGAAGCGGGCGAACATCGTGCTGTCGGCGAGAAGCCTCCCGGTTGGCGCGGTCGTCACCGAAAAAGACGTTAAACTGGTCGGCTGGCCTGGCGATGCCTTGCCCGCTGGTTACATCAGGTCAGTGTCCGATGCTGTCGGCCGAGGCGTCATCACGCCAGTCGCAGAGAACGAGCCCTTGCTGGAGGCAAAGGTGTCCACGAAGGATGCCGGCGGCGGGCTTCCCATCATCATTCGTGACGGGATGCGGGCGGTCAGCGTCCGTGTGGATGAGGTCATCGGTGTCGCTGGGTTCGTGCTGCCCGGAACTCGAGTGGATGTGCTGTTGACCTTAGATAGAAACGCAGACCGGCCGCAGTCGATCACCAAGACCCTGCTCCAGAACGTCCAAACGCTGGCGGCGGGTCAGTCGGTAACGCGGGACAAGGAAGGAAAACCGCAGACAGTCACAGTCATCACCCTTCTGGTCAGCCCGGACAATGCCGAGCTGCTCACGCTGGCGACGAAGGAAGGTCGGCTGCAGCTGGCGCTGCGCAATACCCTGGACACTCTGGCGGTGTCTACCAATGGAGCTCGAGCTGACAAGTTGTCCCCGAGCGCAGGCGCGTCATCCAATCGGCCTCAGCGCACTCGCGCGGCCGCGCCCGCTGCCCCCAGGGCCAACCCCACCGTAGTGGAGGGGTACCGTGGAGGTGAACGGACCCTGACCACGTTCCAGAAACCCTGACCCTAACCAGTGGAACACCATTGCGTAATCTCCGCCACGGTCATGCCACTTCGCTCTCTCCTGCCTGGCGGTGGTGCTTCGCCTTCGCCTTCGCCGTGCTCTCCACTGGTGCACTGCCCCTAGCGGCCCAGCGGGTAGTCCGGGCCCCGGAGCAGATCGTTTCGGTGTCGAAGGGCGCATCGGCGCTCTTGGTCAACACCACACCGATTCAGCGGTTCTCCATCGGCGATCCCACTGTCGCCGAGGCCGTGGTCGTTTCCCCCACTGAGGTCCTGGTCAACGGGAAGACGCTCGGAACTACGAGTTTGTTTCTGTGGGATAACACTGGAAACATAAAATTGTATTCGGTCGAGGTGACGGCGGACGCGCCGGGACTTCAGCGTTACCTCACCTCGGTTCTGGCCGGTGAAAAAATAGACGTCATCGCCAGCGGTAACGTGGTAACACTCTCGGGCCAGGTGCGAGACGCCAGTGTGGCAAATCGCGCTGTAGAGATCGCCAAGGGCTCCGGCGCGGTCATCGTCGACAATCTGTCTACCCCGGAGGCGGTGCAGGTTTTACTCAGGGTCAGATTCGCTGAGGTCAACAAGAGCGCCATCAAAGAGTTCCGGTCTCAACTCGCGACCCTCAATCCGCATCGCCTCGATGCCCGAGAGAACTACAATCCGGGCTTTGTCGGTTCTACGAACACTGGTGACGAGGGAGGCTTTGCCGATGGAGTGGTGGACTTTGGCCTCTTCAACGCCAATGCCAGCATCGAGGTGCTGATTCGCTTCCTTACCTCCAAGGGTTTGCTAAAGAGCCTGGCAGAACCGAACCTGATAACGCTCCCCGGTAAGGAGGCCACCTTCCTGGCAGGAGGTGAGTTCCCGTACCCCGCAGTTCAGGGTGGCGGGGGGAACAGTGCCGTTTCCATCGTGTTCAAGGAGTTCGGCATTCGCCTGAAGTTTACGCCGACGATCACTCGAGGTGGCAGCATCCGGTTGAAGGTGGCGCCGGAGGTTTCGGCACTAGACTTCTCCAATCCGCTCGTGTTTGGTGGGTTCACCATCCCGAGCCTCCTCAGCCGGCGCACGGAGACCGAAGTCGAGATGAAGAACGGGCAGTATCTGGCCATCGCCGGCCTGGTGGACAATACGATGACGGATAATTCAACCAAGATTCCGATTTTGGGCGACATACCCATCTTGGGGCAGTTTTTCCGGTCCAAGGATGCTCGGCAACGTCGTACCGAGCTTCTCGTACTTGTTTCGCCCAAGCTCGTGCTGCCGAGCGATACGCCTGCCCTGCTGCCCACCGGCGAGCCGGCGGACTGGAAGTGGAGCGGTAACATGAAGATGGACAAGAACGCAGCAAAGGGAGATAGTGCCTGGAGGAGTTATCAGGAGCATTAAGAGAGGTCCAGAGGCATCAGGAGGAGGATGTATGCGGTCGAGGAAGCCAGGGTGGCGGGGGGAGCGAGGGGCGACGCTGGTGATGGTCGCGCTCATGGTTTTTATGCTGTTCGGAATGGCAGCACTAAGCATCGATTACGGGATGGTCAAGGCGACAAAGGCCGAGGCGCAGCGAGCGGTGGATGCCGCCGCACTCGCCGGGGCGAGCTCGTTCCTCGAGCCCGATCCGTTGAATGCCGACTCCAACGTGGCGGTGCGAAGGGCCGATAGCCTTGCCATGGTGCATGAGGTGCGCCAGGTCCTGATCGACACCACTACGGAGATCGACATCGAGGTCTTCCTGGCACAGGAGAAGGTGCGGGTCACCTTTACGCGTTCCGGCATGCCAGTTTGGTTCGCGAACATCTTCGGCATCCACTCTGTCGGCATCAAGGCTGTTGCGGCTGCGCGCGCGGTGGAGTCCTCCGTTGCAGCATGTGTAATGCCCGTCGCTATTCCGGACCTATGGAAGAACGTGGACATCGCTGGTTCCAAGACCAACGATCCGCCCGAGGAGCTAGTACAGGACGGTCTGTGGAACTTCGTCGATAGGACTGGTGGAAATCCGGGAGTTCTGGATACCAAAGAGCGCGAGCTCTGGGAGTTCGATCTTGGCGTTGACGTCTACGATCAGAAGCTTTATGGGTACGGCTCGACCTATCGGAATGGACTGAGTACCGATCCCTTCCTCAACAAGACCAACGATTATGGGCGCCAAATCACATTGATGACCCTGGCACCTCAAGATGGTACGGTCAGTTCGAACTACTACACCTGGGGTTACACGACCAACGAAGCAAATAGTGCGACTCGAGGTTGCAAATCGGATTATTACCAAGGATTGCCAGGTCGCAAGCGTAGGCGGTGAAGGTTATGAGGTTCCTGCGGGTAATGGCGCCGAGGTTGGGCCCATCAGTAATGCCTGGAATACGAGGATCGGGTACGATGCACCCGCCCGGTGGGATGACAACTACAATACGGCTGTCAATGCGCAAGGAGGTACGAACTGGCTGGCTAATAGCCCCCGTGTCGTCATCGTCGCATTGTACAGCCCCTACGCAGAGATGACGGGCCCAAGTGACAACAAGCTCGTCTTCAATAATTTCGCGAGAGTCTTTCTGGATCCGCGACCCCCCGGCTGTGACGCGGTCTGCAAAGATCCGATTACGGCCCGATTCCTCGGGTTCGTTACCAGCCCTGGGGGCGGTCCTGGCTCGACTGGAACACTCATCAAGAAACTTCAGCTGGTCGAGTAGCGCGCAGCCATGATCGAAATAGAAACTGAGCTTCTGTCGTGAGCGACCTCCAGCTTGCGCGCGCGGCGCTGGTCTCCGCCGACTCAATATTCGCGGGGCAGGTCAAGCAGCTCCTGACTGGTCCGGAGCGGCCGGTCTCGCTCGAGCTGGAGCTCACCGTGCCTTTGTACCAGTTCGGTGAGCACCAGGTTCAGGCACTTCGAAGCCTTGCCCCGGAGTTGATCATACTCGACTTCGACGAGAGCCAGGATCTGGGACTTGAGCTGGCGCGATTTTTGGTGGATATGAATCCCGCCCAGCTACTCATCGTCGCCGGTCCGATCTTGACCAGCGACCAGTTGATGCAGGCCATGAGGGCTGGAGTATCGGACTATCTGCCCAAACCGGTCGCTCCAGAAGCTCTCCAGGCGGCCCTCACGAGAGTGGCACTGAAGCTTCGGAAACCGGATGCTTCCAAGTCGTCTGAACCCGGCCGCATCCTGTCGTTCTTCAGTCCCAAGGGCGGAGGCGGCTCCACGACCCTGGCCACGAATCTCGCGATCCTCATTCACCGCATCACGAAGAAGAAGACCCTGTTGGTGGATCTGGATCTGGAGTTGGGCGAGAGTGCCCTGGTGCTGGGCATTCAACCTCGCTTCAGCTTCGTGGACTTCGTGGAGAACTTCCGTCGCATGGATGCCAGCCTGCTGGGCTCCTACATCGACCGGCATCCATCGGGGGTTCACCTCCTGTCGGCCCCCTTGCAGCCGGAGAAGGCGGAGACCGTTACCGCCGAACAGATCCGGAAGATCCTCGCCTTCTTGCGCCAGCACTACGAGTACATCCTTGTGGATACGCCTCGATCGTTCGGAGCCCAGACGCTTGCAGTCTTCGAACAGGCCGAGCTCGTATTCATCGTTACGACCGCCGACCTGCCATCGCTGCGGAACATTCAACGTGGAATCCCACTCTTCAAGAAGGTGTTGACCAAGGGAGAGGAGCAGCTCCGCCTGATCCTCAACCGGTACGATCCGCAGGACGCGGTTTCGGTCCATGATGTGGAGAAGAGCTTGGGTCTCAAGGTGTTCTGGAAGATCAGCAACGACTATGAGGCGGTAATGGGCTCCGTGAATGCCGGCAAGCCTATCGTGCTGAATGGTGGCTCACCATACACGGCGGATCTCACCGGCCTTGCGGGCATGGTGACCGGGATTCAAGAGCCGAGGGTGTCAAGAGGCGCGCGATTGGCTCGGGCGCTTACCGTGCCCTTTCGAGGCGTTGCGGGCCGAATCGCCGGGCGTAAAGGAGGAAAGTAGGCTATGCCACCTGAAGTAATCCTGCCGGCGGAACTCCGCCCGGAACCAACGGCCATAAACCACCGCTCCCCTGGGAGAGCGTCGCTCGCCCAGTGGCTCGAGATCCCGCCTCTGCCGGCCAAGACACTCCTCAGACCGACGAGGATGCTCATCGGATCCACGCGCTGCAGCAGGTGAAGGGCCGGGTTCACCGGAAGCTCCTGGAACGGCTCAATCTCTCGAACCTGGATCGGCTGGAGCGACAGCAGGTGGCGGAGGCAGTTCGGAAGGTCGTCCACGACCTGATCACCCATGAATCGGTGCCGCTCAACTTCGAGGAGCGGGACACGGTGGTGGTCCAGGTCCTGGACGAGATCTTCGGGCTGGGCCCGCTGGAGCCCCTGATCAAGGACCCGGAAGTCTCCGACATCCTGGTCAACACCTACAAGAGGTCTACATCGAGCGCCACGGCCGGCTGGAGCGCACCGACGTGATGTTTCAGGATGACCGCCACCTGCTGCAGATCATCGACCGAATCGTCTCGCGGTCGGCCGGCGCATCGACGATTCCTCGCCCATGGTCGACGCCCGGCTGCCTGACGGCTCGCGTGTCAACGCCATCATCAAGCCGCTGGCTCTGGATGGCCGACCTCTCCATCCGCTTCGAGCGGGATGCGCTGTCGCGGCGAGGATCTGCTCCGAACCGAAAGCGCTCACTGAGCCGATGATGGCCCTGCTGAAGGCGATCGTGAAGGCCCGGCTCAACGTGATGATCTCCGGCGGGACCGGTGCCGGAAAGACCACGCTGCTCAACATCCTCTCGTCCTTCATTCCGGTTACCGAGCGGATCGTCACTATCGAGGATTCGGCCGAACTGCGGCTGAAGCAACCGCACGTGGTGCGGCTGGAAACCCGCCCCGCCAATATCGAGGGCAGCGGCGAGGTACGCAGCGCATGCTCCTGATCAACGCCCTGCGTATGCGGCCCGACCGGATCATCATCGGCGAGTGTCGCGGAGCCGAAGCGATCGACATGCTCCAGGCGATGAACACCGGGCACGACGGCTCGCTGACCACCCTCCACGCCAACACTCCGCGCGATGCGCTAAGCCGACTGGAGACGATGATCTCCATGGCGAACCTCGAGCTGCCCGAGCGAGCGATGCGGCAGCAGATCGCCAGCGCCATCAACGTCGTCGTTCAGGTGAGCCGTCTGTCTGATGGGTCCCGCAAGCTGATGCAGGTCTCCGAGATCGTAGGCATGGAAGGTGACATCATCACCATGCAGGACATCTTCGTGTACGAGCGCGAAGGGATTGATGAGAAGGACAGGGTGGTGGGGCGCTTCCGCGCGACAGGCATACGGCCGCGGTTCTCCGACCGGCTCAAGACCTATGGGATCGACCTTTCAGCCCTCCTGTTCTCAGACTCCTTGCCAGCAGACGCATCTCGCGGAGGGGTGTCACGATGGTAGGGATCCCCACCAGTCTCCTCGTGCCGGCACTGATCGCGTTTCTCACAGTTGCACTCGGCACGATCTCGATGGTTCTCCTCCTGGAATGGCTGCAGGAGCAGAAACGCAAGCGGCAGATGGTCGATCAGCTCCGCTCGCTGGCCAACGAGCCTGTGGACAGGGTAGGAACACCTGTCTTCCGCTCCGCGGTGCTGCAGTCTGCCTGGCTCCGTCCAATTATCACGCGAATCCCACAGTTCCGGGACGCAGAGTTGATTCTGCAGCAGGCCGGGATCACCTGGAGCTTGCAGACTTTGTTGCTCCTGTCCCTGGGCACGGCTGTTGGTCTGGGATTAACGGTGTTTATCCTGAGCGGGTCTGTTCTTGTGGGTGTCGTAGCAACCATTGTTGGAGCGATTTTGCCGAACTTGTACTCCGATTCAGACGCACCAAGCGTCTCAATGCATTCGAGGAGCTGCTGCCTGAGGCGATCGACCTCGTAGGACGGGCGCTTCGAGCCGGACACCCCCTGTCCGCCGGGTTCAAGATGGCGGCGGACGACGGACCCGAACCCGTAGCATCGGAGTTCCGCCGGGTATTCGAGGAGCAACGCTTCGGACTCCCGCTCCAGGATTCACTGCTGAGCATGGCCGACCGCGTGAACTTGGTAGACGTGCGCATTCTTGTCACCGCAATTCTTATTCAGCGGGAAGTCGGTGGCAACCTGGCGGAAATCCTCGACAATCTGTCAACGGTGGTCCGGGACGGTTCACCATCCGGCGGCAGATCAGGGTGTACACTGCGCAGGGCCGGATGACAGGTTATCTGCTCTCGGCACTGCCACTGATCCTGTTTGCGCTACTGTACACCATCAATGCTCAATACATGTCAATCCTGTTCACCGATCCGATCGGCAAGATCCTGGTTGCGGTAGCGTTGACCATGCAGTTCATCGGGTTCCTGTGGATTCGGAAAATCATCAAGATCGAGATCTGAGGCGTTCATGCTTGCGGTAATAGCCATTCTGACCGCGCTCGCTGTGGTCTTGTTTGCTCTCACCCTTGTTCAGTTACGGCCAAACCGAACTAGCGTGACGGCACGGCTCGACCAGATCCATCCCGACGGCAGGCACGAGGTTCAGGCGCGCCGACGTCGCCAGGCAAAGTCCGAGCGGCTGATGGGCGTTCTTCAGGCGCTGGGACAGCAGGTAGGCAGTGGGCGGAAGGACACCACCGCTGTTCGTCAGTTTCTCGTGCAGGCGGGTTACACCGACCCAAATGCAGTATCGATCTACTGGGCAACACGGGTCAGCCTGGCAGTGGGGCTGTCAGCGCTGGCGATTCTCGGACTTCCAGTATTCGGCATAAGAGGAGGCCAGATGCTGCTGGGAGTGATGTGGCTCGGTGGCCTGGGATGGGTAGGTCCGACATTCTATGTCGCAGCCGCCTCAAGGCGCGTCAAAAGGAAGTCCAGCTTGCCCTGGCCGACATGCTCGACATGCTCGTTGTCTGCGTCGAGGCGGGATTGGGGCTCAACCAGGCGCTGGTTCGGGTGGCCGACGAAATCGATCACGTGAGCACCGGTCATGAGCGAGCAGCTCGCCATGGTAAACCTTGAGATGCGGGCGGGGACACCAAGGGAGGAGGCGCTCAAAAATCTGGCCGATCGCACCGGGCTGGCGGATATCCGATCCCTGGTCAGCATGATGATCCAGACAGATCGGTTCGGCACCTCCGTCGCGGACGCGCTTCGGGTTCACTCGGATACAATGCGCACCAAGCGTCGCCAGAGGGCGGAAGAGGCGGCAGCGAAGACGACGATCAAACTGGTATTCCCCCTCGTGCTCTTCGTTTTCCCGGCCATGTTCCTGGTCGTGATCGGCCCGTCCGCTCTGGCCATCTTCCGGACGTTCAGCAAGCTCTAATGCGGCTGCTGCGGGTCGTGAACACCCGGCAAGAGACCAGGAGCTCGGGACCCGGATCAAATGGGCCGACAACTTGCTGGCGCGACTCCGTGGCATGAGGGGGCGGCCAGCCCCGGAACTCGGAGAGGGCCTGTTCTTACTCCCTGCAGCTCGGTCCATATGTATGGAATTCGGTTTCCCCTCGACGTGGCGTTTCTGGATGCCGCGGGAACGGTAGTAGCCAGCTACCCCGCGCTGCGCCCGGCACCCGAACCCGCTGGCACTGGGATGCGGCTCATGCCCTGGAGCTCCCGGGCGGACACTGGAGCGTTCCGGCACCGCCTGGGCGATGTCCTTTGGTGGTCAGTCCAGCACGGCCCCTTATGCGGTACATTGCGAGTACCACAGAGGCAATTTCATGAGCGCCATACCCGTCATGCTGGATGAGCCGCGGCTGGCCAGGGAAGATCCGGTGCCTCCCGTACCGGATACCTTGGCCGATACCGGCCTGTCGGCCGATGTGGTACGCGATCTGATCCTGAAGGTCTCTACGTCCAGGGGGGGCGTACGGGACACTTCCTCGCAGATTTCCTGCGGCTCCCCTTCGCGCTGGTCGACGAGGAGCTGCTCACCTTGCAGCAGCGGCGGTTTATCGAGGTCAGGGGAACCACTGGCCCTAACCGAGCGAGTTACCTCTTCGACATTGGTAATGCGGGACGCGACCGGGCGAAGGAGGCTCTCGAGGCCAGCCAGTATGTCGGACCCGCCCCAGTACCATTGGCGCAGTACACCAAGTGGATTGAAGCGCAGTCCGATCCAGAACGCCCATGTTACCCAGGAGACTTTACAGTCCGGCTTCAGCCATTTGGTACTTAACCATTCGTTGCTCGATATCCTGGGCCCCGCGGTCAACTCCTCGAAGTCAATATTTCTTTACGGCCATCCGGGAAATGGAAAGACGGCTATCGCGGAGGCCATTTCTCAGATGCTGGGCGGCATCCTCTACCTCCCGTATGCTGTGGATGTCGATGGCCAGATCATGCTGGTCTTCGACCCGGTCCACCACCAGGAAGTCCCAGTAGAGGAACAAGCCATCGGACAGGACTCCCTCTGGCTTCGAAGCGGGTCCGGCTACGACCGGCGGTTTGCGCGAGTCAAACGGCCAGTCGTGATCACCGGTGGGGAGCTGACGCTTGAGCAGCTCGACCTCAGATACGACCACTTCACCAAGCTTTACCAGGCTCCTTTTCAGGTGAAGGCGAACGGGGGCGTACTCATCGTGGATGACTTCGGCCGCCAGCGAGTGCCACCGCGGGATCTGCTGAATCGCTGGATCGTCCCGCTGGAGAAGCATGTCGACTATCTCACCCTGCATACCGGCGGAAAATTCCCTGTACCCTTCGACTGCCTGCTCATCTTTGCAACGAACCTCGACCCGGCGGAGCTGGTCGAGGAGGCGTTTCTCCGCCGGATCCACTACAAGATTCCGGTTGAGGATCCAACCCGCGACCAGTATGACGAAATCTTCCGCCGGTGCTGCCAAGCCGCAGGCGTCGCGTACACCGCCGAATCGGTGACGTACGTCTTCGATGAATTCTACGACAAGCGGGGGATCCGGCCTCGGGGATGCCACCCGCGCGACCTGATCGCCCATGTCACCGATATAGCCAAGTACCGGGAAATACAGCCTGAGCTGACCGCCGACCTGCTGGACCGGGCCTGTCGCTCATACTTCCTGGAGAGTGGACCCGCATGACCGAGGTCAAACCCGACGCCGCGTCCGATCCCCTCCTGCGCCAAATGCGGGAGTTGGAGCGCGGCCTGACAATCCGCACGGGTGAGCTGGAGCGGGAGAATCGCCGGCTGCGCCGGATCTGGATGGGGACGTTGGTAAGTGTAGCACTGCTTCTGGGACTGGCCACGGCTCTGGTGATTGTTGCAGCGCGGCATGGCCTTCCGGGCACCGTCGCCTCTGTCGTTGAAGCCAGACAGTTCGTGCTCCGAGATCGAAATGGAGACATTCGTGGCTCTTGGGCTGCGGCGGACGACGGCTCGATGCGCCTGCAGCTGCAAGCGCCAGGTAGCAAGGCGGGCCTGAGCATGTCAGTCCTTCGCGGTGGGGCATCGGGTATTACCGTTCGCGATAGCGCGGGACGTTCTCGCGCCGTGCTCGGACTGCTGCCCGATCAGACTGTTAGCATGCTGTTTGCCGACGAAAACGGGACCACCCGGACCGTCTTGAGCCTCGTGCGTGGGGGTGCCTCTACGCTTGTGTTTGCCGACCGCAGCGGCAGTGCCAAGGTTGGGATGGGCGTTGACGCCCGGGGACAGAGCACCCTTACACTGCCGGAGCCACCCGAAAGCCGAGTTGAAACTCCGTCCAGCGACGAGTCGGACGTCCCCGACTCCCCCCCAGCAACGACTGAGACGAGAACCACTCCGTCTCAGCGGTAGCCGTCAGGCCATGACACGGGCCCGGATCGTCCGGCCTGGTGACATTCTCATCGAGATGGGCCGGTCACCAGGGTCCCCGTCCGGCGATGACAGAGGTCGGTAGCGCGAAGCGGGCGGACACCTCTGAGGCGATCGCCAGCGAGCCAGGCCCTAGCGCCATGGAAAGATCCAGCGACTGGGATCCTCCGGTCATTGGCCGCCCTTATCTTCTTGGTGCTGGTCAGCACCCTCGTCATGATCACCTATCACAATCGATTTTGGGCACCGGCCGACGAGGGCAAGTTCGCCCATGTCGCGGAGCGCATGCTGCTGGGTCAGGTACTCCATCGCGACGTTCAAGACCTGCACGCCGGATATGTCAACCTAGTGAATGCGGCGGCCTTTTCGACATTTGGCGTACGCATTGTCAGCATGCGGTATCCGTTGGCGCTCCTGACCGTTTTTCAAGCCGGGCTGATGTTTCTGATTCTGAGGCATCGAGGAGCCTGTACCGCTTGGTTGGCGCCCTGGCGCTTACGTCACTGAGTTTCGTTCAGTTTCTGAACCCGACGGCCAACTGGTATACCTTGTTTTTCGCAGTCCCGACATAGCCTGGCTTTCGTGCAATTCGGTAAGCCTGCGAAGCCGACATGTGGTTGCCGGGTTCCTGGTCGGCACCGCCTTTCTCTTTCGCCAGCTTTCCGGTGTCTTCCTGGCCTCTGGTGTTCTGGTGTTTCTGTTTTTGGAAAACCCCGCCGCTGCAGCTGGCGGAGGACCGCCGCTGGCGCGGGTAATACTGGCCCTGATCGCAATGGTCCTCCTGGTACATCCTGCGGGTCACCGACCCCTTGGGGTGGCTGCTCTTCGGCGTGTGGCCGCTCGCGGCTGTGCTGCGGGCGGCAGCGACCCGGTCCAACCGTGATGTCGTCGCCACCCTGCGTGAGCTCGCACTAGGCGGACTCATCTCGGGCCTTCCGCTCCTCGCTTACCACCTCGCGCATGCGCCATGGGGACTGGGCCCAGGATCTTTTGGTGCCGCTCTAGCCGTTCCCCGATTGGGGTTTATGAAGAGGCCGGGTACCTGATGTTGGGAATCCTGGCCTGGCGTGGCTTTTATTCCGGTGAGCTGGACCGACTCCTCAATGCCGGCTTGTATACCGCTTGCTCCTGATTTCAGCGCTGCTGGGTATACTGCTGTTCCGCGCGCTGGTTCGTGGCAGGGCTCGGGCATTTCACCCCTTGCCGGTGATTGCCACGTTCTACGCCCTGGTGTCACTGCACTACCAGCTACCGATCTACCTCTTTTATTCCGTCGGACTGAGTTTGGCTGCCGTCCTGCTCCTGACCGCCGAGCGAATGCTGGCACCCGGGCTTACGATGGCTGTCTCAACCTTTATCGCTGGCGTGGCACTGTACTATCAGGCGGCAATGCCACTGACCCGCCAGCTCGAGGTATGGTCATGGGCGAACGGCGCTTTCCAGCCACACCCCTCCCATCTCCGGTTGCTGGGATATACGTCGACGCGGCGGATGCGCAACTCTACCAGTCGCTGCTTCGGCTGATCGAGCGCGAGACTCAGCCGGGCGACACGATCTTCGTACTTCCAACCAATGCCGAACTGTATTTTCTCGGCCGCCGGGTAAATCCATTCAGGTTTTACAACACGGCAGTCGGGATCAGCTCCGCGGCAGCCTTAGACTCGGTGCTGCAGGTGATACGCTGTCGCCCGCCTAAACTCGTGCTTTACGATCCCTCGGATAAATACAATACTGCCGCCTCTCTTCGCATCGCCGGCGCTCTGGGGGCGCGATACGAGAAGCTTGCGCCAGTCCCTCCGTTCGAGGTGTTCAGGGCCAGAAGAGACAGCCTCGCCTGTAATTCTTCCCAGCATTGGGAGTGAGCCTTGACCGTAGAGTTTCACTGACGTCCCGACCACCCGCCGGATTGTGGAACAACAAGTCAGCCCGAACGGAGTCGACGCTGAGTGCGAAGGTTGAAAGGTCAAGATATCGGAAGTAGCGACGAAGGCTCACATCTGGATGGGAGACGCTGCCACAGCGAAAATGATAACTTACGATGAGCAGCTTTGAGCTCGCGTGCAAGGCAGGCTCGAGCTCGGCGCAGAGGATGTCTCGAACGGGGCTACGACTGGGTGGCCTGTCGTCGCCAGCACGTAGCGACCCAAGGCAGGTCCAGGGCCCATCCACGCGAGTCTCGGCGGCCTGGCCACGGTAACGAGAGTCGAGTCCTGTCCAGTGGATGCTGCGATCCTAGCCGCGACTCCAGCGTTAACCTGCTGTAAGGCGCAGCGGCGGGAGGCGAAGTGGTGCGCGCTGATCGCGCACGATACCAGGATAAGAATTGTGAGAGCTCGGATGAGGACGACGCGGCGTTTGAAGTGACTTTCGATCGACGTCAGTGCGTACCCGAGTAGAAACGCGGGGGAGAGGAGGAAAGGCAAACCATACGGACTAGTATGCCATTCCACGGCACATACGCCAATGCGCCCGGGAGTAGGAGGAGGAGCGGTATTGCAACGCGTCTTCGCATCTCCGATTTGTCGCCTGCGCTTCTGAACGCGAGCAACCAGCCGCCCGCAAGGATAGCGAGAAACACCCCGTCAGCAATGATGAGGGCCCTAGGAAAAACGGAACCTATGAGGGAATATCCCGGAAGCAGGAACAGAATGAGCGGGGCGAGCAATTGGTCACCTGTTACCGCGACCTTACCATATTGCCCTGCCAGGGCATCTGCTTCGCATGGAGTGCAACCCCACGATGGCCATTGCTGCCACCGAGAGCACCGCGCCGGAAAGACCGATCAGGTAGCGATTGCGGTGACTGGCTCTGAACGGCTCGAAACGTCCGTCTGGGCCGCGGGTGCACGCCACCGCGAGGACGAAAGGCACTGCAACCAGCAGCATCTCCTTGGTGAATGCAATTGCCAGAAGCAGCAAGACAATGCCGATAGCCCGCAAGCGCCAGCGACCGTCCTGCTGATATCCGATCGCCAGATGTGTCGCCAGGAGAAGCAGGAGAGTACCGAGTGGCTCGCCCAGAGTCAGTCTTACCCAGGCCGCCATGCCTGGAGGGGCGACCATAAGCAGTGCGGCACCGCATAGGGCGCCAAAACGGGCGGCACCGAGGTCTCGAAGTACGACGTAGACGCCGGTGACGATCAGCCACATTTCGAGGAAGCGCGCAGTCTGCCACATGGGGACGTGCCACCCGAAGAAGAACCACTTCGTGACGATAAAGAAATACGGTCACATTGAGCCGACCCTGATCCTCGACGTAGTAGCGGAGTAGCGCTTTTAGCTGAGTCAGGAATGTCGGATTGTTGCGGAGGAGGGGTAGGAATTCCCCGAAGTCCTCTACGTCGAAGGGCCTGGCAGCAAACGGCAGATGATCATCGCCGTCAACGCGATCCCAAGTGCCAGGATCGTCGCGCGACTGAAGGCAGCCGGACTCTGCCTGGCGTCTTTCCGCAGCTTGGAAGGCCACGACCTTGCCTGTTCCAAGCTGCGCATCATCTTTGCACCACCTCCGGTATTCTCGCATCACGACTTGGCTGTAATTCTTCCCGGGTCGACAACGCTGCTCCCCAGTGGCAGGAGGGCCAGTGATTCAAGGGAAAAAGATCCTTCTCACAGGAGGCGCAGGCTTCATCGGCACGACGCTGGCGGGGCGGTTGGTGGATCAAAACGATATCGTCATCCTGGACAATTATCACCGGAACACGCTGCGTCATACACGTCTCTCAAATCATCCCAATGTGAAGGTCATCCGCGGGGACGTCACCGATCCAGAAGCAGCCCACGCGGCAGTGGAAGGCTGCGAGATTATTGTCCATCTGGCGGCGATCGCCGGAGTGGATACGGTGCTTCGGATGCCTGTCGACACCATGAAGGTGGCGATCCTCGGCACGTATAACATGCTGGAGGCTGCCCGCCAACAGCCTCGTCTCGAGCGATTCGTCGACTTCTCTACCAGCGAGGTGTTCGGCGCCTACGCATATAACGTACGGGAAGCCGATCTGACCAGCCTGGGAGCTGTGGGGGAAGCTCGCTGGACCTATGCGGTGAGTAAGCTCGCAACTGAGCACCTCGCTCACAACTACCACAAGCAATTCCGTATACCGGCTGTCTCAGTTCGCCCGTTCAACATTTATGGTCCGGGCCAGACCGGTGAGGGCGCAATTCACCGCTTCATCGTCCAGGCGCTCCGCAATGAGGACATCACGATTCACAACGACGGAAGTCAAATTCGAGCCTGGTGCTACGTGGATGACATGGCCACTGGGCTCTTGGCCTGTCTCGAACGGGACGAGGCCGTGGTCAGGCATTCAACATTGGGAATCCGCGAAGCGTCGTTACCATCTACAACTTGGCAATGCAGATTGTGCGCCTCTCCGGTTCCCGGTCGAGGATCACATTTGTACCGTGGGACCAGACCGACGTTGAGTTGCGGATCCCCAATATCGAGAAGGCTCGACGACTGCTCGGGTATGAGCCGCAGGTCGACCTAGAAGACGGCCTTCAACGGACGATCCAATGGTATCGGACCAAGGCAGCGGACGAGACGAAAGCCTAATCCGCCTGGGTTTTCCCTCCGTTGGGGCCGAGGAGGCGGAGGCAATATACAGGTCCTACATACCGGCTTCTTGGTGCAGGGGGAGCGGGTTCGGGCCTTTGAGGGTCAAATTGCGGCCGCGGCGAGGAGCTCGGATGCCGTCGTTGTGAGTAGCGGTACCGCGGCATTGCACCTGGCCCTTCTGGCTCTAGGCGTCCGCCCTGGTGACTTCGTGGCCGTTCCGACGTACTCCTGGCCGGCGACCGCCAATGCGGTCGGGCTGTGCGGGGCGCAACCGCTGTTCGTCGACTAGATCAGCGCACCTTCAATATGGACCCAGAGCGTCTCGCCGATGCCATCCGGCGGCTCGGCCGGTAAAGGCCATCCTGCCGGTGCACGCATTCGGCGGGATGGCGGATATGCCTGCGATTTTGGATGTGGCTGCCGCCAAGATGCCTGCGTCATCGAGGATGCGGCGTGCGCGCTGGTGCCGGCTTCACGGCCGGCCAGCTGGAGCGTGGGGTATGCTGGGTGCTTCAGTTTCCACCCCCGAAAAGTGATCACGACCGGAGAGGGGGGAGCCGTGACGACCAGCCGGCCAGAGCTCGCTCGTCGTCTTCGAACTCTGCGTAACCATGGCCTTGATCCCTTATCCTCCACCCCGGAGTTCGTCACGCCCGGTTTCAACTACCGGCTTACTGAATTTCAAGCCGCCATGGGCGTGGTCCAGATGAAGCGACTCTCCGAGCTGATCGGCCACAGGCGCCGTGCAGCCGAGGAATACGATCGCCTGCTGGAGGGGACTGGAATAACGACGCCCTTGGCACTGGAACCAGCCGCGCACATTTATCAGGCATATGTCGTCTTGCTATCCCGTGCGGCGGCAGACCGACAGCCGCAATCATATCCCGGCTTCGCAGCCGATCAATCGAGGTCGGAATCGGTACCCACCACATACCCCTGACCCGGTTTTGGGCAAACAGGGCGGCCATGCCAAGGGGACTTCCCTGTCACTGATGACGTGGCCCGGCGTGCGATAGCGCTCCGATGCACTCCAACATCACTGTAGACGAACAGCGGCGAGTAATAGCGGCGCTCCTGGAGGAGGCGTCAATTCCCTCTGACCTGGCAAAGGCCACATGACGGGAGCTCGGCACCTGGAGCAGGATGTCATCATCCTAGGGGCGGGAGGCACCGGAGGAGACGTCCTTGACTGGTTTGCAGAGCTCGCGGCTCAAGGTCTTGGTTATTGCCCCAAGGGCTTCCTCGATGACGATGAGCGGAAGTGGGGAACCGAGGTGAGGAGCTTGCCGGTCCTTGGCCCCTTGGGCTCGGCGCTGAGTATCCTACCGCCAGGTTTGTCGACGCGCTCGGCAGCCCTTCCAACTTTGCCCGCCGTCCGGACCTCTCTCGGCCATCCCTGAGGATCGCTTCTGACTCTGGTCCATCCCCGGGCTCACCTCTCCCGGACGGTCCAGATCGGGTCAGATTGCTTCCCTGGTGTACCCCTACGTAGCATTATCGTCTGGCGTCCGGATCGGCAGCCACGTCACCATACTCGCCAACGTGGTTGTGAACCACGACACAATTATAGGCGACTATTCCATTGTCGCGAGCGCCGCCCATCTCTCAGGCGGTGTGCGCGTTGGGAGGTGTTGTTATATAGGCGCCGGGAGTCATCTCATTTCAACGCGCAATCATAGGAGACGGCTCGCTGGTTGGGATGGGGAGTATAGTAATTCGGGATGTCCCCCCTTCGTACGGTGGTCGTCGGTAACCCGGCACGCATCCTACGCGGCGGCCCAGTTGATAATTGAGACGCCCTTGTCAGAAGCAGCGCCCCAAATTTCTGTCGTCGTGATGGCGTACAATGAGGCCCCCCTCACTGAAGATGGTCTCCGATGAGATCACCGCGACGGTACAGCGGCTCGGGATTCCTTACGAGTTGCTGATCATCGATGACGGTAGCACCGACGAGACTGGCGAGATTGCTGACCGATTAGCCCAACAGAGCGGGCTGGTGCGCGTCGTTCACCATGCACCCAACGGTGGCTTGGGCGCGGTCTATCGCACCGGCTCTTCCGAGCACGTGGACGGTATCTGACCTTCCTTCCCGCGGATGGTCAATTCCCGGCGTCCTGCATCGAGCAGTTGTTAGCTGCCATGCCCCACCGGGATATGGTATTGGGATATATCCCGCGGCGGCCGGGCATGGTCCTCTCCCGAATGCTATCGCTGCTGGAGCGCCTCCTCTATCGAGCCCTGTTCGGGTCGCTGCCCACATTCCAGGGCGTGCTGATGTTTCGTCGAGTGTTACTCGAACACATCGAATTGGAGTCTCGAGGGCGAGGTTGGGCTGTTTTGATGGAGTTCATCATTCGCGCAGCCCGTGGCGGCTACCGGGTAACCAGTATTCCGACGGAGTGCCGCCCGCGGTTCGCTGGCCAGTCGAAAGTCAATAATTTCCGAACGATAGGGGCCAATTTGATTCAGGTGCTGGAGTTCCGACGGTGCCTGTGACCATTCCGTCGAAGCTGCACCACTGTCAGAGGTTTCGCACCGCCGGCCTACAACTCGCGCTACTGCTTAGGGCGTGGCGCCACTGCCTCAGCTGGCGCCCCATGACTGTGCTACAAAGGCCACACTGGGGCATTTTTGCTGCACCCTATCCAGCACTCGCCGCCGAGCACACCCT